>CAVVPC010000041.1:0-156911 GCA_963750005.1 uncultured Chloroflexia bacterium
GTATTGTTTATTGTCGTGTACACCTCAACCGTTCGTATTGCTCAAACAGCAGCATGATCGGCGCCCTTGGTCAGTTCAGCAACCGCTGCGCCTCACAATCCACCGCCAAAGCGGTATTGCCACGCTACGCCGATCAGGTCGTAGTTGTTGCCGGTGCGTGCCGACACGCCGTTGCTGGCGTAGAACTTGATCGAATTCAACCGGTCCACCGGAAACGCCAGGGTCCCCCCGAGGCGCCAGTTCTGCTGAAGATCGCTGTTCAGCACGCCATTGACGGTTGTCCGGCCGCCGGTGAAGTACGTGGCATCCAGCGAAGCCCAGATCCCCGAGCGAAAGCCATAGATCACGTGTCCCTGCAGCGAATAGAGCGGATCCTGCGAAAGCGTATTGCCACCGAAAAAATCGTTGTTGTCGGTGGAGATCGTTACCGCTGCTCGGCCTTCCAGCGTCCAGGGTCCGATTGCCTTGAGATCCCGACCTCCGGTTTGAAGGACCAGCGATTGGTGCCGATGTTGACGAGCTTGCTGTCGTCGTATTGGCTCCAGGGCGCAACCACCCGAAAGCTGGCGCCGATGATCAGATCCTGCTCCCAATCGGCGAACTCCTTCAGCGTGAGCGCGGGCGCGCCGTAGAGATTAACCGACAGCCGAAACGCGGAATTGGCAAAACCATCGACGGTCCGCTGTACCGTTTGTCCCTTGTAGTCGGCCGTTCCCGAAAGCCAGGTATACGGCACGGTCGCATCGAACTTGGCCGACATTCCCCACAAGTCCAGCACTGTCGCGTATGCAACGACGGCATTCGACGTATTGAGGTTGGGATTGGTGATGGGAACTGATGAACCGAAAGCCAGCCCGCCCCTCGTGTAGACGTAGCCCGCGATCAGAAAGTTGACGCCGATCGGGGCATTGGAATAGGCGCGCGGCTCGATGTCCTGCGCAAACGCCGGAAATGCGACCCCTGTAAGCACGCAGGCGGCGAGCATTGCAATGCAATGCTCGTCCAAAGATCACCGCTACTGTCCGAGAAAGCCAAGCGCCCTGTCCATCGGAGCCCTCGAGACGGTGATGAAGCCTTCGATCGGGTGGTTCAGCTCCTCGATCAGGAAGATCGCCGCCGCGAGTGACAACGCGCCAAAGAACAGCACGGCGATTGCGATCGCGTTGCGGGGCGCGAACAGGCCGAAGCTCGCGAACATGGCGGCGAGCCAGAACACGAGCACGACCAGGAAAGGCGTCGGGATCGTGTTCTCCTCCTGTTCGATCGCCAGCCAGCGTCCCTGCGCCACAGCGTCGGTGAGATCCAGGGCGCGCGACTGGAGCGAGCGCTGGGCGTCGTTTTGCGGCGAGAGTGTCCGCAGCCGCTGCTCAAACCCCTCTATCGCCGCCGTTCCCTGCGATGCACCCAGCGCCGCGTGCTTGGAAGGGTCTTTGGAAAAGAGTTGCTCGACCCGTGCAGCGAAACTCCTCTTAAGCCCTTCGCGGATCTCTTTGGTCTCCGGTCCGTATTGTGCCAGGGTACGGTCCAGAAGGATGACCTTGGCGGCAGATTGCCTGAACCCTTCGTTCACCGTGTCGAACGAGTTCTTGGCCGAGGCAACCAGCAGGCCGAGAACCAGCGCGGCGAGTGTGGCAACCAGGCCCGTCACCAGCTTCACCACATCCTTCGACTCCTCGCTCAGGTGCTGTTTGGGCAGGACAGTGCGAAGGAACAGGCCGAGCAGCGCGCCGCCGAAGACGCAGACGAACACGATCAGTCCGATTGCGATCGAGCTCACATGCCCCATGAGCGATGACCGAATCTCACTAACTGCAGGCGCCGCCAAGCAACCCGGCCTTGATTTCCGGATTCGGCGGATCGGCGCCGAGCCAGATCGAGAGGAACGCCTTGGAAAAGTCATCGCCCTTGATGGTGCCCTTCACCGTGCCGTTCACATTCACCGAAACGCCTGCGCCCGGTTTTTGAATAAAGGTCAGCCGCTCGCCGGTTTTGACGTCCGCCATCCAGCCGTTGAGCATCGCGATGCGGTCCTTCAGCGCCGGCAGTTGGTCCTTGGAATTCTTCTCGAATCCTTCGCTCCATCCCTTCCGAAGGTCGTCGGCGCCGACGTTGCGCACGAACTGGAGGATCAGTTCGCTCGGTGTATCGATCCAAGCAGGGCATTCGGGTCGCTCGAGGTCTTGGCCACATACAGCGCGGCAACGTAGACATTGACCTTGAACGCCGTCGCCTGGCGCAGGCCAAGACCGTTGAGCGTCAGATTGCTGCCCTCGACCTGGGCCTGGTCGGGGAAGTTGACGCCCTTGCATTCCTTGCCTTGCGCGATACCCGGTACCCAGCGCCGCGACCACGAGTGCCGGCAGCAGAATTCGTTTCATATGGGATTTCATCTTGTCTCCAAAGGTTGTGTTAACGTGAGACGCTCGATCGACTGCGCCACCCGGTGCAGCGAATCTGTGCATCGGCTGCCCTATTGCGCGGCCGAAGAATTCCGGCGGCCGCTGCCGCGCTGCGCCGGCGGATGGACGGCAACGACTTTCGCGCCGACGTCCTTCAGCAGCCGCTGGAATTCGGGCGACGCGAGGATGATCTTCCCCGCCGCGGCGCGCAGGCGGTCGACCGCCTCGGCCGGCAGGACGAAGGACGTCGGCTGCAGATTCAGGTAATCGCGCTCCGCCTTGTCCTTGAGCTGCGCAAACGACACGTCGATGGCGTAGATCTCCGCGTCCGGAGGGGGTACCGCGGCGCAGACCGGCGAGTCCTTGTTGGTGGAACACCCGGCCAAGTCCCGGAGCCGCCGCTCCTCTCGCCACCGCGCCTAGATGTCCTTCACCAGCTCGATCGCCTCGTAGGAATAGTGGTCGATCGGAATGCCGGTGGCCTTCAGCAGCACGTCCACCGTGCCGGGTGGCTCCTCCGATTCGTCCCAGTTGGTTGGAGGCGAGGACAGCGAATTGACGACGAAGACGATGATCCTGCGCACGTGGTCGAGCGGTGACGGCAGGCCCGCGTCGTGCAGGGCTTCGAGGAAGTTCAGCGCATCGATCACGCCGCGCATGCCCAGATTGTCGGACACGCCGCCGTCCACGAGATGGATATACGGGTGATGAACGCTGTCGTTGTAGATGTCGACGTCCTTCAGCTCGCGTATGGCCCGAGCCGCGGGCCGCGGCGGATTCGCGGACCCTTAAATAGCTTTACCCAGGGCGGCAGCACGTTAGTTGCAGGTGCCGCCATAGTTGTTGATCGTGACCGGCGAGAGCACGACGGGCACGGCGGATGAGGCGGCGGCCGCGCGGGACAGCTTCACGGCGTTGAGATCCGAGCAGAGCACGTTGAAGATGCCCTGGTTGAAGACCACCCGGCCGCCGGTCGAGATATCCGTGGTCGACACCAGGATGAACGGTCCGTCGCCGCGATCGAGGTCGCCGAAGGTCGCATTGTTGAACAGGATCTCGTCATACAACTCGGCCGCCAGTTCCGAACGACCCCAGGCCGTCGACGACAGCTTCCCCAGTTGCCCGGATTCAAGGCACGGGCGACGAGCTCGCCCTGAACGTCGCGCTTGAGGAAGCGTTGTTCGTAGTCGGCGAACATCTTGTCGCCGTAAAGGCCATAGGCCAATGCAGTGAAGCTGCCCCCCGACACGCCGGTGATGATATTGACGGCGTCGATCAGGCGAATCCTGGCCCCGTTCGGTGCGACGACCTCGTTATTCCGGAGGAACTCCAGAACTCCGTAGGAGAACGCGGCCGCGCGGGTGCCGCCGCCGGAGAAGGCGAGGATGATGAGGTTTTCCTTGTCAGTTCTTGAAGTGCTTCTGGCGCGTCTGGAAGGTGTACCCGGTATTGAGGTCGGCGTGGGTGATCGGCGGGTTGACCGGTCGCGTCGCGCAACCGCCCAGCAGGAGCAGGATGGCAAGCGTCGACAGCAATGCGAGACGTGATGTGTTCATGGCTCACCTATACCGTAGAAAGGCCGCGGCCGCCACGTCATGGCGTCGGCACGACCCGCAGGATACGCGGGCGATCTGGTTGAAGAACGCCTGCCGTTACCATGGTTTGACACAGGTCAAGCGCGCCCGGCTCCCCCCAACCGCCAGGCTAGGGGCGAACCTCGAGGCGGCCCTCCATGCCTTGCTCACGGTGGCTCGGAAAAAAGGGTAACTTCTTGTCGCAGTAGAACGGGTAAGTGCCAGGCTTGGTCGGCGTGAAAGTGACCTTTGCCGTCTGGCCAGGACCGACCTCCTGCGCGATAGAGAGCCCGGCGGCCGGCTCCTTGAGCGTCAGGTTGTGAGGAACCAGGGTCGTCACGCTGATGAGCGTCAGTTCCACCGGCTTGTCCGCCTGGACGATCAGATGCTGGGGTGCGAAGGAGTAGCTGTCCAGCGTGATGCTTGCGCGCTGCACGCCGTCCGATCCGACTTCCGCGACCGCCGGCGGAGGCGCCACTGCCGGCTTCTGCTGGGCAAAGGCCAGTGAGCCGGCGAGCAACGTGGCCACAATCCCGCCAGCGAGCACTGCAACCATTCGTTTGGTATCGATCTTGTGCATTCGGCGAACCATCCCACGTCAACGTCTGCTAGGCACCGCGCTTATCCATCCAGATCATATCGCACCCTGAATCGTGCGCCCCCCTGGGAGATCGGGTCGGCCGAGAAATGGTTCATCTTTGCGGCCTCTGCCCTGCTACTGCATAATCCACATCGGCAGACCACATATGGCGTCATTTCGCGAACAGGCGATGCGTATCGCCATTCCAAACGAACTGGCCGCGCTGCCGGTTGCAAGCGAGACTCTCAAGCGTTTCGGCGCAGACAACGGCGTTCCGGACAAGGCGCTCGTGCAACTCCAGGTTGCTCTCGATGAGATCGTCAGCAATATTATCAAGTATGCCTGGCCCGAGGGCGGCTCACACGAACTCACCATTTGCTTGACAGCACACCGCGGTGCCGTCGAAATCGAGATTGTCGATGACGGACAAGCATTCGACCCGTTAACTGTGCCGCCGCCCGTGCAGCCCCCTAAGGGCCGCAGGCCGCGGCCCGGCGGCGTGGGAATTCATATAACCCGCAACCTCATCGATGGCATCGAATACGTTCGAGCCGACGGCGAAAATCACATTATCCTGACGAAGCGTTACGCGGGGTGCGCGCCACCGGAGGGGGGATTCGATGGCCGGTAATTCTCTGAATATCGCGGAATCCCGCGCCGGAATGATATGTGTAGTAGCGCTCGCCGGCCGCATCGATAGCGCCAACGCCGAACAACTCATGACGCGCCTGAACAGCCTACTCTCATCCGGAGAGAAGGCTATCCTGGTGGACTTTAGCGAGGTGATATATCTAACCAGCGCCGCTTTTCGTGCGCTACTGGTCGCGACGGACGTGGCGGAACGCAATACGGCCCGTTTCGTTCTTTGCAGCGTCCTCGGCCAGGTGCGCGAGCTGTTCGAGATGGGCGGGCTGCTTGATGCTTTCACGATCCACGGTTCGCGCGAAGAAGCGCTAGCGCGGCTCGGCTAACCGCTCCCGGCCGGACATTCGACATGACTCGCCCGGCGGGACTGGTCTATGCCGCAGATGAAACGCCTCCGCCGCTAATACTCCTCCTGTCCGCCCTGCAGCACGTCGGGGTAATTGCAATCACGCTGGTTTACCCGATCATCATCGCGCGCGAGGCGGGACTCTCGCCCAAGCAGCTCCTCGACGTAGTGTCCCTGTCGATGCTCGCCTTGGGAGCGGCTACGGTCCTGCTGTCCGCCCGATCGCCGATCAGCGGCGCTAACTTCCTTTGCCCGGCCTGCTATACGGCGATTTATCTTCGGCCCTTCGCTTTTCGCTCTGCGCTACGGCGGTCTTGCGCTCGTATTCGGCATGACAATGGTTGCCGGATTCGCTGAGATTGCAATTGCGCCGTTGCTCCGGCGGCTGCGGCCAATGTTTCCGCCAGAGATTGCGGGTCTCGTCATTGCCGTGGTCGGACTGTCGCTTGCTTTCCTCGGCGCGCGTTATAGCCTTGGGATCACCAGCCAAGGCGGTATCCAACCTGCTTACCTCGCAATCGCCGGGAGTGCGCTGACGACAATGATCGTCCTGAACATCTGGACCAAAGGCTACACGAAGCTATTCTGCGCGCTAATTGGCATGGGGGTCGGATTCGCCGCGAGCGCAATGCTTGGCGAGTTCGACATGTCGGTAGCCGTTCCGCCCGAGGGTCTGGAGATCCTGCGCGTGCCAGGTTTCCAGCACGTGAGCTGGCGATTTGACGCCCTGCTGATTGCGCCGTTTCTGGTGGCAGCCCTCGCATCGACGCTGCGTCTAATGGGCGATGTATCGACGGCGCAGCGCCTGAATGACGCCGACTGGGTGCGTCCGAACATGCGTTCCCTGTCCGGCGGAGTTGCCGGGCTCGGCCTCGCTTCCGTATTTTGCGGGCTCGTGGGCGTCCCTGGCGTCAACTCTTCCAGCCAATCCACCGGGCTTTGCAGCGCCACCGGCATCACCAGCCGTGCCATCGTGTATGCCATCGGGATCATCTATGCCCTGATGGCGTTCGTTCCGGCAGTGGCAGTCGCCTTCGCGACGATGCCGCCACCCGTGATGGGTGCGTCTTTGTTCTTCGCGTCACTGTTCATTTTTACGAACGGCCTGCAGATGATGACTGCGCGCATGCTCGACTCGCGCAAGACTATCGTCATCGGAACCTCTTTTGCGATGGCCGTGATGGCCGACGTCTACCACGATTTATTTGCCGGCATGCCTGCGGTCCTCCAGCCTGTATTCGGAGCTCCCTGGTGGTCGGAACCGTTTGCGCCGTCCTCTTGAACCTCGTCATGCGGATCGGCGTGCGTCAGCGGGTATCGCTGCGGCTCAAAGTCGGCCAAATTGATCGAGAAGCCGTCGAGCGTTTTTTTCGGAGCAAGGAGCGCGTTGGGCTGCACGCCGCGACATCGTGAGCCGCGCTACCTTCGGTGCGGTGCAAGTGCTCGAGGTCCTTGGCGACCCACCCGGCGGTGTCGAGATTGAGACGAGTTTCGATGAGTTCAATCTGGAAGTCCGGATTCGTTACGTCGGAACGCCCCTGGCACTCCCCGCGCAGAAACCTACGCCCCGCGAGATCGTCGCGAACGAGGATGGCGAGCGGCTTCTCGCAGGTTATCTGCTCCGCCGCAGCGCGGATCGGATCAGCAGCCACACCTCGGGGGACCGCTGCGAGGTTCACCTGCACTACGACCATTGACCAGCGCGCATCTCCAGCTTCAGCGCGACCGTAATTGGTTGCGATCGGTATGAAGAAACCGACCGACCTCCTCAATGAACGGACGCCGGTTCCCAGCGCAGTGCCAGCATCGTCACATCGTCAGCTTTCGGCGCGGCGCCGGTAAATTGATCGATGTGCTCCTTTACGCTCTGCACCATCGTGCCGGGCGCAGCGAGTCGCACCGCGCGCAAATCGGCGACGAGTCGTGAGTCGCCGAACAGCTCGTCGCTCGAATTCATCGCCTCCGCGACGCCATCCGTGCAGACGAATACCGCGTCTCCGCGCTCCAATGTCACCGAGCGGCCCTCGTAGGCCGTACTGCCGCGCACGCCGAGCGGCGCCAGCGGCTTGCCTTCGACGCGCTCGATGTCACCGGCCGCCCGCAAGAGGTAGGGCAAGGGATGCCCGGCATTGATATACGCCAACGCGCCAGTCCCTGTGTCCAGGAAACCGAGAAACATCGTGACGAACATACGCTCGCGGTTGTCCTGACAAAGCTCCCGGTTGACCGCTTCGGCGATATCTTGCGGCGATGTTTGAGCACCCAGATGCTGGAAGAGCTCAATCGCGATTCGCACCAGGCTCCGCGTGCGCGCCATGAACATCGCGGCTGGGGCGCCCTTGCCTGATACGTCCGCGACCAGGAAGCAAAATACGCCTTGCGCCGTGAAAAAAAAGTCATAGAGATCGCCGCCGACCTCCCGCGCAGGTTCCATGAGCGCATGCACTCGCACGGGTGTGTCCCGCGACCATTCGGGAAATTCACCTGGCAACATGCCAAGCTGAAGGCGGCGCGCCGCGTCGAGCTCTTGCTCGAGTCGTTTCAGGCTCGCGCGTACCTCGTCGCGCAGGCGCTTTTTCTCCAAGCACGCGCTGACGCGTGCGCGCAGGAGCGTCGGGTTGAAAGGCTTGGGAAGATAATCCTCGGCGCCGAGCTCGATGCAGCGAATGACGCTGTCTACCTGATCGAGGGCCGAGATCATGATGACCGGCAAGTCGCGCAGGCATTCGTCGGCTTTCATTTGCTCGAGGACTTCGTAGCCGTTCATCTCGGGCATCATCACGTCGAGCAGGACGAGGTCGTACGCGCCTTCTCGCAAGCGCAAGAGCGCCTCACGGCCGTCAACGGCGGTTGCCACATTCGTGTAGCCCAGACGCTTGAGCCGCTGGGTCAGCGTGTAGCGGTTGTCCTCATTGTCATCGACAAGGAGCAGCTTCGCGTCAGCCTGCATCGCTCGAATCCGGCATGGTCACCGCAGTTGCATCACGCGCCGGTGCGGCGGCTGAGGAGTGCCTGAATTTTTCTGAGGAATCCTGGAAAATCGATCGGCTTCGTGTCGTAGTCGTCACAACCGGCGGCAACAGCGTCGTCATGGCTGCGTTTCGAGGTGTGTGCGGTCAACACGATGACCGGAATGTCTTTTGTTTCCTGCTGGGCCTTGAGACGGCGCGTCGCCTCCCAACCGTCGATACCGGGAAGATTAAGATCCATCACGATGAGATCGGGCAGCAGGTGCTTCGCCCATTCGACCGCTTCCTTGCCGTTCGCCGAGACCTTCACGTCGAATCCGGCGCGGGTCAAGCGCCGGTGCAGGACGAAGAGGCTGTCGTCGCTGTCCTCGACGCACAGAATTCTCTTTGCCGCTTCGGCCGGGCCCGCTTCACTCTCGCTCATATCGTTCCTTTCTGCGCAAGGAGGGCCTGTATTTTCGCGCGCAGGCGATTGAAGTCGATCGGCTTAATATCGTAGTCCTCGCAGCCGGCTTCCAGTGCCTTCTCGCGATCGCCGGACATCGCGTGAGCTGAAAGTGCGATCACCGGGATATCTTTCGTTTCCGCTCCTGCTTTCAACCTGCGAGTCGCTTCCCAGCCATCAAGCACCGGCAGCCTGAGATCCATCAGGATGAGGTCCGGTTTCTCGCTTACTGCCATTGCGACACCCTGTTCTCCGTCCGTTGCCACCAGGATCGTAAATCCGAGGCGCCCAAGACGCTGTCTGACAACGTAGACATTGTCGTCGTTGTCTTCCACGTAAAGGATTTTCACGTCGCGACGTTCTCTTTATCCGGTTGAGGCCCGCGCCGCAGGTACGCGACGGTCGGCCTGCCCGCGGCGGCGGGCTTCGTATACCGGCCCATTGGCTCCCCCCAAGGAGGTCGCAGCGCACTGGCTGCAACCTCCAGTGAATTCTTGGCGCGCCCGGCAGGATTTGAACCCACGACCCCCTGGTTCGTAGCCAGGTACTCTAATCCAACTGAGCTACGGGCGCGTCAGCCGAATTATAGCAAACCACCCATCGGCGGCCCTCTACACGGGCATGATCGCGCGCACGCGAGTGCCCATTCCGCCTTCCCCCGGCGCCACGAGGAGCTGCCCTCCGAATTCCAGCAGGCGCTCGCGCATGCCGAGTATGCCGTGTGACGAAGTGCGCGATACGACGCCCGGTGGAATACCGACACCGTCGTCCTCGACCCAAAGCGTAACGTGCCCGGGCTCGCTGCTTACCCGGATTCGCGCCCGGGTGCCATTCGCGTATTTTGCAATATTGGCGAGCGACTCCTGCGCAATCCGAAAGAGCGCCAGCCCGGCGCCTGCCGACAGTTTGGGCATGAGGAGGCGCGATGGCCACGTCGGCGGGAATACCGGTATTCCTGCTCCAGTCTTCGACGTAACGGTTCAGCGCCACGCCAAGCCCGAAGCTGTCGAGAAGCAGCGGACGCAGGTTTTCGACGAGCCGACGCTGGCTGGCTACCATGCTGCGGACCAGATCGATCAGCTGCTCGTGCTCGGCGAGCAGATCGGGGGCGGTTGCCGGCAGCCGCACGCCAAGCCGGCCAAGCCGCATGGAGAGCACCGTGAGAAGCGAGCCCATCTCGTCGTGGAGTTCGCCGGCAAGCTTGGCTCTCTCCTCCTCCGCAGCTTCCATCAGATGATGTGAAAGCTCGGTGAGCTCGGCCGTGCGTTCGACGACCTTGTGGGCGAGCTCGTCATGAGCGTCCCGCAATGATTCCTCCGCACGCTTGCGCGCGGTGATGTCCACGAGAACATTGACCGCACCAAGGAGGTTGCCCGAATCGTCGAGAAACGGATTCGCGTGAGCGAGAACGGTTACACGATTTCCGTCCGGCCGCTCGATCAGCATCTCGTACCCGTTGTATTCCTTGCTCCCGCGGAGCGCCAGCGCCATCCAGCATTGGTCGTGGCGGATGGGCGAGCCGTCGGCCGAGAAAAGCTTGAAGGACCCGCAGAAGCGATCGTCGGAATGGTTGAGCTTGGGCGTGCGGCCCCAGAGCTCGACCGCCTGCGGATTGAAGTAGGTGATCAGCCCCGCGGCGTCGCAGGTGTAGGCCCCGGCCGGCAGTCCTTCCAACAGCCGTCGAAACCGGAACTCGCCTTGCGCGTCGCCCGACGCCACGTGCGCGCGGCGGCGATCGTTCTTAACCGAAGTTTCGAGGGACACGGCTCCGCCCGCGCAATGGGTCCTTGGTGATCCAACTGGCAGTTTTGAACGCAGATTGCCAGACAAAGCCAGTCTACATCGCTGGTGCCTCCTTGCAATCAGACGGGGTCTGACGTTGTCCTACGAAAAAATCAGCAAATGTCCGATTGCGTGGTAACAAGGGAACGGCCAAAGTACGCTTGCGGACATAGTGCGTTCGCTCGAATTCCGCATCAACACATTTCTCGAAAGGATCTTGTCATGGATCGATCCACGACCTTCGGCGCGAATACGTCGCTCGGCGGTACCAACCCTCTGTCCAACCCGATGACAAGCGCCACGGTCGAAAACGCCGCGCAGACCGCGCACCAGGCCGTCGACAATGCCAGGGAGAGCGCCAGCGCCAAGGTTGATCGTCTGAGCGGCACCGCGCATCGTGCAGTGGACCGTGCCGCGGAAGTTGCAAGCTCGGCCGTCGAGCAGGCGAAGCAAGTGCAGACGAAGGTTACCGAAGCCGCTTGTTCGTCGATACGCGCCCGGCCGATCGCCACAGTCGCAGGCGCGCTGGTCGCCGGTTATCTGCTTGGCCGCCTGGCGCGCTGGTAACCCTCGAAGGAGGCAGCAATGGCCAAATACGGCAAGAAGGCGCAATCCAAGGTCAAGCGCGCAATGCACGAGCTGAAGGAAGGCAAGCTGAGAAGCGGCCGGAGCGGAACGAAGGTGAAGAGCCGCAAGCAAGCCATCGCGATCGGACTTTCGGAAGCCCGGAAGGCGGGTGCGAAGGTTCCGCGCAGAAGGTCCTCCTCGAAGAAGTAGCCCACGGCGCGCGCTGCCCGCGAAGCCGCGGGTGGGCGGCGCTAGTCAGGTTCCATGCAAGGAGGCGGAATGGCAGACTTGTTAACGTGGCCGATCGTCATTACGGCCTTCATCGTCGTCGCGCTGCTCGGCGTCGTGTTCGGTGCGATCGTTGCGCTTCGGCGGGCCGACATGCGCAAGGCGCTCGGTCTTCCGCCGGACAGCAAGCTGGGAGAACCAGAAAAACGGATGTTCCAGGCCTTCGAGGACACCGACCTGAGGCTGGGCAGGAGGATGCCGAGCCTCTCGAAGGCGCGACGCCAGATCCTGGCTCGCGAACTCTTGCGCAAGAAGGGACTGCTTCCCAGGGAGAGCAGGAGAGTCCGCTGACCGCGGTTGCAGCGTCTCGCGGTCAGTCGCGCCCCAGTTTACCCCGCAGTCGAGAATTTCACGCACACGGGCGTCGGGACCTGCGCGACATGGCCCGTCGGCAGCAGCTTCCCACTGTCCGCATCGATGCGAAAGGTCACAACCGAATCGCTATCCTGGTTGGCGACGAGCAGGAACCTGCCGGTGGGATCGATGCCGAAGCTGCGCGGAGTCTTCCCCTGGGTTTGCTCGTGGCCAACGTAGCTTAGCTTCCCGGTACGCGGATCGATCCGGTGGATCACGATGCTGTCGTGGCCCCGGTTCGATGCATAGACGAAGCTCCCGACGGAGAGACCTGGATGTCGGCGCAGCTGCTCTCGCCACCGAAGCCTTCAGGGAGCGTCGGAACGGTCTGCAGATGTTCAAAGGTCCCTGCCCTGCCGTCGTACGACAGCGCCGACATCGTCGAGTCGAGCTCGTTGATGAGATACGCAAACCTGCCGCCGGGGTGGAACGAGATGTGGCGCGGACCGGCTCCCGGTTTCGTCTTGATCCAAGGCACCGCATTCGCTTCCAGCCTCCCCCGCTTCGGATCGAATCGATAGACCATCAGCTTGTCGAGCCCGAGATCGGGAACGAAGGCGAAGCGGTTTGCCGCATCGAGCGTGACCGAGTGGGCATGAGGGCCCTTTTGGCGGGCCGGATCGACACTCGACCCCTGATGCTGGATGAAGTCCGAGGCTTCTCCCAGGCTGCCGTCGTCACGCACCGGCAGGACGCACACGCTCCCGCTCATGAAGTTGGCGACGAATACGTATGTCCGCTGCTTCGTCCACGACGACGTGGCAGGGATCGGTCCCGTGCGTGAGTCTGCCTGTTGAGGAACTCGAGCTTGCCCGTCTGCGGGTCCACGGCAAACGCGCTGACGGTTCCGGTCGGCTTGCCTTCGTACACCTTCAATTCGTTGACGGCGTACAGGAACTTCTGCGTCGCATCGAACGCCAGGTAGGACGGGTTGGTGATGCCGGTCGTCTTGCTGACGAGTGCCAGACCACCGGACGATTGATCCAAACGGTAAGCATAGATCCCCTCGCCCTTTGCCCTGGAGCACCTTCCCGGTGCCGAAGAGGATCGGTTCGGTGTATGTTCCGACGAATACCAGCATTTCCCTCTCCACTACTCAGAGACGGGTGAGCCAGATGCGCCCCACGAGGTCGCCCGACTCGAGCCGCGCGACCGCGGCCTGCGATCTGGTCGAGCGGATAGGACGCGCCGAGCACGGGGGTCACCTGCCCGGTCCGCACCAATCGCGACGACGTCGATCAAATCCTGCTTGGTGCTGCCGCGGCAACCGATGATCTGCTGCTCGGTCTTGAAAAGCGGCATGGATGGAACCTCGAACGTCTCATCCAGGTAAGCCACGGCCAGGAACTTTCCGCCTGGCCTTAGCACCGCCAGTCCCTGACGCACGCTCGCGCGGTTGCCGATATTGTCCACGACGACATCCACGCCTTCGCCGTCCGTGAGCCGGGCCACCGCCGTCTCGAGCGACTCGTCGGACGTGTTGACTCCGACGGCGCCGTACTTCTCGGCCAGCGCTAGTCGCTGCGGCTGGCGGCTGGTCGCGAGGACCTCGGCTCCCACGCTCCTGGCGATCTGAACACCGTGGATGCCGAGCCCGCCGACGCCGAGGATCAGGATGCGCTGCCCGATGCCGACCCTGCCCTGGTGGATCAGGCTGTGGTACATGCAGGCGACGGCATCCGGGAGAATCGCCGCCGCCTCGTACGGAAATCTCCGGCATGCAGGGCCACGAGGTTCGCCTCCGGCACCGCGACGTAATCGGCGTGCCCGCCGTCCCTTTCGAAGCCGATGCGCTTCATGGTGCGGCACAGTTGCGTGTCGCCCGCCAGGCAGTGCCGGCAGCGGCCGCAGGTGACGTCGATCGCCGCCGTGACGCGGTCGCCTCGATGCCAGTCGCGCTACGCCATCGCCCAGTTCGACCACGTCGCCCGGCCAGCTCGTGGCCGACGATTCGCGGCAGCTCGCCGAGCGGCTGGCGCCCGGAGAGCAGGTGCAGATCGGTGCTGCAGAGACCGCTGGCGCGCACACGGACGAGCACCTCGCCGGGGCCGGGCCGCGGAACGGGCCGCCTCGTGGCTTGAAGCGACCCCCCATAGCTGGCGATCACCACCGCGCGCATCGTGTCGGGCATGCTCGCCTATTCCTTGAGGCCGGTCGCCGCGATCCCCTGGATGAAGGCGCGCTGCAGGAAGAAGAACAGCAGGATCATCGGCAGCGTTCCGAGGGCGGCGATGGCCATCAGTTGATCCCACGACGTGCCGTAGCTGCTCATGAAGAGCGAGATCCCGAGCGGCAGCGTCCGCAGCGAATCCTTGGTGACGATGATCAGCGGCCAGATGTACATGTCCCACGCTTCGCGGAAGGTGAAGACCGCCAGGGCGACCAGGGCGGGCTTGCACAGCGGAAGGACGATCATCCAGAAGATCCGCAGCTCCGACGCGCCGTCGATCCGTGCCGAATCGATCAGATCCTTGGGGATGCTCAGCATGTACTGGCGCATCAGGAAGACGCCGAAGCCGTCCACGAGGAACGGCACGATCAGTCCCTGATAGCTGTTGGCCCAGTCGAGCTCTTGACGATCAGGAACAGCGGCACCATGGTGACTTCGAGCGGCAGCATCATCGTGCTGAGGATCAGGAGGAACGTGAGGCCGCGACCGCGATAGCGGAACTTGGTCAGGCTGTAGCCGGCGAGCGAGCAGAGCAGCAGGTTGCTCAGCGTGATCGCAATGGCGACGAAGCCGCTGTTGAGGAAGTAGCGCGTGAAGTCCTGCGCCTGCCACGCAAGGACATAGGAGCTCCAGTTCGGCGGCCGGGAATCCACTGGAGCGGGATGCTGAACATGGTCGCCTTCGTCCGGAGCGATCACGAGACCATCCAGTAGAACGGCAGCAGTGTGACGCAGGCCACGGCCACCAGCACGCAGGACGCGATGATGGTCCCCCGGCGACGGATCGCCCGATGCGCCCAACCTCGCGGCGGAATGCTTCGGCGTGTGCCGGAAGGTACGGCCAGCGCGGCGGAGCCGGTCGTCATGCCTCGCCCCGCGTGAACATGCGGACCTGCACGAACGAGAACAGCATCACCGCGACGAAGAGGAAAACGCTCATCGCCGCGGCGCGGCCCATGTCGAAGAACTCGAACGCCGTCTGGTAGATGAACAGCGGCAGGACGCGGGTGGAATCGGCAGGCCCGCCGCCGGTCATGATCATCGGAACGGCGAAGACCTTCATCGCCACGATCACGTTCATGACGATGACCAGCAGCATCGTGGGCTTGAGCAGCGGCAGCGTGATGTGCCGGAAGCTCGCCCAGCTGCCTGCGCCGTCGATCTTCGCGGCGTCGTAGTAGTCCGCCGGGAATTGCCTGCAGGCCCGCAAGGAAGATCACCATGTAATACGGCGTGGCGCGCCAGATGCCGATGAGGATCACCGCCCACAGCGCCCTGGCGCTGCTGCGCAGCCACGGAATGGGGTCGATGCCCAGCGCAGCCGAGGATCGTGTTGACCACGCCGTCCTGCTGGTACATGAACGTCCAGACGACCGCCATCACGACCGCGGGCATGACGACGGGCATGAAGATCGCGGAGCGGAGCACGTTCTTGATGAAGACGCTCCGGTTGAACAGGACCGCGAGGCCGAGCGACAGCGGCAGCACGGGCACGACGCTGAACAGCACATAGGCGAGCGAAACGCGCGCCGACTTGAGGAACAGAGGATCCTGGAGCAGGCTCGACGAAGTTCGCGAGACCGACGAACTTCGGCGGATGGACGAGATCGTACGCGGTCAGGCTGAGATACAACGCCTGAACCATGGGCAGGAAGCGGAAGATCGCGAGGATGGCGAGCGTCGGCAGGATGATCGCGACACCAAAGGCCGCCTGCCTCGTCGCGAGGCTGAACCGCAAGCGCCGCCGCACCGTCGAGGGCTCAACGCGAGCGATCGACGGCCTCCAGGCTTGCTTCGCCGCAGGAACTTGCGACACCGCGCATCGGGCGAAGGCGCAGGCGCGGTGAACCGCGCCTGCGCCTGCCGCCTCCGCTTCCCTGCTATTTCATGACCTTCTCGATTTCCGCCTGCGCTTGATCGAGCGAGGTCTTGGGATCGACGCCGTCGTACACGGTGCGTTCGATCGCGCGTCCGACGGCCTGGCCGATTTCGTTGGTGAATTCGGAGCGGATGTACCAGGACGCCGTGGAGACATCCTTCATGTGTACGTCGAAGTACGGGAAGCTCTTCGCGACCGCGGTTTCGTTCACGCCCTTGACCGGCTGCACGAACGCGACCTTCGCCAGCCACTCGTCCGGCTTCGACAGCATGAAGCGGATGAAGTCCCACGCGACCACTTTCTGCGCCGCCGGCTTCGCCTTGTTCACGCCCCACATCCAGCCGTACACGATCGTGTGCGGCTTGGCCGGGATTGACCTGCGGAGTACGACACGACGGTGAAGCCGTCCTTGATCGGCGACTGCCGGATCTGCGACGTCGCCCACGGCCCGGTGACCCACATCGCGGTGCGGCCGTCGATGAAGTCCTGGTTCGGGTTGCTCGGCGTGTTCATCGTGGTCTTCGGATCGCCGGTAGCCTTCGTCACATCCCGCCACAGCGTCAGCGCCTTCACCGCCTCGGGACTGTTGAGGTACGCGGTCTTGCCGTCGTCGCTCAGGATCTTGCCGCCGAACTGCTCGACCAGGGGCTGGAACATCTGCAGTTCCCAGCGCGGGCTGTGGTACGGGAACTCGAACGCCTTCTGCACGGTGCGCGTGCCCTGCACCTTCTTCAGCTTGGGCCCCAGCGCCTTCACGTCGTCCCAGGTCTTGGGCGCGTCCTTCACCGGGTCGAGACCCGCCGCGGCGAACGCCTTGTTGTTGATGAAGAGGCTCATCGAATTGCCCTGGTACGGCAGCGCATAGACCTTGCCGCCGAACGTGCCGGCGGCGATGCCGCCCGGCGTGTAGCGCGCCGTCAGCTCGTCGTAGCTCTTGGCGCCGAAGACGTCGAGGTTGGCCGGCTCGAGCACGCCCTTCGCGTAGTACGGCACGTAGAACGACGCGTCCTGATCCATGATGTCCGGGCCCGGTGCCGGTCGCCAGGGCGACCGTCAGCTTCTGGTTCATATCGCGCGGACGAGGTGACGACCGGATTGATCGTCACATTCGGGCGGAGCTTCTTGTAGGCCTCGATCAGTTCCTTCATGTACGCCGTGAACGGGCCGTACTCGTGCCACCAGATCTCGATCGTGACGTTGTCTTTCGGGAAGCCGGCGGGCGTATCCGCGGCAATGGCCGCTCCGCCCGCCATCAGCATCAGCGCCGCCCCGGTCAACAACGAAGACAGCGCTTGTCTTGCAGTCAGCTTACTCATGTTCTTTCCTTCCTCTTTGTCGATGAAATGATTTCCCGCCACCTCAGTGCAGAACCTTGCCGGTAGCGGAATCGAACACGTGGACAAGATCGGCCTTCGGCTGCACCCAGATGGTCTCGCCAGGCTTGAATGCGAGGCGTTCGCCGAACACCGCACAGATCTGGGAACCGAAAGCCTCGCAATAGAGGTGCGTGCCGGCGCCGGTGGGCTCGATCACCAGAATCCTCGCCGCGATGCCGTTCCCGGCCGGTCCGAGCGTGACCTGCTCGGGCCGGAAGCTATACATGACCTCCTGGCCGTCCTGTCCGTCATGTCCGCGGCCGTCCGGCAGCCGGCTGCCGTCGCCCGCTTCGACGCTGAGAGCACCGTTGCGACGGCGCAAGCGACTCCGGATGAAATTCATCGCGGGCGAGCCAATGAAGCCCGCAACGAAGAGATTCGCGGGATGGTCGTAGAGGTCCAGCGGCGTGCCGATCTGCTCGACCCGGCCATCGCTGCAGGACGACGATCCGGTCGGCCATGGTCATCGCCTCGATCTGATCGTGCGTGACGTAGACCGAGGTCGCATGCGAGGCGCTGGTGCAGCGACTTGATCTCGGCGCGCATCTGCACGCGCAGCTTGGCGTCGAGATTGGACAGCGGCTCGTCGAAGAGGAACACCTGGGGCTCGCGCACGATGGCGCGGCCCATCGCCACGCGCTGCCGCTGGCCGCCCGAAAGCTGGCGCGGGATAGCGATCGAGATAGCGCGGCGAGATCGAGCGATGCCGGCCGCCTCGCGCACCGTTGCGGTCGATGCGTCGCGCTTGGCCTGCCCGCGCAGCTTCAGGCTGAAAGCCATGTTCTCGCGCACCGTCATGTGCGGGTAGAGCGCGTAGTTCTGGAACACCATCGCGATGTCGCGATCCTTCGGCGGCAGGTCGTTGACGACGCGGCCGCCGATGAGGATCTCGCCGGCGGTGATCTCCTCGAGCCCCGCGATCATGCGCAGCAGCGTGGACTTGCCGCAGCCCGAGGGGCCGACCAGCACCACGAACTCGCCGTCGGCGACCTCGAGATCGACGTCGTGCAGGACCTGCGTTGCGCCAAACGACCTTGTCGACGCCGCGGATCTCGATCGATGCCATGTCAGCAACCGAATGGCCTGCTTCACGAAGGCGGATCCGGCCCCGATGCCTGACTAGTGGCGGCGGGTCCATTGGGCTCGATGACGACCTTGATCACGCCGTCACGACGGTTGACGAAGGTGTCCAGGCCCTCGCCAAACTCCTCGAGCGGGAAAGTGTGCGTGATGAGGTCCTTCACCTTGATATGCCCGGCAGTGATCATCTGGATGATCTTGCGCGAGACGTTGGGGTTCGCCCGCGACCCGAAGATGGCGATCTCGTTGTGCACGATGTACTTGAAGGCAGTTCCTCGAGAACCTTGTCCGGCGGTACGCCCAGCAGGCGACCTTGCCGCCCTTGCGCACCATGCGGACCGCCTGGGCGAAGGTCCCCGGCGCGCCGGAGCATTCGAACGCTTCGTCGACGCCAAGCCCGCCTGCGAGATCGCGGATGCCTTGACCGGCTCGTCTTCTCGAAGTCGACGACCGCATCGGCGCCCTTCTCGGCCGCCGCCTTGAGGCGTGCGCCGCGTCCGACGACGATGACCCGCGCCGCGCCCAGCGCCTTCGCGAACCGCACCGCGATCAGGCCGATGGGCCCGGGCCGATGACGGCCACCGTGCCGCCGGGCGTGATGCCCGTCAGCTCCATCCCATGAAGGGTCACGCCCGCGGTGTCGACCAATGCGCCTTCGCGAAACGAGACCGCCTGCGGCAAAAGATTGATGCTGCGGATCGAATAGACGTTGTACTCCGCGTAGGCGCCCTGCGAAACGAAGCCGTAATGGCGATGCCCGGTCTCGCGGCGCCCGTAGTTCTCACAGAGGTTGTATCGGCCCTGCAGGCAGTTACGGCAGTAGCCGCAGCCCTTGTGCGCTTCGCCCGCCACCCGGTCGCCGGGTTTGAAACCGAGAACGCCGTCGCCGACTTCGACGACTTCGCCGGACCATTCGTGTCCGGCGATGAACGGGTACGACGGCGGCCACATACCGGCCAGGTCGCCGCGGATGATTTCGGGGTCGCTGCCGCAAATCGCGACACCACGGATGCGGCACAGGACTTCGTGCGGAGCCGGCTTCGGGACGGGCATTCCCGGACTTCGAAGGCTCCGGGCGAAGTCAGGACAAGCGCCTTCATCGTATGTTCGTCAGGTCGGGCGCACGAGAAGTGCGGCCGAACATGCTCGTTGTCGAACAACGTTTCGGTATAGTGCGCGAGGCTCAAAGCTGTCGAGAATTTGCGCAGGATAAAGGCCATGTTGCGAGAGACGGGGCGCGTCGCGCCAGCCCCCAAGACCTTTTCCAGGGTGGCCAAGCGGCCCTATGAATTTGTCGAGCCTTGCTTGCCCCAGATCAACGCCCTCGACGGCTGTTTTGTCAGGACTAGGTTTATATAGGAGCGAAGGGGGAAACCTATGGGCAGTTCCTGCTGTGGTCTGTCGTAAATCGACCGTATCCTCTGCGCCGTCGCCATCATGGCGGTGGCGTGTCAGAACCCTGAAGGTTCTTCCGGACGCGCGCCCGCCACGCTGGATGCTCGCGAATCGCGCCTCGAAGCGCCTGCGCACTGGAAGCATTTTGCCGTTTGCGTCATTCTCACGCGGTGCGGCAGGCGGCCGGGCGGTGGAACGCGGAAGTCGGACGCGTGGCGTCGGGACGCTACGCTCCGACGTAGGTCGGTATCCAGCCCCCGGGCGACGAGAAATCGACGCGTCAGGATGACGGGATGCCCGGCCGGATAGAGGAAAGCGCTCGCCGCGGTAGGCCCAGACCCGAGGTCGGTCCAGAGGGACACGCCCTCGCTCACGTTCAGGTGAGACTTCGGCGCCCTTCGCTGCGCGACGTAAGGATCGCCCTTCTTGAGGAGTCGACGCAGACGCGTGCGGCCCACCTGCGCGGACGTGAGTAGGCCGTGGCTGGCAAACCCGTGGCAGGGCTTGAAGAACCAATGCTCCTTTTCGCGCGCGAGCTCGTCGACGTTCTCGGGCCCCAGCAGACGGGTCTCCGGCACGTGGGCGCTCAGCAGGGCTCGTTCGTCGGGCGGATGCCGAGCTCCGCATCCCTGATCGGCCTCGAGAGAGGCTCGAGCAAGCGCTTGTCGCTGCGCGTCGCGTAGGTGAAGGGATTGGGCGCCACCAGCACGCTGCCCTCCGCATAGGCGGAGCGCAGGGCCGAGAAGGCTTCGCCCTCCCAGAAGAAGTCGGTCGAGCGGTTGATCACGAACGCGACGCGGTCGCCACGGCAGAGCAACTGTCCACCTTCCCAGGTGGTCTCGGCCGGCGAGCCAGTCTCAGCACACCATCCGGCACGTCGACATAGATCGCGGAGGAGCAGGTGCTCGTGCCTGAACTTGCCCTCTCTCAGGGACTCCGCGTCGTCGAGGATCAGCACGAGACCCGGCGAGGGCCCCTCGAGAAGGCCCGAGCTTCCGTTCGGATCATGCCGAGCACGCGCTGGCCGAAGGCCGGAATGGACAGCGGTGCCTCGAGCGCGTGACGCTCGCCGACCCCGGAGAGCTCGTAGTAGAGTCGATTGATGATCGCCGCGAACATCATCCCCGAGCCGTTGTCGTTGCACTCGATAAGCTGGAAGCGATCGGGACGCTCCGGCGGGAGATGGAAATCCCACGCACTGAAGAAACAGACCTCCGAGCGCCGCTGTCGGGCGATCGCGGGGCCGCTCGCCGTCATCGCCTCTTGCCACGCGGGGCGCGTGGTGACGCGATCGAAGACGCGGATGAAGCTCTCGATCGCGGCCAGGAGCGCGCGAGGGACGACCTGATGCACGAGCGCGACCGAGAAGCCCTCGGGCACGTCCGGCATGCCGGCTTCGCGTAGCGCTGCATACAAGCGATCTTCGAAGCCTGGCATGGTCCTGCGCCTCGTCGCGCTGTCGGTGATGCAACTGCGATGCCGCTCGGGACCGCGGAGGAGAGGATAGGCATTTCAACCGCGCGAGGCTGAGTGTGGGGGAGCCCGTGGCACGGGTCAAGCGTCGATTTTCCGTGGCAAGCAGTTCAGTCGCGGTCGCGCCTATTGACTGAGAACACAGGTCTGCGCTGTGTAGAATGCAAGAGGTATCCGCTTACTTCGCGACGCCGTCGACAAGGAGCTTGACGTGACCGATGCTCGCTTTCTCACCGCGAAGTTCTCGACGAACTAGCAGGCGCGTCCTGGCGACTGGCGATGGACTTTGCATTAATGGTTAATAGCCGGATACCAATGGAAGCCAGATACTCCACATCAGACAGGTCTACAAGAACGCGCGGTGTTTCACCTGCACAATAACCGGCAAATTTTGTCTCGACATTCCCCACACCCAGAATATCCAGCCTACCGATCAGCTTGATCAACCGGATATTATTTTCAAGTTCACTGTATTGAAGTTCCATCTTTTCACCTGTTCACTGAATTTTGGATAATTATATTAACTTCGGAAAAAACCATTGTTAACAACAGGTTATGGTTTCCGTCCGTGCCTAAACATAGGAGACAAGACTTTACATGATGCAATAGCAATATATTAATCAACCAATAACGCCCGGTTTATACATTATTAAAAAGCATTCCCTACAATAACCATATGAATTTTCTCTATCTGCTGTTCACGTTGTTCCAGTTACTTCAGGCCCTCCTTTCCCACAACCGTAATAAGACTGCTTATCTGCTGTATCTATTGGCGTTGGACCAGGTGGAGGACCCCGTTGTTTCAAGAGAAATAAATCCCGAGGAGATCAGCCACAAATACTACTATTAAGGGAACTCGTGGAGGGAAGTCAGCTTCTTGCCTGCACATTCCGCCAGGGAAGAAATAAGATTTAGGCTGCAACAACGTGGTGGCTGAAAAACAATCCTGGTGAAATGCCGGGATTGTTTGATTTAATGGAAATATCAGAACACAGGAACTCTTTCTCAGAGAGTGATCGAAGAATTCACCGGGTTAGGAAGAGGGCCAACTGATTTGAGAAAGGATCTTTGGCATAAGCGGCCATTCCAGAACAGCCATGCGCGCATACGCAGGTCATCGACGAATCGGCAGAAGCTCCCATGTCGACAGCGTTGCTGTGGTGGACGAGGTAAATCCTCATCCGGTTTTATTCCAGGGAAAAGGCAGTGCTGGCGAAAGACGCCAAAAGAAGTAGAGTTGGCCCATCTCTTTGGCGTATGCAGCAATGGCTTCGTCGTAACGACTGTCATAGTAATGGCGGACAGATCCAAAGTCCGAAAAACCTTCATATTCGGAAAAGTCGGCCAGCATTTGCAGGAGGACATCCAGATCCTGTATTTCGTTGATCAGGGATTGATAACGATTCATCTGTTCCAGCTGCGCGGTGGGATACTCCATCAATACAGGATGAATGACCTCGACCTTGAGCAGGAAGGTTTTGAATGCGGCTCCAGCTCGACGGATTGTTGCGGGCCGGATTGGGTTGACCCAGTCAAGACGCTGTTTGACAATCAGGAAAGCATCGTCAAACGCTTGCATAAGCTGCGGCTCCGGATCGCGTTTAAATTTGGCTTCGAAAAAATGACGTTCTTTTCGAATACGCCTGGAAAGTCCGGTTTGGTCGGATTTTTTTATTTCTTTTCGAAGAGCCCGCAGTTTTTTCTCTTCGACCATCCGCTGGTGTTTTTGGAAATTGTGGAGCCCGGGTAGTTCCTGGATCGTCTCCGAAATTTCAGCCAGAATGACCTGGGTATCCCGCAAACTGTCCAGATCATCCAGCTGAGCTTCGAACGCCTGATTAATTTTTTGCAGCCGCGTCCGCGGGAACATGGAGTTCAGTAATTGGACAATCCCCATTGCTTTTTGTATTGCAATGCGAAGATCATGGACTGCCTCGTTGGAGAACTCCACTTTACAGCGCTCGACTTCCACGAGATATTCCCTCCAGTTCTTCTCCAAGGCTTCAAGAAGAAGCTGACCGGCATGGGACTTTGACGAATTCGGATGGGATGTTTTCATAGTGACCAGGTTAATGGATCTGCAGAGGCACTCCGAAAACCTGCTCAAACAATTGCTTCCGTTTCTCCAGTGCCCAATTTGCCAGCATGGGATCGGTTCGCCCTGAAATCTGTATGTGCCAGCCCGATCCGTTTTTATCAAGTTTTACGTCAGTTACGAGATGATCATGACTGACATCTGTGGAATTTGCAAGTCGAAGGAGAGCGGAAAGCTTGTTTACAATCATACGGTCCTGATGAGAAAGGGATTTGAAGTTTTCATCATCAGTTGACGGAACCTGTTTGCGATGATAGCGGACAAGATTGGCAACAATACATTGTTCCCGGGCTGTCAAACCGATCAAATGATTTGCCTGCAGCAGATAAAAGCCGTGTTTTTCATGGTCCACTGCATTGATGAAATGCCCAATATCGTGAAGAAGAGACGCTGCCTCGAGAAGCAGCAGGTTGTCATCACCCAGGTTATGCAGAGCTTTGGATTGCTCGAACAAACGCGCGGCAACTCTTGCCGTCAATTGTGCATGCTTCTCATCAAATCGATACTTGCTGCCCAAATGAAGAGCGGATTGCCAAACCTGTTCCCTCCGCTTTGGCCGGGGTCCATGCGAGAGTTCACTGGCAATATCAAGAAGAATTCCATCCTTCAAGCCAACATTCGGAATGAGGATTTGTTTTACACCTGCTTTACTGGCAATCGTATGGAGAACAATGGAAGCGGGCAGGATGACATCAGCCCGATCGGGCCGGAGTTTCCATTTTTGAATTCGCTCCTGGTAGCTGAGCCTGCCCAGTCGTTTGATCAGTTCCTTCAGCTCCTCCAGGGTTACATAACGGTCGCTATCGCCATTGAACAGTTTCTGCCGCAAACGGCCGATTTCCTCCACGTTGCCTCCTGTTCCCGCGCAAGCTTGTATCTTCTCCCCGCCGATATCCTGCTCGATCCGGTATCGTGCCGCTTCTGCATATTTCTGTGCAAGTCTGCTAAATATGTTTGGATCGGTGTCTTTCGCATTCAACTTCTCCAACAGCCGCACAGTCCCCAGTGTGTAACTGTCTGTCGAAATGATATTCTGACCGGTGGAAGTAGTCACTTCAACACTGCCACCACCAATGTCGATCAGGAGCGTACGCTTATTTTTCAGATTCAGGGAGTGTACAACAGCCTGGTGGATCAGACGCGCCTCTTCGTCCCCGGCGATTAGCTCCAATGGAATGCCGCTGACCCGGGCAATTCGATCCACCAGCAGACCACTGTTCGAAGCCTCGCGTGCCGCGCTCGTGGCAACTGCTCGAAGCATTTGTATATTGTAATTATCAGCAACATGCTTGAATTGGAGAAAGGCTTCCTCTGCCTGATGGATTGTCTTCTCTTCAAGATGGCCTTTACTAAAAACATCCTGTCCCAGGCGGACAGGCAGCCGGATGTTCTCTATGGGTTTCACTCCCCATTCATCATCCATCTGACCCACCACCATACGGATCGCATTGGAACCGGCATCTATCGCAGCAATCGTTAACATGAACTGTCTCTCATTCTACCGAGGGCAACTCCTGTATTTTGAAAATCTCCCAATATCTCTCTCCGGTAATCATAAAGAAAACCCGCTCACAGATATTGGTCGCACGATCCCCCAGGCGCTCAAGATTGTGGGCAGCCCAAATAACATAATTGACCCGATCGATATTGCGGGGATCACCGATCACAGCATGAATGGCATTCGTATATAGACTGTCATAACTTGCATCAATAATATCATCTTCCGCAATTACTATCTTAGCAGCAGGCAGATCTTCGTCTGCGTAGGTGGTCAGGGCCCGGTGGAGCATGTCGACCGCTTTTTCGGCCATGGAATATATTTCTCTCAGTAATGTAGGCATGCTCAATCCTTCGGAACGGAGATTGATCGTGGCAATCCCTTTGGCATAATCGCCGATTCGTTCCAGTTCGGTACAAATATCCAGGCTGGCGGCCAGCGTACGCAGGTCCCTGGCAATTGGCTGCTGGGTGGCAATCAAAACCATAATCGAAGTCTCGATCTCATATCTCATTCGATTGATAGCCAGATCGTCCTCCAAAACCTGGCGGGACCGATCCGGGTTATTGTCCTTAAGAGCCTGCACAGATTCCATGACAGCATTTTCGACCATGCTGCCAAGCAGAAGCACATCATCCTTCATTTCATGCATTTCCTGATGGAATGCTTTGCGCATCATAAGAGTTTCCGCTTCTACTTTTACAGCCATGACCCTGGCTCTAACTTTGAGTATGCACGTCAGTTCGTAATTTAACATAAGACAATTAACACCCGGGGAAAGGGACGTTAACAATTGGTAAACAGAATTTATGATCAGTTCTCCTCTCGATAAATGTTAACCTGCTCTTAAAGCGTCCTTGATACATCATTAAATTCAGTCTGTTATAGTGACATGAGAAAAAGGAGAATAAATGGGCACTCGCCGATTTGCATATTCACACAATTTATAGTTATGACGGTTCTGCGTTAGTACCGGCTGTTCTTAAAACTGCGCCAGGCAGATCGGGCTGGACGTCATCGCAATCACAGACCATGATGAGATCAATGGCTCTCTCCGGGCGCTGGACCTGGCCTCCAGCTGCGATATTGAAGTCATCCCAGGCATTGAGGTCACCACAGCGGAAGGTGACCTGCTTGCCTTAAATGTCACAGAAAAGATCCATCGCGGTTTAGCGCTCATCGACACAGTATTAAAGGTCGGTGAACTTGGCGGCTTTTGCATTGCCCCGCACCCCATGGCTGGCGGACCTGGCATGAAGAGCCTGGATGCCGACTTCGATTTCAACGGCTCTCCGCAGACCCGATGTTTCCCGCATCCTGCTTGGGATTGAAACCTTTAATGCTACCGCGCTGGATAGAAGGAGCAGCCACCATCATGCTCTCATTCTGGCGGAACAGTTGGGCATCGCCCAGACCGGAAGCAGCGACGCCCATGTGGTGGAGGCAGTCGGGCTTTGCGCGACAGGATTCGAAGGCCATACAGCAAGAGATCTGCTCAAAGCATTGGACGAGAAAAAAACATTCATATACAAGCAGAAGGAATGGAATTCAACACGCATTTTGGGAAGCTGGGTGACAAGCTACGTTGCCAGCACATATACACGTATTGTCAATGCTGTCTAACTTTGGAGACTAAATGGAAATCATTACTCACATACTTTTCTTCTGGCTTTTGTTGGGCATACTTCTCTTTTTACTTCTACTAACCCTTTTTGTTGCTTCTGATAATCACTCTTAGAGAGAAAAAATGGAAATCAGTTTTGGATCGATCGTTATCACACTCATTGTCCTGTTTTTAGCTGCCATCTTCCGGGGGAATTAAGAATGGAAGCGATGGTTCTTTTCGGCCTGGTCCTGACCCTGCTGGTGATCGTTAGCGTGGATACGCGTCAAAAACAACGAAGAGATCTGGATAAGAGGAAATGAGAATGGCCAAACATATTCTCGTGACCAATGATGACGGTGTCCAGGCGCCCGGCCTGCTGGCTCTGACCTACGAAATGCGAAAGCTCGGACGGGTATCCATCCTGGCCCCCGACCGGCAACTGGTCGGGCGGCGGGCACGTCAAAACCCTGGACCGTGCCCTGCGTGTCCGGGAGGTCTACCTGGCAGACGGAACCGCGGCATTCACCAGCGATGGAGCCCCATCCGATTGTGTAGCGCTGGCTACGCTGGGGTTCTTCAAGGAACCGATCGATCTGGTCGTATCGGGCATCAATGCAGGCGCGAACCTGGGACATGATGTCACATATTCAGGGACTGTGACTGCCGCCATGGAAGCAGTGATCGCTGGTGTTCCCGGCATTGCAGTCTCGCTTGAAACCATGGATGGATATGTAGGCCAGATGGATTACGGACCTGCCGCCCGCGCAGCTTCAAAGAGTCGTCCGCCAGGTGATCGAGAACGGTCTCTCCCATGAGATCCTGCTCAACGTCAACGTGCCCTTTCTTCCCGACGAGAAAATCCGCGGCGTTCACGCTCACCCGCCAGGGATTGCGGGTCTATCACAGCCGCCTGGATGAGCGCATCGATCCACGCAACAAGCCTTATTACTGGATCGGCGGCGACGCGCCTACCGGCGTCCCGGAGCGCGGCTCGGATGTGGGCGCGCTCGCGGAGGGTCTTCGTCTCCATCACGCCCCTTCAGCTGGATCTCACCGCTTACCGCGCCTATCACCGATCTCAACACCTGGCAGTGGGAAGATACCAGTTATGAGCAGACCTGCTTGAAACAGCAAATTAACGCTCTATCTCGCAGCGATTAAATTCTTCTCCTCCTTTATGTCCCCCTGGGACGATACCCGTCACTGTGGTGAGTGGCGGGTATTTGTTTTAATTCGAGAAATTTTGTTCTTTTGGCGGGTTTGGAGCCTGAAAACCCATCCTTAACAAGACGTTAACCTGTTCTTCCTTTGCCCTTAAAAGCCCATTGATAAGATTTCAGCGTACAAAATAACAAGGAGAAAAAGGAAATGACCAAAATCTATTCGTCCGTTAATGTTCGTCATCGTCATCTATGAGCTTTATGCTCGCCGCCTGTGGCGCCCCCGCCACCCCGCAAACAGTCACCCAGGTGCAAACCCAGATCGTGAATCAGGTTATCACTGCCACCCCGGATATGTCACAGCCTACGCCACTCCCTGCCGGTTCCGTCCAGATCAATGGCGCCGGTGCGACCTTCCCGCTGCCCATCTACACCGAGTGGACCTATGCGTATTCCTATGTTGATCCCTCTACGGTGATCAACTACCAGGGTATTGGCTCCGGAGGCGGCAAAAAGGCCATCGTCGATGGAACCGTCGATTTTGCCGGTTCCGATTCACTTTTGAAACAGGAAGAATATGATGCCGGCAAGGACCTGCAGATGTACCCGATGGTCGCCAGCGCTGTGGTGCCGATCTACAACATCGCCTGGGCGAAGGAAGTTCCCACCGGAACGACTTTGCCCAAATTAGTACTCGATCGCCAAACTCTTGTCGATATTTATAACGGCAAGATCACCAAGTGGAACGATCCCGCCATCGTGGCGCTCAACCCTGATCTGGCTGATTATTTGCCCGATGCCGGTATCACAGCTGTCCATCGCTCCGATGGCTCCGGCACGACCGAAATCTTCACCAAGGCTCTCACCTCCTTCAGCCCCGACTGGACTGCGGGCGGCGCCTCCTCTGTCGAATGGCCGGTTGACCAGGCTGGTAACGGTGTCGGTGGAAAAGGCAACCAGGGCGTGGCTGCGGCCGTCATCAACACCCCCAATTCCATTGGCTATACCGAAATTTCTTTCGCCACTGCGAATGGCCTGGCATTTGCCGATGTGGTCAACAAGGCCGGCAGCAAGGTGACGGCCAATGCTGAAAGCATCGCCTCGGCCATGAGCACCTTTGGTGCCAAGGCCTTCGACGACAAACTGACCGCCACCATCGTGGATGGCTCTGGCGCAGGTGACTGGCCCATCGTCGGTTATACCTACATGATCCTGCACACGACCAGCATGACCGACTGCACAAAAGCCCAGAAACTGCTTGAGTACATCAACTGGACGCTTACCGACACCTCTGCTGCAGATCGCGCTGCCAAATTAGGTTATGCAGTTCTGCCCGGTGAAGTCCGTGACGCGGTGCTCGACAAGCTCGGTGAAGTGACCTGCAATGGCCAGCCTCGTCATGACGAAATAATACTTGCTTACCTCCCCCTAGTCCCGGAGGGTTCTCACGGAAACGTGGGACCCTCCAAATCTTGTTTATTCCCTGCAAACAGCATCCCTTTTTTCACTCTGTCGGGACTACAGAATGGATAAAGTGATTTTGTCTGCCGGGGTATAGGAATCTCAAATGGCAAAATATATCCAACCGCTTCCTGAAACGCACTGGCTGACACGCTGGCGCCGTCTCGTTCTTCACGGGGATTTGCCCTGGAAATGGCTCATTGTCGCTGCATCCATCCTGGTTATGGTCCTCATCCTTGCCATTGGGGGAATGCTCTGGCGTGAATTGATCCAGTCACGGACAACCTTTGGCTTAGGGTTTCTCACCCCAACCACCAAGCCGGATTGGGACCCGGTGAATAATGAATTCAAAGCCTGGCCTTTCATCTATGGCACTTTGATCACGTCGTTTACAGCACTGTTGATCGCTGTGCCGATTACGCTGGGTATTGCAATTTTCGTTGCTGAACTTTGCCCTGCATGGCTGCGGCTTCCTCTCAACTGGATGGTCGAACTCCTGGCCGCCATTCCCAGCGTGATCTATGGTCTCTGGGGGGTCTTCATCTTCCTGCCAACTGTTGTCGGACCGGTGGCTCAATTTCTATACAAAGTTTTTGGATCTGTGCCGGGCCTCAGTTACCTGTTTACCGGACCCGTACCCGTCAGCGGCGCATCCCGCCTCGGAGCGGCATTCATCCTGACGATCATGATCATCCCCACGATCACCGCGGTCACACGGGATGTTTTGCTGGCCATCCCGAACAATCAGCGCGAGGCATCCATGGCGCTGGGTTCGACACGAAATGGGAAACCATCTGGAAGGTGCTTTTGCCCTATGGCCTCTCCGGTATTCTCGGCGCGGTCATCCTCGGGCTGGGACGTGCCCTCGGCGAAACCATGGCAGTTACCATGGTGATCGGCAACTCCATCGAGGGCAGTGCATCCTTATTACGGCCCGGGTATACGATGGCGAGCATCATCGCCAACGAGTTCGCAGAAGCGGTCACGCCGCTGCATACACAGGCGTTGATTGAGGTCGGGTTGATCCTGTTTTTCATTACGCTGATTCTGAACATGCTGGCCCGTTTCCTGGTCTGGAGCGTGGCCAGGAAGACACCGCAGGAGGCACGCGCATGACCGCCACAACCGCGACAACTTCCCGCTTCCAGCAGCTGATTCAGGAGAATCAGGCTGGTATGTCATTCCGTCGAAAAGCAATCAACGCCATCATGCTGGCTCTTACGGGATTTATGACGCTCCTGGCGCTGATCCCATTATTTTGGATCATGGGGTATGTCATTTATAAAGGCGCCCAGTACATCAACCTGGATTTCTTCATCCACCTGCCTCTTCCCCTGGGAATGGATGGAGGTGGCGTATTAAATGCCATCCAAGGCACATTGATCATCTCCGGCCTGGCAGCGCTGATTGCCATCCCGCCGGCAGTGCTGGCTGCCTTTTACGCTGCAAATTATCCCAATACACCGCTCGGGGTTGCCCTGCGCTTCAGTACAGATGTGCTTGCAGGCGTTCCCTCGGTTGTGATCGGTCTTTTCGCCTATGCCGTGATTGTCAAGCCGATGGGACATTATTCAGGCCTGGCCGGCGCGATCGCCATGGCGATCCTGATGCTGCCAACGGTCATCCGCACCACCGAGGAAATGCTGAAGCTGGTGCCTCATTCCCTGCGGGAGGCCTCGCTGGGTCTCGGCGCTCCGGAGTGGAAAACATCGCTGCGGATCATATTTCCCGCAGCCATGGAGGGGATCGTTACAGGTTTCCTGCTTGCCATCGCAAGGGCAGCCGGCGAAACAGCCCCCTTCTTTTTACAGCCCTGGGCAATGAAAGGTACGACCTTAGACAAATTGTCACAAGTGGCGTTGCACAGAAACAGGGAATCTTTCAGATCTTCCAGCGCGTCATCGACCAGCCGATGGATTCACTGCCGCTTACCCTTTGGAAATATGCCCAGCAGCCCTACCCGGAACGAATCCAGCAATCCTGGGCGGCGGCGCTTGTCTTGATGATCGTCCTTTTGCTGGTCAATATACTAACCAGAATATGGATCGAAAGACCGCAAACGACGTTTGCAGGGATAAAACCATGGTCACAAGAATAGAAATAAAAACCTCCGAAAATGATGCAACACGTCTCCAAAAACAAAATGGAGATCAAAAATCTGTCCGTTTTCTACGGCAAATTCCGCGCCGTAACAGAGATCAATATGGACATCCAGGAAAACAAGATCACTGCCATCATCGGTCCTTCCGGCTGTGGAAAATCAACCCTGCTGCGTTCCCTGAACCGCATGAATGACCTGACTCCGGGCGCTCATGTCGAGGGAGAGATCATTCTGGACGGAAAAGATATCAATACGCCAGGCGTGGACGTGGTTGATGTCCGCCGCCGAGTCGGCATGGTCTTCCAACGACCCAATCCTTTTCCGAAAAGCATCTATGATAATGTCGCCTATGGCCCGCGTTTGTATGGCGTCCGGCGCAAACGCGATCTGGATGAGATCGTCGAAAAATCATTGAAACAGGCTGCGCTCTGGGAGGAGGTCAAGGATAAACTGCACCAATCCGGCCTGTCGATCTCGGGTGGCCAGCAGCAGCGTCTATGCATCGCCCGTGCGCTGGCAGTCGAACCGGAAATCATCCTGATGGACGAGCCCGCTTCCGCCCTGGACCCGATCGCCACGCTCAAGATCGAGGAGTTGATGCAGGAGTTGAAAAAGGAATACACCATCGTGATCGTCACACATAACATGCAGCAGGCCGCCCGTGTCTCCAATTTCACCGCCATGATGATGCTCAGCCGCGAAGGCGAGCGCTCAGGGACTGTGATCGAATTCGATGACACCAAGAAAATCTTTACCATGCCCACGGACAAGCGCACGGAAGATTATGTCACCGGCCGGTTCGGATAAGGAGGGCAACATGGACAAACCAAAGGTTTTATTCCTTTGCACAGGCAATTCGGCGCGCAGCCAGATGGCAGAGGCATTTCTGAGAGCGTATGCCGGAGATCATTTTGAGGTCCATAGCGCCGGCTTGGAGCCGAAGGGATATATCCTGCCCGAGGTGCTGACTGTGATGGAGGAACGCGGGCTGGATATGGAAGGACAATCATCCAAGAGTGTGAGCGAATATCTGGGAAAAACCATCTTTTCCTACACGATCACGGTCTGCGGGGACGCCGAAGAGAACTGCCCGACTGTCTTCCTCAGCATGGGGAAACATGAGCACTGGCCTTTTGACGACCCGGCCAAATTCCAGGGCGGCGAAGCGGAAAAGCTTGAGTTTACGCGACAGGTCCGCGACCAGATCGACCAGCGCATCCTGCAATGGCTGGAAGAGCAGGGAATTCAACCTGTTATGCTGTTGTAAACAAATTAATCGGCAGGAGATGGGTGTTCTGTTACAATAACAATGATGCAATTCCCCGCGCCAAGGGAGAAGAGGTTTTTATGGTAAGGAAAACATTTGAAATGGAAATCCAGCAGGTCAAGGACGATGTGCTCATCCTGGGCAGCATGGTCGAGAAGGCCTTACTGGATTCAGTGGAAGCTCTGAAAAAACGTGATATCGAGGCTGCCCAGAAGTTGTTCCAGGAAGACAAAGAGATCAACAGGAAGCGCTTTGAGATCGAAAACCACCTGATGATCCTGATCGCCACCCAGCAGCCGATGGCCCACGACTTGCGGTTCCTGGCGTCCAGCCTGGAAATTATTTCCGAGCTGGAGCGCATGGGCGACTACGCCAAGGGCATTTCCAACATCAATATCCGCATGGGAGATTCGCCTCTCCTCAAGCCCCTGATCGATGTGCCGCGCATGGCCCAGAAGGGCGTGGACATGCTGCACCGCTCCCTGACCGCCTTCGTGAACGAGGATGTGGAGACGGCTGAAACGCTTCCGGTGGAAGACGATGAAGTGGACGCGCTCTACAACCAAATTTATCGTGAGTTGATGACGTTCATCATCGCCGACCCAAAGACCATCGAACAGGCCAACTGGCTGCTCTGGGTGGCCCACAACCTGGAGCGGTTTGCCGACCGGGTAACGAATATTTGCGAAAGGACGATCTTCATCGCAACCGGTGAACTGACCGAGGTCAATTCCAGCAACGATGAGTTCTGGAAACAGCAAAAACTGGATCATCCATAAGAAAATCCGCCGATAAAATCGGCGGATTTTCTTATGGTATACCCCTCTCGGTCACACACCTGCCCTGGCGGGCGTGCCAGGGCAGGTGTGTGACCGGGGGCATATATAAACTACCCATTTTCCCCGTAATATAGGCTTCTGTTAATTCCTCTTTGGGCCGGGTGAAAATGGTGTCCGTCGGGGAAAATTCCACCAGCTCGCCCAGCCAGAACAATCCGGTGAATGTCGATACGCGCGCAGCCTGCTGCATGTTATGGGTCACGATCACGATCGTATACTGCTTTTTCAGCTCGGCAATGAGTTCCTCGACCCGCAGGGTGGCGATCGGATCCAGCGCGGAAGTGGATTCGTCCATCAGGATCACCTCCGGCTGGACGGCGACGACGCGTGCAATACACAGCCTTTGCTGCTGCCCCAAGAGAGAGTCCCAGCGCATCGGATTTCAATTCATCCTTGACTTCATCCCACAACGCCACAGCCCGCAGGGATGTCTCCACCACTTCATCCATTTTCACTTTCATACCGAGTACGCGTGGACCGAAGGCTACGTTATCATAAATTGACTGGGGAAACGGGTTTGGTTTCTGGAACACCATGCCCACCCGCTGCCTGAGCGTGACCACATCCATGTCGGGATCGTAGATATTTTTGCCATCCAGCAGGATCTTTCCCTCCACGCGGGTGTCTGCGATGGTGTCATTCATGCGGTTCAGGCAGCGCAGAAAGGTGGATTTGCCGCAGCCTGAGGGGCCGATCAACGCCGTGACCTTGCGCAGTCTCGATTTCCAGGTTAATATTCGAAAGTGCCTTAACAGGCCCGTAGTAAAAATCAAGATTTTGAACAGAAAAAGCAGATTGTACCATCGTTCATGACTCTATTTTATCATTGCGGTCTCGAAGGCTGTCATCTTTCCACAGGATGGATGTCATTCAAGAGGTTGTCTTCAACACAAATGCCTTATAATTCAGCGCGATGAACCGATTTGTTCTTCTCATTACAGCCTTCCTTGTGCTTCTGGTTCTCCCTTCATGCGGTCCCGATTCCTCTTCGGCGACCGCATCTGATTTCGACGGACTATATCGAGAACAAAGGCTCGGATACCATCGTCAACCTTGCCCTGGCCTGGGCGGAGACGTACCAGGCGGCGCATCCCGCCGTCCGTATATCGGTCACAGGCGGCGGGTCCGGGACGGGGATCGCTGCCCTGATCAACAAGACTGCGGATATCGCCAATGCCTCCCGCCAGATCAAAGAGGAGGAGATCGCCGCAGGCAAAAGCCAACGGCGTTGATCCTCGTGGAACATATCATCGCCCGGGATGCCATTGCCGTGATCGTGAATCCGGAAAACCCGGTCAGCCAGCTGACCATGCAGCAGATCTCGGATATCTACAGCGGCAAGTACAACAACTGGTCCGAGGTCGGCGGAGAGGACCGGCCCATTGTCCGGCTTTCGCGGGAGGTAAATTCGGGCACACATGTTTATTTTCTCGAAACAGTCGTGCGAATGGGGAAGAAGGAAGACAAGACATTTTTCTCCACAGATACACTTTTGCTGCCTTCCTCGGAAGGGATCATCGCCGAAGTCCGCGCAAAATCCAAACGCCATTGGCTACGATGGGCTTGGTTATGTGCCAGATGATCTGAAAATGATCGCCATCGCCCCGAAGGCGGGCGGACGCATATATCTTGCCATCTGCTGCGACAGTCAATGATAAGACCTACCCAATCGCACGCGATCTTTATATGTATACAAACGGCGAGCCGAGAGGCATTGTAAAAGCCTACCTGGATTGGATCCTTTCACCGGAAGCCCAACAGATCGTGACCGATCTGGGATTTGTGCCTGCGAAGTAGGTTAAGGGCAGTCAAATCTTAACGTAACGGAGAAGTTATGGAAAAATCTTTAAACTGGCGTGAATTTATCATTACCTGGCTCATCAAACTATCCGGCTACTCAGCCATATTGTTTGTAGCGCTGATCTTTTTCTTTCTGATGCGCGAAGGGCTGCCGGCCTTGCGCGAAGTGGGGTTGTCGTCACTTTTTCAAACCCGCTGGTATCCGATCGAGGATTATTTCGGCATCCTGCCGCTCATCACGGGTACCATTATTATTACCATTGGTGCGCTCCTGATCGCCGTCCCCTTTGGGATCGGGACAGCCATTTATATTTCTGAAATTGCAACCCGTTCGATGCGTGAATTTCTCAAGCCAATTGTGGAATTGCTGGCTGGGATACCCTCCGTCGTGTTGGGATTCCTTGGAATCCTTCTGCTCGCCAATTTTCTGCGCGTCTCTCCTGAACCTCCCGACGGGTCTGACTGCGCTGGCAGGCGCCCTGCTCCTCGGCGGGATCGCCGTGCCCACGGTAGTATCCGTATCGGAGGATGCTCTCGATGCGGTACCACGTGCCTATCGGGAGGGAGCCTGGGCACTTGGGCGCAACCCGCTGGCAGACCATCTGGCGTGTGACACTGCCTGCCGCAAAGTCCGGCGTTCTGACTGCCGTCATGCTGGGTGTGGGCCGCGCCATTGGCGAAACCATGGTTGTGATGATGGTGACCGGAAAGCCCCGGTGATGGCATTGACGCCCGGAGCCTGTTCTCCCCCGCCCGCACCATGACCGCCACGATCGCCGCCGAAATGGGCGAAGTGGCGAACGGCAGCACCCATTATCATGTGCTTTTCTTCATCGGCATCGTGCTGTTCCTGATCTCACTGGGCGTCAACATCGCGGCTTCGTCATTTGTCTTCCGTGCAAAGAAGCGGCGGAAAGAATATTGTCATAAGCATGAACAACATTCTTCGTAACCGCCATCTCACCCAACGGATCGGCTTTACGCATCCTGACCTTGATGGCTATTGCCACTGTCATTCCCATCATAGCTAGTGGTCATTTATATTTTGATCAAGGGTCTGCCTGCCATCTCATGGGAATTCCTGACAGAATTTCCCGCCATGGCATGCGGGAGGGCGGAATCTATCCTGCCATCATCGGCACGGTTTATCTGACCATCGGAGCAGCGATCTTCTCCGTCCCGCTTGGAATTGCAGCCGCGATCTATCTTTCGGAATATGCAAAGGACACCAAGCTGACCCGCACCATCCGCATCGCGATCATCAATCTCGCCGGCATTCCCTCCGTCGTATACGGACTGTTTGGCCTGGGAATATTTGTGCTCTTTTTCAACTTCGGCACATCCATCCTGGCCGCATCACTCACCCTGGCCATCATGACCCTGCCGGTCATCATCTCCACAGCCGAGGAAGCGCTGCGCTCCGTACCCCAGGCATTCCGAACGGTGAGCATTTCCCTCGGCGCCACACGCTGGCAGACGATCCGCCACATTGTTTTAAAAGAAGCATTACCTGGAATCCTGACAGGCGTCATTCTGGGACTTGAACGGGCTGCCGGAGAAACTGCAACAATCCTGTTCACGGGCGCGGCATTCTTCCTGCCGACTTTGCCCACCTCCGTTTTCGATCCGACCATGGCGCTGCCATATCATCTCTTTGTGATTTCCACCCAGGTCCCTGAAATGCCGGTCGATATCCAGTATGGTACAGCGTTGGTGCTGCTGGTCTTTGTATTAACCCTGAACCTGATCGCAACGGTGATACGCTCGAGGGCGAGGGCGAAGCGACAATGGTGAGTCGAGCAATGAATAAAGTTACGATAGAAAACCTTTCAGTCCAATATGCAGATGGAACCGAATCGCTGCGCGGAATCAGCCTGGGAATCCCCGAAAAAGCGATCACCGTTCTCTTTGGTCCGGCGGGCGGTGGTAAATCCACGCTGCTGCGCTGCCTGAACCGCTTGAACGATCTCACAGAGGTCAAAACCGTGTCAGGGCGAATCATGATCGACGGAGAAAATATCCTGGACCCGCAAGTCGATGTGATTGCACTGCGCAGAAAAGTGGGAATGGTCTTTGCGCGTCCGGTTACTTTGCCGATGAGCATCCGCGAAAATCTCACCTACGGGTTGAAACTCGCGGGTGAAAAGCGCCGCGTCAAGCTGGAGGAAGCGGTCGAGCGCAGCCTGAAGCTGGCAGCCATCTGGGATGAGGTCAAGGACCGGCTGGATGACCCTGCGATTGCCCTATCAGGCGGACAGCAGCAGCGTTTATGCCTGGCGCGCTCACTGGCGCTCCAGCCCGAGATCATCCTGCTCGATGAACCGACCTCAGGACTCGACCCGATCTCCACCGGCAAGGTGGAAGCTGCATTACAGGAGCTTAAAAAGGAATACACTATCATTCTCGTGCCTCATTCGGTGCAACAGGCAGGCCGCACCGCCGATTACGCGGCCTTCTTCCTGCAGGGTGAGCTGGTCGAATATGGCGAAGGCAAGTCGCTTTTTACAGCACCCAGGGAAAAACGGACGGAGGATTATATTACGGGCAGGTTTGGGTAGGAAAAGTAAACAAGCAGACACGTACACAAGTGTTATGCGCCTGCCGAATACTCGGTACCTGTTTACTGTCTACCATCCCCAGGAGAATCCCATGAACGACCCTTACAACATATTATTCGAAACGGTCCGGATCGGTCCCGTCACCGCTCCGAACCGTTTTTATCAGGTTCCACACTGCAACGGGTTCGGCCACCGCATGCCGCAGGGATTGGCAGCGATGCGCGGCATCAAAGCGGAGGGCGGCTGGGGCGTGGTCTGTACGGAGGAAGTGGAGATCCATCACTCGAGCGATCTTTCCCCATATTTTGAAGGGAGATTGTGGAGCGATGATGACATCCCGGCGCTGGCGTTGATGGCGGAGGCGGTCCATAAGCATGGCTCACTGGCCGGGATCGAGCTGGTCTACAACGGGTACGACGCGCCGAACCTGTATTCGCGTGTGCCCTCACTGGCTCCCAGCTCCATGGGAACCATCGGCGGCTCGGGCTATGACCCGGTCCAGACCCGCCGCATGGACAGGGAGGATATCCGCAATCTGCGCGAAGTGGCACCGGGAGGCGGCACTGCGCGCCAAACGGGCCGGATTCGATATCGTCTATTGCTACGCGGCTCATGGAATGTCGGCCGCGATCCAGTTCATCCTGAAACGCTACAACGATCGCACGGATGAATATGGCGGCAGCCTCGAAAACCGCGTGCGGCTGTTCCGCGAATTGATCGAGGATACAAAGGATGCGGTCGGCGATACGAGCGCAGTGGCGGTCCGGTTTGCCGTGGATGAATTGCTTGGCGAGGATGGAATCACTCATCAAGGCGAAGGCTACGACGTGATTGCGATGCTGGCCGAACTGCCCGACTTGTGGGATGTGAACATCAGCAACTGGAGCAATGACTCGGTTACCTCCCGCTTTGGCGGCGAAGGACACCAGGAAAAATATATCTCCTTCGTCAAGGGGTTGACGACAAAACCCGTGGTGGGCGTGGGACGCTATACATCTCCCGACTCGATGGTCTCTGCCATCAAGCGCGGCGTGATGGATATGATCGGGGCAGCGCGCCCTTCGATCGCGGATCCTTTCTTGCCGCAGAAGATCAAGGAGGGGCGAATTGAGGATATCCGCGAATGCATTGGCTGCAACATCTGCGTGACGGGGGATACGCGCTATGTCCCCATCCGCTGTACGCAGAACCCGACCATGGGCGAGGAATGGCGCCGCAGCTGGCACCCGGAGATCATCGCGCCGAGGAAGAGCAATCAGGAAGTTATGATCATCGGCGGCGGACCTGCGGGCCTGGAAGCAGCGCGGGCGCTGGGCCAACGCGGTTATAACGTGAGTCTTTTGGAGGCGCGCAAGGAGATCGGCGGGACGTGTCCTTCGCGAGTCTGCCCTGCCCGGGTTGAATGAATGGCGCCGGGTCATGGACTGGCGCCTGACCCAGATCCGAAAGATGAAGAATGTGAGCCTGTATCCCTCCAGCCCGATGACGGCGGAGGAGATCCTGGAAACAGGAGCACAGAATATCATCATCGCCACAGGCGCGACCTGGCGGCGGGACGGCATGGGCCGCACATTAAGAAAGCCGGTCCCGGGGCACGAACTACACAATGTATTCAGCCCGGATGATTTGATGGATGGGAAATTGGTAATTCACAATTTAGCAGGTGGTAACTGGGTAATTTATGATGATGATCATTATTACATGGGCGGTGTCCTGGCGGAATTACTTGCCAGTAATGGCTTGCATGTCTCCCTCATCACGCCGGCACCGCTGGTTTCGTATTGGTCACAGTTTACACTGGAGCAGGAACGCATCCAAGGCTCGCTGGTGAAGCTCGGCGTAAAGCTCTATCCTCAAACAGTGTTGAGCGAAATGGAAAATGACTGCGTCCAGTTGATGAACACAATTTCAGGGGCTGAGGTCAAACTGCCGTGTGACGGAGTGGTGCTGGTCAGCGACCGGATCTCAAATGACGCGCTCGTATTACAACCTTAAGCCGGCACTTGATGAAGGAAAATTAAATTCTTTGCGTCTGATCGGGGACGCCGAAGCGCCGAACATTATCGCCCAGGCAGTTTTCTCCGGCCATCTGGCAGCAAGGGAATTTGACGAGCAAAAGGTGGAAGGGACACCGTTCAAGGTGGAGAGAATTCTATAAAACCACGCAGGGTCGGGCGGCTGCCCGACCCTGCGTGGTTTTACCAGACGCGTTCCAGATTTGGATTCTCGAGCGGCTTCCGTCCCACCTTGGCCATATCGATCCATTTGCCATGCACTTTCACGCGTACCACGTCGCCGGTGAAGTCGGTCACGGTGCCGCTGTTGTTGTTGAAAAGCCACGAGCCGACCGCATAAATATCCACGGGGACTCCCAGTTTTTCGAACTTGCGCATCTTCTCAGGATTGAACCCGCCCGAGACCACGATTTTGACATTGCGACAATAGTCGCGGGCAGAATCCTTCCAGGCCGGAGGCAGGTCCCAGCTTTCAGGCGCGGCATCCAGCCCATGGCGGACGTTGAACACCAGGCGCGGGTTTACCCCCAGGTCAAGGGCCGGGTCGCCCAGTGGTTCCACAGATATGTCGCGCACGCTTCCGCTGGTATCCAGGCGGATGCCGTACAAAATATATTTGGCGGCTTCGGTCTCATTCCCTGCATCACATAATTCCCGATACTTCTTGAACATCGCCTCCAGTACCCGCAGCGAATCGCGTCACCGAATTGTTGTTGAAATCCACCAGGGCAATGCGGGGAATATGGGCAGGCAGGATGCGCGAGAACTGCATCATTGCTTCGGCAGTATCGCCCATGAACGAGGCGATCGCTGCATGGGCAACCGTCCCGCCGCCCGCGCCTCCCCACCAGTCACCCTGTGCATCGGTCGAGACGAAGGATCCGATCTGCTGTGAAAAGTCCACGTTGAAGCGCTGGATGGCGATGTTGTAGGCATAGCCGTCCGAGGCCTGGACTTCGTGCAGGTCGAAGCGCGCCGGGAAGAACAGGACCGGTTTGCCGCGGGCCGCCATCAGGGTCTCATACACGTTGGTTGCGACGCGGCTGGAGCGGGTCAGCACACCCAGGGTTGGCGTCTCGAGCAGGGCAAAATCCCGGTAGCGCCCGCGGACCTTGATCACGGACTCGGCATTCAGCGGATTGCCATCCGACTTGACCATGGTGCCATCCTGGACCGCCCAGACTTCGAGCTTGGCCGCCGTGTTAATGAATTTGTCGCCTTCCCAATAGCCGGTACAATATTTGAGCATCTCGAGGGATTTATCCACACCGACCACCACGGTATTCCCCACCCGGCGCGTGAACCATTGCATCTCAACTTCGATATCCCCGACGGCAATATTTTCGGCGGAAACATCCGGGGGCAGATTGGGATAGACACCGGAGTAGTGTATATCCTTCCGAAGCGAGGGCGGTCAGCATGCGGCCAATATTCTCGAAATATTTATCCGAGTACCAGCCGCGGCGCATACGCTCGATATCAAGCTTGAAGGTCTCGTTCGTCAGGCGTTTTTCGTCAAAAATGGACATGCGTTCCCTTTGGGTACCTACGACATTGCGATCATCCTGGGCAGGCAACTTTATGGCTGGAAATGCCAGGAAATCGCTTCGCCTGCTGCTCGCAATGACAGATTGTGTTAGAAATTATCCGTCGACTTCACAATATTCATTCCCGATTTTGCAAACCACTCATAGGCCGCATCTGCCGCCTCGGTGTGATCCACCAGGCCAGGCACCACGACAGGAGAGGTGCAATCCTCGAGCAGGTAGACTTTCTTTGCCAGCTGGGGATCGGCAGCCATAATATCATCGAGCAAGTCGGAGACCGTCCAGGCTACGCAGTGACTTTTTGCCTGCCCCGCAATGATCAGACGGTCGTACTCCTGCAGTTCCCGGATAAATCTTTGATCATGCACGCCCAGCGACTCATCCATGGGACCTGTCAGCACTTCGGGGCCAATAACCGAATAATTTTCCGTAAAGGGCGACTTCTCCTTTTGTGACGATTTCGGTCTGGGCGATCCTGGCTACGGAATGGAAGAAAAGCGCCTCGGCCACGGAGGAGACCAGGGCATGACCAATGCCTCCCAGCATGGCATGGTACGGCCAGATGGTCAGCGCGTACTTTCCACTTTTGGCAAGCTCTTCGGCATAATGGATCAGCATCTGCTGGCCATACTCGGGGGCAATATCGAACTGGGAGGCCAGCGCGGGATTGAACATCCACTTACCCTCGCGGAGCTCGGAGACATGGATATCGGTATAGGGAGCAGGATGATTGCCATCCCTGTCCACAAAGAAAATGGCATGGAAGACCTGCATGGCCAGGTGCGTGTCCATGGTGGCGGTGATGCGGGTGATCTGTCCCAGGTGACGATAGATAAACTCGCACAGGCGGACGTTATCATCCACCGCGCCGCGCCCGCTGCGCCCGCCTACGTAGAGCTCAAATTCGGGGATGCAGAAGGTGTTCTGTACGTCGATCAACATCAGCCAGGTCCTGGGCGAATCAGCGTAGGCCGGCTGCAGTCCGTGCTGGCGCGTCCAATCCCGGGCCTGGCGGGCGCGCTCCTCGTAGGGGATCCGCCAGACGGAGCCGACAGAGCCCGGGTCAAAAAACGGGGGAATGGGTAAAGGGGAGGGATTCATCTGGTTTCCGTTTTGGTCTCATTCATGCCTGAGGGCTGTTTGATTCTAGCCTTGCTTATTTTTCTGTCAAGTGTAACACCCTGTGGTTGACTTTTTAGGCTGAAACCTTTACACTTCGAACAGCGTCTGAATGACTGCCGCTTGCTTAATCAATTATCTGTCTGGAATTTGAAATGGAGACAGATTGCCTGGTACGGATGCGGCACTATGTAATGGATTTTAGCCTCCGAATATTTTGGTGGCAGGCAGGAAAATAGAAATAATTGCATACTCGAAGGAGAAGTCATGGCGTCACTGTACCAGCTTATCATGCGATCAGGGCCCACGCCCGGTGCGGCATTCATGTTGGAAGGCGATCAGATCACGATCGGCCGGGATCCCACGAACTCAATCACGATCAATGATGCCGAGATCTCGCGCCGGCATGCACGTCTGACCTACCAGGGTGGGAAGTATGTCCTGGAAGACCTGGGCTCGACCAATGGGACCTTTGTCAACGGGCAGCGGCTGGCCGGCCCACGGGTACTGAAGTCTGGTGAGGTGGTCTCCTTCGGTGAGCAGATTGTACTGGTCTTCGAAACGACAAACTTCGACCCGGGCGCCACGGTCGTTTCCCCGCGCGTTACAGCGGTGCCGCCCATTTCCCGACCTGTCCAGCCGCCGCCTCCACCGCCTGTTGATTATGCCGGGAGCGTCCCTGCCAGCCCGCCTGTCATGACCGAGGTGGTTGAGACAAGAAGCTTTAATCCGCTGATCATTGCCATTGGAGTTGGCGCGATCTTGTTCCTGTGCACGTGCGGTATGTTCTTCTGGTGGGTGGATGCAACCTTCCGCTGGTGCGTGTTCTTCCCCTTCCTGAATGGCTGTCCCTAGACTTCATTTATTACCCCGCGAGTGCAACCTCGCGGGGCGTTTTTATTTAATGCCGAGGATGATACGATGGCATATCCGAAGGATGGCAGAAAGGCTGGCAGCTCATGATTCTTTTCAAAAAGCGGTAATCTATATGACAAGCGGTAGAATATGGGGTATGCTGGAGATTGACTGATGGAAGAAGTACCGCCTAACTCCCCGAGCTGGAGTTCCACCACCAAGCTGCTCGTCGGCCTGGTGATGATCGGTATTTTTGCATTTCTGCTCGTCCGCTTCCAGAGTTTGATCTCCCCGCTGTTGATGATCCTCATCATCTCCTACCTGTTCCACCCACTGGCGGCGCTGATCGCAAACAGTCTCAATATTTCCTGGAAGGCGGCTGTAGGCATCCTGTACCTGTCCATCTTTATATCCGTGCTGGGGCTGATCACGGTCGGCGGGATTGGACTGGTACAGCAAGTCCAAAATCTTATCAACCAGGTGGAATCCATTATCAACAGTCTACCAGCACTGATCGAGCAGATCGCAGGCCAGGTGTATCAGGTTGGCCCGTTCACCATTGACATGCCGGTCATCATAAAAAGCGCCCTCATCCAGGATCTACTTTCCTTTGTCCAGCCGCTGCTTGGCAGGACCGGCAACCTGGTCGGGACGGTCGCCGGTAGAGCAGTGCAGATCATTGGCTGGATATTTTTTATATTGATCGTCTCCTACTTCATCATCAGCGAAAGCAACGGTTTGACCAGCAATCTGATTCGTATCGACGTGCCCGGGTATTCCGAGGATCTTCGCAAGCTGGGCAGCAAACTGGGCCGCATCTGGAATGCCTTTTTGCGCGGGCAGATCATTATATTTTTCCTGGCATTCGTGATTTACACCGTCCTGTTGAACGTCCTGGGGGTCAAGTATGCCCTGGGTCTGGCTTTGATGGCCGGGCTGGCGAGATTCCTTCCTTATATTGGCCCGGCGATTACGTGGATCACGATGGGACTGATAACGTATTTCCAGACAAGCAAGCCATTCGGTCTCGAGGCGCATCCCCTGGTATATGTGGCAATCGTGGTCGGATCGTCGCTCGTTATCGACCAGGTCATGGATAATTATGTCACCCCGCGCCTCATGGCCCAAACACTGCGGGTGCATCCTGCCGCCGTACTGGTTGCAGCGCTGATCATGGCAGACCTGCTGGGAATTCTTGGCATTGTGATCGCCGCACCGCTGCTTGCCTCCCTGGCACTTTTGGCACGCTACACCATGCGCAAAATGTTCGACCTGGACCCCTTCCCCGCATCGGATGCCATTCCCAGGCCGCCGGGAGGCAGGGAGATGGTGGCGCGCTTCAATTTGCTGCGGCGGACCCTCGCAGGGAGCATGAACAAAAATACGAGTTCCGATAAGGAGAAAACCGATGAATAACAATAACAATAACGAGCCGCGTACCCAGACCATTGCCGAGACGGATAACTTCCTGGCATGGAAAGCCGAGGAACCGGATGGGGAGACCACCTATCACGTCGAGCTGAACAATGTCACAGTGCATTTTTTCGAGGAGGAATGGAGCGAGTTTTTGCAGCTGGTTCGCAACCTGATCTAATTCATTTGTCCTGAAGCATCCATTCAACACAAACTTTTTCCTCTTTGATAACCTCATACGATAAGAGGCTTGATGACACTTAAGAATGCCATCACAGATGTGCGCGGTATCGAGGTGGGTCAGGCGCAGGATGAAGCTGCATTGACCGGCTGCACCGTACTCCTATGCCGCCAGGGCGCTGTGGCGGGAGTGGATGTACGCGGCAGCGCGCCCGGGACCCGCGAGACTGACCTGCTCGACCCGGTCAATCTGGTCGATAAGGTTCACGCGCTGGTGTTGACAGGCGGCTCCGCCTTTGGACTGGACGCGGCCAGCGGCGTCATGCGCTATCTTGAAGAACAGAATATCGGGTATTCGATGGGCACAGTAAAAGTGCCAATCGTCCCGGCCGCGGTGCTATATGACCTGGGGCTCGGTCGTGCTGACGTCCGTCCGGATGCCGCCATGGGATACCGCGCCGCAGCTTTGGCATCGTCCGATGCGCCCGTCGAGGGAAATGTAGGTGCAGGAACCGGGGCATCGATTGGCAAGATCCGTGGGATGGAATACGCAATGAAAGCGGGCATCGGCACAAGCAGCATGGACATTAACGGGCTCATCATCGGTGCAATCGTGGCTGTCAATGCAATCGGCGATGTGGTGGATCCCAGCAGCGGGTTGAAGATCGCAGGTCTGCGCTCCGGGACTACCCTCGAATGGATGAAAAACGGCCAGGTTCAGCCAGCCGTCCAGTCGAACACTGTGATCGGTGCGATCGCCACCAATGCAAAGCTGACCAAGACGCAGGCTACAAAGGTCGCGCAGATGGCACAGGATGGGCTGGCGCAAGCCATCCGCCCCGCCCACACCATGTTTGACGGGGACACGATCTTCGCATTGGCCACCGGCGAAGTGGATGCGGATGTTTCCATGGTCGGTGCATTTGCTGCTGAGGTGGTGGCGCAGGCAATTGTGAGAGGCGCTAAAATGGCTGAATCCGCAGGTGGGCTTCCAGGGTTGAAGAATGCATAAATCGCAAAAAACTTTAACAAAAAAGAGGCTGAACCTTTCTGGCTCAGCCTCTTTTTGATTTCAATTGCTCATAAGTGCTACTTACCCTTCAGTTCATCCTTCAGGATCATCGACATGATAAAGCTCACAATGCTGACAACCACGGCGCCCAGGAAGGCATTCCACCAGACCGGATCGTAAATGATCAATCCCAACCCAAAGGAATTGCTGATCGTATATGTCAGCCAGAACAGGAAGGTGTTGATCACAAGTGTGAACAGGCCCAGGGTTAAACAATCAGGCCACAGCTCAGAAACTTAAGCAACGGCCCAAGCAGGGCATTCACCACGCCAAAGATCAGGGCGATCCAGAGCAGGGAAACCACTCCACCTGACAGGTCGAGACCCGGCAGGATCCAGACCGCCAGGTATAAGGCGATGGCGTTGATCGCCAGACGAAGAATAAACTTACTCATCGCTACTCCTCCAAATAATTGGTTATTTTATTTATGTATACGGGGGAAAAAGGGAGGAGTTGCTTCAGGCACGCATCCACAGGAGGGTGCGCCGTGGATTAAATCCCGCGGCCCGGATCGCATCCGTCATTTCCCCGGCGGGAAAGTCCAGGGAAAGGGCCGCATAGTGGGTCATGGCACGCTGGGCTTTGATCAGCAGCCGGGTCACCGCCTCGCCATCGGAATCGGAGCGTTCGCCAATCGCGGCATAGAGGGATTCTGTTTCGGCCGTCCTGAGGCATCCACGTCAACGTGGCAAGTAGCTCGTCCCCGCGGACAGCTGCCCACTGTTTAACCTGAAAATCGATAAAAAAACGATAGAGAGAGTTCCAGAAGCCCGGCCGGAGGGCATTGAGATTCCAGGAATGATACCAGGACAAATGGTCCGGATAGAGGCGGTGAAGCCATTTTAGTTGGAGAGGCCAAAACCGGGCATGACGCGGCACAATGGCGATCCCGGAATCGGATCCAGGGAGGGAGTGCTCAGGACCGACATACCACGCAGTACGGCGGGCAATTTCCTGGAACCCGAGTCCCTCATAGATCCGGATTGCACCCGGGTTGTCCTCCCGGACGTGCAGCCAAACCGCCGAGGCATTTTTCGGCACGCGCCTGAAGCATGGCCCGCTCTGTAAGTGCACGCCCGATACCGTGTCTGCGGTAATCGGGATGGGTGGCTACATTAGCAACCAGATACACGCGCTTGCCGTGATCACGGAAGGGGATCAGGCTGGAATTGCCCACGATCCGGCCATCCTGCTCCCAGACGTATCCAGTCATGGGCATGGAGGCCGTCTCCGCCATATGGGAAGCCCAGTTCATAAAGCTGTCATCGCGGCTGGCGCGGCGCATATCCGAGAGGTAGCGCTGGCCATCGCGGTCCATCGTGGACGAGAAGCATAGCTCGATCAAATCCGCGACAGCCGAAAGGTCCCGCAAAACGTTCATCGGGCGGATATGTGGGTGATCATTCGCCTTAACAGGAATGGTAACCGAGCTCATTAAATCAAATTATAGCGCGTTGTAAGTCATTCTCTTGAATTAATTTAAATTTTAATCCATTGGAAATGGAAGTTTGTTACATGATCGTTGCGGATATTTTCTGCCACAAGAAAATCTGGTTAAAAAAGTTCAAGGATTCTTGAGACAAGCGGTAGAATACATATACTTATTGGCTCGCAGACATACTTTTCAGGCATCCAGCTTTAGCGCCCGGGGCACACCATTCTTGCATAGATTTCCCAACTGGAGGCGCCTTATGCCAGCTTCAAACAAATTCATTCTAGCCATTGATCTGGGAACCGGGGGTCCGAAAGTCGCATTGGTCTCCACGCAGGGAGAGATCGTCGGCAGTGAATTCGAGGAAACCCGTTTAATCCTGCTGCCTGAGGGAGGAGCCGAGCAGTCTCCCCAGGAATGGTGGGAAGCCATCGATAAAGCCGCAAAAAGATTACTGGGGAAAAGCCTGGTACCAGGGGAAGAGATCGTTGCGATCATTTGTACCGGTCAATGGTCAGGCACCCTCCCGGTGGATGAAGGCGGCAACCCGCTCGCCAATGCAATCATCTGGATGGATGCCCGCGGGGCCCCTCATATCAATAAAATCCTCGACGGTCCGGTGAAAATTCAAGGATATGCGCTGCAGAAGCTATGGAAGTGGATCCAACGGACCGGCGGAGCTCCTGGAACTGCCGGCAAGGACCCCATCGCACACATCCTATATCTAAAACATGTCCACCCGGAACTATATCAGCGCACTTATAAATTTCTTGAACCGGTGGACTACCTCGGTCTGCGCCTGACGGGCTGCTTCGCAGCCTCATACAATTCCATCACACCGCACTGGCTGACGGATAATCGCAACATAACCAACATCCGGTATGACAGCGATTTGATCAAGCTTACCGGCATGGATCCCAAGAAGTTGCCAGAGCTGAAACCTACGAATGGAATCCTTGGCACACTACGGGCAGACATCGCCCGTGAATGGGGGCTTCGGGAGGATGTGCAGGTGGTGATGGGCTCCCCCGATATGCATACGGCGGCGGTTGGATCAGGCGCGGTCCAGGACTACGAATCGCATCTGTATATTGGCACTTCCTCCTGGCTTTTGTGTCATGTCCCCTTCAAGAAAACGGATCTGACTCATAATATGGGCGCCCTCCCTTCCGGGATTCCCGGGCGTTACCTGCTGACCAATGAACAGGACTGTGCAGGGGTTGCCCTCCAGTACCTGCGTGACAACATTCTATTTCACTCTGACGAGTTGTCCCAGGGTGCAAAGCCGGAGAATGTGTATCAACTCTTCGATAAGATCGCCGCACGCACGCCAGCCGGCAGCGAGCGTTTGATCTTTACTCCCTGGCTGTATGGCGAACGAACTCCTGTGGATGACCGCTTTGTGCGGGGTGGATTCTTCAACCTGTCCCTGCAAACAACTCGGGAGCACATGGTCCGCGCCGTATTTGAAGGCGTTGCCTATAACTCGCGCTGGTTGTTGAAATATGTGGAGCGATTCACCAGGCGGCGCATGGAGGCGATCAACATGCTGGGCGGCGGCGCAAAGTCCGAGATCTGGTGTCAGATCCACGCCGATGTCATGGACCGCAGGATCCGCCAGGTCAAGGACCCGATCCTGGCCAATGTACGCGGCGCGGCACTGCTGGCGTCGGCAGCATTGGGATATATTCAATATGATGAAATTGCCAGCCGCGTACCGATCGCCCGGGTCTATGAGCCCAATCCCGATCATCGCAAGATCTATGATGAGCTCTTCGAAGAGTTCGTCGCAATCTATCAAAGCAACCAGAAAATTTACGCCCGCTTGAACCGCGCTCAACAGCATTAACGCCTGTCGCATAAATAAGTTTCCTTTTGGATGGATTTGCAGGTTGATGTTCAATCAAAAAGCTGAAAATTTTTGCGTTACTATGTAAACGGAGTCATCGATGAGTTTGAAGGACACACTTTTGAAACAACTGGGGAAGATTGACGGTCGATTCCTGGGGCCGGTGGAAAAGGGTCTCAAAGCCATTCCCGGCGTTAATCAACGGATCGAAAAGGAATACGATGGCATGATGGGAGAGTTGGAAAGTTCCGTCAAGCCGTACAAGGGGAAGTTCCCTTCCTTTACACAGATACCGGATCAAGGACGCGACCGGGCCGAAATTCTCCGCGAGATGGAAGCCATGCGTGCTCACGAGGAGGCGCAGTGGAAGGAGGGCTTTGTCTCCGGCGCGGTTTATCACGGCGACCAGGTACATATTGATTTTCTCAATCAAATCTATATGATCAACTCGCAAAGCAATCCCCTGCATGCGGACGTCTGGCCGAGCACGACCAAGTTCGAGGCGGAGATTGTCGCCATGACTGCGGACATGCTGGGCAAAGGGACGCAGGATATATGCGGCACCCTTTCCTCCGGAGGGACCGAAAGCATCTTGCTGGCGATGAAGACCTATCGTGACCGGGCGGGCGAGCAGAAGGGCATCACCCAGCCTGAGATGATCGCGCCCGTAACTGCCCATGCCGCCTTCGACAAAGCCAGCCAGTACTTCAATATCAAAATGGTCCGCATCCCCATTGACGCCAACTTCCGCGCGGATGTGGATGCTGTGCGGAAAGCAATCAATCCCAATACGGTTGTTATCGTCGGTTCGGCGCCTTCCTTCCCACACGGCGCGATCGACCCAATCCCTGAGCTATCCGAAATTGCCCGCCAGAATGGCATCGGCTTTCACACGGACGCCTGCCTGGGCGGCTTTGTCCTGCCCTGGGCGGAGAAGCTCGGCTATCCTGTGCCAGCATTTGATTTCCGTGTACCGGGCGTGACATCCATTTCCGTGGACACACACAAATATGGATATGCCGCCAAAGGCACTTCGGTCATCCTGTACCGCGGTCATGACCTGCTGCATTACCAGTACTACACCGCCACCGACTGGCCCGGTGGATTGTATTTCTCCCCCACCTTCGCAGGCAGCCGGCCCGGGGCATTGAGCGCCGCCTGCTGGGCCGCGCTGACTTCCATCGGCGCAAGCGGCTATCTGGAGGCGACAAAAAAAATCCTGGAAACAGCCGGGACCATCAAAGCAGGAATCCGCCAAATTCCTGAATTACGAGTACTAGGGGATCCATTATTCGTCGTGGCGTTTGCCTCAGATACACTGGATATTTACAAAGTATTGGACTACATGTCCCGCAAAAAGTGGAGTTCTGAACGGACTGCATAAACCATCCTGCGTCCATATCTGCGTCACATTAAGACACACCCAGCCTGGCGTTGCAGAACGTTTCCTTGCCAACCTGCAGGAGGCTGTCGATTTCGTAAAGGCTCATCCTGAGGAAAAAGGCACCATGGCTCCCGTCTACGGCATGGCCGCGACTCTGCCATTACGCGGCCTGGTGAGCGACATGCTCAAAAAGTATCTCGATCTGATCTACAAGGCTTGATCGATATGCAAATTGAAACATCACCCGGCGGCTCGCTATTTCCGTATTATTACAAGGATGGAGAACTATTTTGCCTTCACTTCGGAAGTTACTTCACCGATGAAGAAGGAGTCATTGCCATGATGAAGGCGGAAGAGAATTTCTTGAACACAAAACACCGACCCATGGGCATCTGGATCGATTTATACGAGACAAAACTTTCGGATCGAGTCATTCAGCAACTGGTCGAGATGCTGATAGCATATTGCTGCTTACACCCTAAAACTTGGATTTGTGGGCTGCTCCTCAATTGCTCGTTGGAAAATCAACAGGCAGATCAGAAAAACCAGCGAACTTTCCTCGTTGCCAGTCAGGTACTTTGATGATCCTGAAGTTGCCAAGACGTGGCTGGTGAGTGAGCTGGAATAGCGTTGGTGCTCTGGATCAAATAAATGAAAGCTATAGCCGCCCTCATCGCTCTTGTCTTCCTACTCACCGCATGCACGCCAGCGGAAATATCCTTACCAACACAAGATAGCATCACAGTGTTTCCCACAAAGACCGATATCCTCACGCTCAGCCCAACCTTTACAGCCACAGCACAGGTCATCCCTTCCCGGATTTCCACACCTTCTATGTGGCAAATTTGGTTTCGCGGCTATTCCTGTGAAGGATGGGAATTATGTGGGGAGGGTGGCGAGGGACGGAACCCAAAATCATCTTATTTTTCCATCAATAGTGATGGCACGGCACTTGAACCAGTAGAGATCTCTTCTATTCCCACTCCCCAATTGCCAGATAGTGCTCCGCCTCTACCGGATGGATATGCAACGGTTCCCCAGGTCTCTCCGGACAAATCCATGCTTACCTATGGTGCCAGAGAGAACGGTATCTTCGGCCTTTATCTCGTAGATATTCAAACCGGTCGAGCAACGAAGCTGTACCAGACCGAAACAATTGAGGATCATCTTTTCTGGATCGGTACTGCCTGCTGGTCACCGGACGGCCAGACCATTGATTTTATGCTACATAGCAGGGCAGGAATGGATAATCAACCTCCAGTGATGTACAGGATCGATCGGGATGGCAGTCACCTCCAGGCACTTTACAGTTTTCCCGGTTTAGAGAATGCCTGGTTTGGGACGTGCTCACCAGACGGGAAAGAACTGGTCTTATCCATCCCAGGCAATACGAACTCAATGGAAAATGGCCTGTATGTGATCGATCGAATTTCTGGTCATTCGAGACAAATTCTTTCCAATTTCTTCGCCAGTGTTGTACGGACACCACAAGAAGGAACACCATAAGTATGTTTATATTCCATCCTAAATAAGTCATTCCTCATCATTGATTAAATAGCTGGATAACTATGGTTCTCTGTTGATCGCAAAAGAAACTAAAACATGGAATGTCTGACCTGCAAGTCCAATTCAGGGAACAGAGGATCTCACCCGGTCCCACAATTTATGAGGGGGAGTACTGGCTGGTGGAACATGCCTATCCTATAAAGATGGGATGGCTGGTCATTGTCCTGAAGCGCCATTTAGAAGCGCTGCACGACCTGTCGCCTGAAGAGTTCGCAGAGCTGGCCAGCCTCCAATCGCAGGCAACCCGCTCCCTGTTTGAAGAGCTGAACTGTCAGAAGGAATACATTTCCTGCTATGGGGAAGCGGAAGGTTTTTCCCACATCCATTTTCACGTGTTTGCAAAACCAGCCGATCTGCTGGAGGAACTGAAAGGCGGGAAGAGTTTTAATCTGCTAAAGGTATCCCGGGAGGAGGCAATTCCTGCCGGTGAGGTCATTGCATTCTGTGAGCTGCTCCAGAATAAATTCAAACAGCAGACGATGGGAGGGAAAGATGACCCTGGATGAATACTTCGATGGGAATGAAGAGTCCCGGCGGTTGTTCGACTGCCTCCGTGAAATGATTGAAACGATGGGGCCTGTGGAGATGCTCGTCCAACAAAGCCAGGTCGCGTTTCGCCGAAACAAGGCTTTTGCCTATGCCTGGATGCCTGGCAAATATCTGCGAGGCAGGGGTGCTCCGCTGGTTCTCACGCTTGGCCTTCCCCGCAGAGACCTGTCTCCCCGCTGGAAAACGATTGTAGAACCAACGCCCGGCCGGTTTACCCATCATATGGAGTTATATTCCCCGGACGATATGGATGACCAGGTCTGTGGGTGGCTGCAGGAAGCATGGATTCAGGCAGCCTGAAAGTTCAGATAACTCTAAAAGAATTCAAAGAACTCCGGCATATCCGGTTCATGTACCGTGATCTTTTTTGTAGTGAGAAATAGTGGAAATCCGGCGATAATTCGTAAGAACAGTCTTCCATAGCCTATGCGATCATCCAGCATTTGAATCAGTGCGTGGCTGAGAACAGGATTGCGCAGTCCCAGCTCGAAGAACAAACGCGGGGAGCGGTAGAAAATATCGGTCCAGGTGAGGGCATGCTGGTGGTTGCGATGGATTGTCCGGCGCAGGCGCGCCGCGTATTGTCGGGGATCCCCTGCCAGAATCGCATCGGCGGCCATTCGTCCGCTTTTGATCGCAAAACGAATCCCCTCTCCGGTAAAGGGATCCACAAATCCAGCCGCGTCACCGGCTAGAAAAGTCCGGGCGGTGTTGACCTGTTCGCGGTGCGAGTAGATTGGCAGGGGATGCCCTCGCTGCTGGCCGTCGAGCAGGATCCCATACCGCTTCATGACGCGCTTCAAAACCGATTGCAGCTCGCCCGGCCTGGGACGCAAGGCGCCAATCCCCACCGACAAATGGTCAGATTTCGGAAAGATCCAGAGGTAGCCAACCTCCAGATCGCCGAAAATCAGCATTGGATTTCCTGCAAAACGTGCCAGGGTTTCGTCCGGGACTTTCGCTTCCACCTCAATGGCGCCTGCCATGACTTTTTGAGCCCGCAAGCCAAGTGAGCGGCGCCACGATGGAATTGGCGCCGTCGGCCGCGATCAGAAAATTGCCAGCGACTCTTTCGCCGCTGCTTGTCGTGACCGTGACCGAATCATCATTTTCACTGACCGCCTTCACAGCCACGCCCTCCCGGACCTCAGCCTGGGCATGTTTCAAAAGATGTGCATCGAATTCAGCACGCATTACCATGCGCAGGGATGATTCCGGCAGGGGCACGGTCACCATTTTATTCCCCATCCCGTACGAAACGGCATTGACCTTTGACTCGATGACCGGTTCAAACGAAAACGGGAACTGGTTCAGCACCCGGGCCGAGACCGCGCCTCCACAAGTCTTATAGCGCGGCAGCCTTTCCTTCTCGAGCACCAGCACCCTGGCGCCGGCCTGTCCCAGAAAAAAAGCAGCAGTGGCACCCGCAGGTCCACCGCCGACAATGACCACATCATATCTTCGATCCATAAGCCATCCCGTTCCAGTCACCGATAAATAATATGGAATGATAACATCCTTTCCCATGCGGGTGGGTTATAAACATGGGTATCTGGTCTTTATCGTTGGAAGGAGTGAGTTTATGAACGAAATGAGAGATGACCGCGTATTGGTATTGACAAAAGTTGTGGCTGCCGGTGTCATTGTCGTACTTTTACTGGCTTTTCTAGCTCTCTATATTTTCCCCACTCATACAGACATCGATTTCGCATGGACGATCCTCCCCGGCACATCCGCCTTGCTGATCGGTGCAGGCTATACGGCAGGCGCCTATTTTTTTGCCCGCCTGCTCACCGATAAAAAATGGCACCGCGTCCAGGCGGGCTTCCTGCCGATCACCGCTTTTACCATCTGCATGCTGATTGCCACCCTCCTGCACCTGGACCGGTTCCATAAGGGTGCACTCAACTTCGATTTGTGGACCATCATTTACATCCTAACTCCCTTCCTGGTGCCGTTCGTCTGGTGGCAAAATCAAAAGACCGGCCTCATCGGTCTGGAGGAACATGATGTGCTTTTCCCCTCCATCGTGCGGACCGCGCTCAAGATCATTGGCGGGTTGGGCGTAACGGTGTTCCTTCTTGTGCTTTTTCGACCTGCCCTTCTGATCTCTGCTGCACCCTGGAAATTGACCCCGCTGACGGCCCGCATCTTTGCCGGCTGGAGCATCCTGACCCTGTGCAGCGTGGCTTCCATCGGCTTCGACGGGCGCTGGAGCGCAACCCGAATATTGATGGAAAGTGGGATGGTCGGCATTACCTTATGCATCCTCGCATTGCCGCGCATGTGGAACGACTTCAATTTTTCCAACCCGATGGCGTATGCACTGGTCGCCGGTCTGGTATTGACATTGATCGCATTCATCGCCATCCATCTGTGGCTCGATCGATTAAGTCAGCACACGTCAAAGAATGTCAGCGCCGCGGCATGAAAAAGATCAGCTCCGGTACATGGATCGAGAATCCAGTTGCCGGCCAACGGGTGCTGCTCGTTAAATTGCCGGCGGAAACGGGTGGCCGTTATTTTGAAATGGAATATATCTGTCAGCCGTTCACAGGAAAATATGCAATCCCTCCACATTATCACCCCGCGGTCACCGAGCGATTTGAAATCATCAAAGGCAAAGCACGGTATATGCTTGCGAAGGCTGAGAAAACGGCTGACTCCGGTGAGACCGTTCTCTTTCCGGCAGGCATCGAGCACATCCATCCCTGGAGTGACAGCAATGATGAGCTGCACGTCCGCATGTTCAGTGAAGCCGATCCGCCTGACCTGGCAGGCTTGAATGCCAACATCAATACCGGCATCACCAATTTTGGCCTGGCGCGGGATGGCAAGGTAGACAAAAATGGATTGCCAGGCATTTTGCAGCAAGCCGTGTGCGGGATCAAAAACATTCCTGGTGCAGTCCCTGCTGGAATGTCGCCTGGAACTGCGAAAGTTGTGATCGGACTTTTGGCGTTGGTGGGTAGGGCGCTCGGCCATCGTGCCACATATCCTCAATACGGCGAAGTCTGATCTTAGTCGACACATTAAATATTGCACTCCCGGATCACTGCGCTGGCAAATTGCCGGTGCGGTTTTCCCTTATAATTCCATCATGATGATCGGGCGCTGGCTTCCCTATGCCCTGCTCTGTTCAATCTTCCTGGCGACTGCTGATTTTTTCGTAAAGCTTGCCAGCACGAAGATCTCGGCAAGCATGGGTATGTTTATCTACGGCGCGACCACGTTTGTGTTCGGTCTGGCCTGGGTCAGTTATTTAAAGATAACCGGCCAGCCATTACTTGTTACTCGGACCGGATTGCTTTACTCCTTTGCCGTAGGGTTGGCGTTCAGCCTGGTAACAATGCTGTTGTACCTTACCTTCGCACGAGTCAGTGTCTCGCTCGGATCCCCTACAATCCGGCTCATGGGCATCCTGATTGCCAGCCTGCTGGGTCTCTTGATCCTGCATGAGCCCATCACATGGCGCTATGTCCTGGGATTGATACTGACCATCGCGGGCGTGACCCTGATCGTTTTGAGGTAGAAGGATAGGGCAGACACATCTCCAATCTGTCAGATTTAACACTCCTCTTACGCCATGTTGACATTTTGTCGACCAGGTTTTGTTATAATCCTGCCTGTCACAAGGCCCCGGAAGGTACTTTGCGACCTGCGGGGCTTTTGGTTTTTAAAGTGCCGCAGTATTTACTTGCTTGATATTAGAATTTGAACATACAAATCCAGGAAAATCGTTACGATTTGATAAGCGGTAGAAGTAGAAAAGGAACATTCCCCATGATGCGATTTGACCGATTTACAGAGAGAGCCCAGGAAGCCGCCCAGCGCGCTGCGGAGATCATCCAGCGCTACGGCCACAACCAGATCGATACCGAGCACATCCTGCTGGCTCTGATCGAACAGCCCGGCGGGGTGATCCCCCAGATTTTGGAAAAACTGAGCGTCAGCCCCGAGGCACTGACCGAGCGGCTCGATGCCACCCTACGCGCCAGCCCCAAGGCCAATATCTTCGGCGGCGGCGCGGGGCAGATCTTCATCACCCCGCGTGTCAAGCGAATTATCGATCTGGCCAACGAGGAAGCCAACCGTCTCAAGGACGAATACATCTCCACCGAGCACATTTTCCTCGCCATCCTGACCGAGCGCAATACGCCCGCTGCCCGCATTCTGGAGTGCGCCGGGCTGACACGCGACCGCGTCTACGCTGCCATCCAGGATCTGCGCGGCGGCCAGCGCGTCACCGACCCGCAGGCCGAGACCCGTTACCGGACGCTGGAGAAATATTCGCGCGACCTGACCCAGCTGGCCCGCGAAGGCAAGCTCGATCCGGTCATCGGGCGTGATAACGAAATCCTGCGCCTGATCCAGATCCTTTCGCGCCGCACCAAGAACAACCCGGTCCTGATCGGCGAGGCCGGCGTCGGCAAGACTGCCATTGCCGAAGGACTGGCGCAGAAGATCGCCAACAACGACGTGCCCGAGATCCTTTCAGCGGCAAGAGCGTCGTCGCCGCTCGACCTGGGCGCGATGATCGCCGGCTCCCGCTTCCGCGGTGAGTTCGAGGAGCGGCTCAAGGCCGTCATCGAGGAGGTCCAGCGCTCCCAGGGTGAGATCATCCTGATGATCGACGAGCTGCACACCGTTGTCGGCGCGGGCGCGGCCCAGGGCGCCATGGACGCGTCCAACATGCTCAAGCCGGCCCTGGCGCGCGGCGAGCTGCAGATGCATCGGCGCGACCACGCTGGATGAGTATCCACAAGTACATCGAAAAGGACGCGGCCCTCGAGCGCCGCTTCGCCCCGATCTACGTTGAGGAGCCGACCGTCGAGGACACGATCAAAATGCTGCAGGGCCTGCGCGACCGCTACGAGGCGCATCACAAAGTCCGTTATGCGGACGAGGCGCTGGTGGCCGCCGCCCGCCTGGCAGACCGCTACGTCACCGACCGGCGCCTGCCCGACAAGGCCATCGACCTGATGGACGAGGCCGCGGCGAAACTGCGCGTGGCTCTCTATTCCATGCCGCCTGACTGAAGGCGATGAAGACTGAAATCGAAAGACTGCAGGCCGAAGAGGAACAGGCTGGTCTGAACCGCGATTACGAACGCGCTGCCAAGAACAAGATCCGAACGCCTGCGCCTGGACGAGGAATATCACGGCAAGCGCGACAAATGGGAATCCGAACACCAGCTCGACGAGGTGGTGGATGTGGACGACATCGCCGCGGTCGTCCACCAGTGGACCGGCATCCCGCGTCAGCCAGATGATGGAGACCGAGGCTGCAGAAACTCCTGCACATGGAGGCGCGCCTGCACGAGCGCATCATCGGCCAGGAGGAGGCCATCCACGCCATCTCCGACGCGATCCGCCGCGCCCGCTCGGGCTTGAAGGATCCGTCCCGCCCGATCGGCTCGTTCATCTTCATCGGCCCGTCGGGCGTCGGTAAGACCGAGCTGGCCAAGGCACTGGCCTGGTTCATGTTCGACGACGAGGAAGCGCTGGTGCGCATTGACATGTCCGAGTACCGCGAGCAGCATACCGTCAGCCGGCTCTTTGGCGCGCCTCCGGGATACGTCGGCTATGAGGAGGGCGGCCAGTTAACGGAAGCCGTCCGGCGGCGCCCGTACCGCGTCATCCTGTTCGACGAGATCGAGAAGGCGCATCCCGAAGTCTGGAACGCACTGCTCCAGATCCTGGACGACGGCCGTATGACCGATGGCCAGGGCAACATCGTGGACTTCCGCAATACGGTCCTGATCATGACCACCAACCTGGGCACCGAGTACGTCCGCAAGGGCGGCACGCTGGGCTTCCTGCAGCCCAAGGCCTCGGACGAGGAGCGCGAGGCGCACGATAAGATCGAGAAGGCCCTTAAGGGCACCTTCCGCCCCGAGTTCCTCAACCGCATCGACGAGATCATCATGTTCTCGCCGCTCTCCGTCGAACAGATGGAGGAGATCGTCGTCCTGCAAATGAAGGAAGTGCAGGACCGCCTGAACGAATACAATATTTCCGTTCAGCTAACGCGATGCTGCCCGCCAGTGGCTGGCCAAGGCGGGCTACGACCCCGCATTCGGCGCGCGCCCCCTGCGGCGGGCCATCCAGAAAAATGTGGAAAGTCCGCTCTCAGTGGAGCTGCTGAGCGGCAAATACAAGGAAGGCGGAACCATCCTGGTGGATGTGGATGAGGAGAAGAGCAGGATCATCTTCCATTCGTCCGAGCCAGTGATGAAGAAGAAGTCAAAGCAGCACGCAGACGCATAAGAAATAACGGGAGCAGTTTAACAGGCTGCTCCCGCTTTTTGCATGAAACGACCTTGCGAGGGTTGGACTTGAAACCTTCGCAAGGTCGTTCAATCCTAATCAAGCATTTATCAACACCCGCTAAGATTGACAAAATATTTCAGGAGAGTCAAATACATGGAAACCAATAATCAGCCATCATCGTCATCATCATCGGTCCCAAAGATCGTGGGGGCCATTGTGGCAATTCTTGTATGTTGTTCGTGTGTGCTAATCCTGGGCGCAGGAGTGGTTGCTTACCAGGTTTATAAACAATCATCCAATTTACCATCGATCATGACCCCTTTTATCAGCACAGCCACACCACAAGCCACTCCTGAACTGCAGCGCCCATCCACCGACTCTGTAACGAGCACAACCCTCGAAACACTGGAACAGACCAACGTTCCCGAGAATGATCCCAATGAGCTGGCATGCCGCCTGCAGAGCGTATGCAACGTCCCACAGACCATCCAGGCAAAAACCTATCAGGTGGGGGACCAGGAGAAGTTCTGGATTTCGAACTCCGATACCGCGGAGCATCGCCAGGGCAACTTTACCCTGCGCTACATCACTCCTCACTCCTATTTCTGGGCCGAGGACGGGACAGATGTCAACGAAAATGACATGAAACAGCTGATGGATACCTTTGAAAGCAAATCTATCCAACCGACCGCGAATTCTTCGGCAGCGAGGCGAACTCCGGGTGTGGACAACGATCCCCATATTTACGTCCTGTACGCCCATGATATTGGAAGTAATGTTGCGGGATATTACAACTCGTCCGATGCATACAATCCCAGGTTAAGGAATACTCCAATGCCCATGAAACTTATGTGCTGGGCTCCACCCAGAACCTGGGCGATCAATATACCTATGCCACACTCGCGCACGAATTTGTGCACATGATCCAGAATGCATCCGACCGCAACGATGTCTCCTGGATGAATGAGGGCTTTGCCGAGGTGGGCGCATTCCTGAACAAGTATGATGTCGGCGGCGCAGACTGGGTCTATATCCAGAACCCCGACCTGCAGTTGAATTCCTGGGTGGATAGCTCCTCCCCGGATTTTGGAAGTCACTATGGCCAGAGTTTTCTGTATCTGACCTATTTCCTCGACCGCTTTGGCAAGGAAGCCACGCAGGCGCTCACCAACAATCCGGAAAATGATCTGCCCAGCGTGGACGACACCCTGGCTCAACTCAATATCACCGATCCACAGACCGGCAATGCTGATCACCGCCGACGATGTTTTCATGGACTGGGCAGCGGCCCTGTATCTGAAGGATGGACAGTGTTGGGGATGGCCGCTATACCTATAAGAACTATCCAGATGCACCCCAGTACCAGCCAACGGATCCGATCACAAATTGTCCGCAGTCCCTCAGCGGCCAGGTCAACCAGTATGGAATTGATTATCTAACAATCAACTGCGCAGGTGACTACACTCTAAATTCACCGGCTCGACGATCACCGGTCTGTTGCCGGTCGATGCACATTCGGGCAACTATGTCTTCTGGTCAAACCGTGGCGATGAGTTGGATATGACCCTCACCCGTGAGTTTGACCTTACGAACGTGAGCGGCCCGATCAACCTGTCCTACTCGATGTGGTATGACGTGGAAACCGATTATGACTATGTCTTCCTGGAAGCATCCACCGATGGCGGCAAGACATGGCAGATCATCACCACGCCGTCGGGTACAGACAAGGACCCTTCCGGCAATTCCTATGGCTGGGGCTACAATGGCCAGACCAACGGGTGGGTGGATGAGACAGTGGATCTCTCGAAGTATGCAGGTCAGAAGGTGCAGATCCGTTTTGAGTACGTGACAGATGCCGCGCTGAACGGCGAAGGCTTTATGCTGGACGATGTTAAGGTGGACGCGATCAACTACCAGTCCGATTTCGAAACGGATGACGGCGGCTGGGCAGGCGCAGGCTTTGCCCGTGTGGAGAACGTCCTCCCCCAGACCTATCGCCTGAGTTCTCATCGTCAAGGGCGATAACGGCACCACGGTGACCCCGATCCCGGTCAATGCAGACCAGACCGCTGAGATCCCCCTCTCGCTTAAGAATGGCGATGAAGCAACGCTGATCGTGACAGGCACCACCCGCTTTACACGTCAGCCGGCCGCATATCAGGTTGAGATCAAGTAAACAGTGTCATTGCGAGATGGCGGTAGCCCGACGAAGCAATCTCCTTGCAAAAGAGCGTTTCATATCATTAGGAGATTGCTTCGCTCTGCTCGCAATGACAGGAGGAAACTCATGGCAACAGCACCAAAATCCGAAATACTACACATGGCCGACCTGGCTTCCTACCAGGATGGTTCCGTCGTCAGCCGGCAGATAACGAAGGAGGAGGCAGGCAACATCACGCTCTTCGCCTTCGATGAGGGCCAGGAGCTCAGCGAACATACCGCTCCCTATGACGCCCTGGTCCACGTGCTGGACGGGGAGGTCGAGGTGCGCATCTCAGGCACGCCCTTCGAACTCAAGCCTGGCGATGCCATCATCATGCCGGCCAACGAGCCGCATGCGTTGAAGGCAGTTACGAAATTTAAAATGCTGCTGACAATGATCAGGAAGTAGCTACAACCTTGCGAAGTTCGAACGAAATAAATTGAGTGCCCATGAAAAAACCCTTGCCAGGCTTTTAGAAGGAAAAATCCCGCTAGCTGCGTGCACAAGCGGGATTTTTTCTATTGGGCCACAACCGTTGTGGTTTTCCTTCTCAAAAACATTACCGACAAGAAAAGCGGCACCAGCGACAACAGCCCACCAATGACAGCCATCATCGTATAACCGGTTGCCGCGAAAAATAAAACCGCTGCTTAAACTGATGAATGCCGAGGCAAGCCCCACCAGCATATCGCTTGTGCCCTGCGTGCGCGATCGCTCGATCGGGGAGAGCTGATCGGAAAGCAGGGTGGAGCCGCCCACAAAGCAGAAGTTCCAACCTACGCCCAGCAGGAACAGGGCGATGCCAAGCGGCAGCACATCGGGGGAGAGCGGAGCCGTGATGCAGGCCAGCAGCAGCGTGAATGAGCCGATCAGGATCATCCTGCCGCGGCCCCATTTATCCAGCAGCCAGCCGGAAAAAAGGGAGGGGGCGTACATGCCAAAAGTATGACCGGAGATGACCGAGTAGATATCGGCCCGGTTGTGCATGTGATCCTCCATATGCAGGGAGGTGATCACCATAATGCCAACCATGACCACCTGTCCCAGCATCATCGCCGTCACTGCGGTGATCGCCGCCGGCTGGCGCAGGATCGTCGAAACGGGACGCGCCTCGCCGTGGGGAATCTCCTCCGGATAAAGTTTCGCCACCTCCCGGCCAACGTCGCGCGGCTCGGGACGCAGGCCGATGAACACCAGGATGGTGGCAACGGCAAACAGGCCAAGCGTGGTGATATACGCGCCGGCAAGCTCGTCCATGCCCAGGCTGACCGCCAGGTTGCCCACTGGCACTGCCAGGAAACGAGACAGAAATGTACCGATCACTCCACCCAGCACCACCGCTGAGATGGCCCGCCCACGCTGGGCAGGCGGGTTCACTTCGGCCGCGGCAAAGCGGCTCAGCTGCACCGCCGAATTCGTCACCCCCATGAGCATCAGACCGGCAATCACGAAGGTAAAGGATTCCGCCTGGATGGCCCCCAGCACAAGAATGTTACCCAGGATCCCGATCACAAGGCCGATACTGATCGCATTCCGCCGCCCAATGCGATCCATGAGAATTCCCCACATGGGTGCCGCAAAGGCGCTGCTTAACAGATAGGCCGCAGCCGGCACTGTAGCGAGCGAACGGTCCGAGGCAAGTTTTGCCCCAAGAATGGGATTGATGGCTGCCGTGGCGATAAACCCAGCCGAGGCAAGGCTCTGTGCAGCAAACAGAACCAGCGTGATTTTCTTAGCTACATAACTTTAAGTTTGTCATAAATTTATTCTTTGAACCTGTCGATTATACGATTAATACACGCCTGTCCAGCTGCAAATTTTCACACGGATCTCCATGCTGAAATACAAGGATCTTGGAAGTTAAAGGATGTGATATCTCTCTATAAAGAGATGGCGGGCCACAATAACATCAGTTGTCAATTTTGTAAGAAGTGTTTTTGTCATTCTTTTGTTGTTCAGGCTGAAAAAATTCAGGGATATAATCCTCAAACCCGTTTCAGGAGAATGCAATTCATGTTGTCCGATACCTCATCAGCCTCTGAGCGAAAAACGATCGGCGTATTCACCTCCCAGGTGGGCCGCGCCTGGGGGTCTGAGTTCATTGCAGGTATCACGGATGCGGCTGAATCAAGCAACGTCAATCTGGTCCACTTTATTGGCGGTCCGCTCACACCCAATCTATCAGAGGAGAACAAGCCTTCCTTTGGCCTGTATGACCTTGCCAAGCCCGAACAGTTCGATGGTCTGATCCTGACCGCTGATGTTGCCTACGGCGTCAATCCTTCGGACTTAACCCTGGTGCGCAAGCTATATGGCAGCATCCCCATCGTCACCCAATCGGTCGACCTGCCCGGCGCGGCCATGTTCCTCCCGAATAACACGGAGGGGATGCGCACTGTACTGCGTCACCTGATCGAGGAGCACGGCTATAAGCGCATCGCCTTTATCCGCGGCATCCAGGGACAGGTCGACGCCGAACAACGCTTCCAGGCCTATCAGGAGGAGTTGAAGGCACATGATCTTCACTTCGATGAAAATTTGGTCGTGCAGGGCGACTACACCGCCGAAAGCGGGAGAGCTGCGATTCGGATCCTGCTGGATGACCGCTCGCTCCGTTTCCAGGCGATCGTCGCGGCGAATGACCGCATGGCGTTCGGCGCGCTGGAGGCCCTCCAGCAGCGCGGCGTTCGCGTCCCGGATGATGTGGCGGTGACCGGCTTCGACGATCTGCGCGAGGCCCAGGCGATCGGTGTCCCGCTGACCACCGTGCGCCAGTCGTTCTATACCACTGGCAAACAGGCTTTCGAGACCCTCATCAAATGCATGCAGGGCCAAACCATTCCGAGGACGACAGTCACGCCCACGCAGCTGCTCGTCCGCTGGTCATGTGGCTGCATGCCTGAGAATGTCCGCCAGGCAGCCGTTGCCCCACACGATGTGGCCCGGACCGGCAAGCTGGAAAACAAACGCGAAGCCGCCCTGCGTGCCCTGCTCAATTCAGCCGGGATCACCGAGCAGGACGCAGCCCTGCCCCAGTTCAAGGATGCCTTCGGCCGCACCTGGGACGGGTTCATACTGGCACTGGGGAGCAAGATCACCAATGAAGAGTTCCTCAAGACGATCAATGCCATGATCGAGCTCATGCAGAGGAACAACCTGCCCACTACCATCTGGCACAGCGTCATTTCCACGATGCGCCGGTATGCACTGGGAGGCATTACCGAACACACCATCATGCTTAAGGCTGAGAATTTATTCCAGCAGGCGCGTCTGCTGGCAGGCGAGCTCTCCCAGCGCACGCAGGCCTATCGCAGGCTGGTCCTGGAGCAGCAGGAGAGCATCCTGCAGGGCTTTAGCTTCTCCATGGCGCCGGCCATGACTCTGGATGAGATCGGCAGGGCCATTTCAGAACATTTCCCACAGATGGGGATCGAGCGCTGGTACGTCATGTATTACGGTGATGTAAAGGCACCGCAATCTGTTTCGTCACCGCTCCCTGAAAATTACAATCTGTTGTTCCAGTATGAAGCTTCAAAATTTGAAATCCCTCTCAAGCGCTCTTCCAAGGCGACCGGCCAGCTGATCCCACGCGGAAAAACGCCGCAGGATCGCCGCTATACTGCGGTGGTCATGCCGCTCTCCCTGGCGAAGAACCGCTTTGGATTCATGTGGGTGGAAATGGGTCCGAGTGATTGGGAGGTGTACGTCCGCATCCGCAACCTGGTAAGCAGTGCCCTGCTGCGGACCATGCTCGTCCAGCAAAGGGAGCAGGCCCAGCAGGAGGTGGAGCGCCTGTTCGCAGAGGCACGCGAACGCGCCGCCGAGCTGGATATCGCCAAGGAATGGGCGGAAAGGACTGCTGCCGAGAACGCGAAGTTGTACTCAAGCGAACAATCCCGTCGTGCTGCAGCAGAGGCGCTGGCAAAATCCTCACGCCAGCTCTCCTCGCTCTCCACAGTGGAGGAAGTCCCGCAGCAAATCGTAGCCCAGTTGTCACAGGTGGTTAAAAGTGATCGCTGCGCTCTTTTCCTGGAGGACATCAACGCGGTCGTAACCCTGCTCGCCCATAAGGGTTTCCCGAAGGATGCGCCCATCGAAAAATTGAGATATAGCGTGCGCGGCACGAACATCTATCATGCCATTGCAAAACAGGCCGAGCCGGTCATCATCGGGGATGTGAAAAATATGCAAACCTGGGGACAGCCGGACTGGCTGCCCGAGGACCGCTCATGGCTGGGGATTCCCCTGTTTCTGAAGAACAAGGTCAACGGCATGCTGATCCTCAGCCGGAGCGCGCCGGCCTCCTTCAATCAGGATGACGTTTTGCTGGCAAGCACATTTGCCATCCAGGCCTCCATTGCGCTTGAGAATGCGCGACTGTATGACGACCTGAACCGTTTCAACCAGATGATGGAGCGCATGGTCGAACAGCGTGTGGAAGAGCTGGGCAATGCCCATAACACCCTCAAGAAACTTGACAAGAACAAAAGCGATTTTATCCAGGTTGCCGCGCATGAACTGCGCACACCGCTTACCGTGATCAAAGGATACGTAGGTATGATGAAAGGCTCGCCAGTCCTCAAGAGCGATCCCATGTTCGGCCAGGCCATGGATGGTGTCATGCAGGGCACGGACCGCCTGCACCAGATCGTCAACAGCATGCTGGATGTGGCCCGGCTCGAAAACGAAGTTTTGAGTCCGCACCTGGAATCGCTCTCCCTCATACATTTGCTGCGCATTCTTCACAAGGATTACACAGCCGATCTTGCCCTGCGCAACATCACACTCGAGCTCGATCCCGCGATCAATACCCTGCCGCCCATTCTCGCAGATTCCGAGCTCCTTAAAAAAGCGCTTGACAATGTCATTGTCAACGCCATAAAGTTCACTCCTGATGGCGGCTCGATCCACGTCAGCGCCGAACCCGTGGATGCAAACGGCTCAGGGCATTTCTGTGAGATCCGCGTCCGCGATACGGGCATTGGCATCGATCCTGCCAACCACAAGATCGTCTTTGAAAAGCTGTACCAGCTTGGCAAGGTGGAGCTGCATTCCTCGGGCCGCACCAAGTTCAAAGGCGGCGGGCCTGGTCTTGGCCTCGCGATTTCGGCGGGGATTGTCAAGGCACACAGGGGGAAAATCTGGGTGGAAAGTCCTGGTTATGATGAAGAGAAATTGCCGGGTAGCACTTTCTTTATCCAAATCCCCCTGGCGAAATAACTTACAGAGTGCCGCATAATTAAGTAAACTTCACGATTTGATTTTAGCCTTCAAAGCAGTCTAAAAAGTTTACGTACGCACGTGGAACATGCGTGAGACAAGCGGTAGACTTCGGAAGTCTTTTTAATCCTCGGTGCGGTTCGCCTCGCTGCTCATGTCAAAATAATAGGCCATCTGCCGGCGAACGGGTTCTAGAATTCCAATATGGGCAAGCATAAAAATCGAAAAGACTGCCATGCCTGCATAAAAGATCAGGTCATAGATTAGATAGCCTGGTTTTGCATCCGGGGTGAATACATAACGCAGCACGATCAGGCCAAGCTGGATCAAACCAATGATCAATATGGGGATGGAAAGCGGGCGCAGGTCATGACCATCCACGAGGAGGTGCAGACCTATCATTCCCAGCGCGGCTGAGGCGATGACTGCAACATAGGCAATGAAACGCAATAAATTGTACTCCTGGTTGTAGAGCCGCTGCAGGATCATAAGATATAGGGTGCAAATACCGATCAGGCACGCCCAGATATAGAAATTGATAATGAAAGGCAGGACAAGATTTCCGTAGACCCGGATCGCCAACAGGGCCGTCGCCCACCCAACGAAATAGGCAAGCCCAATCACAATCACCTTGATGACCAATCCATTCAGTGATGCCTCCAGGCCAACCTCGAAAATATCGAAGACCAGCTTTGCCCCAGCCAGCATTGCAATGCTCAGGCTCCCCACGCTGAACAACAACATCGAAATGCTCAATAACCCCCGCTGGGAAACGCTGCCACGAGACTGCATATTCACGCGACCTCCTGAAAAACGATCAAAACGCAACATATGGAAATAAAAATAGAATTCTTAATAGTATGAAACGATTCGGGCCGTATTCCGTTCTGAAATACCCAGATTTGCCAGTTTTTCCATGGAAAGGGGCAGAAATCCTACCACTCCCCATCTGACATTCGTCAGGTTTTCGTTGATTGCAGTCGATTGTGCAAAAGAGTACAATTTCCTTTATGCATTAAGGACTTTAGCTTGGGAGGGATGAATGTCGAAACTTTATCGAAGCATTTTAATCTTTACGCTTGCAACGTTGGTTGGTTCCTGTGCAGTACCAGCTGTTGATCGGCCAACGCCGACGATTACCGCCACTCAAATATCTCCAACAGCTACAGCTCAATCTACTCAACAAATTCAGACTGAGGTTCAGATCGTTCGGCATCCACAGGCTGCTGATTTCAGCCAATTTTTTCCGGCGATAACTTCCATTCCAAGATTTGACCCAACGTCAGCCGATCCATGGCAGGTGGACTTGCGCTCGAGGGATCTGAAAAAAGTTGACATGACCGCATCGCTGGCCGACTTGATGTATGCCAGCTTCGACAGCAAGACACAATGGCCTGCAGCAGATAAAATGCCGGCTGGCTTTGACTGGCAAAAAATCTTGGGCCTCAATAAAGATCCAGGGCTGGGTATTAGAGCCTTGCATGAGCAGGGAATCACCGGCAAAGGAGTTTCCATTGCCATAATTGATCAAACACTTTTGGTAGACCACATTGAATATAAAGATCGTCTACGGCTGTATGAAGAAACGGAGGACGTTATATCTGAAGCGCCTCAGGCACAGATGCACGGGCCAGCAGTTGCATCCATTGCCGTTGGAAAAACCGTCGGTGTAGCTCCGGAGGCAGATTTGTATTTCATTGCAACTGGCTTTTGTGGTGCGAAAACATTCCAGGATGTAGATTTCGCTTGTTGGGCAAAAGCTGTTCAACGTATTGTGAAAATTAATGAAAATCTTCCGGCAGATCGAAAAATCCGCGTGCTTTCCCTGTCATGGGGGTGGAACACGAAAAGCACAGGTTTCGAGGAGATCACTGCTGCAGTCAATGAAGCCAAAGCCGCAGGAATTTTTGTGATCAGCTCAAGCCTGGGTCATACCGACGAACTGTATTTTCAGGGTCTTGGACGGGGACCTTTGGATGATCCTAATCAATTCGAATCCTTTGTCCCAGGGTTGTGGTGGGAAAAGGATTACTTTGCCGACCCCTTGAATTACAAGTTTGGGAATCCGCCAGAGGAATTGCTGCTGGTTCCCATGGATTCCCGGACAACTGCCAGCCCAACAGGAAATGAGGATTATGTCTTCTATAGAGAGGGCGGCTGGAGCTGGTCCATCCCATATCTTGCTGGAATGTATGCATTGGCTGCACAAGTTAATCCAGAGATTACCCTTGAAGAATTCTGGAATGGCGCATTAAATACAGGTAGAACAATTCAAATTCAGCATGATGGGAGGAAATACAAGTTTGGCGTTATCCTGGATCCCCAGGCGCTGATCGAAGAAATAAAGAGCAAATAAAGAAAGAACTCCGGGTTCTTTGAGAACCCGGAGTTCTTTCTTACATGTGGATCGGCGTGCCTTCCGCGCTGTGGGCCGCTTCCATCAGCACCTCCGAAAGCGTCGGGTGGGCGTGGACGTTACGGGCGATCTCGTGCGGGGTCAGCTCCATCATGTGGGCCAGGGTCAGCTCGGGCAGCAGCTCGGTCACTTCGGGACCGATCATGTGCGCGCCGAGGATCTCGCCGTATTTTTCATCCACGACAAGCTTGACGAAGCCGGCATAATCGCCAAGTCCCAGCGCCTTGCCGTTGGGCTGGAAGGGGAAGCGCCCGATCTTGATGGTGTAAGCCGCGCTCCTTGGCCTGCGCCTCGGTCAGGCCAAATGAGGCCACCTGCGGCTGGGAATAAGTTGCCCGCGGCATCATCTCGTAGTCGAGCGTGATCGTCTCCGCGCCGGCGATATTCTCGGCGGCGATAATGCCCATGGCCGAGCCGACGTGTGCCAGCATCAGCTTGCCGGTCACATCGCCAATGGCATAGATGTTCGGGACGCTGGTCTGCATCTTCTCGTTGATCTCGACAAAGCCGCGCTCGCTGATCTTGACGCCGACCTCTTCGAGGCCAAGTCCCTTCGAATTGGGACGGAACCCGATCGCCACCAGGGCCTGCTCCGCTTCGAGAGTCGTTTCCTTCCCCTCTGCAGAAACTTTGACCTTCACGCCGGTGTCAGTGGCTTCGACCGATTCGACCTTGTTGCCCACCAGGCATTTAATGCCGCGCTTCTCGAATTCCTTCTTCAGCTCCTTCGAGACTTCCTCGTCCTCCAGCGGGACCACGCGCGGCAGCATTTCCACGATGGTCACATCCACGCCGTAGGAGCGCCAGACAGTGGAGAACTCCACACCGATCGCGCCGGAGCCGATCACGATCACGGACTTGGGAAGCCTATCCTGCAAGATCGCTTCGAGATAGGTGACGACCTTCTGACCGTCCACTTTCCACGCGCCGGGGACGGCTGCTGTCGCGCCGGTCGCCACGATGATGTTTTTGGCGTTCAGCTCGGTCGTCTTGCCGTCCTTGTCTTTAACGGTGACCGTCGTCGGCTTCGTCAGATGCGCCTCGCCCATGAAGACCGTAATGCTGTTCTTCTTCATCAGGAATCCGACGCCCTTGACGAGACGATCCGATACCTGGCGTGAGCGCTTGAAGGCAACACCGAAATCCAGCTTCAGATTATCGAAGGAAAAGCCAAAATCCTTGCCGCGTTCGCGCAGGATGTGTGCGATATCAGCATTCCTCAACAATGACTTTGAAGGGATGCAGCCCACATTCAAACACACGCCCCCCAGCCATTGCTTGTCCACAATGGCGACTTTCTGCTTCAGCTGCGCAGCGCGGATCGCAGCGACGTATCCCGCCGGTCCCGCACCGATCACAACCACATCAAAATTTTCCGCCATACCTATCTCCTTATGGATGTCATTGTAAGTCTTCGGAAAAGTAGTTCCAGCTTCACTCTGACATTGATATTGATTATTTTACTCTACAGCCAGCGTCTCACGCGGGACATGTAGTCTGTGTACTGATTCTTGAATTTTCTTTCCAGATAGGCCTCTTCCCGCTCGATGACCAGGCGTGACATCGTCATCATATAGAAGGGAGCCGCGACAAGACCCCAGATCAGACCTGAATTCAAGGGCAAGCCAATGACCATCAACAGGAAGCCCAGATAGATGGGATTGCGGGTGAAGCGGTAAATTCCGGAGGTCACCAGGTTTTTTGTCGTGCCGTGCGGATCGAGCGTGGTGCGTGCCTTTCTAAACTCCATGAATGCGCCGATGCCAAGCAAAAAACCAATAAAGGTTATAGCCAGGCCGATGTACTGCAAAACCGGCGGAACGACAAAAGGAAGTGGAACGAAACGTCCCAGGAAATAGGCGATCACGATGAACAGCAAAGCCACCAGGGGCGGATGCACCATGGGGCTGATATCCGGATGATCCTGTACTTTTGCCATGAATATCCTCAGTGATTAGATTTTCTGCGCAGTCATTAAAAAGACGGGGAATGTCTTCTCTTCATTACCTATTTGCTTTTTGATCTGATAGGCCGTCATAAACGAGATATTCCCAAAGCCGGCCTCTTCCACCATTTTCCGAAGCTCCACACGGGCGAAGCCTTTATGGACGTCTGTTGTCCCATCGGTGTGGAAGGAGCCATCCTCCTGGTCCAGGTCGGCCACTAACAAAATACCCTGTGGCACGAGCAGATCATGGAATTTGGACAATATAACCTTCACATCATGGATATGATGCAGGGTCATCAAGGAATAGGTGATGTCATACTGCTCAGCAGGTAAAGGATCGGATAGCAAGATCGAGCCGCACAGGACGCATATTGGTTACCCTGGCGCCTGCGATTTTCTCACTCAGAACATCCAGCATTCCCTGTGAAGTATCTGCGAGAGTGATCTCACCCAGATCGGGTTGAAGTGCAAAGCTTAATAAGCCTGTGCCGCAGCCATACTCAAGGGCTTTCATCCTTGTCGACAATGGAACTGTATTCCGAATGGCATCCGCCACTACACGCGCACGTTCCACCTTCCAGGGATCTGAATCCCAGTCTCTTGCACGCTCATCGAAGTGTCATGTCATTTCAGGCCGCAAGCATGTTACTCCAGCGTTTCTTTTACCTTCATCAGGAACCAATCCGCAGACGCTCCGTCAAGGATGCGGTGATCGAACACAAACGATAGATAGACCATCGGGCGGATGGCGATCGGCGTCGATCAATGACCACCACCCGCTTCTGCAGCGCGCCGACTCCCAGGATCCCGGACTGCGGCTGGTTGATGACCGGGAAGGCCAGCAGTGACCCGCTGATGCCGTGATTGGTGAGGGTGAACGTCCCGCCCTTGACTTCATCGGGCTGGAGCTTTTTGGTGCGCGCCCGGTTGGCCAGGTCGTTCACCGCCCGCGCCATCGCCAGCAGGGACAGATTATCCGCCCCTTTGATCACCGGGACGATCAACCTTCCTCTCCCAGAGAGGTGGCCATGCCAATATTGACATCCTTGTGGACGAGAATGCCTTCATCCGTCCAGGAGGAATTGACGTTCGGATAGGCTTTCAATCCGGCGACGATGGCCGCCATGAAATAGGCGGTAAAAGTAAGTTTCACGCCATCCCGGGCAAACATCTCCTTGTTTGTCGAGCGATGTCTGGCCACGCGGCTCATATCCGCCTCCATGACAGTCAGCACATGCGGCGAGGTATGCTTGGACAGGAGCATATGCTCGGCGATCTGTTTGCGGATGACGGTATGCTTAATTAGTTGATCTCCTGTGGACGCGCTGACCATGGACGATCCCGCGACGGGACGATGTGGACGATGGACGGTGGTCTGTGGTCCAGGGTCCATCGTCTTTTTCCCATTTTCCACAAAATTCAAAACATCATTTTTGGTGATACGCCCATTCAATCCTGTCCCCTGTACCTGCTGCAAATTCACTCCATATTCCGCAGCGATCTTTGCGACGACAGGGGAAATGAAGCCAACATCCTGTAGTTCATGTTGCGAGGTATCACGGTGTCAGGTTTTCTTCCTTGCCATCAGATTTTTCCGTCCCTTGGGCCCTGACAGTTGACACTTGACCACCTGGAACTGTCCACGTTCTCTCCCGGTTTGCCAATGAAAGCCGAGCACCGCCCCCACCTTTGCCGGGACTCCCTCGGCGGCCATGATCTTCAATACCGTCCCGGAGGCGGGCGCAGGGATTTCTGTGTCCACTTTGTCGGTGTTCACCTCCAGAAGCGGCTCCAGCTCATTGACCGATTCGCCCTCTTTCTTGAGCCATTTTATGACTGTGACTTCTTCCACGCCTTCCCCTAATGAAGGGACCAAAACTTTTGTTGCCATAATTACTCCTTGTTTTCACCGCGGAGACGCGGAGAGCACAGAGTTTTTATTCTTTGAGTTTATGAACCAGTCGTTTGATACCGTTATAGCTGAACCAATAATTGATTCTGCGGTTTTGTTTACATCCGATATATCATTATGGCCCGAAAAGCGCATTTCTCTCACCTCTAAATCTCTCCGCGTACTTTGCGTCTCTGCGGTTAGTAAACGGCCGGATAACGACCCGGATCCACTTCATTCATCATTTCATATACTGTATCGAAAACCGTCTCAGCATTCGGCTTGGACCAGTAATCCCCATCGCTTCCGTAGGCAGGACGATGAGCTGTGCCTGATAATGTGCGCGGCTCAGAGTCGAGATGGTAATAGCCGCCCTGTTTCTCGATGACTTCCTGCAGCATGTATGCAGACGTCCCGCCTGGGACATCCTCATCCAGGAACAGGATGCGGTTGGTCTTCTTGAGCGACTCCACGATTTTTCCGTGAACATCAAAGGGCAGAAGGGACTGCACGTCCATGATCTCGATTTCTATGCCGACCTTCGACAGCTTTTCGGCGGCGTCCAATGCGATGCGGCAGCAGGCGCCGTAGGTGACAACCGTGACGTCGCTCCCCTGGCGGATGACTTCCGGCACCCCGAGCGGGACTGTGAACTCGCCGATGTTATCGGGCAGCCGCTCCTTGACGCGATAGGCGTTCAACACTTCCACGATCACGGCAGGATCGTCGGCTTTCAAGAGGGTGTTATAAAAGCCGGCTGCACGCGTCATATCACGCGGCACCAGCACATTCATGCCGCGCACCAGGTGGATGATCCCTGCCATGGGAGAGCCTGCATGCCAGATCCCCTCCAGGCGGTGACCGCGGGTACGAACGATCACCGGCGCAGCCTGCCCGCCCGCAGTACGCCAGTGCAGAGTGGCAAGGTCATCGGACATGATCTGCAACGCATATAACAAATAATCGAGATATTGGATTTCACAAATCGGCCGCAAGCCGCGCATCGCCATGCCAATCGCCTGTCCCAGGATGGTTGTTTCACGGATGCCGGTATCGGCCACACGCAGCGCGCCGTATTTTTCCTGCATTCCCTTGAAGCCCTGGTTCACGTCCCCGAGAAAACCTACATCCTCTCCGAAGCCGATCACGCGCGGGTCGCGCCCGAGAATGGAATCAAAGGCAGCATTCATGACCTCGAAGCCCATCACGGTCGGTGAGGATTCGGAATAGACTGGCTTCACTTCCTTTACTGCCAGAGCCCTGCCCGCTGTGCAGGTGCGAGCCATAACGCTCATTGTTGATCTCATCCTGTTCAATCTTCCAGTGGACAAGCACCTGCTTGGACGGGTTGGGCTTCATCGCGCAGGATCCGGAGAGCTTCATGTGCGGCGCCGTGGACATCCCGTCTCAGTGGCGCCGGGAGGGCCGCCAGCCGATCACTGGAGCTGTCCGAGCTCGGAGGCATGAGACGAACTACCGGCGATCTCGTCGAGCATGTCCATCACCTGGCCGCGCTCTTCCAAGGATCGGGGCAAGGTAGGCGTCCCAGGCCAGCTTGCGGATCCCCTCCACAATCGCGTAGTCCTCTTTTTCAAGGAGCAGCCAACTCGGGGTCCGTTGCGATGCGGCTTTCGATGATCCACTGGCGCATCTTGCGTACACAGTCGAACTCTTCCTCCCACTTGAGTCGCTCGGGAGATTTGTATCTTTCATGGGAACCGCTCGTACTGTGACCTTGCGGCTGGGTCAGATCAATGACATGTACGAGGGCAGGGATATGATACTGGCGGGCGATCTCTGAAGCGCTCTGATAGGTCTCGAGCAGGGCAGGATAATCCCAGCCGCGGACCTGGTACAGGTCATAGCCGCGCTGGCAGTCAGGTTCGGGGCATGGCTCCCGCTGAAAGCCCTGTAAGATCTCGTAGATGTTTTCCTTGACCATCTGGAACTGGTTCGGGACGGAAATGCCATAGCCATCGTCATAGACTGTGATGACGGCCGGCGCCTGCAGCACGCCAATGGCATTGACCGACTCCCAGAACATCCCCTCCGCTGTGGAGGCATTGCCGATGCTCGCAAACGCGACCTCATTGCCATTCTTGGAAAATTGAGTGAAATCCTGAAGCTCCTCCAGCCCGCGATAAAGTACTGACGCATACGCCAGTCCCACCGTCCGCGGCATCTGCGTGCCCGTCGGCGAGACATCCGCCGCCGTGTTGTACATGTCGGTCTGATTCTTCCAGCTGCCATCGGGGTTAATATAGCGCGAGGCGAAATGGGCATTCATGGAGCGCCCGCCGGTGTTCGATTCGTGGTTTACATCCGCGTGGGCATAGAGCTGGGCAAAAAATTCCTGGATGCTCATTACCCCCAGCATGAACATCCAGGTCTGGTCACGATAGTATCCCGAGCGCCAGTCGCCCTTTTGGAAAGCACGCGCGATGGCGAGATTGGCAAGTTCCTTGCCATCGCCGAATATTCCGAATTTTGCCTTGCCGCTTAATACTTCTCTTCTGCCAATAAGTGATGCCTGTCTGCTCTGATATGCCAGGCGATAATCCTTGATGATCTCTTCTTTCTCGAGGGGAAGCGCAACAGTACCCTTGGTTTTGGGCATGTATCTCTCTCCTGAATTGAGTTACAGAGATTATAACAAATGGGATGCTGGTTTTCTATTTACGTTGAGTTAATGATTTGTCTAATCATTGAGACACGAGAATACTGAGAAAAGATTAAAAAATCCATGTCCCAGTGTCTCCATGGTTAAGTGTTTTGTTAATCCGTCGCCGCTTCGACGATCTCCGTCTCAGGCTTATGCGGCTGCACTTGGAACAGCTTGAACGCCCACTGCACGGATGGGCCGATCAGCAGGGCGAAAATAATCGTCCCGAAGCCAAGCGGACCGCCAAGCAGCCATCCAACAGTCACGACAATGATCTCGATGAGGGCCCGTCCCACCCGGATGCTCCAGCCGGATTTGCGCTGTACTGCCAGCATCAGGCTGTCGCGCGGACCAGCGCCTGCGTCCACGCCGATGTAGATGGCGCTGGCAATTCCCATCATGAGGACTGCACTGAGCAGCATCAACACCTGCAAAACAAGATTATTTTCCACGGAGGGGATCCTGTGTAAAAACATATCCTCCCATAACCCGATAAACAAAATATTGCTGAGCGTGCCCCAGCCCACCCTTTCTCCCATGGCAAGCGCAATGAGCAAGACCATAAATCCTACGATGATGCTCATTCTGCCGGGTGTGATCCCGATCAGCCTGGAAAGCGCCACTTCAAGCAGGGCCCAGGGACTGGTCCCAATATTCGCGCGGATCATGGTCGCGATCGAAAGCCCAAAGATGGCGAACCCGATCTGGATGATAAGAAAGTCACGGGGAAATGTCTTCCAGCGAACGGGGATGAGCATTGATTCTCCAAGATCATATTTATCGCGAGCGGAATGCCGAGTGCAAGTCGAGGCATGCAGACGAAGCGCGTGTTTTCATGCAGCCGCGCTCTCCGGCACCAAACCATGATTGGCCATGAATTGCTACGAATTGCCAAGCAATTCGATCGATTCAAAATTCAAAAATCAGGCGGTGTCTTCTACGCGGCGCTCCGTTCAGCGCGAGGAAGTCAGGATAATATCACCTATGATACACTCACGCCATGCCACAAATATTGGAAGTCCATCGAGAGAATTTCACCATCAGCACCGACCCGGCCCGGCTCGACATGGATGCCATCGTCGATATGCTTGCCCGGGCCTATTGGGCCGTCGGGCGTCCGCCTGAAAAAACAGAGCGTGCCTTCCGGAATTCGCTGGTCTTCGGCGTTTATGACGGAGACAGGCAGATCGGCATGGCGCGGGTTATCACGGATGCTTCGATCTTCGCTTATCTCTGCGACGTGTTCATCCAGGAAGATTATCGCGCCTAAGGGTCTCGGGAAATGGCTGATCCAGACCATCATGGCAGCATCCCGACCTGGCAGACGTACGCCGCTGGCTGCTGGTCACGAGTGATGCGCATGGGCTGTACCGGCAATTTGGCTTTACCCAGATCGAAGACCCTGAACACTGGATGCAGATCTTCAGGCGCTTCCCGCAGGAGGCATCAATGATCTTCGTTCACTCTCAAAGCTGGGCGGGAAAAAAGTCTCCTCCGCCGCCACCCATGGATCTTTTCGGGTGCGATCCAACACGAAGATGAGAATATCACCCTGGGCGAGACCGTGGACCTGCTCTCCTCCAAAGGACAGTTCCTCGCCCGGGCCGCCTACTCGCCCAAGTCGCAGATCCGGGCCCGCGTCTGGACTTTTGAGGATGAACCAGTTGATAATGCGTTCTTCCGGAGAAGGATTCAGCACTGCCATTCAATCGCGTGAGGTGCTGGGGCCTGCGACGTGATACTGATTCGTATCGCTTGATCTATGCTGAATCAGACAATCTCCCAGGCCTGATCGTGGACCGTTATGGTGACGTTCTGGTCCTGCAATCGCTGACCGCCGGAAGCGAATCTTGGAAGGAAACCATCGCAGACATCCTGCTTGAAGAGACCGGGCTGGCTACCATATATGAGCGCTCCGATGCGGATGTGCGTGAGCTCGAAGGGCTGCAGCCCAGTGTGGGACTCCTGCGCGGCGAAGCTTCCCCAGCTGCCCGTGACGATCCATGAGAACAACCTGATCTTCACCGTCAACTTTGCTGCCGGCCACAAAACAGGTTTTTATCTCGACCAGCGCAGGAACCGCCTGCGGGTGCGCAAACTGGCAAAGGATAAGGATGTGCTGGATTGTTTCTGCTACACAGGCGGGTTCTCTGTCAACGCGCTGTCGGGAGGCGCGAAATCTGTCCTCTCGGTGGATTTCGTCAGCCGGTGCACTGGTCCTATGCAGGGAAAATGTGACCATCAACCAACTGCCCGCTGACCGGCACACCACCCTTGAGGGGGATGTGTTTCATCTCCTGCGGAAATTCCGCGATGAGGGGCGTTCCTTCGACATGATTATCCTCGACCCGCCGAAGTTCGCTCCCACCGCTGCCCAGGCCGAAAAGGCTGCCCGCGGTTACAAGGATATCAATCTCTTCGCCTTCAAGCTCCTGCGGCCCGGCGGGCTGCTGGTCACATTCTCATGCTCGGGCGGCGTGGACGCAGGGCTGTTCCAAAAGATCGTCGCCGGAGCAGCCCTGGATGCCGGTGTCGACGCGCAGATCGTCGAGCCGCTGTCCCAGGCGGAGGACCATCCTGTTGCCCTGCATTTTCCCGAAGGAGCCTACCTCAAAGGATTGGTTTGCCTGCGCACGTAATATGGTAGAGCCCAAACCGTCTTTTAATATGTGAGGGTGTCATCGTTTCACTGCGGTAGAACGATTACCGTTTCCAAAGTGACATCCAAATTTCAAAATGGAGGAACCGATGAAACATTACAAGTATTTGATCATCGGGGGCGGACTGGCAGGCGACGCAGCGACGCAGGGCATACGTGAGCTCGATACAAACGGCACAATCGGCATGATCAGCATGGAGCCGGACCCGCCCTACATGCGACCCAATCTTTCGAAGGGATTGTGGAAGGGGCGTCCGGTTGAAAAGATCTGGCGCAAAACGCAGGAACGGGGAACCGTTCTCCATTTGAACTGCAAAGTGGCACAGCTCGAGGCGGATCAAAAACTGGTCAGGGATGTGGAAGGCGAGGAATACACCTATGACAGGCTGCTGCTCGCAACCGGCGGCACGCCCAACCATCTGCCATTCGGAGAGGGGAACATCATCTACTTCCGTACATTTCAGGATTATCAAAAGCTGCGCAGGCTGACGGAAAACGGGAATCGCTTCCTGGTCATCGGGGGCAGCTTTATCGGCTCGGAGCTTGCGGCCGCGTTAACGATCGTCGGCCAACAGGTCAGCCTGGTCTTCCCTGAGAATGCGATCAGCGAACATGCCTTTCCCCGGGACCTTTCAAATTTTCTGAATGAATATTACCGCCTGAACGGGGTCGAAGTCCTGACAGGCGAATCCGTTGTCAGCGTTCAAAAGGAAGGGGACCGCATCGTTGCCCACACCGGAAGCGGGCGCGCCCTGGAAGTCGATGGGGTCGTGGCCGGGATCGGGATCCGCCCCAACCTGGACCTGGCCAGGCAGGCGGGTCTGGAGACTGACAATGGGATCATCGTCAACGAACAGCTGCAAACCTCCCACCCGGATATTTACGCCGCCGGAGATGCAGCCAACTTTTTTCACTCCGCGCTGGGCAGGCGGGTGCGAGTGGAGCACGAGGACAATGCCGTCCAAATGGGAAAGACTGCCGGGCGCAACATGGCTGGGGCCAGCGATGCCTATACTCATGTGCCGATGTTCTACTCCGACCTGTTCGACCTGGGATATGAGGCGGTCGGTGAGATCAACAGCAAATTGAAGACCTTCTCCGACTGGCAGGAGCCGTTCAAAAAAGGGGTGATCTATTATCTTGACGATGGACAGGTACGGGGTGTGGTGTTATGGAATGTCTGGGAGAAAACGGACGAGGCACGGGCGCTCATGAAAGCGCAGGGGCCATTTGAGACGAAAGACCTCCAGGGAAGAATTACTGGGTAAATGAAACGCAGGGACACAACCATATGTGTCTCTGCGATAATTCCATTTATTCACTCATTTTTTTCTTATTTCTTTGAATCCTTGTCCTCCCCCAGGGCCGCAACTGCACGCAGCAGGCCAACGATCATGACGCCGAGCCGTACCCCATCACCTGTGCTGACGGCAATTTCCGTACCGGTCTCCTGTGCGCGGCGGGTAAGCAGGAATGCCCCCGCCAACCCAACTGCTGCGCCTGCAACCGTGCCAATTATTAAAGTCTTGACCTTATTATCCATTCGTTGTTCCTCCGTTTTTCAATCCCTGCCGCCCGATCAGGCAGCAAGAACTGTCGCTTTTATCGTTTTCCAAAAATCCGGTTAATGCTTGCGCCAAGCGAGTCGAGGAAGATCACCGGCTTGGCGGCGTAGTCTGCTCCCTGCCTGACATAGGTTTTCATCTTATTTGAGAAATCCTGTGCCATGAATGTGTACCGGGGAAGGATCTCGAGCAACTTTGTCAGAAGAAATATCAATCCACCTATCATGGCAAAGATGACCACCATGATAATGATTGTAGGTATGGCGAGCCAGATCTCGGAGATCTGTGCCCAAAGCGCCACGTCTCCGCCACGGTTAAAGGTGGCGGCGTAGACCAATGCGCTGCATGCAAAGCAGAGAATTAAACTCACAACAACTGGCGCAAGGATCTGCCACTTTAATTCCCTGCGATGCTTGAGATAGGTCTCATGGACAGGTTTGGGTGGGATATTTGCTTTCATCGCTTGTATTGTAGCATATGTCTTTTCCCGCTCCAACTACTAAAAATCATATTTGGATATATTAATGGATATGAATTGCCCCCACCCAGCCTCCCCCATATTCCACAATAGAATTTTTGAATAATTATCCCAAATACTCTTTGTGGAATATGGGGGAGGTGCCGAAGGCGGAGGGGGTAAACGCACAGGGCGGTCTGGCGTGCCTCGCCCAGGCACGCCAGAACCGCCCTGGCTTGGGGGAACTGGACTTGACCAATATTGAAATGGATCGTACGGGACGGCAGATGCCGTCCCCTGCCTACAGCACGCTTACCGGCGATTCCTCAGGAAGGTCGGAATGTCGAGATCATCCTTGCTGACCGGAGCTGAGGGGCCTGCCTGGTCTCACCCGATTGGGTGTCAGCATGGACACTGACCGATTTCGGTCGGGCGCATATACCCAACTGATTCGGAGCGCCTGGGTTCCGTACGCGGCTGTTTCTCGAAGGCACGGCGCGGGATGCTGTTGCGCTCGAACCCGGTGGCAATGACCGTCACGCGGATGTCGTCGCCCATGTTCGGGTCGATGACCGCGCCGAAGATCAGGTTCACATCGGGGTGAGCGGTCTCGCGGATGATCGCCGCGGCCTGGTTGACCTCGAACAGGGTCATGTTGGGTCCGCCGGTCACGTTGAAGAGGACGCCGCGGGCGCCATCGATCGTGATGTCGAGCAGCTTGCTGGAGATGGCATCCTCGGCGGCCTTCTTCGCCCGTTCGTCGCCCGAGCCCTTTCCAACAGCCATGAGCGCCGCCCCACCTTCGGACATGATGGCGCGCACATCCGCAAAATCAAGGTTGATCAAACCCGGGATGGTGATCAACTCGGAAATGCCCTGGATGCCCTGGTGCAGAACATCGTCCGCCAGGCGGAAGGCATCCTGCAAAGAGGCACGCTTGTCTGCGATCTGCAGCAATCGATCGTTCGGGATGGCGATCAATGTATCGGCGTGCTCCTTAAGTTTGCCAATGCCCTGTTCGGCGGCCTGGTTACGACGCATTCCTTCAAACGTGAAGGGACGGGTCACCACACCGATCGTGAGGGCGCCGCTTTCCTTGGCCACCTGCGCGACAACCGGTGCCGCGCCTGTGCCCGTACCGCCGCCCATGCCCGCCGTGACGAAGACCATGTCCGAGCCTTTCAGCACGTTGTAGAGTTCATCTGCGGATTCCTCGGCGGACTTGCGCCCGATCTCGGGGTCGCCACCTGCGCCCAGACCGCGGGTGAGCTTCTCACCGAGTCTCACTTTCGTGGGCGCCTTCGTCAGGGTGAGCGCCTGGGCATCGGTATTCACGACGATAAATTCAACGCCTTGAATACCTTCATCGATCATGCGGTTGACGGCGTTGGATCCACCGCCACCGACACCGATGACTTTAATGCGGGCGAACGAAGGGTCTGACGGTAATGACTGCTCTGGCATTTGCTTGTTGGTCGAGTCCATTTCTACCTCCATCAAAAATTAGGTCTGATGATACTTGATTATGATTCCGCAACAGGTTAAATTTAAGACTGCTACGGTAAAATACGGCCGAATAACTTTTTTATCGAACTCAAATCCATGCGTTTCTCTCCTTTCGGACGACGCTCACGCCCGATGCTTAATCCTGGTCCTGCATCGAGAGTGCCCATCGCAGCAAACCCACGCCTGTCGAATAGGCAGGCGAATACAGACGATCTACAAGGCCCGTTAAATTTTCTGGCTGCGCCGTGCGGACAGGCATGCCCAACACCTGGGAGGCCACACGCTTGATGCCCGGCAGTGCTGCCGTGCCCCCGGTCAACACCATGCCCGCCGGCAGGAGACCGTCATAGCCGGAACGCTTGATCTCCTGCAAGGTGAGTGAAAAGATCTCCGCCACGCGCGCTTCGATGATGTGGGCCAGCTCCTGGCGGTTGATCTGCACCGGACGCTCCTCTCCGAACGGGCGGATGGAAAAATACTCCTCGGAGCCAACTCCTGTGCGGAAGGCATATCCATGCTGCTTCTTCACATCCTCCGCCTGTGCAAAGGACAGGCGCAGACCATGGGCGATATCCTGCGTGACGTGATTGCCGCCGACCGCCAGTACCATCGTATGCCAGACATCGCCATTGACGTAGATGGCCAGGTCGGTTGTGCCGCCGCCAATGTCGCAGACCGCCACGCCCATCTGCCGTTCCTGTTCGGTCAACACCACTTCACCGGATGCCAGCGGGTTCAACACAAACTGCTGAATATCCACGCCGGCCGCGCCCACACACTGGCGCAGGTTGTCGCCTGTCGCGGCAGAGGCAGTGATGATGTGCGCCTCCACCTCGAGACGGTAACCATGCATGCCCTTGCGGGTTGCGAATTCCATCCTGTCCATCCACGGTAAAGCCGCGCTGGATCACGTGGATGATCTCGCGGTCATGCGGGATGGCCACCGCCCGCGCCTGGTCGAGGGCATGAGCCACATCATAACCATCGATCACATTGCCATTCACGGCAGCCGCGCCCCGGCTGTTCACAGACGAGACATGCGCACCGGCCATGCTCACCAGCGCAGACGTGATCTCGAGCCCGGAGGTGGATTCGGCCTTCTCAACCGAATGCGTGATCGCCTGGGAGGCCGCGGCCAGATCCACGATGACACCTTTGCGGATTCCCTCCGAAGGCTCGATGCCCACACCCAGGATGCGGATGGATTTGTTATCCTCCACCCGCCCCACGAGGGTGCACACCTTGGTCGTTCCGACATCAATGCCTACAACAATTTCTTCCATGTTATTGACTCATCCTGTAATAAGGCGCAGTCGGATACGTCACATTGATCAATACCGGGCGTATGCCTCTCTGCGTAAGCGAATTCACCATTGTTTCATAGACTCGCATCTTCAGCTCAATATCATACGAACTTGTTCCAAAATAAACACTCCAGCCGCGCGGGTCATTCCAGCCAAAGCCCAGAGCCGGGTCATAGAGAATGGACATGCCGGGCGGAACGTGGGTGCCAAGACCCTTCAGCGCCTGGACCATATCCTGTGGAAATGAACGGCACCGGGTTCAGTGGATCGCTGGCTTTTAGATCCAGGGCGGGAGCCGATACTGCCGTGACCGAGATGAGCTCTGGGATTTCGCCCCGCGGCCGGAATGCTACGCCATCCTCGGCGATCCAGGTGTAGCCGCCTGACTGCTCCCAGCGGACGACCGGTTTCCGCTCGACGACATCCACCGAAACCACATTGGGCAGGGAGATCGATACCCTGGCAGAGGCAAGCTCCGGATAGTTGAGCCGCAGCCGGGTTTCAAGGTCAGATGGCTTAAGCAAAAAGATCGGCTGTCCAGTGATGCTCATCGCCGCGGTCAATTCCTCGGCAGAAATCAGCTGGTTGCCCGTGACCTGTGCCTGCGTCACGCGGAAGTATGGAAGGGTGTAGACGAAATAGATCGCCGCACCGATCATCAGCACAAGCAGGAAGGAGAGCAGGCGGATTCCCAACCGAGGCCGCGGGATGCTGATGGGGCGGGCATCTGCGCGGGCGGCGGGCACGGCCACCTGGTAACGCCGGCGCGCATTCTGGGCAGGTTTACGCTTGGGGGCCGCGCCTGTCTGCCGTGTCCGCGACGTGACCGGCGGCGCGGGACGCGTCGCATCCTTCCGGGCACGCTGCACACGCTTTGTCGTGTTGCTCTCGCGGCGCAACCGGACCTGTTCAGAGCGGCTCTGATCCTTCTTATCACTCATCCCTGACTCCGGAAGGTGTGCGAGGTGCGGTCACGCTCTGCCTTGCGCTGCATGGCCAGCTCGATCAGGCGGTCCACCAGCTTGTTATAGGGAAGACCACTGGCATCCCATAGCTTGGGATACATGCTGATCTTGGTAAAGCCCGGGATCGAGTTTAACTCGTTGAGATAGATCCGATTGGTATCCTTCTCCACAAAGAAATCGACACGCGCCATGCCGGCACAATCGATGGCCTGGTAGGCGCGGACCGCATAATCACAGATCCTTGCCGAGACATCCTCCGGCAGACCAGCTGGAATGAGCAGGCCAGAGGTGCCATCGATATATTTTGATTCATACGAATAAAACTCGCGGCTTGGCAGGACTTCGCCCGGGACCGAAGCAACAGGGTTTTCATTGCCCAGCACGCTGACCTCGATCTCACGTACATTCCGGATCCCTTTCTGGACCAGGATACGGCGGTCAAATGAGGCCGCTTCCATCAGGCCCTCCTGCAGGTCGGAGCGATTGCTGCACTTGGTCACGCCGACCGAGGAGCCCAGGTTGGCAGGCTTGGTGAAGAACGGGTAGCCGCTCATCTTCTCGGCCCGCTCGATGACCGCCAGCATATCCTTTTCGATCTCGGAGCGCAGAACAACCATCGTGTCGACAATGGGAATGTCGTTGGCGATCATCACATCCTTGAACACGCCCTTATCCATGCCCACGGAGGAGCCGACCACGCCGGCACCCACATAAGCCACATCCGCCAGCTCGAACAGGCCCTGGATGGTTCCATCCTCGCCAAAGGTCCCATGCAGAACGGGGAAGAAGACATCCACATCTGTGAGCTTCAGATAATTGTCCCGCCCGTAAAACAAACAGGCCTTTTTCAGAAGGGTCAGGCGAGATCACAGCCTGGTCGAGATCTCTGAAGCTTTCCGTTTTCGAATTTGCCGATCACATCTTCACCGGTCAGCCAGGTTCCTTCGTGGGTGATGCCGATCTGGGTCACATCGTATTTGACGGGGTCGAGCACCGACAGCACCGAACGCGCCGACATGAGCGATACCTCGTGTTCGCCGGATCTGCCGCCAAAAAGGACTGCCACGTGAAGTTTGTTCATAGCGTTTTATCGTTGCAACATTCAAACGTATACACGTTTAAACGTCCCATTCTCCAATCAATTCAATTTCGAGCTCAAGGTCAACACCCTGTTGTTCCCTGACCGTTTTTTGTACGAGCTGGATCAATGCCAGGATGTCATCCGCCTTGGTGTTGGCGTGATTGACAAAGAAGTTTCCATGCAGCGGGCTGATCTCCGCATTGCCAATACGGGTGCCCTTCAGGCCGGAGGCTTCGATCAATCGTCCTGCATAATCGCCTGGCGGGTTCTTGAACATCGATCCCATGCTGGCGCCCGGGGGCTGGGTCGTTTTGCGGTGGGCGCTGAACTGCTCGATCTTCACGGTCACATCCTCACGGGTCGAGTTTGACAGGCGCAGTTCCGCTGCCAGGACCACCGCGTCCAGCTCATCGCGTTTCAGGATGCTGGTGCGGTACCCGTATCCCATCTGCTCGACAGTGAATTTCTCACGTCCATTCTCGGTGAGCAGTTCGGCCCAGATCAGGTTGCCGGTCATGTCACCGCCGAACGCGCCGGCATTGCCATAGACCGCGCCGCCGATCGTGCCCGGGACAGTCGCGGCCCATTCAAGCTCTGCCAGCCCCTTGAACGCGCAGCGGTTGGCCAGGTTACTGAAGATGACGCCCAACTCGGCCGTGACCGAGGGCTCGTCGCCGCTATGAAAGCGGACGGCTTTCGCCCGGTTCAATACGACGACACCGCGCACGCCCCTGTCGCTGACAAGGACGTTCGAGCCGCCTCCAAGCATAAGGTATTCCAGGTCCAATTTCCATAACAATTTGATTGTTCGCGCCAGCTCATCGGCAGAGTCTGCTGTAATGAGAACATCTGCGGGCCCGCCGATGCGCGCGGAGGTATAAGGTGCCAGGATGACATTTTCCTTCACCTTATTGCCAAGTTTGGCGTACAGCACATCAATGGGTGGGCTGATCACGTTCATTTTTGACCTACTCGTCCTTTTCACTTAATTTCTCGATCAACTTTTCAATATTCCTTTCATCCGAGTCTTCCTGTTTTTCGGCATCCTTTTCGACCGGTTGGGAGTTCCGGTCCAGGAAAGCCAGGACCATTTTTAAGGGGGCAGGAAGTTGGTCTCGGGATGACCCCGCACGTCTCTTTCAGACTCAGTGGAACGTGCGGGGTGAAGCGGTTTCTCTTTTCTCATCAGACATCAGTCTCGACCGTTTCTTCCAGTTCAAACTGGAGGGATGAACCGATCCAGTGCGCCGGGGTGGAACATTTAAACTGCCGCTTTACATTGGCGATCAACTGCAAAGCCGGCTCATCACTGATCTCTGCGGGCCTGGAAGTCGCTTGAGGAGGCAATTCCTTTTGAGCCTGGGTCAACATTCGATTCAAGGATAACAATGACAGGACACTGTCCCGGTTATGGTGAAGGGTTTCGAAGCGAGAGGTGCGAGTTTTTCTCTTCATATCGATTTACCTTTCCTGTAATCCTTTCACAACATCCGTACTGATCTGATCCGCATCCCCGGCCGAAAGCACGAGCACAACATCCCCGGGCTTGAGATTGTCAAGGAGATAGCGGGTCACCTCGGGGAGGGTCGCAATATAACGCGCCGAGAGATTCGGCATGGAACTGACGACCTCAGCAGAAGTGAATTCCTCCTTCGGCTCACGGGCGGCGTACACCTCGGTGACAAGGACCTCATCTGCATCCTTGAAAGCCTGGGCAAACTCCAGGAAGAGGGTCCTGGTGCGGGAATAGGTGTGCGGCTGCCAGACTGCCCAGATCCGCTGTCCAGGATACCGGGCCCGGGCCCCTTCAAGCGTTGCCCGGATCTCGGTGGGATGATGGGCATAATCATCGAAGATGCGGATGCCATTCACCTCGCCGCGCAGCTGGAAGCGCCGCCCTGTACCTGCAAATTCCGCCAGGGAACGCGCCGCTTTGTCACGCGGCAGCCCAAGCACATCCGCGATCGCCAGGACGGCGAGTGCATTGCGAACATTATGCCTGCCCGGGATCTGGAGCGAGACTTCCACCGAATTCGAGTCCGGCGCTGCCCAGGTTGGAGGAGGCGACAAAGTTGAATCCACCGCGCTGGTTGGGTAGTACTTCACGCGCCGTCACCCATAGCGGGCTGTTGATGGTATTCTCACCCTGCACTCCATAGCCAACGACATTTTTGCCGGCCTTACGCGCATACAGGAGCATTTCCGCTGCGCCCGGATCCTCCACGCAGGCGATCAGCGTTCCGTCCATGGGAAGCAGATCCACGAACTTTCGGAACGATTCGGCCATGGACTCGAACGTTGGGAAGAAGTCCGGGTGGTCGTGTTCCAGGCTGGTGATGACTTCAATCTGGGGTTTCAGGCCGAGGAACATGTTGTCATATTCATCGGCTTCGATCACGAACAGGCTGCCCTTTCCTGCACGCGCGTTGACCCCGAGATTTTGGATGACGCCACCGACAATGAAGGATGGATCGCGTCCCAGGTCGCGCAGCATCCAGGCTGTCATCGCAGTGGTGGTCGTCTTGCCGTGCGTTCCGGCAATGGCGATCCCGGTCTTATCGGCCATCAGCTCACCGAGGAAATCGGCCCGCTTGTACACAGGGATGCCTGCCTTTTTCGCGGCCTTGAACTCGGGGTTATCGTCCGTAACGGCCGAGGAGCGCACCACCCAATCGGCTCCCTTCAGGTTACGCGGGTGATGACCAATATATACGGTCGCGCCGGCCTTACGGAGTTCATCGGCAAACGGGCTCATAACGCGGTCAGAGCCGCTCACCGTGTATCCGCTCTCCAGCAGGAGGCGGGCGATGGCGGAAAGACCGCTTCCCCCGATGCCAATGAAATGAACGTGTGTCATGGTAGTTACTTAGTTACCTGGTTCCGTCGCTCGGTAGTCCTTTAGATGTACACAACCAGCACAAAGATAAAGGCGAGAATGATGGCGAAATAGATGCCCGGCTCACCAAACAACTGCGGCGGCATATACGCCATCATCTGGTTCACGGTGTCCACAACCGCCGGGTCCGTGGGCTTGGTCATGAATTTCGGGAACGGATAATTCGCAGCATTCATCCAGTACAGGATGGACCCGACAATCAAGATATCCGTTGAACCCACCCAGGATGCCGCCAAATAGCGCATCCTGTATCTTTTCCCGGGCAGCTTTGCCCGTCAGGCGGGTAAATGCTGACCGTTTGATACCCAAAATACACCAGCACAAGCATGATAATGGTCTGTATCCAGAAGAGGGTCACATCATCTTGTGGGCATGTTCTGGACAAACGGAACATACTGGCGCAGGATATAGTTCAATCCCAACGCCAGGATCGCGCTGAAGGAGACGAGCAATTCCTTTGCCCAGCCTCGCATCCATCCAACCATGGCGAAGAGGACCACGCACAGCCAAAAGAAAGAAACAATGCTCATCATAATGTCACTCTCCAGCCAGCTCGATCAGTGCACTGGCGATCTTCTCGGCAGCACGCGGGTGGGATAACTGGAACATGGCAGCCCGCATGGCCTTCAACTTGTTCGGGTTGTCCATCAGCACACTCAAAGTTGGCATCAGATCCTCAGTAAGGCGACTGATCCTCCAGGATGATCGCCGCACCGCGCCTGGTAAGATAGTCGGCGTTCACCTTCTGATAACGCCATGCATGCGGATACGGGACCAGGACGGCAGGCAGTCCAAATAATGGATACTCGCCCAGGCTGGACGCCCCAGCCCGCGAGACCACCAGGTCAGCGGCGGCAAGGGCGGCTCCCATCTCATGCAGGTAGGGCATGGCATGATACCTGGCTGCTGAGTCCGTTGGCAGCTGTGCGCGGGCCTGCTTCACAAGCTCCCAGTCCTGCTCACCTGAGATGTGGATCAGCTCGAACCTCCCAAGCAGGCCATGCAGGTTGTTCAGCACAGCCGAATTAATCGAATGTGCACCCTTGCTTCCACCGAACACCAGCAGGACCGGCGATCTACCGGCGATACCGAGATGCTGGGCCGCGGTTTGTCGGTCCCAAATCGCCAGGTCCGCCCGGATCGGGTAGCCCGTCTCGTATACTTTTTTGTTAAAGTACTTTTGCGACTCGTAAGTCGTCACCACAATGACATCCGCCATGCCGGCCAGAGACTTGAGCGCCATGCCCGGCTCGATATCCGGCACGTAGAGCAGGGACGGGATGGATCGCCCCGCCAGCGCCACGGGCACTGCCACATAGCCACCAGTAAAGAACATTGCGTCCGGTTTGAAGGCACCCAGGATGCGGCGGGCCGCAATGGCGCCGCGCGTGATCGTTACCAGATTACGCGGTAATGCAGCAACGCCTACGCCGTGCACGCCGGCAGCCGGGATGGACTTGAATTGAATCCCCTGACGTCTTACCAGGGGTTCCTCCATGCCACCCTCGCCGCCCACCCAGAGCGTGTCGAGCGTCATACCCTTAGCCATGAGTGCGCTGTGAACGGCGAGTGCGGGATACACTCCGCCTCCCGTTCCCCCGGCGCAAATCAACAACCGCACCGAATGACCTCCAATCGTTTTCTTCCTTCTGCAGCGCGTCGCCGCTTTGGCGGGAGATGTTCAATATGATACCGATCCCACACAGGATGGAAACCAGGTTGGAACCACCCGCACTGATGAATGGCAGGGCATTCCCGGCAAAGGGCACCAGTCCCACCATGGCAGACATATTAATGAGTGCCTCGATCGCGATCCAGCAGGCAACGCCTGAGGCAAGCAGTGTACCAAGCATGTCGGGCGCACGGCGGGCGATCACCAGGCCACGCCACACCAGGGCTGCATACAGCCCGATCAACAGGACAGTCCCGAACACACCAAGCTCCTCCACGATAACAGCAAATACGCTGTCGGTGGGTGCAAACGGCAGGCCGAGCAATTTTGTGTTTGCCTGTCCCAGCCCAACACCGAACACGCCCCCCTTGATGATCGCTTCAAAGGAGCGCTGGACATGATAGGAGGCATTGGTGGGATCCTGCCAGCCGGCCAGATATTCAGCTATCCGGGCATGACCGGTTGTGCTGAAACGGGTAATCATAAACCCGATTCCTACTGCCAGGATCAGGATGAAAATGATCTGCTTGATATCCGCTCCGGCCAGGAAGAACAACAGGCCGCCGAGGATCAGGACCGTACCGGCCGCGCTCAAATCCGGCTGCTTGTAGATCAAGCCGCCGATAATTCCCAGGATCACACCCAGGGGGATGAGTCCAAAACCAACATCATGCAGGAACTGCCTTTTGGAATACAGCCAGACTGAGAGATAGATCACAGAAACCAGTTTTGCAATTTCCGAGGGCTGATAGGAACCTTTGTACAGGGTACGCACCGCGCCCAGGCGTGGTTCATTGATGATGGCAACTGCCACCAGCAGGCCGATCGTCGCCAGCATGACCACCACCACGATCCTGCGCCAGTTGTGATAATCGAACAGGGACAGGATGAATGCCATCGCCGCTCCCAGCAGAAGCCAGCGCAGCTGGCGTCCAAACATGTACGTGGCGGAACCGTATTCGTTGAACGAAAAATCGTAGGAGGCAGAATATAGCATGATCAGGCCAAACACCACCAGGGCCACCACGATCAACACCAGCGGCATATCCACGCCGCGTGAGACAGCTTTTGTGGGCGAAAAGGAAACGCGCTTGTTTACGAAAGTTCTCGTACCCATGTTCTAAACCTTTCTCCGCGTTCAGCAAAATCCTTGAACTCATCGAAACTTGTCCCGCCCGGGGACAATAAAACAACATCTCCAGCGTGGGCGACTTCCGCGGCCAGCTGGATGGCGGCCTGCAGCCCGTCGGCGCGTGCAACAGTAAAATGCTTCTGTCCGGGTCCCAGCCTTTCGATGGTTTTTTCGATCTTTCCCGCAGCTTCTCCAAAAAGCACCAGGTGATCCACGCGCTCACTGGCGAGCTGCATCAAACTCTCCCAGGGGAGATCCTTGTCCCGCCCGCCCAGCAGGAGCACGATCGGCTCGTCAAAGCAGCGGATCGCCGCCATAGCTGCGCTCGGGCGCCGTGGCGGTCGAGTCGTTGTACCAGCGTGCGCCGCGCAGTTCGCGGACAAACTCCAGCCGGTGCGCCACGCCGTGGAATTCCTCGACTGCATCGAGCATTGCATCGAGGGGGAAGCCGGCTGCGTGGCCAATGGTGAAAGCGGCCAGCACGTTCAACACATTGTGGTCGCCCCGCACTGAAACCTTCTCCCGCAGGATGAGCGGCAGATAGGCATTCCCATCGCGCAGGTTCAATAAACCATCATGGAAATATGCTCCGCTCAGGCCCTCCTCGAGCTCGTTCATGCTGAAGGTGAGCAGCTTCCCTTTGACCCTGTTCCGCAGTCCCCAGGCGCCCTTGTCATCCCGTCCAAGGACCGCGATGTTTGTGGTCGCTTGAAAATCCAGGAGGCGGGCCTTGGCAGCAGTGTACGCTTCCATCGTCCCATGGCGGTCCAGATGGTTGGGCAGTCACATTCAGGATCGCGGCGATGTTCGGGGAGATCGTCATCTGCTCAAGCTGGAAAGATGAAAGCTCAAGGATGGCGATGTCCTTTGCATCCATGTTGTCCACATAATTGATCAGCGGATCCCCGATGTTGCCGCCGGTGTGCGCCCGGTCGCCATAGGCATTGGCAGCCATCTTCCCAACCAGGGTCGTGGTGGTCGTCTTGCCGGCCGAGCCGGTAATGCCGATGGTCTTGCAGGGCACGACTTCCATGAAGATCTGTGAGTTGTTCGAGAGGGGAATCCCGCGCTTCACGGCTTCGGCCACGATGGGAAGGGTGAGCGGAACACCCCCGGAGAGGCAGAGCACATCGGTGGAGTCCAGCAGCGCAAGCGGGTGACCGCCGAAGCGCCCATTCGATCGGATATTCGGCAAGCGATTCGCGTGCGATCCGCAGCTCGTCCGCGCTGCGGGTGTCGCTGAGGGTGACATGCGCGCCGTGAATCGAAAGCCAGCGCGCCAGGGCTAGTCCCTGCCGGGCTGCTCCCAAAATCAAAACGCGTTTACCCAACCAATCCGATCTCATCATTTTCCTCTAAGCCAATACCTGCTCTCTAATCTCTATTCTCTAATATCCAATCACCGTCACACCACAGCCAGCCCCAGGCCAACCATTGCAGCCAGCAGGCCGATCAGCCAGAATCGCTGTACAACCTGCGTCTCGCTCCATCCAAGCAGTTCAAAATGCAAATGGATGGGTGTCATCTTGAAAAAGCGCTTGCCCTTGGTCATCCTGAAATATGTCACCTGGATCACAACACTTAAGGCCTCACTGAGAGGAATAATGGCAATGACCAGCAGCAAGGGCCACTGACCCGTCATCAATGCGACCACGGCCAACGTCGAGCCGAGTGCAAGCGACCCGGTATCGCCCATGAACAGCTCGGCAGGATGGACGTTGAACCACAGGAAGCCAAATAATGCACCGACAACCGTGAAGCAAAAACGGGCCAGATAGTCATAACCATAGATCAGCGCAATCCCACCGAACGCGACAAACGCTGTGGCAGAGATCAAACCTGCCAGCCCATCCAGCCCATCGGTGAAGTTCACAGCGTTCGATTCGCTGACGATGATGAAAGCCGCAATCGGGATGTACCACCAGCCCAGGTCTATTTCTCCTTTTATGCCCGGCAGATATAGATCAGGAACATCGAGCAGGTATTTCAATACATAAGCTGTCCCGAGCGCCAGCACCACCTGGGCCATGAATTTCGTCCGGGCGCGCATCCCTTCGCCGCGGCGTTTGCCGCGCACGCCCTCCCAGTCATCGATTGCGCCAAGAGCCGCATACCCCACCATCACGATCAGAGGTACCAGCACCGATTTGCCGATCACATCCAGACCGATGAACGCTGCTGCATTGAGCAGAGCCGTCAGCAGCAGCACGGGGAGGATGAACAAGACCCCACCCATCGTCGGCGTGCCCATCTTGACATTATGGTGACCTGGCTCATCCACGCGGATGATCTTGCCGATCTTGTAATGCCGCAGGATGCGCAGCAGCGGCGGCCCCCAGATGACCGTCATCACAAAGGAAAGCATGGCGAGGCTGAGCACAAATGAGGTCTGGCTCATGAGCGTGACCTCCAGCATTGCAGTGATACGATCCATGCGAAGTCCATGTGAGCCCTTGATCAGGACTGCATCCTTTTCAGTCAGGTTGGCTTTCAGCCATTCCAGGAGCGGCTCGAACTCATCGAATTCAAAAATGGTGTTCTTTTTCATCCCGGCCCGGCGGGCGGCCTCGGCGATGATGTGAGCCCGTTCTCCAAGCGTAAGCAGGACGTGAGCAACCTGGGCAGCCCGCAGGCCAACCATCTCGTGCCCGCCGCGCTCATACGGACCCAGCTCGAGCATATCGCCCAGCACAGCCACCTTGCGGCCGTCAAGCTCATCGAGCAGGTTTAAGGCGGCCAGCATGGACTCTGGCGAAGCGTTATAGGTATCATCGAGCAGCAGGGCCCCCGTCTGGCTCCTCACAGCTGCCAGGCGCAGCTGGGTATGTCCCTGGCTCAGCCCTTCCAGGATCTCCTGCCAGTTCATGCCATCTGCGAGACCCACCGCCGCGGCACGCAGGGCGGTATGCACCGAATGGCGCCCGATCACAGGGATCTTGACGTACAGGGTCTCGCCGCGGTAATGCAGGCGGAAGCGGATCCCGTCGAGCCCCAGGCCCACGACATTATCCGCCCACAGATTCGCTTCGGGCGAGAGGCCATAGAAGAAGACGCGGGCCCTGGTCTTTTCCTCCATTTTGCGGACCCAGGGATCGTCAAAATTAAGGATGGCGACTCCTTCCGGCGCGGGCGGCAGCGATTGGACCAGCTCCGATTTGCCGCGGGCAATGGCTTCCTGCGAACCGGCGCGCTCGGCATGGACTGTGCCAATGTTCGTGACCACCCCGATCTGGGGCAGGGCGATATCGCAAAGAAAGGCAATTTCACCCGGCACATAAAATCCCATTTCCAGCACGGCACGCTGGTGGCCTGAGCTCAGGCGCAGCAGGGTCAGGGGCAGACCGATCTCATTGTTGAGGTTACCGGGACTCTTCAGCGTCCGATAGCGGGTGCTGAGCACCTCGGCGATCATTTCCTTGGTGGTGGATTTGCCCACGCTGCCGGTAATCCCGACCACGCGGATATCCAGTTTGCGGCGCCAGTAGCGGGCGATCTGCTGCAGGGCGACGACCGTGTTTTCCACACGCAGGCAGAGCGGCGGTTCGAGATGCTCGCGGGAAAATGTCCCCGCGGAGAACCCGGAACGCAGGTCAAGCGTGCGGAAGGAGGCATCCACATCCCTTTGGATTAAAGCAAAAGAAGCCCCGCGCCGAAATGCTTCTCCAATGTAGTCATGCCCATCCGTTTTCTCGCCAGGGATGGCAACGAACATCGAGCCCGGAATGATCTGGCGCGAGTCGACCACCGCTTCGGTGATGACCGTTGTGGCCAGGGGGCGAATATTCGTCAGGGCTTCGAGGGCGTCTGCAAGGGTAAGCATTTTTTATTGGCCGGGATTCACCAGTTGGCTGCGAACAACATCGGGTGGAATATTCAGGGAGATGACCGTCTGCTCCGCCACCTGGGAGAAAACAGGTGCGGCAGTTTCAGAAGCCCAGATGGAGGCACTGGGTTTTTGAAGCCAGACGTATACCATGAATTGCGGGTCATCGACCGGTCCCCAGCCAATGAACGAGACATTGGTATGGGTGGCATCGTATCCATATTCGGTCGGGATCTGGGCTGTGCCTGTCTTGCCTGCCAGCCGGTAGCCCGGAGACCAGTGCCTGGGAGGATTCCTGTTCCAGTGGAACTGGAAAGCATATCGCTCAGTGTTTTTGCCGTTTCAGCGCTGATCGGCTGGCCTGCGTATTGCGAGGGGACATTGTACTGGTGTCCATCCCGCAGCATGGAGATACAGCACATGCGGCGTGACCATGCGACCGTTGTTGGCAATGGAGGAGACAGCCATGAGCATTTGTAGCGGCGTCACCGAAACTCCCTGGCCGAATGCGTTCGTCCCGAGATCCACCGGATACCAGTCCGTATCACCTGGGACCTTGAGCCGGCCGTTCGCTTCTCCAGAGAGGTCAATGCCGGTCGGATGACCGAGTCCAAAGCGTTCCATGTAGCTATAAAAGTTCTGCATGCCCATCTGGGTGGAGACCCAGGCCAGGCAGACATTCAAGGAATGCTGCAGGCAGCCGGTCATGTTCTGTTCGCCCCACGAGTCCCGGTTCCAGTTGCGGATGGTGATCCCGCCAACTTCGATCGCGCCAGTATCCACAAAGGTGGTATCCGGGCGGACGGTGCCGGTATCCAGGGCGGCGGCCATGGTCAGGACCTTGAAAACCGATCCCGGTTCGTACGACATGCCGATGGCACGGTTGTACTGGCTGCCGTCGTCATACAAGGAAAAATAATTGCTGTAATTATTCAGGTCCATGCGCGGCGACGAGGCCATCGCCAGGATCTCGCCATTGTGCGGATCCATCACAATGACCGTGCCATTTTCCGCGCCGTATTTGGTCAGGGACTGATCCAGGATCTCTTCCACCTTTGCCTGCAGGTCGCGGTTGATGGTCAGGACAAGCGTTGTGCCATTGGGGACCTTCGGAATTTCCATGGCCTTGTTCGGATCGCTCGGCACCCACACCTGGATCGGATTGCCCGCCAGCAGGTCATTATACTTTTCCTCAATGCCGAAATAGCCGCGCCCATCACGGGTGACAAAGCCAAGCAGGTTCGAAGCCAGGGTATCTTCAGGATAACTGCGCTGGAAATGCGGTTTGAAGGCCAGCCCGCTCAGACGGTTATCTCCGGCATCAGACATCTGTTTGAGCAGCTCCTGGAGGGAATTTACAGTGTCCGCTCCCACATAATCCTGGATGACGACGTATTCCCATGTGTCCGGGGAATTGGCGAGCTTGTTGTAGACATCATCCTGGCTCAGCCCCAGATACATGCTGAGAGCGTAGGCCAGGGCATGCGCATCCTTCACTTCCTTAAGGCTGACTCCCACTTCGTAGACTGTCCGGTTGCCTGCCAGCAGATGTCCATCGCGGTCATAGATCTCGCCGCGTTCCGGATAGATGGTCTGGAATTCGCCTGAGTAGCGGTCACCCTGTAACAGGAAGACCTTTGCCTGTTCACTAAATTGGATTCGCACCAGTTGGACAAGGATGGCCAGACCTGCAAACGCCAGGCATCCCACCAGGATCATCGAACGGACGGCATATTGCTGTCTCATGCCTAGCGCCCGCCTCCGGATTTGATCTGTCCACCAAGCCATTCGAGCAGGGACTCGGTGTATTCATACGGAAGGGATGTCTCAGGAATGGTCACATCCTCGGCTGCGCGCAGGATCGCGGGCTCAGGCGCGACAAAACCTGGCACGGCAATATAATCCAGTTCGCCGGGCTGTACGGGCCGATAGCCCAGGGCAAGCGGCGCGGCGCTCCATTTCAGCGCTGGAAGTGAGCTTGGCAAGGCGGGTTTCCAGGTCGGCATTGGCGCGTTGGGTGGTGAGAATCTCAAAGCGCATTTCCTGGATCTCACGACCAGCCACAGCGGCGCGCGGAGTTACATCCAGAAAAAGCGCGGCAATCATGGCGATCCCGATCACGGCGAGCAGGAACGCGCCTACCCACTGGCGTTGAATTCGCCAGGGGGCCTGTTTATAAGCATGAATAATTCGAGTAGCCTGCATAACGACCTTTAAATTTGGGCGATGGTCGTGTAGGGAAGCGGCAACTGCCCGTCTCTACGTTTTTTCTGCAATGCGAAGTTTCGCACTGCGCGCTCTCGGATTGTTTTTGATTTCGTCCTCCGAGGGCGTGATTGGTTTTCGATTTACCTCTTTCAATGTTGCACTGCGTTCCACCTCGTAGATCTGTTCATACGGCGGGTTGACCAGGTCCCGGCTTTGCTCGCGGAGGAAGTCCTTGATGATGCGATCCTCCAATGAGTGGAAGGAAATCACGGCCAGCCTTCCACCGGGCCTGAGAGCCGCCACCGCCTGAGGCAGGACCTCCTCAATGGAGGCCAGTTCCTCATTCACCGCGATCCGCAGCGCCTGGAAGGTCCGGGTTGCCGGGTGGAGGCGGTCACCGCGGCGGGGAGAAACGGATTCGATGACGGAGACCAGCTCACGGGTCGTGTGAAGCGGTCTCGCTTTGACAATGGCCCGGGCGATCTTGCGCGAGTCACGTTCCTCGCCGTATTGGTAGATCAGGTCAGCCAGTTCCCGTTCTGATAACCTGTTCACCAAATCGGCGGCGGTCCGTTCCATGTGCGGACCAAAGCGCATGTCGAGCGGAGCATCCTGCTGAAAGGAAAAGCCACGCTCGGGCGTATCGAACTGCATGGACGAGGCACCAAGGTCCAGGAGGATCCCATCCACTGCATCCCATCCCAGCTGGGCCAGCTGAGCGGACAGAGATGCATAGGAGGCTTGCGCCAGATGGATGCGATGTTCGTAAGGAGCCAAGGTCTTACGAGCGATCGCCAACGCCTGCGGGTCCACATCGAGACCCAGCAATTGTCCATCTGGCGCAGACGCCTCCATGATGCCGCGGGCATGGCCGCCCGCGCCCAATGTTCCATCAACGTAACGCCCGCCATTCTCCGGCTGCAACGCGTGTATAATCTCTTTGTAAAGTACAGATCGATGCGGTGCGTCCATAATGATCGCGTAGGGACGGCAGATGCCGTCCGCTACTACATCGCGTGATTCGAAAGGTCGAGTGTGGCGAAGCGCTGTTCGTTGGCGTTCACATCCTGCAGGTTATCCATTTGCCTCTGCCAGTCTGCAGGAGACCACACTTCAAAGTAATCGCCCTGTCCCGCAACGATGAGCTCCCCGCTCTGGATGCCGAGGAAATCGCGCAGGTTCTGCGGGACCAGGATGCGCCCGACTTTATCCACCTCCACCTGGTACGCATTCGAAAGGATCAGGCGGCGCAGGTGGCGGGTGGTTGCATCGGCCGGGTTCATGGTGTTGATGCGTTCGTAGACCTGCCTGAAGTGATCGTCGGTCATCACCATCAGGCATCTGTCGAAGCCCTGAGTGATGTAGGCGCCAGCAGCCAGCAGTTCTCGATAGCGCGCCGGGATCATCAGGCGGCCTTTGTCATCGAGATTATGCTGGAACTGACCCAAGAACATTTGTGCTATAATTCCTTTTTAATAGGTGAACGCCGGCACTACCGGCGTCCTTACCATTTTCTACCACTTCCTACCACATTATACAACTTTAGGGAGAAAAATCAAGTAGTTGCGTGTATTTTTCCCACTCACTCTTATTTCCTACATTCATGATAAACCCACTCCAATTCACTTTTCTCGAGTCGTCGCGCTGGAAGGATTATGCATTAATCGATAGCGGCGATGGATTAAAGCTGGAACGATTCGGAAAATATATTTTTGTCCGTCCCGAATCGCAGGCCATGTGGAAACGCTCGCTCAAAGAGAGCGAATGGAGAAATGCAGATGCGGTGTTTGTGCCCACCGGGGAGGAAAGCGGCGGGCATTGGGATTTCAAGAAGAAGGTGGAGGAGCAATGGACATATGCATTATTCACTCCCCCTCTCGAATAAAAATCTTTCTTTTAAAGTAATGACAACTCCGGGCCGCCACCTGGGTGTGTTTCCAGAAGTCGCTGCACATTGGGATTGGTTCAGCGAGCTGGTTCACCACAGAGAGAACAGAGAGATAAATGTTTTAAATCTTTTTGGATATACCGGGCTTGCTTCATTAGCTGCCGCGGCTGCGGGAGCGAAAGTCACTCACGTCGACGCCTCCAAAAAATCCGTAAGTTGGGCGCGCGAAAACCAGGCACTATCCAATCTGACGGATGCCTCCATCCGCTGGATCGTGGATGATGCGCTGAAGTTCGTCCAGCGGGAAGCACGGCGAGGGGCCAAATACGATGGAATCATCCTCGACCCTCCCAAGTTTGGACGCGGCCCCAAAGGCGAGGTGTGGGAAGTGTACAAGTCGCTGCCAGATTTACTGAATGCCTGCCGCGAATGTTTGAGCGCCAATCCGCTGTTTGTTGTCACAACAGTGTACGCGGTGCGCGGATCGGCCATCCACATAGCGCAGGCCATGGACGATATGATGGAGGGTTTTGGCGGAAAGATCGACAGCGGCGAACTGGTCACCCGCGAGCAAAGCGCAGGCAGGTTGCTGTCACAGGCGGTGTATGCAAGGTGGGAAAAGTAAAATCGTCATTCCCTGTTTTCTCTCTTTAAAGAACTTTCCAATTCCATCAGCCATTCCAATGCCCGGTCCCAGCGTTTGCGGGGGCTTACAAGGAACATCTTATCCGGACGGTCCCATTTTGGCCCGGGCGGACCGGATTCATCCCGCAGCAGGCTTCTCACCCCCCACAGGCCCTGGTATTGTACCCAGCCGGGTTCAGGATCGAGGAGAACCTGCCGCCACTCACGCAGCCCTAGGCGGGTGCACCTCACGGTCGGACTTGGACCGTCTTAAGGTAACTGCTGGAGATGCCAATCGCTTCCCGTTCAGGGTCACCTTCATAGCCAATGCGGAAGCCATCTCCCGTGGCGATCTCCAGCGGCAGGCTGACCAGGTAATGGTCCTCTTCATCGCGGAGCTTTGCAAAGGTCTGCTCTGATAATGCAGTGACAGGATGGGCGGCCAGTTCATTCAGCGCGATTTCCCGTGCCCGCTGGCTGGGGTTGATGAGCAGGAACAGGAAATGGATCAGGCCATCGACCCAATAAATCAGGGGCTGGATCCATCCCTCATGGTACAGGCTCGCCGAACGGATCACTTCCGGCTTGCTGTAATTGGCATGGGATCCCAGCGCTGTATAAATCACAGGATGAGTGGTTTCCTGCCCATCCTCGTCTTTTACACAGCTCACATTGTCCCAGCGTTCCAGGGCGCCCGAGCCATGCTGGGAGAACAATACCGCGTAGGGCCGGTCATTCTTCAAATAGACTGCCACCATCTCCCAATCCCCCTCATGATGGTTGACTCCGTTGGCTGCCAGGCGCCAGTCGTTGAATGCATAAAAAAAGTGGTATTGCAGGCTCTTCCAGTGATTGTCCTCGGTATCCTGCCGTTCGGTGACACGTCCATAGTAGACCGGCTGCGGGTCCTCCTTCAGGATCTCCTTGTATATGCGAAATGCTTTTTGCGCCACCGTTTCAGTTGCATTCGATAACATGTCCATGATGACGCCCGGGGCCTCCGGAATGATGTAATCAAAAATGAATTTCATGACCCGGATGGATACATAAAATAGTGCAATCACATAGATGGGAAGCAGGACCAGGTATTCCACTCGCTTACTGATAAAGGAATGTACGCTTAGGAAAAACCAGATGGGAATGACTTCCAGCGCCATGAAGACGAGTGCGGCAAACGCGGCCGGAAAGAAGCGCAGCCGGATCGGTGATGCCTGATATATATATGATGAATGCAGCGACCAGGGCAAGGAATGCCGCAACTTCAACACCAATCCAGCCATGAAACAACCAGCCCGCGCCCAGTGCAGCTGCCGACAGGAGTCCCCACCAGACCCAGATATCCAAATCGATCAAGGGTTCATTGACAAAGCGCAGGTAATATTCCCCACCCGAGAGTTTTCCCAGACGGGTGATCAGCGGCTCGGCGGAAGGAGTAGCCAGCAGCCCCAGCACACCCTGGGGTCCGTTGGGAAAGATCGTGCATTTTTCAAGATACGGCTCCACAGCCATGGGGAAAAAGCGCTCGCTCTTCGCAAAGCGCAGGACGGGCTCGTATTTTTTTAGGAGCTCGGAATCATTCATCAAATTTTAAAAAGACCCTAAAGGAGTACAGAAGTAACATTCGATCAGCAAAAAGAAAGAGCAATATGATCTACAAATTATATGCACCCGACACCCAAACCTTTCGGGTCTGATCATCTCATTGGAAGTATCCCAGCGCCAGTCGTAATCTCTCCTCCACATCGTCGGGCGCATCTTTGGGGATGGCCTGGATGGCCGTCTGCGCCTCGATCACGGAATAGCCCAGCGCGGTCAATGCTGCCAGGACCTCTGCATCCGTGTCGGACATGGCGGCGACCCTGGACAGCGCGTCGGTGGGTTTGAGCTTGTCCTTGAGATGCAGAGCCATCTTTTGGGCGGTCTTCTTGCCCACACCGGGGACACGGCTCAGCAATTCGCCTTCATCGGCAAAGACAGCGCGTTGGATGGCGTCAAGCGTCATCGTGGACAACACAGACAAAGCGACCTTTGGACCCACGCCATCCACACCCAGGAGTGTGTTGAAAAGTTCACGGTCCGCCTGGGATTCAAATCCATATAAGGTCAACGCATCTTCGCGAACGACCAGGTGTGTATATAACAAAAGAACTTCACCTGTCTTACGCTGGGTACGCAAAGGAGCCGGGACAAAGACGCGCAATCCCACGCCACCCACCTCCAGGATGAGGGCATTATCTTCGATTTGAGAAACTTCACCGCGGAGCGTTGCTATCATAAGGTTCTATTTTACCACCAACCCCCGCAATTCGGGGGCAGGCGGTATACAAAGGGACATCAAAGGTTTAAGGATAAGCACTTCGTGTTCTTTCTCAGTCATACCTTTTTGTATTCAGATGAGTGATCGCAATGGCCAGCGCATCGGCAGCGTCATCGGGCTTGGGAATGGAGTCCAACTGCAGCAGGGCACGGACCATTTCCTGGATCTGCTTTTTTTCCGCGCCGCCGTATCCGGCCACAGCCTGCTTGATCTCATTGGGTGTGTATTCGAATGGCTCCACCCCCGCCTGCTGCATGCACAGCATGACCACGCCGCGCGCCTGTCCCACGGCCAGGGCGGTGGTCACATTCCGGGAGAAGAATAATTTTTCGACGGCAGCCGTGTCGGGGTGATGTTTCCTGAGCAGATCCGATAAATGGTTGTAGAGCATCTCCAGCCGGGCAGGAGCGGCGGCTTCCTTTGGGGTCAGGATCACGCCGTAATCAACGGCGACCAGGCTCCCGTCATCCTCGAGCCGGACGAGTCCAAAGCCTGTGGTCGCTGTTCCCGGGTCAATTCCTAATGCAAGTGTCATCCTGATTTACCACACACCTGCCACCTGCCCGGCAAAGATGCCGACGGGCGGTGCCAGGGAAGAACACAAAGGGGCACGAAGGTTTTTCTTTGTGTACCTTCGTGCCCCTTTGCAGTTAATAAAGAGATTATGCAGCTTCGAGAGCTGCGAGTGCATCGTCTGAAACCTTGAGATTCGAGTAGACATTCTGGACGTCGTCGAGGTCTTCGATGGTTTCCAGCGCCCGGAGGACCTGCAGGGTGTCATCGGTGTCGAGTTCCATTTCCTGCTTCGGGAGCATGCGCAGGCTCGGCCTCTTCAGGCTGGACCTTGGCCTTGTGCAGGGCATCCGCCACGATCTTGAAGGCTTCCACAGGAGCCGTGATCTCGATCGTGCCATTCTCTTCCACGACATCGTCCACCCCGGCATCGATGCCAAGCTCGAAGGCCTTGTCAAAATTCATGGCGCTGGATGGGAAGGAGAAATAGGCCACACGTTCGAACTGCCAGCCGACTGCGCCAGGCTCCGCCATGTTACCGCCGGCCTTGGTGAAGGCATGGCGCAGATCGGAAACGGTGCGGTTGCGATTATCGGTAACGGTCTCAACCATCACCGCCACGCCATGCGGGGCATAGCCCTCATAGGTGATCTGCTCAAAGACAACGCCATCCTTGTCCTCGCCGGCACCGCGTTTGATGGCTCGCTCGATGTTGTCCTTCGGCATATTCTCAGAACGGGCTTTATCCACGGCAAGACGCAGGCGGAAGTTCGAATCAATATCGCTGCCGCCTTCACGTGCCGACATCACGATTTCACGGGTCAGACGGGTGAAAACGGCGCCGCGCTTGGCATCTGCTGCGCCTTTTTTGCGCTTGATGGTTGACCACTTGGAATGACCTGACATATCTTACTCCTTCAAAAAACCACAGTTGTGGGAAATTTGCTTTTACATGGTGCCGCATAATTTTGCAGCAGTCCAAAAATTATACCATTCCCGTCAGCCTACAAAAAAGCCGACGCCCAGCGTTTTTGGCCCCGCATGGACTACGATCGCCGGAGGCAGTTGATAGATGGGGATTTCGGTAACCGGAATTTTTGACTTTAACTCCTGGACAAGAGCCTGCGCCTCCTGCTCCGCCGCGACCTGGATCACACATAAATGAGCGTTCTCACCGCCCTGGCATTGCTCCGCTGCCACCTCGACGAGACGGGCCAGCGCCCGTTTTTTGGTCCGCTGCTGCTCGAATGGTTCCACCTGGCCGTCCTTCACCTGGAGGATCGGCTTGATCTCCAGCAGCTCGGCAAGAAGCTTCTTCGCCCCTCCGATGCGGCCTCCCCTGGCAAGATATTCCAGCGTATCGACAACGAAATACAGCCGCCCGCAGGGAATCATGTCCGGTCAGCTTCGCCACGATCTCATCGGCGGATTTCCCCGCCTTTGCCATTCTGTCCGCCAGTCAGGACCATCGAACCCAGGTTGCAGGAGATCGTCTGCGTATCGACCACGCGGATATCAAGATCCGGAAAATCCATGGCGGCAGTCTCCGCCGAGCGAAATGTCCCACTCGCCTTGCCCGTCGGCGCGACGACCACCACGCTCTCACCCTTCCTTTGCGCCTCTTCAAAGACCGGAAAATACAGCGACGGCTCCGGCGCGGCAGTCTTCGGCAGCCTGGGGGAGGCCTTCAATTTTTGAAGAAACACAGCGGTATCGAAATCCTTATCATCATGGTAGGACTCCTCACCAAACATGACAATCTGGGGAATGACCGGAATCTCCCGCTCGGCAAGCAGTTTATACGGAAGACCGCAGGTGGTATCGGCAACGATTATGGTCATTTATAAGCTCCAGCCTATATTTTAGCCATCCCGTCGGCCATAACTTAACTGCCAAATGAACTCAAATTTGTATTACAAAATGCCATCCCTGGTAGTTCATGACATTCGGCAGTTGGATGATGATTAAATTAAAATTTCTTCTACACTCGGTGCAGCTTGTAAAAATCGATCCCGGAGCTTCCCAGATGGGGAAAAAAGAGCGAGACCATGGTCTCGCTCTACAGGTTATTCCATCGATTTTGCCCGTTCGGACAGCTGGGCATGCAGCGATTTGATGTCCTTTTCCACAAAGAACAGGGCGCCCAGGTAGAGGAAGAAGCACAGGATCCAGGCAGTGATGCAAACGTTCATAATGGCAATCTGTTTACTGCCCGTGGAAAACGCAATGGCGCCTGCAATCGTCGGCGCCAAAGCTGCACCGCTGTTCTCGATGAAATATTCCACCGACTGGGCGGAACTGCGCACTTCAGGCAGGCTGATGTCGAAGACCGTGGATGTCACGTTGGGCGAAGAGAACGGCATGAACAACGCCGTCAGGCACATCAAAATGAAGAAGGTGGTTTTGTCCTGAACTGGCGTGTTCAGGGCAAGGTAGAGGAAGAGCGCTCCCAGGAACACACCCACACAGGAGATAATAATCCGTCCCTTGAGGGTGCGCTTGAAGAGCCAGTCACCCAGCACGCCGCCGACAAAATATCCTGCTGCCAGGATCAACACCACCGGCGCCATTGTCAGCAGGACCGAGTTGTTATCATAGCCGCGCTCGGTCATCAGATAACCGAAGAAAAAGAAGGTGATGACGTTCCATGGGAAGACGCCTGCGAACCCCTGCAGATAAATAAACCACATGGTCCTCTTCTTCATGGCGTTCTTCAGGGAGTCCCAGCTGAAACGGAACTGGCCCATCTCCGCTTCCGACATGCCTTCAAACTCCGCCTCCGACTGGCCGCGCGGCACGTCCTGGACCCCAAAATAGATCAGGGCCGCCATGCCAATCCCCAGCAGACCCGTGATCAGAAAGATCCCTCGCCAGCCTTCCAGGCCAAAAACCTTGCCATCCAGCATTGGGGCAACGATCAGGGCGAGGATCATGCCTATTAAATACCCCAGCGGCTGGGCCAGCTGCAGGATGCCATAGATCTTGCCACGCGTTTTGGGACCAAAATAATCGCCCACCAGGCTGTACACGCCGGGATAAGCTGAGTCATCGATGCCTGTGGAGGAACGGGTCACGAGGAAAGAGGGGTAGGTTCTAACGATCGAGCTGATCCAGGTGGTCGCGCCCCAGATGAGTGAAGCCAGCGCCAGCAGCTTGGCGCGTGCATAACGGTCGTATAGATATCCCCAGATCGGATAAAAGATGGTGCCGACGATCAACGCGCCGGTATTGACAAAGCCCCACTGAAGATCGTTCAGGCCGAACGTTTTACTGACCGGGAGCTGCAGGGAGCCGATCAGCAGTTTGTCGGTCTGGTGCAAAAGCACAAACAGGAAGAACACTACGACAACGAACGCGGGGGAAGATGTACGCTTTTTTTTCATGGGAATGTTGGCTGCTTTGGGGGATATGTAAGGCAAGTCCACAGCAAAAGAAGCCGTGTGTCACGTTTCAATTGTCAGGTTATCGGTGCCAGGTGTCAGATATCGAGGAAGTCGCCAATAATGATTTCGCGCGCCAGCTGCTGAAGTTCCTCGGATTCCTGGATCTTGGAGGCTTCGAAATACTGTGTCAGAAGCTCGAGCGGGCTGAGGCTGCTGACCGTCTGCCCTTCGGGGATGCGGACGCGGGCCTCACTCTTCGGCCGCTTGACGAGGTGAAACTCGAAACAGCACTCGGTGTATTTTCGCAGGGCTGTCTCGTCGATCAGCACATCCATTTCCCGGGGATATTCGACCGTTAATTTGACGATCGCCTCGGTCATCCTGTCGGGCGTGGGAAGCGTGCGGATCAGGTGCTCGGTTACGTTCTCGGTGGAGAGCAGGGTCGTTCGCCGCTCAATAAACGAGCGTGTGCCTAAGATCTCCCTCCACTCGACGTTTGTATTTTTTCCTTTTTCCAGATGCGCAATAACAAAAAACTTTTTATCATGTGCTTCACCAAAATCGATCCTCTCGATCGAACCGGGATAGATCACCGGCGGGTGATTCCCTTCGTTGAGATCCTGCGGCTTGTGGATATGGCCCATGGCCACGTAATCGAGGCGGCGATCCTTCACCAGGGATGTAGGCAAAACCAGGTCGCTGCCAAGCATGACCATCCGTTCCGCGCCAAACATCGCGCCTTCCACCGAGGCATGCGCGGTCAGGATCAGGGGCAGGCTTGAATCGGCCTCACCCATCCACGCCTCTACCAGGGAGGAAATACGATCTTCAATTCGTGCGAACAACTCCCTCACGTCCACGGCGCTGGCATCGACGGAGGCCATCAGGCCCGAGCGCGAGACCCACGGCATGGCAATGACCTGGACGGGCAGCCCCCATAAATCATTAGGTGTCAGAAACTCCGGCTTTTGCAGGACGCGCACGAACGGCACCTCCAGGGTGTCGAACTCCTGGATGGCGTGGGCGCGCCCGATGGCCGGAGACAGATCGTGGTTTCCCACCAGCAGCAAAGTTGGGATTTTTGCCCTGGACAGGCGGATAATGCGCTTCCCCCACTCCCGCTGGAAGGTCGGCGCCGGAGCACGGTCCTTGTAGGCATCGCCGGCAAAGATGACCAGATCGACCCGTTCCGAGATCGCCGCGTCGACAATGGTATCCAGTGACTTCAAAAAATCCAGGACCCGCAAAGGCAATCCTGTTTGAGGATCGTGACGTCCATAGTTTGCCATATCGATGTGGGCATCGGCAAAGTGCAATATCTTCATCGTCCATGCTCCGGTTGCTGGGTTCGATCGTCCACCTGCTTGTAAGTTGCTTCTAAAGGACCAATAAATTTATATGGAAAGCAGGCAAGCTATGGATATTGTGTAATAAATACGCCGCCGAGAACAGCGGCATAAACATCTAATTAAAACAACCTATTGTGACAATCCAAGATCCTGTAACGCCTGAGTAGCAGGGATCCAGCTGGGATGGATTTTCAGCGCATCGCGGTAATCCTTCACGGCGAGATCGGTTTTGCCTGCCATGTATTCAGCCATGCCACGCCAGTATAGTGATTTTTCGAGGACCGGTTCGGCAATGGTGTCATTCAAAGTCGTATTCGCAAGGTTGATCACATCCGCAAAGCGGTTGCTGTAGTAGTAGGCTTTGTATGGACCGGTTTGGTACCACATCATGCGGTAGGGACGGACTGAATCTTCCACGTTGAGATTGGCATATAAATTGAAGGCGTAGTCGTAGGCAGTGGCTGCATCGACATACTGCAACAGCGCCACATGACTGGTACCCACGTTGAACCAGGCAAAGAACTGATCGATGTCCGAGAGAGTCTGCGCCTCGGATTGCGCGACCTCGAGAGCATGGCGCGCCGCCTGTTCCTCATCCGCCAGCGGACCCAGGACGGCCATGACCTGACTTTCCTTGTCATTGGGATAAACCACTGTGAACACGTAATCGAAGGCGCGCCAGCCTTCGTTAAAGGTGGAATATTTGATATGCCGGTTGGGTCCGGGGTTGGTCTTCGGATCTGGCTGGTAGGTATCCTGGTAGATGATCTCCTGCTTCGTTTCATCATACCCGGTGACAAAGGCATAGTGTCCCATCCAGCCCATGTTGCCGTTGAGATCGCGCTCGTAAATCCCCTTTTCCACGACCACGGGGAAACCGGCCGCGACCATGCGCTTGAGCATGTCGATATCCCCTCCATAGCGGATGGCGGTGCTCATACCCGGCACATTATCGGCGATGAAATCCTGGAACTCATACGGCATCACATTCTTATCTTTGTCGGAGGGCTTGACTGCCCTGCCGACAACATCCCGGTTGCCATTCCAGCCCCAGAAGGTTAAAGCCATCGAGAAGTTGGCGGGGCCGCAGTAGTTAAGCCGCCCGTGCTGGTGCTCATACTTGACTCCCTGCAGCATGACTGTGGCAGGCAGGGGCGTGGAAGTCATCGTCGGCATTGCCGTGGGGCCTGGTATGGGTGTGGTCGTCATCGATGGAGTAATACCTGCCTGCGGGGTAAGGGAGGCCTGAAGCGTCTGCATCATGGCAGTCACTGCAATTGAGATTTGATTCTGCTGCTGCGGCTGGAAGACGGCTTCATCCGGCGGCTTGATCAGGTACTTGATCTGTGTGCGCACGGACTCGAGTCGCCATGCCAGCCGGCTGTGGATCGGAGGGAGAAAGTAGAGGACAACAGCAAAAATAATGATGGCGGGAATGGCCCATTTACGATTAAAGCGGTATTGCATGCCAAAGATTATACATCCCGCAAAAGGGCATACAAATTAGAGGTTGCTTTCTCACCAAACTCTAAGAATCCCGGCATAACTTTCGCTAGAAGATCGGCGACCTTTGGAAAGATCACCAAAGGAGGCAGGATGCGAAAAAGCACAATCTTTATTTCGGCGGTTCTCACTACATTTGCACTGGTCATGCTCTATGGAGTTGTATCCGCCTATCAAAGCATGTCAAATCTTCCGGAAGCCACTCCGCTGCCGACCGATACGGCACCAGCTGAGCCACGCTCACCAGTCACCATCGAGCCTACTGCAACGCAGGCGGTCCTTACCCCCGAGCAGGCTGCCCAGCTGGCTGCCCAGGTTCTCGGCAACACCAATCTGCTTAGCGCAGAAAGCGCAAGCATGAACGGCATGAATGCCTATAAGATCACATTTACAAATAATGATGTTGTATATGTTGGGCTGGATGGGCAGATTCTGGGTGTTCAGGTTGCACCGGTGGTTGTGAACGTCGCGGCCCCGGTCCCACCGGCGAAGCACAAGAATAAAAATAATAACAATACCAGCAACACCAGCAGCCAAAGCCATGACGATCACGAAGCGGCATGATGATTAAGGACTGACATGCCTGGAAAACCCAAATCACGCAACTGGAACGATGTGCAAACCGCGATCGCAACGGTGGCAATCGTCACCACACTTGGAATGTGGAACCTGTTTGCCAGCCCGTCAAAGGTAGTCAAAACTGCTGAGACCAGTGAGCCGGTTCTGCCTCCTCCGCCCACCGAACCGCCTGTAGAAGTAGAGCCCTCCCGACTGCGATGCCCCAGGTCAAAATCATGTTTACTCCGGGAGCGACGCAGACAACAGTTGTCCAACAACCGGTGCAGCAGGTCCAGCAGCCCGCCAAGAAGAAAAAGAAGAATAAGAACAACAATAATAGCGGCGGATCTGTATCAGTCACGCAGACAAAAACTTCCTAAGATGTTAAGACGCCTGGAATTTCACGCCATGGGCTGCGATATGCTCGCCGTACTGGAGAGCAATGTGCTCTCGCAGACACTCCCTGCGTCACACAATGGTTCGAGGAATGGGAGCAGGTTCTCAGCCGCTTCCGCTACGACAGTGAGCTCACCCGGCTCAATCAGACTCATGAACATCCCGTCCAGGTGAGCCAGGTACTTTGGGATGTCTTTCAAGGTCGCCCAGGAAGCCGAGCGAACGACAAATGGACTGGTAACTCCCACTGTATTGAATGCCATGATCGGGGCCGGATACGACCGTCCGTTTGACGATCTGCCGCAACTGACCACGACCCTGGCCGATTCTGTTGAAACAATGGCCGCACCGCTGACAGCACATCCCTTTCAACGAAGCAGACCGAACGATCACTCTTCCCCGGGGCATCGGACTCGACTTCGGCGGCCTGGCAAAGGGATGGGCTGCGCACCAGGCCATGAAACGGCTGCAGGTCGAAGGTCCCGCGTTGATCGACGCGGCGGGCGATATCGCCATCAGTGGTCCGCGCGCCGATGGAGGTCCCTGGCAGATCGGGGTCGCGGATCCATTCCATAAGGGAGAAGAGATCGAAATCCTTTTCCTGCATGCAGATGTGGGGTTGCCACCTCCGGCAAGGACCGCCGCCGCTGGACACCGGGATGGCGTCTTTCAACATCACATCATCGACCCGTTTACCAACCAACCCGCCGAGACCGATGTGCTGACCGTCACGGTGATCGCGCCGAACGTAATGCAGGCCGAAGCTGCCGCAAAAGCCGCTTTCATCCAGGGCAGCCGCCTCGGCCTGGAATGGATCGAAGCACATCCTGAACTTCGCCGCGTTGTTCATTCTGGATGATGGCCAATTGGTCTACAGCCAAAAGATGGAAGAATACCTGTAAGGAAAATGATCATGCCTCCCACACCTCCTGCTGTTGAAAACGAATACGAATCCTCCGTCAATATTCAGTTTCTCCTGATGATCCTGATTGCCATGATCATGGGCTTGCTGGCCGCGATTTTGCTGCTGCCCACCTGGCTGCCCAACATGGCGGCTATCCCTGGCGGGCACGGACCCAAAAGTATTCTGGTATCTTTCACGCGCCACGGCCTTCGTCTCGCTCAGCATCCTCTGGCTTTCCATGGCCCTGGGACTTGGCATCACCAACAAAATGGCACGCCTCTGGCCCGGTGCACCGGCCGCCTTTGCCATCCATGAATACGTGAGCCTGCTGGGACTGGCATTTGCATTGTTTCACGCCCTGATCCTGCTCGGCGACCGTTATATCAATTTCACTGTAGCCCAGATATTTATGCCATTCTCCACGCTGAATTATCGACCCACATGGACTGGCATCGGCCAGCTGGCATTCTATCTCTGGCTGATCGTTGCATTGAGTTTTTACGTCCGCTCGAGCATCGGGCAAAAGACCTGGCGGACGATCCATTACCTGAGCTTTGTGCTCTATATCATGGGCCTGGCGCACGGCCTGTTTGCCGGGACTGATAGCACTGCCAACTGGGCACAATGGTATTACTGGATCTCAGGCGGCAGCCTGCTCTTCCTGCTGGTCTACCGCATCGTCAATACGCATCACTGAAAAATTGACGAAACCGGCAGCAAGACGCGTGGCCTCCCCCTCAAGGCCGGCATCCGTAGCAGTGTCAGCGACAAAGTCAACTCCTGTACCCGTTCAAACGACTGCACAAAAACAGTCGAATCCGTAGCGGCTCAAATGAACAGTGAAACTTCAGCACAAATGCGAGACAGCGGCAATCTTGAGGATCAGGTGGTTGAAAAAACAACTTCCGGGATCAAGAGGATCGTTCACGGTTCGGTGGTTACATTCGAAGGAACCTATCAGGGCAAGCCCATTCGGGTCCGCATCTTTTGTGAACCACCCCCTGAGATGAAGGAAAACCAGGAGATAAAGGTGTCGGATTAGCTTCCTCTGATCACTCGGTTGAAAACAGATTCCGATCCCTTAAAGAAAAACTGCCGGGAGATTTATGATCTCCCGGCAGTTTGGTTATTCCTTACTCTTTCACTTCGCCTTCGATGACATCATCGCCGCCGTTATCCCGTGGCGACGGTCCGCCCTGGGTTTCAGGCTGAGGCTGTCCCTGGGCATAGAGCTGCTGGCTCAAGGCATGGAACGCCTGCTGGACTTCCTCGCTGGCCCGCTTGATGCGGTTGATATCGTCGCTCTGGGCGGCCGACTTCAGATCGTTGATCTTGCTTTCGATCGTGCCGCGCTCAGCAGACGGGACTTTGTCGCCCAGGTCGCGCAGCGCCTTTTCCGTCTGGTAGACAAGGCTGTCAGCGGTGTTGCGGGCATCGATCAGCTCGCGGCGCTTCTTGTCCTCGGCCTCATGCGAGCGGGCTTCCTGGACCATGCGGTCGATATCGCCCTTGTTCAGGTTGGTCGAGGCGGTGATCGTGACCTTCTGCTCCTTGCCGGAGGCCATATCCTTGGCGGTCACATGCAGGATGCCATTGGCGTCGATGTCGAAAGTGACTTCCACCTGCGGGAATGCCGCGCGGAGCCGGTGGAATGCCATCCAGCCGGAAGCGTCCAAGCGACATGTTATCGTTCGCCAGCGGGCGCTCGCCCTGCAGAACATGGATATCCACTGCAGTTTGGTTATCCGCAGCGGTTGAATAAGTCTCAGTCTTGCGGACAGGGATGGTCGTGTTGCGCTCGATCATCTTGGTCATCACGCTGCCCATGGTTTCCACACCCAGCGAAAGCGGGGTGACATCGAGCAGCAGGATGTCCTTGACTTCGCCGCCCAGCACACCACCCTGGATCGCCGCGCCGATTGCCACGACTTCATCCGGATTGACGCCCTTGTTGGGTTCCTTGCCATTGGTCAGCTTGCGGACCAGATCCTGGACCATTGGCATGCGGGACGAGCCACCGACCAGAACCACTTCATTCAGTTTGCTGGCATCGAAACCGGCATCTTTGAACGCGGCTTCGAATGGCTTGCGGCAGCGCTCGAGCAGGTCTTCCGTCATTTGCTCAAACTTGGAGCGGGTCAGTTTTACCTGTAAATGTTTCGGTCCGCTTGCATCGGCAGTAATATAGGGAAGGTTGATCTCGGTTTCCATCACAGAGGAAAGCTCGATCTTGGCCTTCTCAGCAGCTTCACGCAGACGCTGTAAGAGCCTGGCGGTCACTGCGCAGGTCAATGCCTTGTTCCTTGCTGAATTCATCTGCCGCCCAGTTGACGATACGCTGGTCCCAGTCATCGCCACCGAGGTGGGTATCACCGTTGGTCGCTTTCACTTCGATCACGCCTTCGCCCACTTCCAGGATGGATACGTCGAACGTACCACCACCCAGGTCGAAGACCAGGATCGTTTCATTCTTCTTTTTATCGAGGCCATAGGCCAGAGCAGAGGCGGTCGGCTCGTTGATGATCCGAAGGACTTCAAGCCCGGCGATCTTGCCGGCATCCTTGGTCGCCTGGCGCTGGCTGTCGTTGAAATAAGCCGGGACGGTGATCACCGCCTGGGTGACAGACTGGCCGAGATAGGCTTCCGCATCCGCTTTCAGCTTGCCGAGGATCATGGCCGAGATTTCCTGCGGGGAATATTCCCGGTTCGTGATCGGGATTTTCACGCGCACATCGTCGGTGGGTCCTTTGACAACTTCATAGGAAACCATCTTGCGCTCGGATTCGGTCTCCTCATAGTGACGACCGATGAAGCGTTTGATGGAGTAGATCGTATTTTCCGAGTTGACCACGGCCTGGCGCTTCGCCGTCTGACCGACGAGGCGCTCGCCGTTTTTATTGAAGGCCACCACCGATGGGCATAATCTGCCCCCCTCTGCGGTTGGAATCACGGTAGGCTGTCCGCCTTCCATCACAGCGACAACACTGTTCGTGGTTCCCAAGTCAATACCAATTATTTTTGCCATAGATAGGCTCCTTGCATTTAATTCTTTTGTTTTTATTGCTCAGTGATTTGAATGTCCCCATCTTACCCTCCCAATGCAAGAATACTGTTAACGCAATGTAGAAATTAAATCGGATTCCGAACAACCCCCACCCGCCTTCGGCACCTCCCCCATTTTCCGACTGAAGTTCAGTCGGAAAATGGGGAGATCCGGGGAAAATGCTAAGGCTCGCTAACCTTGAACCAGTCAAACGATACGATAACCGGGGTGTTTTCGTAGGAGGAGGCTGCCAGGCCAACCTTGCCGCTTGCCAAGCTCATAAGCGGCTTACATCCACGTTGCGGATGACCGTGTCATCGATTAATAATGTAAGCGTGGTGCCACTGCAGATCAGGCCAATCTGCTGCTCCACGCCGCTCTGCTGGATGGCCCTGGAGGAGCCGTCTGTGATGGGAAGATAGTCCGCAACGCCGCTGGACAGCCATTTGCCATACAGCACGTTATACGTCCCGTCGGTTGTGACGTTGGCTTCGAGCCAGCCATCCGTATCGCTGTAGCGGCAGATCAGGCCGGCGGAGGCGGAACTCATGGCATTATTCACAAATTTTGTATCGATGCGCACATCCTCATAATCCTGCGCACCGTAGAGGGTATAGACCCAGGTATAAGGCGAGATCCATTTGGACAAGCAGCCGGCTAGTTCATCCACCGTGATATTTGGAGCTGCCGATCATTGCCTGCCTGCAGGCATCACCCAGCCTGCCAGAGGAGGAGAGCAAACTCTTCTGTGAAAAACTGGGAAACGGAGTCGCGGTCGGTTCTGGCGTGGATGTCGGTGATGGGGTATCTGTGGGAGGAACCGGCGAAGGGGACGGGTCGCCGTAGGGAAGAGCGGAGCGAAGGGCGTGGGCGTTGCCGGCTGGCAGGCGGTGATGAAGAGAAGAAGTGCGATGAGAAGTTTTTTCATGGCGCTTATTAAAACGCAAATTGTCCAGCAGTATGTGCTGGACAATTATTGGGTGGAGATGGCGGGAATTGAACCCGCGTCCGAAAGATTCGACCCTCGGAAATCTACGAGCGTAGCCTGTCGATATTTGTCATCACAGGGTCCTCGACAGGCAAGTTACCCAGTGACCATCTGCTGGTCTTTAGCACATTTAGCAGAGTCATGTGCAGCACTCACACCATTGTCTCGCCCGATCCGTCACCGGGTGGAGAGCGGGGCCGGCGGACGCGTGCCTCTCTAAGGCGCCACGACTGTTATGTCAATCGCTTATGCAGCGAGGGGCATAGCAGCGTAGGAAGTGCGGTTGGCACTTGATTTTTTGCGCTGAGTTAGCGAGTTCGGCGCCTCTCGGCTCGCATTCCGGGACCAGCCTCTCCCGTCGAAGCCTGTCATCCCCAGGGTCCGGGGAGTTGTCTATCCCTGGATGTCCTTTCCATTATAGCATACTTGCAGACGCAGCATTCCGCTTGCCGTGAGAACGGCTTTATGCTAGACTGTTACAAGCTTTTTCTTAAGGAATATTTTATTATGAGTGAAAAAATCCTGATCATTGATGACGACCTGGATACTCTGCGGTTGGTTGGATTGATGCTCCAGCGACAGGGATACCAGATCAGCGCGGCAACCAACGGTCAGCAGGGACTGGATAAGGCCTTTGACGAGGACCCGGATTTGATCCTGCTCGATATCATGATGCCGGACATGGATGGGTACGAAGTCACGCGGCGCCTGAGGCGGAATCCGTCCACCATGGAAACGCCCATCCTGATGTTCACGGCCAAGACCCAGCTCGATGACAAGGTGATCGGATTCGAGGTGGGCGCCAACGACTACCTGACAAAGCCCACCCACCCTTCGGAGCTGCAGGCGCGTGTGAAAACCCTGCTTTCCCGGGCCAGCGAAAAGAAGGGGGAGCACGCCTCGACCAGGGAGGAAAATCATGGATATGTCATCGGTGTGCTCGGCGCACGCGGTGGACTGGGCGTCACTTCCGTGGCAGTCAATCTGGCAGCCAGCCTGTACGCCCGCACCCATAGTGAAGTCCTGCTTGCAGAGCTGCTGCCCGGACAGGGCGCGCTGGCCCTCGACCTGGGCGTTGATGGCACCAGGGGCCTGACAGACTTGCTCGGCGTTTCAAATTTAAACGAAATCACGCGCGACAGAGTGCAGCGAATCCCTGGTGGGGCATCCCTCCGGCTTGAAGTTGTTCCTATCCTCCGACCGGCCGCGCGATATGCATTTGATCAACCAGCTCGCTAATTATGAGACGATCATCAAGAAGCTGGCCGGGCTGGCTCGTTTTCTTACACTCGACATGGGTGTGGGCCTCCAGCCATTTGCCGAAAAGATCCTGCCCCTGTGCGACGAGGTTGTCGTGGTCATCGAGGGAAATCCCAATACGATCATCCATGCCAAGGCGCTGATCACAGACATTGCGGCACTGGGCGTTGCCAGGAATTGCATCCGGGTGGTGTTGAACAACCGCGTCCGTTCGGATACGCAGCTGCCGACCAGCCAGGTGCAGGCAAAACTGGAACATGAGATCGTTACCACGCTGACTCCCGCACCCGAGCTGTTCGCCCAGGCCACCCGTATGCAAACTCCGGCGGTCCTGTGCCAGCCTGAGAGCCTCACAGCAAGGCAGATCATGAAAGTGGTGGATATAATCACCGAGCGGGAGACACAGCCCAGATGACCAACCCCGCCAGTCCGGAACTCGCCGTGCAAACGGCGATAGAGGACGCGGCGGAACTGGTCCGCAAGGCAAAACGCGCCGTGGTACTGACCGGCGCAGGCATTTCGACCCCCTCAGGAATCCCGGATTTTCGTTCGGAGGGGACAGGCTTATGGTCACGCGATGAACCACTTGAAGTCGCATCCCTCAATACATTCCGTACTGATTCCCGAGCGTTTTTTCGAATGGTTCCGTCCTCTGGCGGGACAGATCTTTTATGCAGACGCCAATGCAGCCCATAGGGCGCTGGCACAGCTTGAGCAAGCGGGGCACATCAAGGCGATTATTACCCAGAACATCGATGGACTGCATCAGAAAGCCGGTTCCACGTGCGTGGTGGAAACCCATGGGACGATGAGGACTCTTACCTGCACAAGCTGCTATCAAAAATATGAAGCGGAAGTTTTCCTGAAGCACTTTATCGATGAAGGAAGGATCCCGTTCTGTGACACGGTGCAATGGAATTCTTAAACCGGACGTGATCCTGTTCGGCGAACAACTGCCGCATGCCGCCTGGATCCAGGCACAGCGCGCCGTCCGCCAATGCGACCTGATGCTGGTGGCCGGCTCGTCGCTGGAGGTCCTGCCGGTCGCGGGTCTGCCGATCCAGGCCCTGGACCGCGGCGCCCACTTGATCGTTGTCAACAATACGCCCACCTATATCAACGTGCGTGCGGATGTCGTCATCCTGAAGGATGTGGCATCCATATTACCTGAAATCGCAAAGCGAGTACTGTATGGCTGAAATCAAAACCCAAACCCTCGACAGTTACCTGCGGTTGATCGAAATCTCCCGTGACCTGGCTTCGACGCTCGACCTCGACACGCTGCTGAATGATATCGTGCGGGCATCGGCAGACATTACCCATGCAGAGGCCGCATCCATCCTGCTGTATGACGATACCTCCCGTCAGCTTTATTTCCAGGTCTCCACCAACATCGACGAGCCCACCATGCCGCGGGTTTGTCGTCCCCATCGAAAAGAGCATTGCCGGCTGGGTGGTGACCAACCGCAAGTCTGTGCGCATCGACGATGCCCACAAGGATCTGCGTCACTTCAGTGACATTGAGCAGACCATCGGCTTCAATACCCAGTCGCTGCTGGGCATACCGCTCATTACCAAGAACAAAGTGGTTGGCGTGCTGGAGGTGTTGAACAAAAAGCGGGGCAAGTTCGGCGATGCGGATGAATCAATGTTGAGCGTGCTGGGCGCCCAGGCGGCAGTCGCCATCGAGAATGCCCGTCTCTTCCAGCAATCGGACCTGATCGCCGAGTTCGTCCATGAGCTGCGCACTCCCCTGGCGTCGCTGAGCACGGCCACCTATCTGCTGCTGCGCCCCGAGATGTCACGCGAGCAGCGTGACCAGATCGTCAACAACATCCACAATGAGACCCTGCGACTTGAACTCGCTTGCCTCCTCCTTCCTCGACCTGGCACGGCTGGAGTCAGGCCGCGTGCAGTTCCGCCGGATGCGCTTCAGCGTGGCAGACCTGCTCTACGAGTGCCGCGACGTGATGATGACCAAGGCCCAGGAAACGAACATCCAGATCCGCATCGATGTCCCCAACGATATGCCGCTGATGGAAGCGGACCGTGACAAGATCAAGCAGGTCCTGCTTAATTTGATGAGCAACGCCATCAAATACAACCGCCCGAACGGATCCGTGATCGTCACCGGCAGCTTCACCGATACAGAGCTTGTCATCGTGATCCAGGATACGGGAATTGGCATTCCCGAAGATTCGGTTCCCCATCTTTTTGAAAAATTTTACCGTGTGCGTGAACATGAGAATAAGGCTCAGGGGACAGGACTGGGACTTTCCATCTCCAAACAGATCATCCAGGGGCACAACGGCCGGATCGAAGTCAAGAGCAAGATGGGTGTCGGGACATCCTTCACCATTCATATCCCCCGCATTCCGCGAACGATACCACGAAACGATTCCCCCTAGCTGAAGTCGGACAGCAATTGTCCGAATGCAGGAGCGAGCTCCCGGACTCCATAGTTTACGGTTCGACCAACACTTTGAGCACGCCGGTTTCAGCGGCGCGCTCAAATGCTTTTAAGCCCTTCGCAAGCTTGAATTCCGCCGCGATCAGGACGGTCGGGTCCACCTGCCTGGATTCCATCAACCGCAACGCGGGCTCGAAGGGACCGCAGCGCGAGCCGACCAGGTGGATCTCATCCACAACGATGGATGAGAAGTTGACGTTCATATCGCCTTTATAGGTGGACTTAAGCACCATCGTCCCGCGAGGACGAATGGCTCGTCTCGCCAGAGAAAAGCCGTCGGGTGACCCGGTTGCTTCCACGACGATATCCCATCTCCAGGGCTGGATCTCTTCCTCAGTGATGGTCCTGATCCCGCGCGCCTTCAATAAATTCTGCTGGTGGGCATGGCGCGCCACCACACGCAGATCACAGCCGGTCAGCGCCAGGGTCTGTGCGATGAGCTGCCCCAGCCGCCCCGCGCCGATCGAGCAGGACACGATCCGTCGGTTTGACCTGGACTTGATCCTGGATCTCCAGCGCCGCAGCCAGAGGCTCGGTGAAGACCGCCATTTCATCCGGCACTGAGGCGGGGACGCGATGTAAATTGGCAATGGGCAATGTGGTATATTCTGCAAAAGTACCGTCGCGGTTGACGATCCCCAGGACTGTCCGGTGCTCGCAATGGGTGGGACGACCGTTCAGGCATTGCTCGCATTGGCCACAGACCACGTTGATATCCCCGACCACACGCTGACCGATCCAGGAGGCATCGCTCGGCTTCGATCGACTTCGCCCACGAATTCATGACCGATCACGCCAGTGTAGGGATAATAGCCTTTGACCAGCTCCAGGTCGGTGCTGCAGATCCCGGCCTTGCGGATTTTGATCAGCGCCTCGTTTGGCTTTTGAGGCTGGGAGATGTCGCGTAAAGAGATTTTGTTGTCTTCGAGCCAGAGTGCGTTCATGATTCTATTCCTCAGCGATCGACCCACTGATTGCGTCCGTTATTTTTCGCCTGGTATAGTGCTGCGTCTGCACGGCTGAGAAAGTCCTGCCAGTCCTCATGGTGGATCCGTGTACTGCGCCAGGCCCATGCTCAGGGTGAGCTTGATTTCATTCTCACCGGCCTGAATGACCAGGGACTGGATATATTTGCATAAACGCTCCGCCTGCTCGGCCGCGGCTTTGACAGTGCTGTGCGGCAGGACAACAAGAAACTCCTCACCGCCATAACGCCCGATCACATCCGGATGGCGGATATGGTTGCGCAGCTCCATCGCCAGTTTTCGCAGGACTTCATCGCCTGTCACATGGCCATAGGTGTCGTTGATCTGCTTGAAATGATCGATATCCAGCATGGAGATCGCCAGCGGTGTGCCATAGCGGTCCGAGAAGGTTACTTCGCGCTGCAGGTCGCTCAGGATGCGCTTGCGGTTGGGGAGGAAGGTCAGCGCGTCGGTGTGGGAGACTTCGTCGGCCTGGGCAAGGACCGCTTTCAGCTCCGTCTCCTTGATCGCCAGGGAGCGCTTGATCTTCTCCAGCTCGGCGCTGATCGTTTCCAGGTCGCTGATATTATGGAGGGGTTCCCCGATGAACAGAACCCGCTCGTCAGGCAGGGGGATGAACAGGCAGGAGAAGTCGCCCCAGCGATTTTCAAAGGAAAACTCAAGACTCGCCTGTTTTCTCATCCGCTCCTGGAGGGTTTTCTTCAGGAACTCATCGAACAGGACCTGGCTCGGGGAGGAAAGAAAATCCTGTGCACGGATGGCTCCCGGCAGGTTCCGTTTCAGCTTTTCCATCGAGAGGTTCCAGGCAAGGAAGCTGCCTTCCCTGTCCAGGATCGTCACAAGCGAGCTGGTGAACTCAAGGAACTCGTTGACCCCATAGCGGGCGAACAAGCCTGACAACTGGCGGAATTCCTGGGGTTTAACGGGCACCACGCCTCCCAAATTGACGCTCGAGCATATCCACCGAGAGGTGGATCATCGTTGGCCTGCCGTGCGGGCAGGTACGCGGTGAATCGCAGGCTTCCAGGTCGATCAGCAGGGCGCGCTGCTCGTCGTTGGTCAGAGTCTGCCCCGCCTTGACCGCCATCCGCTTGCAGACGCGCGCCGCAAGTTTGGCCTCGAGCTCATTCTGCAGAGGCGTCTCATCCTCTTCGAAATCCTCCACCAGGGCGCGCAGTGCAGCCGCCGGGTCACTACCCATAAACAGAACCGGCATGGCGCGGACCTGGAAGGTGTTGGGCCCAAATTCCTCCACGTCGAAGCCAAAATGATGTAAGAGAGGTAATTGGGTAATGAGTAATTGCGCAGATTGAGGAGGCAGGGTGACAACTTCCGGGGTAAGCAGGGTCTGGGCCGGGATGTTCTTCATCTCATGCTGGGCCATCAGCTTCTCGAACAGGACCCGTTCATGGGCGGCATGCTGATCAACGAGGTACAGCCCATCGGGACCTTCCGCGACGAGATAAGTAGCGCCGATCTGGCCGATCAGGCGTAATAGAGGGATGGCAGGTTGAGAAGTAAAGGGCCGATTGGTAATTGGTAATTGGGGATTATTATCAGATGGTGAGCAATTTGCAACCGGGAACTCTCCACGATCTATCGACGGCTGAAGGGTGCTGATCGGCTCGTCATGGCCGATCGCCCAGTCCAGGCCTGTGTGCCGCGCCGGCTCATCCGGGACTGTGCGGGTCGTTCCCCATAATGAGGTCGCGACATTGGGGACTGGCGAATACGCCAGCAAAGCCTTGCGCGCCGAGCGCTGGACGAAGCTGAAGACCCGGTCCGGGCTGCGGAAACGGACCTCCGCCTTGGCAGGATGGACGTTGACATCCACCTCCTCCGGGCGCATCTCGAGGAACAGGGTGGTCATGGGGTAGCGTCCCACCATCAGCAGCGTGTGATAAGCCTGCAGGAGGGCGGTGGTCAGGGAGACCTCGTGCACCCAGCGGCCATTGATAAAAAAGGTGATCTCCCGGCGGTTGGAGCGCGTCAGGGAAATGGGGCTGATAAACCCGGTCAGCTGGTATCCCTCCTCTTCGAGAAAGGATCTCGAGCATCTGCCTGGCCGTATCCACACCGTGCAGCGCGGCCAGGATGGTGCGCCGGTCGCCGTCGCCGGAGGTTTGCAGGGTGATGTTCCTTCCATCTGATAGCTTGAATCGCCGGTCGGGATATGCCAAAGCGTAGCGTGTGACCAGCTGGTCGATGGCGCGGCGTTCCGTCACGTCGGATTTCAAAAATTTCAAGCGGGCAGGGACGTTATAGAACAGGTCCTCCACGCGGACGGTTGTGCCCACGGTTGTACCCACTTTTGTCAGTCTGCCCGGGAGGCCACCTTCCACTTTCAGGCGGGCGCCTTCCACTTCCTCCTGCACGCGCGAAGTGATCGACATCCGGGAGACGGAACCGATCGAGGCGAGGGCCTCGCCGCGGAATCCCAGCGTGGAGATGGAGAACAGGTCATCGGAGCGGACCAGCTTGGAGGTGGCGTGACGCGCCACGGCCAGCTCCAGCTCGGCGGACGGGATACCCGCTCCGTCATCTGCCACCTCGATTAATTTCCTCCCCGCTTCTTCGATGGTAATCGTAATCGAACGCGCACCGGCGTCGAGGGAATTTTCCAGAAGCTCCTTCACTACGGATGCCGGCCGCTCGATGACTTCGCCCGCGGCGATCTGCGAGGCAACCTCTGAGGAGAGCAGTCGAATGGGCATGTCAGGATTATAACCCCAGCACGGGAAACCCGCCAAAAGCTATAATTATCGTCATGAGAAAGAAAATCCTAACAGTATTGTTGCACTTTTGTTGATCTCCTGTTCCACACTCGCCACTCCGGTTGCGCTCCCTTCGGCAACAGTCCCACCCCCTACGGCAACGCTGGTCACGCCAACAGCACTTCCAACCCCAACTTTGAAGCCCTATGAACAGTACACGATCGATTACCTGCGCCAGCGGACCTACGGAGGCGGACGGATTGAGGTGCTGGAAAAGCTGGATGAGACTGATCTCTATACCAGTTACGCGATCCGCTATCCCAGCGATGGTCTCAATATCTATGGCTTTGTAAACATTCCCAAAGGGTCCGGGCCCTTTCCGGTCATCGTATCTGTCCACGGATATGCTCCCCCTGGCGAATATAACGTGTTCGACCCACAGGCGGATTTTGGCGATTATTTCGCCCAAAACGGTTTCATCGTCCTTCACCCAGGTCTGCGCAATCAGCCTCCTTCGGACAGTGGGGATAATATCCTGAGGGTGGGAATGAGCGTGGATGTACTGAACCTGATTGCCCTGCTCAAGGACAAGAGTAATCTGCCCGCCGAGTTGGCAGGAGCCAACACCGATCTTTTGGGCCTGTGGGGAACCAGCCTGGGTGGGGAAATTGCCCTGCGCGTCCTGACCGTCAGCCCCGACATCAAAGCCGCTGTTCTGTATTCCGCGCTGAGCGGGAACGAGGAAATGAACTCACGACAGTTGTATCAGGTGCTGCACGATGATCAGTTTCAGGAGGATGCCCAGGTACCGCTGGAGATGATGGACCGCATCTCGCCGATGTATTACTACCATCTCATCACTTCCGCCGTCCAGCTCCATCACGGGATGGACGACGGCACTGCACCGATCTCCTGGGCAGTGGAGACCTGTAATTTTCTACAGTCAGCGGGTGTATCCATCCAATGTGTTTACTACCCGGATGTCGGTCATGTTTTTAATAGAAGCAACTTCGAGAAACTGCAGGTGAGCGCGCTCGAGTTTTACAAGCTCCATCTTCGCGCCTTAAGTCGAATATGAAAAACAGTTCAGCCAGAATTGATTTCTTCGACCGGGAATTGAAATAGATCCAGGCTGTTTTGCCGGCAAATCTATAACCGCCTCCGCAAGGTTATAATTTAGATATGCGTTTTTCCACCTTGTTTTTCGACCTCGACGATACGCTCTATCCCTCCTCGACCGGCCTCTGGCACGCCATCAAGGAGCGGATGACCCTCTATATGCTTGAGCGGCTCTCCATCCCGGAGACAGATGTGCCTGTCCTGCGCGAGCAGTATTTCAAAATGTATGGAACCACGCTGCGCGGCTTGCAGGAGCGTCATAAGGTGGATACGGAGGAATACCTGGCATACGTGCATGATGTTCCTTTAAGTCAATTCCTAACCCCGAATCCGGTCATCCGAAAGGTGATCGCCTCGCTGCCGACCCGCAACCTGATCTTTACCAACGCAGATGCGAAACATGCCCGCCGCGTCCTGACTGCGCTCGAGTTGGATGATCTCTTCGACACCGTCGTGGACGTCAACGCCATCGCGCCATACTGCAAGCCGATGCCCGAATCCTTTGCCATTGCCATGGAGCTGGCGGACGAGCCCGACCCGCGCAAGTGCGTAATGATCGATGACCTGCCCCGCACCACCCGCGCCGCGCTGGAGGTGGGCATGGCCAGCCTGTTATATGGCAGCGATATCCCGACCCCCGATGCGAGCGGCGTATTCACCGATTGGACCCACCTGCCCATCCTGCTGGGTGATTGAGAATGATATAACAAATCCAACAGTTTCCCGTTGGGTTTGTTGAGTGCCGCTTCTCCTCAGCGAGCCTCAACCTTTCAACGATCCAATAGGTTCGCCTGGTCAGGAAACAGGCGGCACGGAGATGAAAAATGCTATCGAATAATGCAATTGTCGGCGCGCTGATCTTTATCATCATGATCCTTGGTGCCAATGCCATCATGTATGGGATCGCCCGCAGCATGTCCAGGGGCGGGGATGTGCGCTGGATCTCAGCCCTGAAACAGGGATTGACCAAACCGCTGGAAAACCAGCGGAACCAATCCATGGATGAACTCCGCCAGAAGATGGAAAAACTTGAGAAAAACGGCAAAGGGGAGGAATAACTTCTCCCCATCCGGGATGGGGAAAAGAATTTACATCCCTCATACACATAATTCATCCTTCTTTAATAACTTAATAGTATCTTTAGCCCGTATATATTGGAGGCATCGTGAATAAAACCATCGTTACAGTTTTGGGTATATTTGTAGTAGTTGTTCTATTGGTGGGAGCATTTTCCGGTGGGTTTCTCGCGGGACACTTTCTCCCCGGCGCGGGACAGATACCGGGCATCAGCCAGCTGATCCCGTCTGTTGCCGGTCCAAGCACGGACCAGCAGTCTGCCACGCCCGACAGTGAGCAAACCTTATTTAAACCGTTCTGGGAGGCGTGGAACATCGTCCATAACCAGTATGTGGACCAGCCTGTCGACGATACGGCCCTCATGCAGGGTGCGATCAAGGGCATGATGGATGCGCTGGGCGATAAACAGACTTTTTACATGGATCCCAAGCTATACGAGAATCAGACGACCCAGCTGCAGGGATCGTACGAAGGCATCGGCGCGTACGTGGACCTGAGAGGTGATTTCCTGACCATTGTGAGCCCAATCGAAGGCTCGCCCGCCGAATCTGCCGGATTGCAGCCGGGTGATAAAGTCATCGCCATTGACGGCGAGGATATGGCCGGAGTGCCGCCTGAAGAGGCGCGCTCGAAGATCATCGGTCCGGAGGGCACGCAGGTCACTTTAACGATTTCCCGCGAAGGCGAGGCAAAGCCGCTGTTGTTCACCATCACCCGCGCCAAGATCGTCATGCACAGTGCGGAAGGCAAGATGCTCGATAACGGCATTGGCTACATCGACATCAATACCTTCGGCGATCAGACCACCCAGGAACTTCGCGATGCCCTGGATAAATTGATGGCCCAGAACCCGCGTGGATTGATCATCGATCTGCGCAATAACCCCGGTGGATACCTGACGACGGCTGTGGAGGTCTCCTCGGAGTTCATCGAAAAGGGTCCCATCCTTTATGAAAAGTTCGGAAATGGCAAGCTCGAGGAGCACGATGCACTTGGCAAGGGGCGGGCGTTGAAGATCCCGCTTGTGGTGCTGGTCAATGAAGGCTCGGCTTCCGCATCCGAGATCCTGACCGGTGCCCTGCAGGATTACGGCCGGGCGAAAATCGTCGGCGTGCAATCCTATGGCAAGGGTTCGGTGCAGGTCTGGCAGCCGCTTTCCAATAACCAGGGAGCAGCCCGCGTGACGATCGCCAAATGGCTCACCCCCGATAAGCGGGCCATCGATCATGTTGGCCTGACCCCGGATGTCATTGTCGAGATGACGAACGAGGATTTCAAGGCCAATCGCGACCCCCAGCTTGACGCGGCGATCGAGACACTGCAGGCCGTGATCAACAATACTGCCATCCCAACTTCCATGCCAACCAGCATCCCGGCCTTTACACCAACTCCTGCTGTTCCGTAGTAATTGGAGGTAAACATGTATTTCTTTGATCCGACCTACTTTATCTTTATGATCCCTGCGTTCATCCTCATGGCGATCACGTCAGGGTATGTACGCTCATCCTACAAGAAATGGAGCCAGGTCCGCGTCTCCAGCGGGCTGACCGGGGCGCAGGCTGCCCAGAGGCTGATCTCCAGCGGCGGCCTGTACGGCGTCGAAGTGGCTGGCACCAAGGGTGAGTTGAGCGATCATTATGACCCGCGTGACAAAACCCTGTATCTGTCACAGGGTGTCTACCAGGCCCCCTCTGTCGCTGCTGTGGCGATCGCCGCCCATGAGCTGGGGCACGCCAAGCAGGATGCGGATGGCTATTTCCCGATGAGGATCCGCTCCTTCCTTGTACCGGCGGTGAATATCGGCTCGAACCTGGGCTGGATCCTGATCATGATCGGGCTTTTCCTGCGGATCACCGAGCTCGCCTGGCTGGGCGTATTGGTCTTCTCGGCCGGGGCAGTGTTTGCCCTGGCCACCCTGCCGGTGGAATTCAACGCCTCTTCACGTGCCAAGGAACTGCTCTTCACCACCGGCATCATCCAGACCGAGGAGGAAAGGCGCGGTGTCAACCGGGTGTTGAATGCTGCCGCCCTGACCTATGTCGCCGGACTGATCACTGCCGTCCTGCAGCTGCTGTATTTTGTGACCCTGGTCGGGGGCGGCCGGCGCAGGAGCTGATGTTCGAATGATATAGTAAATTGCCGGTTCAAAAATGAACCGGCAATTTTTTAACCTCCATGATCTCACTACGGGGCGAGCGAATGGAGCAAGTGTAAATCCCAAATATTTCAAAGAAGGCCAGTTGAAGCGCTGCCCCTGTCCGGGCTGCATTTAAGCGGGCGGGAGCAGCCCGCAATAACGTTTCACTGTGTATAATCCTTGCATCATGCGGAAATTTGTCCTTATCATTGTACTTTTCCTCGGCGCGACGCTCGTCTTTCTCAGTTTTAGTGAACTTGGAAGTATTGTAAAGACCCTGCAGCAGGCAACCTTGCGCTATATCTTTCTGGGGATCTTCTTCGAGATGATATGGTTTCTGGTGGCAGGTCTGAGCTATCAATCACTATACAAGCTGCTGGGCCTGGACGAGACTGTAAGAAAGCTCGTGCTTCTCAATGCCTCTGCCAACTTTGTAAACACGGTCGCGCCAACAGGCGGCGCTGGAGGGATGGCGGTCTTTATCAGTGCAGCTTCGAAGGATGGACATCCCGTCGGCAAGGTGACAGTTGCCGGTATGCTCTTTCTCTTTGTCGATTATGTCGCCTTCCTGTTTGTGCTCACGCTTGGGCTGATCGTACTCTTCCGCCGCAACCAGATGGGACCGACCGAGATCGGCGCATCCTCGGTCATGTTCATCGTTGCCACAGTGTTGGGCTTTCTGCTCTACCTGGGCTCACAGTCGGGTAAGGCGCTGGGTAACGTGCTGGCCTGGATGGCGCGCTTTGTCAACCGGGTTGCGCGTCCATTCATCCACCGCGAATATCTGAGCGAGGCCCGCGCCCATGAGTTTGCAGAAGAGATGGCACAGGATTTGAGATCCCTTCCGGAGAGGCCGCGCAGCCTGATCGTGCCTTTTCTGTACTCATTGGCCGGAAAGATCCTGCTGATGCTCGTATTGATGTGTGTGTTCCTTGCCTTCCAGATCCCGTTTTCAGCAGGAACGATTATTGGCGGATTTGCCATATCCTATCTTTTCCTGATCGTCTCCCCCACGCCTTCCGGAATTGGCATCGTGGAAGGCGTGATGCCGCTGGCCCTTTCCTCCCTGGGTGTGCCGTTGAGCCAGGGATTAATCGTCACTCTGGCTTACCGCGGTATAACCTTCTGGCTCCCCCTCGGCATAGGCGCAATCGCCTTTCGAATGACGGAGGGCAAAAAGAAAAAGGAATAAAGCATCCTTGCGCTAACTTCGTGCCCTTATGTGTTTAATAACATGCCTCTTGCCTCCCTCCTCGATTTCTGGAAACGTGACCCGGACACCGCCCCCAACCTTGTCGCCTGGCGGACCCTGCCTGCGCGCCCGGCCCAAACGTGTCCCCTTCCGGAGGATTTGCCTGCTCCCATCAAGCAGGCCCTGATCGCCTCCGGTTTTCATTCCCTTTACTCGCACCAGCTCGAAGCTTGGACTCATTCCCGGTCCGGTGAGAACATCATCCTTTCCACCGGCACTGCCAGCGGGAAAACTCTCGCCTATAACCTGCCAGTCTTTGCATTCATTACTTCAAGATCCAAACGCCCGCGCACTTTACCTTTTCCCCACAAAAGCTCTGGCCCAGGATCAATTCTCCAACCTTCAAGCCTTTAACGTGAACCTGGCATCTGGCAGCTCAAATCTGAACCCGCGATATACGATGGCGATACCCCGCAAAAAGACCGCTCAGCCATTCGTAAGAATGCCAGTATTATTTTGTCCAATCCCGACATGCTGCATACAGGTATCCTGCCTCATCACACCAACTGGAGCGACTTCTTACCAGCCTGCGATATATCGTCATTGATGAAGCCCACACCTATCGCGGTGTCTTCGGCTCGCATGTTGCCAACGTCATTCGCAAGACTAAAGAGGGTTGCAAACTTTTATGGTGCCAGGCCGCAGTTCATCCTTGCCTCGGCGACCATTGGCAATCCAAGGGAACTGGCGGAAAGACTGATCGAGGAACCAGTCCACCTGATCGACAACGACGGCTCGGCGCGCGGACCGCGTCATTTCATTATCTATAATCCGCCCATCACGGATCAAGCGCTCGGGCTGCGGAAATCATCCCTGCTCGAAGGGGTACGGCTGGCGCAGGACCTGTTGAACCAGGATGTCCAATCGGTGGTCTTTGCCCGCTCGCGCAGAAGCGTCGAGATCATCCTCCGCTATCTCCAGGAAAACCAGGCATCCTCAATCTCCCGTCTCCAGTCATCCAATCTACAAATCAACGATCCAGCGTCCGCGGCTACCGCTCGGGCTACCTTCCCATCCAGCGCAGGGAAATCGAAAAGGGACTGCGCGAAGGCACGGTCAAAACCGTGGTCGCCACGAACGCCCTCGAGCTGGGATCGATATCGGTGGGCTGGGCGCGGCGATCCTCGTCGGCTACCCGGGAACCGTCGCGTCAGCGCGGCAGCAGGCGGGGCGCGCCGGACGCGGGCTGGAATCCGCCGCGGCGGTCATGGTCGCCTCTGCCAGTCCCTCTCGATCAGTTCCTCGCCCATCATCCGGAATATTTTTTCGAGCGCTCCCCCGAGCAGGCGCTGGTCAATCCCGATCATCTGTTGATCCTGCTCGAGCACCTGCGCTGTGCCATGTTCGAGCTGCCGTTCCAAAAAGGCGAAGGCTTCGGCTCACTGCCAGGAGAGATCGTCGATGAGTATCTGCAATTCATGCTCTACCAACAGCGAAGCGCATCTCTCCCACGATAAATATTATTGGATGGCGGACCAGTATCCCGCCGGCAAATATTTCATTGCGCTCGGCCTCGCCACAGGGCGTGGTGCTGCAGACGAGGATCGACGATCGACCCATGACCATTGGACGGTGGATGGCGAGAGCGCCTTGTGGATGGTGCATCCCGGCGCGATTTACCTGCACGAGGCGCAGTCGTTCTTTGTCAAGGAACTCAACCTCGAGGAACACATTGCCTATCTCAAGCCGATCCAGAGCGAATACTACACCGAGCCCCTGCGCAGCACGGAAGTGACCGTGTTATCCGAGACTGCGCAAGGCTGCCGTCTCCGGCGGCGACAAAAAATGGGGCGACCTGCAGGTCACCACCCAGGTGACAGGCTTCCGCAAACGGCGCTGGTACACGCATGAGAAATCTGGGCGAGGAGCCGCTGGACCTGCCTCCCACCGACCTGCTGACAACCGGCTACTGGCTTTCCCTCTCCGAGGAGACCGTCTCGCATCTGCGCGAAGCCGGGATGTGGACCAACGACCCCAACGACTACGGCCCCGACTGGCCGCGCATCCGCGACCGGGTGAGGCCCGCGACAAATATACCTGCCAGGTCTGCGGCGCGGTCGAGACCAGCCGCCAGCATGACGTGCATCACAAGACTCCCTTCCGTGCCTTTACACTCCATGTTGAAGCAAACCGTCTGGAAAATCTCACCACCCTCTGCCCATCCTGTCACCACAAAGTGGAGCAGAACGTCCGCATGCGCAGCGGGCTTTCGGGGCTGGCCTATGTGCTGGGCAACCTTGCGCCGCTATTCCTGATGTGCGATGCCGGTGACCTGGGCACACACGTGGAACCTGTTGAAAACAGGAATTTTGGTCAGCCGCGGTCGTGCTGTATGATGCCGTCCCGGCCGGGATCGGGTTCAGCGAGAAGCTCTTTGAGATGCACGATGAGACTGATGGCCCGCGCCCTGGAGCTGGTCAGCGACTGTCCCTGCACCGATGGCTGTCCCTCCTGCGTGGGACCTGGCGGCGAGAACGGCTATGGAGGCAAGCAGGAAGCGCTGGAAATATTGAAACAGCTGACAACAAAATAATCCACAATGCATTATCTTTGCAGCGAATTCACACAAATTATTACGGACGATATTTAATAGATCGCCTAAACGAGCCTGATTCGAGTTTGGAGTTTTCACAGGACAATTGTTGTTTTATGATGAATTCTTCCCATCCCCCAACTCAGCGTTGAGTTGATCGATCAGCTCCTGGAGAATACCCAGAACCTTTTCGCATTCTTTCCACTGCCTGATTCGCTTTACCGACATCTCCCACCTGTTCCCCAGATGTCCATTTCGGTCACCAGAAATTTGCGCTCTCCAGCCAGAAATCCAACCGGGTGTCTAAAAATGGATCCTGTTTGACTTTTCAGGTTCTCCTGCAGGATCGACCGCAGGGCATCCAACTCCTGCTGGAAGTCTTCCTGGTCTGATGGAGGAGGTTCGTTCATGATGGATGATGGGGAGAGTAATGGTAAAAGGATGTTGCTTCCATGATCGTCAGAAATCGATTTTTCGCATTGACGATTCCATTGATTGCGCTTTACCAGTATAGAACAAATACACCTTCCCTACAACCTTTTAAATACTATATAATCCAGTCCTTCCTGTTTTCGCCTTTCATAAATCGTTTCTTCCTATTGGTTGGTCCGAGTTATATTCTCACTGGCATCCTGACGAGGTATCATAACAGGGAGACCCCAGCGCATGGAAACAATGGCCGCGACCAGGTCGGTGACCAGTACAATCAGCGGTATACCCAGGAGGGATATACCCAGAATCTCATCCCCATTTTGCCCAAAAAGAATGGCATTCCCCACCAGCAGAACAAACAGAACAAGGAGCGGAAGCAGCCAGGAACAGACAAAGACAAGCGTACGCCGCCTGTTGGCGATGACGCGGTACGCAGCAATTACAGGCGGCAGGCCAATCAAGAAGGACGATCGCGGCGACTGCCTCCGGCTGGAAATCCCAAGCCATTGCTTGGCGATAATAAGTTCATCTCCCCGACCCGTCAAATTCTGGATGAAGCGCAGGTGGGCGAAGCTGGCAAAGATCAGGGCATAGGCAAACAGCCTGTATTTTGAGGATCGCAAAAGGAACATCCCCGACCAGGCAAGCCCATAAGTCAACAAGGGTCCCGAGAGTATCTACAACGTGTGGGAAATAAACAGGGTTCTTTCGTGATCGTAACGGTAAAGGTCATGCTCCCAAACCCGCCGCACAGGGCTGCACCGACCAGATGGCGCGTCAATTGGTGCGCTTCATAACAAAGGAAACTCAGCAGCAGGAAGCTTGCAATATGAATCGGACGGTGGGGAATTTCACTTTCATGGGAGGCCCAATAATATAGACCAAACCCTCTCTCAATTCAATACTTCCAATTAGATTGGACCTTCCTCTTAAGGACCGAGGTGCAAGGAAACCGAAAAGTGTCGGTGAGCGTTAACAAAACAAGGAAATCACAGGCCATCAGTGAACATTTAGATATCCATGATCCCACTATCTCTGGAACGGAATAAAAGCCGGTAGCGTTCTCATATCCTGGTCCAAAATGAAAATCCTCCTTACACTCTCCCTCGCCGGACTACTCCTGATTGGATGTGGTTCCTCCCAGCACCGGATAAGACGCCGACATCTATCAGATCCCCTAGTGCGCAGGACATCACCGCGACCCAGGACTTTAGACAGGACCCGGCACCTTCTCCAACAAATATTCAGCTGCCGTTCAATCCAGATAATGACAGCAATGAGTATTGCAAGCCACCCTATGCAGTTTTGCCAGTTGAGGATGGCAACGATATCTCAGAGAATGAAATCGTTTATGAACTGGTAAAGATCTGGCTGAGACGATACAAACAGCCTGCTGCCCCTGCGTTATGCCGCATTGCAGATTCACAATTGACAACGTTTACGATGATCCAGGCATTTATTCCAAAGTTCTCGAGCCGAGAGGGGATTTTAAGAGAGTGGTTGTTTTTTCTGTGAAATTGGTCCAGGTCTCCTCAGACTGGATGAGTTTCGCAGGCGAGCTCGACCAGGAGAATTGGCTGCATGTCAGTCACATCGTCGCGATCACGAGAACGAGCGAGGGTTACAAATTGGAATTTGCTTACCCATGAAGGAAATACACTCGTTATCCTCGAGCGCAACAACACCTGGGCGATGATCCGTTCCCACCTCGAGGAGCCGCCGCCCGACCCGCGCACATATGTGGACTTCCGGAGACTGCTGCGCAGGCACTTCTCAAAGCCCTGGCGAAAAAACCGGAAGAGCGTTTTGCATCCGTTGGAGAATTTGTGGCGGAACTGCGCAACGCCTGCTGATCCCAAGCCGGCCGTTTACAGCGGGAAACGATTGTTCCAGGCATCTTGACTTGAGTGTCCAAAATCCTTATGCTGGAACATATAAAAATAAACCGCTCGTAAGAGTCACAAAGGATAGCTAGCGATGGCCAGTGAGCCGCGGTGCATGACGATCCAGCGCTGGTCCTCGTCGTAGTCGACTTTCAGATGGTCCAGCCACGGGTCGGCCATGTCCGGCTCGGTCCGCCGTAACGCGATGAGCGCGTGGTAGATCCGTCGCAGCCGCCCGTGGTCGCCGTCGTCGATCTCGTCCCAGTCGAGCTTCGACTTCCGAAATGTCTCGGGATCCTGCGGGTCGGGGATTTCGTCGGCGTCCCAACCGTGTTCGGCGAACTCCCGCTTGCGTCCCTCCGCGGTTGCCCTGGCCAACTCGGGTTCGGCATGGCTGCTGAAGAACTGGAACGGGCTCGACGAGCCCCACTCTTCACCCATGAAAAGCATTGCCGTATAGGGCGATCCGAGTGCGAGTGCCGCCTTAACCGCCAGCTGGCCCGATGTCAGGTTCTGCGACGGCCGGTCGCCGATCGCCCGGTTGCCGACCTGGTCATGCGTCAGCGTGTAGGCCAGCAGGCGGGTGGCAGGGATGGTCGCCGTGTCCAAAGGCCGGCCGTGGCGCCGGTGCCGGAACGACGAATACGTGCCCGCGTGGTAGTAGCCGTGCTTGAGCGTCTGCGCCAGCGTCGCCAGGGACCCGAAATCGCCGTAATAACCCTGGCGCTCGCCCGACACCGCGGCGTGGATTGCATGGTGGATGTCGTCATCCCACTGCGCGGTCATACCCAGGCCGCCACGGTTCCGCGGGGTGATCAGGCGTGGATCGTTGCGGTCGCTCTCGGCGATCAACGACAGCGGCCTGCCGAGTTCTTCTGCCAGCACGTCGGTTTCGGTCGACAACTCCTCGAGGATGTTCACGGCCGTGGTGTCCACCAGCGCGTGCACGGCGTCGAGCCGCAGGCCGTCTGCGTGAAAGTCGCGCATCCATCGCAGCGCGCAATCGATGATATAGCGGCGCACCTCGTCGGCGTCCGCGTCGGAGATGTTGATCGACTCGCCCCACGGATTGCTGCCCGACGACAGATACGGTCCGAATCTCGGCAGGTAGTTGCCCGACGGGCCGAGATGGTTGAACACCGCGTCGATCAGCACGCCGAGGCCGCGGTTGTGGCAGGCATCGATCAGCCGGACCAGTCCGTCGGGTCCGCCGTACGGCTCATGCACGGCATACCAGAGCACTCCGTCATAGCCCCAGCCGTGGGTGCCGCCGAACGCGTTGACCGGCATCAACTCGACGAAGTCAATGCCCAGATCGACCAGATATTCCAGCTTTTCGATGGCGGAGTCGAAGGTGCCTGTGGAGGTGAAGGTGCCGATGTGCAGTTCATAGATCGCCCGGCCCTCGATCGAGCGGCCTTGCCAGTCGCCGTCCGTCCACGCGCTCGGCGCCGGCTGCCACAGCTGCGACCGGTCGTGGACACCGTCGGGCTGGCGCGGCGACCTGGGGTCGGGCAGCACTGTCGGGTCGTCGTCGAGTACGAATCCGTATCGCGCGTCCGACCGCGCGTCGACGTCCGCGCGCCACCACTCGCCGGAGCGGGTCATCGGGTGCAAGGTTCCGTCGACATCGAGGCGCACCCTGTCGGGGCGCGGGGCCCACACCGAGAATTCAGTCATGCTCCCCGTCGCTCGCTCCGCCCCGGTGGATCCGCTCCAGCAGCGCGACCGGTAACTCTGCGAATAGGTCGGAGGCCGACACCCGGCCGCTGAACCTGGCAGCGCCGATCCGGTCCTCCCACGTTCCTGCGGGAAGCGTCAAAACCGTGTTGCCCCAACCTGCCTCGGACAACCGCAGGGAGTGCCGGGTCACTGCGGTCAGCACATCCGTGCCGCGAACGAACGCGGCAAGGTGTTCCGCCGCTGGCCCGTCGGCCAGCAGTGGCGTGTAGCCGCCATCGATGAAGGTGTTCGGATGCTCGCGCCGTAACCGCAGCGCGGCCGTCACCACCCGCATCTTGGGGTCGCTCAACGCGGCGAGGGCGTCGCGTCGGAGCCGATAGTCCACTGGCCGGCGGTTGTCCGGATCGACCAGGCTGTCGTCGGCCAGTTCGGTGCCCTGGTAGACGTCGGGCACGCCGGGCGCGGTCAGCTGGACGAGCTTCTGGCCGAGGCCGTCGCTGCTGGCGTGCTCGTCGAGCCGGGCCAGCAGCGATGTCAGCTCCGTGGCGATCGGTCCGTCGATCACCGCGTCGAGCCACGCGTGGACCGCCGATTCGAATTCGGTGTCGGGGTCGTTCCACGACGTGTGGACGGCGGCTTCCCGGATCGACTTCTCGGCGTAGGCGTGTAGGCGGGTGCGCAGGTCGCCGGTCACGGTGCCGTCGACGGGCCATACGCCGAAGATGTTCTGCCACAGGAACAGTCCGGTCATCGGGTCGGGCGACGGTATGCGTCGCTCCCACGCACTGACGAACTCGGCCCACAGCGACGGCACCTGAGACAGCACCCCGATGCGTGCCCGCACATCTTCACCCCGTTTGGTGTCGTGCGTGGTCAACGCCGTCATCGCCTGCGGCCACAACTGTGCGCGCACCGCCGCCCGCTGGTGGAACTCGGCGGCGCTGACCCCGAATCGGTCGGGCTCGCCGCCGACTTCGTTGAGCGACACCAGGCGGGGGTCGCGGTAGAACAGACAGTCCTCCATCGACTTCGCCGTCGCCGCGCCGCACAACTGCTGCAGGCGTACCGCCGCCTCGCCGCCACCGGCGACTGCCGCCGAGATCACCGCAAGCGGCTCAGCCAATTCCGGTCGCTCGGCGATGGTTTCGGCCAGTGCGATCGGCAGCACCGTCGACAGGTTCAGGTAGTCCGAGCGGTACACACCGACGTGGCTGAGCAGAGCGGCGACGGCGTCGGGCAGGTGGGGTGGGTCGATATCCGTGGCGGCGACGATGGTGCGGCACAGCCGCCGTAGCTCGCTACCGAGGGTGTCGGTGACGGCGTCGGCCTTGAGTTCGCGAGCCAGCCGGGGCATCGCGTGGTAGTCGGCGCCCGTCGAATCGACGAGGTCGGTGAGCGGGCCGATGCCGGTGGGATCGATGAACAGGCCACCGATTTCGCGCAGTGCGTCGTAGCCGGTGGTGCCCGCCACGGGCAGGCTGGTGTCCAGCGGTTCGTCGACGGCGAGGATCTTCTCGATGACGATCCACGCCTGCGGTCCGGTGATCTCCCGCAGCCACGTCAGATAACCCGCCGGGTCGGACAGCCCGTCCGGGTGGTCGATGCGCACGCCGTCGACGAGCCCCTCGGCGAACCAGCGTTTGACCTCCACATGGGTGGCGTCGAAAACGGCACGGTCTTCCTGGCGCAGACCGGCCAGCGAGGTGATCGAGAAGAACCGCCGGTAACCGCAGATGCCGTTGCGCCAGCCGATCAGGCGGTAGTGCTGGCGGTCGTGCACCTCGGGGCCAGTGCCCGATCCGGTCCCCGGCGCGATGGGATAGGCAAGGTCGCCGAGCCGCAGCACGTCCCCGTCGACCACGAGGTCGGCGACGTCGTCGTCGGAACCCAAGACCGGCAGCACAATTCGGCTGCGCTCGTCCAACTCCCAGTCGATGTCGAAGAATGAGGAGAACGCCGAGTCCCGGCCGTGCTGCAGCACGTCCCACCACCACTTGTTCTGCTCGGGCTTGCTCGACGCCGACGTGGTTGGGAACGACGTCGACGATCAGACCCATGCCACGCGACCGCGCCGCCTCGGACAGCCGTGCGAGCCCCTCGGCGCCGCCCAGCTCCGCCGACACCGTCGTTGGGTCGGTGACGTCGTAACCATGAGTCGAGCCGCGCATCGCGGTCAGGATCGGGGGACAGGTACAGGTGCGACACGCCGAGGGTGTCGAGGTAGGGCAACAGGTCCTCGGCGTCGGCGAACGTGAAACAGTCACCACGAATCTGAAGTCGATACGTCGACAGGACAGGAAAAGCCATGTGTCAGGCGGTCTTACGCAGCACCAGAAGTGACCGGGGTTGCAGCGAGATCTTCTCGCCCGCCGCGACCACGAAGTCTGTGTCGCCCTTCGGGTCGGCCGTGTCGAGTTCAGCGGTCCACTGCTTGGCGTAGGCAAGTTTCGGCGCGATGAAGTCCTGCTCCTCGTCATGGGCGTTGAAGCACAGCAGGAAGGAGTCGTCGACCACCCGCTCGCCGCGCTCGTTCGGTGCTGGGATCGCCTCACCGTTGAGGAACACCGCGACGCACTTGTCGAGGCCCGTACCCCAGTCCTCCGGGAGTCATCTCCTTGCCCGCCGGGGTGAGCCAGGCGATGTCGCGGACCTGGTCGCCGGTGCGGATCGGCTTGCCCTCGAAGAAGCGCCGACGGCGGAACACCGGGTGGTGCTTGCGCAGCTCGGTCACCTTGCGGGTGAACGCCAACTGGTCGGCGTTGGTCTCGCACAGCGACCAGTCCATCCAGGACAGCTGGGAGTCCTGGCAGTAGACGTTGTTGTTGCCCTTCTGGGTGCGGCCGATCTCGTCGCCGTGCGACAGCATCGGGGTGCCCTGCGACAGCATCAGCGTGCCCATGATGTTGCGCATCTGCTTACCGCGCAGCTCGAGGATGTCCGGATCGTCGGTCGGGCCTTCGACGCCGCAATTCCACGACCGGTTGTGGCTCTCGCCGTCGCGGTTGTCTTCGCCGTTGGCCTCGTTGTGCTTCTCGTTGTAGGACACCAGGTCGTTGAGCGTGAATCCGTCGTGACAGGTGACGAAGTTGATGCTGGCGCTGGGCCGCCGCCCGGTGGCCTCGTAGAGGTCCGACGAGCCGGTCAGCCGGGAGGCGAATTCGCCGAGTGTCGCGGGTTCGCCCCGCCAGTAATCGCGCACAGTGTCGCGATACTTCCCGTTCCACTCCGTCCACAAACCTGGAAAGTTGCCGACCTGGTAGCCGCCCTCGCCGATATCCCACGGCTCGGCGATCAACTTCACCTGGCTGACCACCGGATCCTGCTGAACCAGGTCGAAGAACGCGCTCAGCCGGTCGACGTCGTAGAACTCGCGGGCGAGCGTGGCGGCCAGGTCGAATCGGAAACCGTCGACGTGCATCTCGAGCACCCAGTACCGCAGCGAGTCCATGATCAACTGCAGGGTGTGCGGATGGCGGGCGTTGAGGCTGTTGCCGGTGCCGGTGAAATCCTTGTACAACTTCAGGTCTCCGTCGAGCAGCCGGTAGTAGCCGGCGTTGTCGATGCCGCGGAAGTTGATCGTCGGCCCGAGGTGGTCGCCCTCGGCGGTGTGGTTGTAGACGACGTCGAGGATCACCTCGATGCCGGCCTCGTGAAACGACCGGACCATGGTCTTGAACTCGGCAACGGCGCCGCCGGCATGCCGGCTGGAGGAGTACTGGTAGTGCGGGGCGAAGAACCCGAAGGTGTTGTAGCCCCAGTAGTTTCGCAATCCCAGGTCCATCAGCCGGTGGTCGTGCAGGAACTGGTGCACCGGCATCAGCTCGATCGCGGTGACGTTCAGCGACTTCAGGTGGTCGATGACGGCCGGATGCCCCAGCCCGGCGTAGGTGCCGCGCAGTTCCTCGGGAATAGCCGGGTGGGTCTGCGTCATGCCCTTGACGTGTGCCTCGTAGATCACCGTCTCGTGGTACGGGGTGCGCGGCGCGCGGTCGGATGCCCAGCCGAAGTATGGGTTGATGACGACGCTGGTCATGGTGTGGCCGAGTGAGTCGACGCCCGGTGGGGGAGAACTCAAGGACGGATCCACTTCGCCGTTTTCTCTGGCGGCCTCCAGGTCATAGGAGAACAGCGCCTGCGTGAACTCGAAGTCGCCGTGAAAGGACTTCCCGTACGGGTCCAGCAGCAGCTTGCTCGGGTCGCAGCGGTGCCCGGCCGCCGGATCCCACGGCCCATACACCCGGAAGCCGTACCGCTGGCCAGGGGTCACCGTCGGCAGATAGGCGTGCCAGACGTATCCGTCGACCTCGTCGAGGTTGATCCGGTCCTCGGTACCGTCCTTGGCGATCAGGCACAGCTCGACCTTCTCGGCGACCTCGGAGAACAGCGAGAAGTTGGTGCCTGCGCCGTCGTAGGTGGCGCCGAGCGGGTACGGCGTACCTGGCCACACCGTCGTCATCGCGGGAGTCGAGGCCATCAGTCGACCTTATCGGCGTCGGTGATCCGACGCGCGGTTGTCACCACCAGTGGGTGGCAAGCCCGATCTGACGTCCCAGCTCGTTGGCCATCGTGCGCATGTACGTCTTCGATATGTGGTGAGAGTCGTGGTACAGCAGGACGTTTCCCTCGACGGCGCGGCAGACGTCCTTGCGGCACACCGCATCGCTCATATCCAGCGGTTTCAGCAACGGAAAACGTGCCACCCAGTCGTCCGTGGGATCGGTGGGGGACAGCACATCCGAGCGCCTGATCCCGCACGAGATGCCGTTGCCGCCGTCGGCAAGGCAGTCGGCGGGGAAGAACGGCTGGCCCCTGCGCACCAGCCATGGCGTGTCCCGCATCGCCAGAATCGGAATGTCGTTCTGCGACAGCGTCTGCCAGATCCCGACATAGGTGGCCGGCATGACGTCGCCCGGCTTTGATGTTCCACGGCCGGGTGGCAGTGGTGAAGACGAAATCGGGATGATCGGCGATGAGTTTCTTCATCACCCCTCATTCCAGGTGTGGCACTTGGGGTAGGGCCGGTTGTCGCCCATCACCAGCGGGACTTGCTCGGTGGTCAGCGGGCAGCCCATCTTCAGGTAGGTCACCACCTTGAAGTGGTGCCGCTTTCCCAGCAGGTCCAGCGCCGTGATCCAGTGCTCGGCGTGTGACCCGCCGGCCAACGCGATGGTCCGGGTCGCCGATTTGTCGCCGTACGCGCAGGTGATCACGCCGACGTTGTCGAAGTCGCTGATACAGCCGTCCTCGGTGGTTTCCGGAAGGTCCTCCTTGGCCTCCAGCACCGTCGGCCGCATCGGCACGTGGGGGGGCACCTTCGCGTTGTCGAGCAACGCGTGGGCGCCGGGATAGTCGTGCAAATCCAGTCCGGTCAACGTCTCGGCGTTCGCACTCTGCATGAGGACGTGCTCACGCCAGGTGAACGACGTCGCCGTCAGCGCCACCCCCAGCAGAACCACCACCGAGCCGAGGGCGATCGTGGGCCTGCGCAGCCGCGTGTGCAGCGGAATCCTCACGGACGGCCCGATATCGGCGGTGGTGGAGCGGTAGCGCAACGGGTTCTCGATGTATTTGGTGGTCAGGTAGGCCAGCAGAACGGACACCAGACAGCACGCCCGCGCCGTCGAGGAAGCCGACGCGCGGGCTGTCCGTGTAGGCCAGCCAGAAGATCAGCAGCGGCCAGTGCCACAGGTACAGCGAGTAGGCGATGGATCCGAGCCACACGAACGGCGCGGTGGCCAGCAGCCGGTTGGGGAAGGGCAGCTTGCCGCCGGTATGCGGGTCGGCGAACCGGTTGGCGCCGGTGAGGATGAACAGCATGGTGGCGCCGACGGGCACCAGCGCCCACGGCCCGGGGAACTCCTTCACGCCGTTGATCAGCGCGCCGCAGGACAGGATCGCGGCAAGTGCGGCCACCGCGATCGTCGAGCGCAGCCACATCGGCCAGCGGATGTATCCGACCACCGCCCCCACCAGCGCACCGAGCAGCAGTTCCCATCCACGCGCGAAACTGTTGTAATACGCCGTCGACTGGTCGGCATTGTGAGCAAATATCGCGTAGACGAACGAAGCGATGGTCAACGCGCTCAACAGCACGACGAGTGAAGCCCGCATGTACTTGCCGAGAATCCGGCGGAACAGCAGGGCGAACAGGAAGATCAGCGCGAGGAACGCGATGTAGAACTGGCCCTGCACCGACATCGACCAGATGTGCTGCAGCGGACTCACCGCCTCACCGGCGCGAAGATAGTCCGAAGCGGTGTTCGCCAATTCCCAATTCTGGAAATAGCCGAGGCTGGCCAGACTTTGGTCAGCAAATGTCTCCCACCGCGTTTCCGGCTGCACCAGAATTGTCAGCACGGCCGCGGCGGCAAGTACGACGACGAGCGCGGGCAACAGCCGGCGAACCAGCCGCTTCACCTCGGGAACCGGCCACAGCGACGCACCCGGCGTCAGCGCGGTTCGCAGCAGACGCCCGCCGAAGAAAAACCCCGACAGCGCGAGAAAAACGTCGACACCACCCGAAACACGACCGAACCAGACGTGGAATACCGCGACGAGGGCGATCGCGATGCCGCGCAGGCCATCGAGATCGTGTCGGTAGAAACCGGACTTCCGGTCAGCGGTCGGTGCGCCCGATACTGGTCGCCCCGCGATAACCGGTGCCGGGCGGGGTGGGGCGAGGGTCATCATGGTCGACGTAAATGTACCTAAGATCGCTGTGCGACTCCTGTCGCGGTCGGCGCGGTCACATTCAGCAGCAAAGGGTTAGGCTCGTTTCCCATGCCCGCGTTGACCCCCGCTGAGATCAGCGCGATCGACGCCGCCCACGTTTGGCATCCCTACAGCACGATCGGCGCCGAGGCGCTGCCACCGGTCGTCGCCGTCGGAGCGCGCGGTGCGTGGCTGACGTTGATCGACGACGGCCGGCCGGTCGAGGTGCTCGACGCGATGAGTTCGTGGTGGACCGCCATTCACGGCCACGCCCACCCGGTGCTGGACGAGGCGGTATCCGCCCAGGTCGCCACGATGAACCACGTGATGTTCGGCGGCCTCACCCACGAGCCGGCGGCCCGGCTGGCACAGCTGCTGGTGCAGATCACCCCCGACGGGCTGGACACCGTGTTCTTCAGCGACTCCGGCTCGGTCTCGGTCGAGGTCGCGGTGAAGATGGCGCTGCAGTACTGGCGCAGCCTCGGCCGACCGGGCAAGCACCGGCTGATGACATGGCGCGGCGGCTACCACGGCGACACCTTCACCCCGATGAGCGTGTGCGACCCCGACGGCGGCATGCACTCGCTGTGGACCGACGTATTGGCCCATCAGGTGTTCGCCCCGCAGGTGCCCGCCGACTACGACCCCGCCTACAGCGCCGCCTTCGAAAAGCAGTTGGCCGAGCACGCCGACGAACTCGCCGCGGTCATCGTCGAGCCCGTCGTGCAGGGCGCGGGCGGCATGCGGTTCCATGACCCGCGGTACCTGACCGACCTGCGGGAGATGTGCACCCGCCACGGGGTACTGCTGATCTTCGACGAGATCGCCACCGGCTTCGGCCGCACCGGTGAGCTGTTCGCCGCCGACCACGCCGGGGTGAGCCCGGACATCATGTGTGTCGGCAAGGCGCTCACCGGTGGCTACATCACCCTGGCGGCCACGCTGTGCACGACGCACATCGCGCACACGATCAGCAGTCACGAGCCGGGGGCGTTGATGCACGGCCCGACGTTCATGGCCAACCCGCTGGCGTGCTCGGTGGCGGTGGCATCGGTCGAGCTGCTGCTCGGCGGGGACTGGCGGGCACGGGTTCTCGAGATCGAGGAGGGCCTGCGCGCTGGTCTCGAGCCGGCGCGGTCGCTACCCGGCGTGGCCGACGTCCGGGTGCTCGGCGCCATCGGCGTCATCGAAATGGCGACGCCGGTCGACATGCCGGTGGCCACCGCGGCCGCGCTTGCGCACGGCATTTGGCTGCGCCCGTTCCGCAACCTGGTCTACGCCATGCCGCCGTACATCTGCACGCCGGACGAGATCGGGCAGATCACCTCCGCGATGGTGGCAGTCGCCGATTCGTTGGGGTGAAAGCCTAGGTCAGCGCCCTATCGCCGCGCTATCGTTGGGTCGGCTGCCCACCCCGTGCCCACATTTTGCCCACACTTTCCCGAGCGCGGGCCGCGTGCAGGGCCGTGGCGACGGCCTCCAGATCGTCGTCAAACAGGTCGGCATACACGTCCAACGTCATGGCTGCGCTGGCGTGGCCGAGCATCCGCTGGACCGCTTTGACGTTGGCACCCGCCGACACCGCCAGGCTGGCCGCGCTGTGCCTCAGGTCGTGGGGCGTCACACGCGGCACGCCGGATTCGGCGACGGCTTTGATGAACCACCCGCTCGTGGAGTGCGGTCGTTCGAGGTGCCCGCCATCGTCGCCGGGAAACAGCAGATCGTCGCGGCCTCGGCCCTCGCACTGGCGGGCCAGGTAGGGCAGCAGGAACTCGGGCAGCGGGACGCTGCGCTGCTTGTGCGCCTTCGGGGTTCCCACCAACACCTCCGAGCCCACCTGGACGGCGTTCTCGGAGATGGTGGCCCGTCGGCGCAGCATGTCCAGATCGCGCACCCGCAGGCCGACAGCCTCACCCCAGCGCAGGCCGGTGTAGGCCAGCAGTAGCACCAGCCCCTCGTGGGTGCCCGAGGCTGCGGCCAGTTCGGCCACCTGCTGGTGGGTCAGGTAGACCGGACGCTTGCGGTTCTTGTGGGGCAGCTTGATGTCAGAGGCCGGGTTGGCCGCCAGCAGGTGATCGCGGACGGCGTCGGCCAGGATCGCCGACAACACATGGTGAGCACGGTTCACCACGCTCGCCCCGACCGGCTTCGCGCCGCCCACGCCGTGACTCAGGTCAGACAGCCACCGTTGAATCGTCGTCGCCCTGATGTCGCCGAGAGCGACGTGGCCCCAACGCGGAGCCACCCGCACCCGCCACTCGATCTCCGCCACCCGGTAGCTGGACGGCTTGAGGTGGCCCCGCTGGCGGTGAAGCCACGACGCTCCCAGCTCGCCCACGGTGAGCCGGCCCAGCGACGGCGCGACGTACTCCCCGCGCATCTTGGCGACCTCCACCGTGGCGGCGAACCGTTCGGCGTCCCGCTTGGTCTTGAACCCGCGCTTGTCGGTCTGGCGATTGTCGGGGGTCCGGTAGCGGACCCGGTAAAGCGTTGCGCCGTTGGCGGTTTGGTACTTACTGACGGTCGCCATGACTCACCTATCCTGTTGCGGGGTCAACGACGGCCACCTTCGCCGAGAGGCCGACGTTGGTGAAATCGGCTGCGGTGGCTTCGATCTGCGCCCACTTGAGTGGATTGCTGTCCCGGATGAAGGTGAGCATGTCCCCTTGTAGCGGCTGCAGCCCGGTTCCCCACAGCCAGACGTTCTGCCAGGGATAGGGATCGCCGTTGGGCACCAGACGAGGAAATGATGATTCTCGGTCGGTGGGCAACAGTAGTGCCACCGGCGCCACGTCAAGCGCTATGGCCAACGCCACCAGGTCGTCCACATCAACGCGGCGCTCATCGGCCTCGATCCGGCGCAGCCCCAGCGGTGGGATCTTGCGGCCCAGCTTGGCCAGCCGACGGCTCAGTTCGGCGTAGCTGAGGTTGCGGGCTTCCCGGAACTTGCGCACAGCGCGATTCACCTGTTCCCCGGTCGGGCCGAGGTCGGACATCGTTCCTGACATACCCAGACCGTATGCGATCAAAGATGAAGCATCAACTAGGAAGAAACTACAGGTTGATCTGTACAGATCAGCGGTGGTAAACCTCTCTGCAAGAGCACGACCTCAGCTCCCTGCAAAACGCATCAAAGATGGAGGATTCCATGACCGCCGCCGACATCACCTCCCTGGAGGAACTGCCGCCTTTCCTGCGCACCGCTGAGGTCGCGAAACTGATGCGCAAGAGCGAAAACGCCGTCGTCCAGGACCGCTACCTGGGCCTTGGGCCGCCCTACATCCGCGACGGACGGCGCATCCTCTATGACCGCGATCAGGTAATCGAACACCTGCGCCGGCACACGGTGCAGCCCGACGATCCGCGGCCAGCCACCTCGGCATCCACGACGAAGACGCAGATCGCCCCGCCGCTACGGACGTGACTCCCTCAGATGCGGAAGGCCGCCTCGCCAGTTTCGAGACGGCCCGGACTCCGGCAGAGAGTCAGCACCCGAGATAAGGAGCTGCGCCATTATGACCCGTCCACGTCAGGCGGCACGATGACCGCCGACACGATCACCCTCGCCGAGCTTGCCACGCTGATCGGGTACTCGACCGCCACCCCGGCGGGCCGGGCGGAGTGTATGTCGTTGTGCCAGCAGGCCCAGGGCACGACATTCAGCAGCGCGGTGAGCGTGTGGTCCGACATCCCCGCGCAGGCCGTGGCGCTGGCACAACGAGACGGGGTGAACCTCTGGTTCAGCGTCAACGCGCTGGGGCGGTAGCCAGTGGCCGGGGCAAGGAGGCCAACGTGATCAGGCTCGCCGCGCTGATCGCGGACCTGGACTTCAAGGAGGGCGGCTGCGCCGGACCTTGCGACCGCCTGGCGATCATCGCCACGATCTCGGAGGCCCTCGGCGAGGAACCTGTCGCGATCACCCACTCCGGTCATGGGCCTGCAGCCCTACTGGGCCGTGGAGGTCGCGTCGGCGCTGGGGCTGTCGCGGCGTACAACGCAGGCGAAGCGGCTGGGTAAACGTTTCCACGCGCTGGTTCAGAAGGTCGCTGCCGATCACGGCTGCGGTGTGGACGCAGTCTTCGACCTGCCGCGGGTGCTCCGGCTGCCGGGCAGCGTCAACTACAAGGATGCCGAGAACCCGGTGCCGGTGCGGTGTTTCGCCGGTGGCGGCAGGCCGCTCACGGTCGACCAGATCACCGCAGCACTGGACGCCGCAGGCATTCCCGAGGAGCCCGATGAACCGCCGCGGAAGAACAGCCAGCATGGGAAGAAGCCGAAGGACAAGCCACCGCGTGGTGAGAAGAAGGCGAAGGCGAAGCCGCGCGGTGGACAAGCCACCGCTCTACGCGGTCATCGCGGCGATGACACCGGGAAGCCGTCGCCGAAAGTCCGCGCGCGCCTGGGTGATGCGCTGACGGACATGACAACCGGGATCGACCGGCACCACAAGACGCGCAATCACGCACTCGCGATGCTGCGCTACGGCTACAACGGTGAGACCGGCGTCGACGAGGCGTTGACGGCGCTGCACCGAGCGTTCGTCGACGCCGTCGCAGACCGATCGCATCGGTGGGCGCGACGAGGCCGAGGGCGAGTTCGTGAACTTCGTCGCCGGGGCCGAGGAGCTGCTGGCCGCTGAGCCTCCAGCGCAGCGCTTCGAGTGGCCCGGTCCCACAGTGACGTTCACCGCGTCAGCGGGGCCGTCCTGCGACGGCGAGGAGCCCGACGCCGCCTTCTGGGCGCAGCGGCCAGACACCCTCGGCCACCTCCACGACTACGCCCGCGCCAAAGGCGGCAATCCCTACGGGGTCCTCGGCGGTGTCCTGCGCGGTGCTATCGCCAGGGTGGAGCCCCGCGTCAAACTCCCAGGGATCGTCGGGGGCCTGGTGTCGGCCAACCTGTTCACCGTCACGGTCGGCGGGTCGGGTCTGGGCAAGGATCTCGCCAACGAGATCGCGGCAACCGCGGTCGAGTTCCGCTCCCATGACGACCTCGTCCTTGAGGAGCCGACATCTCCGGGCATCGGCAGCGGCGAGGGGCTGGCCCGAGTGTTCAAGGGGTTCGGAAAGGGCGACGACCTTGAGCGGACCAAGGCGCATCTGGTCGTCAACGAGGTCACCCGCCTGAAGTCACTCGCCGACCGCAAGGGCTATACAGCTGTCAGCGAGCTGCTCCAGGCCTACATGGGCCAGCCTCTGGGGTTCTCCAACGCCCAGAAGGCGACGACCACGTTCATCCCGAGGCACTCCTACCGGCTGTGTATGGGCATCAGCGCACAGCCCGAGAACGCCGATTTCTTCCTGAGCCGCGAGAAGGACGGGTTCCCGCAGCGCTTCCTCTGGCTGCCCACCCTCGACCCGCACTGCCCACCGCCCCCCGACGAGGACGACGAACGAACACCCGCGCAGCTCACGGTGACGATTCCGGCCTTCCACAACCCGATCCTCGGGCCTGATGCGGACTACCTGATCGGCGTCCCGAAGCCCATTCGTGGGAGAATCCGGCACTTCCGTTGGCTGGTGAAGACCGGGTCCACCGACGTTGACCCGCTCGACGGCCACCTGATGCTGACCCGGCTGAAGGTCTCGTTCGGGCTGGCGCTGCTGGAGGGTCGTGAAGACGTCGAGGAAGAGGACTGGCGCATCGCCGGTCAACTGCTGGATGTGTCCAAGCAGGTCCGCAGCGACACCCATCGAGTGCTCGCCGAAAGCCGACGCCGCACGAACACCGTCCGGGCACACGACCAGGCCGACCGCGAGGCGATCATCGCCGAGAAGCTGTCGGAGACAAACCACCAGCGGGTCGTCAACGCGATCACCCGCAAACTCAAGCGCGTGGGTAGTGCCACACGCCGAGAGTTGCAGCGGGCGTGCGACTCCTCGATCTCGCGAGACTTCCCCGCCGTATTCGATTCGTTGGTTGACCAGGAACTTTTAGTCATCGAGGGAGGTGAGGGCAATGAGGCCCGGTATCGGCTCACTTCGTCTTAGTGTCGGGGAAACCCCGACACCCTTTTTTGCTTATTGACCTGCGAAAACTGGTGTCGGGAGTGTGTCGGGGAAACCCCGACAGAGAGAACACCAGACACGTCACGTCAGCAATGGACAGCAAACCTCACCCGTCCGCACCCCGCGCCGGGGCGCTGAGCACGAACGAAATACCTCGATGACAACAACAACCAACGGCTCGACCACCACGGTCGAGACCCTCGCCGCTGAACAGGCTTGTGCTCATGGCGCATTCGCGTGGAGTGAGGGCATGACGTTCGCCGAGAGGCGCAAGCAACAGCGCAACGGCGACATGTACTGCTCGTCGCGCTGTCGGCAACGGGCCCACCACCGGCGCAGGAGGGTGGCCAAGTGAGCGCCACGGCCACCCGGCGCAAGAGGGCCCCGGCGAGGAAGCCGACCGCGCTGTCGGACCCGGACAGCGCCAAGGGCAGGCTGCAGCGCACCGTCAGGAAGATCCTGGTCGAGCAGCATCAGGCCACCGACATGCTGCCCACCAGCGCCCGCTTCGTCTGGTACGAGGCTGAGACCGAGGGTCTGGTGACCAAGGAGCTGCCGCCGAAGAGGCCCGATGCTCAAGGCCAGCGCAAGCCGGGCCAGAACCTCACCGACGCGATCCTGCACCTGCGCGAGATCGGCCCCGAGCGCGGGGGCATCCCGTGGGGCTGGATCACCGATGAGACCCGCGAGATGCACAGCGTCTATACCGCGTCCACCGTCGCCGAGTACGTGAACGAGGCAGTGAGACAGGCCAGGATCGACCGCTGGAACGGCAAGGCCGCCCCGCTGATCATCTGCGAATCGCGTTCGCTGGCAGGTGTGCTGCGTGCCACTGCCGAGCTGTACGCCTGCCACATCACCTCGACCAACGGGCAGACGAAGGGCTTCCTGATCACCGACGTGGTGCCGATGATGGAGGTGGGCCAGCGCATCCTCTACTTCGGCGACCTCGACCTGTCCGGCGGGCACATCGAGGAGCACACCCGCTCGGTGCTGATCGAGTACGGCGGCGAGGCCGGTGAGCTTCTGGGTGACTCCGGCATCTACGACCCCGACGCCAGGCCGCTGCTGCGCAACCCCGGCGGCCTGTGGCAGAGGGTGTCGATCACCCAGCGGCAGGCTGACACCGTCGAGCGGGAGCGCCGCCACAAGAACTTGCCGCCCGCGACGATCAGCAAGCCGGACAACCGCTTCAAGCCGGTACGGCACTTCGACGCCATCGAGACCGAGTCGTTCGGTCAGGCCCGCCTCGTCGCGGCGCTGCGGGCCCGCCTGGACGAACTGATCCCGGTCCCGCTGGCCGTCGTCCAGGCCGACGAGGAAGCGCAGCGCACGGAGATGCGGAAGTTGTTGGCCGGGGTGCGGGCCCGCCGGAGCAAGTAGCGCCGCGTTCAAGAACGCGCATCGAGCAGGCCCCCGGTGCCGACCGGCGTCACATGTCGTACGAAGGGTTGTAGCGGTACTTCGCCGGGTGTGGCTGTAGTTGGCCCCGCGTTCTGCTCGCCAGCCCCGCGTTCTGCGGCCAGCCGTCAGAGAGGCTGTTTAGTCTCAGAGTTCATGGGGGCTTTCTCTGACCTGCTAGCACAATTCGACCCCGATCCGCGACTTCGGGGCAAGCAGTTCGAGTGTGTCTGCAAGTGGTTTCTCTGCAACGACCCGACGTACAAGTCCACGCTGCGGCGGGTGTGGCTTTGGGATGAGTGGTCGGGTCGCTGGGGCGCGGACGCGGGTATCGACCTCGTCGCCGAGGACCAGGAGGGTCGTCTGTGGGCGATCCAGTCCAAGGCGTACAACCCTGATAACTCGGTCACTAAACATGACGTAGACAAGTTCCTGTCGGAGTCGTCGCGGGCGGTGTTCTCCTACCGACTGCTGATCGCCACCACGGACAAGCTGCATCACGTCGCCAGGCGCACCCTCGACGACCAGGAGAAGAAGGTCGGTTTCGTCGGACTGGCGGACCTGCTGACTGCCGAGGTCAATTGGCACACTGACCCGCTGGACTTCCGCCCGTCCGAACCGCTGAAGCCTGCCAAGCCGCACGACTATCAGCGAGAAGCCGTCCGAGATGTCGTCAAGGGGTTCAAGTCCGCCGACCGTGGGCAACTCATCATGGCGTGTGGCACCGGAAAGACCCTGACGTCGTTGTTCATCGGGGAGAAGCTCGACGCCGAGCGGACCCTGGTCCTGCTGCCGTCGCTGTCGTTGCTTAAGCAGACCATGCAGGTCTGGAGAACCAACGCCAAGGTGCCGTTCGAGGCGCTTCCAGTCTGCTCCGACCAGACCGTGAGCCAGAGCCAGGACGAGGCTGTCGGCCACACGAGCGAGCTCGGTGTACCCGTCACGACGGACCCTGCCGAGATAGCCGCGTTCCTGCGGCGGCGTTCGGGACCGCGTGTGGTGTTCTCGACCTACCAGTCGTCCCCGCAACTCGCCGACGCGTTCGCCCTCGGACGGGTGCCGCAGTTCGACATCGCCTTCGCAGACGAGGCCCATAGAGTTGCTGGGGACGAGTCCACCGTTTTCGCAACGATTCTCGACGCCGACGCAATCAAGGCACGTCGTCGGCTGTTCATGACCGCGACCCCGCGCTACTACACCGGTCGTGTGCTTAGGGCGGCGCAGGATGAAGACCTGGAAGTCGCCACCATGAACGACCCCGCCAAGTTCGGCGAGGTGTTCTACCGGCTGAGCTTCGGCGAGGCCATCCGCCGCAAGCGACTCACTGACTACCAGGTCGCAGTGGTGGGCGTTGACGATGCGACGTACCGCGAGTGGGCGGAGAAGGGCGCTCTGGTCAAACGCGACGGTGAGCCCACCGATGCGCGGACCCTGGCGAGCCAGATAGGGCTTGCGAAAGCGATGCGGAAGTACGACCTCCGCCGGGTAATCAGCTTCCACTCCCTCGTCTCCCGCGCCCGCAAGTTCGCCTCGGAGTTTCCGGAAGTCGTTGAGTGGATGCCCGCCCGCCAGCGCCCGAAGGGTGCGCTGTGGACCAACTACGCCTCCGGGGAGATGACCGCCGGCGAGCGGCACGTCCGGCTCCAGCGTCTGCGTCAGCTCGACGACGGCGAGCGCGGTCTGCTGACCAACGCCCGCTGCCTGTCCGAAGGTGTCGATGTTCCGACCCTAGATGGGGTGGCGTTCATCGACCCCCGACGCAGCGAGGTGGACATCGTGCAGGCGGTCGGGCGGGCGATACGTCTCGCCGCCGATAAGACCGTCGGGACCATCGTCATTCCGGTGTTCATCGACACCGAGACGGACGCGGATACCGCACTCAACGACTCGTCGTTCAAGAAGGTGTGGGACGTGATTAAGGCGCTCCGCGCCCACGACGAGGAGCTGGGTGAGCAGATTGACTCCTTCCGCCGGGAACTCGGCAGGAATGGTGGTCGCGCCCGGATGCCGGACAAGATTCACCTAGACGTGTCCGCCATAGTGGGTGCCGACTTCGCCGCCGCCTTTGATGTGCGGCTCGTCGAGAAGACCAGTGCCAGATGGGAGTTCTGGTTCGGATTGTTGGAGAAGTACACCGCTGAGCATGGGACGGCACGGGTTCCTGTCGATTTCGTGGTGGACGGGTACCCACTCGGAAAGTGGGCGAGCGTCCAGCGGGGCTTGTACACAAAGGGGAAGCTGAGCGACGACCGGCGGAACAAACTGGAGTCGCTACCCGGTTGGGCCTGGGATGTCCTGTCCGACAAGTGGGATTTCTGGATGGGACTGATGAACCAGTTCGTCGCCGAACATGGGCATTCCAATGTCCCGGTCCCGTACATGGTCGGCGAGCACAACCTCCGAGGCTGGGTTGCCACTCAGCGTGGGCTGTATCGGCGCGGAGAACTGTCAGGGGAACGCCTCCGGGAACTCGAAGCTCTGCCGGGCTGGACCTGGGACATCTTGGAGGACAACTGGCAACAGCACTACAACGCTTTAAAGGGTTTCGCCGAACGGGCGGGTCACGCACGAGCACCTCAGCGCCATATCGAGGACGGATTGCGGCTGGGTCAGTGGGTGGCGGTTCAACGGACATGGCGGGAGAAGATGTCGCCGGAGCGAATCGCGTTGCTGGAAGCATTACCCGGTTGGTCGTGGAACCCGCACACCGACGGATGGGAACGCGCCTACGCGGTCCTGATGAAGTTCACTCACCGCGAGGGACATGCGGGGGTGCCGAAGGAACACGTCGAGGACGGTGTCCGTCTCGGCGAGTGGGTGATAGATCAACGTGTCAAGCGCGACCAGATGCCTGAGGAGCTGCGCCACCGCCTGGAGGCACTGCCCGGCTGGAGTTGGGATGCCCGAGGGGACCGGTGGAGCCGGAAACTCTTGCTACTGCGGCAGTTCCAGGAGCGGGAGGGGCACGCCCTCGTGCCGCAGAGGCACATGGAGGACGGCGTCAACCTCGGCTCGTGGGTCAACGAGCAGCGCAACAAAGAGAGGACGATGGAGGCGGACCGCAAGGCTCTGCTGGAGTCCGTACCGGGGTGGATGTGGGACCCGTACTCCGAGTCATGGGAGCGGGGGTACGCAGCCTTGGTGCATTTCGCCGGGCGTGAGGGGCACGCTCGTGTACCGCAGGGACACCGTGAGGACGGCTTGAATCTCGGAGGCTGGGTCACGGAGCAGCGGTCCAGCCGGACCCGGATGACCGAGACCCGGCGCAAGCGGCTCGAGTCCGTTCCCGGTTGGAGCTGGAACGTCGTCGAGGAATCTTGGATGCAGCACCTCGAACTACTCAGGACATTCGCGGCCCGCGAGGGAGACACCCTCGTTCCCGTGGATTACGTCGAGAACGGGTTGAAGCTCGGGCAGTGGGTCCGCCTGCGGCGTCGGGAGCACAAGAAGCTGAGTCCGGAACGCCGAGCGTTTCTGGAAGCGATTCCGGGCTGGTTCTGGGGAACCAAGTCCGAATTCATTTGGGAACAGAAATTCGCGATGGCGCAGCGGTTCGCCGAGCGGGAGGGGCACGCCCGCGTTCCGTTCAACCACGTCGAGAACGGGGTGAAGCTCGGGCCGTGGATCGTGACGCAGCGGGCGGAGCGCGACACCATACCCCGGGAGCGGGTCGCCAAGTTGGAAGCCCTGCCGGGGTGGACGTGGACGGTGTCCCAGGACGTGTGGGACGAGAAATACGAGTTAGTCGAGAGGTTCGCGGAGCGCGAGGGTCATGCCCGGGTACCCCAGAGTCATGTCGAGGACGGGGTGCAGATAGGCACCTGGGTCGGGGTCCAACGACAGAAACGAGCCAAGCTACCGAAGGACCGTCGCGTAAAGCTGGAGGCACTGCCGGGCTGGTCCTGGGACCCCCATGAGGATCGATGGCAGCAGGCTTACGCACTGGTTCAGCAGTTCGGCGGACGCGAAGGGCACACCCGCGTGCCCGACGGGTACTTCGAGGACGGCCTCAATATCGGAAGCTGGGTGCTCTCGCAGCGGATGAACCGCGACAAGCTGAGCGCCGACAAGAGGACTCGACTGGAAGCCCTCCCCGGGTGGGTGTGGGACGCCCGCACCGATCTCTGGGAGCAGGGGTACAGCAGGCTGGTGAAGTACGCAGAGGAGCGCGGAACTTCGCAGGTGCCTAATCGCTATGAGACCGAGGACGGTTACGCACTTGCTAGCTGGCTCAACACGGTCCGTGGACGCGGTGTGAAGGGGTCGCTGGAACCGGAGCGTATGAAACAACTTGAGGCGCTGCCGGCGTGGACTTGGACCCCCAAGGCGGACAGTTGGGACCGCGCCTTCAACCTTCTTTTGCAATATGTCGAGGAGCACGGCAACGCCCTTGTCCCGCAGTCCTATCGGATCGAGGGATTCATGCTCGGAGCGTGGGTCGGTGCCCAGCGGAGGAACTATGCCAAGGGGACACTGAAACCGGACCGAGAAAAGCAGCTGCGGAATGTGACGGGTTGGGTATGGCGGGTCAAGTAGCCGGGTAAGCGGACCCTCTGCGTTCACCGGTGGCGGGAGGTACGCACTCGACTAGCCATCACTGTTGCTGAGCGTCGGTGTGGCTTGCGTCGCAGAAAGGTAGCGGCAGACGGTGGCGCGGGAGACGCCCAGCATCTTGGCGATGTCGCTAGCCGCGATGCCCTTCTCCTTGAGCTTGCGCGGGCGTCCGCCCTTGCGTCCGTTGGCCTGCGGTCGTCGGCTCTAGCTCGGGTCGCGATTCCTGAAGACGATCATGGTGCCAGTCTCTGCAGCGCTCGACGGAAGTCGCTGTTGGGGTAGGCGTCCGGAAGAACCGAGGTCACTTCCCGCAGCGCCGCTTCGCCGCTGATGCCCTGCCTGTGTGCGCCATAGAGTGCGGCCACGGTCGGTGTGCGGCTCTGCGCGGCCACGCAGTGCACGAGCACGGTGCGTCCCTCGTTGCGGAGTTGCTCGATGAACCGCACGGTGTCGCTCAGCACGAAGTCCAGGTTGGGGTTGACATCCAGTCGACGTCGTCGATGAGCCGCACGTCGATCTGCTCGACGCCGATTGGTAGATCACCGCCGGGCACCCGGCACAGTGACACCACGGCGTCCACGCCGGGCGGGAGTGCCCGCAGCGTCGCGACGTCGCCCAGCCACACCCCGTCGTCGTGGGGATGCCGAATCGGGGTCATCGGATCGACGTCATAAGAGAACGGCTTGTCGGCCTTCACGATTCGGGTGGCGAGCGCCACCAGGCCTCGGGTCGCTAGCTCGGGCCAGCCGTGCAGCATACGACGCCACTCCGCCGGAACCGCTGAAGCCCCGTAGACGGCACCGAGCAGTCCACCAGCGATGGCAGCGACGGTGTCGGTGTCATAACCGCCACGCACTGCGGCATCCAGCGCCAGGCGCAGGTGATCGGCACGGAACACGCCGTTGGCCGGATCCTCCTGCGGGACCGGCGTGGTCGTGATCGCCGACCACGCACCCTGCAGCGCCTCGACCACCCAGCCGTTGTTCCGGAAGTCCGCTGGCCGTGAGTTCTCGGCGAGTTCTAGCCGTGAAGCCCAGAGGTCTCGACGGTCTGGGTCGATGTGCTGCAGGCCGATTCGCAACTCGAGCACGCCGGTGAGGACGGCGTGCTGGATTGCGAGGCACCACAACACACAGGCGTCACCGGCCTCAGAGTCGTAGTGCGTCAATTCGCTCACCGCACGTGCTCGCCTCCACCAGTGCGGCTTCGTCGTCGAGGTAAGCCAGTGCGAGTGGCGCAGTCCGCATCAGCGAGCCGTTACCTGCGGTGCGGCCGTGCGCTCGTGCAGCGCCGCCGACGCTTTCCGGGCGGTCTGAGCGCTGAGACCCAGCCAGCCTGCGGCTCTTAAGACGGAACTGGTTTGGATGCCAACATCTTTAGCTCTTTTCATCCAGCCGTGCCAGCGGTTAACGAGGGCGTCAAGCGCCTGTTCCTCGCGCAGGTCCGCCCCGGAGGCGGCGACCTCGGCGATGGCGATGGCCATCGAGGTGTCGTCGGTCCATTCGCCTGGCTCCCAGCCGAAGCTTCCGCCCCCCACCATCGCGACCTCGAGTTCCGGGCCGCGTGGTGGGCCGAACTCGTATGCGGCACCGAGGGCATCACCGGCTGCGGTGCCCAGCAGGACGCCGACGGCACGGTCAAGCTGTGCGGTTGTCAATGTCATAGATCGAGTCTCCTTTCACCCACTGACACGTGGGCGCGAGCGGATGCTGTTGCCCCGACGCGGGTTAGGCCGAGCCCTGATTCCCCCGCCGGGGGTGAGTGGCCGTGTCGTCACCCCCGCCGGGGGTGCGCAGGTTGGTCGACACCCCCGCCGGGGGTGATAGCAATCTCTCCGTGCCCGCCGGGGGTGAAGCGGCGTGGCCTGCCCCCGGGGGTTACGCGGCTTCGTCAGCGAGATAGCGATAAAGGTCGCTCGGCTGACGCCGAGGTACTTGGCTACATCCCGTGCGGTGTGCCCATCGGCCTTCATCCGTCGTGCGGTCTCGACGTGGACCGGGTCGGCGACCTTGGTGCGTCGCCCGAACTTGGTGCCGTTGGCACGGGAGACCGCCCGCTTCAAGGCAGTGCGTTCCTTGATCAGTTCCCGTTCGAACTCGGCCATGCTCGCCAGGACTCCGATCACCATGCGCCCCGCTGCGGTTGACGAGTCGATGCCGTCGGTGGTGGAGATCAGCGTGACGCCAGCATCGGTCAGTGCCTTGACCGTCTCCAGGATGTGGAGTGTGTTGCGGCCCAGCCGGTCGAGCTTCCACACCACCACGGTGTCGCCTTCGCGGACGTAGTCCATCAGCGCAGCCAGGCCCGGGCGGTCGTCCTTCGCGCCAGACATGGTGTCGGAGAACGTCCTGGTGACGCCCGCTGCGGCAAGAGCGGTGTTCTGCTGCTCCAGGGTCTGGGCAACGGTGCTGACCCGCGTGTAGCCCACCCGCGTCCCGCCGTTCGAAGCTGATTCCATGTCCAAACCCCCCGTCCTACAGGGGGTTAAACGCTCCGGGCGAGACTTTTATTCCCTTGGTTGAACGTCAAGACCCGTTCGCAGCAACGTCAAGGCCTGTTCGCAGCGCGGACCGCCGGGCGATATGACAGACAGGTCTACCCAGCGGTGACACGATGGTCAGGTGAGCGACGGTCGGAACGCCGGAGCGCTGGACGGCCCGAGTAGTGGTGACGGGACTTCGGTTCATCAGCTGCGGGAGAGGTCGCGATGACAGCGGCGACAGCCTGCCGTACATGCGGCACTGAACCCCTCGCGAACGCTCGGTTCTGCCACGGCTGTGGCTCACCCGTTGGCGAGTCAGAACCACATGCCGAGTACAAGCAGGTGACGGCGCTGTTCGCCGATGTGGTGCGCTCGATGGACCTCGCAGCAGCGCTGGATATGGAGCGGTTCCGCGAGATCGTCACCGAGTTGGCGGAGCGGTCGGCGGCGGTGGTGCGCCACTACGGCGGGAGCCGTGGAGTTCACCGGCGACGGGGTGATGGCGGTGTTCGGCGCGCCGGCGGCGTTGGAGGATCACGCTGTTCGGGCGTGCCTGGCCGCCCTGGCCATCCAGCAGGAGACCAACCGGTTGGCGGCGGTGGTGGCGCGCCGTGATGGTGTGGCGCTGCGAGTGCGGGTGGGCCTCAATTCGGGCGAGGTGATCGCCGGTGAGATCGGCTCGGGGTCGCTGGGTTATGCCGCGATTGGTGAGCAGATGGGGATGGCCCAACGCATGGAGTCGGTCGCGCCGCCGGGCGGGGTGATGCTCAGCGCGTCCACAGCACGACTGGTTGATGGCGCAGCGGATCTCGGTGAGCCGGAGATGGTGCGCATCAAGGGTGCCGATGAGCCGGTGATGGCTCGCCGCCTGGTCGCCGTGGGGGCGCCGCCCGCGCAGATGGGGCTGCCGGGCACCACTTTGGTTGGACGTGAGTGGGAATTGAACACCGTCGCAAGCATGTTGGATCGGTCCATCAGCGGTCATGGGTGCGTCGTGAATGTGACCGGACCGCCGGGCATCGGCAAGAGCCGTCTTGTTTACGAGGCGACCGCATTGGCGCGCCGCCGCGGCGCGGAGGTGTTTTCGACCTTCTGCGAGTCCCACGCCGCCGATATTGCGTTTCATGTGGTGGCGCGGCTGCTGCGCGATGTCGCTGGGATAGCAGATGTCGATGATGAGATGGCGCGCCAACTAGTGCGTGCGCAGGTGCCCGGCGGCAGCGATGAGGACTTGTTGTTGCTCAACGACCTGCTGGGCATTGGTGACCCGGACGCGGCGCTGCCCAACATCGATCCGGACGCGCGGCGGCGGCGGTTGACCGCGCTGATCAATTCGGTCTCGCTGGCCCGTACTGATCCGGTCGTCTATGTGATCGAGGATGTGCACTGGATCGACGAGGTCAGCGAGTCGATGTTCGCCGACTTTCTGACCGTGATTCCGCAGACACATTCGGTGGTGTTGATCACCTACCGCCCCGAGTACGAGGGAGCGCTGACGCGGATGCACGGTGCGCAGACGATTTCGCTGGCAGCCCTGACGGATGGCGAGACCGCAGCTGCTCGATGAGCTGCTGGGAGCCGACCCCTCGGTCACAGGATTGGGGCGCTGATCGCCGGGCGGGCCGCGGGGAATCCGTTCTTCGTCGAGGAGATGGTGCGCGAGCTTGCCGAACGCGGGGTGCTGGAGGGCAGCCGCGGTGGCTACACCTGCCGCACTGACATGGCCGAGGTGAGTGTGCCCGCCACGCTGCAGGCGGCCATCGCGGCGCGCATCGACCGCCTCGAACCGGATGCCAAGCAGACGCTCAACGCCGCGGCGGTGATCGGATTGCGCTTCACACCGGAGCTGCTCGCCGCGCTGGGCGTTGATCCGTGGTGGATGAATTGGCCCGCGTCGAGCTGGTTGATCAGGTCCGCTTCACCCCACGGCGAGTACGCCTTCCGCCACCCGTTGATCCGCGCGGTGGCCTACGAATCCCAGCTCAAATCCGACCGTGCCCAACTGCACCGCCGACTAGCCGCCGCGATCGAACAACACGATCCTGGCTCGGCTGACGAGAAGCGGCGCCTGATCGCCGAACATCTGGAGGCCGCCGGTGATCTGCACGCCGCCTACGGCTGGCACATGCGCGCCGCAACCTGGGCGACCAACCGCGACATCGCCGCGGCGCGGGCG
>CAVVPC010000042.1:0-33193 GCA_963750005.1 uncultured Chloroflexia bacterium
TCGGTGCGTCTGCAGCTGTGGTGCGGGCCGCTCTGATGGGAACCCTGCCCTATCTTTGCCGTGCAGGTGGGTCGCAGGCAGCTTGCCCTGAACACCCTGCTCGGCGTGGCACTATTGATGTGTATCTGGAATCCATTGTATATTTGGGATGTCGGCTTTCAGCTTTCCTTCTTCGCCACCCTGGGACTGATCCTATATGCAGATCCATTTACACGCTTCTCGGATCAAATCCTGACAAAACTTTTTCCGTCCGCGGCGGGCAAAAGATCGCTGAGCTGTTTGCCGAATTCGTGCTCCTGACATTTGCCGCCCAGCTAACCACCATTCCGATCATGGCCTATCAATTCCAGCGTATTTCCCTTGTTTCGTTTATTGCCAACCCCTTCATCCTGCCTTCCGCAGCCTGCGGTGATGATCCTCGGCGGGCTGGCAGTACTGCTCAGTCACATCTGGTTGCCGCTGGGACAACTGGCCGCCTGGGTCGCCTGGCCGTTTGTGGAATATACGATTCGGGCCGTGGAGTTGTTTGACCGGGTGCCGCATGGAACCCTGGTGCTTGGCAAGCTTTCCCCTTTGGTTTGTGGTCCTCTTTTATGTGGCTCTTTTCACGGTGACCTTTGGCGGATCCAAAATCAGGGATGCGGCAAGTCCACGAAGGGGAGGGTTACGCGGTCGGGTTCGGAGGCGGCCTGCTCCTCCTGTCGATCGCCGTGCTGCTGACCTGGCGCCGGCATCTACCATCCCGGACAAACGCCTGCACCTGACCTTCCTGGATGTAGGCTCCGGAGACTCAGTGTTGATTACAACGCCAGCGGAAGCCCTACTGATCAACGGCGGGCCCAGCGTGACAACCCTGTCTGATGAGCTGGGAAGACGGCTGTCTGCCTTCAATCACAAGCTGGACTGGCTGATCGTCGGCTCGACCGATGAGGATGATGTGGCCGCCCTGCCGCGTGTCGTCGAGCGTTATCCGCCGGACCAGGTCCTGTGGAGTGGGAACCGGCAGGCCTCGTTCTCGTCGGGGGTGCTGAATGAATACCTGTCGCTGCAGGATATGCCGGTGACAGATGCGGAGCCCGGACAAACCCTGGACCTGGGCGACGGTGCGACCATCAAGGTGCTGACATCCGGTCCCGCGGCGCGATCCTGCTGGTCGAATGGGACAAGTTCCGGGCCTTGCTGCCTTCGGTATGAGCTTCGAAGCGCTGGATGAGCTGCGCGCCGGTGCCGACATCGGACCGGTGAGCGTCCTTTCGCTGGCCAATTCCGGGTACGCAGTCTCGAACCCGCCTGAATGGATCAACGACCTGAATCCCGAGCTGGTCGTGCTGGATGTGAGCGCGGCCGATGAGAATGGCATGCCTGATACGGAGGTGCTGGATCTGGTCAAGGATTACGATCTGCTGCGCACCGACAAGAACGGCTGGATCGATGTCGCCACCGATGGCAGGCAGATGTGGGTGAACGTGGAGCGGAACAAGGAAGACCTTGCTCCATGATCCTGTTTTAAAGCCCTCGGTCACACACCTGCCCTGGCACCGACCGTGATTTTGAATTGCTAAGCAATTCATAGCAAATCAGGCAGGTGTGTGACCGAGAGGGGTATAGTCTTATTTTTACATTAAAACGGCATCCTTATCCTGTAAGAAGCGCAAGGTAGAGTAAGTCTACATTAAACATTTTCCCCCTTGTTAAGAGCAAAGGATTGAATTGACATGAGTGAACTGAACATTACAACCTCCAAAATTGAAGCAGAAACCCCGGTTGCTGTTCTTCATTTAACGGTCATCTGCATGGTGACACAGAGAGCAAATTAATGAATCAGTTCGGCAGCTCCACCAGGAGGGCTCCCGTTACTTGCTGCTGGATCTCTCGGGAGTGGACGTGCTGACCAGCGCTGGTCTGCGGGCCATTCATAACTCCTTTAATTTGTTCACTCCGAAAGGCGACGTGGCTGTCATCAATGAACACAAGGATGAGCCCTATAAATCCCCCTATTTCAAACTGGTCTGCCCGAACCCCAATATCTATTATGTGCTGAACATTGCCGGTTTCCTGCAAAACATTCCCATTTACAATGAGGTGGACGAAGCCCTGCTCTCATTTGCCGGTCAAAGTATTTAACGCCGTCACGAAGGTCCCGGCCATTGTTTCGATATTGATCTCCTTCCTTGACGATCCGGTATGACTTCTGCCCCCATCCTCCTCAGACGCGCTGCATCCGACAGTGCGTCTTTCATTGTACTCGAGAAGTGCATCAAAATCACCCGGCGGGATCTGCCATCCATTCTCGAGGCCGGACGAGATCATCCTGCGTGCCATCCCCCTGGGCGACGATGACCGGAAGCCCATAGCTCATCGCCTCCTGGACAGCGAGCCCGCCGGTTCCGGGCAGGACGAAGAGGTCGGCCTCCGTAAAATAAGGTTTTAACTCGGCCCCATGCTTGGCTCCGGCAAACTCTGCCTGCGGATAAATTTCCCGGGCAAGCGAATTCCAATGACTGCCTCTCAGGTCCATCGCCGACAATGACCAGCCGCGGCTTCTGTTCAAGCTCGGCACAGGCGCGCAGCAATAAATCAAGTCGTTTGCGTGCCTGAAGTCTGCCAACAAACAGGATGTATGGTCGAATGTCGAATGGTCAAAGATCGGGCGGCCGTAGGAGATGGCGGTGGGGAGACGGAATTGTAGGCCACAAAAATTTTCTCACGGGGGAAACCGAGGGCCGCATACTCATCCGCTCCTCGCTGGCTGTAGGCGATCATGGCATCGAATTGCCTGATGAAAGGAGGCTCTTCTTTGCTTGAGATACCCCCGAATGGGAGGTGATCCCAGTCCCCAGCCAATGACAGGCCGGTTTCGTTTATGCATCCACCGGACCGCAGATGCTGTGGAAAGGTAACGCGGGTTGGCTTCCACGATCAGCGCATCCGGGTTCCAATGTTTCAGCCAGTCCATGAGACCCCGCTGGTAGCAGAGATAGAGAGGGCCGCTGAAGAGATGGATGTTTTTTCCTGATTTGTAATTGGCAATTTGTAACTGGTTTGTGGTGGTAATCCCCTCTGAGGGACGCGGCAGGCCTGTAAACAAACTCATCCCGCCTTCGCACGCCGAGGCAAGCAGATCGAAGAACGGGACCCGGTAACTGGGAAGCACACGCTGCTGGACAGCCAGCCTGCCCTGAAAGCGGTTCATTCTATCGGCTCACACCTTGAAAAGACGACTGCAATGTCGTCCCGGTACTGCTCGCACCATTTCCCGGAAGATTCGAACCTGATCCACCAGGTTTGACTGTCTCTCAGGAGAAAGCAGCAGGAGATTGATGCCATTGCGATCGAAATGCCAATTCCCAGGCCTCCGAGCCTCTGCTGATCTCCTGGTATTCCTGCATTTGCTGGGGCGGGAAGGGAAAGAAGCGACTATCAATGGAGATGGGCCGCGATGGCAGAGGAAACAGGAGATAACTGCCAAATATGTAATCGTTCCAGAGAGGCCCTGGAACATCCGGATGATCTTTCAGCCATTTCTCTGCACCAAAAGGTGTCAGCTCCATGGAATAGGGGGAGGGCGCTTCCGGCCACCATTATTCCCGGAGGCCTGGCAGGTACAGCAGGGAAAGGGGAATGAACAGGCAGGCAAGCGCAATATTAAGGAGGGCGATGAAATCTTTACAGGGCTGTCCAGTCTATAACGGGCTTAGAGCTGCCAGAGGTCCGGCAGTCAGCACTGTCAGGATAAAAAGAAACCAGATTACATATCGAAGACCCGAAAATGCCAGCCAGCCAAAGCCGAGGAACCATACCCATTCCAGCACGGAAAGTTTGCGGGCTGAAAATGCAACCAGCGGTGCGAAGAGTAAAGTCCAGGCAAAAAAGATGTTCATCTGCCAGCCTGCGTTGACCGGCGGCTGCCACTCCAGACTGTAACGCCTGGTTGGAGGGAGTTGTCAGCATGAACGCCACATGTCCCCACAGGTGGATTCCCTGGGGATTTACCAGCGTTACAGCAAACATCAAAACCAGCGTAAAAAACAAGGCCTTGCGATTTCCTTTTCCAAACACAAGCGCGGCCCCCGCAAGGAGAAATGCCAGGATGAAAGAGCCGTGAACGTTCACCCATACGAGGGTAATCAGGGGGATTCCCCAGAGGTATTTGTTATTGCCTGCCTGCCATTCGAGCAGAGCCAATAAACAAAATGCAAACAAGGGATAGGCAAACAATTGCGCGCGCATCTGCCAGTTGTTGCTGCTGGCGAGCCCCAAAACCAGGACAAGTATCGTCGCCAGGCGCGGCCCGGAATTCTGCCTGGCGGCAAGACCAGATCAAGCTGTAAGCGGTAAACCAATCAAAATGCAGCGTACGAAAAACGTAAGCGATGCGCCGCCCCAGACATACGCCCACCAGAAAAATACGGCCGGCCAGCCAGGGCTCGTACACAATCGGGCTGTCCGGCTGAAGTCTAGCTCATGGTCTCAATGGTTGGGACGGCACCTGTCGGATGGTATCCTGGCCGACACGCAAGACCCACCAATAATCCTGCGGGATAATGAGGAAAGAGGAAGGAAAGCGAGATTAAAGGCAGGATGGCCAGGCTCATCCAGAGCAAATCATAGCTGCGGGATCGAAGATGATTCATTCCGGGATGTGAGGTGCCTGCCAGGCAGGGGATTTATGCACATGAACCACCTTCCACGCACCGTTGAGCTTGACCATGACGCGGCTCTCATTATGCGATGCCACTTTCACTCCCTCGGCAGATGCCGTGCTGATCAGCAAGGTATAACTGGCGATGGCAGTGTCGCCATAGTTCTGGATGCGTAAATTGGAAAGATCGAATCTCGTCGGCGATTTGTCTTTGCCCTCCGAGCCAAACACCGCTCCACGCTCGGCATTGGAAGACATCATAAACTCATGAAAAGGAAGTCCGTCGATGCGGTGCGGCGTGACCCACCACTCGTAGAGAGTCAGATCCTCAGCCGTGGTTTCATTGTAGGTTTGTACATCATTCTCCTGGATGGATTGAAGGTGTACTTTCAAAAATGCGATGATCTCTTCGTTTGTCATGATGGCTCCTGAACAACCTTGCTCCCTGTGCCGTCCTCGGCGCAGACTTTGCCTTCGAAACACACCGCCGGCGACGGCGGCTGAGCTAGCCGAGCAATACTTTCAAATATTCATCCACCATTTTGTCAACACTAAAAGTATCTTCCGCCCGCTCACGCGCCGCCTTCGGAAGCGCGGCTGGTCTTCCAAAACTTCCTCTGCCGCCCTGGCCAGCGACGGGATATCAGGTGGTTTCAACTTCCAATGATCTGCTCCATACGGGACCAGCCGCCCCGCATCTCCCTGGACGATCTCAGAGAGCGAGCCTGTATCAAAGCCAACAACAGGCAGTCCGCAGGCCAGTGATTCGATCACCGAGTTGGGACAGGGTGGATTCACTTCGGCGGAATAGAGCAAATGCGAAGACCGCATCAGCCACGGAATATGATCCCTGGCGACAGTATCCATGAACTGGATCCGGAAGGCGTTCTGGTCTTTCAATTTGTTTTTTGTTCTGCCATCCACGCGCCCGACGATCATCAGCTCCATTTTGTGTTTTTTGGATAGGGCAGTGGCGAGAGATGCAGCATTATAGATACCATAGTTTTGTCCCCCTGCAAGGCTCCCCTCCACAACCAGCAGCCGGTAGTGACCGGTGGGTCTTTCATGCAGCCCATGAGGCGTATAACGAGCCAGATCCACGCCATTGATGATCACGGAAGAGGGAACATGCGCCGGTTTGTACCAGTCCTCCCACCAGCGCTTGATGAACTCGCTCTGATAAATGACATGATCGGCCAGTCGCCTGCGAATGAAGGAGAGATTTGCATTTCCATAGATCGCCCGGACGGTATAACGCGGCCCCATCCAGCGGACGCGCTGCAGCCAGTTGAGGCCGTCCAGTCGCTGCACGACCCGGATCCCGCGGCGGCGTGCCTTCCATAACGGGCGCAGGTGACGGGTCCCGGCCAGGACGAGAATAACATCCGCATCCTGCGACGGATCGTTGGTTACTTCCACGCCCCGTTCACGCAGTCCGTTCTCGAATTTGAGCCGGAACGAGGTGACCCCGCCGGTCCCTTCCACGCGGGGAACAATGCAAATTCGCGCCATGGGTGTAATTATACATAGCGCTGGGAGAGAAACATGAAAGAGGTCGTGGAATTCACGACCTCTTTGGTTTTTACCGATAATTTTCAGCTTTTATTGTGGCTGTTGAACGGCGGCTGTATAAATATCCAATTGGTGAACAGCGCGCCATCGGGATTATCTCCGGTGCTGTTTGAGTTATCCGACCAGGCCGGGTGAGCAACACCACCATAGAAGGCGAGTCCACTATAATCTCCATAATCAATCCCGTTGTGCGCATCCTGAGAGTTCGACGTCCCTGCGCTGATCTGGATGTTGGGCGAGAAGTTAATGCCGTCACTGCTGAACACGCCCCAGAATTGTGCATCGGTGTTGGGAGACCATCCGTGTCGCCCGCGCCGCCGGTGCCAAGATCGTTGCGAGATCGTACCAGACGACCGCGATCTCGCCTGTGGTTTGATCGAGTGAAATCTTTGGCATGAACTGGCTGTTTACAGTGTTATCGTCATTGACCCGCACGCCATCGCTCCACGTCGTGCCATCGTCATCCGAGTAGCGGACATAGATATTGGTGTTATCGCTCTCGTTCTTCTCCTCCTTGGTGTAGACGAGATAAACACGTCCGCTATGTGGACCGCCGCTTCGATCCCAGGCCAGGCCTGACTCCGCGTCGACGGAGCGATCGGGCTGCGGCGGGATGAAATCGAATCCACCTACGTGGGTGGCAGTCACGAAAATGCGACTACCGAAGCCAGCGGGTCCTAAGCCATCCGGATCCAGGTTGACAAATATTTTGCCTCCACCTTGACCGGTCTCCGTGAGATTACAGGATTGCATCACTTGTCCTGCAGGGCCGATGGCAATATCCCCGTACGTGCAGTTATTGGTTCCTGGAGCCACCTGCCCGGCATTGAACGCGCCGACCTGTCCCAACCCGGTGACCGGGGCGCCGGCCGCGAAGATCGGTCCGCCTGCATTGAAGGTGACCCAAACCTCGCCCGCGCCCGTGGTAACGGTCTCCTGGTCGACGAAACGGAATAACCCGCGCTGCTCACGCGCACCTTTGGTCTTCATCAGAGCTGCGGGTGCAGCGATTTTGCCGATCAAACTGAAATGTAAGGCCGCCATCCGTGCTGAGCAGAATCGGCACGGTATTCTCTACATTATAGAGATAGGAAACAAAGAGATTTCCATAATTCATCGAAAGCCACGCTGGGATCGCAGCAGGTATCGCCGAAGACATCATTGCCTTCCCCCACGATTCTCCGGTTCCAGGTGATACCTCCATCGAAGGAGACTGCCAGGAACATACCGTTTACCCCTTCGGCGATGTTCGTAAAGATGACGATGTTATTTGGATTGGTGGGATTGACGGCAATTGCCTCCTCTGACTCATTGCCTGCCCGCTGGCTCACGTCCACGTTTTCGGGGGTGGGTCCTGCGCACTACGCGATCCCCGAAACGGAAAGTGCCAGCATCATGACGATAACGACAATACTCGAGACACGTACAATCGACCGCATATTGAACTCCTTGGTTATTAATGGCGTCTTTTATCTGTTTTGCATGCTATAGGTGGATCGCCTCTGGATAGAAACGATATCTTTGCCCCCCAAAAGATTATAGGATGATTACAGTCAAAATACAACAACCAAAAAGTTACATGCACTTTTCGAGTAGAATTATTCATGGATACGCTGACTGGCTTCATAGGTACATGGCGCAGTCATGAATTTTGTGGTTAAATTGTGCCGGAGAAAATTATGACTCAAGCTGATCCGGATTTTGTTGCTTTCCTGCGGGCGTATCCCACCTACCCGACCACCCATATCATCGACGACCTGCGTGCCACAGAGTATGCGCGCCTGGATGTCGGCGGGCACATCTATCTCGATTACACCGGCGGCGGCCTGTATGCCGAGTCGCAGCTGCGCCGGCATAACAAGCTGCTTGCCGAGCATGTCTTTGGCAATCCCCATTCGAGCAACCCCACTTCCCTGGCCGCGACCCAGCTTGTGGACCACGCCCGCGAATATGTGCTGAAATTCTTCAATGCCGATCCCGATGAATACCTGGCGATCTTCACCTCCAACGCCAGTGGGGCTCTGAAGCTGGTCGGTGAATCCTATCCGTTTCCCAATGGACGCTATCTGCTGACATTTGACAATCACAACTCCGTGAACGGGATCCGGGAGTTTGCCCACGCCCGCGGCGCAGAGGTGACCTACATCCCGGTCGCACTGCCCGACATGCGCGTGGACGCCTCCCAGCTCCGCCGTGAGCTGTCCCAGCCTTCGACGGGCGGACACAACCTGTTTGCCTATCCCGCCCAGTCCAACTTTTCCTCCGTGCAGCACCCACTCGAATGGATCGCGGAGGCCCACCAGTACGGCTGGGACGTTTTGCTGGATGCTGCCGCGTTCGTTCCCACCAGCCGGCTGGACCTGAGTGTGGTCAAACCTGATTTTGTTCCCATCTCATTCTATAAAATGTTCGGGTATCCCACCGGGCTGGGTGCATTGGTGGCTCGCAAAGCGGCGCTGGCAAAACTGCAACGTCCCTGGTTCGCGGGCGGGACGATCACCGTCGCCTCCGTCCAGGGCGATAAATATTACATGGCCGACGGCGCTTCCGCCTTCGAGGATGGGACCATTGATTACCTCAACATCCCAGCCATCGAGATCGGGCTGAAGCACATCGAGTCGATCGGCTATGACGTCATTCACGAACGCGTCTACTCCCTCACCGGCTGGCTGCTGGATAACCTGACCGAGATGCGACACAGCACAGGCGTGCCGCTGGTGCGCGTGTACGGTCCCACCAAAATGGTGGACCGGGGCGGGGCGGTGACGGTCAATTTCTACGACAAGGATGACCAGGGCCTCGACCACCGCTTCATCGAGCAGCAGGCCAACGAGGCCGGCATTTCCCTGCGGACCGGCTGCTTCTGCAACCCCGGCGCGGGCGAGATCGCCCTGGGGATTTCCCGGGTCGAGCTGGACGTCTGCTTCACCCGGCCCGGCCACGAAGATCGCCTGACCGTGGATGATTTCCGCCACTGCATCGACGGCAAATCCTCCGGAGCCGTCCGGATCTCGGTTGGGATGGTCACAAATTTCAAGGATGTGCAGGGATTCCTGGCCTTTGCGAGAGGACTTCTTTCATAATGTCCCAGCCTCCAATGGACGATGATTTCCAGGATCGCATTCAGCGCATCCTTAATGAAAAGAAAAAGGAGGATTTGCGCAAGCAATATGGCATGTCCTTCGAGGGTCACAGTGAAGAAATGTCGCCTCAGGCGGAAGGCGAATGGCTGGATTACGTTAACGAGTTCGAAATGCAGTTGGAAAATGCCAGGCAGATCACAGTCCGTGAGCGGATTGGAAACCCGGAAGTAAAGCCGCTGGCACAAATTCTCAATTCCGAACTGGCGGACGAGCTCGATCGCCTTCTTGGGCTGCTCTCAGAGAATAATATCGCCATCGACTTCCTGCATGAACAGGATGAACGTGAAATGTATCGCTTTATCACGGAAGAGCTGTTGGACGAAGAGACAGATGACATCCAGATTCCCGGCATGTTCAGCCATTTTATCTACGAAGAGTTCCATCCAAATGATGAAGACGATATCACCGCTGCTATCGAGGAATTCCTGTATGCCTTGTTCCAGGGCGAATTCAAGGACCCGGAGAGCATGTCTTATTACACTGCCTCGAACGAAAATTTGCAGGACGCGGACGGGAAGCCTCTCAGCCTGGAGGAGTTCAAGGCATTGGTGAGCGATTTTTATGAAGCCTATCCTGTCATAACCAGCCATGTGGTTAACGTGGAAAATATCATTGTGGATGGCGATCACGCGGCTGTTGATGCAAACATTGAATGGCAGGGAATGCCAGGGAACGAAAAGGCGATACTAAGAAAAAAAGAAGGATCCTCGGAATTCAGGCTGACCAGAAGCATTTACGGCGGCTGGGACATCACCCAGCTAAACATCCCAGGGTGGATCTTTCGGGCGAAATCATAAGGGGATTTCATCAATTCTGCTTCAAATTGGAGAATTTACTGCCAGTTCTAATGTAATTTTTACAAATTCTGCTTGACTCTTAATCTCTTTTGCGTATAATTGACATGTTGTATACAAAAAACGAGCAGAAACCACCTGCAAGCGCTTGAGAATAACTCTCGGAGCGCTTGCCTTTGTTTGTCTCTGATTCCAGAGACGGGCTCGAGCTTAGTAATTTCCCAATTTTTCAGGAGATGAACCAGTGGAAACAAAGGGACTGACCGCACTGCGTATCAGCCTGGCCTCACCCAGACACCATTCTGTCATGGTCGTATGGTGAAGTGCTGAAACCCGAAACCATCAACTACCGCCGCCTGCGTCCCGAAAAGGATGGCCTCTTCTGCGAAGCCATCTTCGGCCCACACGCGCGACTGGCAGTGTTACTGCGGAAAATATAAGAATCCCCGCTACAAGGGCATCATCTGCGATAAGTGCGGTGTGGAAGTGACCCGCGCTGCGGTCCGCCGCGAGCGCATGGGCCACATCATGCTGGCCACGCCGGTTGCCCACATCTGGTACACCCGCCGCATCCCGTCCTACCTGGGCATGCTGCTCGATATCTCCCGCCGCAACCTCGACCGCGTGCTGTACTTCGCCCAGTACATCGTCACCTACGTGGACGAGGAAGCCCGCAAGAAGGCCCTCAAGCGCCTCGAGGACGAGATCACCGTCTCGGAGCGCGAGCAGGCCGCAGACGATCAACGCCAAGATCGCCGAAGTCAAGACCGAGCGCGATCATACAGCTGAATGATCTCAAGCACAAGAGCTCGCAGCCTGGAACAGGGCTACGATGAGACCGATCGCCGAAAAACTTGACCCGGTCATCAAGGAAGGGCAGAAGCTTGAGAAGCTGCTCGCAGGGTCAGATGGGGCAAGCCAGCCAAGAAGGCCGTCGTCTTCGAGTCTGACCGGTGAGAAGATCGCTGGATGCCGGCGACAAGGTCGCCGCCAAGCACCTGACCCAGGTGCAGAAGATCGTCCAGAAGAATAGCTGGAAGCCGTCGAGAACGAGATGAAGGACCAGCGCGCCCGCGAGCTCGAAGAGCTCAAGATGGACATGGAGCCGCGTCAAGGCGGATGCCGACATGCAGATGGAAGCCTTGCGCATCGCAGCTGGAGGATCAGACCGTCGCATCCATCCAACGCAGTCCTCGCGCACTGCGCGACGAGCTGATGGAGCTGCGTCCGTTCACCTTCATGAGCGAGATCCGCTATCGCGAGCTCAAGCAGCGCTGGGGCCAGGTCTTCCGGGCCGACATGGGCGCCGAGGCCTTCTATGACATTCTCGAGCGCCTCGACCTCGACAAGCTGGCCGAGGAGCTGTGGCACGAGGTGCGCACCACCAAGAGCAAGCAGAAGCGCAAGAAGGCCACCACCCGCCTGCAAGGTGGTGGAAGCCTTCCGCCGCTCCGGCAACCGCCCCGAGTGGATGATCCTGACCGTCCTGCCGGTGATCCCGCCCGATCTGCGCCCGATGGTGCAGCTGGATGGCGGCCGCTTCGCCACCTCCGACCTGAACGACCTGTATCGCCGCGTGATCAACCGCAACAACCGCCTGAAGCGCCTGCTCGAGCTGGGCGCGCCGGATGTCATCGTCCGCAACGAGAAGCGCATGCTGCAGGAAGCCGTCGACAGCCTGATCGACAACAGCCAGCGCGGCAAGGCGCTCAGCCGCCGCGGCCGCCGCGAGCTCAAGTCCCTGAGCGACATGCTCAAGGGCAAGAAGGGCCGCTTCCGCCGCAACCTGCTCGGCAAGCGCGTGGACTACTCCGGCCGCTCGGTGATCGTGGTCGGCCCGCAGCTGAAACTTTACCAGTGCGGTCTGCCCAAGACCATGGCGCTGGAGCTGTACCGCCCGTTCGTCATCGCACGCCTGGTGCAGAACAACTACGCTGCCAACGTCAAGGGCGCCAAGCGCCTGATCGAGCGCAACCGCCCCGAAGTTTGGGAAGTGCTGGAAGAAGTGATCGGCGAGCGCCCGGTGCTGCTGAACCGCGCGCCGACGCTGCACCGCCTGGGCATCCAGGCCTTCGAGCCGATCCTGATCGAAGGCTCGGCCATCCAGCTGCACCCGCTGGTCACCACGGCCTTCAACGCCGACTTCGACGGCGACCAGATGGCTGTGCACGTGCCGCTTTCGCAGCAAGGCAGTGAAGGAAGCGCGCGAGCTGATGCTCGCCTCCAAGAACCTGCTCAAGCCCGCCGATGGCGAGCCGATCATCTCGCCCGTCCAAGGACATGGTGCTGGGCGTGTATTACCTGACCATGACGCAGACAGCCGCAGCACAAGGGCGATGGACGCGTCTTCTGCCGACTATGGACGAAGTCGAGCTGGCCTACGCGCTGGGCCAGGTGGAAGTCCATGCCAAGATCAAGCTGCTGGCCAGAACCTGGTACGACGACAAGGGCGACCGCCTGTCCGAAGCCTGTCAGCGCGTGTCATCGACACGACGGTTGGCCGCGTGCTCTTCAACCGCATCCTGCCGACGGAAATCCAGTTCGTCAACGAAAAGCTGGAAAAGGGCGGCGTGAAGGATCTGATCGCCGAAGTGTACGAGATCTGCGGCAAGGAGCAGACCACCGATGTGGCCGACAAGATCAAGGACATCGGCTTCGAATATGCCACGCGGTCCGGCGCCACGCTCGCCGTGGCCGACATCACCGTCCCGCCGGAACGCAAGGAGATCATCGAACGAGTCGCTGAAGGCAGTCGAAGCTGGTCCAGCGCGATTTCCGCCGCGGTCTGCTGACCGAACAGGAACAGAACGAGCGCGTGATCGAGATCTGGCAGGACACCACCGACAAGGTGGCCGATGCCGTCAAGAAGCACATGGACCCGGATGGCAACCTGGCCACGATGGCAATCTCCGGCGCGACCAAGGGCGGTTTCGGCCCCATCTCGCAGCTGGCCGGTATGCGCGGCCTGATGGCTGACCCGTCCGGGCGCATCATCCCGCTGCCCATCCGCTCGAACTTCCGCGAAGGGCTGACGGCCCTGGAGTACTTCATCTCCACCCACGGCGCGCGCAAGGGTCTGGCCGATACCGCGCTGCGCACGGCGGACGCCGGTTACCTGACCCGCCGCCTGGTGGACATGGCCCAGGACATCATCATCAACGAGCATGACTGCGGCACGCACGATGGCATCTGGATCCGCACGCAAGGATGATGTGGCCGGCCAGTCGATGAGCAGCCGTCTGTTCGGCCGCCTGCTGGCCGAACGCGTGATCGATCCGCAAGACCGGCGAGGTGCTCGGCGAACGCAACGACATCATCGACCACGAACTGGCCCGCAAGATCGCCGCTGCCGGCATCGCAGAAGTCAAGGTCCGCTCGCCGATGACCTGTGAGCTGCAGCACGGCATCTGCTCCAAGTGCTATGGTCTCGACCTGGGCCGCGGCAACATGGTGGAGCTTGGCTCTGCGGTGGGCATCGTGGCCGCCCAGTCCATCGGTGAGCCGGGCACGCAGCTGACGCTGCGCACCTTCCACACCGGTGGTGTGGCCGCCGGCGGCTGACATCACGACCGGTCTGCCCCGCGTGGAAGAACTGTTCGAAGCCCGCAAGAAGCCGAAGGGCGAAGCGCTGGTGGCCGAGATCGGCGGCATCGTGCACATCATGCAGTCTGAAAGGTATGCCGACCTGCGCGAAGTGACGCATCGAGCACAGCGAGATGGTCAGCGACGAGTACAGCATCCCCGAAGACTGGAAGTTCGCGGTCAAGGATGAGGCCGAAGTCAAGGCCGGGCGATGTGCTGGCCACCCTCGACGAGCCAAGATCGTCGCCCAGCACGCCGGGCGTGTCCGCATCGAAAAGAAGGAACGCAAGGTCATCGTCTCCTACGAGCAGCGCGAAGAAGCCGAGCTACGAAATCCCGACCACATCCCGCCTGCTGGTCAGGGACGGCGATCACGTCGAAGCCGGCCAGCCGCTGACCGAAGGCTCGCTGAACCCGCACCGCATCCTGCGCATCCAGGGACGCGAGGCCTGCCAGATGTACCTGATGACCGAAGTCCAGAAGGTGTACCGCTCGCAGGGCCAGAACATCCACGACAAGCACTTCGAGGTCATCATCCGCAAGATGATGAGCAAGGTGCAGGTCACCCGCCCGGGCGATACCAAGTACCTGCCCGGCGACCTGGTCGACCGCCTCGAGCTGCGCAAGGTCAACGAGCAGCTGCTGGCCGAGGGCAAGCAGCCCGCCAAGTTCTCCGAAGTCCTGCTGGGCGTGACCAAGGCTTCGCTGAGCACCGAACTCGTTCCTCTCGGCGTCGTCCTTCCAGCACACCATCAAGGTGCTGGCGGGCGCGGCCATCGGCTCGACAACCGACCCGCTCTACGGCTTGAAGGAGAACGTGATCATCGGCAAGCTGATCCCGGCCGGTACCGGCTTTACGCAGGGACGCTTCAACAATGAAGGCAATGTGGATGTCGGCGACGGCTCGACAACCTGGCCGGAAATCTCAGAAGAAGATCCTACCGCGGCTGACGACTAATCATACGAAGGACGACCGAAAGCGCGCAGGAATCAATACGTCACATCCCATTTACTCTTGAGCTAGCCATATAGTTCAAGTATATAAATATTAAAAGCCCACCAAATCAAAGGTGGGCTTTTTTGTCTAACGGCCTGCGTCAGTGGCTTTCAATTGGGAAGATAAGAAACCCATCCCATCTCACATTGGGCACAAGGATTCGTTCTTCGTGGAGTCCGCTGCACGCTTTGTTACTAGAATGTAACAGGAAGGGGCGTGGCGGAGTATCCTTGGAGAGACAAACTCACCGGGGATGCTCCGGGGTGTGAGCATGCGGGCAAACCGTTGCCGCCCATGAGTGAGAGGATGCAACTTCTGAACTCGTGTTGTTACTTGGTTGCCCGGTGGATCCTCGTCTGGGACCAAGATCCCAAATCGGTGTGTATCACTCACGGCCCTCAAATCCACGCCCCAACCTTCAAACCCAAGGAGAGTCTAGCATGAATGGAGACGGAAATACAAGAGGTTCGAGACGGTATGTGGCATTGGACATCCATAAGCATTATTGCGTTGTGGCAGGCGTGGACCGGGAAGGACGGGTGGTGCTCCAACCAGTGCGCGTGGAGCACGCAGACTTAGAAGAATGGCTGAAGAAGCATCTGTATGCTACCGATCATGTCGTGATCGAATCCACGACGAATGCCTGGCATGTGTATGACCTGCTGGCGCCACTGGTGGAGCGGGTGGTGGTGGCCAATCCCATCCGGGTCAAGCAGATCGCCCAGGCGCGCGTGAAGACAGATATCCGAGACACACTCATTCTCGCCAGATTGCTGGCAGCCAACCTGGTCCCGGACGTGTGGGTGCCTCCTGCCCATGTTCGAGAGTTGCGCCAGTTGCTGTCCCAGCGCAGGCAGCTGGTTGAAACGCACACGCAAATCGTGAACCGCATGCACAGCGTAGCCCACCGCCATCACCTGCAGCATGAACGAGGCAAACGGTTCAACGAGAAGAACACCGTTTGGCAGAAGGACAAGCGGTTATCCAAGGTGGAGCAGTTCCAATTGGAACTGGAGATGGAAAACCGGGCGTACATCGAGAAGCAAATTAGCAGGATTGGAAAAGAAGTTGCAAATATGAGCCACCAGCAACCCTGGGCGGAGAGCATGACCTACCTCATGCAGCTGCCAGGCTTTGGGGTGATTACCGCTATGACCGTGCTGGCAGCGATTGGAGAGATCCAGCGCTTTGAAACACCCAGGCATTTGGCCAGCTATTCCGGATTGACACCCGGGCTGGAACAGAGTGGGACCAAATACCGTGAGAAAGGCACACTTGCACCCGATTTGCTAAGAGCCTATCCGTAAATCAGGTGTGCGAGGCCATGCGCCAGAGGATGAGAGCAGAGGCGAAGTAGAGGAGCGCTAACCAATTGCTGGGCTTCTTGGCCCAACGGACACGCAAAGAACGGAAATCATTTTGCCAGGACAAGGTGCGTTCCACCACCCAGCGTCTGGCTGGGTAACGGTGAGGTTCGAGCGGTGGTAGGGAAGGGCCATGAAACTCTCGCTTGCGAAAATGCGGTCGGAAGTTCTGTTGGCGTAACTGGTTTCGGAGAGGCTCCGAGTTCATAGGCTTTATCGGCACAAACATGATGCACTCGATACTTGGTTTTGGGACGGGGCACAATCAGTTGCTCGAACAAATCCATTACCACCAGGTGATCGTTAGTATTGGCCGAACTCAGCAGCAGGGCCAACGGTGCACCCCGCTGATCCACCCAGAGATGGCGTTTCGAGCCCATTTTGCGTCGATCTGTCGGGTTGGGACCGGTCTGCTCCCCGCCCAGCGGCGCCGGCACCAGCTTACTGTCCACCGCTTGCCACCTCCACTGAATACGGCGTTTCTGATGATAGTACTTCACCATTTCTCGATAGATTTTCTTCCAGATGCCTGCTTCTTGCCAGGCTTGAAAGCGAGCATGCAGGCTGCTGCTCGCCCCAAACCATTCTTTCTTCAAGCCTTTCCATTGGCAACCCGTGCGCAGCACAAACAGAATTCCATTCAACACTCGGCGGTTCGGCAACGCCGGTCGCCCAACACTCCCGGCCGGTTTTTCCGCGGGCAACAACGGTTCGATCTTTTCCCAAAGTTCGTCGGGAATTTCCCACAGCGTGGTATAACTCATTGGACACTCCTTGCAGATTGTTTTGGTTCGCACCTACTATTCTGCCTTAGGAGTGTCTATTTTTTGTTAAGGTCCGGCTATTTTACGGATAGCCTCTTAGCAAATCGTGCGTTTGGTGCAGTGCAGCATACTATAGGAAATAAGTCAAGGAGCCAGTACAAGAAGAGAGCAACATGGAATAGAACCCTGTGGTAACGTAGAGTTTGGCAAGAAGAGCCTGCCGACGTCGAGGCGGGAGCCAAGTGAGAAGCAGCCGACTTCCAGGCCAGACCCAGCCGAAGTTCCTGGGATCTACCTAGTTCATCCGAGGTCGCGCCTCAACATACTTTATTCGAATTTCCCAGGCGGCGGGGGCAGCCAAGCTGCACTAGGAGGTCACGAAGTGCCTCAAGGTGTGGAACGGTGTCCCCTGGAGGTCAGGGAGGGGGTCTTCCTTCCTAGGCGTTGGCAGGTGAGAAATCTGGTTGGTAAAATGTGTGCTGTTAAATCAGAGCCCAGCAGACATGCAGGAGCTTATTCATCAACACGCCCAGCGCTTGCATGCGGGTGAGGGGATTGGTTGACCTCCTTTGCAAATGGCGATACAGCTGGATAAAGTGAGGATCACGAGTGATCAGCTGCAAGGCAGCATAGTACAGCAGCGTGCGTAAGTGCGGTCGTCCCTGGTGAGACATAGGCGTCCGGCTGCGCTGTTTGCGGCCGGAGCGGCTGGGGACGGGTTGGATCCCGGCCAGTTTGACCCACTGGGCAGCAGTGTGATAGCACCGGGGATCGCCTACTTCGGCGAAAAAGAGGGCCGCGGTCACTGGCGTCAGGGCCGGCATGGACAGGAGATAGGCGGCTGCTGGCACCTGGCTCAGACACGCCTGCATGGCTTGACGCAGCTGCTGGAACTGCTGCTCCAGGGTGTCCAGGATCCTCAGGTGACGGCACAGGCTAAATTGGATCGCAGACACGCCCTGGCGAACCCCGATGGACGTCGCTGCCCGAGCATATAGACGGCGTAGTTTCGTCACCTGCAGCCGTCGCCCGGGATAGACCGCCCGCACCCTCGCCACAAACGCCTCCAGGCTGCCCTGGCGGATTTCGACGGCCGCCACACCACTCTTGAGGATCGCCTGGGCCGTTTCGCTGGTTGCTTTCTTAAAGACACGAAAAAACTCCGGAAACACTTGCCCAACCAAACCGCATACGATGGTTTTTTCGCGCCGAACGGCTCGTGTCACTTGCCAATACAGCGTGGCATATTGACGCAGCTCTTCATACACACCCTCCTGCAGGTGCGTCTGCGTGGCATTGCCCCTGCCGAGCCAGTTCCCCAATTTCCCGCGCATCCCGCCAATCATCCTTGGAACGATCCAATTGATTGCCTTCCCGATGTTTCTTGACCGTGTAGGCGTTCACCAGGCGGTACACTCTTTTGTTTTTCTTCCATCTCCTGTGCCAGCAGTTTCCACAGGTAGTTGGAAGGTTCCATGGTCACCTCAATCCCACTCGCCTGCTCTCGTTGGCGCACCCGCTTCCCCTCGCTGCTCAAAATACTCATACCCTCCCGATCTTGCGTGAAACTGAAACCGATCGACAACCTGACCTGCCTGGTTGAGGATCACACACTACATTTTTCTCCAGCGCCAGATCCACCCCGGCATACAGGTTTTTGGCCAGCTTCTTGCACCCTGCCTGTGGGTATGTTAGAGTTTGACATGAGGTATCCTCCTAAGTACGTTTTGATCCACGTTTGGCTCTTGTACACAGAGGGTACCTCGCTTCTTATTCCCTATACTAGGTGTCACGAAGGAAGGTCGCAAGGAATTGCGCTGGGCCATGGTGGAAGTCGCCCAGCGCGCAGTGAAGTCCGATCCACGCTGGACACGAAAATTCCAGGAACTCCACAAACGCATGCACCGCAACCAGGCGATCGTGGTCATTGCCCGGCAGTTGCTGGAACTGGTCTGGTATGTCCTGACCCGACGCCAACCCTACCGCTATTTCACCCAGGAACGCATCGCTTACAAGTATCTCACCTGGGCCTGGCAGATGGATGAAGCAGCCCGGGATGGCTTGACCCGCCAGCAATTTGCACGCTACTACATGATGCGTCTTGGCATTGGCCAGGATCTCACCCGCATTGCGCTCGATCCCAAACATCCACGCAGACTGGCTTCTGAAGCAGAACTGCTGGCATTACGACCAGAGTTGAATCACATCGAGTAGCGGATTTCCTCCCTCCCGTTCGTTGAAACAACCGCACCCAAAAACACAACACCGGGCGTGGGTCTGGAAGGCTGTCTCTATGCTCAAAACATACCAACAAAAAACGGCTCGGATCATGCAGAATCCGAACCGCTTTTTATTTCTGCTTCTCTTTTTCCCCTTTTTCCTGCTCACCTCTTGACACTGCTGTTAATCGGTGGGCAGCGTTGACATTTTTCTCTTACTCTCTTCGCTCAAGCTCATCAAGTGTCGGCTTTTGGAAGAAAGCAATCCAAGGCTTCATCGCTTCCTCGGAAATAAGAAAACTTTCCTGTGAAGGCCGCGAATTCCTTTTCTCAAGCCGCCTCAATAACTCATCCTCCGGCACATCTAGAAAGTGTACTTCGCTACTAGCCCCAAGTTGCTTCGCACGCAACCGATAATCTTCGCGTTCTTCTCGCGCCCAAAAACCGTAATCGAGGATAACATTCGTTCCCAATTCCAGCGCCCTACTAGCTATATTCCAGAGTATAGCCTCGATTAGGCTATGCCGAGCATCGTGTTCTGGTTCTTCTGCATCTTGACCAAAGAGGCGTATGTGCCACTCATCAAGTGTCAATCGAAGCGCCGGTAGTTCATGTTCAAGCTTTTGTGCTAGCGTTGTTTTCCCTGAACAAGGAAGCCCAACCATCAAATGGGGTAGCACCGCAGTAAAGAGTGGTTAAAAGCCATAGTGCTGCATGCGTCTTTTCAAGCGATTTGACAATCTGCCGCGACCCTGCTTTTTGAGCCAAGGTCGCGGCGGTGTTTTATGAAGAAAGAGTTCTTGCAAGGTCCAGCGGTGATCAGCCAGTCCTGCTGCCAGAGCCGGAGTACGCTGCACCCAATGAAAGCCATGCCGTCCAACAGAGAGGCGGAGGCGCAGGCTTTGATGGAAGTCACAGAAGTTGTAGACGCAGCCGAGAACATACATGCTGTCCTGCAGTGTGGCGCTTTGTCGGGCCAGATGACGGGTCCGACGGAACAGGCAAGCTAGACGCTGGCGGAAGGTGGCATTGAGCCGTTCGATGTAGGCGGTATTGATCATGCCACCTGCCTGTGTGGTTTGGAGCAGTTGCTCGATCATCGTTTTGGCTCCCTGGACGATGATGCGCTGGATGCTCCAGGTTCCTGACGGTTTGGATTTCACGACCTGGACAATGGCAATGTTGGGCCATTCCACCAGCACCATCCGTCCAATCTGCCCTGCCAGGCGTGGGATCCCGGTGCGAAAGGCATCCCGAAAGACGTTGGGATAGAAGTTGAGCCCATCTACCGCGATCAGGAGCGGACGACAAAGAGCAATGGCACGTACTTGCTGCGCCATCTTTTGCAGCAGTGCAGTATCCCGAGAGGCGCTGACTGCCCCAGCCAGCCACAGACGGGTCGAGACCATGATCGCCATGGCTACCCAAATGGGACCCCGTTGCGTTTTCGCCTTGATCTCGTCTGCCTGGACCTGACCCAGATCCAGGGTATGCTCTTCCACCAGCCGCTCATGAAATGCCTGGCAGTGTCGTCCGGCTCGCTGCCACCAGTTCCTGACCGTTCGTTCATCCAAGCCAAAGGCCTGTACGATCGCCTGGATCGGGCAGCCATACACCAGCAGGGCAATCACCAGCAGCACTGTTTTCGGATCCGTGCGTAACCGGTAGAACAGCGTCCCCTGCCTGGCACTGAAGGTCTGCTGGCAGACATGACAGATATAGCGCTTTTGCTGCTGGCTGTGCACCCCAATGTTCCCTTTTCCTACCGCTCCTCTTGCCGGGCAGGCAATATTCGGGCAAAATAGTTCTGCTGAGTTCATGGGTCTCCTTTCTGGCGTCGATAACCGAAAGTTTCCTTTTGAACTCAGCTTTTTTCAAGGGTTTCCACAAAAAAAGGAATGGTTTTTCACCATTCCTTTTTCCTTCTTTTCTGCCTCCACACTTTACTGTCGTCCTTCAAATGGAGAGTAGCCATACTTCTTACTCCTAAAGGTCATCTGGAAGCTGCCCAACGGCTTGCGTTAGCCGCTGGTGGGCGGGACGAGAGAACGCCACTTTGCCGGAACCCACTTCAAGCCACGCAAACTGCCTGAAAACGCGCAAACTCCCACCAGTCGGGTGCACCTCCGGAGAACGAGAACGTTCTCTTTCCCTAAAGAAACAGAGGCGCAATGGGAGTAAACTGCCAATTGGCAGACGCATAAGCCGTACACAGCAATGGAGACAGGCGTTGATCGCAGTCCCGAGGTGCACCTTGGTTTCCGGTCCGGATGATCCATCCACTGGTGGCGGGCGACTTAGCGCCAGACCCCGATTAGAAAGCTATTTCCCTTAAGTGACCGGGGCTGCCCTCGACAAATGACGAAAGCATAACGGCGTCGTTTTCGAAAACTAGTCTCGACACCTTTTGGGGTTAACTCGCCAGCCAATTTCTACTCACAATTACTCTACATCTGTTTCTTAGAAACGCTTTGTTACTAGAATGTAGCAGGAGGGGCGTGGCGGAGTATCCTAGGAGAGACAAACTCACCGGGGATGCTCCGGGGTGTGAGCATGCGGGCAAACCGTTGCCGCCTATGAGAGAGAAGCTGAAACTTCTGAACTCGTGTTGTTACTTGGTTGCCCGGTGGATCCTCGTCTGGGACAAAGATCCCGAATCGGTGTGTATCACTCACAGCCCGAAAATCCACGCCCCAACCTAAAACCCAAGGAGAGTCTAGCATGAATGAAGATGGAAATACAAGAGGCTCGAGACGGTATGTTGCATTGGACATTCATAAACACTATTGCGTTGTGGCAGGTGTAGATCGAGAGGGAAAGGTGCTGCTTCATCCGGTGCGAGTGGAGCACGCAGATCTGGAAGGGTGGCTGAAGCAAAATCTGTTTTCCACGGATCAGGTGGTCATTGAATCCACCACGAACGCCTGGCACGTGTATGACCTGCTGGCACCGTTGGTGGAACGCGTGGTGGTACGGTTAACGACAATTAGAATTACCCATCAACGACAATTAGAAATGCCCACCGAATAAGGCGTCGGAAACGGCTACACTCTTCTGGAGAAGGAGAGCCGATGACCGCAACCGACGCCCAAGTGAGGCTCCTCATGAAAGAACGCAGCAATGGAAAGACGCAGGAACAGGCCGCCATCAAGGCCAACTTGCGCAGCCGCAAGACCGTCCAAAAATATGAGCAATTAGGACAACTGCCCAGTGATCTGAAAGAATCACGCGGCTACCGTACCCGCCCCGACCCGTTTGAAAAGGACTGGGCGGAAGTGGAAGCCAAACTGGCAGTGGCGCCCGAGCTGGAAGCCAAAGCCATCTTCGAATGGCTGTGCGAGCGGAACGGAACCCACTATCAGGAAGGGCAATTGCGCACCCTGCAACGCCGATTAGCAATTGGCGAGCACTGAACGGCAACCCGACCCTGACGCTGGACCAGATCCATTATCCGGGCGAAGTGCTGCAAAGCGATGGGACCTGCATGAACGATCTGGAAGTCACTCTGCAGGGAGAGCCATTCGAGCACATTCTGTTCCACAGCGTCCTGCCCTACTCGAACTGGGAATGGGGACGCGTGGTGCAAAGTGAATCGCTGCTCTCGATCCGGCTGGGTCTGCAAAGCACCCTGCTCAAACTCGGGTATGTGCCGCAGGCACACCAGACCGACCACACGACCGCTGCCACGCATACACTGGGAGTGGCAGACCGACAAAGTCCGCGTGAACGCGGGTACAACGAGGAGTACCTGCAACTGCTGGCGCACTACGGATCTGGAAGCGCGCACGATCCATCTTTCGAGTCCGAACGAAAATGGCGACGTGAAATCATCCAACGGCGGACTGAAACGGGCAGTGAAACAACACCTGCTGCTGCGCGGCAGCCGCGACTTCGAGAGCGTCGAAGCCTACGAAGATATTTCTGTTCGACATCATGGAGAAGCGCAACGCTGGGCGACAGGTCAAACTGGATGAAGAAATCGCTGTTCATGAAACCTCTCACCGCGAAGCCCTGGCCGCAGATGCGCGAACTGAATGTGCGGGTCGGGCAGAATGGCATCCTGCGGGTGGGCAGCAATGGCTACAGCGTCCCCAGCGGGCTGAAAGGCAAGCGTGTCACCGCCCGTATCTACGAGTGGCACATCGAAGTCTGGTATGCCAACCAGCGCATTGAGAGCCTGCCGCGTGTGCCCGGCGCCCACCACTACCAGATCAACTACCGCCATGTGATCGACAGCCTGCTGCGCAAACCTGGCGGATTTCGCAACTACCGCTACCGCGCTGACCTTTTCCCGCTGGAGGTCTTTCGCCAGGCCTGGGATGTCCTCAACGAGCATTTGCCGCCCCGACGGGCAGACCTGATCTACCTGCGGATCCTCAAACAAGCCGCACTGGGGATGGAGTCCGACATTGCCCAGGCGCTGACCTTGCTCCTCGGAACAAAACCAAACCGACTGGGATGAAAATACCGTTACTCGAACTGACCGGCAGTCGGGCTGCTTCCCGAGTCCATCCCGGCACTTGCCCCACAGACCGCCAACCTGTCCCTCTACGACCAGTTCCTCCAGATCGTGAGCAGCCATGTCAGCGCTTGAACAGATCCAACAACACCTGCGCACGCTGCGAATGCCCACCGCCGTGGAAATCGTGGGCGACCTGCTAACCACCGCCACCCGCGAAACCTGGCCGTTCGAAACCTTCCTGTCCGAACTGCTTGAACAGGAGATCGAAGGTCGCAGCCAGCGTCGCGTCGAACGCCTGCAAAAGTCCTCCCATCTGCCCGCCGGCAAAACCCTGGCGGCTTTCGACCAGAAGAAACTGCCCTTGCGCCTCACCCGCCAGTTGGCTCAGCTGTGCAGCGGCGAATTTGTGACCCGCGCTGAAAACCTGCTCCTGATCTTTGGATTGCCCGGGGTGGGCAAGACCCACTTCGCCGCCGCCGTGGGACACCAACTGGTTCAGGCGGGACACAGTGTTCTCTTCACCCCCACCTTTCACCTGGTGGACGAATTTTGCGCGCCAAGCGTGACCTGCTGCTTGAGAGCGAACTGCGCCGTCTCGACACCTACGAAGTCTTGATCCTCGACGACATCGGCTACGTCCAGCAATCCCGCGACGAGATGGAAGTGCTCTTCACCCTGCTGGCGGAGCGCTACGAACGCCGCAGCGTCATCATTACATCCAACCTGGTTTTTTCACAATGGGAACAAATCTTCAAAGACCCCATGACCACCGCCGCAGCGATTGACCGTGTCGTCCACCACAGCATCATCGTGGAATTTGGAAAGGAGATCCCCAGCCACCGAGCCCAACAAGCTGCCCAACGCATCCAACAAGAAACCCCCGAATAATTCTTTTGGCCCGTGAACCATCCTCACTCCATCCTTATGTGCATTTCTAATTGTCGCCATGTCCATTTCTAATTGTCGTTGACAGAGCCAATCCCATTCGTGTGAAACAGATCGCCCAAGCACGAGTAAAAACGGATATTCGAGATACTCTCATTCTGGCGCGCTTGCTAGCTGCGAATTTAGTACCAGATGTCTGGGTGCCTCCTGTCCATGTCCGTGAGCTGCGCCAACTGTTGTCTCAGCGCAGACAACTGGTGGAGACCCATACCCAGGTCGTAAACCGCATGCACAGTGTGGCGCACCGCCATCACTTGCAGCATGCACGCGGCAAACGCTTCAATGAAAAGACCACCCTCTGGCAAAAAGACAAAACGCTTTCTACTCTCGAGCAATTTCAATTGCAACTGGAAATGGAAAACCTAGCCTACATCGAAAAGCAGATTGAGCGGATCAGCAAAGAAGTCCGCAAGATGTGTCACCACCAACCCTGGGCAGACAGTATGACCTATCTCATGCAGCTGCCTGGCTTTGGGGTCATTACTGCTATGACAATATTAGCTGCCATTGGAGATATCCAGCGCTTTGAGACACCCAAACATCTGGCGAGCTACTCTGGATTTACACCGGGATTGGAACAGAGCGGGACCAAAAACCGTGGCAAAGGCATCACCAAAGAAGGGCGGAGAGAATTACGTTGGGCACTGGTGGAAGCAGCCCAAATGGCTGTGAAGTCCGATCCGCTGTGGAAAAGACGTTTCCAGGAGATGCAAAAACGCATGCACCGTAACCAAGCAATAGCAGCTATCGCTCATCGTTTGCTGGAATTGGTTTGGTATGTCTTGACCCGACGCCAACCCTACCGCCATTTCAGTCACGAACGGATTGCCTACAAGTATCTGACCTGGGCCTGGCGGATGGATGAAGAGGCACGCGATGGCTTGACCCGCCAGCAATTCGCTCGTTACTACATGATGAAATTAGGGATTGGGCATGACCTCACTCGCATTGCTCTCGATCCCAAACATCCACGTAAGATCGCCTCAGAAGAAGAGCTTCTGGCCCTGCGACCGGAATTGAACCACATCGAGTAGCTGCTCTCATTCCTCCCGTTCGTTGCAACAACTGCACCTGAACGAAAACCGGGCGCGGCTCTGGAAGGCTGTCCCTATGCCAAAAAATACAAACGACAAACGGTCCGCATGCTACATGATCCGGACCGCTTTTTATTTCTGCTTCTCGTTTTGATCTTTTTCCTGTCTTCCTCTTGACACTGCTGCTAATCGGTGGGCGGCGTGCCAGACCACGATTGAGTGGGAGTGGTACCAAAATTTGCAAGTGGAATAGGAGAACGACACTTTTCCCATCTTAGCCATAATAACGAATAACGATAATAATATATTGACATACGATAAATCATGTGTTACAGTATACCTATCCTATTACTAAGTGAGGCACTACTTATGAAAAAAGGGTCAACACTATTCTTAAAGTTTGTCATTTGTCTTATCGCAATCGGAGCCCTTATATGGCTGATTTGGTTTCCTCAACTTGAAGGAAGAGCTGCTAACTTAGATCTAATCAGTATTTATAAAGATCCGCTTATTATCTATACTTACATAGGTTCAATCCCATTTTTTGTTGCGTTATATCAGGCATTTAAGCTTTTAGGCTATGTTGACGGCAATAAAGTTTTCTCTCAATCATCAGTGAACGCTGTGAGGAATATAAAATACTGTGCGATCGCATTCAGTGGCTTCATTGTGCTAGGAATACTATACATAAGGTTATTTGTTAGAGGTGACGACCCGGCGGGTGTTACTGCCTTGGGCATTTTTACTACTTTTGCTTCTATCGTAATTGCAACCGCTGCGGCTGTTTTTCAAAGACTTCTACAAAATGCCGTAGACATAAAATCAGAAAATGATTTAACGGTATAAGGTGCAATTATGGCGATAATAATAAATATCGATGTAATGTTGGCAAAGAGAAAAATGAGTGTTACTGAACTTACAGAGAAAGTTGGTATAACCATGGCCAATCTTTCCATCTTGAAAAATGGAAAGGCAAAGGCTGTCCGTTTTTCAACGCTCGAGGCAATTTGTAAGGCATTAGATTGTCAGCCGGGAGATATTCTAGAATACAAAAGTGAGTAGCTTTCTGACTTCAAAATGTAGGGGGTCGTGCATAGTAATGGCGCTGTTAAATCATTGGTCAAATTTCATTCTCCTTCAGCCCGCCCAACGGTGTGCGGCTTGCCTCGCATGCTCTCTGCGGGGTATGCCCCTTCGGGGTACGGCTGGGGAGAAACAGGACTGGCAACGGGAAACTCCCATAGCTCAGAAACAGCTCCAAAAAACGCGCAGATTGGGCGAGTGAGCTTCAGGCGAACATCGCCCAGCCCGGCGCATGAGCGCCGATGCATCCCAGCCGCGTCCGGTGCACCTTGGAATGATGGCAGGCAATCATTTTCCACGAGAGAACACCTTGTCGTTTACACAAAGAAGACACAAACAGTGGCGGTTTTTCCAGGAAAAAGAAGCATATTTTCCACTTTCTGGGTGACGTTCTGAGAACGCTGTGGTTGGGCGCACTTGCTGAACCCACGGACCCCTTTTTTCCTATGCCGAACTCTTCAAAGCGCCAGCGGGTAGCGGTCTCATGATAGTTCCGTTCCCACCAGGTAAATGCTAGACCGCGCCACCAACTTTAAAGACCACTTCGATATCAAGGTTAATTTGATCACCATGGTATTTCTCTGAGTAGGTAGCTGCTACCTTTGCAAGATGCTGCTTGTCGACCACTTCCACGACGCTACCCTGAAACGACACTACATCGTCACCGCTTTCAAGGTGAATAGCCACTCTAGGATTGGACAGAAGATTACGCCCCTTCTTCGAAGCGCGCTTGGTCACAAAGTAAAGATGGTTCTCCATCCAAACTCCCCAAACTGGCAAGGCATGTGGATATCCATCTGGTGAGACACTGCAAATCCAATAGTTGCGGGAGGTGCGTAGCTGCTCAGCAATACTCTCCCAGTCGGGCGGTGTATGCCGAGTAGCCGAGCTGAACCCGTAGGACTCGGGAATGTAGGGGCGTTCTGGTGTTGGATCGAACATAAGCTGTAAAACTCCATAGCAAGCCGGCTGTCGAGTTTCTATTTCTTGAATTGCTTACCTATTCGTCGGTGCGCCCAACGGCAGGCGTTACCGGATAAAACCACCAGACGCCGAATCCGCCGTTTGGGGCCGCTTCCCTGAAAGTGTGGGCGAATGCCCGCACTTGTCCGATGCACGCGTTGTTGGGCGTTCGGCTGCAAGCACTCATGCTAGATATCAGATCACATCAAAACCGCGCCAAACTCCAGTTCTTTTGTCCTATCCGAAGTTTTGTTTGAACATATTGTGCGCTTCCTCCTTGGTGATCGTTGAATACTCCGGGTGCCCCTTGGGTCGATAGACTTGGATTGTCACTCCGTTCGGCTTAACGCTTAATTCGACAAGCTGGAGCGCAAAATCATTGCCGACATCAGGGAACAATCGGATTCCTTGACCCAAAATTACAGGGAAGATAATCAGGTTCATCTCATCGATCAGACGGTTTTGGAGCAACCAACGGATGAGCTGACCACTGCCATGAACTTGTAGTTCACCCCCCGCCTGTGCTCGCAGATTGGCAATTGCAACTGCGAAATCTGCTGATAAGACTTTTGTGTTGTCCCATTCTGGATCGCGCAAGGTGCTTGACACCACGTATTTCGGTTTTGTGTGCAGTGCTGCGGCAATCGGACTTTTGCTTGTTTTGGGCGCCACTCCCCACGTATAGGCAAAGATGTCGTAGGTCTTGCGTCCGAACAGGAAAGCATCCGCGCGTTGAAAGACTTGGTCGACGAACTCCCCTGATTCATTATCAAAGTGAGCCCACCCACCACGGTTGAAGCCTCTGTCGTCCTCGTCCGGACCTCCGGGGCTCTGCATGACACCATCAAGCGAAAGTTGAGTGGTAGTTGTCAGTTTCATATATAAAGTCTCCTCTCAAATCATGGAATTTGGATAACTCTCAAACGCCCAACGGCTTGCGGCCTGCCTCGGCGCGGTATGCCTGATTTGCTTGGCAAATCACTGCTGCTCGCCGGGGTTGCCGGGGTACCCGTCGAAGACACACATGTCCTGGCGGCCAGTGCCAGGGTCGTGCCCGTAGGGTATCCCACGCTGCGGGGCTGGTGGGTGGGACGGGATAACGCTACTTTGATGGAACCAACTCCAAGTCACACAAACTGCCTGAAAACGCACACGCCGTCCCCAAGGACGGCAGTCCCACCATCCACTGCACGTCGAAGACATCGTGCCCGCAGGGTATCCCGCAAGTCGGGGCTGTGTTGGGCAGTTTTTCTGATAAGAATCAATGAGGAATTTTTTCAACTTTCACTTAACTTTTCTACAATCTTTGCAATTCGACGCTCACGTGTTTCTTGTGCTTTGGCTTCTTCTACTTGGCGAACATATTCTTTTTTCATTGACGGCGCCGAGTTTTCGAAAGCGTCAAGCGCACTTGCCTTATTTAAGGCTTCCTTTAAGTCTTTGGGGATTTCGACAGTGCGTGGATCTAAATCAAGCTCCAAAGTAATATCCGTCTCATCACCGCCTTGAACGCCAGCCGCTTTTCGATGTTCAGGACTAAAACTAATCATGTACCTGCCAGCCATTACAGCCACTGCACTACGATAAGTGTATTTATTAATTGTGACGCGGACGAGAGGACGCTTACCCGAACCAAGTTTTTCAATTATTTCCTCAGGAACTTGAATGCCAGCAGTATTTTTTCCTGTTTGTAGGATAGTAGTGTGAAATGTTATGGACTTGGACTTTTTGCCATCATTTGAGTGAGTTGCTTTGTTCATTGGTTATTCTCCTGATAAATACTCAAAACCAAGACCTAAACTGACGTTCGAATCAATTGTGGAAAATCTTTTCGGGAACTGCCCAACGGTATACGTTACTGGCGCTGGGGCGGGCGTGGACAATGCTTGGGAGCAGAAAAAACTGGAAGCCAGAAAAATGCATGAAAATGTGGCAGAATCCCCAGCGTCAAGTGTACCTTGGAATGATGGCGGGCGATCATTTTCCACGAGACAACGCCTTGCCGTCTACACAAAGAATATGTGCAATGTGGCGTTTTTTGAAGCAAAAGAAGCATTTTTCCCAATTTCCGGATGACGTTCTGAGAACGCTTTGTTGGGCAACCTCCTCGCTTACCAAAACGCCGCCTGAAAAAAGATACCGCTACTAACACGCCCAATTTTTACAAGCAACTTTGATTTTGACAATGGTTAAAACAGGACTTGCTGAAACTAATGGTTGTGGGTCAGCGCCTGGGTTGCAAGTGAAGTGACCTCAGCTTTGTCAACTTCAATGGGCGGGGAGACAAACACGGTCCCATCGGCAAGGTCCTGTTGAATGCGTTGAATGAGTTTTTCCACAGCCTTGTCAGTTTGTGGGGCAAAAATCCTCTTCTGGAGCAGGTCGTTAATCTTACACATGATCCACGTTCCGCGCGCCTTCCCCCACAAGTTAATTAATCGCGTTCCATCATGGGTGGGCTCCAATTTGAATGTGGTGTTAAAGTTTGTGCCAAGAGGGGTTGTGCCGTTGATCGTGTATTGCTCGAAGGGATGCCAATCCAATATAAGTTGAGGGGTTTCCATATTGCCGTGGTAGCAATAGTAAACTGAATCAACCGCTGTGCGTCCCTGTGCCTGGTTGCGAAGTTCCACTTTGCTCGCTCCAAGCATGATGGCGCGATATTCGGGCTTCGTCAGGTACTCCCACAAGATGGACGGAGGGACGGGGAACATGTACTCGCGAATGAGCAGCGCCTCTTCGGGTCGGACCTCGATCCGCACCCTGTCCTTCAAGCGCTCCCACACTTTATGCATATCATGCACATACATTTGCACTTCCCCCACATCCGCGAAGGTCTCACGATGCGGGGTCAAACTGTTCTGGAAATCTTCAAGCTCTAACGCATCCATCACTGACTGTGTAAAAGCGGCGTACGCCTTGAAGCCCGTTTTCTCCTTGATATGATTCTTTGCCAGGCGATGCACCAAATTGACATCGTTCCCCACCAGCTCAGTGAAATTTCCCAATTTCTGGGTCATGTAAGAACCGAAATGAACGAAGAACTTCAAGTCGAGATTGGGCAGGTTTCGGCAGGCATTGCAGGTGCAGGTGGTGTTGATCACCATCAATTCCAGCGCCTTGCGGAAGGACGCATACGTGGATTCGATCATATCCAGCAGGGTTTGTCCCTGCAAAAAACCGCCTGCTGGCGCATACGAAAAAACAGCATCGCCTTCCAGTTTGGATATTACCAAAGGAGACTGTGTGTGGCGAATCAATAAATTCAACAGGGCGGTCAGGCTGTCGCGTGCGTGTTCGAGCTCCAACTCGTTGACATACTTCGAATACCCTGTAATATCAGAAATGATCAAGAAGCCTTGTTGTGTCATGTCACGGTTTATATCACAGGTTTATTGAACTTGTGCGTATTGTCCCAATTGGCCCCTTTTCTTCACCGATAACTTTTAGACCATTACCACAAGTTCCAACATCATGCGGATTCTTGATACCAAAAACCTATCAATATCGACAAACATAGTCTTGTATCGTATAATGAAATATCGATCGCCAAGCATGCAGGGTCAAAGTCGGCGGTCTTTTTTTTATCGCAATAAATTAGGAGGAACAAATGATAACGATGATTGCTCACCACGCTGTGAAGGATTACGAAGCTTGGATAAGTGGGGGGAAGGAGGCTATGAAAAATACTGAACGTAATGCTCAATCTGGTATTGTAGCTAGTAAGGTATATCGAACGGCAGATGGCACCGGGGTGATTGTCATGCACACATTCAACAATGTAGAGGAAGCTCAGAAATATGAGAAAATGATGCAGTCGCCAGAAGGTCATGCAATGGTCGAAAAAATGGGCGGCAAACTTCCCATGACCGTCTGGCTTGCGGAAGAAGTAGAAATGTAACCCTTCTCTTTCGCCGTAAGAAGAATAACTGAAGGCTGTTTACGATCTTCGACAAACCTTCAGGAAAAGTATCATTAAAGCTAGACCCGCAAAGTTTTGTCGGTCTGGCTTTATTTTTACCTAAAAGACAAGATAGCGTCCGTCCAACGGCTGGCGGCCTGCCCCAGCGGGGTTGCCGGGGTACCGGCGGCTGGGGAGAAAAAGGACCGGAAACGGACTGCCGCGAAGCGGCGTGCCAAAGTTCAGAACCAGCCCCAAAAACGTTCAGAGTCCCAGCCATTCGCTGTACGCTGTGGTGGGCGTACCGTGCATTAGAGAAAGTTGGATTTCCGCTTTCATCGACCGCTCCGCCGATATGGTCGAAATCGGCATGAGATAAGATTACAACATCAATCGTTTCAGGTGGAGCACCCGCCATCTGCAGTCTCTCAAGCAGTAGTGCAGGAGGCTAGTACAAAGTCACGCCCAACACGGATATCAATCAATACTTTGTGCTGGCCAGTGTTGAGAAGCAAGACATTTCTATCCCAATCATCTCCATCTCGGATCGCAAAACAGTTGAAGTTGCCAATATTGAATGGTGTAATGTCGCTTCCATAAAGACTCCTTCCATTTTTATGTCAGCCGCCCAAGGTGGCGTTACCCGCTGGTGGGCGGGACGGGATAACGCCATTTTGCCGGAACCAACCTCAAGCCACGCAAAGTGCTTGAAAACGCGCACGCAAAGCGCCCAGCCGTCCGGTGCACGTGGAAGACATCGTGCCCGTATTGTATCCCGCGCTGCGGGGCCGTGTTGGGCGGCCACCAAATAAGAATGATTAAATACATACCAATATATATCTAATCTGGTAACTTTTCAAACCATACAAAGTATGGGATACCTGATCTTCCAGATCTCCCACTTCAAGTATCTTGAATCCCTCAAAGTGGATCTTCAAATCATCCAGAGTAAAAAAGTGGAGAATTTTATCCGGCTTAACCGCAAAGGTATTCTCCTCAACTTCTTCACCTTGTCCAAAGGAATCATCTTGGTCTGAAATACCGGTAAAGAACATGAGCCCCTTGGGAGACAATAGCTGTGCACTCTTCTGGACGAAACGTATTCGATCAGTCTTAAGGAAAAGTTGAAGGACATTGAAACAATAAATCCCCTGATATGTGACCTTGAACTAAATTGTCATCAAGAAATGATCCATTATAGAGTTTTGTGGCTGGATCATACTCTTGGGCTAGGGCACAAGCCTCTTCTGATATTTCTATACCTGTCACATCAAAACCAGATGTCGAAAACAATTTACTGTTTCGACCATATCCAGAACCCGGAACCAGAATCTTATTAACCTTATGCTTACGAAACAGCGATAATGCAATCTCGGCAGATTTGCTATGCGTTTCCCCCCAGATATGATTATATTTAGAGAATTGTGTGTTCCAGTAGTTTTTGTAATTAGCCATCGTTTCATCCAATCATAGAAATTGTTCTCGACGAGCCGCCCAACGGCCTGCGGCCTGCCCCGCGCGGTGTCTGCCGGGGTACCCGTCGAAATCCCGCGCTGCGGGGCTGGTGGGCGGGACGAGACAACGCCATTTTACCGGAACCAACTTCAAGCCACACAAACTGCCTAAAAACGCGGGAGCGTGATCCCCAAGGACGACAGTCCTACCAGTCAATTGCACCTTGGAATCTATGGCAGGCAATCATTTTCCACGAAAGACGCCCTGTCGTTT
>CAVVPC010000043.1:0-77228 GCA_963750005.1 uncultured Chloroflexia bacterium
GCGCGCGTGATTCTGCTTGAAGCCAACGACCATCTTATCACGCCTTATCCACATGAATTACGCCACGCCACTTTTAAGCTACTACGCCGTGAGCAAGTCGAAATTCTCTTGGACACAAAACTCGCGGACTTCAATGGGCAAACTGTCACACTTGGAGACGGCAGGCAAATCGCCACGTATACGCTGATCTGGACGGCGGGCATTAAGGCGGCTCCAATGTTGGATTCGCTTGATGTCGGGCGGGCAGGCGCAGGACGAGTCCGAGTCGCTCCCACATTGCAGCTGCCTCAACATTCTGAAGTCTTTGTCCTTGGCGACGCGGCTTATCTTGTCAATGGAGATGGTCAACCATTGCCGATGTTGTCCACCGTCGCCATTCAACAGGGAAAGGTTACTGCCCGAAACATCCAGCGAATCGTCAACGGTAAGAGACCCGAACCGTTTCATTACAATGATCCGGGCTTGCTTGCCACCATCGGGCGCAACTCGGCGGTGGCGCACATTTGGGGCGTGTCATTCAGCGGTTTCATTGCCTGGGTGATCTGGGTCTTCCTGCACATCTATCGCCTGATCGGTTTTCGTAATCGCATTTTGGTGTTCGTCAACTGGGCTTGGGATTACATCTTTTACGAGAACCAAATCCGAATGATCACCAAAGAGTAGGCTCACGCCTATCATAAATCATTTCGGATTTTGGCGGATCGAATGAAACACAATGACGCATCCCTTCATCACGTTTCAATCCCGGCTCGCAGAGATCACGGGAACCCGAACTGACGGCCAACCCCGATATTGATCGCACAGTCGGCTAGTGGTTGACAGCGATTCTTGTCCCATTTCGTCTACTCATTAAATGTCAAGCACGATACTGAATCCGTCCGGTTGCCGCTGATGCTTGTTTCTTAGTGAGCCACGAGTTACCAACATGTTAGAATGCTAATAGAACAAATTTAACCTTAGGAATAATATGACAAACTCAACTTATTCAACAGGCTTTGTGCCTGGCCTCGCGGGTGTCGTTGCGGACAGACTCGTCTAAGCAGTGTCAATGGGCTGGAGGGGGAGTTGATTATTGCGGGCTTTCCACTTAATGAAATCGCCAGTCAGGCGACATTTGAAGAGGTGGCGTATTTACTATGGAACGATACGCTACCTACACCGGTTGAGCTTGATAAATTTCGACAGGCTCTGGCCGCAGAGCGCGTATTGCCCAGTGCTACTACAAAAATATTGAAAGCGGCAGCACAGTATCGATTGCCAGCGATGGATGCACTATTGCTGGCTGCCAGCACGCTCAGCCTTGATCTAGCGAAGAGCGATCCTCCCCATCAAGCGGTCGCGGTTCTGGCACGTTTCCCGGTGATGGTGGCCACTTACGCGCGTCTATTGAACAGCCAAAACATCCTGTCACCTCGCGAGGACTTAGGCCAGGCTGCCAACTATCTATACATGTTGTTTGGTGAAGTTCCGCGGCCAGAAGAAGTACGTGGCTTGGAAACTTATCTGAATACAGTTGTGGATCACGGGCTGAACGCTTCCACCTTCACGGCCCGAGTGATGATTTCTACGGGTTCTGATTTGGTCTCGGCAGTCGTTGGGGCGATTGGCGCTCTGAAGGGTCCGCTTCATGGCGGCGCGCCCGGACCTGCACTGGATATGGTGTTTGAGATCGGCGAGGCGAACCGCGCGGAGACGATCATGCGTGGGAAACTCGAGCGTCGAGAGCGACTTATGGGTTTTGGACATCGTGTCTACCGAACACCAACCCACGCGCGGAAGTACTCTGTGCCGCGGCTGAGAAAATGTTCCGGCAATCTGGCGACATGGCCCTCTATACACTTGCTCAAGAAGTAGAAAATGTTGCTGTGCGCCTCCTGGCGGAACGTTATCCTGACCGTGATCTTTAAAACAAATGTCGAGTTTTATACAGCGCTGCTTCTGCATGGGCTGAAATATCCACAGATTTGTTCACTCCGACGTTTGCCATCAGCCGGGTCGCAGGTTGGATCGCTCATATTTTAGAGCAGCGGCAGCAGAGCCGCATCATCCGACCTGAGTCTGAATACATCGGCATGAAAATCGACACTGGATCCCTCTAGACCGGCGGTAGCCGCTCACCTACTTTACCTCTGCCTGATATAACCGCAAAGATGGATTATTCCGTTTCCAGGAAAAAAGGATCGAGAATTACTCAAAGTCAGCAGATAACCAAGTAATCGAAGAAAACCGCTGTTGAGATTTCCTAGTAGAAAGCAGACTCGAACCTCTAAAGACCAGTTTTGCTTGCTTCTGGATCTACATGACGCCCCAAGGCATTCACTTTTTCTCTTGATCAAACATAACATAAACAAAAACCGCTCAACATTATCTGTTGGCGGTTTCTAGGAAATTTGTGCCCCCACGGGGATTCGAATAACATCCCCTCAATGGGGACGCCGGTCGTCCCTTAAACAAAAAACACGCCTGAAAGCATGTTCTTTGCGTGTGCCCCAAGGGGACTCGAACCCCTGTTTAAGCCTTGAGAGGGCTTCGTCCTGGGCCGCTAGACGATGGGGGCATGGGGCCACGCTCCAAAAGGGGTAAAGCGTGCGGGATTGTATCATTAGGGCTGTGAAACGTCAATTGAACGAGCTCTACTCTTCAAAAAATACCACATCTACCTGGGTGTAAGAAGATAGATTTCTCCGCCTTTGCTCCAATGGACCAGCTGGAAATCGGCACGTTCGGTCAATTGTTCAGGACCAAGTACATAGGGTTTGAAGGAAAGCTCATCGATCCAGATGACATACCCATTGCCATCCTTCCCCGGCCAGGTGGGAAACCGCTTGAGGACTTCTTCGGGCTTTACTCTCTTTTCTGTGACGTCCCCGTAAGGCAGCTTGGTAATGTCCTTGCGGGTCAGGAACCATGCAGCTGCTTCATAGTTGCTGTAGATCTTCTGGTCGGAGCTAATTGGCTGTGAGACAAAGAATTCCCTGATCCCCGATTCTCTCAGAATGGGAATGTTATACATGTTGTATTCACTTGTTTCGCCCAGGGAATAGGCTTTCGACAAATATTTTTGAAGATTGTAGACAGGAAAGGACAACCAGAGCAGAAAAACAGACGATGGAGATAACTTGCAGCGTACGGAGTGGGAGATTCCCTATGTAGGAGGGTGTCAATTCCCGGATCGTCAAAAAAAATAATGCCAGCAGCGCGGGCAGAATGATGATGTGGATGCGATCCATGTAAGGCCATCGGACTTCCAAGTAGCTAATGTTAAAGATGAGCACACCAAGATAAAGAATGAAAAAGACAAGGCTCGGCAGGAAGTATGGAGTTACCAGGCAGCGAGCCCAGCGCTTCCAATTCTGCGGGTCGATTTCCAGTAACCAGGAGTAGTATTGTGACCAGGATAATTGCCCATAGCGGAATAAGATTGGTCACTGCAGCCGGCAGGAACCAATGGACGGCCTTCTCGATCGTGACCTGCAGATTGCCTAAATACGCAGGCGGCAGGCGTACGCCAAAGAGGATTCCTGTTCGCACATAATTGTGGAACCACACCCAGAGAAGGATTGGCAGAGCCGAAAGAACTCCAAACAACCCGGCAAATACAATTCCTTTCACCAAACTCTTCCCGAACAGATAAAGAACGAGAACAGCGCCGGTCATGATCAGAGCCAGCCCGGCATAGCGCTGGAAGGTGGAGAGAGAGGCGATCACACCCAGGATCATGATGCTCTTTAAAGTTCCCTTCTCCAGCATATCCGTGGCGGCGATCAGGAAGGCCAGCGTGAATGCCAGGAAGAGCAGGTCCGACAGGATGTTGGATGCCATGATGATAAGCGAGAGGGAGGTCGCAAAAACGGCGCTTCCAAAGTAGTGAAATAAGGGCTCGTTCGGGAAAAATTCTGTAGAAGAAATACCCGGCCAGCCAGATCACCAGTCCAAAGGTCAGGATGTTAAGATATTGCCCGGCGATGAAAACATCCAGGCGGGTGATAAGGCTGATGCCCACGATCAGGATCGAATAAAGAGGCGGGAACTGGGTCAGAGGGATGTCTAGATAATCGTAGAATCCCCTGCCCTCGATCAAATTCTGTGCAGTCGACAAATATCTGGACCCGTCAGTGGAGATTCCCGGGCCAAACCGGTATGTGACCAGGTAGACCAGCGCCATCCCGAACACGGACAGCAGGAATAGATAAATGGCGAACTTCTTCTGTATCTGAAGGAATTTCATCCGCGATGCCTCGGCGGCTATTTTACCGCTTGTCTCTTAAATAAGTATACTTTTGCCATGGAATTGCAGGCTGAAATCGAAGGTCAAGTTTACCCGATGAAGCGGCACTCTGTATCATTCCACCAGGAAGACGATGATTTCCCCGGGGCCATGCACGCCGATGGTCAGAGTCATCTCAATGTCGGCGGTGCGGGAGGGACCGGTGATGAAGACGGCCCTGGCCGCATCCCGGACAAGGGACATGGCATCTGGCAGGGAGGGCAGGATGTTTGACCGTTTTAGAACGGCAATGTGGATTTCTGGAAGCAGGGAGGCATGCAGGGGACTTCCTGCCCGCTCCGTCTCCAGAATGGACCCCGTGTCTGCCAGCCCGCAAACGGCCCTGGTCACCCCGACGAGGATGGCCGGATCAGGTTCGTGTGTGAGAGCAATGCCTGCCTTCTGTAAGAGCGATTCGTCCAGTACATTTGGCTCAAGATGGATCCTGTGTATATCCCGCGAATGTAGGAATTGAATGATCTCTTCAGTGACATTCTTTTCAGCTTCATGGACGCGTCCACCGACGGCAGTCAGCTCGCGGCTGAAACTGGGCAACCAGGTCGTCAACGGATACTACTGCGCTCGATAGCTGTTCAACCTGTTTGTCTTGTTCGAGTTTTCCGGATATCTTTTATAGGTCATCTGCCTGTTTGCTTGCAATGCTTATACCTCTCCCGGAATGTTTTCCCGGTAAAACTTGGGAAATCCTTGCTGTAGCCCCAACCTGTACCTGCCGGAAGGCGGATCCAGGAGGAGGACGGTGCAAGAATGCGGCTTCCCAGGGCCGCGAATTTTTGTGAAGCAGTAAACAGCCGCGGGCTGCGCGCGAAGCGGCTGTAGATTTTCAGGGATAATTTTGCCATAAAGGAGAGACCCGCCCCCCCTCTCCTCTTAACTCCTATCCCTTTGGGATCTGGGGACTGACCCGCCCGTACCCTCGTCAGCATCCTGGGCAGATCGATATCCACAGGACAGGCATCCTTGCAGGCCCCGCACAGCGATGAGGCCTGGGCGAGCTGGACAAAGTTCTCACCGAGCAGCCCCGGCGAGACGACCGAACCGATCGGACCGGGATAGGGAGCAATCGATCCATCCCTCCCGATATAGGCATGGCCACCAATCTCGCGGAATACAGGACAGGCGTTGAGACACGCCCCGCAGCGGATGCAATACAGGGATTCTTTGAGCGGAGAATTCCGCAGGCGCGTGCGTCCGTTGTCGAGAATGATCAGGTGACGCGTCTGGTTGGCAGGCGGCTTGCGTAGCAGCTGGGTGTACACACTCAGCTTTTGGGTTGTGGCAGAACGCGGCAGCAGGGAAAGCATCAGCGCCAGATCATCCAGATTCGGCAGGATCCGTTCCATCCCCATCAGCGCGATATAGGTTTGGGGAAGGGTCGTCACCATGCGGCCATTCCCTTCATTGGTGACGATGCAGATCGCCCCGTTCTCAGCGATCCCAAAATTTACACCGCTAATGCCGATATCGGCTGTAAGAAAGACTTCACGCAGAACCTTGCGGGCAGTCCTGGTGAGCGTGGGAATATCCTCTGTATAGGGGATGCCAAGTTTTTCATGGAAGAGCTGGGCGACGTCGTTGCGGCGCAGATGCACGGCAGGCGTGATGATATGCGCCGGCTTCTCGTTGCGCAGCTGCACAATATATTCGCCCAGATCGGTCTCCACCACCCGGATGCCTTCCGCTTCGAGTGCATGGTTGAGGTTGATCTCCTCGCTGACCATGGACTTGGATTTGGCGACCAAAATTTTCTCACCCGAGGGGTCACCAGGAGGCGCAAGGGATTTGTGATTTTTCCGTTGTCGGATTTCTTTGCGATTTTCAAAATGATTTGAATTGCTTCCGCTGCGTCCTTCGCACAATGGACGATCACCCCATTCTCTTCATTCCTGGCAATAAATTGAGGAGATATTCATCCAGCCGATCGATCACATCGGCCCGGATGGCATGCGCTCGCTGGCGTCTCTCGCGCCAATCGGGGATGGATTCGAAGGCAAGCACGCGGCCGCGCACCCGCCGTTCAGCGTTGGCATCCAGCGCCATCTGCAGCCCTTCGTTGGAAAGAGACTTGCGGATGCGTTCTCTAAAATCTGATGGTGTCATGACTTATTCCAGGGGTTTGGTGCCGATATAGAGTCCACGGCCGAACAATCCTTCCGGATCATGAGTGACATCCAATCCCGCCCGGGTAAAAGCGTCCATGTATTCTTCATGAGAGAACAGGCCAAATTCATGATGTTCAACAATATGCTCTATTCCCTTGGATGTGCCGATAAGATATTGAAATTCCAAAAGAGAAACCTTGCCTCTTTTTCCGGCATGCGCCATGCGGATGACTTTCAGATCAGATTTGTCCACCTGATTGATCGAGACTCGGCCCACATTCCATTGTTCCTGGTGAAAACCAGGGTTCCACGAGCAGGACTCCGCCGGGCAGGAGATGGCGGCTCATGCTCTTTACTGCCTTTTGAAGGTCGGTTTTCGTCTTCATGTAGCCGATGGCACTGAACAGGCAGGTGACAACATCGAATTGGCGTGCCTAGATCGAAAGTTCCGCATGTCACCTTCGAAGAAACGGATTTCGGGATGCTTTTTCCGGGCGATCTTGAGCATGTCGGCGTCAATGTCCGTTCCCTCACTTTGTAGTATTTACTTAGGAATCCAGCATGCGTGCCTGTGCCGCAGGCTACATCCAGCAAGCTGTTTCCATCTGTGCGCTTGTACTTTTGAATGAATTTATGCGATTTTGTTTGCTTCAGGGCATAATCCTTGCCCATGGCGCTGTAAATGTCATCATAGTATTTTTCGGATCCGGAAAGCATGGTTTCCTCCTTGTTTATCTGTGATTGAGAACTTCGGCGATATGCAGGACTTTTTGTGTTTTCTTCTGCCTGTGCAGCCCGCCTGCAATGTGCATCAGGCAGCCTGCATCCGTGACCACCGAAGTTGGGGCTTGTGTTGTCTCAAGGTTTCCGATCTTTCTCTTCAGCCATTCTGCCGAAAGCTCGGGATGTTCCATCGAAAAGATTCCCCCAAAGCCGCAGCACTCGTCGGCATGAGGCAGGTCCACCACCTGTGCGCCGCGGACATTTGCCAGCAGGGTCCGCGGCTGCCGGTCAATATTCATCCCGCGGAGAGTATGGCAGGAGGGATGGTAGGTGAGCATTCCATCCCAGCGTGCACCCAGATCAGTCACGCCGAGCTTATCGACCACAAACTCTGTAAATTCATACACCCGTTCAGCCATTGCCTGGGCACGGGCAGCCAGATCGGATCATCCTGGAACAACTCCGGATATCCATGCTTGAACATATGCGCACAGGAACCTGAAGGCGTGACAATATCGCCATCGGTCCGTTCAAATATCCGGATGGTATGTTCAGCGATTGGGCGTGCTTCCGCGCGAAGACCTGCATTGAAGTTCGGCTGTCCGCAGCAGGTCTGATCAGGCCGGAAAGTCCACATCCAGGCCGAAGCGATGGAAAATGTCCACAATGGCCTCGCCCGTTTGCGGATAGAACAAATCGACCAGGCAGGTGATGAAGAGTTGGATTTTTGTCACCTGCTAATTGTAAGCCTAAACTAATCGTGATTTATTTTCCACCAAACCCGTAGCCTTTGGCTGGCGGCTCAATTTACATGCCGTTCATACACTGTTGCATATCAACGGTGATTTATGGCCGGCTTTTTTGTATCTGGCCGAGTCCTGTGTCTTACACGGGCGATCAAGAATGGTAGGTTTTGGGATTGGCTGCTCTTTGGCGTTTTATTTGGTTTGGCTGTTTTGTCACGTTCTATCAACCCTGATGATTTTTAAGATTCTTGCAGCAGGATCCTGTGATTTATTTATGGCGATCAGGGAAGTTGCATCATGTGTGGCATCGACCTTTGCTGGCAGTGGTTATGTTTGGGTTGATGATTTCCCCCTGGGTGATTTGGAATGAGATCGTTTTTGGAAAGCCAATCTGGGGCACCACACTGGTTGGCTATAATCTCTATCGCTATAATGCGATTGCCTCATAGGAAGCGCTCCCCTTATTATGTGGGTCCCGGTCGGAAGGGATCTCAGGAAATACAGGTATCCCTGGTTGCCCTATACACCGGAGCTCCGATTTCCTGTGAATGAAGCCCGTGTGGATGAAATTTATCAACAGGAAGCCATGAGAATCATTCGTAATCACTTGGATGAATATATTGAACTCGTTCTTTTCGTCCCATTCCGCTTTGGTTCAATATCGGCATCCCGGATCAATACGGTGAGAAGATGATGCTTTTTGATAATCTAATTGTGATTTAACAGGCGGTGCTTGCTGGTTACTTTCCTTATCGCAGTTTGGAAGGGGGATTGGTATCTGCGCCTGCTGGCAGCGGGTGTGCTTTTCTTTATGCTTGGCTATCTGGCTGTCGACAGTCAATTGCGTTATATGGTCACGGTCATGCCTCTGGTGATTGCTGTCAGTGTGGTTGGGGTGGATCGTTTTATCGGCGCTTCTGTATTTGTAATCAACAGCTGCACTAGATTGCAGTTGAAAAGAGTTCAGAAATCAGGTGATGAATTGCTGGGGCGGTCATGAGTTTCATTTTCCCCGAATTTTTTTGCCATTTGCCCGTCATGAAAGACGTGATTATTAAAAAATTCTGAAAATTTGGTATGATTGCCAGCCTATGAACACATTTCCGCTCAAAATTACCTGATGGATTTAATTTACCGAAGCGCCTCGCCCGCCTCAGTGAACTTGCATATAACCTGTGGTGGACATGGCAGCCCGAAGCCGGCGCGCCTGTTTGGCCGCCTGGATTTTGATTTATGGGAGCGCCTGGGTCACAACCCGATCCGCATGCTGCGTGAGGTGGGCCGTCCGCGTTTGAACCAGGCTGCCAAGAACAAGGAATATCTGGCAGCCTATGACAAGGTCTTTGCACAATTTGATGCGTATATGGATGAAACCGACACCTGGACAAGCGCAGGCTCATCCTGAACTGATCGGCCGTCCCATCGCCTATTTTTCGATGGAGTTTGGTCTGCATGAAACCCTTCCGATCTATTCGGGCGGCCTGGGCGTTCTGGCTGGTGACCATCTGAAAGAGGCCAGTGATCTGGGCCTGCCATCTCACTGGTGTGGGCTTCATGTATGCCCAGGGTTATTTCTCCCAGCGCATTAGCGAGGATGGCTGGCAGGAAGCGCTCAACAACATGCTGGATTTCAATAACCTTCCTGCGCTTCAGGTCTGCGATGAAGAGGAAACCGCCTGACGGTGGAGGTCGAGTTCCCGGACCGGACGGTGACGCTCGGGCTTTGGGAGATCCGCATTGGACGAATTCCTCTCTACCTGCTCGACTCCAACCTGGACCCCAATTCCGATTTCGATAAACAGCTGACTGCCCGCCTGTACTGGTCCGACCTCGACCGGCGCGTGATGCAGGAGATGCTGCTCGGCGTGGGCGGCGTCCGTGCATTGCGGGCGTTGGGATATAACCCGTCGGTCTGGCACATGAATGAAGGCCACGCTGCCTTCCTGACCCTGGAGCGGGCCCGCGAGCTGGTGGCCGAGCGGCGATACTTTGAACAGGCGATTGAAAAGACCTGCGGACAAAACGTCTTCACCACCCATACGCCTGTCGCGGCCGGGAACGATGAGTTTCCTCTGTGGTTGATCGAGAAGTATCTGGCAGCCTTTTGGCCCCAGCTCAAGCTGACCCGCGATCAGTTCTTCGACATTGCCCGCCACCAGATGCCGCAGGGCGAGACCTTCAGCATGGGCATCCTGGCGCTGCGGAACTCCAGAGGGCCGCAACGCGGTCTCTGAGCTGCACGGCGATGTCTCCCGCAAAATGTGGCACTTCCTTTGGGAGGAAAAAGACCAGGACGATGTGCCGATCACGCACATCACCAATGGCGTGCACGTCTCCAACTGGATGGCGCGCCGATTGCGCGTGTTGCTTGACAAGTATCTTGGCGCCGACTGGATGGATCGCCTCGATGATCCCGAGCTGTGGAACAATATCGATAAAGTCCCCGATGATGCCCTTTGGGCCGTGCGCCTGCATCAAAAGCGCAAACTGGTCTTCTACCTGCGTGAGCGCGTCCGTGACCGCTGGACGCATGGTGGCTTTCATCCGGTGCAGGTTGTCTCCTCGGGCGTTCTGATCAATCCCTATGCATTGACGATCGGTTTTGCCCGGCGCTTTGCCACGTACAAACGGGCAAGCCTGATCCTGACCGATGTCGAGAGACTGCTCGATATCATCAACCGGCCGAACATGCCGGTGCAGATCATCTTTGCGGGCAAGGCGCATCCTGCCGACGAGCCTGGCAAGCAGTTGATCCAGCAGGTCTACCGCCAGGTCAAGCGCGCCGAAACGGGTGGACGTCTGGTTTTCGTTGAAGATTACGATATGAACCTGGCGCGTTATCTGGTCCAGGGTGTGGACGTGTGGATGAACACGCCGCGCCGGCCCTATGAAGCCAGCGGCACTTCGGGCATGAAGGCTGCGGTCAACGGCGCGCTGAACTTCTCCGTTCTGGATGGCTGGTGGCGCGAGGCCTACAACGGTCACAATGGCTGGTCGATCGGACAGGATCGCGATCTGGGCTCGCCCAACGTCCAGGATGAAGAGGATGCGGAGAGTCTGTACGACACACTGGAAAACCAGATCATCCCATTGTTCTACGAACGTGATCCAAAGGAAATCTCGCACGAATGGATCGCCCGTATGAAGGATTCCATGAAGACCAACATCCCGCAGTTCTCCACCCGCCGGATGGTCAAGGAATACGTGGAACGGTTGTATGTGAAGGCATTGAAATAAGCAGTTGCTCTTTCCGCCGTCCCCGGCGAAGGACTTGAATATTATGCTTCCCGAAATTACTGTTACCGAGCTTTCTGAAAAACTAAAATCTCAAGATACGTTCATCCTGCTGGATGTGCGCGAGCCTCACGAGTTGGGATATGCCAAGCTGAACAGACAAGCAGGCTCGAAGTCACGCCGATGAGCCGCCTGGCGCGCGAGGGCACGAAAGCGTTGTCTGATGCTGCCAATCACAGGATGCCACCATTTATGTAATGTGTCATCATGGCAATCGCAGCGCCCAGGTCACCGCCTGGCTGGCGCAGCAGGGCTGGAGGAATGTTTTCAATGTTCGCGGCGGGATCGATGAATACGCGCGAAAGATCGATCAGACTGTGGGATTTTATTGAAAAAGAGAATACACGTAAACAAGTAGACAGCTAAACATATTCACATAAAAAAGACCTTCTGCATTGCAGAGGGTCTTTTCAAATCCCTTGTATACTCGGGGACGTATTTACTTGTGTAGTTACATCTACTTCCCCTCAAAAACAAACTGTCCATTCTTATAGAACAGCTCCCCATCCACCAGGATCTCCGAATCCGTGCGCATGTCGCAGATCATATCCCAGTGAATGGACGATTTGTTGTGCGAGCCAGTTTCCGGGTAGCCTGCGCCCAGCGCCATATGGAAGGTGCCGCCAATCTTTTCGTCGAACAGGATGTTGCCGGTGAACTTGTTGATATCGAAGTTCGTGCCGATCGCATATTCGCCGACATGGCGGGCGCCTTCGTCCGACTCAAGCATCTTGACCAGGTAAGCCTGGTTCTTCTCGGCCTGGGCCACTTCCACTCGGCCGCGGTTGAACGTCAACTCGGCTCCCTCCACGGCCACCCCGCCGTAGATCGCAGGATAGGTGAATTTCACCCAGCCATTGACGGAGTCTTCCACAGGTCCGCGTAAAGATCTCCCCATCTGGCATGTTGTGCGTGCCGGTGGAGTTTATAAATTTGCGTCCTTTGATCGAGAGTGTCAGGTCCACGTTCGGGCCGTGCATCACCACCTGGCTTTTTCCGGCCAGCCAGTCGATGGCCTGCTGCTGTCCCTCGGCGGTGCTGTTCCAATAGGCGATCGGGTCTGCTTCGTGGGCGTGCACCGCGTCGAAGACAAAATCCTCATACTCCTTCAGACTCATGCTCGCATCCTGGGCATATCCGTCGGTGGGATAGAGCGTGGTGACCCACTTGAACGTGCCTTCTGCGCCGCGGCGCATTTGGGATTCGGTGATCGTGCTGAGCGCCTTACCGCGCCGCTGCGCCTTTAGTGGATCGATGTTCGTTGTGCCGCGCGTGTTGGTCGCCGAATGGATGCGGATGCGGCTTTCGAACTGGTCGTAGGCAATTTTATAGAAGGTGGGGATGAAATCAAGCTGGCTATCTCTGGCGTAAGTCAGATACATCTCATCCTGGCTGAACGGCATCATGCCCGGCAGGGCGACCATTGGGTGCGGGATGCCGCCCTTTTCCAGGATCTGGATGTACAGCTCACGGATCAGCGGCTCGGCGGCGGTCGTCGCTTCGATCAGGACACGGTCGCCGGGGACGATACGGGCGGAATGCTCCACCAGGATTTTTGCGAAATTTGCTACACGGGAATCGGACACGTGATTTCTCCTCTTTAGGAGTACACTACGGTCGAAATTATAACATTCTGTAACGTTTTTAGATTTTTATCCTCATCGATTTGTAACTTTTGTCACCTGACGGTTTTCCGGGCGGGGAGATGGGTTATACTTTTCGATCATGAAACAACTCCTCCAAAACATCAAAACGGGGAAACCCACCGTGGAAGACGTTCCCATCCCAACCCCGCGCGCAGGTCAGGCGCTTGTCAAAGTGTCTGCCAGTCTCGTGTCTGCAGGCACAGAGCGCATGATGGTCAAGAACCTGGTCGGCCAGGCACGCTCCCGTCCCGACCTTGTCAAACAGGTAATCGATAAAGCCCGCCGCGAAGGCCTGACCAACACAGCGCGGTCCGTTTTTAACCGCCTCGACCAGCCGATGGCGCCTGGTTATTCATCTGCCGGTACGATCATCGCCCTGGGCGAAAACATGCAGGGATTCAAAGTCGGCCAGCGTGTGGCCTGTGCCGGTGCTGGATATGCCTCCCATGCCGAATACAATCTTGTGCCGCAAAATTTGCTGACACCCCTGCCGGACATTGTGGATTTTGAGTCGGCGGCATTCACTACTCTCGGTGCAATCTCACTGCACGGGTTCAGGCTTGCTGAACCTCAGATTGGTGAAAATGTCGCCGTCATTGGCATGGGACTGCTGGGACTGCTGACGGCCCAGATCGCCGTCGCGGCGGGATGTAACGTCCTCGGCATTGATGTGGACCCTGCCCGGATTGCTCTCGCTTCTTCGCTCGGACTTCGGGCAGTCCACCGTGAAGAAGCCGTGGACGCCTCTGCCGCGTTCACCACCAACCGCGGCTTCGACGCGGTCCTGATATGTGCCGATACCACTTCCAATGATCCAGTGGAACTGGCGGGAGCCATTGCCCGCGACCGCGCCCGACGTGGTTGCCACCGGCGCGGTGGGATTGACATTCCCACGCAAGAGTCTATTTTGAAAAGGAGCTCTCCTTCGTCAACTCGCGTTCCTACGGCCCGGGCCGTTATGACCCAGGCTACGAGGAACAGGGCAACGACTACCCGATCGGCTTTGTCCGCTGGACCGAAGGACGAAATTTTGAAGCCATCGTGGACTTGATGGCGAAGGGTCAGCTGAATGTCAAGCCGTTAATCACCCATCGCTTTGATATTGCAGAAGCCACGCAGGCCTATGATGTAATCACAGGGAAAACAAGTGAGCCATTTTTGGGCGTACTGTTAACATACCCGAAAGCTGACGAAGGTCTGAGAAGTCTCTAAAGTTGTGAAGTTTAACATTCCAGCTTCGAATCGTTCCAACGTTGTGTCACTGGGCGTTTTAGGTGCCGGTCTCTTTGCAAACTCTGTGCTACTCCCGGCCATCAAAAAAGCCGGAGACATCGAGTTGATCGGCATTGCCTCCTCCGGCTGGACTCCATGCCGGGCATGCCGGAAAAAAATTTGGTTTTCGGTACGCTACGTCCGAAGATGATGATGTCATTAACGACACGAATGTCAACACTGTTGCTATTCTTACCCGTCACAATACTCATGCAGAATTGGTTGTAAAAGCCCTGCAGGCTGGCAAGCATGTCTTTGTCGAGAAGCCACTCGCCATCAATAGCGAACAGCTATCAGCGATAAACGATCAGTTGCAGAAAAGTGATTCCTGCTTATTGACCGTCGGATTCAACCGCCGTTTCTCCCCATTGGCCCGGCAACTTTCTGCTTCCTATAAAAACCGGAATGAGCCCATGTACGTCCATTACCGGGTCAATGCAGGTGCCATTCCGCTCAACCATTGGACCCAGGATCCCGAAATCGGCGGCGGGCGGATCATTGGCGAAGGCTGTCACTTCGTGGACTTCATCACCTTCCTGGTTGGTGCGGCCCCTGCTTCTGTCACTGCACACGCCCTTCCGAACAATGGAAAATACCGTGAAGACAACGTCTCGATGACCTTCACCTTCCCGGACGGTTCCATCGGCGTTGTGGACTATCTTGCCAACGGCGATAAATCCTTCCCCAAGGAGCGCGTCGAAGTCTTCTGTGGAGGACAGGTTGCCGTCCTGGATGATTTTGTCTCTTTGGTGACCATAAAAGATGGAAAGAAGAAGGAAACAAAAAGCTCCCAAAACAAAGGCTGGGTGGATGAATGGAAAGTCTTTGCCAAATGCCATTCGTGAAGGCAGCGAGCCGCCGATCCCCTACGAGCAGTTGATCGGTGTGACCCGGTCTACGTTCGCAGCAGTGGAATCTCTTAGAAACAAAGAAACTATAAGACTTTCTTAATGGACTATATCCAACAACTCCGTCAATATATTGGTCACCGTCCCATCCTTATGCTTGGAGCGGTAACTCTTATGTTGAATGAACACAACCATCTGCTCATGATGAGACGCACAGATAGCGGGCACTGGGGAATCCCAGGCGGTGCCGTTGAGCTGGGCGAGGTCATTGAAGAGGCTGCCAAACGCGAGACCAGGGAGGAAACAAATCTCGAGATCGAGGAGATGTCGTTATTTGGGGTCTTTTCCGGACCAGAGCTGTACTATAAATATCCGAACGGGGATGAAGTTTATAATGTGTCCATTGTTTATCTGTCCACGATTGGAGCGGCGAGATCAAGCTTAACGATGAGCATAGCGAATGGAGCTGGTTCGCTGCCATGAGCCTTCCTGAAGACATCAGCCCGCCGATCAGGACAATCCTTGAACAGTTCAAACAAACAATTCTCTAACCTGATACCTGAAACTTAATAGAAGATCAACCGTTTAGCGCGCGAAACAGAGGATGCCTGATGACCATCAAACCATGGAAGGTTTTGGAGACAAGCTACTTCCGTCCCAGGTTCCGGATCGATAAATGCGAGCTGGGAAATGGAAAATTTCTGGATGCCACGATCTTTGAATTCCGATCCTGGGCAAACGTTGTGGCACTGACGAAGAATGAGGAAGTTGTGCTTATTCAGCAATACCGTCACGGCATTCAAGATGTCCTCTGGGAGTTCCCTGGCGGTGTAGTGGAAGATGGGGAGGATCCGCTGGAGGGAGCGAAGCGTGAGCTCCTGGAGGAGACGGGTTACACAGCATCCAAAATGATCGAGGTGGCGCGCCTGTATCCCAACCCGGCTCTCCAGACCAATACGCTGTACGGTTATCTGGCGCTGGATGCGGAAAGAGTTATGGATCAATCCCTCGATGCGGGGGAGGACATTGACGTCCATTTGGTGCCATTGGACGATCTTGTTGAAATGGCCAAACGTGGCAACTTCCCGCATGCCTTGATGACTGCTGTCCTTTTTTCTGTGCTTTCTTATATGGATCGGATCCGGTAAACTTTAAATTGGGAGAAACAAGATGAGAACTCGTGCCGGGATCGTATTAATTCAAGAGAATAAAGTAGCGCTCATTGAACGGCACCGCGCCGGACTGGATTATTTTGTCTTTCCGGGCGGCGGTGTGGACGAGGGAGAAACACCCGAGCAGGCTGCCATTCGGGAGGCGTTGGAGGAGCTGGGTGTCGAGGTTGCCATTAAACAAAAAGTGGCCGAAATTCAGATGGGTCAGAAGAGTATACAGGTTTACTTTCTGGTTGAACAAATGGGAGGGCAGTTTGGGACAGGCACCGGGGAAGAATATACGGACGCGGATCCCAGCGACCCCGATGAGGGAATATACATCCCAGTCTGGATGCCGATTGATGAGCTGCCCTTTCGTGAAAAAATCTACCCCGTGGAACTGACTGGATTGGTTGTTAAATCTCAAATAGAAGGTTGGGCGGATATTCCAACATCCTTATTTGAAGAGCCAAAATGAAAGCCACGCCCTCTGAAGTCGAGAAATATCTTGGGATCATCTCGGAGACTCCTCAACGGATCGCACTCGCTGTAAAGGGAATTGACGAGGCACAACTGCAGTTCAAAGCAGACATCAAAATCCTGGTCGGCCAATGATATTCTTGCCCACCTGCGCTCCTGTGCGGATCTGTGGACCCATTCCATTTATGCCATGCTGGCTGAAAATGAGCCGGTGTTTTCCGACATTGACGAACGGAAATGGGCCAGAGTCACACGGTATGCGGAGCTGCCTTTTCAAGCAATCGTTCCAGGCATTCTCATTGCTACGCGGAAAACCTGGTGAGTGTCCTTAAGGATTTGCCATTCGAGTCCTGGGAAAGGTCTGCAATCATCTTTGAGCGCAGGCATACTGTTTTCACCCAGACGCGCCGCATGGCGAAGCATGAGACTGAACACCTGGAACAGCTGGAAATTGTACTGCGCAGGAAACAAGGAATAGGACAGGCGGTAAAATAGGGCAATGACACCTGCGTTACTGCACAGAGTTGAAGCTGGTTTGCTTTCCTCTGTGCCGTTTTGATTCTGAAGGAGAATTTCCATGCCCAAAACTCGTTTCAATAAGTTCTATCGTTATACTGAGCTGACCCGTCTCCTTAAGGAGTATGCCAGGGAATATCCGGATCTCATCCGGCTGGAATCGATTGGGAAAAGCCACGAAGGGCGCGATGTCTGGCTGGTCACGGCGACCAGCTTCAAGTCCGGCATTGCCGCGGAGAAGCCGGCTTTTTGGGTGGATGGCAATATCCACGCTTCCGAGGTCACGGCCAGTGCAGCCGCGCTATACCTGATCCATTCCCTGGTCACAAAATACAGGACTGACCCAAACATTACCCGCGCCCTTGATACGCGGGCTTTTTACATTGTGCCGCGCGTGAATCCTGATGGTGCGGAATGGGCACTGGCAGATCAGCCAAAGATCATCCGCTCGAGCACGCGCGAATATCCATTTGCCGATGATCCCATTGAAGGCCTGGTGTCCGGAGAGGATATCGATGGCGATGGGCGCATCCTGCAGATGCGGATCGAAGACCCGAACGGGGCGTGGAAGGTCTATCCGGACGATCCGCGTTTGATGGTCCGCCGCGACCCAATCGAGACAGGTGGGAAGTATTACCGGATCCTGCCCGAGGGGTTGTTGAAAAATTATGATGGCGTGACGATCAAGGTGCTGGGTCCCAAGCAGGGTCTGGACCTGAATCGTAACTTTCCCGCAGGTTGGCGGCCGGAAGGCGACCAGCATGGCGCGGGCCCGTACCCAGCCTCCGAGCCGGAAGCCCGCAACCTGGTGGATTTCATCGCCCGGCACCCGAATATTACCGGCACGATTTCGTTCCACACTATGAGCGGCGTGCTGCTGCGCCCCTATGACGATCGTCCCGACGAAGAATTCCCCACCAACGATCTGTGGACATACCAAAAAATCGGCGAGAAGGGGACGGAGATCACGGGTTACCCGAATGTTTCGGTCTTCCATGATTTCAAATACCATCCCAAACAGGTCATCACCGGTGGCTTTGACACTTGGACCTACGATCACGCCGGCCTTTTTTCCTGGACCGTTGAGTTCTGGAGTCCAATGAAGCAGGCAGGCATCGAAAAGTTCAAATTCATCGATTGGTATCGCGAACATCCCGTGGAAGATGATCTCAAGCTCCTCAAATGGAACGATGAAGTTTTGCACGGCAAGGGATATGTGGACTGGTACACCTACAAACATCCGCAGCTTGGGAAAGTGGAGCTTGGGGGTTGGGACACCCTGCATATGTGGACGAATCCGCCGCTCGAATTTTTGGAAAAGGAGATCAGCCCGTTCCCTGCATGGATCGTCTGGCACGCTCTGATCTCACCGAGACTTGTCACTGTGGGAAACAAAAGTTATCGCTCTTGGCGGTAATTCCTATTGCGTCCGCTTCGTAGTCCAGAACGAAGGCTGGCTCCCAACCTATGTAACCAAAAAGGCGCTGGATAGGAAGCTGACCCGTGGTGTCATTGCTGAAATTTCCTTGCCGAGAGGCGCCTCCCTGGAATCAGGTAAGGAGCGACAGGAGTTGGGCGAGCTGGAAGGCCGGGCTTATAAGCCGGTCAATCCCGAAGAGACATGAAGAAAGCACAGATGAACGCGTCAAAGTGGAGTGGGTGGTGAAGGCGAAGAAGGGCACAAAGGTCAAGCTGCTTGCAAAGCATGACCGGGCGGGAGTCGTGAGGGCAGAGGTTGTATTGGAGTAATATAAAAGTCTTTGGACCATGGACCGTGGACGATCTATATCGCTCACGGTCTTTTTTTATGATCGTCTATTGTCAATTGTCTTTATCGGGGAACTTTCAGTTTTACTCCTCGTCCTTACATTAACGCCAAATAAAAAATCCATCTTATCACGGAGGATAAAATGAAATCCCGATCCGGTCTTTTCATGCTGCTTGTTGTCGTCTTTATGCTGGTCCTGGCTGCCTGTGGAGGGGCCGCACCCGCCATCGAAGCTCCTGCAGCGACAGAAGCGCCCTACATGCAGGCTCCCCAGGCTGGTGGTGATCAGCTTGCGCAGGCTGGCGCACCTGTAGAAAAATGCTCCGGCCAGGAACAATCTTCTGTTGCAAACGCGCCAGCGCCGATGGCCACAGCTGCGGCCTATGAGATCGCCAACCCTTCAGGCGACCTGACTGTGATCGAGCGTTCGAATCGAATGATCGTCAAGAATGCAGATATGAAATTGACAGTCAAGGATACCGATGTTGCGATTGACCGTACCACGCAGGTAATTGGGGACGCAGGTGGGTATATTATCAGCTCGCGGGTCTGGTACCAGGATTATTACGGCAATAATCTGAAATACGCAACAATCACGCTCGGTATCCCAGTGCAGGAATTCGAGAAAGTCCTGAGCAAACTGCGCGGGCTGGCGATCAAAGTGGTGGACGAAACTGCAGCGGGGAATGACGTCACCGACCAGTATGTCGATCTGCAATCCCAATTGACAAACCTGGAGGCAACACGGGCCCGGATCCAGGAATTCCTAAAAGACGCGAACACCGTGGAGGAAGCACTGCGAGTCAATCAGGAACTTGCAAATATCGAGGGCCAGATCGAACAGATCAAGGGACAGATGAACTACCTGAACGACCGCTCTGCTTATTCAACGATCACCCTCAACCTGGAGCCTGAATTCCCTGCCCTGACTCCCACGCCGGCTGCCACGCCCATCCCCTGGAATCCTGGACAGACCTTTGGCAATGCGAAGGGTACGCTTACCATACTGTACCAGGGAATTGCAAATTTCCTTATCTGGCTGGTTGTGGTCATTCTGCCCATTGTGCTGCCGCTAGGACTTATTTTATGGGGCTTTTGGAAGTTTATGAATTGAAAGAATGGCAAATTGGCAGGTCAAAAAGAGTAATCAGGTTGATGGAAAATTAGGGACAGCACACCAGGCGCTGTCCCTGTTGTTTATTAATTTTAACTCCCTGTCTCATCAAAGGCAAACATCGAAGTCTTTTGTTGCTGACTAATGACCTTCCTGTTCGATCAACCAATCTGTGATCGCTGACTGCACTTGCTCCGCTTCTTTAAGTAGGACGAAATGATCGCCTTCAAAGAGGCGGTAGGTACTGTGAGGAATTGAGGCATTAAAATATTCCTCTGCAACGGATGCTGGTATCCGTTCATCATTTTGTCCATGCAGCACCAGGATCGGTAGTCCTGTAATCTTTGCGCTCGGATCCGCTCCTGAAATCAGAATTAAGCCTGCCAGGTCACTTTTGAAGCGATCTGCCAGCCGGCTTGCACCGATCCCGCCGTTTGATAGTCCGGCCAGATAGATTTGTTTCACCCCGCGTTGATGAAGATGAGTTAATGACTCCTGCAAAATCGCAGTACCCTTTTCGTTCCACCACTGGCCACTGGGATCTGTCGAAGGACAGAGCGTGAACGCGCCCACGCGGCTGCCTGCCTCGGCGATCAGCCAGCATTGAAGGGTGAAATTGCCGCCGAACCCATGAAGGAAGAGTATTCCTATTGCAGACTTTCCTGACGCTGGTTCGGAGATCAGTGCATCAAATCCATCCTGATGCTGCTGGCCTAAATAGGTCATTAGAGAGGGGGATAGAGGTGTTACCCTTTGTGTACGCATCTCCTGGTAGGTTTGTGATAACTCGGGAAGCAGGTTTTTATATTCAAGGGGTGAGACGAACCCCACGGAAGGCGCTACTTTAGCGCCGAATAAAACAATATCCTGCTCATCGAAAATACGGGTCAACAGCCGGGGGCTCGATGGACCGGGTAAGGTGATGATATTCATCTGGGATCCAGATGACGGAAAGAGGATCCGGATTGAAACTGTGACCAGCAAAACGGCGATACCGGCCAGGGACAGGAGAAGCGCCCGGTGATCGCAACCAGGGAGCGCAGATCAGTCCCAAGGCGATCAGGAAATAACCGATCATATAAACGACCCCAACCGATGAAACCGGTATCCCTAAAGATAAATAGAATAAGGCCAGAAGCGGGATCGTAAGTAGTATGCCGACCGCGGAGAAAAAATACCGGAATGCTGGGAGCAACTTATTTTCCTTATTCAAGTGCCCACTTTTATAAACTATTTCCTACAACAGGGAAATCCCTGTAAAAACTGCCAGAACACCGAACGCGCTGCAGGCGAAATTGACCCAGTCATTATCCAGCCACTTCCAGCCGCGGATGTGAACGGTCGGCGTGCCGCAGGTGTGAATCGGGTGCTTTTCCGTTTCCTTTTTATCGGTGGGACAGTAATACATGGCCTGGACAGTCGCACCGAGGAAGGAGTTGAAGAGTGAGCCGGCCAGGCCGCAGAAGGTGATCAGTAAACCTTGAGCAGAGGTGAGGGTTCCAGTAGGGGATAGATAGACTGCGGGTATGGCGATCACGGCTGCGCCCATCAGTGAAGCGAGCGTCCCAAATAGCGAGACTCCGCCCGAAGTCCCTTTTTCGACGCGTTTGCTCAGATGGGTGATCAGGCGCGGCTGGGTGGGGTTCAGGACTCCCAGTTCGGTTGCCCAGGTATCCGCATTGACGGCAGCGAGTGACACTGCAAATCCGATCCAGGGGAGAGCCGATTCAGGATAGAACGCGTGAAGGGCGGCAAAGAAGGTTGCCAGCCCGCCGTTGCCGAAGACCTGGCCAGCGTCGCGCTCGTGTCCCTTTGAGAATTTCTCATCCAACCCGCGCTTGCGATTTTTGAAGGCGCGGCTTAAGCCTGAAGATGTGATGAAGAAAATCATCAGGAGAATGGCCCAGGGCAAGCCTCCAAGGCCAAAAATCACCGTGCCAACGATGGTTGCTGCAACAGCCCCGCTCCTGTTGAGGCTATGGGCTCGATAAGCCAGATAGGCGACAATCACTGCAAGGATGAGACCATAGAGGATCTGCATTTAAATAGGTGTCGATATGAGGAATAGGACTGCCAAAATAAAAAGGACTGCACAAAGAGTGCTCGATCCCCAGACGATGAATGCAAGCGGACGCTGGCGATCCCAGCGATAAAAATACAATCCGGCTGTGATCCCCACGACAAACATCAACCCGCTGACCAGGGGGAGCAAAATTAATTGTGTGGATGAGACGATCTGGTCCGGCGCCCCAAATGGGTTGAACCCGAACGGGATCTGTGAAAGTGACGGGATGAGGATACTCACCCAGGCAATGAGACCGAGGTTGAGAAGGCTGCCGCTCATCCACAGGAAGCGGGCCACGGGACTGTCCCAGGCTTGGGTGATGATAAACGACGGGTAGACGGATTTTGCCCCTGTAGGTGTCAGGCTTCCCATCTCTGTGGCGCGGGCAAAGGTTTGAACGAGTCCCGCGGCATTCCGAGGCGAGATTGCAAAGATTCGCCTTGAGGTGGCGATCAATATCAGGTTTCGGGAGTTGGAGGCAATGAACTCCACCAGTCCCAGGTCAGGATGGCGGCGGGTACCAAGGATGGCCCCTGGCAGGCGAAGGCGCGGCAGCAAAAGAGGCTCCGTCAGATCCGACGCCGGCCGCACCCATTCGATGTCTGTAAGTGGGATATCTTCAATTCGCAGTCCCCACAGCATGGCCAGGCTGTCGCGGTCGATGTAGTAATCTGCGCGGAGGAGGGCATAGGCACGGTAGCCCAGAAAAGGAACCGGTATGAAGGAAACCAGTGCCAACAGAAGATACAACACAAACAATGGCCCTACCTGTGCCGTCGACAAATTCACCAATCCAAGGATGGAAACTGCCGCGAGCAGAACGATCATGACCGCGTGTACGAACAGACCGAGGCGTCGATCGGGGGGGAAGTGTCCGGTTTTGGGATTATTCATTTCAGCAGGGATAACCCGGCAGGTTAACCGTTATTCAGGAAGGATTTTATACTTTCAATTGTCTTTTCGATCGATAAGAGTTGATTATCTTTTTCCTGGCGTGGTTTTAAATTCTACCATTCCCTCTTTAAGAGCCTTTTCTCCGACGGTCAGGCGAAGGGGACATCCAATCAGGTCTGCATCATTGAATTTGACCCCGGCCCGCTCGTCGCGGTCATCGAATAAAACGGAAACCCCTGTGGCTTGCAGGCTGCCATATATCTCCTCCGCTTTTGCATGCGTATCCATTTCCTTCCCGGGCAGGTGCATGAGGTAGACATCAAACGGCGCAGCAGGATGGAAGAAGGTCAATCCTCTTGCATCATGGTGGGCTTCGGCGAGCGCCAGTAGAATATTTTGGAGATCATAATTTCTGCGGGTAGTCAGACAAATTGTGGCTATCACAGAAAGAGCGCTTCCACAGTTTTTACAGGCATCCTCTGCTTTAGCTTGTACCAGGTCGGCGATAATTTCAGCTGAATAGTCGCGTCCATAATTTGTATTTTTCAAATGATAGCCCGACTCGTTCGCGCCGGCAACAAGGTTTTGTGATTGGGGGATGAGATCATCCACGACGATCAATGTATCCTTGAGTCCAATCGGTGAGGCATAACCTGCAGCGGCTCCCGACCTTTCAATCTCCTCCACCGTCGCCGCGCGGACATCACCGACCTGCTGCCTGAGCTTGGTTTCGCTAAGCTGCATATCGCCGCGCACAACAACAAAAATAAACTTCTTATCGGTGGCACGGGTGTACATGAGCGCCTTGGCTGTTTTCTCCTTTGGCATGCCCAAAAAATCTGCCAGCGCTTCGATGGTGTGACAATCAGGTGTCAGCACCTTTTCCAAAGGAAGCTCATTTTCGTTGGGGAAGGGATCTTTTTTAAATTGCGCCAATTCCAGCCTTTCCGTGTACTGGCAGTTCGGACAATGTGCTACATCGATTTGACCTGAAGCAATCGGGAAGAAGGTCTCGTCCTCATTGCCAATTGTGGGCAACGCAAGCGTTTCAATGAATAAAGGGTCGGCTGATAAGCTGCGCAGGTGGTCGAGTGTGTACTCACCCAGCTGCGTTGGGATAATTTCACGAGTCAAATAGCCTGCGCGGACAAGGAAGGAGAATCCTTCCGTCCGCGCATTGTTGGGGGCTTCACGCTGGGTCTGGATATTGAGGTCGCGATATTTCATATTCTGTTGTTATCCAACTCCTTGCAGGGGAGGGTGGGGTGAAGTCTATTCTTCTTTTCTTTTCCGGGCAACTTTTCGGGTTGTCCCGTCCATCATCGAGTCGGGCACGACGATCGGAGTCGAGGCGATGGATTCAGCCTGGGCAGCCTCGGATGGTGTGGTCTCGGGAGCCGGCTCGAGGTCCAGATCGACGGTTTCTTCCATCCGGATCTGGCCGCGCAGAAAGGCGCCTTCCTCCGTTACGAAGGCGGTGGTGACAACATCCCCCCAGACGCGGCCCGTGCCGCGGATCTCCAGCTTTTGGGTGGTGATGTTGCCGCGCACTGCACCTGCCACGATGACCGTGTTGGCGCGCACATTCTGACAGGTTACGCGTCCGGTCTCGCCGATGACAAGCATGCCGCGCAGGGCGATCTCCCCTTCGAACGCGCCCTCGATACGGACGCCGCCTGAGCCATTAATGGAGCCATGCCAGATCACACCGGCCCCAAGCACCGAGGTGATCCGCTCGACGGCCTGGACGGGTTGTTGGGTTTCGGTGGGAGTGGTATTTCTTTTGAACATATGGAGATAATTTTACCGTAGAAAGGGTGGAGAGGTGTATACAGGGATACATGAAGGCGGGTATATAGAAAACACGCGAGCATTGCTGCCCGCGTGTTTACATGTTTACGTTTCTACCGGCCTTCCTGCTTATGAACTCTCACTCTTTTCCTCACCTGGTTTCATCTGAACACCCATGGTGTTGAACCCGGAATCCACGTACAGGATTTCACCAGTAATACGCCGGGAGAGGTCCGAAGCCAGGAAAACGGCTGCGTTGCCCACATCCTCAATTGTTACATTTTCCTGCAAGGGTGCGGCCTCTGCGAAGTGTTTGTACATATCCCTGAACCCGCCAACGCCAGCGGCAGCCAGGGTACGGATCGGCCCGGCAGAGATGGCGTTGACACGGATTTTTTCGGGTCCCAGGTCATAGGCCAGGTAACGCGTGGATGACTCCAATGCGGCCTTGGCAACGCCCATTACGTTGTAATGGGGTGCAACCTTGACAGAGCCGTGGTACGTCAGGCACAATACCGATGCACCTGGATTTAAAATGGAATGGAATGCATTCGTCAGGGCAACAAACGAGTACACAGAAATATCCATGGCAATTCGAAATCCTTCGCGACTGGTCTGGTAGTAGGGCCTGCTCAGTTCTTCGCGACCCGCAAAGGCGATCGAATGGACCAGCACATCGATCTTCCCAAAATGTTGGGCGGCACTTTTAGCGACGGCCTCGATTTGCTCATCCCTTGTAACATCACATTCCTCGAGCCATTGGCAGCCAACCTTCTCTGCGAGCGGCTTGACACGGCGCTCGAAGCATCTCACCGGCGTAGCTGATGCCAATGTTGGCACCTTCCCGGTGAAATGCCTGGGTGATCCCCCAGGCGATCGAGCGATCATTTGCCAGACCAAAAATTAGTGCGTTCTTGCCTTCAAGTAAACCCATTGCTCCTCCAAGTTAATAATCTATTGTCCAACCTTTGACCAAAAACCTCCAGGGCTTCGAGAGCCATGGTTCCGGCGTATTATTTAAACCCACCCGGGGTCCTTTCGTCACGAGGGAATTGGGGACTTTTATGCCCGTTTCGATCCACAGGCCGCCGTTTGTCTCCGTTAAATCGACGCCATTCTCCAATTTGGTGATCCCCAGCGCCTGGCAGAGCTTTCCGGGGCCAAAGGTATCACGGCCATTTCGTCTCTCCATCATGATATCCACGCCCTCGACCGGCTGGATGGCGCGGATCAACACTGCGGCCGGGAAGCCAACGCGTTCAGTTACCACGTTCAGCATCCAGTGATTGCCATAGGTGAAGTAAACGTAGGCGTGACCGGGTTCGTCAAACATGACTGCCGTGCGCGGCAGTTCGTCCTGCCTTGGCATGACAGGCCAGATCCCTTTGGCTGATGTAGGCTTCGGTTTCAGTGATCAAGCCAGCCAATTTCACACCATCCAGAATCCGAACCAGGCGTGCGCCGATCAGACCACGGGCGACGGTCAAAGTGGGGCGGTTATAGAAATTTCGAGGGAGAAGGTTTACCACGGAGATCACGGAGCGCACAGAGATTTTATAAAGTTTTAATTGGCGAGGCGTTTGATGCCGCCGTGTTTGAGCATCTTGACATTGAAGTTAAGCAGCAAACCTACTTTTCCATCGGCGATTTTTAGATAGGATAGGAGCTGGGCATCATGAATAGGTGCAAGTTCGCTTACCGATTTTACTTCAACAATGACTGCGTCATTTACCAATAGATCAAGTCGATAGCCACAATCTAGTTTCAAACCCTTATAAGTTAAAGGCAACGGAACTTCCTGCAAGGCGATGTACCCTCTTTGCAATAATTCATATCGCAAACATTCCCGGTAAGCAGACTCCAATAGGCCAGGCCCTAGATATTTGTGAACTTCTATTGCTGACCCAATAATTCCTTCCGTAATTTCATTCAATTCTTCCATAGGTAATCGTTGCATCAGCTTTTCCTCGCTAAATAAGTGCTCAACCATTAAGAATTAATAAAGCCATCAAAGCCCAATTTTTTTAATCTCCGTGTTCTCTGTGTGCTCTGTGGTGAACTATTTGAACCTTGTATCCCTCTTTAGAGTTAATCTCAATCCATCCGCAAGCCCAATATACGGGCGGTAATTTAGTTTCTGGCTGGCAAGCGAAAGGTCTGCACATAGGCGGGAGACGCCGCCTGGGGTGTTTGGGTTATAGATTACCTCTGTGTCACTGCCAGTCACATATTGTACACACCTGATCAATTCCCTGATGCTGGTCTCGTTGCCGGAGCCAATGTTGATGACCAGCCCATTGATGTTGGGCGCCGTGGCGGCTGCGACCAGGCCACTGATCACATCGTCCACGTAGACATAGTCCCGGGTCTGGCTGCCATCACCGTGCGCGACCAGGGTGCCGCCGCGCTGCGCCTGCTTGAGATAGTGAGGAACCACAGGCGGATGGGAAGCCGGCAAATGCTGTCCGGGTCCATAGGCATTGAAAATGCGCAGGCTGACTGTTTCGATGCCCCACAGCCCGCCGATCGTGCGGACGTAATACTCCGCGGCCAGCTTCGAAACCGCGTACGGTGAGCGTGGGTTGGGGGTGAGAGTTTCCTTCAGCGGCTGCTCGGCCAGGTCCCCGTAGACAGCGCCGGAGGAGGCCAGAACGACGCGTCCGACGCCGACATCCCGCATGGCTTCCATGAGCGCCACTGTCCCGCCAACGTTGACATTGTTGTAATCTCGTGGGTAGAGGACCGACTCAGGCACCGAGACGCGCGCCGCCAGGTGGTAGACCACATCCACTTCCTGAAGGAGGGTCCACAGCTTGGGACGGTCGCTCACGTCTCCGCGCGTGAAATGGACATCCGGCGCGAGGGCCTGCGGATCGCCCGTTGAAAGGTCGTCCAGCCCGCGGACCTGGTGTCCCTCACGGGCGAGATGGTTGGCAAGCGAAGAGCCGAGGAATCCCGCGGCTCCGGTGATGAGAAAATTCATACAGCAGGGATTATAAGCGAAACAACTCGAAATAATTTGTTGAAAGCCTGTGCGCCGGGCAAACAATACGTTTCAATTTGGAATATTGCTCCCCAAATCGATTGACTTAATTCCATGTATCTGGTAGTATAGTGCTGTAGGATAACGGTAAGTTACGTTGGTTAGAAGAACAGCCACAGCTCACGGTTTGACTCCGTGAGTTGTTTTGTTTTATCCTCCGATGGAACAAACAGGATGCCTAAATTTTTACAACTGCCCAAAGGAGGCAAATACAATGTCTGAACGAATAAGTGGTACTGTCAAGTGGTTCAATGGTGATAAGGGTTTCGGTTTTATCGAGCGCGAAGGTGGAAAGGACGTTTTCGTTCATTTCTCCGCCATTCAAGGCGATGGCTATCGCAACCTGCAAGAGGGTCAGAAGGTCGAGTTCAATGTCGAACAAGGCCCCAAGGGACCCCAGGCAAGCAACGTCACACTGAGCAACTAGTTCATAGACGAAAAAAAGAGCCCCGCATTTCGCGGGGCTCTTTTTGATTCCAGTTTATTGAGGTGCCTGCTGGCGATTGATATCGTACAACAGACACCTTACTTGTTTACGTTTCGCAGATAACGAACTACTTCTTGCGCCTGGGTGCCAGCCTGTTCTTTGCAAATCTCGTCGGGGTAGGGGCGGGGCGCGGAGGGCGAGTCCCTTCGTGTCGTTCGTGACCGGACCGTGGTGGAGCGGGAAGCGTGTAATCGAAATCCGGCAGGATTTCCCGTTTGATGAGGGCCTCCCATGATCCGCTCGAGAGTCCGGATCATATCGGTGTCTTCAGGCGTGACGAGAGTGAACGCGTCACCCGTACGCTGGGCGCGTCCTGTGCGGCCGATGCGGTGGATGTAGGCGTCGGCGGTGTCGGGCATATCGAAGTTGATGACGTGCGAGATGCTCTCGATATCCAGCCCGCGGGCGGCGATGTCGGTGGCGACCATGATCGGGAAGTGCCCGCTCTTGAAGCCACTCAGGGCCTGCTCGCGCTGTCCCTGGGTGCGGTTGCTGTGCAGGCTGGTAACACGAAAGCCTGCATGCGCGATCTGCCGGGCCAGCTTATCGGCGCGATGCTTGGTGCGGGTAAAGATCAGCACCGAGTCGCTGTCGATCTGTTTGAGCAGTTTCAGGAGCAGCCCAGATTTCAAATGCGCTGGCACAGGATATAGTGCGTGTGTGACGGTGTGAGCCGGGCGGCTGATGCCCATTGCGATCTTTTGCGGGTCGATGAGCGATTGCTTGGCAAGCAGCTCCACTTCAGCTGGGAAGGTTGCAGAGAAAAGCATGGTTTGGCGCTGGGTGGGGACGGCCTTGATAATGCGCCGCAGGTCGGGCAGGAATCCCATGTCGAACATGCGGTCGGCTTCGTCGATTACAAGGATCTCGATGCGCTCCAGCCGGACATGGCGCTGCTGGAGGAGATCGAGCAGGCGGCCCGGGGTTGCCACCAGAATATCCACGCCCTCTTTCAGGGCTTTGATCTGGCGGCTGGCGGTGACACCACCGTAGACGGTTGCGCTCCTCAGCTTTGTCCCTACGGACAGGGCGCGCACCACCTGGTAGATCTGCTCGGCGAGCTCGCGCGTGGGGGTGACGATGAGGGCGCGTGGCATGCTGCGTGGACCGTCGATGAGTTTGTTTAGAATGGGGAGGACGAAGGCGGCGGTCTTGCCGGTGCCGGTTTGGGCGGTACCGATGATGTCGCGTCCGCGCAAAGCAGCCGGAATGGCCGCTTCCTGGATGGGGGTTGCAGTCTCATAACCCGCAACCGTGATTCCCTGCATCAGGCGGGAATCCAGATTAAATTGTTCGAAGTTCAAAATTGTTCCTTGTCTTCAGAAGTCGTACACGTGTAGAGATTGAGTTTCCCTCAAAACAAACAGCGGGGACTGCTGATATAGATGTATTTCTTGAAGTTGATTATACACTAGGAATCGGTCTGCTCTCCCCTGCAATTAACTGGGGAAATAGGAGGGTTAGGCTGCTTAATTGCGGAAGTTTCCAACGAAGGCTTATTTTCCAGCTCATTTCTGGTCAGCAAAATGACCGCTCCCAATATCAGCCCACCGCCGAGGAGAACGATCCATGCCAGTTTTTCACCAAACATCCAGGCCGCCAGCAGAACCGTGACAACAGGCTCCAATGTGGAGAGCATGGCCGAGTTGGTGGGACCGATCCGCTCAAGGCCTGCCAGAAAGGTCACCACCGGAATTACGGTCGCCACCAGCACAATACCGACAATATGGACCCAGCCAGAACTTGTGGATGGAAAATGAGCGCCGTTAATGGACATAAGGATTCCATATACTATGCCTGCGGAGGCAAAGATCAGCACTGACGATTGCACGGCAGAAACATGTTTCATTACATTGGTCCCAACAATGATGTAACCTGAATAGATCAATGCCGCTGCAAGGGAGAATAGGATGCCGAGGGGCTGTCCACCTTCAGGGTCGACGATCAAGGCGGTACCGGTCAGTGCCAGCACGATGGCGATCACTTTCATCCAGGTCATTTTTTCGTGCAGGAAGACCACGGACAGAATGAAGACAAACATGGGATACAGGTACAGCAGCAAAGCAACCATTCCCGCCGATGCATATTTAATGGCGCTGAGGTAGGAGAACGACTGGCCTACATATCCAATAGCGCCCATGCCGATCAGCGCTAACAGGACCTTCCCGCGCGGAAATTTTTCCCTGCGTGCCAGCAGGATGACAGTCATTAACAGCGCGGCAAAGCCGAAGCGCAGGAATAACATGCTGAAGGTATCCACGCCGTCGGCGTAGATGAGCCGTCCAAAGATGGCCAGCGTCCCGAACGAGGCAGCGGAGATTGCGATGAGGAGAATTCCTGTCCAACGTTTCATGTATTTAGCAATTTCACCGGAACGGAGACACTATAACATGATCCCCGCCGGTACCGCAGAGCGGCATCCTCGAGACGGCGGCGGGAGTTCTTATGGCGATCTGTGTAAATCCGTGTTTATCCGTGGCTCATAACTCCAGCCAGACCATTTAAGGCACCAGATTGTTTTGCCTCTTGATGGGGAAAGCCGTTCCAGATCTCTTGTGGGTAGATGATCCCGTTCGTGCCGGGGAGCTGTTCCATGGCAAGGCCGGTGTTCAGATCAATGTTGATCTGCTGGTAAGCCTTGTAGGCAAGCTGGCTGCAGTAGAAGGCATTTTCTGTTTCAGCATTCAGGAAATTCAAGTTGTAGGGTTTGCCAACCTGGCCAAGACAATACGCCGCCACCTGGGCGCGCATTTCGGATTCGTCATTCTCTCCAGCCTGGAGACCGTCGATCGGAGAGGCAACCCCGTAAAAGGTGTCAAAGAGAAGTCCACGCTGGCGGGCCATGTGCTCAGTGTTCCAGTGCCCGTTCGGGATATCGAAGGTAATGACCCCACGCGCACCGGATTCGACACAGTGCCCGTCTGGGCCCAGGTAGATGGCGACGTGGTCTACATCACCAGGCACGAGGCGGCCAACAAGACGCCAGAATTCGCCGGGCAGGATGTCGGGCTTGCCGTTCATCGTGCAGATGATGTCGCCGGTCTGCAGGACAACCCCTTCGATTTGATAAGTGTAAATCATTGTTACTCAGCATTCATTATACGGAAAACTGGCTGATCCGTTTCAGTGGAATCTCCCCTTTTATCAGCGAAAAAACTCACGATTTTTTGCGAGCCAAAAAATCCATTTGATGGGCGATATAGACCAGCTCGCCGCATTCGATCTGCTCCTGGCGTTTTGCCAGCCAGTATTTTAAGGTATCCACTTCCAGTTCATCACAATCTTCCAACGACATCTCGAAGAAATGCAGAATAAACTGCAGAAAATATTTTTCATCGGCAGGATAGTTCCCATCCCTGGCATACACCACCCAATCGGACGCGCCTGCCGCGAGGATTTCCGCGTCGACTACATGCAAGTGTTCGAAGAGTTTTCTGCCCATGCGGCTGTCCCCGCCTGTAGGACGGGTGTCCATGGTTGCATGATAGAGCCTCTCGATCTGTTTATCGAGCGCAGGGTCAATGGCGGGCGGAGTGAAGACATCCCGTCAAAGTTGATCGTCAGCCAGGCAAGCCCATTGGTAAGAGATAACAACTTATTCAAGCTTTCAGGCATGGGAAGCAGGTCCAAAAAGGCATGCGCGATCAGGACGTCTGCAGGAGTTTTGTTTTTCGAAGTGAAATCAAAGACATCACTACATTCGAAACGGATATGGATGTCACGGGTGCGGTCGCACAGATGCAGTTGGTCCTGCCCGGTCCGCTCGACGCTCAAGCCTGCTTCCGATGCCCATGACGGAATCCACTCCCAGGCGTAGGAGATGTTTTCCTGCATCGAATCGACCAGAACATATTCGCCACTGTGAAGTAGGTTCCAAACGACGAGACGCTTGAGCATGGTCCCAATCCCCGCGCCGACCTCGATTACGGAAACGGCCTCGGGCGGCAGATGGACTCGCAAGGCGTTGACCACATCCTTGTTGAGGGCACGGTCGTCCACGGTTTGTTTGGAGAGAAGATAGCGGGGAAAGGAGTAGTCCATGATTGGTCTGTTGTACTTTTACACAAGCGAGGAAAGTAAGTCGCGAATATTCTTTACAGACCCGGTCCACGATGGCTGGCGGAGGTACCGCTCCCGGGCGTTGAGGGAGAGACGCGTCAGCAAGGCACGGTCTTTCGCCAACGATTGCAGATGCCCAGCAAGGGACGGTACATCATCCGGGGCGATCAGGTATCCCGTCTTCCCGGGTTCAATGACCTCGCCTGCCGCGCCAGTCGTCGTCCCAATTGCAGGCAGGCCGAAGCACATCCCTTCGAGATAGACAATGCCGAAACCTTCATAACTTGAAGGGACGACGAGAATGTGGGCCTGTCTTAAATCTGTCTGCCCAGCTGTTCCTGATCAATGGAACCATGAAGAGAAATACAGGCGGAAAGCTGGTTCTTCTCAATGATTTCCTGAATTAAGTTTGCATATGCCGGTTCGGATGTTAATGACCCAACAATATCCACATGAACCTTCACATCGAGAACTTTGACAGCCTCCAGCAGGGTGTGCAAGCCTTTTCGATAAATCACATTGCCCAGGAACAAAATCCTGAATTCATCCTTGTTTGCCCTTTCCCTGATCTCGTGTTGGGAGATTGGCCCGCCAAATTGATCGACAGGCGGGTAGACAAGCACGGATGGTTTGTCACGTTTCAGTAGATCCAGGACGGCTTTTTTGGTTGTTCTCGAGTTGAATATGAAACCGTCCACAGATTTCAGATACCGCTTTTCCACGAAGCGATATAAGCTGTTCTGCCAGGCGGGCCGCAGCTCGGAGGACAGCAAATGATGGACAATGGAAATGATCGGATAGCGGATGTTTCCTGTGATTGGGGAAAATCAGGGAGGGATGATTGAGCTCATCCTCGATGAGAATGTCAAGTTTACCAGGCAGTTTGAAACGGACGTTATCCAGCAGATGAGAAGTGTAACTGCGCCAGGGCAGGGAAATGATCTCAACCACGTCCCCCTGTGAGTGCAGGTACTCGACCAGTTTGCGGTCGTATAAATATCCGCCGCTGATGGTATCGAGGGAGCCGTAGATGATAAGTCCGATGTGCATTGTTTGAACAGTTTATAAGTTCAATGTTTCAACCTGCCAGCCTTTCAACGCGATAGGCTGCCCAGGCGGATTCGTTTTCCCAAAGTACGATTTTTAGCGCTGTGATGTTTTGTGCCAGTATGCGACTGCTCAGAGACGTGGCCAGTATGCGGGAGAAATGCTCGATGGATGGGTTCAAGCCTGCAAACTCTGGTTTCTCATTCAGCATTTGCTCCCCGTAATAGTTGACAATCTCGTCCAGGTGCTTTTGCACGTCCACGATGTCGACGAGGTAGCCATGCTGGTCGAGCTCCTGGCCCTCCAGCTCCAGCTCCAGGATATAGTGATGCGAGTTGGGGAAATTTTCGGGTCCCCAGTCTCCGCCGATGAGGTAGTGTCTGGCAATGAACTCCCGCTTTACTCCGAGTGTATACATGAGTGTGCTCCGGTTTCAGGTGTCAGGTCTTGCGAAGGGTTTGCAAGCTCGATGGATTTCCTTGCAGGCAACCTTCGTAAGGATTTTATGGTTTTATACAACGCATGATGAGTTTCCCATTACTCCGCTCGATGGGCATGGCGAAATCGAACTTGTCGATCCAGGTACAGTACTCAAGGTCGGATAGAGGAAAACCTACCTTGTTGGGGTCAAAGTGATGGGAGGCGTCCTTGGATGCAAATACTCGCTGGATGAAGGGTTGCGGGTCAGGCCGACTGCCTTTCAGCAACGCTTCAAGATATTCAGCACAGGCGAGATCTTCATCACCGCCGCCAAAGTTTTTTCCGGTGATGACAAAAGTCACCTCGTCTGCTTCAAGCTTATTGACATGTTTTACGGTTGCATCCGCCACGAGAAAACTGGCAGCCAACAGCACCTCCGCGTTTTGACTGCGCACCACGCCCTGTGTTCCGGCAGTTGTACGCTGGATCATTGTAATGCCTGAAAGATCCTCCTGGCTGAGATAGGTGGGGGAGTTCCCAAAGTCAAAGCCGTCTGGCCGCAGCCCATTGACTTCGCCCATCACTTTCGAATGTGGGATCTGCGGCCTGAGCGACAAGGCTTCCTCCACGGTGCTGACGAGCAGGATTTCCTGTGTGCCCAGGGAAAATGCATACGCGGCCGTGGAGAAGGCGCGCAGGACATCGATCACGATGACCACCCCTTTTGCTGTATGACAATCTTCCAAATTGGTGTAATGGAATTTCATGATTGGTAATCCAGGATTACCTGGAGGGCCTCCTGTGGATTTTGATCCAGCAGGCGATAGGCGTCTGCGGCTTGATCGATCGCAAACCGGTGCGTGATCCACTTTTCGGGCTGGATCCACTCCAGGGCTTTCCAGGCCACGTCGAAGCGGCGTGCTTTGTCCCAGCGGCCACTCAGCTCGGGGGATAAGGTGCTGACCTGGGACGAGATTAATTTTATGCGTGAACGGTGGAAGGCGCCTCCCAGGTCGACCTCTGCCGGCTTTTCGCCGTACCAGGAACCGATCACGACCCGGCCGCTGAACCTGGTCAGCGTAATGGCGTCGTTTAATGCAGAGGGGTTACCGCTGAGTTCAAAAGTGAGATCGGCTCCCTGTTTGAGGGTGGATAACGCCTGTTCCCGGAAACCGACCGCGCCAGGGTTTATCAACGCACAGCTGAAGGCTTTCGACTTTTGGCATTCCACCAAGCCCATCTGGCAGCGTAGATCAAATCGATCCACGATGACCAGGGCACCCAGAGGGAATTCACTCAACAGGGAAGTGGTGAGCAGACCGACCACTCCCTGTCCCAGCACCAGGATCCGTTCGCCCATGATCGGCGCGCCGTCCTGGACCAGGTTCACCGCGGTCTCCATGTTTGGAAGGAAGCAGGCGGTTTCAGGGGATAGAGTAGGGGGGATGGGCGTCAGGGCATCAGGCTGGCAAACATAGTGGGAAGTATGAGGTTGAAAGGAAAAAACAAGTTTGCCGCTGCCATGAGCTGTCGACAGCTTTTCCTGTCTTTCTGAACAATGCCCGCACTGGCGTAGCCGTAGGCAAGTGGGTATTTGAAGCCGCCGCGCAGGCTCGAAATAACGGAATCCGCTTCAAGGTCCCGTGGGAAGCGGCCGTGATAGATCAGCATCTCCGTCCCTGCGCTGATCGCCGAGCAGATTGTCTCTACCAGTACATCATGGGCGCCGGGTTCAGGTAAAGTCTCTTCGAGAATTTCGACCTGTCCCGGCGCGGTGAAATACACTGTTTTCCGTTTCACGCCCTCATTGTACCCGGATGCTTCCTCATTTAGGCCGGGTTCGGCTTGTCGGTCCATAAAAGCCAGATCAAAATCAGCTCAGAGATTTTGGCGGGCACACCGTAGAGGGAATCGTGGCTGAAAAATGGCACGCCCTGAATGATCACATTTTGAATTACCCAAATGAACACCCACGCAGCGATCGTGATGATGGCAAAGAGTATATAGCCGCGGCGGACCAGTTCATGCCTTTGCTGAAAAAAGGGGATGGGCAGGAAATAGGCACCCAATAATCCCAAATAGCCAAGACCGTTCAAAATAAACAGCGGGTCCGGACCTGCCGGGAAGAGCTGTTTGTCGAATGCGGCTGCAAGATGAAGAAAGGCTGTAATGAGCGTAAAAATTATGATCCCAACTTGTTTACCTGTCAATTTCATTTTCAACTCCTTTATTAAGTAGGTTAGAAAGGTTCATCGCCTTTAACGGCTGATGTGACGGAAAAATTTTCCAGCAAGAAGCAGGCCAAGACCTGCATTCATGAGATCACGGGCACGGATAAGCAGACTCAGGCTGATCCCCAGTGCGGGTGCGTACCCCATGCTTGTTAGTGCATAAACCTGGCTTGCCTCCAATGCACCCAGCCCTCCGGGTAGTGGCAAAATAAAAGCCAGCATGACAGAAGTCAGCCCGGCAAGATTTTGTTCGAAGGAAAGATGTGCGCCCAAAAAGGATGTCATCAGGGAATATTCGAACAGTGTTCCGGCCAGCGCGAGCATGGAAAAGAAAAATGCACCCAGCACGGCGGGTAATCGTTTGCGGGTAAAGGAAGCTGCCAGCCGTTCCGAAACAATGATGAGACGGATCCAGGCAGGATTGCCAAGGGAGGAGGCTGCCGGGCGCAGAATTCTTGAAAGGGGATATCTGCCGTGATACAGAAGTGCCAGATGGATCAGGGGTAGCGTCAAAATTGCCACCAGCGGGATCAGACTCCCGAGGGCGAGTGTTTGGTTTTTTGAGATCATCCCCACCCGAATCGCTGCCGTTAGTCCTGCCACGATCAGAACGGAATTTCCCAGGAATTCGATCAGCTTGTCCATAATTACAGCAGACGTGGCCCGTGCAAAGGATATTCCGTGATTTTTTTGCAGGTTGTAGATCTGCAGCGGCTCGCCTCCGACCTGCGGCCCCGGAGTAAAGTAGCTGATCCCAAACGTCGAAAGCCGGTAGCGTACCAGCGGGAGGAAAGGAGTGGATGGATTGTTCGAGCGGACAATGATCCACCAGCGCGCAGTGATCGCAAAGATCACAGCGCTATTGAGGAGAAAGAGAATCCCGATCTGCCAGAGATGTAATTGGGAAAGAGTGTTCCAGATCTCAATGAACGGCGCGTTTCGTAAAGCGAAATAAAGCAGGGTCGATGAGGACCAGATAGATCAGGACGGTACGGAGATATTTGGGTCTGTCTCTGACCACCAGCTCTTCCGGTACAGGGGAAAGTGGGGAGGAGGCCGTATTCATGAGATGAATACTCCCTCTTCACGGCTTTCCTGCGCGATCAGGCAGCGCATCCGTTCCATTAATTTCTCATGGAGGCAATGGGGATCCAGAAGTTCGATTTCATTCTGGTTAATGGGTTTTGCGAACCTGATCTTGACCGTCGTCGGGCGGGCGTCGCGTGCCACCATGGCCAGCAATTGCAGAGCAGCTGCAAGTTTCTCCTGTTCCTCACGGTTGCGCTTGAAGCGCGTCAGCCAGTGATGGGCGGTCTTCTCCCAAATTACTCCACTCACCAGAACAGGGACAATCTGCAGGCCAGGGGCAAGGCGCATGAAAATGCCTGACGAGTTGGTCCAGCCCTTCAAGGAGTTCCAGCGCTCCTGTATGAACATCCGGGTCGGGCTCGATCTTCCCGGCCGGGAAGGTCAGTGCCGCGCCGCCTGCCCGCAAATGGGTAGAGACCTGCCGTACGGCACGCATCCGTTCCGCGGGGTCATCACTGATGTAAGAAAGATGCTGCGAAATATTGGGTAATGCGGCCAGGAACGGGCGATGTAGTGCGATGACACGCAGATCAGCACGCGGGATGGCGGCAAAAAGGCTGATATTATCTGTCATGCCAGGATGATTGGACAGAAAAAGCACCGGTCCAGCAGTTGGGATGTTTTCCCGGCCGTGGATGCATAAGTCTTTGATGTAGTACTCCTGCAAAGTTTTGCAGGACGCCTCGTGCAATCCTACCTGCCGGACAAGATCGTCATACGCTGCCATTTGCCCTGCAAACTTGCGTGCGGGGCGAATGAACAGCCTGCAAAGGATCGCCGCGGGAACCGGATCATCCTGCCAGCCAAAAGAGGAGACAAGATCATCAAGGTTGATCTGGGTGAGGATGTCGAGTTGCGAAGGCATTTTATTCACAGTAGGAAGAGGCGTCCTGCCAAGCGGTCGATCATTAAGTGATCATACAAGGATCAAATATAAAGATTCGTGAGAATTGCCGGAGATCGCTCCTGCTTATTCCGGCTCCATCGAAAAATGAAGGGGATAACCTGCAAAGCCTGCTTCGGAATGTGCCTTGTTAATGCGCTTTTCCGCTTCCGGTTTTGGAAGTGTCTGCACGTAGGCAGTACCGGTAATATGGGCGGTCATCATGATGTCCAGCGCTTTTTCATTGGGCAGGTAGAAGATAGTTTTCAGGATGTCCACCACAAAATCCATTGGAGTGACATGGTCATTGTGGATGAGGACACGATAGAGCGGTTCAAGCTCTGTATCCTCCTCCGTCTCTTCGATAATCTGGATCTCAGGGGCGATCTGCAATTTCATTTAGATATACGTTGTTTCTTTCCCGGATGGATTTATATTGCCGGCGCAGCTCAAACCACGGCATTCAACGCCTGGATTTCCTCCTGCGTCAACTCGATGTCCGCTGCCTCGAAATTCTCCCGGATGTGCTGGGGGTTAAACGACATGGGGATCGTGATCACCCGCGGCTGCATCACCAGCCATGCCAGTGCGATCTGGAACGGGGTGGCGGAATGTGCATTCGCAATGGCAGTCAAAGTCCTGTTGACTCGTATCATACGAAACTTCACCGGTGAATAGGCGGTGATTAAAATGTCATTCTGCTGGCAGTATTCAACGACCCCATTCTGTACATAGGTCCGATCCGGAATGCGGTATGGAACCTGGTTTGTTAAAGATGGGCGTTTCGGAATATTCCTGAACCTTTTTCAACAACTTTAATTTGAAGTTGCTGACCCCCAGGTGTCTTACTTTTCCTTCGCGTACCATCTTGTTCAGGGCCCGGAAAGTCTGCTCATAATTTGTCCACGTGCCGGGCCAGTGGATCAGGTAGAGATCGACGTATTCCATTCCCAAATGGCGCAGGCTGTTTTCAAAGGACCGGAGCACATCACTGTGACTTAGATGCTCAGGCGACACCTTGGTCGTTATAAATAGAGCCTCACGCTTTATCTTTGTCTCCCGTATGGCCTGCCCGATCAGTTCCTCGGAGTGACCGGCTGCATAAGCCTCCGCCGTGTCGAAATGGGTATAGCCCACTTCCAGTGCCGAGTGCAGGGCGGCCAGGGAAGCGGCATCCCGGTCTGGGTCGGGGTGGGAGTTGCCGCCGATGCTCCAGGTGCCGAATCCGATTTTAGGTAATGTCACATTTTGGACAGTTTCATATTTCATAAAATTCATTGTCCCAAATTCACTGAAGGATTCCAGGTTATTCATATTATCCCAGAACTTTGTCGATTTTCCATTCCAACATCTGGTATTGGGAAAGTCATGTTGTTCTAGTCGTCGAGGGCGGCGGGCTGTTGTGAGTCCGACTTCAGGGTCTTCCATAATCTGTTCAGACTCGATCTGGCTTTCTCCTGAACCATGCCTTAATTTTTCCACCTGCTCGATTTCCTGAGGATCACCGATCAGCCCGACCCGGTCACCAGCCTGGAAAACTGTCATGGATTTCGGGTTGGCCACCAGCTCACCTTCGCGTAAAAGGGCCACCACTGATGCGCCGGTTCGCGCCCGCAGATTTGCTTCGGCAAGTGTCCTGCCAATGAGAATGTTCCCCTCCGGGATGCGGAACCAGTGGATCTCGATGCCATAGGCAGCATCGATCAGGTTGTGCAGAAGCCGGTGTTCCTCATTGGTATTGATGTGCAGGTCATAATGATCATGGCGGACAGCATCGGTGTAGTGGTAAATCTCCTGGAGAGGGAAACCCAGCTGCAGAAGGGTATGCCGAACGATCTCGAGTTCCCCCCTCCAGTTCCGGGTGAATGACATCCTGTGCACCGAGCTGGGAAAGGCGCTTTATCCCCTCCTCGCTGGTGGCGCGGGCAATAATGGGCAGTTCCGGCGCCAGGTCATGTGCCGCGCTCACGACCAGGGCGCTCGCATCCTCATCCGGTCCCGCCACCACCAGCGCCCTGGCATGTGCCAGGGCAGCATGGGTGAGCACCTCAGAGTTGGCGGCATCTCCATAGAGAGTTGGAATATTTTTCCGGCTTAATTCCCCGACACGTTCAGCATCCGCCTCCACAACAAGATGCGGGACACCGATCTTACCCAGCAAGCTGACGATATGTTGACCGACACGGCCATAACCGACAATGACCACGTGCCCTTCCATCTCTTCTCCAACCTGGGGAGAGGACGCCTTGCCGGTCCAGCAATTTCCATATTTTCGAAGACTTCTGCAGCCATTGTTCCGCAGGACGGATCGAACGGAACATCAGCGGATTGAGTGTGATGGAAAGGATGGCGCCCGCCAGGATCAGGGAATACTGGCTTTGATCGAGTAGTCCAAGGGCAACCCCAGCCTGGCCTAGGATAAACGAAAATTCACCGATCTGGCTGAGACCGGCTGCCACCACCAGCGTGGTACGCGCCGGCCATGGAAAAACAAAGCCCATAAGCAGGGTCGTTAGAGGTTTGGCAATCACGATCAAGCCCGTTAACGCAAGGATGGGGCCGATGTTTCCCACTAGATAACCTGGATTTACCAGCATGCCAATCGAAACAAAGAACAATACTGCAAATGCTTCCCTAAAGGGAACAATATCTGCGCCGACCTGGTGGCTAAGCGGCGATTCGCTGACAACGACGCCTGCTACAAATGCTCCCAGTGCCAGCGAAATGCCGAATATTTCCGCCGCACCCAGGGCAATGCCAAGCGCGATGGCCAGGATTGCCAGGATGAACAATTCACGCGAACGCGTATGGGCAATGCGCATCAGGATCCAGGGGATGAGCCTTGCACCGGCAAACAGTACCACAACCACGAAACCAGCTGCCTTGAGAAGTGTAAGACCAAGCTGTCCCCAATCGAATCCATTGGATGTATTCACAAGCGTGGGCATCAACACCAGGATGAGTACCGTCGCAAGGTCCTCCAACACCAGCCAGCCCACCGCTACCTGACCCTGAGGCGTGTTCAACAGGCCATTGTCCATCAGGCCGCGCAGCAGGACGACTGTGCTTGCGATCGAAATCGCAAATCCCAGCATGATCCCGGCTGCCGGTGTCCATGCCCAAAAGCGGCTGAGTCCATAGCCCAGCAGAGTCGCCATTCCCATTTGGCCGATGGCTCCCGGAATGGCGATCGAACGCACACGCCACAAATCTTTAAGAGAGAAATGCAGACCAACGCCAAACATCAGGAAAATCACACCCAGCTCGGCTAGCTGGCTGATCGTTTCCACATCCCCTACAAACCCGGGTGTAAAGGGACCGATGACGATCCCTGCGAGCAAATACCCCACAATGGTCGGAAGGCCGATTCGACGCGCAAGAATCCCGCCGATAAAAGCCACCACTAATGCCACGGCAATATCAATCAGTAAAGTCACTTCGTGCATCGTTCCTCCGAACGCGTCGGCTATCTCCCGGTAAACAGTGCTCCTATTTTACACAAGAAAAACCCGTCTCAACCAGGACGGGTTTTAAGGTGAAAGTTCTTTACGTCGAAGCTTTTATTCCGCCAGCGAACGGATGTAGTCCAGATCCAGCTCGCCCCTCGCCCCCCAGCCCTTTTTCCCTTCAGGGATCTCGGGACGAAACTTTTCATACAGGCCGTATGCCTTGCCTTCCAACTGCTTGGGAGTGTACGCCTTCGCCAGGGTTTTCATTGCCGCCCGGGCATCGACGTAATCCTCCTTGAATTTCTGCTTGAGATAGGTTTCAACACTCCCGGCATCGATCGGGTCGCCGTCGATCGCGGCGCGCAATCCCTTTGGCGTTTTGACCGCCGGAACGCCTCTTCCCAGGATCTCAATGAATTTCGTTTCGACAGGCTTTTTCGCCTTTTTTGATTCCTCTTCTTTTTCCTCTTTGGTTTTCTCTTCGTAGATCCCCAATTTCCGACCCTTGGACTGTGCATTTAAACCGGCCACCGCTTTTCCAAGGGTCAAGGCTGTGTCCTCATCATATCCCAGCCTCTCTGCGACCACTGCTGCCCAGAGAGTCAACACAGGGGCACGGTTGATCTTGATTTTCTTATTTGCCATCTTTTGGTCTCCTTACCGATAAAAAGAGCCAGAAAACATTACTTTGAATACTATATACGAAATGCATACGGAATCAATATGGAAATAACGACTTAATAATAGTCTCATCCACATCCCTGCCTGATTTCTGCACAAATTCTGCACATTTGGAAAATATGATAGAGAAAAACAATCAGGAGTATCGGGTATGCTCAAAAACAGGAAAGCTCAAATAGGGTTGATCGCCCTTGTCGCGGTCATCATTCTTATTACCTCTCGCAGCCCGGGCCCTCTCCCCGGCTAGTGCGCCTAAATTCAATGCCAATGACAAGGTTGTTGCCATGGACGTTGCCGAGACTGTGGAGGCGACAGGCTCCCTGGAAGCCCAGCCTTTTGCCGATCTGAACTGGAGTACGAGTGGGGTGGTGGAAACGGTCAATGTGAAGGCCGGTGACCAGGTCAGGGCCGGGGATGTACTGGCGACATTAAAGACGACCAGCGTGAATTCCGGCGTGATCTCTGCCCATGCAGATCTGGTGACTGCTCAAAATAATCTACAGGATGTGCTGAATTCCACAGATAAGAACCTGGCGCAGGCGGTGATCGATTTGAGGAGTGCGCAGCAAGCGTATGATAAGGCGGCCTATTACATGGAATATCTGCAGAACTCCAGCAAGGTTCCGCAATCCGAGATTAGAAGGAGTTCTGTGAAACAAAGGCGGGGTGGATGGGAGTTGATTTTCAAGACCAAGGAGTTCAAAGGTCCTGCCTCCGAGGACTGGATTACCCAGGCACAGAACGATCTGGCGCTGAAGAAAGCCCAGTTGGCAGATGCACTGAATACTTATAACCGCTACAAGGATGGACCCAACGGTCAAGATGTAGCTGCAGCCCAGACCAAGGTGGATGCGGCCCAGGCGACTGTCGAACTCGATGAGCATTGTTGCCCCGTTCGACGGGGAGGTGCTTTATGTGCAAAGTCAGCCGAACGATGTGGTGAATACAGATACCATCGCGCTGAATATGGCCAACATGGACCACCTCTATATCGAAACCCAGGTGGACGAATCGGATATTGCGAATATCAAGGTAGGCGATCCGATTACTGCCACGCTGGATGCAGTGCCCGGCCTCCAATTGACCGGTAAGGTCGCTGCCATTAACCAACTTGGGCAGGTGGCTTCGAATTCGGTCCAGTATACCGTTCGCATTGACCTCGACAAGGTGGCCGGAGATGGTTTTCTGCCTTTGGGCGCAACGGCAAATGTGACCGATCCAGGTGAAGCCTGCCGCCACCCAGCTGACGGTGCCCATTACCGTCATTCAAAATGACAGCAAGGGTGAGTATGTCATGGTGGTCCAGCCCGATGGCTCGGCGAAACGTGTGGATGTGGTGAGCAGCACGATCGTCGGCGACCATGTCGTCGTCATTGGTGGCTTGAAGGAAGGCGATATTCTCACAACCGCCACAGGGCAGAACACAAATTTCCGGGGACCAGGAATATTTCGGTAGAGGAAACTAATATGATCCCAGTTTTATGAAGCTAGTCCTTCATAAACATGTTGTTTATAAATGATTTCTGCAAACATACTGTTCCCTACGGGAAAGCGTAAAGAAGGAGATTTTTGATATGGAGAATAAAAACGTTGGTAAAGGGAGAAAAGCTCTTTACTGGGTCGCAAGCCTGGTCATCGTTGTACTTATTGCCGGTTTTGCATACACAAGGCTGAACTCCGCTCGTGCCCGCAGCTTCCGCTCAGGGCCTAATACAACAGCGCAGGCAACAACTTCGAAGGTGGTATCGCTGGATCTCACTGAAAAAGTGCAGGCCTCCGGTTCCCTGGAAGCGCAGCCATCTGCCAGCCTGACCTGGAATACAGGTGGAGTTGTAGATACTGTCAGCGTAAAGGCAGGCGATCAGGTCAAGGCCGGGGATGTGTTGATGAAACTGAAAACGACCAGTGTGGATGCCAGCATTATCTCCGCCCAATCGGACCTGGTCACGGCGCAAAAAGATCTTCAGGATTTGCTCAATTCCTCCGATACAAGCCTGGCGCAGGCTGTGGTGGATCTGAAAAATGCGCAGGATGCGTATGACAAGGCGAATAAGTACCTGCAATATCTGCAGTCATCCGATAAGATCCCGCAGACGAATGTCAATGCCTATACCGAAACAAGAAGCAACAGCTGGATGTACATCTACAAGACAAAGCTTTCCAAAGGTCCAGCTCCGCAGGATTGGATTGTCACAGCTCAGAATGATCTTGCATTGAAAAAGGCCCAACTGGACGACGCGCAACGGACCTATGACCATTACAAGAATGGACCAAACGCTCAGGATGTCGCTGCAGCTCAGGCCAAAGTGGATGCTGCCCAGGCAACGGTCGCCTCGATGAGCATTATTGCTCCGTTCGATGGCGAGGTGCTGTATACGGAAAGCCAGCCCGGCAATGTGGTGACGACAGGGACAGCGGCCATCGATATTGCCAACCTGGATCAGCCTGTATATCGACGCCCAGGTGGATGAATCAGATATTGCCAATGTCCAGGTGGGTGCCCCGATCACTGCCACACTGGATGCAGTGCCAGGACTGCAATTAACCGGCGAGGTTGCAGCCATCAATCCGGTGGGAGAAAAAAATTCTGGCCTGGTGAAATATACCGTTCGGATTGCCATCGACAAAGTAGCCGGAGTGGACTTCCTGCCTTTGGGCGCGACTGCAAACGTGACCATCCAGGTAAAGCCTGCCGCGACTGCACTCGGTGTGCCAACCTCGTTCGTTAAAAATGACAGCAAGGGCGAATATGTTCTGGTGAAGCAGCCCGATGGCTCTGCAAAGCGCGTGGATGTGGTAACCAGCACAATTGTTGGCGACCATGTTGTTGTCACCGGTACCCTCAAGTTGGGGGATATTCTGACGTAGTGCAAAAAGGCAATGGAACACCGGATGCGGCTTTTAGCGGAGGAAATTAATATGATCCAGACAGAAAACCTGACCAAGGTCTATCAAATGGGTGATGACGAAGTCCGTGCCTTGAACGGCGTCAGCTTCCAGATCGATAAGGGTGAGATGGTCGCGCATCATGGGACCTTCAGGGTCGGGGAAAAGTACCTTGATGTCCATCATCGGCTGCCTGGATGTGCCTACCACCGGCACATATATCCTCGACGGTATCTCCGTGGAAAACATGCAGGACTCAAAGCTCGCAGAAATCCGCGGGCGCAAGATTGGGTTTGTCTTTCAGCAGTTCAACCTGCTGGCACGTACCAGTGCCTTGGAAAATGTCATGCTGCCACTGACTTATGCAGGGTTTTCCGGAAAGGAACGGCATGAGCTCGCAATGAAGGCTCTCGATCGAGTTGGGCTTTCCGACCGGATCCACCACGCCCCCAGTGAGCTCTCGGGTGGACAGCAGCAACGCGTGGCGATTGCGCGCGCTCTTGTCAATGACCCCGCCATCCTGCTTGCAGATGAGCCAACCGGCGCGCTGGACAGCAAAACCGGTGTGGAGATCTTGGATTTGTTTCAGAAGTCTCCACAGGGACCAGGGACAGACTGTAATCATTGTCACACATGACTTGTATATCGCCCGGCATACAAACCGAATACTCAAGCTGTCGGATGGACACATCGTTTCCGATGAAATCAATCATCATCCGATCCAACCGGGCACGCCGCGCACGGAAGAAGTGATCTAGAAGGAGGTTGAGCGATGTTGCTTTCAGAAAATTTCAAGATTGCCCTGCGTGCATTGCGGGCGAATAAGCTGAGGTCCATCCTGACGATGCTGGGAATTGTGATCGGTGTGGCGACGGTTGTTGCCTTGCTCTCCATTGGCAAGGGCGCGACCGCCAGTATCACAAGTGAAATCCAGAACAGTGGCTCCAATCTGTTGACCGTTTCCCCGGGAAGGGCGCAGTTCGGTCCCGCCGGCGGTGGCGGCGCCTCCCGGCAGCAGAGTCATGTGTATTATTCCGATTATGAGCTGCTTCAACGCGCATTGGTGGGCAATGTCACCGCCATTGTGCCGAGCTATCAATCCTCGTACGTTGTGAAATCCGGCGATCAAAGTATTGAGTGTGGGTGTTACCGGCGTGACCCAGGCCTACCAGGATGTGCGCTCCTACAAAATGGCCAGCGGTCGCTTTATTACCGATGGGGATAATAAAGCGCAGGCAACGGTGGCAGTATTGGGCTCACAGACCGCCAGCGATTTGTTTGGAAGTTTATCGCCGATCGGAAAAACCATTGCGATCAATGGCATCAAGTTTGAAGTGGTCAGGCGTGCTTGAATCCAAGGGCTCAACAGGGTTTGCCTCGGCGGATGATGCTGTGTTTATTCCGCTGGAAACCGGTTACGATAAATTATACGGCTCGACTGCCAATTACAACGGGAAAAAGACTATCAATAATATTATCGTATCGGTAAAGACCACGGATCAGATGAATACCGTCTCGGCGCAAATTGAATATCTGCTTCGCCGTTCCCATAAACTCGCGGCAACGGACGAACTGGATTTCAATGTTTTAAACCAAACCGATATCTTGAATACCCTGAGTTCCGTGACTCAAACCCTGACGATCTTCCTGGGTGCCATTGCAGGAATTTCACTTCTTGTGGGCGGGATTGGTATCATGAATATCATGCTGGTCTCCGTGACGGAGCGGACCAAGGAAATCGGCTTGCGAAAAGCAGTAGGCGCCACCCGGAATCAAATCCTGGTCCAGTTTCTCATCGAAACGGTGACGTTAAGTCTACTCGGCGGGATCATCGGGATTTTGGTCGGTGTTGGGATTGCCGCTTTGTTCTCCGTCACAGGCTTGATCAACTCTGTGATCACAGCCAACTCGATCGTGCTGGCGTTCACGTTTGCGCTTCTTATCGGTGTGTTCTTTGGATTGTATCCGGCCTTCCGCGCCGCGAACCTGCATCCGATGGTCGCATTGCGGTATGAATAATTTTCACCACCGAGTGTCACAAAGATGCACTAAGGAATGAAAAGAACTTTGTGATCCTTCGTGACCAACGTTTGTGTATAAAAGGTAGTATGGCCAAGAAAATCCTGCTCGTCGACGATGAACCTGAAATCCTGGAGATCTGTGGGGATTATCTGAGAGCTTCCAGCTATGACGTCGTCACGGCCAGGGATGGCGCGCAGGGGTTATCATCCGCCCGGCGCGAAAAGCCGGACCTGATCGTCCTGGACCTGATGATGCCTGAAATGGATGGTCTCGACGTATGCCGGGCGATCCGCCGGGAGAGCAACGTGCCCATCATTATGCTGACGGCGCGGGTCGAAGAGACTGACAAGCTGATTGGCCTCGAGTTGGGCGCGGACGATTACATGACCAAGCCGTTCAGCCCGCGTGAGTTGGTGGCGCGTGTCAAAGTCGTTTTGCGGCGCGTCAGTGGTGACGTCACTGCAGAAGTCATCCGGGTGGGGAATGTTTCACTGGACCGGGCCCACTATGAGGTCCAGATCGGGAAGCGTGTCGTTACATTAACACCCACAGAATTTGAAATTATGGCAACCTTGATGAGCCAGCCGGGCCGGATCTTTTCCCGCAATCAGCTGCTCAATGCCACGCACGGGGTCGCGTTCGAAAGCTATGAGCGCGCCATCAATTCCCACATCCGCAACCTGCGCCGGAAGCTCGAGCCCGATGAGCTGATCTTTACCGTCCACGGTGTGGGCTATAAATTTTATACAGAGCCAGGTCGAGTATCGAGGCCTGATATGTATTCCACTGTTAGCGAGATCCGCAGGCGTTTGTTGTTTTTGTTGTTGCGCGCATTTGCGATCGTTTGTTTTTTCCTTTTTATTCTTTACATTCGTCCTGGGATATTTCCTGACCTCCTCAGCCACTCCTGTCCGGTTCCCATTCATCAGTACACTCGAAGGGTATTATCTGGCAAAGGGAAATTGGGATAGCGTCAAATCGGTGTTCGATTCGATGAAGGAATTCGATTCTGTGAGCATCCTGCTATTGGATGCCGACCACCGTATCGTTCTGGACCGGAGATCGGATCCTGTTTCGCCGGCGGGTTCGAATTTTGTCCCGCAGCAGGATGATAGGCTGTTCACGCTAAAGGTGCGTGGTCAGCCGGTTGGATACCTGGTGTTCACTCCCTATACTGTTACACAGCGATTTGGCTTTGTGCGCGCCCTTCTTTTCCCCATTGGGATTCTCTCCTTTATACTGGCCCTGTTTCTCGTGATTGTTTTTACCCTGCTCATCCGCCGCTTCGTCAACCCGCTTGCCGATGTGATCTATGCAGCCCGGACCGTGGCAACCGGAAAACTGGACACACGCATTTCCATGACGGGTCCCCAGGATTTACGAAGCCTCTCCGAAAGCTTCAACGAGATGGCCGCCTCGCTCGAGCGCAATGATCATGAGCGCCGCGACATGCTCGCCGATATCGCCCACGAGCTGCGGACACCGCTCTCCGTCATCCGCGGCAGGCTGGAGGGAATTGTGGACGGTATCTATCCCGAGAATGGACCACAGGTCTCGATGGCACTGGAGCAAACCTACACCATGCAGCGTCTCGTTGATGACTTGCGCCTGCTGACCCTTGTCGAGACACGCCAGCTTTCGTTCGATAAACGGGAGGTCAACGTCGGCAGTGTGATCAACCGGGTGATCGACATGTTCTCTGCAGAAGCACAGGAGAGGAATATTTCGTTATCCTTCCCTGAAAGAAATGGCAACCTGACTGCTTTTATTGATCCACAGCGTTTTGAGCAGGTGATGGGTAATTTGCTGGGCAACGCCCTTCGCTACGTCCCCGAAGGAGGAAAGGTTTGGGTCACGGCGATTGAGATCAAAGAGGGTTTGCGTATCACGGTGAATGACAACGGCCTGGGAATCCCGGAAGAGGACCTGCCCTTTATCTTCGACCGTTTCTGGCGCAAGGACAAATCCCGCTCCCGACTCTCCGGTGGGACGGGGTTGGGTCTCGCCATTGCAAAACAGCTTGTCGAGGCGCAGGGGGGAACGATTACAGCAGTAAATTTACCGGAGGGTGGCCTTCAGGTGTTCGTGGAAATAAAAAATAAACCCGCCTCGTGAAAGGCGGGTTCCCAATTACCAGTTACTACTTACCGATTTTATGGCAGCGGCGGGTTGGCGTTGTGGACCAGGTCAAGCGCCATTTCGGGGAACCAGGCACCGGCAGCCGGGTCGACGCGACCCCATTCGGGATCGACGGTCGATCCAGCAGCCCCAAGGCCACGCGTGCATTCACCATCGGACTCGCCGGGGATCTTGATCCACAGGTAGGCATCCACCAGGGCTAGACCCGTGTTGGCGGTCGGCAGGTAACCCAGGCCGCGGTCAGGCGGGTTGCACCAATCCTGCGGGTCGGGGTAGACGCCAGCCGGAGGCTGCCAGGGTCCCTGACCGTTGCGGCTGGTGTCGATGACAAAGTGCGTTGAGGAGTGACTCCGAGTACCACCAGTGTCTGGCTCTCCACGTTGTCGGTAGTACCACTGTATCGGTCATGGCGCCCAGTGCTGGAAGATCATTCGGGCTGGCCGGGCAATACTGGACTAGCGCACCAATCGGGTGTCCATTGCCCCAGGATGCTGGGTTCGGTCGCAAATAGGCAATGCACTTTGAAACCCAGCTGCCATATTCTCCGAGGCGCTCGTTCAGGACTGTAATTGGAAACATTCAGGAAGAAGCCATCCGCTCGCTGCGACGCCGGCTGGAGGAGGCGATGGGCTGCATCGCCGGAACCCAACCAGGCACTGTGGGTGCCATCCAGGTAGACACTGACGTTCGGGATGGCCTTCAGCACATCGACCGCGTAGTTCATCATGGGAAGCGATCGGCTGCAGCGGTCGACGGATTAGCATCTGTGGGCTGGCACCACTCCTGTTCACTACCATTCGATCTGTAATGCGTATACCAGGGGATGATCCCCAGGCCATCCGGCTCCAGGATGACAACTGCTTTTTTGTTTCCAATACCAGAAGCAAATCCGTCAATCCAGGCTTTATACGCATCCACAGTTGTAGCCCCGCCGGCACTGAACTGGGCGCAGTCGCGGAATGGGATATTATAGGCAACCAGCACTGGGACCGTCTTTTTATCGGCGGCGCGCGCGACTGTGTTACGGACATCCTGCATCACGTTCTTAGGCGTGCCTTTGGTGAACCAGACGGCTTGCGGGGTTTGAACCATCTGCTTGATCAGGTTGGCGTCCGCCTTGTTGCCGCTGGAAGTGAGGTCAGCGATCTGCGCGGTCGCACCTTTGTTCACCTTTGGGACATAGAATCGTGTATTGGGATCCAGGACAGCCTGCGATTTTGCCGCGGCCTGCACCGGCGCAGATACAATCACGGCTGCCAGCAGAGATCCAATTACAAGAAGGTAGATCAGTTTTTTGGTCATTTTTTCTCCTTTTCTCTGGGTGGGGAGAACTGTAGGGGAATCCTGAAGTCGTGTGGAACTGTCTTTCGTATAGCTTTTGATGGCGAGTCAGGGCCTAAATGTCAGTATAGCAGTCCAAGCCATTCGTGTCGACTTTATTTTTGTTCTTTTTACAGGCCAGAGTATGGGGTGGGTGTAATAATTAATAGTGTGCAGTGCGCATACCGAGGTTACAAAGGTTAAAAAAAGCAAAGCCCGTTTCTTTTTAGGAAACAGGCTTCTATTTACTGATTACTACTCACTTTTTGCTAACTTACACCAATTCTCTTTGTGCCGCCTCAAAGCCTCTCCTGAGCGCTTCGAAATTCATTGGCAGGAGGTGTTTATGCCTTGCCGGCAAATGACCCTCCAGTGCCTTCTCCACATCCTTCAGGGTGATCTCAGGCAGCACCGTCAGCAACGCGCCGATTGCTACCATGTTCATCAGTTTCTTGTTGCCGATCTCCTCAGCGATTTCATTGCATGGCACAAGGATCACATTGATATCCTCCCGCTTTGCGCCGCGATCGACCATGGACTGGTTGACGATCAGCGTGCCGCCCGGTTGCGAGCTCTCCTTCATATTTGTCGAAGGAGGGCAGATTCAAGGCAACAGCCAGTGGCGGATTTTTTACCAGCGGCGAGCCGATCTCGTCGTCGGCAATGACGACCGTGCAATTGGCCGTGCCGCCGCGCATCTCGGGACCGTAGGAGGGGATCCAGGTCACTTCCTTGCCCGCTTCCATGGCGGCGTAGGCGACCACCTGTCCGCCGAAGAGAACGCCCTGTCCGCCAAAACCCGCAATAAGATTTCCTTTTGCATGTCTATCTCTCGCCTTCCTGAATATTCGATATTTGAAAGTCCCAACACTTGCTCACCCGCTTCCCAAATATCGAATGTCCAAATGTTTATATTTTGATCTGCGCCACGCCCGCTGCGACCTTGTAATCGCCAAGTGGATAGGCGGGGACCATATGCTGCTCCACGAACTTCAAAGACTCGACCGGTGTCATGCCCCAGTTGGTGGGGCAGGTGGATAGCAGCTCGACCATCGAGAAGCCAAGTCCGCGCGCCTGGGTCTCAAACGCCATGCGGATGGCCTTCTTGGCGAGGCGGATATTTTTCGGGTCATGCAGCGAGCGACGCACACAGTAGCCAACGCCATCCAGCGTGGAGAGCATCTCCGCCATGCGGATCGGGAAGCCCTGCGTCTCCACATCGCGCCCGTTCGGAGAGGAAGTGGTCTTCATGCCGGGCAGGGTGGTGGGGGCCATCTGTCCGCCGGTCATGCCGAAGTTGGCGTTGTTGATGAAGATCACGGTCAGGTTCTCGCCACGCGCCGCCGCATGGACAATTTCGCCCATGCCAATCGAAGCCAGGTCGCCGTCACCCTGATAGGTGAAGACGATGCGGTCCGGCAGGACGCGCTTGATGCCGGTTGCCATGGCCGGGGCGCGCCCGTGAGGCGCTTCGACGAAATCGGTATCAAAATAGTTGTAGGCGAACACCGAGCATCCGACCGGGGCGACGCCGATTGTCTTGTCGATCAAATTCATCTCTTCCAAAACTTCTGCGATCAAGCGGTGGGCCACGCCATGCGTGCAGCCCGGGCAGTAATGAGTCGGCGTATCGGTAAAGCCTGCAGGTCTTTCGTAAACCAGGTTATTAGGAGTTGTCATGTTTACCTCTATGGCCTGGGTCATGCGCTCGAGCCAGGCGTCGCGCGGGTTGGTATCGACACTTAGCTTGCTCGAGGCGATGCGCTCGATCTCGTGCAGGATCTCCTCCGTGAACGGGACCACGCCGCCCATGCGCCCGTAGAACTCGACGGGTGCGCGTCCCTTGACGGCCAGGCGGACATCATCCAGCATCTGGCCGGAGTTCATCTCGGTGACCAGGAAGCCGCTCACGCGCTCGACCAGCTTCTCGATCGCCTCGAACGGGAACGGGCTGACGGTGATCGGCCGCAGCAAACCAACCTTGATCCCGTTTTGGCGCGCCTGTCGCACAGCCGAGAGCGCCACACGTCCCGCGGTGCCAAAACCAATGATGACGAATTCCGCGTCGTCCAGGAAATATTCCTTGTACCGGACCTCGTTCGCGCTGGATGGTCTTCCAGCGGGATAAAAGTCTCAGGTTGAGTCTTCTCTTCTTCAATGGGATCCAGATAAATGGAGGTCAGGATGCGGCGCTCGCGCTTTCCCATCCTGCCATCGGTTGCCCAGTCCCAGTTGGCGCGCTGGATGGGTTTCATCTCGGGCATTTTTGCCGGTTCCATCATTTGCCCGACGGAACCATCCAGGATGACCATACAGATCGTGCGGTACTTTTCCGCCAGGTCAAAGGAGAGGACCGTCAGGTCAATCGCTTCCTGCACGGAAGCAGGCGCCAGCACGATGTTGCGATAATCGCCGTGACCGCCGCCGTGGACTGCCTGGTTATAGTCGGCCTGCGACGGGGCGATGTTGCCGAGACCAGGTCCGCCGCGCATCACGTTGACCAGCACTGCCGGGACTTCCGTCCCCGCGATATAGGATAGTCCCTCCATCATCAGGCTCACGCCCGGGCTGGAGGAGGTTGACATGACGCGCACGCCCGTGCAGGCCGCGCCGTAGACCATGTTGATCGCACCCAGCTCAGACTCGGCCTGCACAAAGGCACGTCCCAGCTCTGGCATGCGGCGCGAAAGGTACTCAAGGATCTCGGTCTGGGGGGTGATGGGGTAGCCAAAATAGGCCTCCAGCCCGGCACGGACCGCGGCTTCGGCGATGGCTTCATTCCCTTTCCATAATTCACGTGTCATAGGTTTCTCCGAATAAATAAGGGCGTAGTGTGATGCTACGCCCCTACTGAGGTGGGAACTGTTTTGGTAATTTCACGGTACACGGTAATGGCTGCGTCCGGGCAGACCAGTGCACAAATGGCACACCCCGTGCAGCCATCCTTGAAGGTATGCGCGGGGTGGTATCCTTTGGGGGTCAGCCTCGTCATATCCAGCTCCATGACCTCCTGTGGACAGGCGCTCAGGCATAACTCGCATCCCTTGCAATAAAAATCACTGACTTCAATCCATCCTTTTGCAGGCATTTGTTCTCCTTATCTGAGAAGTTATACCCCTCTCGGTCACAACTTGTGCATATTTACTCTACGGGAAGCGCAATTTGTGACCCGGGGCATTATAGAACGGTAACTAGATAAGTTTCACCCTGATTATGACTGTTTATGTCTGGATAGGGTAGTGCCATGCGTCATACTTGCGTCAAGACATCTTTCCTCTTCGCTTTTGCAAAGACAGCCTGCCGTTATCAGTGGTTATAAAATTCCACCTGCCAGCGCCATTCCCTGCCATCCTCTGCATTCCATTTCTAAAACATTGGTAGAATCATGTTATGAAATCCATTTGGAGGAATCCATGACAGAAGCTGTCATCATCGATGCAATTCGCACGCCGGTCGGTGCGCTGGGCGGAGTCTTTCCCGGTCCGGCCGGACGATCTGGCTGCTCTTGTGATCAAAGAGATTGTCAGACGCACCGACCTGGATCCCGCGCTCGTGGAGGAAGTGTTCTTCGGCTGCGCGAACCAGGCCGGGCGAGGATAATCGCAACATCGCGCGCATGTCCGCGCTGCTGGCGGGGCTGCCGGTGGAGGTGGCTGGGGTGACTATCAACCGCCTGTGCGCCTCGGGCTTGAATGCCGTCAACCAGGCGGCGCGGGCGATCAAAGCTGGTGAAGGGGATGTATATATCGCGGGCGGAGTTGAGTCGATGAGCCGCGCGCCCTACTCCATCCCGAAAGCCGAGGCGGGATTCTCCTTTGGCAACCTCACCGCCTGGGACACCGCGCTGGGCTGGCGCTATCCCAATCCCAAAATGAAGGAAATGTACGGCACCGACTCGATGGGCGAGACCGCTGAAAATATTGCCCGCGAGCGCCCTCACATCACCCGTGAAATGCAGGACGCGTTTGCACTGCGCAGCCATCAATGTGCGATTGCTGCAATTGACTCAGGACGATTCAAGGAAGAGATTCTCCCTGTTGCCATTCCCCAGAAAAAGGGCGATCCAAAGATCGTGGATACCGACGAACGCCCGCGTCGCGATACCACAATGGAGTCACTTGCCAGGCTCAAGCCTGCATTTGCAAAGGAAGGCGGGACGGTCACAGCGGGCAATTCGTCGGGATTGAACGATGGAGCCGCCGCGCTTCTCGTCATGAGCGCGGATAGGGCCAGGCAGCTGAACCTCAAACCGCTGGCGCGCATCGTTGCATCTGCATCTGCGGGTGTGCCGCCGCGCGTGATGGGAATGGGTCCGGTCCCGGCAACGAAAAAAGCCTTGCAGCGGGCGGGTCTGCAGATGAGTGATATTGGGCTGGTGGAATTGAATGAAGCCTTTGCCGTCCAGTCGCTGGCGGTGATCGAAGACCTGGATGTGGACCCGGAGATCGTCAATGTCAACGGCGGCGCGATCGCCATCGGGCATCCGCTCGGCTGCTCGGGTGCGCGGCTGCTGACGACCCTGGTTCACGAAATGCGCTTGCGCGGGAATGTCAAATACGGACTGGCAACTCTCTGTGTGGGAGTGGGACAGGGCGAAGCCACCATCGTGGAGTGGCTGGGATAAGGAACTTTAACGTGGGATCTTCCGTTGATAATTAGTGAGGAGACCCCATGAGATTAAAATTTATTGGATTGATTCTTGTACTGGCTTCCCTCGCTTGTACGGCGAATGTTACTGTATTGAATCCGACCGCCACGACTTTCCCCGAGATCATCCCAACTGCCACTCTTAAATCCACGTCGCCGGTTTCGGCTCCGCCGCTGGAGGGCCTGCCAAACGTTTTTCCCAATGATATTTCAACGATCCATATGCTGGATCCGCAAAATGGATGGATGATCACGAGCAACTTCGTTTTACGGACGATGGATGGAGGCGTGAGCTGGCATGATGTTACCCCATCCCGGCGTCTCTCCAGCCTCGGATATGGGACCGGCACGTCGTTTCTCAACTCAAACCGCGGCTGGATCCTGATCGGCGATCCAAATGACCCGGTCAATGCCGGGACGCTGTATCGGACGACCGATGGAGGCGTCCACTGGGACTCTAATCCTGCCCCGTTTGGCGGTGGGGAAATACACTTCCTCGACGATGCCCGCGGCTGGATGATGCTCCCCGCCGATGTGGGCGCAGGCAACATGGCGGTAAAATTTTTCCAGACGAAGGACGGCGGTGAAAACTGGAGCCAGGTCTTCAGCAATCTACCGACCGATGCGAATTCAAATACCACTTTGCCACATGGCGGGATCAAATCCGGCTTTACGCCCACCAGCCTGCAGGAAGCCTGGGTTAGCGGACAGTCATATGCGTCCAATGACTTCTATTTTTATCGAACCCAGGATGGCGGCCAAACCTGGTCGAAAGTAACTGATCCAATCCCGAACACCGGCGAGGCAATGTACCAGGTCCAGCCGCCGATATTCTTTGACCCACAATCGGGTATCCTGCCAATGACGGTTGGAAGCGAGGGCTCGACCACGCTATTCCTGAAAACGCAGGATGGCGGTACCAGCTGGACCGTGGGTGCACCGGTGCCAGGTTCCGGTCATTATTCGGTCGCCTCACTGGACGATGTATTTGTCTGGTTTGGCAGCGATCTTTCAGTCTCCCACGATGGCGGCCAATCCTGGATGACCATTACACCCAGCCCGGACTTGAGCACGAATCTGACCCAGCTCCAGTTTGTCGATGCTCAAACCGGCTGGGCGATCACAAGTGATGCCAGCGGACATGCCTTCGTTATACAAAACAACCGATGGCGGCCAAACCTGGACTACCCAGGTCCAATAACCAGCCTATGAAAAAAAATCTGCTCCTGCTCGTTTTATTGCTTACCAGCGCCTGCTCGTTTCAGGTAAATACCCTGGAACCGCAGTCCACGGCAACTGCTCTGCCGGCTTCGCCGACATCCATTTCAGCTGCCACTTCCACGGTTCCTGTCTTTACGCCAACGTTTACTGGTACGCTGCCCCCAATTCCGACCGACACGGTCACTCCTTTATCTCCTGTCACCTCGGTTCCTTCCAACTCATCCTCCGTCATCCCGATCGTGTTTCCACCAAACGCAACATCGGAGATGCTTGTTGGAAATGTTGCAGACAGCTCAAGCCAGACATATTCCCTCAATGCCTTTGAGGGACAGATCATGTCTGTTTCGATCCTTCCAGAGAAGCCTGAACTGCAAAACACATTTCAGCTCGAGATCACAGGCAGGGATGGCGCTGTTCTTTGTCCCTTAAAAGACATGGCCTGCTCCTTCTGGCGGGGAGCACTGCCATCCACACAGGAGTACCGGATCAAGGTGAATGCCCAGGAGCGGGGAGCATTCAACATGCGGGTGGCCATCAACCCGCCCGGGAAAGTGAGCCAGCTTTTCAGTTATGCCGATCCTCAGGGAAGATTTGCACTTTCGTACCCGGATGACTTTGCGCCTGCTCATTTCCAGGGTGCACAAGTAACCAAAATCCCGCCCGATTTTTCGCTGCAGGATATCGACACCCAGCAATATCGCTTCGACCAATCTCATTGAAGTCTATTTTCTTGTGGGTGTCAGCGATGATCCCCAGCAGGTTTCCACCTGCACGCAGCCGCTTTCCTTTGGTGGGCCGGAAACTGTCCTCGGTGAGACCACAGTCAACGGTGTAAACTTTACGAAGAGCGAAGGGAGTGGAGTAGGAGCAGGAAATATTTATGAGCAGGTCTACTATCGTACCGTCCACAATGGCTCCTGTTATGAGGTCACATATTTTGTACACTATGCAAATATTGGAAACTATACGCCGGGCACGGTGACTGAATTTGACCGGACAGCCCTTTACCAGCAGCTTGACGAAATCCTTGCCTCCCTTATACTCAGATGATGGATTATACGGAAGCCCGGAAGGGAATTTGCCGGATGAGCTTCACGTTGGGAGCATTGTCGATCGTCCTTGCTCTGACCATTTCCGCCTGTTCGGGGAATACGGACCTGGCGCCTCGAGCGGACGGACTGCCTCCCTCGCCCTATCCTGATACCCCTTCTCCGGCCCGGATCGACGCGCCGCAGGTGGAATCGCCGGCGATCATTGAACTGGATATGTTCAACGAGCTGAATGGCTGGGCGGTGACTGATACTGAAATCGTCCGCACGAACGATGGCGGCATCACCTGGTACAACGTCTCGCCGCCGGATATGGTGGAAACCGGATATAGCGTGGACACGTTCTTCCTGGACAATGAGCATGCCTGGGTACAGAAACCCGATCCCGAGAAATTCCCCAACAGCGGAAAGCTGTTTCGCACAGTCGATGGCGGCAGCAGCTGGGATGAATTCACCGTGCCCTTTAGCAGGGGTGACCTAGTTTTATCGACGCGGAGAATGGCTGGGCGCTGGCCGATTTAGGTGTCGGCGCGGGCTCGAACGCGATCGCCGTGTTCCAGACGACCGATGGAGGCGCGACCTGGAATAAGACATACACCAATGATCCCAATGAAACCAGTGCGGCGGATTCTCTTCCCCTGGGTGGACATCAAATCTGATCTCGTTCCGCTGGACATGAATACTGCCTGGGTGACGGGCGTGGTCTATGCTCCCGGCGAAGTGTATCTTTATCGCACCAACGATGGCGGGCACCGTTGGATGCAGGTTGCTCTCCCAATACCTCCCGGGGCGCAGGAGTTTGAACTTGGCATCGATAGAGATCAGATGAAATTTGTGTCCCCCACAGATGGGTATCTCGCGCTGCGCATGTCAGGTGACTGCCACCCAAACGGCCGTATATGTCACTCAGGACGCGGGTAATACCTGGAGCCTGACCCCGACTGTGCTGGATGGCGCTGGTGCATCCTCCTTCCTGTCGGGCCAGGACGCGGTCATTTATAACGGCGCGCAATTCCAGGTCACCCGCGATGGGGCGCAGACATGGACGACGGTTGCCCCCGACGTGTCCTTCGGCGAGACTTTTGTCACCATGGATTTTGTCAACCCACTCTCAGGCTGGGTGGTTACAATGGACCCGACAACCAATCATCGTTCCCTGTACCGGACGCAGGATGGAGGCTCAACATGGTTACCCGTTGTACCCTGATGCTTTTACTCGCGGTGCTGCTTATCGGATGCAGACCCGCCTCGCCCACACCGACGGCGGCTCCCGTTACAGAGGGCTCGCCGTTGCCAAATGGCCTGACTGCCGTGGTCCCTACGCAAACCCCGCCTCTGGTGGGCATTACTCCCAGACAGGTGAAAAACTCACTCTACGAACTGGGCGCCACGGATTCCCTGCGCACGGTCCAGCTGGTCGATGGCTCCTATACGGAAGGCCAGCCGGGAGACAGCGGATATCTCAAAGTGGAAGTCAGCGACTTCATCGCATTGGGCGATCTTACTGCCGACGGGATCAATGAGGCAGCTGTGATCGTCTCCGAATATCACGGCGGCAGCGGCGTATTCGTTTTTCTGGCCGTCTACTCGGAACAGGATGGGAAGCCTGTTTTCACGACATCGGTATTTGTCGACGACCGGCCCGAAGCTCGGCGGGCTCGAGATCAATAGACAATGAGATCCGGCTCGTAGCCACAGTGCACAGGCTGGACGAGGCGATGTGCTGTCCCACTCTGGAAACCATGCGCCATTACCGGCTCATCAACGATCAATTGGATATGACCGATTTTGCCACCCTCACGCCCACCGGCCAGCCGCGTATCATCACAATTGACTCGCCTCCTTATGGGATGGCGGTTTCCAGTTCGGTACAGGTGAAAGGCAAGGTCGCGGTTGCACCTTTTGAGAACAACCTGACCTACGTCATCAAGGATGCAGGCAATGTGGAGCTCTCACGCGGCGCGGTCCCTGTGACGGCCGCCGACCTGGGCGGGCCCGGCACTTTCGAGGTGACCATTCCCCTGTCGGATATCCTGTCAGGAGCGGTGATTAGCATCGAGATACAGGATGTCAGCGTGGCCGATGGCTCATTACAGGGAATGGATTCGGTCCGATTGGTTGTAAAATAATAGTGGATTTGTCAGTGCCGCTGCCAGCCAACCCCTCCATCTACTTCGACCGATTCAGGGCGGCGGTTTCGTGCCAGGCCTGGCACCGATAAATATTTATTTGTAATGGAGGAAAGCATGCCGAATACAGTTCGTGATTGGATGTCGAGCCCGGTTGTTGTTGTCGATCCTGATTCAAGTGTGAAGTATACGCTTACATTGATGCGCCGCCGCAAGATCCACAGCGTTGTGGTGGCAATGTCGGAAAAGAATCCTCAATACGGCATTGTCACTTCCACCGATATCCGTGACAAGATCGTGGCCGCTGGTCGCAATCCAGCTGAGATGAGCGTACGTGAGATTATGTCTGGTCCGATCATCACCGGCGATCCCGATTGGACGCTGATGGAGTGTTCACAGGTCATGCAGGAGAAGCACATTCACCACCTGCCCATTGCCGATGAAAGCGGTACGTTGATCGGCTTGATCTCTGCCACAGATATTTTTGTTGCAGTCGAGGAATCCGGCTGGCAGGAGACCTGATCGGGGCAGAGGTCAACTCACCCCCGGGTCAAACTGCCTCCAACGCACCCTATGTCCAAGCCCAAATTCTACGTTGTATGGAAGGGACGCAAACCGGGTATTTATACCGCCTGGGCGGAAGCCGAGGAACAGGTAAGAGGTTTCACCGGCGCAGAGTACAAGGCGTTCGGCAGCCTCCCGGAGGCGGAAACCGCTTTTCGGTCCAGGTATGAGGTGTACAAGGGGAAATCCTCCTCGCTCGGCAAGTGGAAGCATGCCAGTATCCAGCCGGTTCTCCCGTCCATCTGCGTGGATGCGGCCTGCAACGGGTCACCGGGGATTCTTGAGTATCGCGGCGTGTTTACTGAGTCCGGTGACCAGATCTTTCATTATGGACCCTTCCCGGATGGGACGAATAATGTTGGCGAATTTCTGGCCATCGTCCACGCGCTTGATCTGGATGGAAAAGCATAAATCACCCCTGCCCGTCTATTCTGATTCTGAAAATGGAATTTCCTGGGTGTACACAGGAAAGTGTAAAACCAGCCTGAAACATACGACGAGGAATGCACCGTTGTTTGCAATGATCCATAGCGCCGAAAACTGGCTGGCAGAAAACGAGCTGGAGGATAACGCCGTCCTGAAATGGGAAACGGGATTGTGGGGCGAGGTTCCCGCAGATTTTGGCAGGAAGTGAGGCAGTAAACAGGTAGACAAGTACTAAACATGAAGCACACATGTCTATTTGTTTACTTTCCTGCATACCAACTTACCTCCCCACCCTTTTTTCCAGTATAAAAACCAGTCATTTCGGCGATACGCGCTGAAAGTCTTGAAGCTATACTCCCATTGAAAAGGAGTGCTTCATGAGCAAAACTGTGTTAGTAGAACTTTCTGACGCATTGGCAGATGCCGCCGAGCTTGCCGGTAAATCAACCGTGCTGGTCGATGCGCGCCGTCGTATGCCCGCCAGTGGGATCCTCTTTGCGCCCAACCTTGTCCTCACTGCTGAACATGTGGTGGAAAAGGATGAAGATATTACTGTCGCTTTTGCGGATGGTACAGATGCTTCTGCAAAGGTCGCGGGTCGTGATGCCGGTTCTGACCTGGCCGTTCTCAAACTCGAACGACCCGCGGGAATGGTTGCTGAGATAACAAAAAGCCCGGCCCGCCTTGGGCAAATTGCCCTCGCACTGGCCCGTCCTTCCCGTCAGGGAATTGAAGCCAGCCTGGGAACGCTCAGCGCGATCGGTGGGCCTGTCCAAACCGGGCGTGGTGGAATGCTTGAGCGATATTACCGCACCGATAGCATTTCGTACCCCGGCTTTTCCGGTGGTCCACTTGTTGCGGCGGATGGAACAATTCTGGGTCTCAATACCTCCGGTCTTTCGAATGGAGCAGCAATAACCATTCCGGCCGACATTGCCTGGAACACCGCGGAAATTCTTGCCGAACATGGTCAGATCAAACGCGGCTATCTTGGCATCCGCAGCCAAACCGTTGACATCCCCACTTCTTCACAGGATGCTCTCAAGCGTACGCAGGCGACCGGCCTTTTGGTTGTGAGTGTCGAGAAGAACAGCCCCGCCTCCAAAGGCGGATTGATCGTTGGTGATATTCTGGTTGCGGTAGCTGGCAATCCTATCCTTCATCACGATGAACTCTTTGTCCGCTTGAATGGGGACGTCGTAGGTAAAGCCACGCCCGTTGAAATTTTGCGCGGCGGCCAGCCTCAGACAGTGAATATTGTGATTGGTCAGAGATAATAAATCAGCCTTTGGAAGTACAAGCATCGGCGAGATTTCCAAAAGCCAGGTAGAAATTAATATGAACTTCAATGGTACTTTTACGCAAGTGATCGATGACCTTGTCCAGCAGGTGTTGCCCTCCTTGGTGGTGGTACGCGGTCGCCGTTATGGCGCGGGTGCCGGCATTGTCTGGGATGCAAACGGACTTATCCTCACCAACAATCACGTGGTGGGACGCCATTCCCCGATCGTTCTCTTGCAGGATGACCGGGAATTCGAAACAAAACTCATCGCTCGTGACCCCGATGTCGATCTGGCGCTGCTCTCGATTGACACAGCGGATCTGACTCCACTCCAGACCTGCCTCCGTTTCACCACGGGTCGGTGAAATGGTCTTCGCCTTCGGCCATCCCTGGGGACAGCGCAATTCAGTCACGCGCGGGATCGTCAGTGCCCTGGTCTCTGCGCAAAATCAGACGCGGGGATAAATTGCCCATCGTCCGTTCTGATGCTCCGCTTGCGCCGGGCAACTCGGGTGGACCGTTGGTCAATGCAAAAGGCGAGGTCGTTGGCATCAACGCCATGATCGTAGGTGGAGACCAGAGTGTCTCGATTGCCGCATCGGTTGCTACAGACTTTGTGAGAAAAGCAATTGCGAAAAGCGCATCTTCCGCTAAAACGACCCATCCGACTTCCAATGATGTGATCTGACATTGAGAGAAATAGAAAGAGAGACCGATACCCATGCCTGAGTTCGGTCTCTCTTTTCCATTAATAGGGTCGATCAATCTCTTGTGATTGCCTGCCGGAGAAGATCCTCCAGAAAAACTCCTTCTTCCCAATATTGATCCTTCCATTCCGGCATGAGATCATCCAATAAAAACGCCTGGGCCATGCCGGTCATATATAACTGGGTCTCTCCTGACGTTGTCTGATAGCGGAGTTGTATGAGTTCCTGTGACCAGCGCTGGTCGACTTTTTGATATTGCTTAAAGTCGGTGTCGTTTTTCATTTCAGGCAATGCCTGATAACCGGCTGTTTCGCCTGCCTGCCTCAAAATCGCTACTTCAATATATTTGGCCGTCCCCTCCTCCCATTCCAGCCAGCGTTCATAATCAATTAGCCTGTTTTCCAGGCTGGAGTCCTGTCTGCGTGCATCTCGAGTCTCAAGAAATTGGCGTACAAGCTCCATTTTCTCAGATTTTGTTCCGGCTTCCAATGCATCTGCAAGGAGCGCACTTTCCTTTTTCCACTCCGGTTGGAATGAGTCCGAGAACGTCTCGTATTCATTTCCCAATTTATGGATGGACTCTGCTTCTGCCATGCGCGACGGTGCGATCTGATATTGATAGACATGGAAAGTCTCGTGCAGCAATCCGCCCATCTGGGTTTCGCTGGGCTGGATGAGGAAGCGGTAGGGGAAAATCTGCTTGATGGGAGTGGGAAAATTATCCCGAAACGTATCGATCAGGAAATGATCCGTGGTCTGTTTGGTGGCCATGCTTGCAGCCCATGTGTTATCCACCCGGACTGCAAAGTTTTGCGGATCGTCAGCTGTTTGGCGATAATAGGTTTGTCCATCCAGATCATCGCTCTCTACATTTGACCAACCCGCTGGTGTTTCCCCATCATAATTGATCAGAAATTCATACGACCGGTTCCAGATGATCACCGGGATCTCAGCACTGCCCCAGCCACCCCAGACCTTGTCTCCGAGCGCTGCTTTAAGATGCAGGGCTTCCAGGAGCCGTGCTTTATCCACAGAGCTCAAAGTATCAGAACTCTCCTCAGCGGGTAAATTGCGATTGCTGACACTTGAGAGAACTGCAAGAAACGAGCACAATCCCAAGAGGGCGAAAACCGCGATGAGTATTCGAACCGTACAGGACCTGGATTTCCTGCTCATATACTGATTGTAGAGTTGCAGGCGGGAAGAAAATAGTGTCTTTCATCCTGTCTGTCAGGTTAAATCTACAAATGCCTCCTACGGATAATTTACTTTACCTTATGTTTGAACTTCAGCCTACGAATCTATACGAAGAGTAAAGTCGTCAAGAATAAGAGATGCGGTAATTCTGGGCTATACTCTGGGAGTCAGAAAGTAAACGACTGGAGAAAAGATGCGAACAGCCTTGATCATTATCGATATTCAAAAGGATTATTTCCCAGGTGGCAAATACCCGCTGGTCAACCCGCTGGAAGCCGCCAAAAAAGCCTATATGCTATTGCAGTGTTTTCGTGAGCACGACGGACATCATGTCCACATCCAGCATATTTCCAGGAAACCGGATGCCACATTTTTTATCTCCGGCGACCGCGGTACGGATATCCACAATTCGGTGGCACATTTCGAGGGCGAGCCCATTGTATATAAGCACGACCCAAATGCATTCCTCAACACGAACCTGCTCGATCTTTTGAAAGGCTGGGAGGTGGAACGTGTCGTCATTTGCGGCATGATGACCCATATGTGCGTGGACGCTACTGCCCGCGCCGCCTCTGACCTTGGCTTCCAGGTGATTGTGGCCGAGGATGCCTGTGCTACAAGAGACCTGACCTTTGGCGATACAACCATCCCCGCCGAGCATGTCCACAAGGCATTTCTTGCCGCATTGAAATCGTATGGCAAGGTGATGAAGAGCGAGGAGATCCTTGCTTTCCTTGCAGCCGAAATGGTGAAGTAATTTTGGAAGTAAAAAACGGATATCCCATGACTACTTTGGATCCCGAAAAACAAAAACAGGCAAAACAATATGCCGCGCATCCGCCGCCGCTTGTGGCTGGTGGAGACTGCTTTGAGCGCAGTATATGCACTCCTCTGGTTGTTCCTTGGCTGGTCCACTGCACTGAGTGACTGGATAAACTCCTATACGGACAATCCGTGGATCCAGGTCGCAGTCTTTATCATCATTTTTGGCGGACTCTATTCACTTCCTCACCCTGCCGCTCAGCTACTACAGCGGATTTATCCTTCCGCACCGCTTTGGCCAGTCCAACCAGAGCCTCAAGGATTGGGTGGTCGACCAGCTCAAGGGACTCGCGATCGGCGCGCCCCTTGGCCTGATACTCCTCGAGCTGCTCTATCTTGCCCTGCGCGTCACCGGCGACCTCTGGTGGCTTTGGGCGGCAGCCGGGATGCTGTTCTTTACCGTGCTGCTGGCGAACCTGGCCCCGATCATCATCATGCCGCTCTTCAACAAGTACATCCCGCTTGGCGATGAACACAGGGAGCTTGCCGACCGTTTGCTGGACCTTGCCCGGCGGGCCAACACCAGGGTAAAAGGCGTCTTTAAATTTGACATGTCCAAGCGGACCAATGCTGCCAACGCCGCACTGACAGGGATCGGCAACACCCGCCGCATTGTGCTGGGGGATACGCTCATTAACGAGTTTTCCACGGACGAGATCGAAACCGTCCTGGCGCACGAATTGGGACATCACGTCCACCGTGATATCCCAATCCTGATCGCCTTCGGCACGCTCTCGACTACCCTAAGTCTGTATATCGCTTCCCTGGCCTTGAACTGGGCAGTAGGCTACTTCGGCTTTTCCGGCCCTGCCGACGTTGCTGCCTTTCCGGTGCTGCTGCTGATCTTTGGTGCCTATGGTCTGATTACGATGCCAATCGAGAATGCCGTCTCCCGCTGGAGGGAGAACATGGCAGATGATTATGCCCTGGAATCGACCGGCAAAAAGGAGGCGTTTGCTTCCGCGTTTACACGGCTGGCAAATCAGAACCTCGGAGAGGTTGACCCTGAAAAGTGGGTGGTGTGGCTGTTTTACTCCCATCCGCCCCTGGGGGAGCGGATCGCGAAGGCGAATAACTGGAAAGCAGCCTGATCATTTGACCTCGTGGAAATTCAAAATCCCGTATGAACAGGTTTCAAAATAAAAAGTAACGATCAGCTTCAGAACAAAAGGTCCCTGAGCCTTATGTCTCAGGGACCTTTTGTTTCCTGGTTTCGATATTTTTCAACCTTCTCAACCCTGCCCAAATTCCGATACTGAGCAATGCCAGACCAAGCAACATCCAGCCAAAGTTGCTGATGAAGTTGCTCAGTATTTCCCATTGACTTCCGAACCAAAAGCCAAGCCCGCCATAGAGCAGGATCCAGGTGATCTCGCCAAGAATATCCCAGGTCAAAAATCTTCGAAAACGGATGCCGCTTCCTCCTGCGATCAGGTTTGTCGGAATGGCCAGGCTGGTGACCAGGAACCGGGTCAGATAGATCGCCAGACCGGCGCGTTTCTTAAAGGTTTCCCGGGCGCTAGTCCAGGTGGGTGAATTCCCGAAGCGCGCATCCATCCAATCCCTGGCAAAGTACCCAATTCCAAAACACAGAGCGTCTCCCACCACCGCGCTCAGCAGACCGAAAAGCGCTGTGGTGTGCCAGGCAAGGATTCCCTGCTCAGAGAATGCACCTGCGGCAATTACCAGGACAGAAGCACCCACAGGAAAGCCCAGGGCACCCAGGAAGATAACCAGGGCGATAAAAGGCGATCCATAATTGATCACAAGGGTTAATAGATAGTCAGACATGTTACGGAGAAACACCTGGGACGGCGGTTGCCGGGGGTCCTTCTGTAGCTGCAGGACCCGCAGAAGGCGGAGGCAGGTTTGCCTTAACCGTGGTTTTTACAAGGTCAAGGACAAAACCGGGTTTGCCAGGAAAATATTTGTCATTGATTTGCTTAAGGCTTCTTTCCTGGTTGCCCTTGAACGGAACATTCATTGCGTCAAAGAGGACCGGAGGAGGGACATGATACATTCTGGCAATAAACGGAATCGTCATCCAGTCCTCGATCAGGCTAACATCCGTTTCAGGCTGTTCGGTCTTGAACGGCGGCGGCGGACGGTGATCGCGGACTTCATGGTAAGCATGAAAGGTCCGCAGACCAAAGAAGGCAGCCATCCATATTCCAAAGATGATGAGCGCAGAAACAAGGACGCGCTGTAGGAACTCGAGTTCATACTAATCCTGCCACTCCAGCTCGAACTCACCGATGGAAACGGTATCGCCCTCCTGTACGCCAGCCTTGCGCAGGGCCTCCTCCACGCCCAGGGTTTCCATGATCCTCTGAAAGCGGCGCACAGAGCCATCGTGCTGCCAATAGGTCATGGAGGCAGCGCGCTCGATCGCCGTGCCGGAGACACGCCATTCGTTCGACCCTTCGCGTGTGACCACAAACTCGCGCGGGTCTTCCTTCGGCTTGTATAGCGGCAGGGGAAGTTCCACCAGTTCGAGAGGCGGGGTCTCCTCCAGCGTTCGATACGCCTGGATCAAAAGCTCACGCGTATTTGTGCGCGCCAGCGCGGAGATGGTCACCAGCTCCACTTTGAATTTCTTGAATTTCTTTTGGATGTCCGCGAGCCGCTCCTGGACCTCTGGCTGGTCGATTTTGTTGAGCGCAACGATCTGCGGTTTTTTGCCCAGGTTCGGGTCAAAAAGCGACAGCTCCGAGTTGATCTGGCTGTAGTCTGCAACTGGATCTTCCGACAACCCATCCAGCAAGTGGACCAGCACGCGCGTCCGCTGGATGTGACGCAGGAAGTCATGTCCGAGTCCGGCACCCTGGGAGGCGCCTTCGATCAGGCCGGGGATATCGGCGAGCACAACAGTTGTATCATCGTCGATGTTCGCCACACCCAGATTCGGCTCGAGCGTGGTGAACGGATAGGCCGCGATCTTTGGCCGGGCATTCGTCAGCACCGAGAGCAGGGTGGATTTGCCCGCATTTGGGACGCCGATCAGCCCGATATCGGCGATCAGCTTCAGTTCCAGCCGGATGCGTTTCTCCTCCGCCGGCTCGCCTTTTTCGGCGGTACGCGGCACCTGATTGCGCGAGGTGGCGAAATGCTGGTTCCCGCGCCCGCCACGCCCACCTTTGCATATGGTCAATTGCTGACCAGGGTCCGTCAGGTCACCGATCAACTCACCTGTTGTCGCGTCGAAGAGTACCGTTCCGGGTGGAACATACAGGATCAGGTCGATTCCATAGCGACCCGACATCTGGGATGTTCCACCTTTCACGCCATCCTCTGCCTTGAACTTTTGATTTTTTCTGTAACGATGACAGCGTATTGAGCGTGGGCCTCACTTCAAAGATCACATCGCCGCCCTTGCCTCCATCGCCGCCATCGGGTCCGCCCTGGGGCACAAACTTTTCACGGCGGAAATGCACCATGCCATCTCCGCCTTTGCCTGACTTCACTTGGATTTCAACCTGGTCTGTAAACATGATTACATTATAGCCGAACGGCTATAACAACTCTGGCTGTTACCTTTTTTGGCTGCATTGCAGCATATCATTGGGACTTTACGATGAAAATGCATTTTCGCTGGCTGACAGTCCTTCTGGTTCTGTCTGGATTGAGCCTGGTCTCTGTGCCGGTTCTCGCCGGACCTCGACTCCAGCCTCCGCACCAGGAGGGGACATCCACGCCGGTGCCTGTCGCGCCTTCCCCCGCTGAGATTATCGACGCGGTCAACAACTTGCGACTGCAGCATGGATTGAATGTTTTCATGGTCAGCATGATAAAATTTTGTTCGGATGAACTGGCATAAAACCACACTCGAGGTCTCCACGCACGGCAAGGGACTGTACGATATGACTGAAACAGTCCGTTCCCAGCTGCGCAGCTGGAACGTGCAGGAAGGCATGTGCTATCTCTTTCTGCCACACACCAGCGCCTCCCTGGTCCTGAGCGAAAACTGGGACCCGACCGCCCGCGCCGACCTGGAAACATTCATGGAGCGCCTCGTCCCCGAGCGGGACAGCTGGTATACCCATGATTTGGAAGGCCCCGACGATGCCACCTCCCACATTCGATCTATGCTGACAGACACCAGCGTGACCATCCCGGTGGATGATGGAAATTTATCCCTTGGAACCTGGCAGGGGATTTACATCTTTGAACACCGCGCCCGTCCACACCGGAGAAGCCTGTTGATGCGGGTATTGGGTGTGGAATAAAAAGAGTCGGGCTAACTCTCACCCGACTCCTGTGTACTTGTATACCTGTTTCCCTGTCTACTTCTTCTTCCCAAACTTCTTCATCAAAATATCCTGCAGTGTCGGCTGGCCGATCTCCTGCAGCTCGTAGCGCACACGCTGGTAGGGCTTGGTAATCTTGATCACGCGGGTCAGGTCGATCGGCGTGCCCACCACCACCAGGTCCACATCCGACTTGTTGATGGTTTCCTCCAGGTCCTTCATCTGGGCGTCGCCATAGCCCATGGCCGGGAGAATGGGTCCGGTCTTCGGATATTTCGCGTACGTGGCCGCGATGGAATTGACCGCGAACGGGCGCGGGTCTACGATCTCTTTGGCGCCAAAGCGGCGGGCTGCAACATAGCCGGCGCCGTAGGCCATCTCACCGTGAGTCAGGGTGGGACCATCCTCCACGACCAGGACGCGTTTGCCGCGGATCGCTTCGGGGTCATCCACGAAGAGTGGGGAGGCGCCTTCGATCTGGATCGCCTTCGGATTAAGCCTGCGCAATGACTCGCGGACCTTCATGACACTTTCCGGGTCGGCGGTATCCACCTTGTTGATGACAAACACATCCGCCAGGCTGACGTTGGTCTCGCCAGGATAATAGGAAACCTCATGCCCGGGGCGGTGCGGGTCGGCGACGACGATCTGCAGGTCCGGGACATAGAAGGGGAAGTCGTTATTCCCGCCGTCCCACAGGATGATGTCCACTTCCTTTTCGGCTTGGCGCAGGATCTTTTCATAATCCACACCGGCGTAGACGATCACGCCGTTGTCGAGGTGCGGCTCGTATTCCTCGCGCTCTTCGATCGTGGTCTGATGCTCATCCAGATCGTCGTAATCGGCAAAGCGCTGCACTTCCTGGCGGACCAGGTTGCCGTAGGGCATCGGGTGGCGGATCGCGGCGACCTTGTAGCCCATATCCCGCAGAATCAGGGATACCCGTCTCGTCGTCTGGCTCTTACCAGCTCCCGTCCTGACGGCGCTGATCGAAACAACCGGCTTGGTCGATTTGATTTGCGTGTAGTGAGTACCCATGATCCGGAAGTCTGCGCCCGCCGCATTGACCATTGACGCCTTGTGCATCACGTACTCGTGCGGCACATCGCTGTAGGCAAAGACCACCTGCTCCACACCGTGCCGTTTGATCAGGTCAAGGAGCTCCTCCTCGGCTCGGATGGGGATTCCGCTGGGATACAGCTTACCGGCCAGTTCAGGCGGGTAGAGCCGCCCTTCGATATCCGGGATCTGGGTTGCGGTGAAGGCCACGACTTCGTAGTCCTTGTTGCCGCGGAAGAACGTGTTGAAGTTATGGAAGTCACGTCCGGCCGCGCCCATGATAAGAGTTTTGACTGGCATAGGATTCTCCTATAAATAAAGCCCCACTGAGGACAGTGTCCGGATCAGCCCCGCTTTGGTTTTGGGCCTTTCCGTTTTTACCCAGCGTAACTTGATTACCGTAATAATTCTACCGCTTGTCCCATTCATAACTAAACCTTTTGTATGGATTTACAGTCTGAAAATCGAACAAAGATTTATGCAAGTTATGCGGTGCTTCGTAAAATAAAAAGGCTAAACGTAAAGGTAACGTTTAGCCTTTTTTGTTACATTACATCAGGCGCCTGAATGTCCAGAAGACGCAGGGAGGTGGCTAGCACCTGTTTCGCCGCCGCAACCAGCCGCAGACGGGCATTCTTTATATCCTGGGTCTCACTCTGTAAAACGGGCACGGCATGATAGAAGGAATGGAATGCGTTCGCCAATTCATAGGCATATGCCGCCATTACCAGCGGACGGTATTCATTGGCTGCCTGCTGCACAGCGTTCGGGAAGCGCGAGATCTGCTCGATCAGCTCGATCTCGTGATTCGTGAGTTCAAAGTCAAAAGCTGCAGGTTCACTGTTTAAATCTTGAACATTGGCTTTTTTCAAAATCGAATTGGCGCGGACATGTGCATTCTGAATATAGGGCCCCGTTCGCCCATCAAAGGCCAGGGCTTCGTTGATGTCGAAGACAATATCCTTGTTGTTATCCACGGCGAGCATGGAATAGACCAACGCACCCAGGCCGATCTGTTCGGCGATCTTCTCCCGATCTTCTTCCGGAATGTTTCCTGTCCGTTCCGTCTCCAGGGCCAGAACACGTTTTATAGCCTCATCATAGACTTCCTTGAACAAAGCTACGCGCCCACGCCGGGCGGACATGGCCCCTTCGGGCAAAGTGACGTATCCATAAGATAGGTGATGGCACTTGGCTGCCTGAGGAAAGCCCCACAGCTCCAGGATCTTAAAGACCTGCTGAAAATGCAGGTTTTGGCGGAAATCCACGACGTAGATCGAGCGGTCCACATGATATTGATCGAACTTGACCTTCGCCAGCTCGAGATCCTTTGTTAAATAGAGTGTTGTTCCATCACTGCGCAAAATGACAGCGGTACGATATTTTTCCTTGCTAAGGCCGAGCTTCTCATCGATCTTAATGATAACCGGTCCACCCTGTGGCCGTTCATCCTCTGCAATCCCTTTGGCGATCAATTCATCAACAATGGCCTTGGATGGCTCATCCACTTCACTCTCAAAGAACCAGACATCGATATTTACATCCAGAATGTGCAGGACATCATGTAATTCCTGCAAACTCCACTCACGAGTGACACGCCACAATTCACGGATGTAGGGATCGCCTGTGTCCCACTTACGATACAATTCGCGGCGCTCGGCTTCATAGGTCTCTCGCTGGGCAGTCTGTTCAGGTGTTTCGTCATCCTTCTTTTCAAGCTTTGATGTGGCTTCAGCATAGATCTTTAGCAGCCACTGGCCACGCTCGTGAATACCGGCTGGTTCCTGGCCTTTATAAAATTTATCGTAGGCCCACAGGACGGTGATCACGCCCAGGCCCAGGTCGCCAGGGTAGGAGGCGCGAATGGTATCGAAGCCTGCGAATTCGGCCAGGCGGGCGAGCGATTCCCCCAGGACCACATTGCGCGTATGCCCAATATGGAACGAATGATGGGTATTCGGCTGGGCGTATTCAACCATGACCCGCTCATTTTTGGGCGCGCCCCTCCCAAAGTCCGCGCCGGAGGCGAGCACTTCATCCACCACCCGGCGGGCATATTCGGAGGTTGTGAAGTACAAATTGAGATAGCCCTTCACGGCCTCGATGTGACTGATGCCGGGCATGCTTCCGATCTCCGCCCGGATCTGCTCGGCCATCTCCTGGGCGCGCTGCGGCACAGGGATTTTCTTCCCCTTGCCGGCCCGCGCTTCGTTGGCCGCGGTCTGAAAAAAGGATGTGGAGGTACCCCACTCGCCCGAAAAGGGAATGGCCTGCCACTTCAATTCCGCAAGCGTGATATCGTTGGCGGCGCAATAGGCTTTGATCTTTTCTTCTATGAGCTGCTGTTCTTGTTGAAACATAATGTTGAAATTATATCAGTCAGGACTGCAGGCGTGACCTGCAAGGTTTGGAAAATAAAAACGGGAGCCGCGCGGCTCCCGTTTTTACAGCATACAAAAATTATTTGGACTTCCTGGTGTTCTTGGCCTTGGGAGCACCTTCACCCGGCGTGAACGAAGCAAGCTTCTTCATCAGGCGGCTCTTGCGGCGGGCGGCGTTGTTCTTGTGGATCACGCCTTTTTCAGCCGCCTTGTCGAGGGCGCTGATTGCCTTCAGGACAGCTTCCTTTGTCTCGGGTTCTCCTGCATCGAAAGCAGCGCGAGCCTGGTTGACAGCAGTACGGGCCGCGCCGCGTACGTTGCGGTTATTCAGACGACGCTTCTCGTTCTGCAGGTTTCGTTTAATTTGTGACTTGATATTAGCCAAGGTCTTCCTCCGAAAAATTTCTTGTCGCAGATCCCGCCTCAGCGGGTACCTTTCTTGAATGACGGCGATGTATTTTACATGAGGCTGCTGGATTTGTCCAGCAATTTACTGCTTTGCTGTGATGACTACAAAGTAGCCGCCGAAGAGACTCTTATCCGATTTAACGTAGGCGACGCCGAGCACATTGGAATCGGCTTTCAAGAGCGCCTCTTTGTTTTCGGGGTTGTTCAACCACCAGTTTAGGGCAGTCTGGGGATCGGCAGTCGGTGAGGCATAGATGACTTCTGCAACGCCAGAGCCTGTGAAGCCTGCCCGGGAAACGCGTTCCTCGGGTGTGGATTTGTCGAGGCCGATATTGCTGAAATAGTTGTTGCACAACATATCAGCGGCATGGTTTTTGGCGGCCGTGGCGAGCTGCGTGTTGCTGTTGAGAGCGGTCAGGCTGTTTTTGGTGCGCTCGCCGTTGATCAGTGTTTGCAGCTGGGTGACATAGGCATTGTTTTCCTGGAAGGCGCACTGGGCGGCAGCCCCACTGGCAGGTGTGCCGCCGGTGGATGTCGCCGCCTGGGTGACGGCCTGACCCGGCGCAGCCGTTGGCGTAACGGGTGTGGAGGTGGCAGGCAGGGTGGCGGTTGGGGTTACCAGGTTGACAGGGATCTGCAGGATCTGGCCCACTTGCAGGGCGTTGGCATTTTCGATTTTATTTTCTGTGATGATGTCATCCGCCAGGCTATTGAATTTGACTGCGATGCCGGCCAGTGTGTCACCCGGCAGGACGCGGTACTCGATCAACCTGCCACTCGGCAGGTCGGCAGGGATGGGGGTGGTCGTTGGAAGTACACTCCCCGGTTCGGGAATGGTAATGGTTTGACCAACGAAGATCACCCCATTATTTGCTTCCATGGCTTGCTGGTTCGCAAAGTAGATTAACTGGCTTCCATCATTTCCCAGGTTGAATTTCAGACCGATCGATTTCAAGGGAATCACCCTCCTGGATCACATAGGGTTGGGGACCGGAGGGCGTGAATGTCACGGTGACGGTGGGCGTTTCGGTGATGGTGGGTGTCAATGTAGGAGTGGATGTGTTTGTCGGTGTATATGTGGGGGTGACAGTAGGCGTGTCTGTCGCGAACATCTGGCCGAGCGGCTTGCCCGGGCCTGCCAGCCACACCACCAACAGGATCACTCCCAGAATGACCAGGGCTACAGCGCCATAGATCAGCCACGGACCCCTTTGATTGCGTTTTTTGTAATTGTTCAGCAGGTTTGATGAACTTGATGGGTTTCGATTCAGCATTTTTTATCCTTTATGCAGAGGGAATACGGTGGCTGCATCCCTCTTGGCAGCAAAATAGCGTGTGCCGCATAATTTAATTGTCCTCATACCTGAATTTCAACCTATAAATTCATACAAAAGTAAATTACTTATGGGACAAGCGGTAATTCTACCTGAAAAAACGCGGATTTTAAGGATGGTTTGTGAATGGGGAATAAGTGTTGCCTGCGCAAAACATCCTGAAGGGTACCCGCTTGAAAATGCAATATAAACGATTAATACCCTTCGGGACGGTCTGATTGAGAAGAAAGGAGAGACACTTCCATCTCTCCTCTTCAAATTATTTGTGGTTCAAATGTGCCTTCAGGAATTGACCGGTGTAGGAGCCCTTGACTTTCACCAGCTGTTCCGGGGTGCCTTCGGCGATCAGCTCGCCGCCCCGGTCGCCGCCTTCCGGGCCCAGGTCGATGAGCCAGTCGGCGATCTTGATGATATCCAGGTTGTGCTCGATGATCAGCGACCGAGTTGCCGGCATCCACCAGCCGCTGCAGCACCTCGATCAGCTTGTGCACGTCGGCGGCGTGCAGGCCCACGGACGGCTCATCCAGCACGTAGAGCGTGCGCCCGGTGGCCCGGCGGGAGAGCTCCTTCGCCAGCTTGACCCGCTGCGCTTCGCCGCCGGAGAGGGTCGTGGCAGGCTGCCCGACGCGGATGTAGCCCAGCCCCACTTCCTGCAGGAGTTTCAGCTTGTTGTGCATGGCGGGTAAGGCTTCGAACACCTCCAGAGCATGGTCAACGGTCATATCGAGCACATCGGCGATCGAGTACTTTTCCCGGAAGAGCACCTGCAGGGTCTCGCGGTTGAAGCGCGCCCCATGGCAGACGTCGCAGGGCACATACACATCCGGCAGGAACTGCATCTCGATGCGCAGCTCGCCCTGTCCCTGGCAGGCTTCGCAGCGCCCGCCGTGGACGTTGAACGAGAAGCGCCCCGGCTTGTAGCCGCGGATCTTGCTCTCAGGCAGCTCGGCAACAGCTTGCGGATCTCGTCGAACAGGCCGGTATAAGTGCCCGGGTTCGAACGCGGCGTGCGGCCGATGGGCGACTGGTCGATGTTGATGATCTTGTCGAGGTGCTCGATGCCTTCGATCCGCTCGTGATCGCCCGGCATGGTGTGGGCGCCCATCAGCTTGGCGGCCAGCGCGTTGTACAGGATGTCGCTCATCAGCGTGGACTTGCCGGAACCCGAAACGCCCGTAATGCAGACAAGCTTCCCGAGCGGGAATTCGACACGTCGATGTTCTTTAAGTTGTTTGCCGTGGCACCGACGATCTTCAGCGATTTCCCGTTGCCCTTCCGTCGCTCCTCCGGGATCTCGACCTGTCAGCCGCCCCGAAAGATAGGCGCCGGTCAGCGACTTGGGATGTTGCCAGGATCTGCTTCGGCGTTCCCTCGGCGATGATTTGGCCGCCGTGCTCGCCTGCAGCCGGGCCCAGGTCCACGATCCAGTCTGCTGTCACGGATGGTCTCGTCATCATGTTCGACGACCAGCACGGTGTTGCCCAGGTCGCGCAGACCCTTTGAGGGTCTTCAGCAGCCGGGCATTGTCGCGCGGGTGCAGACCAATGGACGGCTCATCCAGCACATACAGCACGCCCACCAGCCGCGAGCCGACCTGCGTCGCCAGGCGGATGCGCTGGGCCTCGCCGCCCGACAGGGTCGTGGCCGAGCGGTTCAGGGTCAGGTAATCCAACCCAACGTTGACCAGGAAGGAAAGCCGCTCACTGATCTCCTTGAGCACCCGCTCGGCGATCGCGCTGCTGCTGGAGGTGAGCGGCGAATTCTTGGCCGATATCTTCTTGACCCACTCCAGGGTCTTCAGCACCGGCCAGTGAGGTCACGTGAGATGATGTTGACATCGTCCACGGTCACCGCCAGGGCAGCAGGGCGTCAGTCGCTTCCCGCCGCAGGAGGGGCAGGGGCGGTCGGTCATGAACTCGCTGATCTTTTCGCGGATGTATTCCGAGTTGGTTTCGTTGTAGCGGCGCTCCAGGTTGGTGATGACGCCTTCGAATGCAGCGCGAGAAGTTGAACTCATGCCCGTTGGCGTTCTTGATAGGTCATCTGCACCTGCTCGATCGCCGGTGCCGTACAGGACCACGTTGAGCTGTTCCTTGGTCAGCTCCCGGACAGGCTTATCGAGGTCGATGTGATAGTGCGTGGGCCGCGGCTTCGAGCCTCTGCCAGTAGTAACCGCCCTCCTCCTTGGGTCCGCTCCACTCCATGCTGGCGATCGCGCCCTCGTTCAGGGAGCGGTCCGGGTCCGGGATGATGCGGTCCGGGTCGATTTCCAGCTTGGAGCCAAGACCCTGGCAGTCGGGGCAGGCGCCCGTGCGGCGTGTTGAACGAGAAGGTGCGCGGCTCGATCTCCGGCAGAGCTGACGCCGTGCTCGGGGCAGGCCAGGTGCTCGGAGAAGTGAGATCGTCGCTGCCTTTTGGCTCCACGCACGATCTGAGCACGATGACATAGCCTTCGCCGAACTTCAAGGCGGTCTCGACCGAATCGGTCAGGCGGGTGAGGGCGGCCTTGCGCTCCTCCTTGTCTCCGTTGTTCGCAGATGACCAGACGGTCCACCACCGCTTCGATGGTGTGCTGCTTGTAGCGGTCCAGCTTGATGTCATCGTCCAGCTGAGTACACCGTCCCATCCACGCGGGCGCGGGCGAAGCCGGCCTTGCGGATCTCCTCGAAGACCGCCTGGTAGGTGCCTTTGCGGCCGCGCACCAGCGGGAGCAAGGATCAGCACGCGGGTCCCGTCCGGCAGGGTCTCGACCCGGTCCACGATCTCCTGCGCCGACTGCTTGACCACCTCCCGCCCGCAGATGGGGCAGTGCGGGATGCCGGCGCGGGCGAACAGCAGCCGCATGTAGTCATAGATTTCGGTCACCGTGCCCACCGTGGAGCGGGGGTTGTGGGAGGTGGATTTCTGGTCGATGCGAGACGGCCGGGGAGAGGCCCTCGATGTAATCCACATCGGGCTTGTCCATCTGGCCGATGAACTGGCGGGCGTAGGCCGAGAGTGACTCGACGTAGCGGCGCTGGCCCTCGGCGAAGATCGTATCGAACGCCAGCGAGGATTTGCCCGAACCCGAGAGACCCGTGATCACCACGAACTTGTCACGGGGGATCTCGACGGTGATATTCTTTAAATTATGGACACGTGCACCGACGACACGGATTGAGTTGGATGTCATACTTCTCCTCGGGTATTCAATTATAGCACATTTGTTTCATTTATCACATTTATAATGGCGGCGTCGCAAAACTTTATTATACCAATCCACCATATGAGTCCCATAAGAACGGCTGTAATGAAATAGAAA
>CAVVPC010000044.1:0-318823 GCA_963750005.1 uncultured Chloroflexia bacterium
CTTTCCATTCCCATTTTTTCAACACCTCCATCGCCTTGTAATTTGTCAGGTCCAGCTGCAAAGGCGTGACCGAGACATAGCCTGCAAATAATGCCCCGACGTCCGTGCCATCCTCGTTGACGCCGGTCGGGGCTTCGCCGCCGATCCAGTAGTAGGGGCGGCCGCGCGGGTCGACGCGCCGGTCGAGGGCGTCGCGGTAGACGCGCAATCCCTGGCGGGTGATGATCATTCCTTTTATCTCCTCCAGGCTGAGATACGGAATGTTGACGTTTAATACGACCCCTTCGGCCAGGCCTTTTTCAAGAGCCTGCTGCACAACCAGTTTTGCAATTTGCCCCGCGTGACTGTAATCCGTGGGAATGTTGGCAGGTTTGTCCTGGGATGCCAGCGAAAAAGCGATTCCCGGAACTCCGGCGATCACTGCCTCCATCGCGGCGGTGACTGTGCCCGAATAGGTCACATCATGGCCGATGTTCGAAAAGGGATTGATCCCCGAAACGACCAGGTCAACCTTGTCGACAAATCCAAGCAGCGGCAGGGCGACACAATCCGAAGGCGCGCCATCGGACATATAGCCGGATGTCCCGTCGGCCAGCACGGTCTCGGTGACACGGATCGGGCGCTCGAGCGTCTTGACATGCCCCGAAGCGGACCAGTTGCGGTCGGGGGCGAAAACGGTGACATCCCCGATCTGCCGCATTGCCTGGGCCAGGGCAAGGAGGCCTGGCGCCTGGATGCCGTCGTCGTTGGTTACAAGGATATGCATGAATGGTTTTCCGATTTTACATAGTGCCGCATAATTTACTTTACTTATTGTTTGAATTTCAGCCTGCAAATCCATGAAAAAAGTAAAGGAATTAATGAGACAAGCGGTAGATTGATAATTTGTGATTGTTCGATGATTATACCCACTTGTATAATACCCGCATGATCCCGAGACTGCTGCGCGCTGCCTTCTGCCTTTTGCTTCTGTCCTGTACCCCTCAACCTCAAACTCCCACCCAAACATCGCTCTACCTCTACCGTTTCGACCCTGCCGCGTTCGTGGAATTTTCCAGTGATTTGCAGCCGGTCAAAGAAATTCCATTTTCTGTACCCCCCGGTTGTTCCTTGTTTGACGTATTTCCAGCGCCCATCGGAAAGTACCTGCTCATCGAGCTTGACTGTCCCAACGGGCAGACAGTCCTTTTTCTGGACAGCGAGTTCGGTTCCGTAACTCAGCCAGTCACCGATTCGGACAGTCATTTCCTGGCATGGGCGAACGATGGTAAGTCTGCCTATCTAAAATTGGATTTGTTGGGAAATACGCATATTGCCCGCCTGAATATACAGGGGCGGAATGAATTTATTCCACTGCCGGCAGTTACTTATGATCTTTCCAGCCATCCAGGCGGGCAGGATTTTATATTTGCATTCTCGCGTGGCATGGGCCAGGGCAGCGAGCTTTGGCTGGCGAAACGCGACGGGAAAGTGGTCCAGCAGTTGTACGTCGATCCGTTCAGCTACCTTTCATTCGCCCGTTATTCACCGGATGGAAAACAGATCGCTTTCATCAAGGTTCCCGATTCGCAAACCCCGTTCACTGTCGGTGAGCTGTGGATCATGAATGCCGATGGCTCCAGCCCGCGTAAACTGGCAGACGCGGATGCCGGTCACGGCTACGCGGCAAACTGGTCCCCGGATGGGAAACGGATCGCGTTCGTAAAGCGCGAGAATATCCAGGACAGGATTGCGGATCAATCTGCCGACTCGTTAATCAGCAATGTCTACCTGGTGGATGTCCAAAGTGGAGAGTCAGATCAAATCACATCCCTGACGAACGGTCGGGCCGAGACCCCGTACTGGTCGCCGGATGGGAACACTCTCGTCTTCAACACAGTCCTAGATGGTAGAATGGAAGTGCAGCTCGCGGACATCGCCTCGGGGGAGATCCGGTCCCTGATTACGGAGCCAGCCTGCTGTCCCGCGTGGATGCGAAAGTGAGTCTCTGATGGTCCGAAGATGTATAGTAGTCCTGACCCTGTCCTTATTGATCAGCTCCTGTGGCGGCGCGGCTCCGGCACCAACCCAGGCGCCGGTACCCATCGAGTCTCCCGTTGAGATCGAAAATCCAACCCAGACTGTCATCGCATTTACAAACACGCCAGTGAACACCCCCACAGCGGCACAAACCGACACGCCTGCTCCCACCAGCACACCTGCTACAACTCCGACAGACACGCCGCTGCCCACTCTTGTGCTGCCAACCGAAGATGTCAATGCCCCGGTGCGCCAGGTGTGGGATGGCACGCCGACCTATCCCGGCGATTCAACACCCGGCTATTCCTTCCGTGTAACCTACGACCCGGACGTGTGGGCTTTGACCACCGATCAATTCGGCTTTCCTGCACTCGGCCACAGGACCATCCCAAACTGTATCATCTCGGTGACGTCGGGACGCGGCCTGCCGCCCAATATGTCCGTCGAGCACGAGATGCTGCAGGCCGGGAGTATCACCTTCGATGTCGGTACCGCGTTTGAAAATGGAGTGAAAAAATTTGTGACCTTCACCGGTGGGGATGGGACGATCATCACCGCCTTTGAAGTCTCCTTCCAGGAGGAGAGCGATGCCTGCGTCAGGGATGCAGTGACGGTCCTTTCCACGCTCAAGTCGGTTCCCGTTTCACAGGCCACACCTGCCCCTTGAGGGGTAAATCCAAAGTTTCAGGGAAGATTGTGACACGATCTCACAGGAACTTTTTTTTAGCACTTTTTCTTTGCGGCCTTTTCCTTTCTGTGCGCGGCGCTTCTGCCAGGCACGCCGACGCGCCATTACAGCTGGTGACTCCATTTCTTTATCCGCCGTACCCGGGGTCTGCCTCACAGGAATTGATCTTCGACCATTCCACCCCCAACTATACATTTGATAACCGCATCGTGGCCTACACCGGTGACGTGGCCAACAAGAATTGTCCCTCCCCCGCGCCGCATGGAACGCCGCCTCCCCGGGCAGGGATTTGCGATGCTGGCTCCGGCGGGTATTGGTCCTACAGTCTGGGCGATTGGGTCTATTACGACGGCCATGACGGCGTGGACTATGGCATTTCCTATCGTCCCGTGTATGCCGCGGCCGACGCTGACCAGATCGTCTACGCCGGCTGGTGGGATCCACAGAACCACAAGGTCAACCTGGGCATTTATGTCCGCCTGCACCATTCGAACGGTTACAACACCTACTACGGACATATGAGCTCGGTCGCGGTGCAGGCCTGCTCACCGGTGGGATGCGCATCCGTCCCGCACGGTGAGATGCTGGGGATCAGTGGCACGACCGGCAATTCCACCGGGCCTGCATTTGCACCTGCTCGTTCGCAACCCGGCCGGCAGGTCTGTGGATCCATATGGCTGGAAAGGCAGCGGCTCTGATCCGTGGCCCTACAACCAGCCTGAATCTCTGTGGGTCGCCTATCCTTCGCTCACTTATTATGGAGCGAAGATCTATCCTTCAGGTCCCGGGCTGGCCTATCCGCTGGACGTCCCGACCGGGGTCCTCGTGGATGATGGCTCAGCCAACTTTGAGGAGCTTCCCGACCGGTGTTGGAACGATATTGCCGTGAGCGGCACCCAGGGCGGGGTCATGCGATATTCCAGGGCACGGACAACCTCACCGAACTGTGCCGCCCACTGGAACTTACCTGCCGGCGCAAACGATGGCTACTATTCACTCTATGTTCGCATCCCTCCAGTGAGGGCGACGACCGAGGGGGCGATTTATACCATCCAGCACGCGGGAGAAACCGACACCGTTGTTGTTGACCAGGATGTCTTTCCGAATATGTTCTATACACCCGATGGCTGGCTGTATATTGGAAAATATAACTTTAGCGGCAGCGGCGCGGAATATATCGAGCTGACCAACCGCACCCAGGATGAAACCGCCACGGTTTCCGATCGCTTTGTCGGTGTGGATGCGGTCCGCTTTGTCTTCCAGGGCGACATACCTCCTACGCCGTTAACGCCTGTCACCGCCGACCGTCACACGAGACTCCCACTCCTACCCGCACACCAACAGTAACTAGAACTCCGACACGGACGCCAACCAACACGCGAACTCCAACGATCACCCGTACGCCCACGGTGACGCATACACCCACTGTTACACGGACTCCCACCCGGACGCGTACATCCACCCCTACCAGGACACCAACTCGAACTCGTACACCTACTCCGACCAGGACCCCGACGCGTACTGCGACCGGCACGCGCACACCAACTCTGACCCGCACCTCCACATCCACCCGTACACCGACGCCCACGCGTACCGCCTCGCGTACTCCCACCGCGACGCGCACACGGCTACCTACGGCGACACCGCAGTACACGCTGGTCAAGGTCCATTTCATCAACAAGTATCGTCTGACCAACAATCTCCCCCCTTTTGAGGTAGCCGGAGACCGCTGGGTGCACAGCGACGATATTTTTGGCGGCATATTGGATGAATATTTCAAAGGCCCGGGTGCAACCGAGAAAAATTATTATGGCTGGACCGCAATTTATGATGGGTTTACCGGCTATGGCAGGTTCGAGATCACTGGTGGCATTGTCCGCCTCTATCTGACGGGCGCGTGCGAACCGGCCAACCCTGCCTACACCATTGCAGATATCCTGACCTACAACCTCAAGCAGTTCCCCGAGGTCCAATATGTCAAAATTTACGATCAAAACGGGTTGACCAGAGACCCATTTGGCCTGAGCGATTCCATCCCTGTATGCCTGGAGCCATAAAGCAACTCGCATCCAGTTGTCCAGAAACATTCAATCTCATGCCGGAGCGCCGTTACCCTGTCCTAACAGATGACATTAATAGGTCAAAAGGACCGTTGCGGAGATGTCAATCACAGGTTAAGATTCAAAGCAGGAGGAAATCAATGAAACGCCGTCATTTGATTTTTTTCCTGCTCGTCATGATTACATTTTCATCCTGTAATCTGCCGGTCTCTACACCTATAGACACGCCGATCCTCCAGCCGACGGTTGACATCCCGGTTACGGGCGTGAACACCCTCACGCCGGTCCCCGTCGAAACGCTGGTTGACGTCATACAGTTCCCAACCCCAACAGCCACTTCTACTCCTTCGACCGTGCTGGCTTCGGCCGCGTGAGCAGCCTATCAACTGTCGTTTCGGGCCGGATGTATCCTATGCAGTGATTGGCGCGCTGATCGTCGGAAGGCAGGCGGAGGTGATCGGCAAGAATATCGACATCACCTGGATCTACGTCCGCAACCCGAGCGATCCATCCACCTCCTGCTGGCTGTTTGTGGATCTGGTTAATGTGGAGGGGAACCTGGAGATGCTCCCGGTTGTGGGTCCGCCGGAGATCATGGTCACAAACATCAAGGTCAGTGTAGATCCGTCTGCCATGAATGTGGCCTGTGGCGCCTTTCCCCAAAGCGTCATCATCACTGCAGAGATCACAACAAATGGTCCTCTGATCGTGATCTGGTATTGGGAATCGAGCACGGGACAAACATCCGAACAGAAACAGGTGCTTTTCGAAGCTGGCGAGACAAAAACTGTGCAGGATTACTATCAGGTGGCTCAAGCCGGGGATTATTCCATTCGTGTTCGCAGCCTCCCGCCAAACAGCCAGGTGGGTGAAGCGACCTTCAAAGCGATCTGTACACCCTAACCTGATTGTAAACATAAAACCATCGTCAATCCGGTCACTCCGGGTCGGCGATGGTTTTGATTCTGTAAGCGATACTAACCTGGCTCCATGATTTATAATGATCGCACCTGGAAATATCATGAAGAGCATGGTCCACGTGAACGGTTTCCGTAAAATGTCTGATCCATCCTCCCCTCACCTGCGCTTGAACATACGGACCCGGCTGGGCAACCACCGGAATCGGATGGATTCGGAGCGTGAAAAACTGATCAGGGAGCTGGAGGCAAGAAACCGGGAATCAGAGACCTTGCGGGAAAGCCTGGCCAGCATCGTCGGAACCTTCGAGTTTTCCGAGATCATCCAGCGGATTCTCGAGCAGATCAAGCGGGTAATTCCATACGATACTGCCTCTGTCTGGACCGTCGAGGGTGATTGGCAGCTTCTGATCAGTGGTGTGAACCTTCCTCCTGAAGCGGAAATAGCGGGGATGGCCTTCCCGGTGAACCGGGAAAATTCTGCTTATCCGATCCTGAACGGCGAAGTTCCCTACATCCTGAACAACAATGTACAGGAGGAGCTGCAGGACTTCCAGATGGAGCCGCATACCTATGTCCAGTCCTGGCTGGCGATTCCTCTCAAGACACGCGGCAAAATCATCGGCCTGATCGCGCTGGATGGGAAGAGCCGGGGTCAATTCAACGAGCACCACGCCGGGCTGGCGGTTACCTTTGCCAATCAGCTTGCGATTGCGCTGGACAATGCCCGGCTGGTCACGGAACTGCAAAATGAGCTTGAAAATCGCAAAAGATTGATCGCCGAGCTTGAGATCAAGAATGCCGAGTCTGAGACACTACGTGAAAGCGTGGCGATTGTGGCCGCGACGCTTGAAAAATCGGAGGCGATCGATCGTATCCTGGAACAACTGGAAAGAGTGGTCCCATTCGACAGTGCCTCGGTTCAATTAATTAACGGGAGCATGTTTGAGATCGTCAGCACGCGTGGCTATGGATTAAGCCCAATCCAGTCGGAGAACCGATTCGAGATCAACGAGAATGAACCGGCATATCCCTTAATCCAGGGAAGGGCTCCCTATGTCCTGTATGAGGATGTCCAGAAGTTATTCCCGGCCTTTGGCGTATTCCCACATAACCGCATCCATTCCTGGATGGCAGTCCCCTTGAAAGTCAAGGGAAAAATAATCGGGATCATTGCCCTGGACGGCTTTCAGCCTGCAAAGTTCATAGAGAAGCATGCCCAGCTGGCCGTTGTCTACGCCAGCCAGGTGGCAATTGCCCTGGAGAATGCGCGTCTGTTTTCTGATCTTCAACTGGAGTTGGGCTTGCGGAAAAATCTCATCGGCGAGCTGGAGAACAAAAATGCCGAGCTGGAGCGATTTACCTATACGGTCTCACATGACCTAAAATCCCCGCTCTTTACGATCCGCGGTTTTCTCGGCTACCTAGAGCAGGATGCCTTGAGCGGCAATCGCGAGCGCCTGACCGCTGATATCCAGCGCATCACCGATGCGACCGATAAGATGCGAAGGCTTTTGAATGATTTGCTTGAGCTCTCGCGCATCGGGCGGATCAAGAACGAATTGACCACAGTTCCCTTTGAGGAAGTCGTGCGGGATGCTGTTGGCCTGGTCGAAGGCCGCCTGCTGGAGCGCAGGGTGGCACTGCAGATTGAGGCGAACCTGCCTGTTGTTTACGGTGACCGTCCCAGGCTGGTGGAGGTGATCCAGAACCTGCTGGACAATGCTGCCAAGTTCACGGGGGACCAGCCGGAGCCTCATATTGACGTCGGTTGGGTGGGCGATGTCACTCGACATGAGCGGTCCACCTTCTTTGTGCGTGATAACGGGATGGGCATCGCCCCGGAGCATTTTGAGCGGGTCTTTGGCCTGTTCAATAAACTCGACCCCCGGAGTGAGGGAACAGGCATCGGCCTTGCCCTGGTAAAGAGGATCGTCGAAGTGCACGGCGGAAGGATGTGGGTCGAGAGTGAGATCGGGCACGGGACGACATTCTTCTTTACGCTTCCCACACAGCCCCAGCCTGATTCCGTTATATAATACAACATCTTGATTGTGGAGGATCCTGGCATGAAAAGAGCCGTCAGCATCAGCATTGGGTCGTCGAAGCGCAATAAGGCAGTGAAAGTGACGCTGCTTGGCGAAGAAGTCAGCATCGAGCGCATTGGGACCGACGGCGACATGGAAGCCGCCGCGCTGAAATACCAGGAGCTGGATGGCAAAGTGGACGCCTTTGGCGTAGGAGGCGCAGACCTCGGGGCGCTGGTGGATGGTAAGTGGTATCCCTTTTATTCAGATCAAGCCCATGGTGCGCTTCGTGGAAAAGACCCCCCTGGTGGATGGCGGCGGGCTCAAAAATACGCTTGAAAACAAGGCGCCTGCCTTCCTGGATAAAAAGATCGGCGATTATCTCCAGTCATGCGGACGAAAAGTCCTTGTAACGGTTGGGGTGGATCGCTGGGGACTCTCCAGATCATTTGCTGAATCAGGTTATGAAACCATATTTGGCGACCTGATGTTTGGTCTGGATATCCCGATCGCCATTCACAAGCTAAGTTCGGTGAAAACATTGGCAGCATTACTGATGCCCGTTGCCGGGAAGGCTGCCCTTCGAATGGATTTATCCCACCGGCGAGAAGCAGGAGAAACGGACACCCAAGTGGGGTAAGTATTATGATTGGGCGACTGTCATTGCCGGTGACTGTCACTACATCAAGCGTTTTATGCCCGATAACCTGCAGGGCAAAGTGATCGTGACCAATACCACCACACCGGAAGATGTTGAAGCTTTCCGTAAGACAGGCGTGAAATATCTTGTCACCACCACACCGGTTCTGGACGGCCGCTCCTTTGGCACGAACATGATGGAAGCCGCGCTGGTGGCCGTCTCCGGGAAAGGCCGCCCGCTGAGCTGGGATGAGTTGAACGAAATGCTCGACAGGCTGGGATTCGAACCTCAACTGCAGGAGCTGAATTAGGAATATAGGTAAACAAGTACACAGGTAAATTGGTATACAAGTAAAGTCCTGTCTATTTGTTTTTGTGTCTACCTGTATACTTTACCAAAGGAGAATCTATGGATGCAATCGTAATTGCCGGTGGAATTCCGCAGCCTGAGGATCCGCTTTATGCCTATTCCAACGGGGACTCGAAAGCCCTGATCGATATTGCAGGCAAGCCCATGGTCCAGTGGGTGCTTGGATGCTCTCAGCGATGCAAAGAGCGTGGATAATGTCCTCCTGATCGGCCTCTCAGCCAAGAATGGATTGACCTGCAAAAAGCCCCTTTACCATATTTCAAACCAGGGTCGCATGCTGTCGAATGTCGTTGCGGGAGTGCATAAGGCACTCGAGTTGGACAAAAATACACAATATGTCCTGATCGTTTCCTCCGATATTCCGGCTCTCAAACCTGAAATGGTGGACTGGCTCGTGGATACCTGCATGCAGACGAAGGATGATCTTTATTATGGGATTTGCAAGCGCGAGGTCATGGAAACGAGATTTCCTAATTCGCGGCGCACCTATACCCACCTTAAGGATATGGATGTCTGCGGGGCGGATATCAACATGTCGCATGTCCGCATGGCTACCGAGCACCTGGATATGTGGGAATCGCTGATCGGCAATCGCAAAAGTCCGATCAAGCAGGCGAAGATTATTGGCTTGGGTACATTGTTCGCGCTGTTCACAAGGCAGCTTACTTTGGACGATGCCATTAAACGCGTTTGCAAACGGATTGGCATCCAGGGGCGTGCAATTGTGTGGCCCTATGCCGAAGCCTGCATGGATGTGGATAAACCGCACCAGCTCGAGCTCATGCGCACAGACCTGGCGAAGCAGCTCCAGGCGACCTCGAAGGAAGAAGTAAGTCCCCAAACAGGGGACTGAACGAAGCTTGCAAATGCAGCCCGGTTAAAACGATTTCTAAAAAGAAGGATGCATCGTTGGGAAGAAGAGCAAAAACGCGACCCCTTCGAAAAACAATCAATGAACATGACTTCCCTGCTCGAGCTGGATGCCCGGCTCTCCAATCAAATGCGCGTGGCCGAAAAGCCAGGCGCATTGCGTACTATTGCTGTTATCCTGGCCCATTCCGGCAACTCATGGTTCTGGGGGGCGGCACTGCTCCTTTTGTGGTTCTTTGGCAATCCCGCCTGGAGGGAATGGTATGTGGTCGAGCTGGTAGGCATCAGCCTGCTGGCGGTCCTGGTGATGGGTATCAAGTTCCTCGTCAGGCGGCGGCGGCCTGAAGGGGAGTGGGGCGGCATTTACCGGAATACCGACCCTCATTCGTTCCCATCCGGACACGCTGCGCCGCGCCTTTTTTATCGCGGTGATCGCCGGCGCCCTGGGTCCGGCCTGGCTGGGAATTCGTCCTGTGGATCTGGGCGCCCCTCGTCGCCCTGGCGCGCGTAGCCATGGGCGTCCACTATCTTTCAGATGTAGTTGCAGGAACGGTATTGGGGATTCTAAGTGCCGTGATCTTTTTGCAGTTCTATCCAGCATTGTTTGCCTGGATCGCGAACCTCATCGGTTTTCCATTGTGGTGAGACTGCCGGCATGAAATTCATGCCTACTATTCCTCCTGCTTTCTGATCGTTTCCAGGTGTTCCTCGATATGTGCAAGATCCTTTTCCACCCAGGTCTGCAGGGTGAGGCCGCGTCCGATCATCACGTGGCTTGATTCGCGTGCCCAGGCCTCAGAGGGCAGGGCGCGCAGCTCTTTTGCCAGGCTTTCCACCTGTTCCACCAGTCCATCCAGGATTTCATTCAGCGGTTCACTTTTCGAATAGTGCTCCGCCATATACCCCTCGCCGTCGAAGTTTTGAAATTCAGGGTTGTGTTCCATCGCCGTTCTGCGGGCACGCAACCCATAGACCAGCCTGTCCACGTCCCGGGTATGCGCGGCGATCTGGTGGATTGTCCATCCACCAGACTCCAGGGGCATGAAGGCATCGTGCGCAGCAAGACACTCGGTGCGAAATTCACGGGCTGCGGCGACCAGCCTGGTGATCAAGTTTGTGCGGTATTCCGATTAATTCCATCATGACTCATCCTTTCTTGATAATCTACCTTGCTCACGGCTGCCAGCCGATTACTCTTCAGTGCGCAAATAAAATCCTTTAGCAAATCTTTTTTGATGTAACACATGTTTTCTTTCGATGAAAACCAGGTATCAAACAAAACAAAACGGAATTTCAGCTTGTTTTGCACACAGACCAGTAGCATTTTGCGCATCAATTCATTCTTTGTGGACAGGCTGGCTCGTTTTCGCTTGCGGGTCTTGAGGTCACAATACTCGACAGGCTTTTTTATCAATTCAAATGCCACCGGAAGCGTGATGCCATTGACATGATATAAGCAATGAGCAAATTGAACCCTTGCACGGCGTGGCCTTTGGTATGATCATAATGCCAGCACATTACTTCATTTTCATCGGTGTATGGTTTTTCTTGGATAGTATCATCAAAGATCAGAACAACCTCCTCTTCTTCCACTGCCGGACGGTTGGTTTTACCAAAGTCCATAAATCTTTTGAGGTGAATTCTTCCGCCGACAACTTACTAATAAGCAGTGCCATTACCTTACTGACGATCTCATCGCCGATTTCCACTGCATGAACATGGATCCCGTAGGGAGTTAGTTCAACTGCGGCCTGACGCGTGAACCCTTCCAACCCGCTCATCGTGGCGGCGAAAGCCGCGCCCGCTTTGGCTTCGCGGCCGGCCGAGGTCTGTGTTGTGCGATCAGGTTGACGATCATGCCTTCACCCCGGGCGCGCATCAGGCGACCAACAGACTGGGTCATCAGAAAGGTTCCCGTCAGGTTGACATCCAGGACTCGGTGCCAGTCCCATTCGTCAATCTCCAGGAGCGGGACATGCGGCTCGACGGCCGCATGATTGACCAGGATATCGATCTGCCCGAAATCCTCCTCCACCTGATTAATGATGTACTGTGCACCAAGTTTCTTAGCCACATCCTCAATATACGCCTTCGCCCGGCCCCCGAGAGCGTTGATCTGATCCACTACCTGCTCAACATTGACCGGTGAGATATCGTTCGCCGCCACAGATGCGCCGCGTTCGGCAAACGCCTGGGCCAGGAGCCGCCCGGCTCCCTTGCCTGCCCCGGTAATTAAAACAACCCTGCCTTTTAACTCAGTCACTCGACGGCTCGCAGACTGGAACACGGTTCCGGTTTTCGTACGCATTCAAAGGTAATCCCAGATAGGGGGAAGGGTCAAGGGTATTGTCAATATTCAGTTCGTTCCTGAAGCCCCCACTGCCGTCATCCTTGACGATGGAGAAATGCAGATGAACACCGACCGGGTTGTTCGGGTCGCCGGAATAATCCCCCTGGTAGCCAAGGAAGGTCCCTGTATCGATGGGGACTTCGTATGAGCCGGGCGGAAAATCCGGGGAGATGAAGGAGTTTCCCTGTTCATCGGCCATGTGGGTGTAATAAAGCCAGATCTGTCTTCCGGGCTGCAGGGGATCGTCCGGGACGCGCACGATGACGCTTGACTTCCAATCGGGCAGGCGCGTCAAAAATCCGGGGTAGGCAGAGACGACGCGGGTCATGCCGATTCCAGTTCCGGCAAAGATATCGATCCCCTGGTGGCGGTGGCCGGGGCGGAAGGAATCCCCCCACAGGAAACCGACAAACCCATCGGTGGGAAAATGAAACGGGGCCGAACCACACTGGGAACCGGATGCCAGCTTCCAGTCCGGGTGCGAAGCGGGGTTGTTCATCCAGGTGTGGAAGGCGAGCATGCGGGCGCTGTTGGGACGGTATAGATAATAGGCAGTCCCAGCCGCGGCGAGCAGAGCCACAATAATTATGGAGGCAGATCAGGAAGCGTTTATCCATTTGTGAATTTTATCAAGATACCTGAAAAAATTAATAGAAGATGAGATTTGCTTGAAATAGGTTAAACCTGATGTATGATCATAGTGTTATATGTAGTTACACTGGTATTAACCGTAGTGAGGAAAGCTGCTCTCTTTTCGGTTTGCCAACGTACCACAGCTGGGGGATTATATCAACTCACCTCACCCGGCCGAAGAATGGATACCATCTTCGGCTTTATTATTTAAGGCGGAAGGGGGGTGATGATTTTATATAAATAAAAAAACAGATTGTCAGGCAAATCCATTGTTCATAAGACCAATTTAATTTCATACTTTGAGGAGAGTATTGAATGAAAACGAGAAAGTTTTTTACTGTTTGTTTGATGCTTGTTATGTTTGTGAGTCCTACAGGTGTATTCCCTGTGGTAGCCCAAAGCAGCGCTGCACGACCGATGAGCAGCCTGCTCGCCGTCTCGGATGAAGACCACGCCCGCCTGCGCTGTGATGAAGGCGACCCATCTGCACAGAGGTGGCGGATGCCATTGGCTATGAGGGCAGATACACCGGCCATGATGAGCCCTCATTGCTGTTCTACTCGAACGTTCCTGGTTCGGGTAACAGCAATCTATATCACTCGCGCTGCCCAGCGATCCCAAAACGTTGCCTACCCAGGATGGCAGCGGCGGCACGTTCAATTTCCAGCTTCATCCCGCTTTCTGGCTTGGCATGGCGCTATGTGACAACCAATCTGCCCCGGAGTTTACGCATTCTCCCATGCACACCCAATAGCGACACGAACATCTTCGATGGCTCCAACCCGGCGGCAGCCAGATTATATCGGCAGGCATCCCGGGCACCGCATTCCTGGAGCTGCAGTTCTACCCGCCCGGCTGGACGCCGTGGCCTCCGGATGCATCAGCTGTGACTGGTCCAAGTGGTGCGCTGCCATGGCGATCTTCAGCCTTAACAAGGATCAGAATCCGGCGTGCTAACAACGCCAGTTGTCTGGACACAGTTGGTCTCGAGCCAGCCAACTTCGCCTTCATCACGAAAAGCGGGGTACCCCACGCACCGGCAGGGCCACTGGAACTAACGCTCAACAGCTTCACTCCCAATCCAGCGACCGACCTGTTCATGAATTCGGGCGACAACATAACAGTCGATATCCACGATACCTCGGCCGGTCTCCAGGTCATTATCCACGATCAGACCAACCACCAATCCGGATCGATGACGGCGAGTGTTGCCAATGGGTTTGCCCAGATCAACTTCGACCCGGCTGCCACGACATGCACCCAGACGCCCTATGCCTTCCATCCAATGTACGCCGACCTCGAGCGAGCATACCCGGGTGCCATGGGCAGCCCACTCCTACAACGTTGCCTTCTCGGATGAGATCGGCCACTTCGAGTACTGTAGTGCGATTGACCCGAACACAGGTCAGTGCACTTCAAGTGTAAATGATCCGGGCGGACCAGATGATGATGACTTCGGCTGCTTCGATGCTTCGGAATCGTTGCGCGTGAAAATCGGAGGCTGTATTGCTACCGACAATGACTTCGACGGGGTTTCCTACCAACCCGTCTGGCCCGGCACGGATCCCAATCGCGGCCAGGATAAGAAGTACCATCCAAGCTCGATCCTTTTTACAAGTCCGTTGTTCAACGGATCACAGAAGTACAGCCGGGTGGCGTTCGAAGCAGACCTGCCGCGCATTGAGGCGGCAGACTTTGGTGGAAACTGCAATCGCACCACAGGTGCAAATTGTGTCAATCCACCGCCTGGTTCGAATTTTTATCCAATCTTCTCGACCGGTACTTCGAACGGTACACCTTCCGGGAGTTGCGTCTGGCAGCTCGGCGGCACAGAGCTAAAGGGGACGACCAACACATTTGGCGGCAATTCAACGGCTGAGTATGGACCATTGCTCTTTACTGTATATCCAGGCGCAGGATTTACGCCAATCACTCGCACCAATAACTTCCGCAACATCCTCTCTTCGAACCCTTGCTAGGGTTGGTGTCCCATCGATTAAAATTAGTCAAGTATATTTGTAATCAAATTCCCTGCAGAGCTCTGTGGGGAATTTGATTTTATACAGAGTATTCTTGAACTCCAGCGTGAGTTGATCTGGCTTTGAGATGGTGAACTTTGCATAAAAAGCATATTTATACCCTTCACGGTCACAAATTGCGCTTTTTTACTCCATGGGAAGCGCAATTTGTGACCGTGGGCATTATATCTACCGTGGGATATACAGATTGTTTCGTTTGTGAAATTTATCAAGATATCCGAAAAAATAACAAAAGGTTACAGAGTCACTTGAAATGCATTTCATTGTGTTGTATGATAATTTCGCCTTTAATAATCAAGGTGGTCTTAATCGTAGTGAGAAAAGCAGTAAGTATCTCTCTAATTGATTTGCCAACATACCAAATTGGGGATAATACCACCTCACCTCACCGAGCCGAAGAATGGTTTCCATCTTCGGCATTATCTTTTAATCGAAGGGAGGTGATGAACAGGAACAAAATCTATTAATTGTCAGGCAATCGAAAGTGTCGAAGATCCAAAGATTCCATGCTTAGAGGAGAGTAATGAATGAAAATAAATAAGTTACTTACACTATTCATAACCTTTGTCACCCTTGTTAGTTTGACAGGCGTAGTTCCCGTGGGGGCCAGCTCACAACAGGCGAGTAGCGGTGCTACTCAAACGTACATCGTCTTGTATAAGTCAAACTCCGTGTCGTCCGATGCAGCGTCTGTGATCGCAAAGGCAGGCGGGAGAATCGTCCGTGTGAACAAATTGGGCATCGCGACCGTCACGTCGTTCAAATCCCTAGATTTGCTGAGGTGCTCGAGCAGTCGGGTGCGGTCCTTGGCGTGGCACGAAATGCCGGGTTCTACCAAGCGCCAGCCGCTCCATTGGCGGTTCCTCCGCCGGCGAGCACACAGACCCAGGCCGCCGAAGCGACTGCGTGCGCCGCGCTCTATAGCGTCTCCGACATCGATCGGGCCCGATCCGCTCAGTCCGTGCCAGTGGGACATGCGCGCCATCAACGCGATCCCCCACCGGCTCGTATGCAATCAACCAAGGGCAGGGTGTCAAGGTCGGCGTGATGGACACTGGCATTGACCTGACCCATGGCGACCTGATGCCGAATGTTGACCTTGCCGCGTCATGCGTGTTCCTGTACGCGACGACGCCGACGGCGGATCCGTCGGAGCAGGTCACGCGCGGTGACTGCTCTAACAAAGCCGCGCTGCAAGATTTGGCTGGGCACGGCACGCATACCGCGGGACGATCGGCGCGCCGATCAACGGAACCGGCATCGCGGGCGTTGCTCCGAAGGCGACCATCGTTGCACTCAAGTCAGGCACCGCCGAGGGTTACTTCTTCACCGACTCGGTCGTGGACGGGCTGATCTATGCGGGCGACCACAAGCTCGATGTCGTGAGCATGAGTTTCTTCGCTGACCCGTGGTTGTTCAACTGCCGGAACGACAAGGAGCAGAAGGCCATCGTCCAGGCAATCTCTCGCGCGGCGAAATACGCTCAACAAAGGGGGGTCGTTCTTGTCGCGGCCGAGGGTAATGAGGGCATCGACCTGAATCATCCGATCCTGGATGAAATCAGTCCCGACTTTCCAGCCGGCGCAGCGGTCACACGGCCGGTGAACAATAGCTGCGTCGTATTGCCGACGGAGTTGTCCGGCGTGGTCGTCGTCTCTGCTACGGGTGCGCAGAACCTGCTCGCGTGGTACTCGACGTATGGGATGATTACTGACGTAACAGCGCCAGGCGGCTCCCGCTTCCAGACGCCGACAGCCGACTCATCACGCGGACGTGTGCTTGCTCCGTACTCCTCAACAGCGTCTGACCTGGCTCTTGAGGCCTCGCTCAACCGACTGGTCGTGGATCCGTCCGGGAACTTCTACGCGTGGCTCAACGGCACATCGATGGCTGCGCCGCACGCGGCAGGCGTAGCCGCGCTCATTCGCGCCGCCCATCCGGGGATGCCCCAAGGTGCGGTCGTCGCCAAGTTGCGCAGTTCGGCAACGAAGTTGCCATGCCCGGCCACACTCGATCCGGGCGTCGCGTTCTTTGGCGCGCCGGTTCAGGCTTGCTCCGGCGGTGTGGGGAGCAACAGTTTCTTTGGCGCCGGATTGGTGAACGCGCTCGGCGCCGGCGCCGTTTCACCTTAGTATAGTTTTTTCCAGCAAAAGACCAGGCAAACGCCTGCCTGGTCTTTTGTGTGTCAGCCATGGAAGAGAGCTCATCGCCTCGCCCTTTATAAGGAGGTGGTAATAAACTTCTCCGCAATTTGCAGGGAAGTTTGCCAATTGGGAAATTTATCAAGATACCAGAAAGATTATAAAAGGTTACAACTGCTTGAAATGCATTGTATTATGTTGTATGATAATTTCGCCCTTAATTATCAAGGTGGTCTTAATCGTAGTGAGAAACGCAAAACGCATCTCTCTAATCGATTTGCAAACATACCAAAGTTTGGGGATGATACCAACACAAATCATCTGGCCGAAGAATGGATTCCATCTTCGGCATTATCATTTAAAGCGAAAGGAGGTGGTTAACAATATAAATAAATAATCCGATTGTCAGGCAAATCCATTGTTTATAAGACCATATTGAATTCCATACTTTGAGGAGAGTATTGAATGAAACTGAAGAAGCTCTTTGCATCTTTATCAGATGTTATTCGGGTCAGTTAGATGGGGGTATTCCCATCGGATCACCGAAATTTTTCGGTGGCCGTTTTTTTCGGTTAAAAGGAGGTGACAGGAGAACATACTACAGTAAATTTATGTTTATCGTTCCGGAAAAGATCGGTTCATTACTAGGTACAGAGGAGAATTTGTAAATATGAAAACAAAAGCCTTTCGTGTATCTGCGCTGGTTGCCGTACTGGCAATCTCAGTCGCAGCAGTCATGTTCTACATGAGGGAGAAGGAGAATGAAATCCAATGGGGACCACACTTCATGAGGATGGATCGGGATGCCTTCCAAACATCCCTTGGCAAAGTAGCGAATGGCGGCGAAACCCGCATCAACGGATGGACCCGCCCAGGAAGCGTATGACAACCAGGCTTATCCGGCGGCAGCCATCGCTCCCGCACAACAACAGGGAGCTCTGAACGCAGCGCAAGCCATTGGCAAATTACCAGGCGGAAAGAAGACAAACTGGCAGGAGGTTGGCCCCAGTCGGGTTCCGGCTTCCGCGCTCGTAGCATCTAGTCGACTGGCGCAACTGCCGGGACAATCTACTCCGGCCGCACAACAACAATGGCCGTCTCGCCGAGCTGCCACGCCAATGATTGTAAGATCTTCCTTGGGGCAGCAGGAGGTGAAGTCTGGGAGGCAGATAATGCACTTGCTTCCCAGCTAAACTGGCATCCCTCGGGTAACGGCATTCCCTCGAATGCGATTGGCTCTATCATCTTCGACCCGAATGATCCGAAAGGGAAAACACTCTACGTTGGCACGGGTGAGCCAAATGGTTCAAGTGACTCCGAGGCTGAGAGTCGGGTTGTATAAATCCACTGACTTCGGCAAGAGTTGGACACTCGTGCCGGGCAGTGTAGCGGCGACAGCTCCATGTGCATCTGGGACAGGCTCATGCCCAGTTGCAGTGGGCCGCTCAATTGGAGCTATTGCGGTTGATCCAGCCAACCCAAACCATATTTTCATTGGAACGGATGTTGCACGCCATGGTTCATCCTCCGTGAATGGCGGACGCTTCACACCTCCTGGAGCAGCTCAAGTCGGTCTTTACGAATCAACCGATGGAGGAGCGACGTTCTCGGCGGCCTTCATCCTCGCACAGGATACTGTCAACCCGGGGAATCCCACGGCAGCAACTCTTCCACCGCGGGTGCATCAGATATCGAGCTCTACCGGCCATCTGGTGAGACGCAGGTTTACGCTTCGTTCTTCGCCTATGGCGTGTTCCGACGCTCGCAGACGCTTGATGGCGATACATCCTTCCATCAGGTCTTTATGTCGGCAGGCGGCGGATCACTTGCCCAGTCGTCATTTGCGCGGACCGAGTTCTCGCTCGCTCCAAAGGGCAGCAGCCTGCGCATCTACGTTGGCAACTCAAGCAATGCGCCGGCGAATTTCTATCACGTTGACAACGCAAACATTGCAGCGGCAACACTGTTCAGCGGTGGCACGAACGGTGGCTGGACAAAGCTGTCTAATTCTGCAAACGGCACACCAGGGTTTGCCTAATATAACTACTGCAGCACGCAATGTACATACGATATGCCGGTCTACTCTCCACCAGGGGCACCTGACATTGTCTACATAGGCAGTTCGATGCAATACAACGAACTAGGCGGCCGGTCAACGGCCGTGCAGTCCAGCGCTCTGAGGATGAGCGTCAACTTCACCGACATGACCATTGATACACAGGGCCTGAGCCGCCATCCCGATCGCATGCAATGGCTGCAACGCCATTGAACCCGAATATCCTCTTTACCGCCGACGATGGTGGCGTATGGAGGACCGATGGCACGTTCAGTGATGTTTCCAGCCAGTGTGCATCGCGTGGTCTTTCCGGGAACAACCTTATTGACTGCCAGCACTGGCTGTCCAAGGTGCCGACGACAACCACATCATTGAATAGTGACTCGGAACACTGCAATATCAAAGTCTTTCTGTCAATGCGCAAAACCCGCTCACCGATATCATGGGCGGCACGCAGGACAACGGAACGCACGCCTTCACCAGCAAGGGCAATGGCAACGGCAACGGGAACTCGAACTGGTTTGTAACCATCTTTGGTGATGGTGGCCAGTCCGGGATCAACGCTTTCGACCCGAACAAACGTTTCCACACCTTCTATGATGCGCAGATCGACATGAACTTCCGCGGCACCGACCCCCTGGGTTGGAACTGGGTCTCTGACACGTTCTTTGGAGGCGGAGCCGGAGCTGCCGAAGGTCGCTCGTTCTACATCCCGATCATCTACGACCCCGCAGTCAATGGGACAGCCTTCACAGGCCTGCAGCATGTCTGGCGGACGCAGGACGATAATGGCGGCCAAGCTTTCCTCAATCGAACTGTAACGAGTTCACAGGCAGCTTCGCTCAACCCTGTGGCGACTGGGCTGCGATCGGGCAGGATCTCCAGCACTTCCTTTGGCACCGATAAGAACCCGGGCGCTGCTGGCTATATCGTCGCAGTCGAGCGGGCGGCAGGCGACAACGGCACGTTATGGGCAGGATTGCGGCATGGACGCGTCTTCGTCTCGTCCAATGCAGGTGATCCGAACCCGGCAAACGTGACGTTCTACCGAATTGACGACGACCTCGACACCGACTCGCTTCGTGAGTGGTATCGCAATTGACCCGTCGAACCCGAACCATGCCTTCATCTCGTTCTCAGGTTACGATGCTTACGCAACTGCCACAGGTACGGCAACCGGGCATGTATTCGAGGTGACTTACAACCCGACGAGCCATACGGCGACCTGGACCGACCTCAGCAACAACCTCGGTGATCAGCCGATCACCGATATCACGCTCAATTCGAAGACAGGAGACTTGTACGTCTCAACAGACTTCGGAGTAGACCTGCTTGCAGCTGGCAGTACACAATGGGTTCCTGCTGCTGGCAGTCTGCCCTCGGTCGCAGTCTATGGGTTGACGATCGACTCGAACGGACGTGTGCTCTATGCTGCAACACACGGTCGAGGCGCCTGGATGCTGAAGTTACCGTAATAAAACTAATACTATCTTTGCACTTTTGATGTCGGACCCTCATATATGCTGGTTTAACCAGCCGCCAACCGCCAGATATGGTGTCAAAACCTAAAAGTGCAAACATAGTGAACTGGATGAATCGGGGAAAATTGATGAATATGAACAGACTGGTGCGTTTTCGCCAGTCTGTTCATGATTTGATTGTCTTGTAGTAGAGGTGAGGATACAAAGTTATGGACCCCGCCTCGACGAGGCCGCCGAGCCTCCAACTGGATGCTCACAGGAGGCAAAACGAGTACTTGGTATCACAAGAATCTTCCCTGCAGATTTTCTGTGAGGAAGCGTTTATATTCATCAATAAACCTGGAATATCCATCAATTCACAGGAGCCTCGCTTTTCATAAATGTATGACCTCCTAACAATCCTGAAAACGAAATATTCGTAGAACTCCTGTAAAATTTATCGCATACCAATTGAGAGAAAAGCAATCGCACAAGACCCCGCTTGTCAAGAGAAATACCAATTATGAGAAAGTATAAAGGTTTACCCTAGGTTGACTGTAGCTACTCTATAGGATGAATATAGGAACAGTATTGGATGATTATAGGATGACTGGAGAATATGAGAAGTAACATCAAGATAATTTCACTCAAGAAGGAGTAAAAAAGACATTGCTCGTATATTTAACAACATTTTTGTCCGTGGGTTGACCGGCTCCGTCGGTGACCAGTTCATCATTTTCAGAACTCGCTACACAAACATTTCCCATCCTCCTATTCATACCCTCCCTGAGCTTTGGCCCGGGGAGGGTCTCATTCTGCCGCCTGTCTCATTAGTAACCTTACTTGTTACAGTGGATTTGCAGGCTGGAATTCAAACATCAGTAAAGTAAATTATGTAGGAGGCACAATGTGGAAGGTGGAAAGTAAGTCATCGGTAAATGGTAAGTGGCAGGTGACTGTTGTAATGAATTTCGCCTTGCACGAAGGGTTATTTTCCTGTATGCTTGCCAGTATGGAAAATTGGAGGTCCCAATGAATGAAGAGACATTTAACATCAGCATCCGCAAGTTCTTAAAAATGGTTGGTGTCAACTCGCAGCGCGCCATCGAGCAGGCGGTGGACCGATCCGTTGCCGATGGCAGCATTGCAGGCACAGAATCGTTCCCTGCCACGGTGACCCTGGAGGTTGCGGGACTCAAATTGAACGTCAAGTTCGATGGAGAGATCAAGCTTCAGTAGTGCTTCGGGCCAAAATCAACCTGCTCGAATCGCTGATTCTCCTGCCTGCTTTAAAGACACATTGAACATCGGAAACAGGATGGAATTTGCCCATGACCGCGCCTGACACGTTAAAAACCTGGTGGAACGTTTCGAACAACACCGGGATGCCTATCGTTCAGGAAGATATAACGAGACGCAGCTGCGAACGGAATTTCTAAACCCGTTCTTTGAAGCCCTGGGCTGGGATGTATTCAACCGGCAAAATTATGCCGAAATGTATAAGGATGTCATCCACGAGGACAGCCTTGAGATCGAAGGGGAGAACAAGGCGCCCGATTACGCCTTCCGCATCGGGGGGACACGCAAGTTCTTCGTGGAAGCCAAGAAACCCGCCGTAAACATCGAATTCAGATATCCATCCCGCCTTCCAGTTGCGCCGTTATGCCTGGTCTGCCAAGCTGCCGCTCTCCATCCTGACCGACTTCGAAGAGTTCGCCGTCTACGACTGCCGGGTCAAGCCCGATAAGGGGGACAAGGCTTCCACCGGCCGGGTGATGCTGCTTACCTTCCAAGGAGTACATCGAAAAATGGGACGAGATCGCCGCCATCTTTTCCCATGAGGCCGTCCTGAAAGGATCGTTCGATAAGTACGCCGAAGGAATGAAGAGGCAAGAAGGCACGACCGAAGTGGACGATGCGTTCCTGGCGGAGATCGAGCGCTGGCGCGACCTGCTGGCACGGAACATTGCCCTGCGCAACCCGCACTTGAGCGTCGCGAGCTGAATTACGCCGTGCAGATGACCATCGACCGGATCGTGTTCCTGCGCATCTGCGAGGACCGCGGCGTGGAACGGGATGAGCAGCTGCAGGGACTCCTCAACGGCAGGGACATCTACGCCGAACCTGTGCCAGCTCTTCCAGCGGGCCGACGACGCGCTACAACTCGGGCCTGTTCCACTTCAGGAGTGAGAAAGGAGCAGTCCAGCGCCCGATACGCTGACCCCGGCTCTGAAGATCGATGACAAGGTCGCTGCAAGGATATCCTCAGGAACCTGTATTACCCCGAAAGCCCTTATGTGTTCCGCGAGATCCCGGCCGACATCCTGGGGCAGGTCTATGAGCGTTTCCTGGGCAAGGTGATCCGCCTGACTGCCGGGCACCAGGCGAAGGTGGAGGAGAAGCCCGAAGTACGCAAGGCGGGCGGCGTGTATTACACGCCGACCTACATCGTGGAGTACATCGTGCAAAACACGGTCGGGAAATTGCTGGAAGGGAAGACGCCCGAGGAGGCGGCAACGCTGAAAGTCCTCGACCCCGCCTGCGGCTCCGGCACGTTTCCTGTTGGGGGCGTACCAATATTTGCTGGACTGGCATTTGAACTGGTACGCCGAGAATGATCCTGAGAAGTGGCTGACAGGCAGGAACCCGGCCATTTACCAGGCAGCAGGGATGGTACCGGCTTACCACCGCCAGAGAGGAAGGAAATCCTGCTCGACAACATCTTCGGCGTGGACATCGACCCCCAGGCCGTGGAAGTGACCAAGCTCTCGCTGCTGCTGAAGGTGTTGGAAGGCGAGAACCAGGAGACCATCGGCTCGCAGTGTCGCTCCTGCAGGAACGGGTGCTGCCCGACCTGGGCAGGAACATCCAGTGCGGCAACTCGTTGATCGGGCCGGACTACTATGAAGGGCATCAGTTGACGATGAGACTTTGCAGATAACGAAGAACGTTACCGCGTCAATGCCTTTGATTGGCAGGGCGCCTTTCCGCAGGTGTTCGTTCAGGGTGGGTTTGATGTGGTGATTGGAAATCCGCCATATATTCGTATTCAAGCATTGCAAGAAACATCACCTATAAATGTTGAATTTTATAAGAAAAAATATAAAGCCGCATTCAAAGGCAATTATGATATCTATGTAATCTTTATAGAAAAAGTTCTGAGTTTGTTATCCCAAAAAGGACGAATGGGCTTTATTTTACCAAGCAAGTTTTTTGCTACCGATTATGGAGAAAGCATCAGGCAATTGATCTCAGAGAAAAAAGCTCTCTCGCAAATCGTTGATTTTGGACATTTGCAAATTTTTGAACAAGCGACAACATATACTTGTCTCCTGTTCTTAACAGGAGCTTCTCAAAATACGTTTAATTATGCAAAAGTTTAACTACCCAAATGATTGAAAAAATACAAACTTTAGAACTATTCAAAATATATTGACAGCTGGGCCCTGGGCGTTTTCAGATGAAAATACTCAAAAGCTAATTGAGAAGATCAATTCTATTTCTAAACCATTAAGTGATTCCAACTCAAATCGGACGAGGTTCTAGTTCTGGTGCCGACGATTTATTTATGCTGCGCAAAGAGGGGAATAATTTATTTACTCGACAAGGTAATAAAGTAACAGTTGAGAGCGAAATCTTCGTGAGCCAACTTATGCGACTGATTTTGGAAGGTATGAATTCAGACCCGCTCAAGAAGAAGTTGTTATTTTTCCCTACAAGGTAAACTCTAATGGTTATGAGTTAATTGCAGAAGATAAGTTCAGAAGCCAATATCCAAAAGCGTACGGATACTTGCTAAGTAGAAAAAAGGAGTTAGTAGAACGTAAGCAATTTAAACAATGGTATGGGTTTAGTGCGCCACGAAATCTAGAAGTTCATGAAACTCACAGATATTATTCAGGTTAACCTGAGTTTCCTAACAGAAAGACCTGCTCTGTGAAAGAAACTGAGCAAGAGATCGGGTCGATGTCGCAAGCGTGCAAAGCCACGATCCAGCATAGAGCGCATTTCGGATTTACAAGTTGGACGAGCATTCTTGAGACCTTTCTTGACATTTCCATGGCAATACTCTTCGGGGTTCAGTTCTGGAGAATAGGCAGGTAGCTCTTCAATCAGGATTTCAGGATGGTCCTGCAGATAAGCTTTGGTCACCTTACTGCGATGGATCCGAGCACGATCCCAAATCAGGATGATTTTGCCAGGGATGTACCTGCAAAGATGGTCCAGCGCTTCGATGAGTTTCTGGCTATTGACCGAACCTTCAAAATGCCGTTTGTAGATTTTGCCGGACAGCGTTAGGGCTACTGCAGTGGACAACGCTCGCCGTTCCTTGGTCACTCGACGAAAGATGGGTCGTTTTCCGATGCGAGCCCAGGTGGTGGCCAAAGTTTCTTGAAAGGAGAAGCCAAATTCATCCCAAAACACGATTTCTGCGCCGAGCCAAGAGACTTTTTTTATCCTTGGCAAATCTTGCTCGAGCCAGGCTTTCACCAACTCCTTATCCTGCTCAATCGCTTGCGGCAAGGGTTGTTGCGGACTGAAGCCGAGTTGGCGCAGCAACCGATTGAGATAATTGCGATGGTAGCTTACTTTGAATTCCTTTTGGATCAGCTGGCAAACTCGCTCCAACGTCCAGCGATCTGTGGAAAATCCATTGGCGAAAGCACCACGATCCAAAAGTCGCTTCAATCTTTGTTTTTGTTCTTTCGTAAGTTTGGAAGTGCCTCCTTCGGCTGTTCGCTTTCGTAAACCTCGTATGCCTTCTGCTTTTACTTTCTTTGCCCAAGCACTCACGGTTGCTCGACTGACACCCAGTTGTCGAGCGATTTCAGCTTGGCTCAGTTTGCCTGCTTTCAAGAGACGACCACCTTCCAGGCGTCGCTCTTCCATTTGCTCTCGTGTTAGGTAGGATGGCTTCCATGTCATCCTCTAATTGTAAGTCAATCAACGTTAACCTGAATAGTACCTTTATTGGCGGATCGTGGACTTTATTGCCGTCTTTCTGACGAACCATCCCACTATTGCCTTATGGCAAGCGGCGGTTTTAGTATAACGGTAAGCAGGGAAAGTCTACTTTCTCCTAACTTTGTATTGGGCTTGTTGAATTCAAAACTTCTATTTTGGAGATTGCGTTCAATTAGTAATGTATTTAGGGGCGGCTCGATTACTTGCACAAAGCAATACGTTGAAACTCTTCCTATTCGTTCTATCAACTTCTCTGACCCCACTGACAAAGCACGGCACGACAAGATGGTATCACGGGTGGAGAGGATGTTATCCTTGCACAAGCAGAGTCCACGCACACCACAGGAGCAGGAAATGGTCAAACGTGAGATCGAAGCAACCGAATCAGGCAGATCGATCAACTGGTCTATGAGTTATATGGGTTATCCCCTGATGAAATCAAGATCGTTGAAGGGAAGGAATAGCCAGGCTTGCGACTACACCACCTGGCGGAGGCGTTTCTCTGGCACCCGCATCAGTACACGGATTTCACGAGAAACACGGTAAAGAGCCGATTTTTGATCGTTTTATCCGTGAATCTCAGGGAAACTTGGACTGAGTCTGACGAAGTATCCGTGGCGTCCGCATCCAAAAGAGCTTTTAAAGAAACAGTTTCCTTGGAGCCAACTGCCCGTCTCCTGTACATTTTTTCGGAGCTTATTACTATTCCAAGGTTAAGGGGTCCGGAATATAAGAATTGGTTACACTTCTATTGATTTTTCCAAAGAGTTAATATGATATTAAGGGGAACCTGTGTGTTTTTTATCATGTCGAAAAGGCAAACCCATCGTGAGGTGGGGACGCAAAGTCATGGGATCTGTCCACTCTGATGCATACAGACTGGTAGATCGCCAGACCGCCGAATTTTTTTCCGGTGGTTTTTTGTTACAAAGGAGGTGATAAAGAAATAACTGAAAAAGGAATACAAAAAATATTTCAAGATTTGAATGCATCCTAAGCATATATAAACTCAGAGGAGACGTTTATGAAAGCAAAGCGGTTTAGCACGGTTTTGATTTTGATGATGCTCGTGATGGCAATCGGGCCTACCACAGCTATTGCCGCAGGAGGCGGCACCCGGCAAATCCCGGCCGGTGGAACGACCAGCATCAGGTCGGTGCGCCAGGTGTAGGATGGTATTCAGCAGCCGGAACTGCGGCCCGGCTCTGAAGGGATGAGGGAGCAGGCAGCTTCAACCGGCCGCGGCCCGGTTTCAAGAATGGCAAGTTCCCGAAGAAGCCGCTCGATGCGCCAACTGTGCCATCGAGTGCGGTTGCGGGCTCGAACCCCGAACTCGCCCTCAGCTTCAACGGCCTGAATCATCGCGACCAGCGGTTGGCCAACGGCGGCAATAACCAATGCTCGCTTGAGCCGCCCGACCAGGGACTTTGCGTCGGCAATGGCTACGTGGTCGAGGCGGTCAACAGCGTCATCCGAGTGTGGAACACGAGCGGCAGCGCGCTGACGGGCGTGCAGGATCTGAACACGTTCTTCGGATATCCCGCCGCCATCGACCGATCGACGGGCGTATTGGCCCCGACGTGATCGACCCGCAGTGCTATTACGACCCGGACAACAACCGGTTCGTCGTCGATATCACGACGCTTGACGTGGATGCCGATGGCAACTACAATGGCAAGAACTCGATCGACGTCGCCGTCAGCAACACGGGCGACCCGACCGGTGCCTGGACGATCTACCACGTCCCGGCCCAAAACGATGGGACGGATGGAACGCCCAACCATGGTTGCACGACTCGACGGCACGACGCCGGGCCCGTGCTTCCAGGATTATCCGCACATCGGCGCCGACAAATATGGCGTCTACATCACGACGAACGAGTACGATCTGTTCGGACCCAACTTCAATGCAGCGCAGATCTTTGCCTTCTCGAAGGCGCAGCTCGCCGCTCATCCGGCGTCAATCAACATGACGCTCGTCGAAAACCTCAACGTCGACGGCTCGCCGGGCTTCACAGTCTGGCCTGCGACCTCGCCTGCCGGACAGTATGCGAGCGATAAGAACGGCACCGAGTACTTCCTCAGCACGATTGCCGGCGATGGCTCCGAGACGGGCAACCCGACGGGCACCGCCCGCCGCATCGGGCTCTGGGCAGTGACCAATACCAGAGTCGCTCGACTCGGCCTCGCCAGCCCTCAATTGGACGAGCCGGCTGATCAACAGCGAGACGTACGTGTTCCCGCCCAAGGCGGATCAGAAGCCGGGCAACATCCCGCTGGCCGACTGCATCAACAACACCACGACGCCGCACGCCATTCGGCCCAGGCTGCTGGCAGATCCTCTTCTATCCCGCCTGAACCGGCGCACGACGAGGTCGAGGTGCACGTTGACTCAAACGACACGCGCATGCAGCAAACCTGGTACGTCAACGGCATGCTGTGGGGAGCGGCAGACACGGCCGTCTGGGTCAATGGCGAGCTCAAGGCAGGCATTGCCTGGTTTGCGGTGAGCCCGAAGATCAACGGCGCAGGCAAGGTGGAAGGTCAGGTCAAGAAGCAGGGCTACCTCGCCCTGGCCAACAATAACCTTACTTACCCTGCTCTCGCCATGGGCACCAACGGCAAGGGCGCGATGGCGTTCACCGTTCTGGGTGAGGATTACTATCCGAGCGCGGGCTATGCGCCGATCAACGCCAATGGCACTGTGGGACCGATCCACGTCGCCGGCGGCCGGGCTTGGCCCTGACGACGGCTTCACCGGCTACAACGCCTTCCAATACTTCCGCCCACGCTGGGGCGACTATGGTGCAGCCGTGACCGATGGCAGCAAGATCTGGATCGCCTCCGAGTACATCGGCCAGACGTGTGACTATCAGGAATGGTTCCTCGATGCTACTGCCGATTTTACCTGCGGCGGCACTCGAACAGCCTACGCTAACTGGGGTACCCATATAAGCAAAATCCATCCATAAGTGCAAATCAATAGTGTAAGTTGATTGCGCTCCTTAAAGTTACAGACAAGACTAAAGGCCGGCCTCCAAGGTGGGCTCTCCTTCTTATCTAGCCATTTTTTTCTAACACAAAATCTAATCTTTGTTATTTGATTTCTTATACAGTCAAAATAAGATAGGAGCAATTCAAAACTCAACAACAGGAGACAAGCCATGACATTTTACTTACAATCTTATCCCTTCGGCTTCGCTCATGACAGGCCCTACCGCCAGATGACGCGCCGCACAATGCCAGAATGGCCAGCGTACGCTCGGGATCAACATCCACGAAGAGGATGATGCCTATGTTCTCTCCGCACTCGTGCCCGGTCTCAAGGCCGAGGATTTGAACATCCAGGTGCTGGAGGATGTCCTCCGCATCGAAGGTGAATACAAGCGAAGCAGTCCTGCGGACAAGGCGGAAGAGAGCAACTATCTCGTGCGTGAACTTCCATCCGGCTCATTCACCCGGACCCTGCGCCTGCCGTCCGTGATCGACGCCGACAGAGTCGAGGCGAAGATCGCCGATGGCGTGCTGACCCTGACCCTGCCCAAGGCCGAATCCGCCCGCCCAAAGCGGATCAGCGTCAAGACAAAGTAAACTCACATCCTCCTATTACAAAAAGCCCACGCAACGCGTGGGCTTTTTGTTGCAGGCAAACGTGTATAATTTACAAAGTGCCGCTTTTATAATCGAAGCTTTGAAACATAGCCCATATTTTGTAACCGTAAGTTTAACGATTAATCACACAAGCGGCAGGATCCCCTCCCTGGAGAAAATTGTGCGTTTTCGAACCATCTCTCTTTTATTTTGACCCTGCTGCTGGTGACTGCCTGTGGAAATCGGGCTGAGCCGCCTGCTACAACTGCTCCCATTGCAACAGAAACTTCCATCCCTGCACCGGTCCTGACGCCGACCGCGGGTACTCCGCTGGCCGTGCTGGTCCTGCCGGCCGATCTCGATCCCGATACATCCAACCTGTATCAGAAGACGGTGTATGACCTTACCCAGCAGGCAGGCTATCGTTTTCAGGTCCTCAACTCCCTGACGCCAGCCGGCCTCGACCCGGGCCTGAAAGTCGTGATCGCAGTCGCCAGCGGACCCCGGCATTGCTCAACTGGCCGCAGCTGCACCCCAGGCCCAGTTCCTGGCGATCAACATCCCGGACATCACCCCGCGGGGAACGTCAGTGTGCTGGCGGACAGCACTGCAGACCGATCTGGCCGCCTTCCTGGCCGGTTACACCGCGGCGATGACCACGGATGATTACCGCATTGGCATGATGATGCCCAAGGATAACGCGGATGCCATTCGTGCGGTCAACGCCTATGCCAAGGGTATGACTTACTACTGTGGTACCTGCCAGCCGGTATATTTTTATAACTGGAAGTACCCGCAATATATTGAGATCCCTGCCACCGAAGACGTAAACAATTACGACGCCTACGCGGATATCCTGATGTCGCAGTACAAGGTGGAGAATATTTTCCTGTACCCCGATATCTATACCCAGGACCTTGCAACCTATATCGGCACCACCGGCACATCCATGATCGGGACGATCAGCCCTGAGCAGCGACCTGCCGGCTGGATGATGACCATCCAGCCGGATGTGATCAAGGCGATCCAGAACGCCTGGCCGCAGCTGACCGGCGGACAGGGAGGCCTCACGATCCAATCCCCGCTCGGGTTGGCGGATGTGGACCCCGACCTGCTCAGCGAGGGGAAGCAGCGGCTGGTCGAACAGACTCTCGAGCAGCTGCAGGCAGGCAAGATCGCGATTCAATAACCCTTAAACCAGAACTCCCGTGCTCAACGGGAGTTCTGGCCGCGATGCAGGACAAAAAGGAGGAGAAAGAAGGAAACTATAGCGTAACACTGATGGGGGTGGAAAGCCTGTCGATTCGATGTCCGTGTCCGAGCCATGCCATGGCCTTGACGATCAGCACAGCCGGGTTGACCGGCTTTACGAGGCATTCGTCCGCTCCCAGGCGGTTGGCTTCCAGGATCTCATCAACCGTGTTTGCAGAAATGAGCATCAGGATGTGGCCGCGACAGGTGGCGCGCAGCTGCTTGAGGAAGGCGGCCCGCTCAGCCTTCGGTAGTTGAACGTCAATGACCACAAGCGATGGATCGATCAATCTTGCGCTCTGGATCGCATCCGAGACTTCGGACTCAACCAGCACGATGCAGTTCCTTTGCGTGAAGAGAGTGTTCCACGAAGCGGCGGTTTCAGGCTGGTCTGAGACGATCAAAACAATATAGGCAGTTTCCACATCAGTTTTCCAGGTAACCATAAAACACATCCTTTCTCAGCTCATTTACTTGACGGGTTCCAAGCCGACATGTTACACTCGGACTAGTCATAATTTTTTGAGAAAGGAGGCGCAGCCGATGATTTCAGATGAAGTCCACAAAAGTATTCGCTAAAAACACCAGCGATATTTTTGATTCTCGGAGTGCGCCTACCCCTCGTTAATTTACACGAAATGTAATTAACGGCCACGGTGCACCCGCCCGTGGCCGTTTTGATTTCAAAGACGGTCATGGGTCAAAAGCCTGTGGCCGCTTTTTATTTTCATTGTTTCTCTGGAGGCAAAAATGTTCGACATACAAACGCAGTTATTCGAAGGCCAGGATATTCGCTTCGGTCCCATCGACCACGAGAAGGACCCGGAGATCGAGGCCCGCTGGACTCATGATTCCGATTTCATGCGCATGATGGAAATTGCACCGGCGCGCCCGCTGTCTGCGGTCATGCTGAAGAAGCTGTATGAAAAGCTCGAAAAGCAGATGGAGGAGGACAAGAACTTTTATTACTTCACCATCCGCGCCCGGGAGGACGACCACTTGATCGGCCGCGCTGTCATCCAGTGGATCGAGTGGGCGAACGGCAATGGACACATCCGCCTCGGGATTGGAGCGGAGCAGGATCGCGGCAAAGGCTATGGTACACAGGCCCTGCGGATGCTCCTGCGCTTTGCATTTGCCGAGTTGAACCTCTTCCGTGTTACGGCTACTGTACCGGAGTACAACGAAGCTGCGATTGCTCTCCTGAAAAAGTTTGGCTTTACCCAGGAAGTCTGCCGCCGCAAATCGCTGGAACGGGATGGACGCCGTTGGGACCTTTACGTATTTGGCCTGCTAAAAGACGAATGGCAGAACTCAGGCGAATTCCTAGTCTGGACTGGAGGCAATCATGAAAGAACTATTTTACGGAGAATTGGTCCGGCTCACCTCCGAGGAACCTGAAATGTACGCCAGAGTGGAGGTCCGCTGGCAGCGCGATTCCGAGTTCGTCCGCCTGGCAGGCGGCGATCTGAAGCTGTCATCTGAAAAGAAGATCAGGGGATGGGCCGAAAAGAAGGTTGAAAAAGGTTCGCAGCCGGAACGGTATTCCTTCAGTATTCGCACCTTGGCGGAGGATCAGCTGGTTGGCTTCCTGGGTCTATGGGTGGACCTGATCCACAGTGAAGGCTGGGTCGGCATTGGGATCGGTGAGCGTGATTCCTGGAGCAAAGGCTATGGCACCGATACGATGAGACTTTGTTTGCGCTATGCCTTCTTGGAGCTGGGCCTCCAGCGGGTATCGCTGGGCCTGCATGAATACAATCCGCGTGCCCTGCGTTCGTATGAGAAGGCCGGCTTTCAACTGGAGGGCCGCACACGGAAGGACGTCCTGCGTGAGGGCAAACGCACCGATACCTTGTGGATGGGCATCCTGCGCGAAGAATGGCTGGCAGGACAAAATGGAGAGAAAGCATGAACGATATTTTTACCGGAAAACTGGTGCGCTTATCCGCGTTTGATCCCGAGGAAATGAGCAAGGCGCTGCCTCGCTGGTCCCGCAATTCGGAATATTTCCGCCTGCTCAATTCCTCCATGGGACCGCTGCAATCCCCAAAGGCGGCAGCCACCTGGATGGAAAAGGAAGTGATGGAATTCTCACCTGCCAGCTACTTCTTCAGCATTCGCACGATCGCAGAAGATAAGCTGATCGGCGACCTGGGCCTCGACGTGGTCGATTGGAGCGGGCGTGATGCGTTCGTCGGCCTGGGGATCGGCGAGACCGAGTACTGGGGCAAAGGCTATGGCACGGATGTCATGAACGTTCTGCTGCGATTTGCCTTTATCGAGATCAACCTGCGGCGCGTTACCCTGACCGTGTTCGAGTACAACCCGCGTGCCATCCGTTCCTATGAGAAGGCGGGCTTCAGCCATGAAGGCAGGCTGCGCAAAGTAATCAACAAGGAAGGCAGGCGCTGGGATATTCTCTTTATGGGTGTCCTGCGCGAAGAGTGGATGGAAGGAAACAATATGCACCCGGCGCTGTAAAAGGCGCTGGCTGCCTGGAGGAAAATGATGGATACAAAATTATCGGCAGGAGATATGCTTCTTGACCCGGCCCTTCGCCTGCGCCCCGTCAAATGGAGTGACCTGGATGCAGTCGCCAGGCTGATCTATGACGTCTGCGCTGCGGATGGCGATACCTCCGTAGCCGTCACACCGCAGGAGCTAAAGCATGAATGGGAGAGTCCGGGCTTTGCGCTGGAACGGGATGCCTTTGTGGTCGAAACCAGCGATGGGCGCATTGTAGGCTATGAGGAATTCAATAATAGTCATGCCCACGCCATTCTTCAAACAGATGGTTACGTCCACCCTGAATACAAGGGACGCGGCATCGGCACAGCTCTTTTGCACACCATTGAAAAACGCGCTCGTGCCGAAATGGCTCTTGCCGAGCCAGATGTGCGCGTCTCGCTGCGCAGCGGTATCGATAATCGCGACCCTGCCAGCCATGACCTGCATAGGAACGAAGGCTACCAGCCGCTGCGCTATCACTGGCGGATGGAGATCGTTCTCGATGGCCCGCCTCCGCAGCCGAAATTTCCCGGGGGCATGGAACTGCGTCCCTTTATTCGCGGTGAGCATGATATCGCAGTATGGCAGGCGCAGAACGAGGCGTTCCGCGATCACTGGGGCAGCCATGACCAGACCCTGGAGGAGTGGAGGCGCCGCCGCTTCGGCCGCCCGGAGTTCGACCCCTCCTTGTGGGCCATCGCCTGGGATGGGCCGGAAGTTGCCGGCTTTTCCCTCAACCGCTTCCGCATGGGTATCGGCTGGATCGGGACCCTGGGTGTACGCCGTCCCTGGCGTAAACGTGGATTCGGCGAAGCGCTGCTTCACTATTCTTTGGTGAGTTTTATCAGCGCGGCATGAAGACCATCGGCCTGGGCGTGGATGCCCAAAATCCCACCGGCGCCACCCGGCTGTACCAAAAAGTCGGCATGTATCCGGCCAGTGAGTTCGTTACCTATGAAAAGGAACTGCGCGCCGGGCGTGATGTTGATGAAGAATAAAAAATAGTAGTTTGGACACAGACGAAGTAGAAGAGACGGAAAAGCCGTGCCCAAAAAGTCTGATTGAAGCAAATAAAAAGGAGTAGGAATGAAAACATATTGCATAAGGAAGATGTAGTGGAATTGCCGGAGGGCTTTACGGCCCGCGGAGCAAACCTAAATGATGTGGAACCGTCCCTGGTGCTTTTCAACCGCTGGTCGAACTCCGTCATTGGACGGGATGAGATCAACGATCCGAACGCCATCCGCACCGAGTGGAAGTCGCCGGGATTCAACCCCGCGGAAGACATCTGCCTTGTCTTTTCTCCGGACGGGCGAATGGCCGGCTACATCGAAGTTTGGACCACTGTCAAGCCGCCTGTCCATCCGTGGATGTGGGGGCGTGTCGACCCTGATTTTGAAGACAAAGGAGTTGGCACATGGATGCTTCATTGGGCCGAGCAACGCGCATTGCGTGCCCTTCCAAATGTGCCTGCAGAGCTTCGCTTTGCACCCCGCGTAGGCACTTATCGTGAAGCGAACAAGTCCAAGAAACTGTTCGAGGACTTTGGGGTATCGCCACATCCGCAGCTCCTACCAGATGCTCATCGAAATCGAAGCGCCCGTACCCGATCCTGAATTTCCCGAGGGTATTACCCTCCGTACATTCAATCCGGAGACAGATGCGGAAGCCGTATACCGCGCTGATACCGATGCATTCCGTGACCACTTCGGCTTTGTGGAAATACCTTTCGAAGAAGGCTTTAACCGCTTCAAGCATTTACGTGGATGCATGAAGGCTTTGACCCGACGCTCTGGTTTCCTTGCCATGGATGGAAATGAAATTGCCGGCATCAATCTTTGCCGCCCGCATTCCTTTGATGACCCGGACCTTGGCTGGGTGGGCGAGCTTGGTGTGCGCCGTCCGTGGCGCAAACGCGGCATTGGGCTTGCCCTCCTGCGCCATTCGTTCAACGAGTTCTACCGGCGCGGCGTCCGCAAAGTTGGACTGGGTGTGGATGCCCAGAACCTGACTGGCGCCCTGCGTCTTTACGAAAACGCGGGCATGCATGTCCGCCAGGCCTTCGACCAGTACGAAAAGGAGCTGCGCCCCGGCAAAGAAATCAGTGTACAATCTCTTTCGGAATAAAGACCAAACACAGCCTTGCGAAGGCATCCTGGTCTTCGCAAGGCTTATCCCAAAACCAATTCAAGAGGAGTACCCATGAATATTCGTTGTTCTTTCTGCCAGACCCCTTACACGCTCAGCCGCGTAGCCATGCTCGATGCCCTGCAGGAGATTGACTTCCAAAAACCTGACCCATTATGACGCCCATTGCCCGCGCTGCCGGCGTGCCACGCAGATCCCACGACAGAAACTGGAGATGGCCATGCCCAACTGGCGGGACGAGCTCAAGCAGTTCGAAAAGGAAATGAAGCAGCACCCGCAGCAGGAGGCGCCTCTCAATAAAGCAGATGAGGGCTGCGGCCCCGGGGCCTCAGCCGGAACCCGCGCCTGCGAAAAAGACTACCACGAAGAAAGCGGCCGCCAAGAAGAGTTCATGACCATTCGTGCAGTTTTCTTCGACCTGGGTGGAGTCATCGTCCGCACTGAATATCAGGCGCCGCGCCAGCAACTGGCCGAGCGCCTGGGACTGGAATATGATGACCTGAACAAGATCGTCTTCGACAGCGAGACGGGTCACCAGGCTTCCACAGGTGCCATTACCTCCCAGCAGCACTGGGAGGCAGTGATGAAGCGCTTGAAACGTCCTCTGGAGGAAATGACATCGATCCGTGCTGATTTTTTCGCCGGGGACATCATCGATCGCGACATCCTGAATTTTCTGCGCTCCCTGCGCGGCACCCACAAGACGGGGCTCATCTCCAATGCCTGGAGCGACCTGCGCGACTACCTGGTGCGCGAAAAAATGATCGACGCCTTTGACCATATCATCATCTCTGCAGAGATTGGTGTGGCCAAGCCCGAGCCGGGGATCTTCCTGGTCGCCCTCGAACGGGCCGGAGTGAGTCCGGACGAGGCAGTATTCGTGGACGACTTCCATGTCAATATCGAGGGCTGCGAGAAGGTCGGTATCAAAGGCATCCATTTCAAGGATGCCCAGACTGCCCTGCAGCAGCTCAAACAACTTTTATAACGGCGATTGTCCTGCGTGGGCATTACCGTCGGATATTCGCCTGGCAGGATAAATAATGTTCTCAAAACAACAAACCATTCTGCGGGACCTGGGCAATGGCCTGGTCCTGCGCCGCTCGACACCTGAAGATGCGGATGCGCTGGCAGAATTTAACGGCAAGATTCACGGCGACGATGAACTGGACAAACAACGCCTCGCTGCCTGGACCCGGGACCTGCTCACGCGCCCGCACCCGACCCTCCGCCCGGACGATTTCACCATCGTCGAGGAGACAGCCACCGGGCGCATCGTCTCCTCGATGAACCTCATCCCGCAAACATGGTCCTATGAAGGGATCGAATTTGGCGTAGGCCGTCCCGAGCTGGTGGGCACCGCGCCCGAATTCCGAAACCGCGGGCTTGTGCGCCTCCAGTTCGAAGAGGTCCATAAGTGGAGTGAGGAGCGCGGTCACCTCGTCCAGGCCATCACCGGCATTCCGTATTATTATCGCCAATTCGGTTACGAGATGGCCCTCAATCTCGATGGCCGCCGGTTCGGCTTTGAAGGTAATGTGCCAAAGCTGATGGAGGGCGGAGAGCTGAGCCCTATCGCATCCGCCGTGCTACGGATGCGGATCTCACGTTCATTGCTGAACTTTATGAGCGTGCCACACAGCGGCATATGATCGCCTGTGTTCGTACGCCCGAGATCTTCAAATATGAGCTTGATGGTCAGAGTGAAAACAACTCAGATCATTACATCATGTTTATCATCGAAGAGCCATCAGGTGAGCCGGTTGGCTACTTCCAGCATCCGAACTGCATTGGAGGGAATGGCGTGAGTCGCCATCTGGTACGAGCTCAAGCCCGGTGTCTCGTGGCTGGCCGTAACTCCCACGCTTGTGCGCCATCTGTGGGCCAGGGGACAGGAATATGCCCGGCGCGATGGGAAGACTTGTACAACCTTCGGCTTATTCTCGGTGAGCAACATCCCGCTTATGACGCCCTGGGAGTAAATATGGCCGTACGTACGCCCTATGCCTGGTACTTGCGCATTCCTGATCTGGTTGGCTTTCTGCATCACATCCGGCCGGTTCTCGAAAAGCGGATTGGTGAATTCGATTGCCGCCGGTCACAGCCGCGAGATCAAAATCAGCTTTTACCGTGATGGGCTCAGGCTGGTCCTTGAAAAGGGACGGCTGGCAGCCATCGAGAGCCTGGAAGCCTTCCCCGGACGACGAAGGTGCAATTGCCTTCCCGGATCGCACGTTCATCCAGATCCTGTCCGGCTACCGGAGCTATGATGAGCTGCACCACTCCTTCGCCGATTGCTGGTGCGACACCGAGGAGGTCAGGACCCTGATCAACATCCTGTTCCCCAAAAAGCTCTCGGATGTATTCCCAGTGGCCTAATAGAAGCAATTCATTTGTAACGTCACATACATGTTGCTTTGCAAATGAGAGAAACTTGATTCAAGACATCTCATCTGCTCTGCAGCATCCCGAGCAACTCTTATCGGTAGGGCGATTGTCCTGTGCCGGCCTGAACGGCCCTGCACCAGGCAATCGCCTCAGAGGAGGAATAATGTTTACCCAGCAACAAACGATTTTACGCGACCTGGGCAGCGGCCTCGTTATGCGCCGCGCAACCCGCGAAGATGCGGATCGCGCTCAGTGAATTCAACGCCAACATCCATGGTGAAGATGATGTTGACCGGAAAGGTGTTGCAGCCTGGACCCGTGATCTGCTGACGCGCCCGCATGCAACCTTCCAGCCGGGTGATTTCACCATTGTCGAAGAAATCATCCACTGGACGGATTGTCTCATCCCTGTGCTTGATTCCTCAAACATGGAGCTATGAGGGAATCGAATTCGGCGTGGGCCGCCCTGAACTGGTGGGAACCCTGCCCGAGTTTCGCGGCCGTGGATTGGTGCGAACTCAATTCGAGGAAGTTCACAGGTGGAGTGCCGAACGCGGCCACATGGTCCAGGCGATTACAGGCATTCGCTACTACTATCGCCAGTTTGGTTATGAGTATGCGCTCAATCTCAACAGGTGGCGCATGGGGTCCATCGTGCCCAAACTAAAAGAAGGGGAACAGGAGAAATATAGCATTCGCCCCGCACAGGAGAGTGATATTCCCTTCCTCATGTCCACATATGAGCATGGATGCAGTCGCAGCCTGATCAGAGTGAAATGGACGGCCGGGCACTGGCACAACAATCTCTATGAGCTGAGCGAGGAAAACTTTAACAGGCTGGAATATCGGATCATCGAACGAGCCGGCTCGCAGGAATCAGTTGGCTATTTTGCACAGTCACCATCTCTTGGCAGTACCGGTGCGCGGGCATTCCATTACGAGCTCGCGCCGGAAGTTTCCTGGCTGGAAGTGACTCCGTATGTTATCCGTTCCCTTTGGGATACAGGACAGGAATATGGCAGGAAGGAAAACCGTCCCTGTACCACATTCAGTTTCCTCCTGGGTGCGGAACATCCAGCCTATGATGTGTTGGGGAACGCGGTTGTGATAAGTGGGGAGCCTTATTCGTGGTATTTGCGTGTGCCAGACCTGGTAGGCTTTCTCAATCACATCAAGGCTGTTCTCGAAAAACGGCTGGCCGACTCGATCGCCTGCGGGCACAGTGGGGAGTACCTGATCGGCATGTATCCAATGGGGATCCGGCTCACCCTTGAAAATGGACGCATTGCATTCGATCCCTGGAAGCCTGAAAACGCGGAAGATGGTAACGCCGGTTTTCCCATGCTCACCTTCCTGCAGATCCTGTTTGGATATCGCAGCTTTGAGGAACTGAGACACGCCTACCCTGATTGTTGGTGGTCAGATGAGAGCACGCGGCTCATTGTCAATATCCTGTTCCCGAAGAAAAACTCAAGTTTGTATTATGGGATTGTATAAGCTGTTACACGGGGCGATTGATCCTTATATCAATAAATCGTTCCGGGTGATCTTTTTTGAAATGAGATATTTTTATACCACTGGAGAAAAAATGACAATTCTATCCTTAACCCTCAAAATCTGGCACAAGGGAGAAGTTCCTGCCTGATACCGCCGCAATTTTGATTTGACAATCCTTGTAAAGAATTGCGGCCCAGGAATTGCGGATCATTTTTCGCGCAAACTTTACAAAGGTAAATATGTTTTACAAATACCAGTTGAATGCAACGCGGGTCTATCTCTTTATGGAATTGGCCAGCGCGATATTTCTGTGCCTTGTCTTCACAACCAACTCACTCTATGAAGTCACGGTTGCCGGGCTTGCACCTTTACAACTCGTTCTGATCGGAACAACATTGGAAGTCTCAACGTTCCTGTTCGAAGTCCCCACAGGGATCGTCGCGGATGTTTATTCAAGGCGGCTGTCCATCGTCATTGGCTACCTGTTGATCGGATTGGGCCTTCTCATCGAAGGCTTCTTCCCGTCGTTCTGGCCCATTGTTCTATCTTCTGTGATCTGGGGCTTGGGATACACATTTACAAGCGGCGCAAAACAGGCCTGGATCACGGATGAAATTGGCGAAGAGGATGCCAATAAGTTATTCCTGCGTGCTGCCCGCCTGAGTGCCTATGCAGGGCTATTTGGATTGGGAGTAACACTCCTGCTTGGTGCTAACAACACCGCCATCCCGATTCGAGTAGGCGCGCTGGGGATTATCCTGACCGGGATCCTGCTCGCAGTCATCATGCCCGAAACAGGTTTTCATCCCACACCTCAGGAGGATCGAAATACCTGGCAGCACATGGGATATATTTTCAAGCAGGGTGTGAATGCGGTGCAGATGAACCCACGGTTGATCAATATTGTGTTTGTCGGGTTGTGCTATGGTCTATACAGTGAAGGTCTGGATCGCTTGAGCATCAAGCTCATGGTGGATAACTTTCAACTGCCGGTTTTCTTTGGCAGCACCCAACTATCCTTCTTTGTGTTGTTGGATGTGATTGGGTCGATTCTCTATATATTTGTGATTCGCTTCGTGGAGAAACGAGTAGATACAAGCAGTCCGCTTGCTATCGGGCGCGCCATACTTTGGGTCACAGGTTTGATGATCGTCTGTATCCTAAGCTTCTCAGTTTCGCCTGGACTTGTCATTGCCGCGATCACCCTGATTGCCGTTGGACAACTGCGCGGAATCGTCGGGCCGCTGCAGGCTGCATGGATCAACCAGAAACTTGACTTAAGAGTACGCGCCACCATTCATTCCATGTTTGGACAGGTGGATGCAATCGGTCAGACACTCGGCGGCCCCATCGTTGGCCTGGCTGCAAATGTATTCTCGGTCAGATTCGCTGTTGGTGTATCGAGCTTATTGCTTTCGCCTGCGCTGCTGTTCATCCGGCGGGCGAATCAAATCCAGCCCGCTGAAGAGGAACTGCCCGAGACCTTCTCTGAATTTATGATATAAGCCGTTGACTCTTGAACCGTCCTGCAGCTCTGGCTAAACCTGCAGGACGGTTCATCTAGAGGAAATATTCCTAAAAAGGATCCCTATGTTTCGAAAGTTAGATGCTTACAAGTTATATCTGGGACTCCAGTTCTTTACCGGTCTGTTCTTCAGCATGATCTTTGTGGTTGCATCGCTGTATGAGGCCACCGTCGCAGGCCTGAGCGGTACACAGCTCGTGCTCGTCGGCACCACCGTCGAAGTGACCATCCTGCTCTTTGAGGTCCCCACCGGAATTGTAGCTGATGCCTATTCACGTCGGATCTCCATCATTATCGGTTTTTTTCTGATGGGACTCGGCTTTCTGGTGGAAGGCACCTTTCCTGTATTCAGCATGATCCTGCTCACCCAGGTGCTGTGGGGGATTGGTTATACCTTTACCAGCGGCGCCACCCAGGCCTGGCTCTCCGATGAGATCGGGGAGGAGAATGCCAACCGGGCCTTTCTGCGCGGCAACCAATACGACCTGGCGGGTGCCCTGATCGGTATGCTGCTGGCCATCCCGCTTGGAAATATCGCTGTGAATGTTCCCATCCTGGCCGGAGGTGCAGCCGTTGCCGGCATTGGCCTGTTCCTGCTGCTGTTCATGCCCGAAAACGGATTCAAGCCCACGCGCCCGGAGGACCGCAACTCCTTTCAGCACATGGGCGATATCTTCAGGAAGGGTCTCGCTGTAGTCCGCTCCCGGCCTGTGCTTCTCTCTGTATTGGGAATTGGATTCATCTATGGGCTGTATTCCGAAGGCTGGGACCGCCTGTGGGTGAAGTACCTCGTGGACAATTATACGATCCCCAGTCTCTTTGGCATGAACGAGGTGGCCTTCTTCGGCATCCTGCGGGCGGGTGGGATGCTGCTGGCCATCGTGGCGACCCGGCAGGTCGAAAAACGGTTGGATGCCAACCATGCGCCCTCCATTGCCCGCGCCATGTTGTGGATTACCGTCCTGCTCTCTGCATCGATCCTCACCTTTGCATTTTCACCTGCGCTCTCGATCAGTATTCTTGCCGTGACTGCAGTGAGTATCCTGCGCAACGTCATGGGTCCGCTTTATAACGCCTGGGTCAACCAGCGTTTGGATTCGGATGCGCGCGCCACTGTGCTCTCCATGTCCAGCCAGGTGGATGCCATCGGCCAGGTCGTGAGCGGACCCGTCGCGGCGCTGATCAGCCTTGCATCCGTCCGTGCGGCGATCAGCATGGCAAGCCTGCTGCTCCTGCCCGCCATCCCATTGATCAACCGGGCCAACCGTCTGCATGCGGAGGATGAAGGCAGCGGTGCTCTTGCTGAGATACACTCTGCTGATTGAGTGCACAAAGACGGTCACTGGCATACCCGGTGACCGTCTCCTTTTTGGTCAAAAATTAATTGGGGATAAAAACAGTTAAATTCCATTTTAGAGTTTTCCTAAATAGGGAATATCCCCCGTTACTGCCGGCAGTTTTATTCCGTTAAAAACTTTGGTGAAGTTCCTGCCAATTGCTCGAAAGGAGAGAAAGAGAATGAAGCGTACTGTTTTATTGGGAGCCATGCTTATAATGGCTCTGTTGATTTCAGCCTGTGGTCCCTCCGCTGTGACGCAGGCCCCTGTCCAGTCGACCCCGGTGCCAGCCACATCCTCGCCGGCAGCCACCGAGCCGTCAACAGCATCAACAGCAACGGAGGCGCCGGCTACGACTGCCTCTCCGGCGGTCGCAGCTACGAATACCGGGTCTGCTGCTGGAACGCCGTCTACATCCACGACCGCGACCTCCGAAGCTTCTGTGCCGGTAACGGGCCAGACGGTCGTCAAAGCAATATCTAACTTTGACTATGGCCCGATCCTGGCTGATGGCGATGGTCTTCCGTTGTATATCTTCAACAAGGATACACAGAATAGTACCAGCGCATGTACCGATGAGGCCTGTACCACCAACTGGAAGCCTCTGACCACGGAGGGAACGGCCGCGGCCGGCCCGGGCGTAATCCAGAGCATGCTGGGTACGATCACGCGTGAGGATGGTACCACCCAAGTGACCTATAACGGCTGGCCGCTCTATACCTACAGCGGTGATGCCAGTTCCGATACAACCAATGGCCAGGGAGCCGAACCAGGCTGGACTCTGATCGGGCCGTCTGGCAAAGCGATCCCGGCGCAATAAATACTGCGTTTCTCATGCCGATTGAATGAAGCTTCAAGCGAGGGAATCCCCTCGCTCGAAGTATTTAACGGGGGAAATGGTTGGAGTCAAAATCACCAAACAAATCTGCTTCTTGCGTACTTGCGAGCCGCAGAATTTTGCCTTCAGAACGATGATTTCTTATTACCTGGAGGATCGTATGATCGCTGAATGCATTTCCTTTACGCTAAGTATTGTTTACGCAGGAAGTCGCTCAATACAGGCGCAGATCGCCGGCACCGGAGGTGCAACTCGGCTTAAAAACTCCACCGGTCGGATTTCTATGATACGCCATCCTTTTTCTGTGTAAAACGTACTTGCAGTTCCTCGGCGTTGATCTGGCGCGGCAGGTTGGGTACCGGAAATTCAATGGCAAACTCGTGCAGATAGTAATGCCCACCGGGGAGGAGTATCCGTGCAATTTCTGTCCACGAGACGGTTGCATTGTTCGGGATCAAACAGGTGAAAGAAGCCTGAATCTACAACTGCACCGAACTGTCGCTGCAGGCGGGATGGGTGCAAGGCATCTGCCACCTGAAACTCCAACAAATTTGCCACTTGGAGAGGCAAAGAGCCAGCCTTTTCCCGGGCATTCGCAATGGCTTTTTCCACGAAATCAATTCCAAGTACCTGATTTCCCAGCTGCGCCAGGTAAATGGAGAGGTCTCCGGAACCGCAACCCACATCCAGAATGGGACTGCTGGGTGGGTACCTACCCAGCAAGGCAGACATCGCTGGTTGAGGCGCGCCAATCTCCCAGGGCGGAATATCCTGATATACGGCGTTGAAAAAATCAAGCGGGTCAGGACCAAACCTGCTCATAGAAAATCTTTCCTCATTGTGCTTATGCTCCAATCACTTTCCTCGCCAGACCTCCTGCAAGGCTCGATAATCCAGAAGGATAATGCCCTCTTCTTTCACGATCTCTTTGGCTTCCTGGGACATCAAAAAATCGAAATCCGTCTGACGGATATGGTTGCTTTCGCGTTCTATTGCAAGTAACTCTTGGTTATCGATGGCAGGATGGACTGCCCACTCGCTCAGACCCGCCGGCAGCTCGCGTAGCAGCTGTGCATATTGCGCCGATTTATCGACTGGATCCAGGAGATAACTGTCCAAAAAGTCGTAATCATTGGTTGGTAAACCCTGACTTTGTACTTTCTCGATCACGGATTTTCCATATACCCGGAGCGCCAGCTCATATTCCTTCGCCAGCCCCAACATCACATCAAAAATATCCTCCCTGCTACTGATCCGCAGGGAATGCCAGTCCAGATGCGATGGGTGGAGTCCGGCTGCGAGCACAGCTTCGATCTGTGTCCTGAATTCCATTTCCAGCTCATCCAGGCTGACGTTCGCTAAAAACCCAGGCATGTGTTCAAAGTTGTTGAAATATCCTGCTTCATCGAGCAGCGTTGGCACCTTTTCCCGGGAAGTTACCGGTCCCCAGCGGTAATCTGCCCAGTCAGAGATCACGGTGAGGTGCACGCCGAAGGGAATTTCGGGGTGATCGGCAAGGAAATGCATGGCATGCAGCGCCCAGGGGCAGGGCACCATCAAAGTTGTGGAACACAGCATGCCATTCTGGAATGCACGGAAGACAGCCTCATTGACCGCATGGCACATCCCGAAATCGTCTGCGTTGATGATCAGCAGACGGGCGTCCAGCGGATATCCCAGCAGGCGGTTGGTTTGGCCCTTATTCAAGGGGTCACTTCGCGATTCTCACTGTTTCCATGATTAGTTTGTCTTTGTTCAGTTTGATGTAAAGAAGATCAATAAGCCGTCCCGCGGCATGAAGGCAAAATTACAGGCAGAACTGTGAGCAATCAACAGGGATTTGTTGGATGGGTTTAGGGTCTACTTACTCGTTTATAACCAGAACTAGTTATTGATCGTATTTATCCCAGTTGCCGGTAGATGACTTGTGGTTCCATGTAGGCTAAGAGACCGAGTTGGCCTAGCTCTCGACCCAATCCAGATTCTTAAACCGCCGAAGGGTATGTCTGCTTCATAACGACCATGGGAGTTGATCCAAACAGTGCCTGCTTCGATTTGTGCTGCTATATGTGCGCCGCGCTCAACATCTTTGGTCCATACCGACGCGCCGAGTTCAAAGCGGGTATTGTTTGCTCTCCGCACAGCATCATCGACGTTCCTATATTTGAGTACAGGCAAAACTGGTCCAAACTGCTCGTCGGCGACAAGACGTACACTATCGTCGAGATTAGCGGCGATGGTTGGAGAGACGAAATATCCTGGCTGGTTGAAGCTCTGCCCTCCTGGAATGAGGTGTGCCCCTAGATGGTGCTGGGCATCTTCAATGAGTCCGATTACTTTCTCAAACTGCATTTTGTTTTGAACTGGGCCCATTTGGATGCAGGCTCAAAGCCATTACCTACACGGTGTGTTTGGGCGAGCTGTCCAAGGGCATCAACCAGTGACGTAAATGGGCGCCGGTGCATAGACGCGTTTTACTGCAATACAGATCTGGCCAGCATTGAACATAGCGGAATTAAAAATTTCCGATGCTACGAGCTCTACATCAACATCATCCAGCAAAATTGCTGGATCATTCCCTCCGAGCTCCAGCGAACGCGGCTGAAGGCTCTCGACTGCACTGGTAAGAACACGCTTGCCTGTTGCGATCGATCCAGTAAAGGAGATACGTGCAATTCCTGGGTGCTCCGTTATCCAACGACCCAAATCATTTCCACCCGCAAGTATATTGAGGACGCCTGGAGGGAGAATTTCTCGTGAGATTTCACCAATTAGGAGGGTAGAAAGTGGCGTATATGGGGAAGGGTTTTAAGACAACGGTATTACCCGTATATAAGGCCTGCCCGATCTTGGAGAGTGAAAGCAAAACGGGAAAATTCCAGGGTGAAATTGCACCGACTACTCCCAGGGGGCGGTAATGCAACTCGACTCGGCTGTCGTTATCTGCACGAATTAGTTCAGATTGTGGTTCAAACTGGCACAAGGCATTGAGCTCACGAGCTGCGTATTCCACTTCCCATTTTGCATGCGAGAGAGGCTTCCCTTGTTCACTCGTTAACATTTTTGCAATCTCATCAGCTTGGGTCTCTATTGACTGAGAAAACTTTTCTACGCAATGCGCGCCGCTCTGCAAAGGATAACTGGCGCCACGACGGAGTATGCGCGTTGGGCTGCGGTCACGGCGTTGTCAAGCTGCTCGGGCGAGGCATTTGGTGCTAAAGTCAATACGGCGCCGATTGCCGGATTAATAACTTCAAAGCACTTCACACTGGTTTCCCCTTTACCATTGATGGTATGTGTGTATTCCGAGAGACGATTTTTTTCGGTTGAGGTAGTCAATATAATAACCTTCCTAAGTGTATAGGCTGTTTCCATATCCTCAATGGAACAGACTATATGCTTCAAGCTCTAACCCCTAGTGGGCAATTAGGATCAATTGAATTCTTTCAAGGTAATTTGCAAATTAGGCTATCGGAAAATTATGTAATTATGATGAACAGAGTACCAATACTATACAACCTTTTATCGAGAGTTTCAAGACCCTGTTCCTCCGAATTGAAAAATTTCATAATTCGGCGATAGGATTATTGGGTTTCCCTCTTCTCGTTGTTATTTAGGTATAGCAGTGATGAATGTCGCGGTTGGGTAGAGCTGTAAAAGTGTATCTGCTAAGGATATTCTTTACCACGACAACAAACTTTGCGGTTAGTTCAATGAAGTATTGCTGTGGTCTACTTAGTGAGGGCTAAATTATGGGGAAATATCAACTGAAAAGTGTAGTGTTTTTTGTCCATTCCATCTTCATATAAAATTTTCCGCCCTGCATCTCATCCAACATTTGATCCAGACGCTTCTGTCTTGTTGCTTCAAGCCTGGCGCGGGTGACGCAAAGCGGCCAATGTAATCGTTCTGCTGGTAAGGCGGGCGGGATTGGTAGGCATCCATCAGGCCGCGCTGATTCAATGCCTCGCGGATGTCATCTGGCATGGGATGTTTTTGTCGTTTGAGCGGCATGGCTCACTTCAGCGTGCAGAGCGCCTGGCGGATCTCACCCAGATGATAGGCCGTATGGACGACGATGGACATGGCGCCGCCAATGGTATCTTCATTCCAGGTGATGTTCCCACGAAAGAGCTTGTCCATACGCTGATAGGCATCCTTAAGTTGGCGTTTGTATTCCTCCCATTCTTCGGGAGTAACTTTTTCCACGGTTCGCCAGATCAACCCCCAGTCGCGCGGGCTGTTATCGCCCTGCAGCTCATATCGCTCCCAGGATTCGATGTAAAACGTGACGTGCGCCACTTGTGCCGCCAGCGAAGCGCATTTGCCTCCCACAGGGATGGAGGCCTCTTCGGCGGAGACGGTTTCGAGCGTTTCGAAGAGCGATGTGCCCTGATCCAAATAAATGCCCTGATGTTTCGGCTCGAAGGTCTCTTCCATAAACGCGAATAAATTGTTTGCAAAATCCTGGGTTTCCATTTATGCTGCTCCTTCATAAGCTGATTTAAGCCAGGCGATCAATTCAGAATCCACTTCCTTTACATCGCTTAAGTTGACGATGTAGTTGCACATGCTGCCCCTGGGCTGCTCGAGCAAGCGTGGGTTTTTCTTGAAGTCCTTTGCATTCATGCCGACTTCAAAGCGTGTGTTGGTCTTGGGACCGATCATGGCAAACTGTTTCTTGCGGCGCAAACTGACATAGCCCTTCTTTGGCACCACTTCATACTCTCCGAACCTGTCGATTTCCCCGATCAGCTTTTCGTGGATGGGGCGGAATCCGGTCTTTGCACCGGAATAGATCTCATCCAGCACCGCATCCTCTGCTTTCCCTTCGGTTGCACGCTGGCCATCCGATTTCAATACCGCGTGCACCACGGCATTCGCGTCGCCGTAGCCAAGATCCAGCTCACGTTGGAGATAGGCGCGTATCTCGCCATGTTTGGTCAGTCCGCTTTTGTGGACGATCTCCGCCAGTTCGGCGAGCGACTTGCCTGTTTTTTTCTGGATGTTCTCCAGATGGCTTTGGACGGCTTTGTCGAGTGAGCTCAACTGATCCTCCTTGGGCTGCCGCTTATCCTACATGGAGATGAACCTTTACTTTGAATGGCAAGTTGGAATGCAAATATCAAGGTTGTAAGAATTGCGGCACTGATGTAAATAGGATAACAGTACTCGGATTATAGAACATTATTTCTATAATGGCAATAGTTGGTTTTTAGCCCACTAAAAATGCCAACTGTTTCCTGCCGCTCGCCAGCAGTACAACTGCTGGCGAAACAGGGAAAGGCAATTCTCAATTTAACCGAAGCTCGCCAGGATCGAAATGAGAAGATCCTTCGATAAACTGCTTCAAGTTTCCCCGGGGTGCCTCATCATAGGATGTGAGTCGGATAAATTGGCTCACTCCAATTCTTTCAGCCTGACAAGGAAGTACCCATGAATGCCACCCACAACTGCGCCTGCTACGAAGAGAGTTCCCGCCATCAACAAGACTGACTGCCATATCGTTGACATCTTGAAGGCCATGTCAATTCCCCAAAAGATGATTGGCATGCCGAAGGTCCAGGCCAGCATATTGGCGGGGATCCATGTCCCGGCGTGTTGAACTTTTTTGCGCAGGACGAGCCATTGGGCAAACGACAGGACCGCGCCGCCTACCGCACCCATCCCTGCCGCAAGCAGGAGGACAATCCATTGTGCCGGTTCAGCTGCGGGGGCGCTGGAGCCGGTCGCCTCTCCCATGCTCATGATCGTCGAAGGGAGATATCCCAGTACATAGGCGACCAGTGCACCGATGAATGTTCCCGCGCCACCATTCGAACCTGCCAATGGAGGGGAAGCGCGGCCGCATCGCCCACCACTGCGCCAGGCCGACGGAGGTCGCTTCGACCGCACCGCTGGCGACCGCCACCACGAACGAAAGCAGGATTCCTGCAACTGTATTTCCCTCACCAACGGTTGAAAAGTACAGGCCAGTGATCGCAAATGTCAGGCCCAAACCGATCATTTCACTGAAGGCGTTTGCCAGAGTCCAGCGGGTCCATAGTTCCTTGTTTGTCATGTTTACCCTATCTGAGCGCAAAGACTTCAATTCCTTTTACGAAAGGGATGTGCCGGGTTGATGATTATCCGGCCGAAAGCTTCTGCAGTTCCACTTCGATGTCCCGCCGGGCACGGATGGCGATCGGCGCATGAAGATGACGGAGCAGCATCTCCCTGCTTTTGTTCTTCACATAAAAATCCCGGTACATTTCCAGGAGGGAAATGGTTTCGTCCTGGTAGGCTTCGAAACGCACCGTTTCGCCTGATTTTATCAAACCCTCCTTCAACACGCGGCAATACAGTCCCGGGCGTTCTGCATTCCGGAATTTTTTTACCCAGTGCCTGTCATCCATGCGCGCCGCAAATGTCGCGCACGGGATGCGCGGGGCGGTGACCTGCAGTGTTACATCCCCCAGGTGCAGGATGTCGCCGATGTTGAACTTCGCGCTCTCCAGGCCGCTGATCGTCAGGTTCTCACCGAATGTGCCGGGCCTCAGGCCTTTTCCCAATTGCTGTGACCACCATTCATAATCCGGCTCGCCATACACATAGACGGCCTGGTCGGGCCCGCCATGATGTTTCTTGCTGACGATGACATCATTTTCCAGGCCGAGCTTTGTGACCTTTACAGGCTGATCGATGGGGAGCTTGAATATACCGGTTCTCTCAATACGGTCTTTGTGCTGCAAAATTTGCTCATGCCCGATGTTTATACTGATCAATTGCATTCAATACAATTCCTTTGCATTTTAAATTGTCACTTGACTTTGGTCAGGATGAGCGCGGTCTGACTTCGTTGCGTCTGCATTTCCTCAACGGTGATGAATTCAAATCCCAGTGACCGGATCTGTGGGACGATGGCATCCACGATCTCGGCCACCCGCCTTCCATGTCCATGTCCATCGTGCAGGACGATCACCGCGCCCGGGACAGCTGCCTCCATGACCTGGCGGATCGACCAGCCGACCGGCTGCATCCAGTGTGGCGGGAGGCAACTCCACATCACCAGGCGAAATCCCTGTTCCATCAAGCTGGGACAGTGTCCGGGGGTAAAGATGCCGTAAGGTGGCCGCAGGTCGCGGATCGAGGCTGGGGACATCCCTGCTGCGTTTGCGATGGCATTCTGTGTGCGTTCCAGTCCCGTATGCAGTGTTGCTTCTGCTTCAAGTGGAAAGGGAATATGGCGGTAGCAGTGCAGGGCAAGCTGGTGTCCGCACTGGTGGATATGCCGGGTCAGGTCCGGGTGGCGCTCGACACTTTTTCCCACCAGGTGGAACGTGGCGCGCACTTTGTGCCTTTCCAGCACCTCCAGCAGGCGCGGCGTATCCATTGGGTGCGGACCATCGTCAAAGGTCAGCGCGATCCGGCGGCTGGATCCATCACCCTGATAGAGGATCTCCGGGTGACGGCGCTGAGCAGCCTGATAATAACGCTGGAGGGAGGCGGTAAGGATATCCATGGTACAGTCTCCCAATTGTACGATATCTGTTGAGATGGCCATGTTGTGTAAAAGAAAAACCCGCCGAATCGGTGGGTTTTCGTCTGTCGAGAAATAAAAATCGTGATTAATCGGATGGCGTGGCAATGACGAAAAGACGTCCCCAGGATGGATCATCGCCTGCCTGGATGCAGGTCTGGAAAACGACCTGACCGGGCCGGCTGTAAATTTTGGTAAACAGGCTGGCGGATGTAATGGATGTACGGCTCTGCAGGTCCAGAAAGCGGGTGGCAGTGCCGGTTTCCAGGGCCTGGTAGCGAAGGATCTCTGTAACGGTAAAAGTTGATATTGTCCCGCTGCCATCGATCAGATTGGATTTCCTGGCCTTCCTGGAGCAGCCCCGCGCCATAATGTGCTCCATATCTCGGCTGCCTCGCAGCTGGCGGTGGGCAAGTACCATGCTGTGTGCTGATCACCACGAACCACCCGGCACGAAAACATCATGTGCTGGGGACGAACACGGACGGTCAGCTTGGGAATGGGACGTATGTCAACAGCCCGATATCAGTATTTGTTAAGTAATCAGTTCCTGAGCCAGGTTCGCCCCCTGGCAGAAATAAGTGGGGAAACGAAAGGGACCGGACCGGAAATTTCCCAGTCCCGTCCCTTTTTGTATGGATCTGTCAGGCAGGTGTCAACCGGTCAGAATTTGCCAGTTCCTCTTGTTGGAATAGTTATTCAACCCCTGCCAGTGGGATGGAGACAAGGATGGATAGGAAGGAAAGCAACCCGCTGGCCAGCATTGCCATCGCAACTGTAAGCGTAACTGCCAGAACCGGGTTCATGTTGAGTTTCGTGATCATAAGGGCTGTGGCCTTCCATGCCAGCACCCCAGCAGGATGGCTGCCGCCCCCAGGCAGGCCAGCGAGATGCCGATGGCCATGATCCCCTGGCTTTCACTGGTGCCATTCAAGGCGATGATTTCGAATATCACTCAAGAACGGGAATATCACCAGCAGGAGAATGCTCAGGGTGACAGAAAGGATCGATGCGGTTCGGGTGGACATGCGGGATCTCCAGGTTGCGCACGGAACCTGTCATCTGCTAACTGGGGAAATTACCTGTCCTGGGGCACCGGCGCGGTAAACGATAACGGATAAATCTTTCTCCCCCGATCTCCACTTCCCCGTCCGGTTGAAAGCCCAGTCGCAGGATCCCTTTAGGGCGTCGGTGTGGGCGGGAACAGGATCGTGACTGAGGTGAGTCCCATTATGTCGAAAGCGCGGCGGATCATCTCGTCGTAAATGACCTTTCCGTAACCCCAGTAATCAGGATGCAGGACCAGCCCCAAATCAGCATCGCCCTCCTCCGGCTGCAGGCCGCCCCAGCCGCAATTTCCCGTCGATCATGAACGCCCCGGGACCGTAGCCATGCTCCGCCCACATTTTTTCCTTGCCGCGATCCATCCCCTGCAGGCTTCTTCATCAAAATCGCTGTCACTCAGCGGCATCTGACGCATCACCAGCGGATTGGTGTTAAGCGCAACATACTCAGAGCAGTCGATTTCACTTAAGCGTTTGAATTCAAGTTTCATATGTTGCTCCATGTGGTTTGAACTGCGCTGGCGGACGACAGGAGTCGAAATCCAAAATATCCTGATGCTTTCCGGCCTGGTGTGTCAACCATAAACCTTGAGCAATTCCACCCGGGCCTGTGGAGCGAAAATCAGAATAAAGTCCCGGATATCCTGCAAATGACCTTCCACGGCCTGCACATCGATCCCTGTTGGCGTGTAAACGGTGAACACCACATTGCGTGTACCGGCGGTGATTTGCGTCCTCCGATCTGGACCGTAGATCACATTTGAAACGACACCCACCCCGTCGCTGATCATCATGTCGCCCGGCTTGAGAACCTGTTCCTCGCCTCGCATCAGTATATAACTTTCCGTCCCTTTTGAAACATCCAGAGTAAGAGGCAGGGACACAATATCGAGGTCATGCCCGGCGGTCAGAAGCATGTTTTTCATCTCGGCCATGAACATGGCTTCGACGAGAGATGACACGCTCGGGATCGACTTCCCCTTCCAGACGATGGACTCCAGCTGCAGCTGGATGTGATAGCTCTTCTTGAAGCGCCGATAGTAATTGTTATACGCCTGCAAGACGATGCTCGACATCCGGCGCGATCCTGCCCTGAAAACCGGGAACGTAATTGCTCCTCAAGTTCCATTTTATGTTTTTCCAGTTCTGGATGTTGAGCAGGATTGGTAACCTCGCGCATGACCAGAACCCCGGCGTGGGCTTCGGGAAAAGCGGATTTCCATGTGTTGTCACATCAAACATTGCCAAACTCCTTTCTTATCCGAATATTGTACTGATGATCATTTGACTTCGTCATTGAAATTAGTGGATTCAAGAATGGTTTCAGATGGCAGACTGCCGGATTCGGCCCATCCATTACACTCATTAGTGAAACCGGGTGATTTTGCTTTCGAGTTTACCAGTTCAAATGATGGACAGGAAAACATTCACGATATCCGGATCATATATCTTCCCGGCATTTTGCTGAATATAGGCAATCACAGCTTCCCTGGTCCAGGCCTTTCGATAGGGACGGTCGGAGGTAAGTGCATCCCATTGATCCACCACTGCGAAAATGCGCGCCGGCAAGGGGATGTCCTCACCTTTTCGTCCCTCCGGATAGCCAAGCCCGTCCCAGCGTTCATGGTGGCTGTAGGCGACCTCCACGGCCGGCTGGAGAAAGGAAATTGGAGAAAGCATTTGTTTTGCGTATACAGGATGCTGTTGCAGCATCCTTCTTTCTGCATCGTTCAACTCGCCAGGTTTCAGGAGAATATCATCGGAAATTGCCAGCTTCCCAATGTCATGGAGAAGCGCCCCGCCGCAGATTGGCAATCTCCTGTCTGACCCAGTCCCAGTTTCTCTGCCAGTCGTGTACTGAGATCAACCAACCGGCGGCTGTGTCCCTCTGTTTCCCTGTCCCTGTATTCCAGGACCTTAGCCCAGGCTGCCAGGGTCAAGTCATAGTTTGCCCTGAGCTCGGGCTCTAACTCTGGACGCGCTCGAGGTTTCTTTCCATGTTTCCCACCACAACCCAGATAAATGCACTGGCCGCCAGTAAAAGGATGATGATGGGCAGAAGAATATCGTAATCTATGATACCAAGGGTTGGGTGAATATATTGTTAATCTCAAGATAAACGATCCCGATCAGCGAAAAATCGCGGCAATGCAAAAGTACGGTGTTGCACGCCTGCCAAAAAAAAGTACTCCGACCATGATGAATATCGGATACGCCAGGATGCCGAAGTCGTGGACCCCATCTCCATATACATGTTAAGGAGAATGACGATCAGGGCAAGGATGCTCAGCAATAATGCGGAGAGAGCATATTGTCCCTTTGAATTTAACCAAAGAAGGGGAACGCAAGAAATGGCGAGGCCAAATAATCCAATGGCAGAATTTGGCGATTTGTACTGTATATTCAGCAAACCCAGGGTGAATCGAGGCGATCAGCACGATCCAAAGGATGGCAGTGAGGGTACGAACACGCTGGTTCTTCTCATAGAGGAGCAGGTTATCTGACATGGTTTAGGTTTAAGGAGCAGGTGGGAGTTGGAACGTACATCTGGAGGCACAGGTAGTCTGCCTGACCAGTGAAACGGAGCATCGGCCGGATCTGGAAATCAGGATACAACCTGCCCGATGCAGGAGGCATTATAGCATCCCCTCAATTTGATTTGTATTAACCTCCCCCTTCGTCCAGTTGCATGATTGGTTGGATGGTTTTATAGTTGTGCTACCTGGTAGCCGGATTATACCTGTCTGCCTGTTTCACTACTCTTTACAGCTATTAACTTAAGGAACACTTCAACAGGAGACAAAATACATGTGGCACGGCGGTGGCTGGTTTGTGTACATGCGCTCGGGTGACGAGAAGCCAAAGGTCACCCGCGATTTACTGTTGCGTGTCCTCTTACCTTGCGCGCGATCTGGTGGCATATCGGGGGGATGCTGGTGACGATTTTGCTGACGACAGGCCTGTCCCTGCTGACGCCGCTCATCTTCCGCAGGATGATCGATGTGGTGATCCCCACCAAGAATATGTAACGGGCTCTGCTGCTCAGCCTGGCGCTGCTGATCATCCCGGCGGTGACCGGTGTGATCAACGTCATCCAGCGCCGGCTGAACGCGACGGTGGGGGAGGGTGTCATCTACGATCTGCGCTCGGCGCTTTTTGCACGGCTGCAGCGCATGTCCCTTCGTTTCTTTACCAATACCAAGGTCGGGGAATTGATGTCGCGGCTCAATAACGATGTGGTCGGTGCGCAGAACGCCATCAGCAACACCCTGGTCGGCATCGTGACCAACCTGATCGAGGCGATCGCTCTGCTGGTGGTCATGATCGCCCTCGAGTGGCGGCTGACTCTGATCAGCGTGCTCATCCTGCCGTTTGTTCATCCTCGCCGCCCGCAAGCTGGGGACAGTCCTGCGCGACATTGCCCGCCAGGGGCATGGAGATGAACGCCCAGATGAAGCCCATATGAACGAGACTCTCAACATCGGCGGCGCGCTGCTCGTCAAGCTCTTCGGGCGCACCGAGGAGGAGAAGACGCTTCCGGGAACGGGCGGCCAACGTCCGCGATATCGGCATCCGGCGGGCCGTGGTCGGCTCGACTTTCTTTGTCATCTTCGGCCTGGTCAGCGCGGTCGGCACGGCGCTGGTCTATGGTCTTGGCGGATACTACGTGATCACGATGTTTTTACTATCGGGACCATTGTTGCGTTCGGCTCGTATCTCGGTCAGCTTTACGGCTCCCTGCAGGGACTGGCGGGTGCGCCGGTTGAGTTTTCCACCGTCCATGGTCAGCTTTCGAGCGCGTTTTTGAAATGATCGATTTCCCGGAGGATATTGCTGAAAAGGATGCCGATTGTTTTGCAGCGATGTAAATGGTGAGCTCGAATTCGAAAACGTCACCTTCAATTATCGCGTGGATGAGATCCAAGCTGCTCAGCGAAGTCAAACGCTACGGCAGCATGGAGAATGTTAAGGCTGTGATCAGCGGAAAAGTTGATCAGACGGGGACGAAGACGGGGAATGGTCAACGGTCCTAATCATCGGTCCGGAAGGAAACGGTTCCCAACCCGACGGGGAAGTCGATCCTCCTCCCAGGCCCGGTAGGTCGCTTTGGAAGAGGTCTCCTTTATCGCCCGGCCCGGGCAACTGGTTGCACTGGTCGGCCCCTCGGGTGCGGGCAAGACCACCATGACCTACCTGATCCCGCGCCTCTACGATCCCACCAGGGCGCATCTGCATCGACGGGCATGACCTGCGGGATGTCAGCCTCGCGTCGCTCCCGGCGCGATCGGCATGGTGACCCAGGAGAACTATCTCTTCCACGACACGATCCGCACCAACCTGACGTATGCCAAGATGGATGCCACCCAGGCCGAGATCGAAGCAGCGGCCCGTGCCGCCAACATCCACAACTTCATCATGGAACTGCCTGACGGCTACGAAACGATCGTCGGCGAGCGCGGCTATCGCCTGAGCGGCGGCGAAAAGCAGCGCATCGCCCTGGCAAGGGTGATCCTCAAAAACCCGCGCATCCTGGTCCTTGACGAAGCCACCAGCCACCTCGACAGCGAATCCGAGTCGCTGATCCAGGATGCGCTAAAGCGGGTCATGGCCGGGCGTACGAGCATCGTGATCGCCCACAGACTTTCAACGATCCTGGCAGCGGATCTGATCCTGGTCATGGATCGAGGCCAAATCATCGAAAGAGGCACACACGAGGAACTCATTGCTCTTGGCGGGTTATACAGTCAATTATATGAAACGCAATTTCGAGGGGAACGGGTATAAATAGTAATGCAAAACCTTGCGAAGGCGATCCTCAACCAGGTGAGCCAGTAAAGGGAAATATGTAATAGGGCGTTCATTAATTTGCAGTCCCTGGTCCAAGGCCGGGGATTGCAAATTTTATTTTTCCTGCATCTGTTCGGCGATCAACTGGAAATCCTTTTCCCCAATTTCCACCACCCCAAAACGGAAGGGCGCGCCCCAATGAGTTTTATCCTTGATAAAGTCCAGTGCGCCGATCAGCGGCAGAATGGAAACTTCACGACAGGGGAAATAATTGACATTCCGGCGGAACGGTACGAACCCGCCGCCCATCACACCCTGGTAGACAAGGTCATCCGCAATCTCGCCAATCGCAGTGAAACGCTGGCATTTTGTGCCCTCTCCATACACCTCTTTGGATGAGTAATACAAAATCCCATCGCCTGCCTGCATCCGCTTCAGGGGTGACGCTTTGCCATGGTTCGCCTGCATAAACCCAGCCTCCACGCCGCGCTGGACATGGTCACGGGAAGCGACGACAATCCAATACTTTTTAGGTCGCATAAAGTTCTCCTCCAGCCGAAAAAGTAGATCAGGGCCTGCTCGATGACTGTCGCTCCAGTTCCAAACAGGAACTGCAGGGCCGCAGGTCTGCTTATCCGTGCAGCCTGGCAAACATGAGTATCAGGACAAAGATGATGCCGCAGCCAATGGCACCTGCCAACAGGTTTGCAATCCAGGTGTTGCCCAGGAGTATTTCCTTGTGAAAAAGCGCAGGAGGAATGCCATTACGAAACCGGTCACCCCCGTGATGAAGAGGAATATTCCTGCCACGTCATAGCCGGATTGATGGAGCTGACCCAGGTACCATCCGTATGACATTAAGATCAAAGGTACAAGACCCATGAGAAGGATATCGATAAATTTATTGTTCGTCTTTTGCATATGGTCTAAAACAGTCGCAGCCAAGAGAAGGTGCGCAAATTGGGTTTACGGCACAAAATCCCAAACATAAGTTGGCTTATCATCCGCGTATGGGTAGTTGGGGGAAGAGTAGGAGCGCCAACCTGAGAGCTTTCTGGCAGGTAAACAAACAGCATATCGCAAACTCTGCTGTCGCGGGGACGTCGAATCTGAGCCAGCCATCCAGACTCTGGTCTGGGAAAATGACCGGGACCAATGTGGTGTAGTCCTTATAACCATCCCGGTGACCGTAGGTGGGCTTTAGTTCCGTTGACGCATACAGGACGCTGAAATTCTCAGCGAGTGGGATGGCCGTCTCCACCTGACCGGTATTTCTTAATCCAATATGCACCCATAGGAACTTTCCACCGCCGGGAGGAAACCTGGAGGAACCGAAATCGGTTTCATAGACTTCGGTAAACTCCGGTTGGTCCATGGTCACCTGCAGATCCTTCCAGATTATGGAATTGCCTGGCGAGGAAGGGGTGGGAAGCAGCATGATTGCAGTTGCGGTCGGTTGGGGAATGGATGTCGATGGGACCGGGGTGCTGGCCACCTTGCGTGCAAGAAACCAAACTGTTGTGAGGAGGATACACCCGAATACAAAGACAGCGATAATTTTTTTCATGGAGGCCTTGGTGTTTATCCTGATTCTACCGCTAGTCTCATTATTAACGATACCTTTTGCCTGGATTTGCCTGTTGAAAATCCGATATAAAGTAAGGAAAATTAGCGGCACTCTATAATACGCATCCATGATATAGTAGTTTCAGGTTCTTCGTGATTGCCATGGTACGGAAAAACAGCGTGAAAAACCTTATTCTTACTCTGATGGTTTTTGCCCTTCTCCCGGCCATTTCAGCCTGCGGAAAACTTTCGGGTGACAAATCCGGACCCGAGATCAAGGATATTCAAACCTCCGGAAATGTCCTGGTCATCTCCGATTGTTCCGGAACCTCTGTCACGATTTCTACAAAGGTTACAGATCCATCCAGCGTGAAAAAGGTCCTTCTTTGGTATCATACCGGCACAGATCAGAAATATGTTTCCAGCGATATGAAATTGCAGGAGGGGGTTTACAAAGTGGATTTGAACGGGCCGGATTTTTTAGGCCGCCCATACGGAACCCTTGAATTCTACATCACTGAGGACGAGGTGGAACTTGAGTAAGAGCCCAGTAAATCAAAGTATTCAGTTTTTGCCCTGTGTAAACAATTAAAGCGGGTTGTAACATCTCCCTTGTTGACTTAAAACAGACCTATAATATCTAAGGATTTGTCCAAAAATAACTTGAACACTTGTGATAAGCTTCTCCCAAGAACGAATTGGGACAAGCACAATGGCAAGAAAAAACGAAAACTTCAGCACTGCAGCTGTGAGACTTGCCAGAGACATCCGCACAGCAAAATTGCGAAAGAGCATAAAGCGATCAATCGTGTTTTGCTGGGATTGGATGAACGGAACAGACGAAGATTTATTGGTATGTTGGCGAGTAAACGAGGCAATGTTACTGAGTTGTCGCAAATCAGAGGTCTGAGCCGTAACACGATTTATCGAGGCAGCAGGAAGTGGATCATCCGAGGCGCAATTCAGCTTCAGGGATTCGTCGCCAAGGCAGTGGACGGCAGGCAGTTGAAAAAAACAACCAAGACTTTTGAAGGTGTTGGAAAAGATTTTGCAGGATGCGACGGCCGGTGATCCGATCAGCGGATTGAAGTGGACCCGCAAAACCACTCGCAAGCTTGCAGAAGAACTGTTAGGCAAAGAATTTCAAGTTGGACACAGTACGATTCCTCGGCTGGTTCGAAAACTGAGATATACCCTGCGGAGCAACCAAAACGTCTCAGTCGAAAACAGGATGAAAGACGAGATGATCAGATGCGCCATCTGATCCGTATGCGAAAGCGATTTTTGAAGCGAAAATGGCCTGTTTTGAGCATAGATTGCAAGAAAAAGGAGCTCATCGGGCAATTTCGCAATCCGGCACGCACCTGGCGACAACAACCTTTACAAGTTCTGGAGACAGATTTTCCAAGCGACGCCAAAGGGAAGGCAGTTCCGTATGGGATCTATGATGTCGGATACAACGAAGGTTATATGGTCGTTGGCGTTTCGCACGAAACTGCAGAATTTGCCAGGCTGGCGATCCGACGCTGGTGGTTGGATATCGGACAGGCTCGCTATCCGAGATGCCACCAGCTCCTCCTACAAGCTGATTTGGGTGGCGCCAATGCCTGTGACAGTTGGTTGTGGAAAGCTGCTTTACAGACTTTGGCAGATCAATTCGATATCACGATTACGGTGAACCACTATCCGACGGGCGCTTCCAAACGGAATTTGATCGAGCATCGCATGTTTTGCATCATCAGCCAGAATTGGGCTGGGCAACCCTTGGACAGTTATGAAACGATGTTAAAGTTCATTCGCACCAGTACAACGCAGACTGGATTTCATTGTCGGGTTTACTTCGATCGACGAAAATATCAATGCAAACAAAAACTCTTACCGGGCGAAAAGGCAAATTCTCAACTACACTACTATCGACTTTGCCCACAATGGAACTACACCATAAAACCGCACGACACGTAACACTGTTCAACTTATTTTTGGACAAAGATAAGTAATCTATTTTTGGAGGTGTTTAGATTTAGGTATTATCGTATTAAAAAACTTATCCTGGCCTCAGCCGTGAAGCGACCCTTCTGACTCATCCGGTCGCTGGCGTAGAACTGATTGAACAATCAATTTACAGGTAGGAGGAACAATGTCCTTTATTGCTCGATTTCGATTGGGAACACGAATTGTTTCCACACTCACCATCGCTGTTGTGTTGGCCCTTGCAGCCTTTCCAATGCTGCTGGTTGCTAAGCAGCCATTTCGCCAATTGCTACTGATCCTTTCACCCAGGCCACCTGTCATGGCATCGGCGACGACCAACCACCAGGCGAACGTTGAGCCGGATAGCTTCTCGAACGGCTCCACGATCGTGGCTGCCTACCAGGTTGGCCGCATCTATGATGGCGGCGCCTGCGCCATTGGCTTCTCCACCTCCACCAACAATGGCGCCACCTGGACCAGCGGCCTGCTCCCGGGTCTGACCAAGTACACCGGAGGCGGCACGTTTGACCGCGCCACCGACGCCGCCGTCGCCTACGACGCGCAGGATAACATCTGGATGATCTCCTCGCTCGTGCTGACCGAGGCGGGCGGGGTCAAGGGCGTGGGTATCTACACCAGCCGCTCGACCGATGGCGGCCTGACGTGGGGAACCCCGGTGGCCATCCCAACACCGCCGGTATGGTCAGCCCCGACAAGAACTGGATCGTCTGCGACAACACCGCGACCAGCCCGTTCTATGGCAACTGCTACACCGAGTGGGACGACAATGGCGCGGGCAACCGGATGGAGATGAGCCGCTCGACCGACGGCGGGCGACCTGGAGCGTGGCCGCGACCAACAATAACGGCATCATCGGCGGCCAGCCGGTCGTGCGCCCCGACGGCACGGTGATCGTGCCGACCGCCAACGCCAATGAGACGGCGATCGGCGCCTTCAACTCCACCAATGGCGGCGTAAGCTGGAGCGCTACCACCACGATCGCCACGATCAGGCACCACACCGTCGCCGGCAGCCTGCGCGAGGGGCCGCTACCCTCGGCCGAGATCGACGGCGCCGGCACGGTCTACGTCGCCTGGGCGGACTGCCGCTTCCGCACAGGCCTGCAGAGTCAACGACATCGTGATCTCCCACTCGCTCAACGCCACCGGCACAAGCTGGTCGGCAGTGACCCGCATCCCGATCGATGCCACCAACAGCGGGATCGACCACTTCATCCCTGGCCTGGCCGTCAACAAGGCCACGTCGGGCGCTGACGGCGCAGCTTGGCCTGACCTACTACTTCTATCCACGGGCAGCACGCAGCTCAGCGTCGGCTTCACTTCCTCAGCCAACGCCGGCAGCACCTGGAGCACGCCGCAGACGATCACCAGCGGGATGAAATCGACCTGGGCCGCCACCACCAGCCAGGGGCGCATGGTCGGCGACTATATCTCGACCTCCTACGGCTCGGATAACCTGGCTCACGGCATCTTCGGTGCTGCGAATACGCCGACCACGGGTGCAGCCACGAATTGCTGCTCCAGCGTGCTCGACAACTGTCGTGCGCCGATCGACACTTTCACGCCCGGCCTGGCCAGTGGTGAAGCCTCCGGGCTGAACGATCCGGTGCTCTTCTCGGGCAACGGCGGTGCGGACGCCAACAGCCTGTGGAATATTGTGGATAATAACGGCATCAAGCATCGCGATTAACCCGCCCAAAGATCGCAGTTTGCTTAACCTGGCGACTGTACTCTTCATCAGTGTATGATAGGTACAGTCGCCATCTATTGCCATCGCCTTACTGACGCTGAGGGGGTTGCCCATCGAATGTGTTATCCATACCATGAAAAACTTTGGAATTTTATTTCTGGCCATTCTCAGTGAAGTGATCGTGACAAATGCCACTTAAATATTTCCAAGGGTTTACCAGGCTTATCCCCAGCGTGATCGTGGTTGTAGGGTATGGGCTGTCGTTTTATCTGGTGTCTATCAGCTTGAAGGTATTTCCCATTGGTGTTGCCTATGCAATCCGGTCCGGGGTTGGGATTGTGTTCAGCGTAATCGCCGGCATTCTGCTCTCGGACGAGACTTTGGATTCGGTGTGCGGTAGCGGGCATTCTCCTGATCCTGGCAGGAATACTTTTGATCAACATCTTTTCAAAATTTGTTGCGCACTGATCAGCCTGCCTGCCAGTATTCGAAGTTAACCCGCCTCCCGGAAATTTTCCTGATCCGGTACGTTGTCCTGCCATGAAAATCGGGCGATAACCGGTCCTGATACCAGGGCTGGGAGAGAGCCCATAACTGCTTGATGGAGAATACAGCAGCGTGCTCCATTTGTTTTGATGCAAGCCATTGATCCAGATATTCTTCCGACCGGAAGAACAGCATGGTGGTTCAGGTAGAGGGAAGATCGTTATACCAATCCCGGAATGGGATGAGGAAATGCACCAGCGTGTCGGAGTTACGGATCTGCCCCTCGGTCACGTATTAACCGAATAGGTATCCCCACTTTGGGCACACACGGCATCGATCTCTGCATCGGCATGGAGCGCTGGCAGGGATACCCGAAAGAGTCCCAGGCACAGTTGGCAAAATAAGTCCTGCCGTTCGCCTGGACCTTGAAGGGAGTCTCCGCACCCGAGAATGGCCATGCCATCTGGATATTGTGTGTTCCCGGCTGCAGGAAAACTGCATGTCGCCGCTGGAGTTCCTCATAAGCCGAAACAGCCTCCTCGTGAGTTAAGCCGAAGTATGATGCGGTCTCCTCCACAAGCGGCGGACGGGTTGTCTTTGCAAAACGCTGGTAGACGAATGTACGAACATCCCAGATTTGATTTTATCCTTAGCTCGATTTATCTCCCAAGATTTCCCAGCCGCGCTCAAGGGCGGCGGCTTTCAGCTTTTCATCAGGATAGACCGCCACCGGGTGATCGGCATGCTCCAGCATGGGGATATCCTGGGCGGTGTCGCCGTAGGCAAAATCCAGGCGGTCGACAGCCAGGCGGCTTAGCACCTGCTCGATCTTGCGTTCCTGGGCAACCAGTTCTCCAGCCACGCGCACCTGGCCATCCGATATTCGACCGGTGTGCCAATGGTCTGCGCCCCGATGCGGGCTGCGAACGGCTCGATCATCGGCTCGACCACGCTGCTCGCAATGTAGATCTGCGCGCCGCGGGACTTGTGGTCCTTTAGTGCGGGCGATCACATCCTCGCGGCGCTGCTGCCACAGGTTATGCTCCACCGCCCATTCCCCGACGAGTTTCATCTTATCGGGAGTCGCATCTTTGACCATTTTCAGGCTGTTGATCATCAAGTCCTGTCCCCACTTTTGCCAGTCGATCAGGCCGCGTTTGGCAAGGATATACTTTGGCGTAATGGAAATCATATAAAGCCGCGCCTGCGTACTGCTTTGGTTATGGCGTACCCAGTCCACCAGCCCAAGGACCGGCGAGCCGGTGGTCAATGTGCCCATCATGTCGGAAACAACAATCATTAATTCTCCATTTCCCTTCAACCTTCGCAAGGCATTTTGATCAGCTCTCTACGAACTCTTTAATCACCCGATAAAACTTTTCCGGTTCCTCCACGAACGCGAAATGACCTGAAGTCCTCAAAGATCTCCAGATGGGCATCCGGGATGTGCTTCACCATTTCCTCTGCCATGGCCACGTTGGTGATAAAGTCATGCCTGCCCACGATGACCAGGGTGGGTACAGTGATCTTCCACAGGTGCGGCCGCAGGTCCATGCTGGCGGCTTCCCTGTCATTGAAGGTCTTGAGCGGCGCGATACGGATCGGCAGGTCCTTTGTACTCGCATGGTAGGCTTCTGCCCGGGCGTCAAATTTCTTGAAATAAAACTTCATTTCCTCCGCCCACAGGCGTGCCATATCCTCATCGGTTTCGTATTTTCCGTCCCACTCGGCCTGGAGGGCCGCGAAGGATCTTTCAAACCAGGGTTCATCCTTGAATTCCTGGACGGCAGCTTCGAAGTCGCTGAGGAATTCTCCAATATAGGCAGAGGTGTCAAACAAAATGAGCTTTGATAAGGAGTCCGGGTAGGTGAATGCAAACTGCTGGGCTACCATGCCGCCATGTGACCAGCCCATGACGACTGGCTTCTCCAGCCCCAGATGGCTGCGCAGTGCCTCCACGTCGGCGGCGTAGTCGGGCAGGAGGTACGCGTCATCAGCCGCCGGTCCCGAGAGACCCGAGCCGCGCGGATGGATGGCGACAATCATGACGAAGTCATCGATTCCGCCGAAGTCATCCCAAACGCGTGCATCCATCCCGGGACCGCCCGAGTGGGCGATCAGCACCGGCCCTGAGCCGCGGACAGTGTAATGGATCTGGACTCCATTAAGCATGACATCATGTTCGCCTGCGGTAAGTTGAGACATGCCACCTCCTTATGAATGATGAGATTATACCCACATAGATTCAAATAAAAAACAGCGAGTGGAATTTCCACTCGCTGTCTCTTGTCAATCATGCAATGGGCTTAGAAGCCAGTTGATGCAAACCAGGAGCCGGTGGCACTGGTTACAAATATGATCGGTGCGATGCATGGCTGGGGCAAAGTCACGTCTGCTTCGATTTCAGCGTTTCCGCCGCCTGTAGAGGCCGGGCCCGTTGTGGCGGGGAACGGTTCAGTCAGAATGTTCGTGAAGGTACCATCACTTTTCACACAACTTACAAGCGCCCTGAAGGTGGCGCTGGGGTTCGACCCGGCATTTGCTCCTGCGGCAAGAACCAACCCCTGGACACTTATTTCAAGATGCCCATTCGCCCTGAGCTGGCCGGAAGCCTCGCCGATTGTCCAGGCGATGCCGCCTCCGTTAATACCGCGCAATGGGGCCTGACTCTGCGCTCCGGTCAGGCCTGCTGGAACACCAACCATCGAATTGAATTTTAGAACCTTCGGTCCCTTGGCGTTGGCGATGGATACGGACGCACCAAAGAACGAGCTCAGAACCAACATTGTCGACAGGGCAGCGAGAAAAACCTTTTTCATATTACTCTCCTCTATAGGATTATAAGATGGATAACAAACCTGCATTGTTTAATACGACTTCTCACTCCATTTTGGATTTTGACCAGAAAAACGGCCCGGAGGTTGGCATATGAGAATTCATTATCTGGTCATTTGAACCTTCGGGCCGTCGTAATCAGAAAAATTCGGTAAAATGAGAGCGTGACAGAGCTTAATGACACCGATCTCATGGCCCGTGTAGCACGGGGGGATGAGCATGCATTCTTAATGCTATATGATCGTCATGCGGGCCGGGTGCATGCGCTCACGCTGCGCATTCTGAGCGACCCAATGCTTGCGGAGGAGGCCACTCAGGATGCGTTTCTCAAATTGTGGAGCCGCGCCCGACTTTTCCTCAACGAACGCGGGTCCCTGCTGCTCTGGTTGTTGACCATCGCCCGGCACACAGCGCTCGACCGTTTGCGGCTGGAAGGCCGGCGCCCGGTATTGTCCGATTCCAATGACCCGGACGATCTTTGGCAGACCATTCCGGACGTTAATAGCATGCCCGAGGAATCACGCTGGCGAAGCCTGCACTTTGCAGTGCAATCCCTGCAACCGGATCACCGCCAGGTCATTGAGCTGGCTTATTACCAGGGACTCAGCCAGAGTGAGATTGCGGAAGTATTGAGCTGGCCGTTAGGCACGGTAAAAACCCGCATGCGGGCGGCAATGGAGCAATTGCGACAAAAATGGAATGAGGAGTAAATCCAAATCCATGTTAAAAGGCGTATACATACTAGGAGTTCAAGCATATGGCCAGGGATGAACATTCCAGTTTTCGCGAGAATCTCTCCGCCTATGCGCTCGGCGCACTGGATGCAGAGGAGGTTCGCGCGCTTGAAGACCATCTGCAGACCTGCAACTCCTGCCGGGCCGAGCTGGCCGAATACCGCACGATCAGTGACGGCCTGTTGACGGCGCTTCCGCCCCGGCCGCCATCGGCCGCACTGCGCAAGCGTTTACAATCGCAGCTGCCTTCCGCACAGAAGAAGATACAACCGCGTTTTACCTGGTCGTTCGGAAAACTGGCGTTGGGAGGGGCGCTGGCCCTGCTACTGCTGATGAATCTCTTTTCCTTTTTGCAGATGCGCCAGATCCAAAATCAACAGGCAAGCCTGGCGCAGCAGATCAAAACCAACCAATTCGCACTTTCAATGCTTGCCTATCCGAGCACACAGGCCATCCCGATCACAGCAGAAAACCTGTCCGGGTCGGTGCTCCTTGACCGGGAACGAAATACGGCCGCGCTGGTGATGTGGCATCTCCCCGAGCTCAGCAGCGATCAAACCTACCAGGCCTGGCTGATCGAGCCTGACGGCCACCGCGTCAGTGCCGGGATTTTCCTTCCCCAGCAAAATACATCCTATACAACCCAGCCTGTATATCCAAAGCAGGATCTTGCAAATTTTGTCGGCATCGGCGTGACCGTCGAGCCGGCAGGGGGAAGCGAACAGCCTACCGGTCAGCGCGTCTTCAAAGTGGATTTTTAAAGCTGCTTGCTGCATAACAATCAAGGCAGTATTCTTCTAATCTTCAATTAAGCTCAATCCAATCCAATACCAGATTGCGGAGCGTACTCCTCTTTGTATATCCGTTCTATATTCAAAAGGAGAGAAAAATGAAAGTCACACGTCTGATATTTAGCGCGCTGGCAGGATTGGTATTGCTGCTCACTGCCTGCAGTCCACAGGCTACCCCTGTCCCCACAATGCCGCCCACTCAACCTCCCACTCAACCTCCGGAGGCGACCTCAGTTGTACCCGTGACTGGTGAGGCTGCTCAAGTAAATCTTGGGCAGAACGACACGCTTGGCTCATTCCTGGTGGACGATAAGGGAATGACACTTTACCTCTTCACCAAGGATACTCCCAATACTTCGGTCTGCTACGACAAATGTGCAACCGCCTGGCCCCCGCTGCTCACTACAGGTGCGCCTGCTGCCGGCGATGGTGTGGATGCTTCCAAACTTGGCACCACCACACGCAAGGATGGATCGACACAGGTAACCTACAATAGCTGGCCGCTTTACTATTATCAGAAAGATAAAGCAGCAAGCGATGTGACCGGACAGGATGTCGGCGGCGTATGGTTTGTTGTTTCTGCTGCTGGAGATAAGGTTGAATCTAAATCGGCAACAGCAACTGAGACCGCCTGCAGCATCCTCCGGTGCTGCGACTGTCAACCTGGGAAAGAATGACACGCTTGGCTCATTCCTGGTGGATGATAAAGGGATGACGCTTTACCTGTTCACCAAGGATACTCCCAATACTTCGGTCTGCTACGACAAATGTGCGACCGCCTGGCCGCCCCTGCTCACCACGGGCGCTCCAGCTGGCGGTGAGGGCGTGGATGCCTCAATGCTTGGCACCACGACACGCACAGATGGATCGGTCCAGGTAACATACAATGGCTGGCCGCTTTACTATTATGTGAAGGATAAAGCAGCGAGCGATGTGACCGGTCAGAATGTCGGCGACGTATGGTTTGTTGTTTCTGCTGCTGGAGATAAGGTCACCTCTCCATGATTTTTTGAGACAGAGACTGGATGCCATGTACCGAGAGGTACATGGCATTTTTTAACTACGTTAGCCAGAATGGGTATGCTACAATCATTTCATGGGCACACTTTATCTTGTCGCAACTCCCATCGGCAACCTCGAAGATATGTCGCTGCGTGCGGTTCGCATTTTACGGGAGGCAGTTTTGATCGCAGCGGAGGATACGCGTCACACCGGCAAGCTGCTCAAGCATTTCGAGATCGACACGCCGCTTACCAGCTACTTCGAGCACAACAAGCTGAACAAGCTGGATCTCATCCTCGACAAGCTCGCCAGCGGGGACGTAGCCCTGGTCTCGGATGCGGGGACTCCGGCGATCAACGATCCCGGCTATGAGCTGGTAAAGGCCGCGCTCGCCTCGGGCCTGGACGTGGTGCCGATCCCCGGCCCCTCGGCTCCCATCGCCGCCCTGACCGTCTCCGGCCTGCCAACGGACGCATTCCTCTACCTTGGCTATCTCCCGCACAAGACAAGCGAGCGTCACAAAAAACTCGAGGAAATTATTGGTCAGCCTTATACACTGGTTTTTCTCGAATCTCCTCATCGCATCGTCGAATCGCTGGAGGATATCCTTTCCATCCTTGGCGACCGGAGGATTTGTGTCGCCCGCGAGATGACCAAGATGTTCGAGGAATACTGGCGCGGAAATGTAGGTGGAGCGGTGGAATATTTCAAGTCCCAGCCGGCGCGCGGCGAATTTACGCTGGTGGTGGAAGGAAAGAAGAGCGACGAAATGGCACTATGGACGGAGGCTGAAATGCGCGCCGCGATCGAACGGGAATTAAAAACGGAAAGCCCGGCCAAGGAGATCTCCGCCCGACTGGCGGAAACCTCCGGCTGGAGCAAGCGCGAGATCTATTCCTTTATCAACAAAATGTGAAAAAGGTTGGTTGGATGGAAACCTGGATTATTGGCCTGCACGGACACGCGCGTCTATGAGCAGTGGGTCAGGGGAGAACATCGTCGCATTTTCTCTGCGGATGAGGTCCGCAGAACCCCGGAACGGTGCGGCAGAATCCGGCTGTATCCCGAATTATCCAACGATCTGCTATCGCTCCTATTCCAATCTGCGATCGAATCCACGGAGGAAGCGATTTATAATTCCCTGTGCATGGCCAAGACAATGACGGGAACTGGCGGGGTTACAATAGCTGCACTGCCATTTTCTGTGGTTGAAAATAAAAACTTTGAAACACAACAAGGAGAAATATGAACACCAACAAGGATGAAGCGCTTTTGTTCGCCAGTGAGACCAGCATTTTTCGGATCGTTTCGATTGCCAAGATCATCTCGTGGATCATACTCGTCGTCTACCTGATCCTCTTCGTGGACAGCATCAAGCCCATGTTCCAGGGCCAAATGCAGTGGCCCGCAGCGGTGGCAGACTGGATTACCCTGGCGGCCAACGTGCTATATGCTCCCATTGTCGGCTTGTTCTACTTCCTGGTGATGCAGGGCGTCGCCCAGGGTTTGAACCTGGGCCTGGATATTTTCTATGGGCTCAACCCGGAAGCGGATGAAGCGGATGAAGAGGTTGTCGTTGTCGAGGAAAAGTAAGAGGCTTCCGGCATGACAGAGAAGGACGAAAAAAAGCCGGAGGAGAAACCTGCCTTGAGCAAGGTCGAAGGGAAGGAAGAAAAGCCTGCTCCCAAAGATAACCTCGTCGTAACGCACCATGCTGTCCGGATCGGCGGCAGGGAGATCAAGTACACGGTCACAGCCGGGACGATGGTCCTTAAGGAGGAGACAGCCGATCGTGAGAAGGAGGCGGAGGGCGAAAAGCCGCGCGCCCAGGTTTTCTTTGTAGCCTACACCAAGGATGGCGACGGCTCCAGGGCAAAGCGTCCCCTCACGTTTTCGTTCAATGGCGGACCCGGCTCTTCGTCCGTGTGGCTGCACCTGGGTGTGCTGGGCCCGCGCCGCGTGGTCCTGGAGGATGACGGCAAACTGCCGAAGCCCCCCTATGAGCTGGTCGATAACGAGTACTCGCTGCTCGACCAGACCGACCTCGTGTTCATCGACCCCATGAACACAGGCTACAGCCGGCCTGTGGAAGGTGTGAAGCCAAAGGAATGGCACGGATTCAAAAAGGATATCCAGTCGGTCGGTGATTTCATCCGCCTGTATACGACGCGGACCAGTCGCTGGCTCTCGCCCAAGTTCCTGATCGGCGAAAGCTATGGTACAACACGCGCTGCGGGTCTCTCGGGCTATCTGCAGGAGCGGCACGGTATGTATCTGAACGGGATCATGCTGATCTCGGCCGTGCTCGATTTCACAACGGTGGATTTCAACCTCAACAATGACCTGCCTTACATCCTTTTTCTGCCGGTATATACTGCCACCGCCTGGTATCACGATGTGCTGCAGCCGCACAGGCCGCTCCAGACCTGGCTCAAGGAAGCCGAGGAATTCGCCCTCGGTGATTATGCCGGGGCACTGCTCAAGGGTGATGGCCTGAGCAAGGAGGAGCGAGAGCAGATCATCGGGAAAGTGGCCATGTACACGGGCGTCTCGAAACAGTTCGTGGAACGGTCCAGGCTGCGTATCCACGCCTTCCATTATTTCAAGGAGCTGCTGCGCGAACGCGGGCTGACGGTGGGCCGCCTCGACAGCCGCTTCACCGGCCGGGACCGGCTCGGCGTGAACGAATATGCCGAATACGACCCGCTGCTGACCAATGTGATGGGCCCGTACACGGCGGGGTTCTATGACTATATCCGTAGTGAGCTGAAGTTCGAATCAGACTTGCCGTATGAGATCCTGAGCGAGTTCGTCCACCCGTGGTCGTTTGCAGAGTTCGAGAATCAATACGTCAATGTTGCTGAATCACTACGCAAGGCGATGACATTCAACCCATATCTCAAGGTCTTTGTCGCCAACGGGTATTACGATCTCGGCACTCCCTATTTCGCGACTGAGTACACCTTCGATCATCTTGGGCTGGATGAAAACCTGCATAAGAATATTTCGATGGAGTATTATGAAGCCGGGCATATGATGTACATCCATTTGCCCTCGCTCAGGCAGATGAAGACGGATCTGGCTAACTTCATCAAGAACGCGATGTGAAATTTGTGTATATAGAGCTTTGAAACGCGGAGACACTGGGACTTGAAGAGAAGTAAAAATCTCTGTGTCTCAGCGTCTCCTGGTTATCGTTTTGAAAATTGATGCAGATTAATATTAGAGGATGAGTTGGCAGGCGCCAACTCATCCTCTTGTTTCAACTCTTGTTTCAATCGAACCACCTCTTGAGCAAAGCTATGGCTCCCAGACGATCGAGACCATGCTGTGCAGATAAGGCTGGCCGTTGATGTACTCAACGCCGATCAGCCAGGTGCGGAAGTCAAACTGCTGTCCTGTAGCGGGTTTATAAAGATTGTAGTACCGGATGTTGGTGTACGGCCAGGGCTGCGAAAGATTGAATACCTTGGTAAGGTTATCGCAGTAAGTTTCCATGTTTGGCGCATTCAGCACTTCCTGCAATTTGGGCTGGATCACCTGTGAGAACGTGCCGACATCCGGCTGGCCGCTCGGGCCTCCGCCCCAATTGTAGGCATTTGGATCACTGAAAACGGTGCGGGCTGTTGAGCTATTGAAGTTTGTTGGGGAGGCGTACGCCCATAAGTGGACATCCACGCCATGCACGGGACTGACAATGCCTGAGAGCATATCGCCATTGGCCTGGTTCATGCTGCCCTTTAGTTGCTCGATCAGCGCCGGGACGCGTGGGTCGGCACAGAAGGCATCCTGGGTGACATACTCCGTCAGGTAGAAGGAATTGACCCAGCCCAAGCCTCCATTCGGATTTTGGACTTCGACCCAGGTCGTACTTTCCGCATTGACAGTCAGTCCGGTTCGCATCACGTTGACCGCGTTATAAGGAAAGGTTCCGACAACAGGCTGGCTGCTTCCAGCGTCCAGACGGATATTCAACACATCGTTCGGGGCGACATTGATGACCGCATAGGGCCCGGTTAAAGTGACGGGCGGCGCAAAGCCTGTTGGGGCGATCAGGACGCTATTCCAATACCATTTTCCATTTGCATCTTTCGTTACGTATAGGATTGCCTCACCCTTGCCGTCCAGTCCCCAGCCTGAGACGAACAACGCCTGCGAGCTGGATGGATCCAGTCCCATGATCGAGTATGGATTCATGCCGCCCAGCAAGGCACTTAGATCTTTACCAGGGTCGGCTGCCAGGACTGTGGAAGGACCGATGTAATTCAGTTGTAACTGTTGAATTGCAGCATCCGGCGGGTAGGAAGTCCCTTGCGATTGCCAGAAAGCCATCCCCAAGGACGGTCCCATCAGACCTTTGGCAGCATCAAAATTCCTGGCATTCAAGGCATTCACAACGGCTTGCGCTACATCGGTCGGGGATTGAGTTGGTGCGGCGGGAGGCGTTGGGGTGTCTGTTGGAATCTGGGGTGGGGCTGTATTGCCGAAGAGCGCGTTCCAGGTGGTGCCGCCATCGACGGTCCGGTAGAGTGCGAGATTTCCGTTATCATCCACATCGACCACCCATCCTGTTGATGTGGAAACAAAGTCCATGTCGCGAACGCTATCCCCGAAGTTGACATTGGGAGTCACCTGTCTCCAGCTGGTTCCGGAGTCATTCGTTACATGGAAGAACCCGGCCGAGTCCCAGGTGAACGCATCCTGCATGGAGACAATATCTGTGTTGAAGCTTTGCCGTGTGAAGTTGCCTGAAGTGTTCCAGGTTGTGCCTCCATCGTGCGTAACATAGAGGAACAGATCCCTACCGGCATTGGTACTCATCCAAACTGGCAGGACTGCATCATTCAAACTGAAGAAGGTGGGAGCTGTGACTGTAACGCCCGCCGTTTCATATCCGGCCGGCAGAGCCAGCGGCTGCTGGATCCACGAAGGTCCCCCATTATCTGTCCTATAGAAGTAGGCGAAGTCCGGTATGGGAATATCGCCGCCAACCCAGCCGCGCGAGGTGTCGCGGAAAGCCATCCCATTCTTGTGACCGCTGAAAGGAAGAGTGTTGTTCGGCTGGGAGGGATCGTTGGCATACTTAAGTATCCACGTCGCGCCGCCATCCGATGTCTGGTACAAGTTAACGGCCTGCTTGTTCATACCGGACGCCTCGCCGGAGAGCACGAAACCGTTCATGTCGTCCAGGAATTGGATGTAGCCCCCGTTGAATGGCAGGCTGCCATAAGCCGTCCACGTGCTGCCCCCCGTCGTGGTGCGGAAGAGAGTCGACATGCCGCTGTCGGGAACTGTAGCCAGTACCCAGCCTTTCATCGAATTCTGGAAGAAGGCATTCTGCACGGTGGACACACCCGGCGCGGTAACGTTATACCAGGTCGCGCCGCCATCCATGGTCCGCAGAACATAGGGATTCCCAATTGCCCAGCCATTCACTGCATCCTGCATGAACAGCTTCTGGATTTGCGGAGAAGGAACAATGGTTCCCGATCCTGCGGCCGGTGTGGATGTGGGAGTCGGCGTAAAGGTCTGGGTGTGATGGGAGCCGTCGTCCATGTGAACGTCGACATGATTTGTGTGAACACTGCCAACTCAGCTGCTTTATCGAAGTTCGGCGGTGTAGGATCAATGGCGCCCAGGGAATGCAGCATGAAGTCCATGCTGATGCAGGCGTTGTTTCTGAGAGTGGAATAGGCTTCCCATTCGTAATGGTTTCCTGCCGCGGCATCACCGCCGGTTTGTTTGAGGAACGAGATCCCATTGATCACGATAGTTTCCGTGGGGGAACCAGGCGGTGAAGTTGGGGATAAAGGACTCTGACACGGGTTGGCATTCTCAACGACGACCGTCTCCAGGTATTTCTCAACCAGGTTTGTCCCCTGCGTAAAGGGCAGGTTCATCTTCAGGTAGGTGGGAGACTGGCTGAGGATCTGTGACTGCGGCGGGTACATGAACTGGAAGCCATACTGCTGGTTGGTGTATGTGAGCCACTGAGCGGGAGACAGGTGTGATCGTTGGAGGTGTTGAACCTGCCGCGCGGACAATGCGCGGTGCAGCCCATCTCGACCCGGTCATTTGTGGCATTTCCTGTTGCGAGCATGGTCAGGATAAAGCGGACGCTTCTCCCGGCCAGCGGGGTCAGGTCCACGTCTGCATTGTATATTTGCCATCGCTCAGTTCTCGCCACTGCCAGAAGTCCCGATGTAGCCGTTGGCAGCCATATAGTCGAGACGGAAGGTGACATAGCAGCTTGATAGCCATATTCACAGCCCGCAGTACTCTGAGAAATGGTCGCCGGGCTGGACGGTAAGGTGGGATAGAACCCCTGGATATAACCGTTGAATCGATTCTGCGGGGACATCAACAGCCATGGAGTGTTGGCTGAGTCCCATCTTCCAGTTTGGCCGGGTTCACAGGAATGACAAAGCCTCTTCGAGTCACCCATCTGTTCCCGGGCAGGGAAGAGCGCCCGCACCGCTTTTCCATTCCGCCGAGCAGGCATTTGCCAGAAAATCATAAGAGGTCCGCATTACCCGGTGAATCACCCGCGAACATTGATCTCCACCCAGACCGGATCGGATGCATTCGCACCAATGCCGAAGAACTTTCCGCCGGCGTTGGCAAGGATCCAAAAGCCGCGATATTCTCCAGCAACAGACGGAGCCACCATGTTGACCGAGATGTCCACGGTCTGATCGTGGACTGCGCCCCAGGGCAGGTTGACTGTGGTTGGGGCGCTCATCTGCTCGCCGCTGTAGTAGACCAGCTTATAGGCGGTCGTCCAAATACAGCTTCCCGTGTTTTTCAGGCGCCAGGTTTTGGTGAAGGCCGCGCCCGGGGCAAAGGTTGTCCCATCCTGAACGGTGACATCGCTGACAAAGGTCGCCCGGTCGCAGCCCGCCGGCCCGGGTGTGGGAGGCGGGGGAGCGATCGGGGTGGCGGTCGGCGTCAATGGCGGGAGCGCCGTCAGCGTGGCGGGAGGCGCAGGTGGTTGGCTTGTCCCGGTGCGGACGATGCGCGGCGACCCCCAGATGGCGCGGTCCCCGCTTGCCAGCCCGTCCGAGAGGAGCATGAAGACGAAGCGGACCCTCTGTCCTGCAAGGGAGCTCAGGTCCAGGTTGGCCCGGTAGAAGCGCTTATCGTAAGCCTCCTTCCAGGTCCAAAATGTTTTCTGTACGCCGTTCGGCAGGATGTAATCGATTCGAAACGTGACATAGCAGCTGGTTGCGCCAAACTCACAGTTCACAAGCGTTTGCAATCTGTCTCCCGCCTGCACCTGGAATTCCGGATAGGTTGCCTGGATATATCCGTTAAATTTGTTTTGCGGGACGGTTAGCAGGCCCGGTTCCGGGGCAAAGGAGTCATCCTCAAGGTGTGGGTTGTTCATCTGGAATGAATAACCGCGGCTGTCCCCACTGGTGCCCGGGTAGGGCAGGATGCCCGCGCCGCTTTTCCACTGGGCGTAGGGCGCGTTGGCAATGAAATCGAAGACCACCGCGTTGATATTAATGACATTGATATCCGCCCAGAAAGGGTCGTTGGCGGAGCTGCCAATGCCGAATTGGACTCCGGCTGCATTGCTCAGCTTCCACAGGCTTTTGTAATGTCCGGCAGTACCAGGCGCGACCAGATTGACGGAAAGATCCAGCATCTGTCCGGGCGGGACACTGACCGGGATCTTTACCGAAGTGCTGGGTCCCATCTGATCTCCCCCGCTCCACACAAGACTATAGGATGTATCCCAGGTGCATGTGCCATTGTTCAACAGGCGCCAGGTCTTTGTGAAGGCTGCACCGGGTGCAAAGGATGAACCGTCTGGAATGGTCAGGTCGGAAACGAATTGAGCCGAATCGCAACCCGCCGCCATCGCTCGCGGGACGGATTGCGAGACCAACATTACAACCAAAATAACCATGCCAAGGATTCTCTGCCTGAACATGGCGCCTCCTCGATCATGACCCCGTGTCATGAATATGTGGTGTTTATCATCCTAAATCATTGCACAGAAATCTGCCCATACATTAAAAATTCCCTGACAAATTCAATGCAGAAAATGTCGCTATTTATTGTAGAATCAGCCCATCTGTTCCCCCCTGGAGGATTTATAAATCTGGATGACCTGAAATATTTCAAGCAACTCGACACCCTCAATATGCAAGGTGAGATCGACAACCTGCCTGACCAGCTTGCCAGCGCCTACCAGCTTGGCATGCAGCATGACCTTCCGGATGTGAAGGATGTGCACCAGGTGGTGATCGCGGGTATGGGCGGCTCTGCCATTGGTGCGGACCTGCTGGCCTCGTACTGCGCCTCACTCGCCCCGCTGCCTGTTTCCGTTCACCGCGACTATGGCTTGCCCCTGTTCGCCCGCGGCCCGGAAACATTGGTGATCTGTTCCTCGCATTCCGGCAACACGGAGGAGACTCTGGATGCCTTCGATGCTGCGCTCCAGGCGGGGTGCCGTATGATGGCGGTATGCACCGGCGGGGAGCTGGCGAAGCGCGCCAGGGAAAAGGGACTTCCCGTGTGGACGTTCGAACACAAGGGACAGCCGCGCGCCGCGGTGGGATTTTCATTCGGCCTGCTGCTGGCCCTGTTCGAGCGCCTGGGTTTTATCCCGGATCAAAAGGAAGCCATGGAGGATGCAGTCGCTTCGATGAAGAGGTCACAGGGACACATCAAGGTGGATATCCCGACGGTGAAGAATCCCGCCAAGCGATATGCGGGCCAGCTGATGGGCAGGTGGGTGACGGTCGTGGGCTCCGGCCTGATGACCACGGTCGCCCGCCGCTGGAAGGGACAGATCAATGAGATTGCCAAGGCCGGCGCAAATTTTGAGTTCATCCCCGAGGCGGACCACAACACCCTGGCCGGGACAATGAATCCGGAGGAGACCCTCAACGCCCATACAATGACGATCTTCCTGAGTGCACCCTCCGACCACCCGCGCAACCGCCTGCGCACGGACCTGACCCGCAAAGCCTTAATGGTGGAAGGTCTGAACACCGATGTCGTGGAAGCACGCGGCCATACCCCGCTGGCGCACATGTGGACGACCATTTTATTTGGCGATTACATGGCCTATTACCTGGCAATGGCTTATGGCGAGGATCCCACGCCGATCCAGGCGCTGGTGGATTTCAAGCAGGCCATGGCGGAAGCGAAATAGACTTAACCGCGAAGTACGCTACAAGCGCAAATATTTAGCCACGGATGGACACGGATTGGCACAGACAAAATTTGTGAGAATCCGTGAAATCTGTGGCTGTTAATTTTATAAGTAATTGTCCGCCTGGTTGTCACAGGACAACTTTTTTGGGGGATCAATTCTCAAGCGTAATATACTTGCGTCTTGGCTTGATTCCCGCGATCCCGGCAAAATATTCCTGAATCACCTTGATATCTGCTTCGATATTATCCGTGGGATGGAATACCTGTCCGATGCGAACGGTCTTGTGCCTGCCATCCACAATGGCCATGACAATGGGAACCCCGGCGCCTTTGGCGATGTAATAGAAACCGCGCTTCCATTCCACCACCTGGTAACGCGTTCCTTCAGGTGCAATGGTCAGGATGAAGCTATCGGACTCATTAAATGCCTTTACCATCTGGTCCACCATGCCCGTGGACTTCCTGCGGTCGACGGGGATCCCGCCGCAATAGCGAAAAAACCAGCTGAAAGGAAAGCGGAATGCCTCTGCCTTGGCCATGACGCGCACATCTGCCCGCAGGCTGAAAACCACCCCCAGCAGCAGCATGGCATCCCAGTTGGAGGTATGCGGCGCACCGATCAGGACGTATTTTGGGATGTCGGGGAGGTTTCCATCGATGCACCAGCCGTTTCGCCGCATCAGATACTTCGCATAATGATGAAAGAGAGAGCTCAGGATGGGAGTGTTGAAGATCGTCATGTTCATTTTCCCGAGTCTATCACATTGGGAAAAGGCATTGAACAAAAGGTCGCGCTGTTGCAAGAGCACGACCTCTATTTTGTTACGTCATTGCTTCGCTCCGCTCACAATCCCGGCTGCTTTCGCCGGGACAATGACAGATTAAGCCCTCCAGTACTCCCCGCCGTCGCCTTCGCGCTGCATCAGGCCAAAGCCGACGAGCTCGCGGCGCAGGGTGGCAGTATCGTCGTGATAGCGTTTCAGGATCTCGTTGACCTGCTTCTCGCTGTAGCGTTTATCCACATCGAAGGCTTTGACAACGTAACGCAGGACCGCTTCCAGTTTCTTGCGCTGGGCGGGGAGGGTTTTAAGGCTCCCATCCCTGCGCGTATAGTCCCGGATCACTTTCTTATCGTAGGCATCCGCGTCCACCTCGGCGGCGACGTTGGACAGCTCGACCTGGCTGAACATGGTGCGGGCCTTTTCATCCAACACGGATCGGTCCAGCTGGTAGACATTGTAGTAACTCTCCGAGCGCGCCTTCACCAGGCCCGCTTCGGATAAGCGTGAGAGATGATGCGAGACCGTGGATGGCTTTATCTGCAGCAACTCGGCCAGCTCCTCCACGCTGTAGGATTTTTCCGCGAGAAGACCGACGATCTTGAGCCGGTTGGAATCCGCGAGGGCCTTGAAAAAATTGACCAGTTCTTCGCTCATGTTCGTTCTCCTTTAAGCCTCACGGATTCTGTCATTCGTGTTGTAGCCGCGCTCCCCGAAGGGCAGCAGCTTCTCCAGCCAGATCTGTTCCAACAGGGTGAGCTCATCCTTAATGTTGAAGTTCGGGTCATCCTGCACCTGCACGGTTTCCAGGACCTCAAACACGAATTGATCCGGGCCCAGCTCGTTCCAATCCTTCTGCAGTTCCTTGTTGGGGTGGCTGCCGTTTCTCAGTGTGAACCGGTTACGGTTCAATAGACCTTCCAGGTTTAAACTGCTTCCCAGCAGCACTTTCCCATTCGCAAGGTTCTTGACCTGATACACACCCGACGGTTTTGCCCGTTCCTTGTATTCGCGTTGGAGCTCTTTTCTGGTTTTTTTATTCTCGCTCATTTTTCACTCTCCAGTAGCGGGTCCCATCGCTTTCACGGGCCATGAGACCGTTGTCCACCAGGTAGCGGCGCAGGGCAGCCGTATCCACATGGAAGCGGCGCAGGATGGTGTTGACTTCCTTCTCGGTGTAGTCCGTGTCGTAGGCGAACGCCTCCACGATGAAATTCAGGATGATGAGCAGCTTGGTTCCCTGCGAGGGGATCTGCTTGAGCGTGCCGTCTGCGTTGAGATAGTTCTTCAACACCTTGCGGGCATCCTCCGGTCTTTTCGGTATTCGCTTCGAACGTCGGGCGCTTGCCTTCGAACTGCACCCGGGCGTAGGACTCGATGGTCTTCTCATCGAGGTCATAATAACCATCAGCTTCGTTGACCACACCCACTTCGACCAGGAATGCGAGGTGGTTGAACACATCCCTGACGGGGAGGTGCAGCTGCTCGGCAATGTCCGAGCGGGTCGCCTTGCCGCGCACCAACACGCCGACGATCCGCAAACGATCCGCGGATGCCAGTGCCTTTACAAATGACATCATTTCCGGGTTTTCGTCCATTTTTACTCTCTTCTAATTAATTCGATACTCATCGAATTAGATTTTATAGAGAATTGTTGAATTGTCAAGGTTTTATTAATGCTTATTGAAGGCAAATAGTAAAGAGGAGTGCATCAGGTATAATTCTTTTGTAAGAGTTGGTCCTATTCCAAATTTGGAGGTGTCTGGTGGATCTCTCGAAGCACGCTTTCTTTGAGGGAAAGATTGTCCCGCTTGCGGACGCAAAAATCAGCATCGCAACGCATGCTTTTTTATATGGAACATCTGTATTTGGGGGCATGAGAGCCTATTGGAACGAAGAGAAGAAACGTCTCTTCGTTTTTCGTCCCTATGACCATTTTCGCCGCCTGCTGCACTCGACGCGCATGATGGCCATGCAAACCAGTTATGACGAGGAAAGTTTAATCCAGCTTTCGCTCGACCTGCTGCGTACCGACAACTGGCAGCAGGATATCTACATGCGCCCCACCTTCTACAAGGCAGACCTGGGCATCGGTGTACGGCTGCATGACCTGAAGGACGAGTTCTGCATGTTCGTGATCGCCTATGTCCCCTACGTCAAAAACGATACCAACGCCCATGTCACCGTTTCCTCCTGGCGGCGCGTCGACGACAACGTCATCCCGGCCCGCGGCAAGGTGGCGGGCGCCTACGCCAACTCGGCCCTGATCAAAACGGATGCCAACCGCTCCGGCTTTGACGAGGCCCTGGTGCTGGACCAAAACGGCCACATCTCGGAAGGCTCGGCGATGAACGTCTTCATGCTGCGCGACGGGATCCTGGTCACGCCGCCGGTCACGGATAATATTCTCGAAGGGATCACCCGCAGGTCCATTATTGAGCTGGCGCGCAACGAGCTGGGTCTGACCGTAATGGAACGCTCGATCGACCGCACCGAAACTTTTATCTGCGAGGAAATGTTCATGACCGGGACTGCGGCCGGGGTCACCGCCGTGACGGAGATCGACCATCGTCCCGTGGGCGCGGGGGTCATGGGGCCGATCACGACCAGGCTGCGAACGTTGTATGATGATATATTACGCGGGAGAAACAAAAAGTACGAACATTGGAATCTTGCGGTGTAAAATCCACATCAGTGCCGCGAGGACTAGCCATCCCCTCGCCCGATGGGAGAGGGTTAGGGTGAGGAGTATTATTTATTTTTCTTGAACCTTACCAGCACCAGGTTCTTGGCGCAATCGCTGGAGGTGCTGACGAAGACCTGGTCGGAGAGGGGCAGGTTCTGCAGGTCCACAAGCTGGACATATAAAGTGTTCTTGGTTTGGACGGGGGTGCTGCCGAGGACGAACTCAAACCCGGAGGGGCCATATTCCTTGTTAATACCTGTCACAGTCTGCTGTTCCACCGTCTTTCCATCGAGTGTGCCGCGCAGCACGACCACCATCCCGATGATGGGACTGCCGTTGGCATCGACCACTGTCCCGCCAATCCCGGCCCAGTTGCAGGCGAGCTCGGGATGGATGACGGTACTCTCCACTTGCTGGGTCGTGGCGCTGAATGGGGCCTTGGGCGTCGCAGTCGCGGTAGGCGGCTTTAAAGTCCGGGTGGGAGGCACGAGGGAGAAGGGTGTGTTGGTAAAGAAGGGTGTGAAGGTGGGGCGTGGCGTGTTGCTGGGGGTCAGGACAAGGGTGGGACTGGCCGTCCAGGTGGGCTCGAGCTGGATCGGCGTCACTGTCAGAGTAGGGAGGCCATTCGATCCGCCGGGGGGAAGAGGGTTGTAGGAAGATTGGGGGTTGAAAAAGATAAACAGGAAGTATCCAGCCAGGCAAATGGTGATGGCCAGTACCAGCACGGAAAGCACGTCCCAGAACGCTACAGGGCTGCCGTGGGATTGTGATTGTGTACCATCGAAGTCGAAATCGTCGCTCATCTAGTTTGCTCCATTTGGCTTGCAGTCACGCAGTACATTCAGGCCCGGCTTCGTGAAAGTGAACGCCAAAGATCAACCCGGCGCAAGGACAATATTTGACTGCTGGCGCTGCTGCTCGATCCAGTTCTTCAAAGCCAGCTCCTGCACTGCCAGGTAGGCATCCGGCGACAGGGCGCGGTTGGGATCCTTATCCAGTACTTTCACGATATGGTATCCCACATCCGTCGTGATCACGTCGCTATGGTCACCCACAGGCAGGCTGAATGCAGCCTCTTCGATCCCGGGATCCAGCAGATAGCCTCGCGGCACCCAGCCGAGATCGCCGCGCGTCGTCGGGTCGGCCCTGGACGCCAGCTCATCAAAATCGGCCCCGCCGTTTAATTGCAGCAGGAAGCTTTGCGCCGTATCTTGATTATAGAGCAGAATTTGCTGGACGTGTACCTGCTCGGCGGTACTGGGGACCGCAGCAACGATTTTGTCACGCATCCAGGCCGCCTCCGCCGCCCGCTTCAGCGCGGACCGGAAGTTTTGATCGTTGTACCCGTGATCCGACTGCCACTTGGAAAGATTTTCCGCCCCACCAACCTGGGATGCCAGCGCATCGATGCGCGCCTGCAGGGCTGTATCATCAAGCACGAATCCGGCAGCGCGCGCGCCCTGGGCAAGGATCAATTGTGACGTCATGTCATCGATCACAGCCTTGGTCGCATCCATGGATGTTGCCGTTTTGCCAAGCGCCTGCTGCGCAGCGATGTAACGTGAGACCTCGCTGTCAAATTCCGCGACAGTAATCCCCTCGCCGTTCACGGTTAGTGCCATGGGTTCAGGTGTAGGTGTGGGCGGCGCGGGTGTGAATGTGGGCGCCGGTGTGGATGTAGGTCCGGAGGGGAAAGAGAAGCGCACGCGGAGAGTCCGAGTGCGGTCAAGATCAGAAATATCCCAATAATTTTTGTGCGCTGTGGAGACATCGCACTAGATTATATATTAAAAATGTAGGGACGACCAATCGGTCGTCCCTACAGAATTGAAACGGATTAATAATCCATGCCGCCCATGCCACCCGGAGGCATGGCAGGAGCCTTGTCCTTCTCAGGCATGTCGGTGATGAGCACGTCTGTGGTCAGGATCATGGCGGCGATGGAGGACGGCATTCTCGAGGGCGCCACGCACCACCTTGACGGGGTCGATGACGCCTGCCTTGAATCATGTCGGTATATTCGCCGGTGAGCACATTGTAGCCGATGTTCTTGTTCTTCTTCTCAATGGCCGTGCGGCGGACGGTGTCGATAATGACGGAGCCGTCCTGGCCGGCATTGGCAGCCAGCTTGCGGATCGGGGCTTCGAGCGCCTTCTTGACGATGTTGATGCCGACGCGGATCTCTTCGTTATCGTCATCGCTGTATTCCTTGGCGAGCTTATCGAGCTTGCTGGCGGCATTGATGAGGGAGATTTCACCACCGGGCACGATGCCTTCCTCAACGGCCGCGCGGGCTGCGGAGAGAGCGTCTTCGACGCGGTGCTTCTTTTCCTTCATCTCGGTCTCGGTCGCAGCACCCACACGGATGATGGCGACGCCGCCGCTCAGCTTGGCAAGGCGCTCCTGGAGCTTTTCCTTGTCATAGTCGCTGGTGCTCTTGTCGATCTCGGCCCGGATTTCCTTGATGCGGCCTTCGATCTCACCCTTCTTGCCCTTGCCGCCGACGATGGTGGTGTTTTCCTTATCGGAGACGACCTTCTCGGCGCGGCCGAGGTCCTGCAGGGTGGCGGTCTCGAGCTTGCGGCCGGTCTCTTCCGCGATCACGGTGCCACCGGTCAGGATGGCGAGATCCTGGAGCATGGCCTTGCGGCGATCGCCAAAGCCAGGGGCCTTGACGGCCAACACGTTCAGCATGCCGCGCAGCTTGTTGAGGACCAGGGTGGCGAGGGCTTCGCCGTCGATATCTTCGGCGATGATGACCAGTTCGCGCTTGCCGATCTGGACGAGTTTCTCGAGAATGGGGACGATATCCTGAGCGGCAGAGATCTTCTTCTCGTTGATGAGAATGTAGGGCTCGCTGATCACGGCTTCCATCTTGTCGGTGGCGGTGATGAAGTAAGCGGAGAGGTAACCGCGGTCGAACTGCATACCTTCGACGAACTCCGTCTCGAACTGCATGGACTTGGACTCTTCGACGGTGATGACGCCGTCTTTGCCGACCTTATCCATCACATCGGCGATCAGGCTGCCGATCTCTTCATCTGCGGCAGAGTTGGTCGCTACGGAAGCGATTTCTTCCTTGGTGTCGATCTTGACCGACATCTTGCGGAGCTCTTCGACAACGGTATCGGTCGCCAGTTCAGATGCCGTGCTTGAGCAGCATCGGGTTGTAACCGGCTTCGAGGGCCTTGCAGGCCTTCGTTCACGATGGCGTGGGCCAGCACGGTGGAGGTGGTCGTGCCGTCACCGGCAATGTCATTGGTCTTGGACGCGGCTTCCTTGAGGAGCTGGGCGCCCATGTTCTCAAACGGATCTTCGAGTTCGATTTCCTTGGCGACGGAAACGCCGTCGTGGGTGATGGTGGGGGAGCCGAATTTGCGGTCCATGGCCACATTGCGGCCCTTGGGGCCGAGGGTTGCGCTCACCGCATTGGCGACAAATTCATGCCGTTCTTAAGCTTGCGGCGGGCATCTTCTGAAAATACTAATTGTTTAGCAGCCATTTTTCATTCCTCCAGAATTAGCCTTCGACGATGGCTAGAATATCGCTTTCGCGCAGGATGAGCAGTTTCTTGCCATCCATCTTTCACTTCAGTGCCGGAATACTTGGCGAACAGCACCTTGTCTCCCACACTCACTTCCATGGGGATGCGTGCACCGTTCTCATCACGCTCGCCCGGGCCCGCCGCCAGGATTTTGCCTTCCTGCGGTTTTTCCTTTGCGGTTTCGGGAAGAATGATTCCACCTGCGGTCATTTCTTCCTGTTCGATCGGTTCCACGATCACACGTCCGCCGAGGGGCTTCAGCTTCAATTTACCTGCCATTGTTACGACCTCCTAATAGGATTGGGTTTTGAATAATCACGAAATTAGCACTCTCAGTGATAGAGTGCTAATCGTATGATACTAAAACCGGTTGTCCAAGTCAAGAGGGGCGAACGGAATTCTTATAATTCTCTGATGGAAGGAAGATCAAGGTGAGTTGGTTGGAGTGGCTTCAATCACGGATGAAGTTGGGGTCGCCTCATCCGGCATGGCAGTCGCGGTCGCGGAAGTGACCGCCTCAGGCTGGACCGTTCCGGTCGTCTCGGGCGTACCGGTGAGTGATCGCCGGTCCGCCATTGTTCAGGGAGGCGCAGATCTCATCGGCCGCCTCAACGATGCTGATGATCGTGCCGCGTCCATCGGCATACGCCTCGGGTCTGGCATCCAGCTCGTCACGGACTTCCTGCATCACCTGCAGGGCCTCTCCACACCTGTTATCTTTCGGGCGGCTCAGCGCGGCCAGGACGGATCCATAAGTGTAGTAGTAAACGATGGTGTTCGGCTCGAGCGACAGTCCCTTGATATCGACCGGGTTTTCGCCAAGGTCCGGGAAGCAGCGCTCGAGGCCGCGTCCCTTGCACGAGTCCTCGCCTGAGCAGCCGCGGATCGCGCACTGCAGCGAGTAGATCGAGCCTTCATAGTTTCTCGAACGAAAGTAAATGATGCCCAACTGTCCGTAGATATCTGCATTCGTGGGTTCATACTCAAGGGCCTTCTGCACGTTGCGGGCAGCGATGAAGAATTCACCCAGCTGGGAATAGGTGCGGGCAATCGAAAGGTGCGGGCCCGGATCCTTGACGCCGATCTGCTCGTTGATCTTCACAGCCCTGTCGAAGTACGCCAGTGACTGTTCATATACCGGCCGCGCTGTCTCAGGGTTTTGGATCTCGCTGGCCAGGCGGCGGTAATTCGCACCGATGCGCAGATACAGGAAGGTGAAGTTGGGATCGATGGTGATCGCCTTTTCATATTCTGCGATCGCCCGGTTGTATTGTCCCAGCGTCTCCAGCAAATAGGCGTTGATGCGATGGACATCCATCAACTGGTCGGCATCCGGACGCTCAAAGGCCTGCTGCATGATCAGCTCGGCCTGGTTCCATTTTTGCTGGTCGATCAGGATCTCGGCATAATAAGCCAGGGCCAGCGTGTTGGTATTGTCCAGCTGTTGGGCGATCAGCGCCTCCTGCTCGGCCTCCTGCAGGAATTTCTGGACTTCCTCCGTGGTGTGGAAGAAGGAGTTTGCATTCCAGTCGAGTGTAAAGGCACGGATGGCGCGGACGGTGCTGTCCTCCGGTGCCAGCCCAACAGCCTTGGTCGCCGAGTTCAAGCGCCTCGGTCAGGCGGTCCTTTTTTTCCGGATTGGTGATCAGCAGGGTCGAGGAGTAGGTTTGTGTGCGCGCCAGTTCCGCCCAGGTCTTGGCATCGTTGGGATTTAACTTGAGGGCTTCCTTGTAGGCAAGGATCGCAGCATTCATGCTGCCGGCATTGGCATTCGCCTCCGCTTCCTCAAGATAGGAGGTAAAGGTACGCGTAGGTACTGGCGTCGGCTGGAACAGGGGCTTGATATCCCCGCGGCTGACCTGCTGCAGGATCCAGACGGCAGCCGAGCAGCATTACGATATAAATGAACATGCGGTAAATGTTCGACTGCGGCCGGCGGTTAAAAAGTGGGCGGCGAGGGGAAACGTTCATGGTGTGGCCGTCACTTCCGGCGTGCTGGTTGCTTCGGGGGTGGCAGTTGCTTCCGGCAGGGTGGTAGCCTCTCCGGTTGGGACCGCGGTATCCACGGCCGGGTTGTCAAGATTTTCCTGGCAGATCTGGATGATCGAGCTTGCAGCTTCGAGGACGATATCATCCTCCGGGAACTTGGTTTGCAGGGTCTGGGCGATCGGCAGGGCCTGCCCGCACTGGTTGGTGCGCGCCAGCGCCAGCCCATAGGTAAAATAAAACTCTCCAATACGCGGGTCATCATTCAAGGCCATCGGTTTGATGGGAAAGCCGTCCTCCGTCTTGCCGCCATTGACCGCCAGGCTCAGCTGCTGGACAGCTTCCGCGTATTTGAAATTGCGGTAGAACATGACGCCGTAGTTGCCGCGATAGCGGGGTTCGGTCGGTCCATCCTTCACGGCGGTTTCGGCGTACTGCAGGGCTTTTTCATATTCACCGGTTGTTCCATAGGTGCGCGAGATCAAATAATCAGGTTCGGGATCGCCGGATTCAAGGTGTTTGCGAAGGTAAATTCCTTGATCGCATCATCGTAAACCTGGACAAAGCGCAAATTGCGCCCGAGTTCCATGTGCAGCATGGCCAGATTTCCGTTCAGTTCGATGGCCGATTTGTAATACTGGATCGCCTCCTCATAGTTGGCAGTAGCTTCCAGGATATAAGCCCGGGCGCGGCGTGTCTCCAGCAGGTTGGGATCCAGATTCAATCCCTTTTTGGATGCTTCAGCGGCTGGTGCAATATTATCGAATAGGGTGGAGTTGACCAGGACCTCAGTGAGGTAGGCATAGGCAACGGCATTATTTGGATCGAGCTCGATGGCCTTATTGACCTCATCCTCGGCATCGCTATTTTTCCCGTCCTGGAAATCCAGCGCCCAGCCGCGTACAGCGTGGGCCATCGAATTATTGGGGCTGAGCAGGATCGCGTTTTCCGAATTTGCCTGTGCATCCTCAGCCAGGCCGGCAAACACCTGGATGCGCGCCAGGGCGATATACAGAGTGGGGTCCTGAGGCGAGGCTTTGATCGCCTCCTTGTAGGCGGCAATGGCCTGGTCCAATTTTCCCTCCTGAAAAAGCTTCTGACCTTCTGTCTCAAGCGATTCAGGGGAGCGGGTAGGTGTAGGAGTTGCATCGAACGGGTTGGGCTGCGAAGGTAAATAGACCTGGTTTAGATAAAAGCCAAAGAGCAAAACCAGCCCAAACACCGCCCAGCCGAAAATGTTTGGACGTTTTCGGCGGCGGGTCATGCTCCAGCGGCTGCTTTTCGGTAAATACATGGCAATCGATAATACCATTCGCGGCAAAGGCACGCAAGCTGCACCTGCCACAAGTCTAATCATATACTAATTTTTAGAATCAAGTGCGAATTTCCCAATTCACTTGAGCTGTAGACCTGCTGTGGCACGGGGTAATTTCGCTCTTATCTTATGCTACAATGACGACATGCAATTTGAGGTCTTTACTCTTCTCCCCGAAGTGTTTCCGCCCTACCTCGAATCCAGCATTTTACAGCGCGCCCGCCAGCGGGGATTGATCGACGTGCGCGTTCACAATATCCGCGATTACACCCATGACAGGCACCATACCACCGATGATACTCCCTACGGAGGCGGAGGCGGGATGGTGATGAAGCCCGAACCGGTCTTCGAGGCGGTCGAGTCCGTATTGGGACAGGGTGCCGATCCGGCCCAGCCGCGTCCGGTTCCCGTTATTTTATTAACTCCTCAGGGACGCGTCTTCACTCAGCGCCTGGCGGAGGAGCTATCCCGGTACGAGCGTATTGCCCTGCTCTGCGGCCGCTACGAGGGCGTGGACGAGCGCATCCGTGAGCACCTCGTCAGCGATGAGATCTCTGTCGGGGACTATGTGCTGACCGGCGGAGAGCTGCCCGCGCCGCTGGTCATCGACGCAGTCTCACGACTGCTGCCCGGCGTGCTCGGCGACCCCACCGGTGCGGAGGATGATTCTCGCATTCCATGGGGCTGTTGGAGTATCCGCACTATACCAAGCCGCCCGAGTTCCGCGGCTGGAAGGTGCCCGAAGTGCTGGTCAGCGGCAACCATGCCAGGATCGAGCAATGGCGGCGGGAACAGGCGCTGGCGCGTACCCATGCACGCCGCCCGGATATGCTCCAAAAGGGCAGAACTGACTGATAAAGACAGAAAATTTATTGAAGACCTTAAATCCAAGGACTTTCCGTCCTGAGCAGAAAGAGTGCTCGCCGGGCGGAGTTGAAGGATAATTTTTCCAGACAAACTTTTTTTGAAACCTGTTCTTCTTCTGCGCGCCGCTTACATATCGGCAGTCGGTCGCGAAGCGGAAGCCTGATTATTATCCTGCTTTTTGTATGCCCGTCTTGTCGAATGGTTGAACTAATTGTATACTTGCAAAGCAAAATGATCCCTCATAACTCTGCAATTGACATATCAGACAGGAGCAGAACGATGAAGCAGCTGCAGATCTTATTTGCGGCATTCTTGATCCTTTCAGTCCTGCCCTCCTGCCGGCCAAAAGCGCTGGATTGCACGAGTGAAGAGACGTTTTGTGTGGGGCTGGTCACTGACATAGGCAAGGTCAACGACAAATCCTTCAACGAATCTGCCTGGAAGGGCATTCAACAGGCTGCGGATGAACTGGGGGCCACCGTTAACTATATCGAGACTGTGGATCGAAAAGATCATGCAAAAAATATTGCCGTATTTGGAGACGCTGGCTACGATGTGATTGTAACTGCCGGCTCCGCGCTTGCTGATGCCACTAGCCAAGCAGCTGCCCTTTACCCCAACACGAAATTCATTGGCGTGGATCAATTCCAAACAGAGACGATCGATAATATTGCCGGGCTGAACTTTCCGGAGGATCAGGCGGGCTTTCTGGTTGGTGCTCTTGCTGCCATGATGAGTAAAAGCCATAAGATCGGAGCAGTCTGCGGACCGGAATCGATCCCGCCCGTCTGGCGGTTTGGGGAAGGCTATAAGGCCGGTGCTGCCTATGCAGACGGCCTCAACAGTACCAGCACCGAGGTGTTCGTGGTGTATCACAACGATGCCGACTTCAATGAGGCCTTTGTGGATCCCGAATGGGGCGCTTCAACTGCCAGGAAGATGATCGACCAGGGCGCGTACGTGGTCTTTGGCTGCGGGGGTATCACCGGCAATGCCGCGATTACTGCCGCGGCCCAGGCTGGCGCGTATGCGATCGGCGTCGATACCGACCAGTTCTTTACCCTGCCCGAGGCGGCTCCTCGTATGCTCTCGAGTGCAGTAAAGCTGATTTCTCCGGGCGTTTACGATTTGATCAAGCTGGCCAGGGATGGAAAATTCCCAACGGGCAACTACATGGGCGATGCGGGTTATGCACCGTACCATGATGTCGATAATGAAGTTCCCCCGGATGTCAAAACGGAAATGGAGAAAATCAATGCAGGTTTGCTGGATGGATCGATCCTGACCAATGTCCCCGCCAAAAAACCATAATTCATGAAATTGTCAATAAGCCCCAAAAAAGGAAACGCGTAATTCTTCTCATTTACTTTTCATATTGTTGATATAATTCCTTCCTGCTAAAAGTAATAAATCGTACAATCCATTCTCTGATGATGCGAAGCCTTTCCGTGTTCGCAGAAAGTCACAGACAATCAAAGAGGAGGTGCCCCCAAAAAATTTCCTTCCCATAGAGATCCAAACAAACTAACTTTCATTTTCAATGAGGAGAAGAATAGATGAAAAAGCTTTACACTGTAATGGCGATAATTATTATCGCAATGCTCGTTCTTGCCGCCTGTGCCCCGGCTGCTACTGCTACACAGGCACCTGCCGCGAAGCTCAAAGTCGGCGTTGTAACCGATGTTGGCCAGCTTGAGGATAAATCCTTCAACCAGGCCTCCTATGAAGGCGCGAAGGCTGCCGCTGAGGCGATGGGCGCCGATTTTGATGTGATCGTGACCCAGAACGTCTCGGACTACAAGCAGAACATCCAGACCTTCATCGACCAGGGCTTCAATACGATCGTCACCGTCGGCTTCCTGATCGGTTCCGACACAGCCGCCGCTGCGAAGGCCAACCCGAATGTGAAGTTCATCGGCGTCGACCAGGGCATCTGCGTGGACGAGACTGGTGCTAGCGACCCGACCTTTGCGTGCAAGGGCGATGCGGCCAAACTGCTGCCGAACTACCAGGGCATCGTGTTCGCCGAAGAGCAGCCTGGTTACCTGGCTGGTATCCTTGCGGCCAGCATTTCCAAGAGCGGTGTCATCGGTTCGGTCGCCGGGACCAAGGTCCCCGCGGTCGTCGCCTACATCGCTGGCTATGAAGCCGGCGCCAAGTCGGTCAACCCCGACATCAAGCTCCTGACCCAGGAAGTCAACCCCGATCCTTCCAAGGGCTTCAATGATCCTGCCACCGGTAAGGCCATTGCCCAGCAGTTCATCGCCCAGGGCGCGGATGTGCTGTTCCAGGTCGCCGGTCTGACCGGCCAGGGCGTCCTCGAAGCGGCCTGCGATGCCAACGTTTACGGCATCGGTGTCGATGTCGATCAGGCGCAGACCCTCCCGAACCTTTCGAAGTGCATCGTCACGAGCGCCGAGAAGAAGCTCAAGGACACTGTCCAGGCTGTCACCGCGACCTCTGGTGGAGCTGACTTCAAGGCTGGCACAGTTGCCTATAATGCAGCCTCCAACCCGCCGGCCATTGGCCTTTCCCCGTACCACGATCTGGCCAGCCTGGTCACTCCTGAGATCCAGGCAAAGCTTGATGCAGCATTGGCTGCAATGAAGAGCGGCGAGCTCAAGCCCCCGCGACAATAGCACTCGTATCCAACGACGTCTTCAATTAGAGGCGGCCGGCTTGGCCGGCCGCCTCTCTCTTATAAAATACAAACCCTATCAAAGGACCTGCATATGAGCATCGAACAATCCCCCCCTCCACGTCTTCAGATGCGCGGAATCACCAAGCGCTTCCCGGGTGTCGTCGCCAACGACCATATCGATCTGGATGTGAAGACCGGGGAGATCCACGCCCTGCTTGGCGAAAACGGCGCGGGCAAGTCGACGCTCATGAACATTCTCTACGGGCTGTCCCGTCCTGATGAAGGCGAAGTCCTGCTCGATGGAGAACCGGTCCAGATCGCCGATCCCGCGGATGCCATCGCCCGCGGAATTGGCATGGTTCACCAGCACTTCATGCTGATCCCGGTGCTGACCGTGGCTGAGAACATCCTGCTCGGCACTGAGATGATGGCCAACCCGATCTTCATCGACCGGCGCGAGTCCCGGAAACGGATCATCGAGCTGGGCAAGCGCTTCGGCTTCGAGATCGATCCGGATGCAAAGGTGGAATCACTTTCCGTAGGCTGGCAGCAGCGGGTGGAGATCCTGAAGGCTCTCTACCGCCAGGCGAAAATCCTGGTTTTGGATGAGCCGACTGCCGTTCTCACCCCGCAGGAAACGGTGGAAATCTTCGCAGTCTTTCGCAGGCTGGCTGATGAGGGCCACAGCATTATTTTCATCAGCCATAAGCTTTATGAAGTCCTCGAAATTGCCGACCGGATCACAGTCATCCGCCGCGGCCAGGTTGTTGGGTCGCGACTTCCTTCGCAGACCAACGAGGATGACCTGGCAGAGCTCATGGTTGGCCGCCGCGTGATGCTGGCTGTCGATCGCGGCAAATCCAACCCGACGGAACCTGTGCTGAAGGTCGAGAATCTCAAAGTCCATCAGGACCGCGGACAGGAGGCTGTCCACGGCGTAAGCTTTAACGTCCGGGCCGGTGAAATCCTGGGCATCGCCGGGGTGGCCGGGAATGGCCAGGACGAACTGGTCGAGGCGATCACAGGTCTTCGACGCGCGAACGGGGGCACGATACAGCTCGCTGACCAGGATATCACCACCTGGAATGTACGCCAGCGACGTGAGCACGGCCTGGGGTATGTCCCGGGCGACCGCCAAAAATATGGTCTTGTTCTGGGCTTTCCCATCTCGGATAATCTCGTCCTTACACAGTACTACAACCCTCCGTTTGCTCGCGGCATCCAGAGGAATGATGGCGGCGATTGAAGAGTGGGCCCAGAAGATGATCAAGGAATATGATATGCGGACTCCTTCAGCATCCGTGTCGGCCGGCACTCTCTCGGGTGGGAATCAGCAAAAGGTGATTGTGGCGCGTGAGTTCGGACGGGATCTGAAACTTCTGGTTCTGGACCAGCCAACACGGGGATTGGACGTTGGAAGCATTGAGTTCATCCACAAACAGGCAATCCGCAAGCGTGAGGCCGGTACCGGCATCCTGCTCGTTTCTGCCGAACTGGATGAGATCCTTGAGCTCTCCGACCGGATTGCTGTCATGTATCGCGGTGAGATCGTAGCCCTGGTGGACGGACCCACTGCCAACAAGGAAGAGGTCGGCCTGCTCATGGCGACCGGGGGCCGGGTGCAAACCGAAGGAACGCCGCCGTCCGGCGGACCCGGCACAACTCCGGATACGTCCGGCACAGGAGCCACATCATGAAGAAACGTCTTAGATCCTACGCAGGCAAGCTGCTCATCCCTGCGCTTTCGATCCTGCTTGCCCTGGGGGTCGCATCCATTCTCATTATTGCCTCAGGCCTGGTCGGTCCGGAGAAACAGCTCGACTGGAAACTCCCCTTTATAGCTTATGGCGCCCTCCTTCAAGGCGCGTTTGGCAGCCCGAGGGGAATCTCCAACACGATCGTCGCCGCGGCGCCCTTGATGCTTACAGGCCTGTCCGTCGGAGTTGGCTTAAAGGCCGGGTTGTTCAACATCGGTGCAACGGGTCAGGTTCTTCTCGGCGGTTTCACTGCGGCCCTGGTAGGGGCCATGGTGGCCGGCGCCCCGGTCTGGATTGCGATCCCTGCTGCGATGCTGGCGGGCTTCCTGGCAGGTGCATTTGCCGGCTTCATTCCAGGGGCGCTCAAGGCATATACCGGCGCGCATGAAGTGGTCACCACCATCATGCTCAACGCGTTGATCCAGTTGACGGTATCGGGACTGGTAACCGATATCTTCCGGGCGCCCGGCTTTAGCTTTGCCCGAACTTCGCCAACCGGAAATGCTACGCTGTTCGGCCTTGGCACCACCACGCTTCATTTTGGGGTAATCTTTGCCTTCCTCTGCATCCCGCTCACCTACTGGTTCCTGTGGCGGACGACCACCGGCTTTGAGATCCGGTCCGTTGGAGCGAACCCCACTGCGGCACGGTATGCCGGGATGAATCCCCGTCGCATGATCATCCTGACGATGTCGCTGTGCGGGGCGTTCGCCGGCCTGGCGGGATCGATCGAGGTCCTTCGTCTTGGATATTATCCTGCCGTCTTTGGGACCAGCATTGGCTTTGACGGCATTACGGTTGCCCTGCTCGGGCAGGGAAATCCCATAGGGATTATGCTCTCCGCACTGTTACTCGGGGCTATGCGTGCTGGTGCTCCACTGATGCAGATTAAAGCCGGCGTGCCCGTCGAGATCATCGATGTGATCCAGGGCGTGATCCTGATCTTCCTGGCGGCTGAGGTCATTGTGCGCAAAATCTTCCGCCTGAAGGCTGCGGCCCCGGGAACTGGCGAGATGCAAACCTTCACCCGCACCTATGGCGAAAAGGTAACCTAATGGAAACCCTGCTTAACCTTCCCGTCATTGGTTACATTTTGCAATTCCTCGTTTACCTGTTCCAGGTGATTACGAGCGGACATATCGCACCGATCGTCCTGGGCCTTGCCACGCCCATTGCCCTGGGTGCCCTGTGCGGTATCTTTAACGAACGCAGCGGCGTTGTGAACATCGGCATCGAAGGGATGATGCTGTTCTCCGCCTATATTGCGTTCATGACCGCGCTCGTTATCCACGAGAATTTTCCCACTACACCCAGCGCGTTCTTCGGGATGACGCCGGCTCTGGTTTGTGGCGTCATTGCTGCGATGGGGGCCGGGGTGATCATCTCGCTTCTACACGCCTGGCTGTCGATCAGCATCCGGGCGGACCAGATCATCAGCGGCACGATCATCAACATCACCGCTTTGGGATTGACAAGCTATCTGAACCGCCTGATCAAGCCTTTCGACAGTGCAGGCACCTTCCATTCCCTTCGGCCGCCTGCCGCGCTTGTTGCCTTGCCTGGCATCGGCTGGCTGATCGAAATGTTCACTGCCGTGGGCCCGATCGCCATGTCGGTCATCTTCTTTGTGCTGATCATCCAGGCCCTGCTCTTCCGCTCGCGCTGGGGGCTGCGCACGCGGGCTGTTGGGGAGCACCCAAAGGCTGCGGACACTGTTGGCATCAACGTAATCAAGCTTCGCTACCGTAACGTTTTGCTGGGAGGCATCTTTGCCGGCCTTGCCGGTGCCTACCTGTCCTTGGAGGCCACTGGTTCCTTCCAGAACAACATGACCGCCGGGCGTGGGTTCATTGCCCTGGCCGCCATGATCTTTGGACGCTGGACCCCCATAGGCGCATTTCTCGGCGCATTGCTTTTCATGGGCTCCCAGGCGCTCGGTGTCGTGATCCGCCTTGCACCGCCTCCGGGTCCATTGGGACAGTGGCTGGCCGGTATCCAGCAGGCTTATCCAAGCCTGTACAACAACTTCTTTACCGGGCTGCCGTACCTGCTGACGATCATCGTGCTGGCCGGAGTTGTCGGCCGGAGTGTCGCTCCTGCCGCAGATGGCAAGCCATACAACAAGGAGAGCGCCGATTAAGACCTGCCCGATTGCCGGCTCGCATATGAGCTGAAATAATCCGGGAAGAATCTTTGAACGGGAGTCAAAAAGACTCCCGTTTTTATTTAAGGCTGTTCATCCCCATAGGAACAAAGGAGAAGAAATCCTCGTCTGTATTCGTGTACCCCGCAGGTTTCGTTAAAAAAAGGGAACATGCGGGGTGTACCCCGCACGTCACAAAAATGGTTAAAGAAACTTGCGGGGTGTAAAATTGTCCCATCAATCGAGGAGAAGAGAATGTTTAAAATCGTCCGTCAGGTTTCCTTCCTGTTCATTATTATTTTTATCCTCTCCGCCTGTAATCTCCCGTCCAGCAACCCTGCCACCGAAGATCCCAATGCCGTGTTCACTGCAGCCGCACTGACAGTACAGGCAATGTCCACGTTCTCCACCACACAGGTGACGCCTTTTAGCACGCCAACCATTCCGCCGCCCGCGGCGACCAATACACCCATGAGCTTTCCAACACTGGCTCTCCCCACCGCGACCTTTTCAGCACCGCCGACACCGGTCTGTGACCAGGCCCAGTTCCTACGGGATGTGACAATTCCCGATGGCACCGTCTTCGCACCCGGTGCGACCTTCACCAAGACCTGGCGCCTGAAGAATTCAGGCACCTGCACCTGGTCCGGCTATTCCCTCGTTTTTGACAGCGGCGACTCGATGAGTGGAGCTTCGCCGACAACGATCGGGACGGTCAGCCCAAACCAGGAAGTGGATCTTTCGGTGAACCTGACGGCTCCTCCCACGGCCGGATCGTATCGCGGTTACTGGCGCATCCGGAATGCGACCGGCGTGTTGATCCCCGTGCTGGGCGGGACGCAGGGCAAGTCGTTTTTTGTGGATATCAAAGTCGCGGTGTCCAGCTCCGGGCTTGATTTTCATACCCGTGCTCCCGACGCCAGCTGGGTGGGGACCGGCGGTGTTGTGACCTTTGGTGGCCCGGAGACCGATGCGAATGGGTTTGCCATGTATCGCAATAACCAAAAACTGGAGGATGGTACTGCCCCTTCCAAAGTGCTCGAAATCTATCCACAGATGGTGAACAATGGCCAGATGTCAGGGCTTTATCCCCCCTACACGGTGGTTAACGGTGAGCATTTCAAGGCGAAAATTGGTTTCCTGGCGAAGTCCGATGGTACCTGCGGTACGGGCAATGCCACCTTCCAGCTCAACTATAAGGAAGGGGGTGTTCTCAAATCCCTCGGCCAGTGGACGGAAACCTGCGACGGCTCTCTGAAGGATATCGATGTCGACTTGAGCAGCATTGCGGGAAAAAACGTACAGTTTGCACTGGCGGTCCTGGCAAACGGACCGTCCGACGATGACTCAGGGGTCTGGGTCAGCCCACGGATCCAAATCCCCTAACCTGATGAAGTGCCCGGCGGGTTCCGTCGGGCACTTTTTAGATCGTCCGGGCATTATTAATGGAAAAATAAACTTTTAAGGGAGGCCAACGGTAGAAGGTATAATGCACTCCCGTACTGGAGCTACGCAACTGTATGAGAAAGGAATTTGAATGTTTGAACTAGGAAAATACAGGGTTTTGGCTGTACTGGCGGGAATGATGCTGCTGGTCTCGGCCTGCGGTGCCCCGGCCGGGCAGGAGGCTTCGATCTCCACCGCTGTGGCCCAGACCGTGCAGGCTGGTGAGTCCCTGACCCAGGTTGCCAGCCTGCCCACCTTCACCCCGCAGGTAACGGTTCCGCCCGGCACACCGCTCCCTGGGGCCAACACCTACGAGTGCGCCCACCCTGGCCTCAGCGCCTTCCGACCCGGACTGCGCCAAGGCTTCCCTGGTGGGTGAGAACCCGCCGGATGGAGTGATCGTTTAACCCGGCCAATCTTTCTGGAAGACATGGACACTCGAAAATACAGGGACCTGCACCTGGACGGCTGCCTATAGTATTGTTTTCTGGAGCGGCGATCTGATGGGAGGGCTGACGTCCTATCCTCTCAATGACGATGTCGCGCCGGGCGAACAAAAGGATATTTCCATTTACCTGAAGGCACCCGATGCAGAAGGGACATCCACCGGCTACTGGAAGCTCCAATCCCCATGGAATTCCAGTTTTGGGGTCGGTCCCTCTGCTGACCCTTTTTATGTCCAGGTCAACGTTTCCGACGCTGCGGAGGCACCGTATGGGATTTCCAAGGTGGAATACAACCTGGTTCGTGACCCGCTTGGTGGCTGCCCCACCAATGTACACTATATCTTATATACCACCATCACATCCAACGGACCGTTTAAGTTCAATTATGTTTGGCATCAAAGCGATGGGAATAATACGCACGAAAAGTCCATCGAGTTTACCGAGGCAGGTTCCAAAACCATCTCCAGAGAGTGGATGGTCGGGAAAGGCGACAGTGCGAATACACGCTGGATTGAGTTCGTAGTAACTTCGCCTGAGTATCGGGAATACGGCAAGGCTGAGTTCGAGAACCTCTGTCCATAGATTGAGAATTTACCTGTTCGGCAAAAATCACCTCCTGTGCCATTTTGTGATAAAACAAAGGGGTACAGGAGGTCTTCATTGATCCATGAGAGGGAAATTGCTCAAGGCGCCAATCCTGTATAACATTTAATTGGTCAGTGGAAGGAAATAGGAGGCCATCCTCCGTGAATGGAAAGATCAATTGGAAGGGGATAAATCTGGAATGGTTTGTGCCATTTCTGTTCGCTCTGTTTTTATTCTGGTTCATACTGTTCCTGAATATCCCGGATTCCATTAGTCAATATTTTCACACCTATTCGCTGGGATTATTTCTACTCGTAATTGGTTTGTATTACGTGTCTTTTTCGTTACCTGGAAAAATTGGATCCGTGGTTGCTCTCAGTATGACAATGGCGCTTTTGTCCCTGTCCTTATCATATATGTGGACGTCTGGATTTTCTGATAATTTCGTTATTGGTGGCCTGCTCCCATACAAGGATGGAAAGAATTATTATGCTGGCGCCAATTTGATTTTAAATGGACTTCCAATGTTAAACGCCGGCCAGGCCACGGAAAGGCCGTTGTTCCCGGGTTTTCTGGCCTCTCTTTTATGGTTGACAGGACATAATCTAAAAATCACACTGGGTATTATTGTTCAACTGGTGGGGATAGGGTTATATCTATCTGCACAGCAGATTCGTAATTTATTTGGGGTTCTGGCAGCAAGTCTTTTTGCAAGCCTATTGTATTTTTATATCCAGTCTTTCGTTGGTTATACATTAAGCGAGCTGCTGGGCTTTATGGCAGGCTGCTTTGGGTTCACGATGATCCTGCAGGCATCGTCTTATCATAAATGGAGGGATCTTTTATTGGGTATTGCGATCCTTATGGTTGGCATAAGTGCCCGGGCCGGCGCCTTTTTTATCTTTCCAATGCTGGCAGTATGGATCGGCTGGATGTTCCGCGGAAAAAGATCCTTTGACCTGAAACGGGCAGTTTACGCATTTATACTAATTGTGGTTTTATATTTTCTGATAAATTCAATCTATTCCCGGCTTCTGGGAATCCCCTCCGGTAGTTCGTTCGGAAATTTTTCATATGCAATCTATGGTCAGGTGAGAGGCGGAACAGGCTGGCATAGTGCGATTGAAGAGCTGGGGACCCGGGACCCCATGATTGTTTATCGCGCTTCGTTGGACTATTTCGTCAAGCATCCCATTGGCCTGGTCATCGGATTTGCAAAATCATATCGTGACTTCTTTTGGTTTGGTGGCAAAGGAATTGCCCCCTTTTCCAGATCAGGGTGGCAGTCTCCTTTGAATATCATTCTGTGGCTGGGATTGCTCACACTGCTCTTCAGAGCGATTATTCAACTATTCAAAGGCATTCGTTCAGACCTGGACTCCCTGTTACTGGCGTGTTTTATTGGGATTTTTCTTTCGATACCCTTTCTTCCACCCATTGATGGGGGATCGCGCTTCCATGCCGGGACGATGCCATTCTTTTTTGCGGCACTGGTCGCAGGCCTGGGTGGAGTATCCTGGGGTGGTCAGGAACCGATAAAAACGGATGATCGTTTATCAGGCAACCCGGTTTTTCCCCGATTTGCATCAATAATCCTGCTTGTAGTGGTATTGATTTTACCCATAGTGCTTTACGAGTTTGGCACGAAGCCTGCCTACACGGTCGTGGATTGCCTGTCAAACGAGCAGCCATTTGTTATCGAGTATCCTCCCGGATCTTATGTTGATTTAATTAAGGAGAATTCAGTGCAGGAAGATTCTCATCCCTGGAGTGTCCCTGGACGATTTTCAGAATAACAACACGGAATTGGCGAGTCGACGATTATTATCAAAAGCTGGTTGCTCTTGCAAGAAGCGACAGCGCCAATATCCGTCTTATTCCGGCTGTTGACTTGATCGAGAATGAATTTCATTATTTCTACATTCCCCTGGATAAGCTTCCCCGCGATGGTTCACCTGATCTTGTTGCTGGTTGTGGAATTGAAATCAGAACAAGGAATCAAAGCATTTTTCAGGTAAAATCTGTGTTTTCCAACCCATGAGAAACTATAAACTTACCGCCCTTGTTCCCATGCGTCACCACAGCCAGCGCGTCCCTGGCAAGAATTACCGTCCCCTGGCCGGGAAGCCATTATTTCACCACATCATTGAGACATTGCTTCAAGTCCCTGAAATCGATGCTGTGGCAGTGGATACTGACTCCGAGCCGGTCATGGACGGGGTCCGCCAATATTTTCCGGGTGTGAAGCTGATCGAGCGTCCCAGGCACCTCCGCGCGGATGATGTTCCGATGAATGACATCCTGCTCTACGACACGGCCCAGATGGAAGCGGATCTCTACCTGCAGACCCATTCCACAAATCCCCTGCTGCAGGGCCGAAACCATCTCAGGAGCGATTTCAGGCTTTTTCGTCTGCATACCCGGAATATGATTCCCTCTTCTCAGTAACACGCCTGCAGACCAGATTGTATTTTCAGGATGGACGTGCCATCAATCACAACCCTCGTGAGCTGATCCAAACCCAGGACCTGCCTCCCGTCTACGAGGAGAACTCCTGTCTTTATCTGTTCAGGCGCGACAACCTTATCCAATGGCATCACCGCATTGGCGAAAAACCGTTGATGTACGCGATTCCCGCCGGGGAAGCCTGGGATATCGACGAAGAGCTGGACTTTACAATTTGCGATTACCTGCTGAAGAGACAACTCACGAATGAAGAACTTTAAAAGAATAATCAAAAAAGTAACGGAATTATTTTCCATTCCCTGGTATTTTCTTGTCTTCAGTGCCTACCCCGCTCTGGCGCTGCTGGCTACAAATATCGGGCAGGTCAAATTGGAATCGGGCTGGCGTCGCGCTGCTGGTCTCGGTCCTTTTGGGCGGGCTGCTTTTCCTGCTGTTGAGATGGATCCTGAAGGATGTGTATCGGGCCGCCTTCCTGACCACTCTGTGGATAGCGTTGTTTTTTTCCTACGGGCACATCTACTTGACGCTGCTCGGAAAATGGGAAAAGATCAATTTCACACCCTATCTGCTGGTCGCCTGGCTGGTGTTGGCCATCCTGTTCTATATCTGGGCGACCCGGCCGCGTTTCACGTTCCGGGATGCCGTCCTGGCTTTGAATGTGGTATCGCTCGGGCTGGTGGTCACCTCGCTGGTGCAGGTCAGCTCCGGGGTCCAGAAGGGAAGCGGCCATTATACCGCCGCGAAAAACGCCTCCGTTGAGCAACTAACCCGTCCACAGAATCCACCCGACGTGTATTACTTCATCCTGGATTCCTACGGGCGCGACGACCTGTTGAAAGAGGCCTATGGATATGATAACAGCGAGTTCATCAAGGGGTTGGAGGAGCGTGGCTTTTTCGTGGCCGAGTGCAGCCAGAGCAACTATGTACGGACGGAAATCTCCCTCGGCTCCTCCCTTAACATGATGTATCTGCAGGACCTGGACCCTGCCTTTTCTCCCGACAGTACCCGGCGGGCGAGATTATGGGATTCCCTCAAGCACAGTGCGGCCCGCTATAACTTTGAGAGCATGGGCTATAAAACGATCGGGTTCGCCACCGGCTTCGCCTGGAACGAGCTGGAGGATGCCGATATATTTTATTCACCCGACTCGATCTCAATGGGCATGACCGAGTTTGAGGTCCTGTTCCTGCAAACCACCCTTGCCCGGTACGTGAATGAGATGCACCTGATCGACCCGGACCAGATCATGGGACAAAATTTTCGCGACCGCACGCTGAACGTGTTCAACAGGCTGGACGATATTGCCCGCAATCCCGAACCGACCTTTGCCTATATTCACCTGATCTCGCCGCATCCACCCTTTGTGTTTGGCCCGAACGGGGAGCCAACCTATCCGCCCGACTTCTGGAATGAGAACCGGGAATATCCTGCTGACCCGTATGCCAAGGGCTACCAGAACCAACTGACATTTCTGAACAAAAAGATGCTGGCAGGCCGTGGATACGATCCTTGCCAACTCGGATACGCCTCCGATCATTGTGATTCAGGGAGATCACGGCCCCTGGCTGCAGACCAACGCAAAACGGATGAGAATTCTGAATGCCTATTATCTGCCCGGCCACAATGACAAGCTTTATCCAGCCATTACCCCTGTGAACACATTCCGGTTGATCTTCGATACTTACTTTGGCGGCAAATATGATATGCTACCCGACGTCTCCTACTTTTCACCGGTGCCGAAGCTGTATCAATTTTCTGAAATTCCAAATCCGTGTAAATAGCCGCCACTGGCGATACGCCTTTGCAGGCAAAACGAGCTGCCAGCCATGCGATACCAAATCCTCTTCACCGCTCCATACATGATCCCTTTTGTGGATCGCTTCAAGCCGGTCTTCGAAAAATACGACCTTGAACTGATCGTCCCGGATGTCCGGGAACGCATGGAGGAGGCAGACCTGCTCCGCTATGCGGGCCAGTTCGATGGAGCGGTCTGTGGAGATGACCGCTACACGGAGCGTGTGATCCGGCTGTGTGCGCCGCGCCTGCAGGTGATCTCCAAGTGGGGGACGGGGATCGATTTCGATCGACGCCGAGGCCTGCTCCCGTTATGGAGTCAAGCTGTGCCGCACCCTGAATGCGTTCACCCTGCCGGTTGCCGATACGGTCCTGGGATACATGCTGGCCTTTGCCCGCCGCCAGCCCTGGATGGACCGGGAGATGAAATCGGGAAAATGGGAGAAGATCCCGGGCAAGTCCCTCAGCGAGTACACCCTGGGCGTGATCGGTATCGGGAACATCGGCAAGGCTGTGACTCGCCGGGCGCGCGCCTTCGGCATGAAAGTCCATGGCACGGATATTGTTCCGGTCGATCACGTCTTCCTGGCAGAGACCGGCATCGAGATGATGGACCTTGAATCCCTGCTTTCCCATTCCGACTTTATTTCCGTGAACTGTGACCTGAACCCGACCAGTTATCACCTGGTCAATCGGGAGACACTGGCATGTGCCCGGCCGGGCGCGGTGCTGATCAACACGGCCCGCGGGCCCATTGTCGATGAGGAGGCGCTGATCGAGGCGCTGCAGGCCGGACGTCTCGCGGGAGCCGCCCTGGATGTCTTCGAGCACGAGCCGCTGCCCCTTGAAAGTCCGCTGATGAAAATGGATAACGTCCTGCTTGCCCCGCACAACTCCAATTCGAGCCCGGCTGCCTGGGAACGAGTCCATTGGAACACGATCCGGAACCTGGTCGAGGGGTTGGGAATTGTGTACCGGATCCCCCGAAGGCACTTAGAAGTTTCATCGTAAAATATGACAACTCACAGAAAGGGAGGATGTCTTGGGAAAATCTAAGAAAAAACCTTTCCCGTGAAATCCGTGTAAGAAGAGAAAATCCTTATGACCAAATCAGTTCTCATTACAGGCGCGGGTGGCGGGATTGGACGTGCATGTGTCCATCACTTTTTTGAAAAGGGCTGGCGCGTGATCGGTGTGGATCGGGCGGATTTTGGGGATGGATTTCCGCTGAATGGACATTTTATCAAGGCTGATATCTCCCATCCCGATTCTGCAGAAGTGATCTTTAACGAGGCGAAAAGCTTCCATCCGACTCTGGATGTACTGGTCAACAACGCTGCGGTACAGGTGGCCAAACCGCTGGTGGAGACCACCGTCGAGGAATGGGACGCGGTCATGGCGTCCAATCTGCGTTCGGCATTCCTGTTCATGAAGCTTGCGCATCCGTTGATGAAAGCCGCCGGAGGAGGCGCGATCGTTAATGTCTCCTCCGTGCATGCAATCCAGACATCAACGAATATCGCCGCCTACGCCGCCTCGAAGGGCGGGCTGCTGGCCCTGACGCGGGCCATGGCGATTGAGTTCGCACCCGATAACATTCGTGTGAATGCAATTTTGCCTGGCGCCGTGGATACCCCCATGCTGCGCGCCGGGCTTGGCCGCGGCCACGTCGGTCACGGCGACATGCAGGAGCGGCTCGATAACCTGGCGCGCAAAACAGTCAGCGGCAAGGTGGGCAGGCCGGAGGAGATCGCCCAGGCGATTTACTTCCTGGCCGACAATGAGCAGTCCTCATTCATGACGGGTCAGGCCCTCGTTGTGGACGGTGGGGCAACTGCCAGATTAAGCACAGAGTAGAATGTAATTTATGAAATCCGGCCCGCCAGGCTCCAGGCTTGTTCCCTACATCCCGCTTGTACTCTTCATCGGGATTGGCATGTTCCTGGTCTGGTACAGCACCGTCTGGGGCGCGGGACTGATCTCTGATTCCTTTCAGTATACGGCGAGTGCCAGGAGTCTGGCTCTCAGGGCGACGGCTTTTCCCTGCCTTACGGCGAGGGAGAGCTGCAGCCGATGACCAAATATCCGCCCATGTTTTCCATCCTGCTGGCCGGATTCGAATTGCTGGGCGGGACGGCCCTGCAGGGGGCGCGCAGCTTAAATATCGTTTTGTTCGGGGTGAATATATTTCTGGTATTTTATTCCACACGCAGGCTGGCACATTCCAATGGGTTTGCCCTGCTGGCCGGCCTGCTCTTTGCGATCTCATTTGTCATGGTGGAGGCTCATTCCTGGGTGTTGAGTGAGCCGCTTTATATCGGCCTGAGCCTGGCTGCCATCCTGCTGATCCAAAAATATTTTGAAGAAGCCGGAGCTTCGTGGATTGTCCTGGCGGCGCTGGCTGCCTCGGCCGCATTCCTGACGCGTTATGTGGGGGTTTCCCTGGTGCTGTCGATCGGCATTGTCATCCTGTTGAACGGGACTACTGTGAAGCAAAGAGTAAGGGATGTCGTGCTTTTTGGCGGCATCGCTGTTCTGCCTGTAGCCCTGTGGTCCCTGCGCGCATACCTGCTGACCCGGACGTTGAACGACCGCACACTCGCATTCCATCCGTTGACGAGAAAGAACTATGTGGCCATGATCGATGTCCTCTATGGATGGTTTTTTCCCTCCTCCCTGGTACAGGGCGCAGAAAAAATATTTTTGTTGCTGACAGTTGCTGCTTTTATTATTCTTTTCGTGTGGTTCTGGAAAATCCATAAGGCCCCAAACAGCGGCCTGATAAAAAACTCCACGCCGGAAAGGAAGATTTTCCTTCTGCACGGTGTCTATATCGTTCTGTATGGCCTGGTGATTATCGCCTCCAAGACCTGGATCGATGCGGACATTGGCTTGAGCGACCGGATCCTCTCCCCGATGCTTGTATCCATGCTGATCCTTTTGACATCCGGTCTGTCGTTTCTATGGAATAATTATGGGAAAGCAAGGCCTTTTGTCGTTTTGGCCGGACTCAGTTTGATTGCCTATTACGGGGCTGCTACATTTGTCAGCGTCCAGGGATTTCACGACACAGGGATCGGGATTGCCCGTAGAGGCTGGAGCCGTTCTGATGTGATCCAAAGCCTGCGCTCCTACCCGGACGATCCCATGTACACGAATTCAAATTCATCCCTGTATCTTTGGTCCGACCGGGCGGGATATGGCATCCCGGATTTTGAGCTGTTGAAGGAAAAAGGTACAGATACCCGGGTCCTGCTGGTCATTTTTCATCATGTCCCTCCGACCGGCAAAAGGCTGGATGAGCTTGTCAACGGCCTGGAATTGATTAAGGAAGACAAGGTTGCTTCCATATATGCTCTCAATCCCTGATACTGTATCGGAAAGCATCTCTTAATACATGAAACAGACACTCAAAACCATCGTCCCCACGCCTGCCTGGAATTTTGCCCGAGATACCTATGATGCATTCCGCCGCATCCCTGAGCTGCCGGACGCCTATTTCCATCCCTGGCGGCGTGAGAGCATCCGTCGTCTCGCGGAGATGAAGGATATTCACAAAGGCAAACGCGCTTTCATCATCGGTAACGGCCCCAGCCTGAAGCAGACAGACCTCAGCAGGCTCAAGAATGAGGTCACTTTTGGTATGAATCGTGTCTATTTGGCATTTCCCGATTGGGGCTTCAATACCACCTACCTGTGTGTCACCAATGACCTTGTCGTCGAGCAGTTTGTGGACGACATTCGCGCGCTCCCAATCCCCAAATTTATCGCCTGGCGGTCGCATCGTCATTTCCCGCCACAATTATCAATTACCCAATTACCGACTTTTATCTACACTTCCTACACAGGTCCCCGTTTCACCCGCGACGTGCGTTACCGCGTTTGGGAAGGAGCAACTGTCACCAACCTTGCGCTCCAGCTGGCCTATTATATGGGTGTTGAAAAAGCCATCCTGATCGGTGTGGATCATAACTTTGCATCCAAGGGTGATGCGAACAAGTCGGTGGTTTCACAGGGCGACGATCAGAATCATTTCTTGCCGAATTATTTTGGCAAAGGAGTCAAGTGGCAGCTGCCCGACCTGGACACATCCGAGATCGGATATACATTTGCGCGTGAAGCCTACCGCCAGGCAGGGCGCGAGGTGCTGGATGCAACGGTCGGCGGCAAGCTGACGGTCTTCCCCAAAGTGGACTACAATTCACTGTTCCAGTAAAACGACATTCGGATGATTGATCTTCGACGATCCGCTTCCGTGAAACTCTCTCCCTTATCCCCTCAACCCCTGGTCTCTGTCGTTACGCCTTCCTATAACCAGGCCTCTTTTCTCGAGACAACCATCCGCTCTGTCTTGGACCAGGATTACCCGTCCGTGGAATATTTCGTCATGGACGGCGGTTCCAACGATGAAAGTGTGGATGTAATCCGTAAATATGCGGACCGGCTCAGCGGCTGGGTGAGTGAGAAGGACCGCGGCCAGGGCGACGCGATCAACAAGGGGCTCGCCCGGGCAAAAGGGGAGATTGTCGCCTGGCTGAACTCCGACGATTATTACCTGCCGAAGGCAATCTCTTCTGCAGTCAAGGTCTTTGCGCAAAATCCCGAAGCAGCGCTGGTGTACGGAGACATGCTGGCCGTCGATCAAAACGGACAGACTCTCAACATCTTGAAATACAGCCAATATTCCCTGGATGATTTGTTGTGCTTCCAGATCATCGGCCAGCCGGCGGTATTCTTTCGCCGTGAAGCGTATGAACAGGCCGGCGGGCTGGATGTGGCGTTCCACTATATGCTCGACCACCACCTGTGGATCCGGATTGCCCGGGAGGCCAGGATTGTGTATGTCCCACAGACCTGGGCGGCGGCGCGATTCCATCCTGATGCGAAGAACCGGCACCTGGCAGTGGAGTTCCCGAAAGAGGCTTTCCGCATTTTGGACTGGGCCAAAGGCCAGCCGAACCTGTCGGAGGCGATGGCACGTGTGGGAAGGCGATCCCTCGCCTCCGCCCATCGCGTGAATGCCCGTTACCAGCTCGACGCAGGGCGGCCGCACAACTTCGCTGCGCGCCTGGTTCAAGGCTTTTTCCATCCATCCACCGACAGCTCTCAGGCGAATGAACCTGCTGGTCTCGGCGCTTGCTGCAGATCACCGGTCTAAACAGGGTCCGGGAGCTGATCCTGCGCCGGCGGCAGCGCAGGGTTTCGGGCGACCTGCCAAAAACCTAATTCTGATACAATACCCGGTCGTATGTCACAGCCGTCTTTTTTTTCATCGCGGGCAGCCCGCATTACTGCGCTGCTTTTTCTTTTTATTACTGCGTTCGCGATCCGTCTGTATGATCTGACCGACCCACCCCTTGATTTTCATCCAACCCGGCAGCTGCTTTCGGCAGTTAAGGCGCGTGCGCTCTATTTTAGGACAAAGCCAGAGGGGTATTCCAAGGAGCAATTGGAAACGGGGATTCGACAGGCAAAACTCAAGGCGCAGGTTGAGCCGGAGATCCTTGAGCATCTGGTCGCATATACCTATCGCTTTACAGGGGAACAGTTGTGGGTGGCGCGCATCTATTCGTCATTCTTCTGGCTGATCGGTGGGATCTTTCTCTTTTTGTTTGTACGCAGCCTGATCTCATTTGATGCCGCCATCTTTTCCACGGCATATTATTTGTTTTTCCCCTATGCAATCATCGCCAGCCGGAGCTTCCAGCCTGATCCGCTGATGGTGATGCTGATCGTCGCCTTCTGGTGGGCGTTTGCACGCTGGATGGATATCATCCCTACCAGGAGATGGGAGACGTGGGGTGCCGCGATCTTTGCAGGGCTTTTAGGCGGCCTGGCAATCTATGTAAAATTCAGCGCCGCCTTCTTCGTGATCGGCGCGGCGCTTGGGCTGGCTCTCTCCCGCTTCACCTGGCGTGAGTTATCCCGCAATGGACAGGTCTGGGCTATGGCGATTCTGGGGGCCCTGCCCGGGACGATCTATCTGGTAAACGGCCTTCACGGCGGACTGGGCGATCAATTTAGCGGGCGCTTTATTCCGGCGCTGTTGTTGAGCCCCTATCATTATCTCCAGTGGATGAACAAGGTTGATCTGGCAGCAGGCGGGATCTTCGTGATGCTCGCCCTGCTTGGATTCTTCCTGACCACTGACCGGCGATTCCGGTCCCTGCTGTTTGGGCTGTGGGGGGCATATCTGGTCTATAGTCTTTATTTTGATTACCATGCGGCAACCCATGATTATTACCAGCTGCCGCTCATCCCGATCGTGGCAGTGTCGCTGGCACCGCTCGGGGCCTGGTTCTTCGCCCGTTTGGCGGAGGCAACCGTCACGGGCGCGCGACGAGGCGCGGCGTATGCCATCCTGATGATGGGAATATTCATGCTGACATGGAATGTCCGTGACCAGATGAAAACGGTGGATTATCGCAAGGATGCCGCAATGTGGACACAGATCGGTGGGCTCATCCAGGACAGGTCCGTCATTGGATTGGTTGAGGATTATGGCTCGCGTCTTGAATACTGGGGCTATCGGACCATCCCCATCTGGCCATACACTGGCGACACGAAGTATTTACTGGGGGGCGAGCTTCCCACCGAAAAATTATTCAAGGACTATTCCTCCAAAAAGGACCTCTTCCTCATCACAGATTTTGAGGAGCTAGATCAGCAGCCGGCATTGAAAGAGATCTTGAACAAATATCCTGTCCTGATCAGTGGGGACGGGTTCACAATCTATGATCTCCGGGCCCTGGACTGAAGGAAACACCGGGAATGCCAGCCACTGAAATCTCCATTATTGTGCCGGCTTATAATGAGGAGGCGCTGATCCAGAGCACCCTGGAGGGATTGCGGTCCTATTTGCGTACGCGGTCTGAAATCGTTCGAAATCGTTATCGTCGACGATGGCAGTCGGGACGGGACAGTTGCGTTGATCGAGGAATGGCAAAACTCAAATGACGTGCCCCTGAAATTGCTGATCAATCCGGCCAACCGGGGGAAAGGGTTTTCCGTGCGCCGGGGTGTGCAGGAGGCCTGCGGACGCTTTATCATCTTTATGGATGCAGACCTGCCTTACGAGCTGCAGGCGATCGACGATTTTTTGAAGGCTCTTCGCGACGGCCATGACCTGGCGGTTGGGTCGCGCGTGCTGGCATCTTCCAGCGTCCGGGGCGTTTCTGCGGTTCGATATCTGGCAGGCCAGGTATTCTCGTGGCTGGAACAAGCCGTCCTCGCCACCGGGCTGGCGGATACACAGTGCGGCTTCAAGGCTTTTAACGCCGCTGCGGCCAGGGAAATTTTTCGCCGGGTGACGATCGATGGGTTTGGCTTTGACGTCGAGATGATCTATGTCGCCCGCAAGTTAGAATACAGCATCCAGCCGGTGGCCGTGCAGATGATCGACCGCCACCGCGCCAGCCGGGTCCGCCTGGTGCAGGATTCGGCCAAGATGTTCATCAACCTTTTCACCGTCCGCTGGCTCGACTGGCAGGGCAAATACAAGTAGGAGCAGGGATTTGTCGTTCGATTATCATTCCGTCGCCGGGGATTACCAGTATCGGGCTTTGCAGTCCGGCCATCCCATGCAGCGTTTCTGGCACAGGGGCAAGCTTGTCCTCGTGGAGCGCCTGGTGAAGAGGCACCTGGGGGCCGGTGCAAGCCTGCTTGAGATCGGTTGTGGAGCAGGAAACCTGCTGCTGCAGGCCGTTGTCAGGGACAGCTTCCCGGTGGCGCTGGACCTGTCGATGCAGGCGCTGACCTTCGTCCGGTCACGGCTCGAGCAAACAACATCCGGCCCGGATGCGCCATGCGCGTATGCATGCATTCAGTCGATCGGCGAGCTGCTGCCGCTGCCCGGTGAGAGATTCGATTGCGTCATCCTGTCAGAGGTCATCGAGCACCTACCCGTCCCTGAAGTCTCCATCCGGGAGGCGGCGCGCGTGCTCCGACCCGGCGGGCGGCTGCTTGTCACCACGCCCAATTATCGCAGCCTGTGGCCGGTCATGGAATGGATTGTGGACAGGTCCAACAAAGCGCCCCGGATGGCAGGGGAACAGCACATCAGCAAGTTCCATCCCGCCTCACTGCGCAGGCTGCTGGTCGAATGCGGGCTGGATATTGAATATTTCGGTACAATTTATAATCTCAGCCCGTTCCTCTCCCTCGTCTCTCAGCCTTCCGCGGAAAGACAACTGCTCCGTGAGTTGGAACATCCATCGAAGCTTGGGATGATCCTGGTAGCTGTGGCAGTTAAAACTTCAAAAATAAACTCATTGATTTGGAAAGCATGATCCTCGCATGGCGAATGAAACCGGTCGTACCAATCAAAAGTCCCTGAACCCGGGTGCCCTTACTCTTGCCCTGGGACTTGGGATCTTAACAACCTTCCTTGCCCTGGCGCTGTACGGGTACCTGGGGACATTCTCCCGTTACGGCAGCGATGATTATTGTCTTTCCGCATTTTTTTACAGGCAGGGCAGCTTCCTGCAGCTTATGGTCGAGCGCTATATGACCTCCTCCAGCCGCTACACCAATATTCTCTTCATCGGCCTGGTGGATAAACTATTTGGCTGGTACAACGTAGCGGTCCTGCCGGCCTTGATGCTGGCCTTGTTTGTTTGGGGAACCTATTTATTCCTGCAGGAAATCGTGCGCATTGCATCTCTGGGTTGGAGCCGCCTGTTGGTCCTCTTCCTGGCCGGGCTGGTGGTGTACTTTTCCGTGATGCAGGCACCCAGCCTGTATGAGATCTTATACTGGCGGGCCGGCATGACCTCCCATTTTGCACCAGTGGTATTCCTCACATTCCTGGGGGCTTTCCTGCTGAGGGAGATCCGCCTCGCTGCGCAGCGCCCTCCTCAACTCTGGTCACTGGTGCTCTGCTTCCTGGGCGCATTCGTCGTCGGGGGATTCTCCGAACCGCCTCTGACCATGTTGATCACCATTCTTATTCTGGGCCTGGCAGCGGTCTGGCTTTGGGATCACAGTCCTGCCCGCCCAGCCCGCTTTAGTCTATTGTTCTGGACACTCGCCGGTTCGATCCTGGCGCTGATGGCCCTGGCCCTGGCACCCGCCAATTCGCTCCGGCTTGGGACCCCGCCTCCAGGCCTCGTGGAACTGGCATTGAAAACCTTCAAATACCCGCTGGAATTCATAGTCGATATTTTCCGGTCACTTTACCTTTCCACGCTGATCACATTTTTTTTGCCGGCAGTCCTTTTCTATGTATATTATTCCGGCCAGGAGCCAGGCAAATTCTCCTATAAAACCAAATGGATCGTACTGGCCATCATCGCTGTATCCCTTGTTGCCTACCTTTTGATCGCTGCCAGTTTTGCCCCGAGCGTATACGGCCAATCCTACCCCGTCCCGCGGGCCCGTTTTTCCGGCCGGGTGATCTTAACCTGTGCTTTAATGGTGAATGGTGCTTTAATTGGTACGCTGGCTGCACAGATCAGAACGAAGGGCAATCTGTCTCTGGTCCTTTCCTCCCTGGCAATCATAGGCCTTATGCTGCTGACCCTTTACCCCCTCCGGACCATCTCACGCCTGGCCGCGGATATCCCCGTCTATCAGCAGCGCGCTGCAGCCTGGGATGCACGCGACGCGAAGATCCGTGAGCTCCAGGCGTCTGGCGTGCGCGATCTAAGGGTGCCGTTTTTGTCGGGAGAGTTAATGCAGGATCTGGGTGATCATACGGAATTTCGCCTCAACCGGTGTGCGTCCATTCTTTATAATGTGAATTCAATCCAGGCTCGTACTTTTAAAGACAATTAAAAAAACATGGCTGACAACTTAAATCCCATTCTTGTGACAGGCACCCATCGCAGCGGTACCACCTGGGTCGGCAAAATGCTGGCTGCGGATTCGCGCACTGCCTACATCAGTGAGCCTTTGAACGTTTTGCATCGCCCCGGCGTGTTCCGGGCAAAGGTCCACCATTGGTATCAATACGTCTGTGCGGATAATGAGAACGACTATTTGCCCTCCTTCCGCGAACTACTAGATTACGACTATCACCTCTGGGATGAGATCCGCTCACTCCGTTCATGGCATGACTTTTTGCGCATGGGCCGCGACTTTACCATCTTCTACCATGGATTATTGCGCGGCCAGCGCCAGCTGTTGAAGGATCCCTTTGCAGTGTTTTCCACGGAGTGGTTTGCGAAGCGTTTGAACTGCAAGGTGGTCATTGCCGTGCGTCACCCGGCGGCGTTTGTCAGCAGTCTCAAGCGCCTGAACTGGCCCTTCGACCTGCAGGACCTGCTCGACCAGCCGCTGCTGATGCGGGATCACCTCGAGCCTTTCCGGGGACAGATCGAAATCGGCCCAAAAGGATGATCTCATCGACCAGTGGGCGCTGCTCTGGAACCTGATCTACAGCACGGTTCAGGCGTCCCTGAAGCGGAATCCCGACTTCATCGCCGTCCGCCACGAAGACCTTTCCCTCGACCCTGTAGGCGGCTACCGGGAACTGTACCGCTCGCTCGGCCTTGAGTTTACCCAGCGAGTTCGAAAATGTTATTTTGAAATCCAGCAGCTCTGAAAACCCTTCGGAAGGATCTCGCAAGAAGATCTATGCCGTCAAACTCGACAGTCGCGCCAACATGGACAATTGGAAAAAACGTCTCACCGCCGATGAGATCCGGCGCATCCGGGAAGTGACCCAGGAGGTCGCTTCACTTTACTATCCCGATGTAAGCTGGTAGGTAAAGTCCGGCGGTACTTAAATCAAATCATTAGCAATAGGAGATTTTTTAGGAATGAGCAACAACCAGGCAGGTTCCATCCAGCGTGAATTAAAACAGGATGATCTGATCGTCATTAGCGGGGCGGGAGGCTTTATCGGCGGCTCCCTGGTGCGTTACTTCCATGACCTGGGCTACACCCGCATCCGGGCCGTGGACAAAAAGCCCGTGAGTAACTGGTACCAGCGCATTCCGGGCGTCGAGAGCCTGCGCCTGGACTTAAGTGAACGTGATGCATGTGTCCGGGCGGTGGAAAATGCCGTGGAGGTCTATAACCTTGCCGCGGATATGGGCGGCATGGGCTTCATCGAGCGCTTCCGGGTTGAATGCATGCGCTCGTCCCTGATCAATACTCATATGGTCGAGGCATGCCTATCAGGCGGGGGTGAATCGCTATTTCTTCTCATCATCAGCCTGCGTCTATAACACCCTGCTCCAGCAGGATCCGAATGTAAGGGCGCTGAAGGAATCGGATGCCTATCCGGCCATGGCGGAGCGCGGCTATGGCTGGGAAAAATTATTCGCCGAAATGCTGTGCCAGGAATACTGGGCGGAACGAGGCATGAAGACGTTCATTGCCCGCTTCCACAACGTTTACGGGCCGAACGGCACCTGGGACGGTGGGCGCGAGAAGGCTCCGGCTGCCATCTGTCGCAAGGTCATTCAGGCCAGGGATAGCGGGACGAACGAGATCATGATCTGGGGCGATGGCACCCAGACCCGCAGTTATACCTATATCGAGGATTGTGTGCTTGGGATCGACAGGATCGTCCATTGCGAGGAATTGATCGCCACGCCCATCAACCTGGGGTCCAGCGAGCTGGTCTCGGTGGATGATCTGGTCGCCACTGCCGAAGAGATCGGCGAATGTGAAGCTGACCCGCAAATATGACCCGACCGCTCCCCGCGGCGTGGCCGGGCGCAATAGCGACAACACCTTTATCAAGCAGGTACTGAATTGGGAGCCGCGTACTCATTTCAAGGATGGATTGACCCAGACCTATAAATGGATCGAGAGTCAGTACATGGCCCGTAAAGCAGGGCAGCATATCGTGTGAAGAAACCTTCTAAGTATGGAAAAATTGGCGAATAAAAAGTGTAGCCGGCGTTCTCATAACGCCGACTGCACTTTTAAAAGTTGAGCAACTTCCGCAATCGCAACCGGAACTTCCAGGGCATCCAGGTATAGAATATCTTGCGCATATACATCCTCATCCGCAGCATGGAGAACCAGCTTCCGCCCTCCCGTTCCAGGACGCGCAGCATATCCGGGTAGCAGCGGTCATCGTTGACGATCGTCTTGCCCGCCTCGTGGATGCGGAACTTCGCCCAGCGCTTCGGGACGTAGAGGATATCGCGAGGCCTTTGCAAGCTTTACCCACAGGTCGTAATCGAAACTGAAGAACAGACTGAGATCCAGCGGGCCGACCTGGCGCCACAGATCGGCGCGAAAGAATGTGGTTGCCTGGGGGATGTGCACCGAGCCGCGCAGCATCTGCCGGTAATTGGTCTGCTTGGAGGCGAACTGCCCCACGGTCGCGCCGGCATCGTCGATTAGCTCTGCGTCCCCATACACCATCCCGACCTTCGGGTGATCCAGTAAAACAGATACAGCCTCGGAGACCGCACCGGGAAAATAGATATCATCCGAGTTCAGCCAGGCCAGGATTTCACCGGTCGCGTGGGAAAAGCCTTTATTCAGCGCATCCGCATGACCCTTGTCCTTCTCCGACACCCACCAGGTGAAGTCGATCCTGGTATTTTTTGATGATCTCCACGCTTTCATCCTTCGAGCCGCCGTCCACAATGATGTATTCGAGGTTGGGATAATCCTGTTCGAGGACCGAAAGGATCGATGCCTCCAGGAAGCGGCCCTGATTGTAGGATGGCGTGATGATCGACACTTTGGGGAGATTGGATGTTGTATTCATAAGCAGGCTGAAAAATTATAGCATAGCGCCCGATGCAGACGTCCTAAAAGGGCAGGACTTTTTTCACCCCGGAGGACACAGAGCAAATCAAAAGAAAAACTCAGGGTTCTCAGTGCGCTCCATGATGAATAGTATCATCAGGCCTGCAAGTCACGTCCCGTTTCCCGGCGGACCGGCAGGAAAGCAAATTCGAATAAATCCTATATAATTGACTGAACTGACTCTCGCGCTTCCATGGACGAAGCACAGGAATCAATATGACCTCATTATTCTCTCCCCCATCTCCAGACGACCTCATCCGCCTGCTCAAGGCGTGGAAGTTTTGGGTACTGGGTGCAGTGGTCGGCGCCTTGATCGGCGCGGCGGTGTACTACATTGCTCCTCCTGACTACCGGGCGCGCGCCACTGTCAACGTGGACTTCAACCTGGAGCAAGCCTGGCCCAAGGAAACGGACCGGCAGCAGTTCTATTACCTCGAACGCGAGACGCGCAAACTGGAGGAGATCGCCTGGTCCGATGATGTCATCGGGGCGCTTTCGTCGAGCCTGCAAATCCCTGTTGAAGAATTACGCGCCGGGAAATTAAAGCTCAGCCAGCCTGCCGAAGCGGGATGGCATTTCTATGCCGACGACCGGGATGCAAAACGCGCCCAGGAGCTTGCCTCGGCCTGGGCCGTGTCATTCACCCAGAAGGTTCAGGAAAACGTGGCAGCCTCCCAGGGATTGAATTCCTTCATCCGGGTGGATGCAACTCAAAAACAAAACCTCCCCGTTGGTCGGAGCATCTCTTTAAGCATATATCTACTTTCAGGGGCCATCGCGTTTCTGGCTTTGAGTGCCCTTGGCGTCCTCTTCTTCAGTAAACCCGGATGAAGACCTCTGCTGATCCATTGTTTTCGATCTATAAGATTTCCCGCTTCCTGTGGGGCGCGGCACTGTTTACGCTGCCGGTCACGAGCTTTCGTTATTTTCCCCTGCTTGGGGATGCCACTTATGTTCGCCCGCTCTCCCTGTATCCCATTGCCTTCCTGCTGCCTCTGCTGGTGATCCAACTGCTGCGCGGGAAGATATCCATGCCGCGGGCAGGGGCATTGACCCCGCTGACGGCGTTCGCCCTCTTTGTTCTGGCTGCCACCAGCCTGGGCGTTCTGCTTGGTCCGCTGCCCCTGCGCGGCCAGGAATACTTTGGACGTGTCATCCGGGCCTGGGCGACTCTCATCATCGGATTGTCCTTCTTCGTCTCGGCTGTGTGGATGAACCGGAACGAGGATGATCTGCGTTTCTCGGTCAAATGGCTCCTGGCCGGCTTTGTGATGGACATCCTGTGGAGCGGGGTGCAGGGGCTTGCGTTCTACACGCCTCTGCTGAAAAAAGTGACCGTGACAAACTGGCAGCGTCTCTTCTCGATGCGCGAGCTGGTGAAGACCAACCGGATCTCCGGGATGGCCTACGAGCCTGCCTGGCTGGCCGGCCAGATCGCCACGGTGTATCTGCCCTGGCTGTTTGCCTCGCTCCTGACTGGCTTCCAGGTGACGCGGTTCAAATGGCTGGAGAGGATCCTGTTCGTTTTTGCACTGCTGCTCCTGCTGGCAACCTATTCCCGCGGCGGATCTGCTCACGGCGGTTTTTGCGCTGGTACTGACCTTTCTGATCGCAGGCCGCAGAGAACTGCGCGCGGCATGGAAATGGTTCATCTCCGGCTTTCAGCAATGCTGGCGGCTTGCTTTTACGCCTGGGCGTCCTTGTGATCGCAGTTGGCGTACTTGCAGGCGCAATATTCTTCCTGGGGCAAAAGGGTTATATTTCCCGCTTGTTCAATACCAGGGCTGAGAGTATTGCAGGAATTCGTGATCGCAAATTCTGCAGGCGCGCGGGCTGCCTATATGTTCGGTGCTCTCGGCGCTTATGAGGAAAGTCCGGTTACGGGTGTGGGGCTGGGCGCGAGCGGCTTTTATATTTACAACCATTTACCCGACTGGGCGATGACCACCGTCCCGGATATTGCCCGCCAGCTCAGCCCGGATAATCGCCTGTATCCCAACCCGAAGAGCATGTATGTCCGGCTGCTGGCGGAGACAGGGCTGATCGGCTTCTTTATTTTCGTCGCCTTCCTGTTCTCCGTCCTGGCGGATTCGCTGCTTGCCCTGCGAAGCAACAGGCCGTATATGCGTTATCTCGGCATCGCAGGCCTGTTCTCCTGGCTGGCGGTCCTGATGTATAACGCCACGCAGGATTCATTTGCCACACCGAATATCTGGATCAATCTTGGCATCCTCGCGGGGATTACCGCTTATACGATAGAATCGAGAAACAAAATTCCAGCTTCCAGCACTGCTCCCGGTGGTGTGAGCTTGCGCACTGAGGAGATTGAATGATCGTACTTTCCGTTGGGATGCCGCGCGCCGGCTCGGGCTGGCACTATAACCTTGTCCATGACCTGATGAAGACGACAGGTTGTGCCGACGCGCGCGAGATCCGTGAAAAATATCATCTGCAGGGCATCCTGACGGAGGTGAACTGCAACATCGGTGTGCTTTCCGCCCGGCGGCTGGCGATGGTGACCAGTCCCGGCGTTGATGGGGAACACGTTTGTCATCAAGGCACACTCGGCGCCAACATCCAGCTCGCGTCTTTTACGACGCCTGGGCCTGCTGCGGATCACGTACATTTACCGCGACCCCGCGATGCCATGCTCTCTGCCTACGACTACGGCCAGCGCGCCCTGCAAAAGGGACGTCCCGAACGCCTTTTCGCACCTGACCGATTTCCAGAAGAGCCTCGATTTCATCCTCGAATACGTCCACATCTGGGAAAAGTGGATGAAGGAGAAGGATGTGCTCATCGCCCGCTACGAGGACCTGCTCACGAACTACGACAACGAGGTAGCGCGCCTGGTCCCGTTCCTTAAATTAAACGCGAGCAATCCCGAGGTCCAGAAGGTGGTCGACTCGTATCGTCCCGGTGCGGCAGAAGGACAGCAGGGATTGCACTTCTACAAGGGCAGGATCGGGCGGTTCCGGGATGCCTACAGCACGCAGAGAACAGGCAGTCATGAACGAAAAGCTTGGTCCCTATCTGGAGCGCATGGGATACGACATATAGCCTCTGGAAATTTAATAGCCCGGATGCCAAATGTCAGTTTGTCAGAGATGAATACAGATAAACACTGATTTTCAGTGCAATTTCAGGGAGGAATACATCTCATCCCATGGTTTCGTGTTTACAGTGGGTTTACCCGAGGTTTTTGCCGTAATTTAGCTGTAATGTCCCTGTGGAACGAGGTGGTCTTTTTTCGGGTATTATTGCTTTATGCGCAGATTTGACGCTCCCTATCTGGCCGACTGGCTGGCCACCTCCCTGCGCTGGGTGGTGCTGGTCGGTCTGCTGATCTCCCTCTTCCTGCGCGGGGAACTGGGCAGCCTGCCGTTTGGCCTGCTGTTGGTGATGCTGGGCTGGAATATCCTCAACAGCATCCTGGCGATCACTGAGCATCCGGCTCAAGACGAATCACCGCCAGGTCATTCTGGGGGTCGATTTCCTGCTGGCTGCCACATTCTTCTGGGTGGAGGATCGGCCGGCTAGTGCCTCAGCATGGGCAGGTCTTGATGCCCATCCTCACCGGTGCCATCTATTTTGAGATGTGGGGGGCATTCCTGGTTTCCGCTGTCTTTGCGCTTTGGCAATTCATCGCTTCCTTTGACCGGTTTGTCGAATGGTTTGAATCTGGCTGCCCTCGAAGGCATCCTGCTGACCCTGCTGATCGGCCTTGTGTGCGGCCTGGGGGGCAGATTTATAATGAGACGCCTGCGTCAGGAGCGGCAGACCCACATGGATGCGGAGGAGCGCCGCCATCGCATGGAAAGCGAGCGCCTGCGCGCCATCTATGAGCTGACTTCCACACTGACGGCGACCCTCAGTTATAAGCGTGTCCTCGATTCTGCGCTCGACCTGGCATATACCGCCTTGAACCCTACCGCCGATCCTGACGAACCGGTTGTGGACGAAAAACTGGTCAGCGCGGTCTTCCTTTTCCAGGGGGATGAGCTGCGGCTTGGCTCGGCCCGGCGATTTACCAGTGCCGATATGCGGGTTGTCCTGCGCGGGAAGGATGGCATCCTGAAACGGATCTTTGACGAGGGGGATGCCGTCCTGACCTCGGATATTGGCTACGACCCCGAGCTGGGACGGATCATTGCCCTGCGCTCCTGCACGACCGCCTATTGCTTTCCCCTCAGAAGCGGGTTCAACGTCTATGGTGCGATGCTCTTCGCCCACCCGGACCCAAACTACTTCACCAGGAACGCTGCGGCATGCTGGATATCATCGGCCGGCAGTCGGTGATCGCCGTACAGAACGCCCGCCTGTACCAGGACCTGGTCGAGGAAAAGGAGCGCATGATCGATGTCCAGGAGGAGACCCGCAAGAAGCTGGCCCGTGACCTGCACGATGGTCCCACCCAGTCGGTGGCTGCCATCGCCATGCGCATCAACCTGGCGCGGCGCATGCTGAAAAAGGATCACAAGGGCACCGAGGAGGAACTGGTCAAGATCGAGGAGCTTGCCCACCGCACGACCAAGGAAGTGCGTCACATGCTGTTCACCCTGCGGCCGCTGATCCTCGAGTCCCAGGGCCTGACGGCCGCGCTGGATGCGATGGCCGAAAAGATGCGTGAGACCTTTGCCCAGAACGTCATCGTCAACGTGGACGAGATGGTGCTGGAGGATATGGAAATGGGCAAGCAGGGCGTGATCTTCTATATCATCGAGGAGGCCGCCAACAACGCCCGCAAGCATGCCAATGCCCTGCACATCTGGGTCCGGCTGCGCTCCTTTGAAAAGGGATTGCCCTGCTGGAGATCGAGGACGATGGCCTGGGCTTCGACGTGGAGGCGGTGAACAAATCCTACGACCAGCGCGGCAGCCTGGGGATGATCAACCTGCGCGAGCGTACTGAGCTGGTCAACGGTCTGCTGACGATCGATTCTGCACCCGGACGAGGGACGAGGATCCAGGTTTACATTCCACTTACCGAGGAAGCTGCAGACCGGCTGCACCACCCGGTGAGGTAAAAGCGATTTTAAATTCGCCTTATATTAACCACTTTCTGAGAATAATAATTTCAAAGTTTCCCTGGCATTCATCACCGCCCTGGCCCGATGGCTGAGGCGGTTTTCTTATTTATCATAAATTCTGTTTGAGAGAATATTCCGCTTCAGGCACGTCTTCAAAAAGAGTTGGGGAGAATCATGTATAATAATTCTCGGATAGAGGTTTAAAAATGGAACAAATAACTATTCGAATTAAAGATCGAAAAAGGCGCAGACGCTTTTGGATTTCCTTAAGTCGCTTGATTTTATTGAAAGTGTTACTGAAAATGACCTGCCGGTTGAGGAAGAATTGAGCCTCAGGGACGCCGATAAGGAATTTTTTGAGTTAGCTGGTTTGTGGGAAGGACGCGATATATCCTTGAAAACTATTCGTGAACAAGCCTGGCCCTATCGCGGATGATCCTTTGTGACACGAATATACTGATCGAATTCTATAAGGGCAATTCGGAGATCATCGGGGAATTACACAAAGCTGGATTGTCTAATCTTGCTGTTTCTGTTGTCACTATAGGTGAATTGTTTTATGGAGCAAGAGATAAAGCGGAACTAGTCAAAATACAAAAACATTTGGCCTTGATGAAACAAATCCAATTGGATGAAGATATTTCAAACCGTTTTCTCAATTTATTGGATGAATATGCATTGAGTCATCGGTTGAGCGTACCTGATGCGCTCATTGCAGCAACTGCCTTATCCCAGGATATTCCAATATTTACCCTCAACCTTCGGGATTTCCGTTATATCTCAGATCTAAAGGTTTATAAGCCGTAATCGTGCTATTGACTGTATAACTTCTTCAAAAAATCTTTTGCATTCATCACCGCCCTGGCCCGATGGCTGAGGCGGTTTTTTTCGTCCATGCTGAGCTCGGCCATGGTTTTGCCCAGCTCGGGCAGGAGGAAGATCGGGTCATAGCCAAAGCCGCCGGTGCCGCGTTCTTCGGGGATGATCTCACCTGGCAATGCCTGCGAACATTTGAGTCCAGGAGTCTGCTCCTGAAGTTCAAGTGGCGCTGATTGATTATATGGTCGGGATCGCAATGGCGATCGTGGCGTGGAAGCGGGCTGTCCAGGGGCGGGGTTTGCCTTGCAATTTTTGCAGAAGGAATTGGCGGCGTCCGGCATCGGATAATTTCTCGCCGTTGGTGGAGCCGTAGCGGGCGGAGTACAGGCCGGGCGCGCCGCCGAGGGCGTCCACTTCGAGGCCGGAGTCGTCGGCCAGGGAGATGAGTCCACTGGCCTGGGCAAAGGCGGTGGCTTTTTTGGCCGCATTCTCAGCGTAGGTGCTGCCATCTTCGTGGACATCCAGGTTAAGATTGATATCCGCAGGCGTAACGAGCTGGATGCCTGTGTCCTTTAGCAGTTCCTGCAGTTCCGCGACCTTGCCTTGATTGTTGGTGGCGATGAGCAGATTATTCATCTGTAATTCATTCCCTATGCTGATTTTCTCTTATGTTGATTTCCTCAATAGCCCATTGCGCATGTTTCCGTACCATCGGCTCTTCATCGTTCAATGCATTCTGTAGAACCGGGAGCGCATGCATGTCCCCCGTATTCCCGAGGGCAACAGCGACATTGCGCAGGTAGCCGCGTCGCTTGGCGCGCTTGACGGGACTTCGCTTGAAGCGTTGGTTAAATTCCTGTTTTGAAATGAGCAGCTCGTCGGTCAGAGGACGGAAGCGGGTTTTCTTTCCCGAAGGCTGAATCCCCTCTTCTGCAAATCTATTCCACGGGCAGACCTGCTGGCAAACGTCGCATCCAAAGACCCAATTGCCGATCTTCCCACGCAATTCTTCCGGGATGTCATCCTTGAGCTCGATGGTGAGATACGAAATGCAGCGGCGTGCATCGAGGGTGCGGTCTGGCAGGATGCAGTCGGTGGGGCAGGCATCGATGCAGCGGGTGCAGGTGCCGCAGTGATCGGTTGTCAAAGGCGGGTCGGGCTCGAGGGGCAGGTCGAGAAGGATCTCGGAGAGCAGAAAATACGATCCATGTCGGGGATGGATGAGGCAGGTGTTTTTGCCGATCCAGCCGATGCCTGCGCGCTGGGCAAGGTCGCGTTCGAGGATGGGGCCTGTATCCGTGTACCAGCGATTCTTTACCGGACCTCCAACCTGCTCCTCGATGAACTGGACCAGCTCCTTCATCCGCGCCGGGAGAACGTCGTGATAGTCTTCATTGCGGGCATAGGCGGCGATATTGACCCCTCTCCCCTGGCCCCTCTCCCGAGGGTAGAGTGGGGGGCATAGGGCGTGGCAAGTACGAGAATGGACTTGCATTCTGGCAGGATCTGGCGCGGGTCGGCACGGCGGGTGCGCGAGCGGTCGGTGGCAAGATAATCCATGGCTGCCGTGATGCCCCTGGGCGAGCCAGTTTTCGAATGTGGAAAGGTGTGGAGGCGGATCAGGAGTCGTCACGCCAGCCAGGACAAATCCCAATTGGCGTGACTTGTCCTTAATTCTTGGCGGAGCATGGCGCATCACCCTATGTGCGGGCCAGAAGTTCAAAAGCCCTCAGGAATGCTGTCAGCTATAGGGAAATCGTATGTTCCCTGAAGCTGCTTCCATCGTTTTCGCCTGGCGCACAAAAAGATTCGGATGTTTTAAGGTATATCACCACGAAATTTGTGACAAATAACACTATTACTGCTGCAGGTAATTTACTAGAATAGGGGTAATTTAATCTAAATCTAATGAAATTAATCTTATTTGTGAATATTTACACAATTATATCTTCTTAAATGCTTACACCGGCATATTCCGGCTATGTTTGCCCCGATTTTTATTCATTTTGGCTCTGGTGAGGTTCAGTTGCATCCTTAAATGACTAATCGGATCGTTGATGGCGGGTATCGTTGTCCCTATCAAAAAAAGACATTATCGGTTCTGTGGGCGGGCAAACATTTTACAGCTAACGATTATAAGTACCCCTTATTTGTATGCACATTAGAAATTCGATGTTCAGCCTCAAAATGCTTGTAGGTATAACGGGCTGCGTTCAGCTCGTGGGTAGCTATTAACGTCATCTACAGGAGATGCCTATGATCCGATATCAATGACCTGAAAGAGAATCACCTGACCTAATTTCAAAAGGAGAATGTAATCTAATGTCCATAAAGAACTTTCTGATTTTGCTTGGCGTATTGGTTCTTGCCGGCGTGGTGCTCGCTGCCTGTGGTGGCGCTGTACCCATTGCTACAGAACCTCCCGCCATTGCGACGGAATCCCCCGCTGTAGCGACTGCCCTCCTGCAGCGACGGAACTTCCCGCCCCCGCCGCGGCCATGCCCGAAGGGCATACGGGGGTTCAATTCGAGACTTGTGCCGGATGTCATCCCGCCGCCGGCGAAGCACATCAGGCCTCCTATGATCAACTGTATCAGGATGGCGTGATCCAGGTGCAAAACCTGGCCTACAAATTCACTGAAAAACCGGATACAACCGTTGTCACCTTCAAAATGACCAAGGATGGCAAACCGGTTAGCGGCAAAGCAGTTGAAAATCTCAACATTTATTTTGCCCCGTATACGGGTACGGCTTTTGAAGGCGCTGGAAGACTGTCCCTGAAAGGCAAGCTGACCTATGACGAAGCCAGCGGTGTGACCACCAGCACCCTTACCGAACTGGAGCCCAGCGCGGATGGTTATATTGATTACACCAATCTCAGCAGCACAGACGGCCTGCTCGTCCTGTACGGGTATGATAAACAGGTTGGCAGCTTGCCGGCGCGCATCAAACAGGTTCAATTCCCATATGCGGCTCTGCTCGAAACCGGCAAGGGTGTTGATTATGTTTCCCCGCCAATAACGACGGCTGCGAGAAGTGCCACACAGATCCCTATCTCAAGCATGGGAACATCTATGGCCAGGTAGATCTGAGATTCCGCAACGGATTTCCTCACCTGTAAAGCCTGCCATCTCGACAATGGTGACGGGCGGCCATTTCGAATGGCAGCTTTTGGCGGACGATCCGGCAGCAGCTGCTGAGTTCCTTGCAGCAGGGGAAGAAGCCCAATTGCCGGCGGATAAGGCAGAGCAGTATGCCTATAAGACGACACTGATGAATGATGTTCACATGTCGCATTCGATGGAGTTCCCCTATCCTCAGTCCATGTCCAATTGCGTGACCTGCCACGAAGGCAAGCTTGATGTGGTGCTGTCAGACGCCAACATGAAGATCGAGACCTGCAAGAGTTGTCACCCCATGACGGCGACAGTGGGACCCGTCAAAGAGGGAGCAGAAGAGCCATCATATGATACGACCAAGCTTGCACTGAAGACCATCCTGCCGGAAGCGCTTCACGGGTCGATGGATTTGAATGCAACGGATTGCACCTCTTGTCATGGGGAGGGCAAATCTGGCCAAACCTTTCAACCAGATCCATACCGGCTATGACAAAGCGATCTATCACTGCTGACGGCAAGAGGATCTCGGATGTGATAAGGGTCAACATTGACAGCGCATCCTTTGCCGACAATAAACTGACCTTTGTATTCAGCGCGGCCGCATCTGAGGACATTGGCGCTCGATCCAAAGACCATTTCACCCGCCGTGATGGTCGGCCTGTATGGCTGGGATACCAAGGATTACATCGTTGGTCCGCATGAAAGACTTAAAGACGATAATGGCGATGGCACGATTGACAGCAAGGATCAGCGCGCCCTGGAATATGTTGTCGGTGAAGAGCATCCGCGCTTTACGACAACGTCAGCTGGGAGATGGCAAGTGGGAAGTCACCGCTGACCTGACCGACTGGGCCGATAAGATCGCCGACGGCACGGTAAAGAGAGTTGAAATTGCGGTGATGCCGCAGTTGAAGAATTCGGATGATGTGATCCTGGCCTCGAATGCCCCTCCAGGACCTTTGATCTCACCGCCAATCGATTTACAATGATACGTTCTACAGCCCCATTGTAAAGGTTGCGGATGGCTGCGAGAATTGCCATGCAGCGCTTGGCACAACCTTCCACACCGCGGATCGGGGCGGAAATATCGTTGTCTGCCGGATGTGCCACATTGTAAAGAGTGGTGCATCGCACTTGGAAATGCAGTCAAGGTCGATTGAACTCCTATATCCACGCGATTCACTCATCCCAGGCATTCGATGTCGCCGATATTAACTTTGCCGACCCAGTGAAATCCATGGAATACGATCATCACATCGAGTCTACCTATCCCCAACATGGAACCAACTGCGTATCCTGTCATGTCGAAGGTACCTTCAATGTTCCAGATCAGTCCAATTCGCTGCCAGGTCTGCAATCAGCATCTGAGACGTTCAATGGAAGGGAAAGGAATATAGGCAGAAGTGCCGTCTTATGTCACCGGTCCCGCCTCGCGTGCTTGCGGCGGCTGCCACCGTGCGGAATTGATCAATGAGGATTCGGCGGACGGACTTGCATCATTAAATCAGCATATTGAGCAAGGTGGTTATATGGTCGAGGCTGGCGAGGATCCCAACAGCACCCTCAACACAGTAATCGATCGGTCTGTTTCAGGTTGTGCGTCAAGCTTATTGAACAACGACCTGGACGTACAGAGCTTTGTTCTCATTCCCCTGGAACGGAATGCCCTTGGCATTTTGCAGAGTCCAGACGCTAAAGTAACTGCCGGGAAGATCGGGGGCGGTAAACTGGACGGAAACGTCCACTTCCTGGCCGGGGGCGATGGCCGCGCCTAAAGGCTGGGCGACACCATCCATCTCCTCGCCATAGCTAAAGACCATTTTGTAGCCCTCCCCCCAGGTGCAGGCGCCTATGTTTTTGATCTTCCAGGTTTTGACAAAATCCTGGCCGGGGGACACAGGGGTGTTATCCGGGATGTTCACATCGACGGTGTCGGGATCCCAGGCATATTTATCACACAGGGTAACAACCGTGCCTTCTGCATTGGTCACCTGGGCAACCGGCGCGGTCGTTTCGGTGGCTGTTACATCCGGTTCGAGTGTAGCGGGTGTTTCTGATGGAGCAGCAGGAAGTGTAGGCGTAAATGCGGCAGCTGTAAGTGTAAATTGCGATACCACTGTGCTCGCTGCCGACGTGCGGATCGCGGCTACATCCGGGGTCGAACCTGCCGGAGTGGCGGAAGGGCCGCAGGCAGCGAGCAGGGTGGCGACGAGCAGGAGGGTGGCGACCAGTCTGGGTTTCATCATCTCTCCATCTTATTTGCACTTATCTGTAACTTTTACAATCACGGTCAGTGGCGTGCCAAAATAATAGCCCTTGTCATCCCGCATTCTCCAGGTTCCCTCATAGTCGCCGGGAGTACACGGGGTTGTTAGATGTGAGGCCAAGGTTTGCGGTTGCGCCGCCTGCCACGAAATCACTACTGTCCTTGATCTCGAAGTTGTAGGGATCCAGGTTGGGGTTGCTTCCGCCGATATAAATCAGGGCATAACCATCATCCCAGGTGCAGGAACCGGTATTTTTGACTGCCCATACCTTGTCAAAATTTTGGCCGGGAGGTAGAACGGTGCCATCCGGGACGGTGACGTCGCTTACAAAGGAACTGTTATTGCAGGCATCCCCCAGGGAGGCAGTAGGACCCGTCGAGCCCCCGGCCGCGGCAGTGGGCAGAGGTGTAAAACCTGCCAGCGGGGTGGTTGCGGTGCTGTTGAAGGAGAAGGTGGGAAGGGCACTGCTGGCCGGAACCGGAGTCCCGGCGCCGCCAGTAGGAAGTGCGAACGTGGGAAGAGGGAAGGCAGTATTTGTAGGAAAGGTTGTTGCTGTCGGAGCAGCCAGGGCTGTCTGCGTGAATTGTGCGGAAAGCTGCCCCATGGCGGTTTCTACTGCGGCTGTGTTGATGGCGCCAACATCCACTGTGGGCTCGGCAGCGGCTCCACCGGAACAGGCAGTGATCAACGCGGCTGCAATTACCAGTACCAGGGCAGCCTGCCGCAGGGATTTTCGTACAAACATAAGTTTACCTCCGTGAAATTGCGGTCATATGTAGTGCAGAAAACATTGGGAATTCATGTTTCCTGCATTATTATACTGCAAGCAGTATGCACAGCAGTAAATAAAGGGGACGGGGACTAGGGGCCTGTAGTAGCGGTAGCCGTTGCGGTCGAAGTGGGCGTATCGGTGGGGGTCGCAGTGATGGTCGCTGTCCCTGTCGTGGTTGCGGTTGCCGTAGCGGTGGATGTGGCAGTTACCGTTGCCGTCATGGATGGTGTGAAGGTGGCGGTCGGCGGCTGGGAGCTCAGGCGCGCGATGCGGGCATTGACCCACAGGGCGAAGTCTTCGTGCGAAGAGCCGTTTGCCAGAACGGTCAGAATAAACTTGACTTTTTGGCCGCTCGAGGAGGAAAGGTCCATGTTGATCGCGTAGGAGTTGCCCTCGTATAGCTCGCGCCACTGGCCCAGGGTGCGGATCTCGCCGCTCCCGATCTGGTACTGCAGGCGGTAGATGATGTCACAGTCGTTGGCATTTTCCAGACAGCCAATATTTGCCTGGAAGCGATCACCGTTCTCCACTTTGAAGCTGGGATATTTACCGGTAATCAGCCCGTCATTCGTTTTTTCAGGGTAGGTGAGCAGGCCGTTGCCGATGGACTTGCCATTCTCCATCTTGGGGGAATTGATGGCAATCACGAAGCCGCTGTTCGCACCTTCTGTTCCAGGGCAGGGCAAACTCGTGGATGCATTGCTCCAGCTGGCCTCACAATAGCTGGCTACAAAGTCATACGCTGCAACCGAGTAGCCGGCAACCCTCACGTCCGTGTACAGGCTCGCATCTCCTGACCCCACCCCATACAGAGTGCCGGAGGCGTTGCGAAGCTTCCAATATCCAGTGTAACTGCCGGACTTGGTCGGCAAATCCAAATTGACGGCCAGATCCACGGTCTGGCCAGGGTAAACCGTGCCGGGCATGGCCACAGCGTTTGGCGAGTCGAACCTCTCCCCGCCTACAAACACAAGGGCATAGGATGTGTTCCAGGTGCAGGTGCCTGTATTTTGCACCCGCCATATTTTGGTGAACGCGCTCCCGGGAGCAACAATGGAGCCGTCCGGGTAGGTCACATCGCTGATAAAGGAGGCTGCGTCACAGCGGGTTACCAGGTGGAAGTGGAGGAACAGTCGTGTATGTTGCCAGTGAATAACTAGTAGATGTGGATGTGGGAAGGAAGATGGACAGGGTTGCTGTCGCGGGTGTTTGCGGCGTGAACGTGTAATAGGCTCCCTGGGTGGACATCAATTCCAACGTCTGCGCGGCTGCGGTATACAGGGCATTCAAGGTTGCTGCCGGCTGCGGCGTGGAAGGGGCAAACGGACCGCAGGCAAGGATGATCGCCAGTGCGGAAAGGGGGATCAGTAATTTTTTTAAATATCGGGTGATCATGGAATTCTCCAATGGTAAGTCTAACCAGCCACTAAGACGCTCTAGACAACCATGGAGTTCCAAAATAAGTATTCCCTGCTCAGGTCTCTGCCCGCTCTAAAAACAAACCTCCTGTCCACTGGACAGGAGGTTTGTCACATTGCCTTGTCCATTCTGTACTGCATCGAGCGGACCAGACGGGCACATGCGAAGCTTTACTGCTGGATGGCATTCCCTGTCCCGGAAACCAGGAACCAGGCGCTGCCCATTCCCTGTCCATTTGTAGCACCGGGGGCTGTGTCACCCGTATAGGTATAGAGCGGCCAACCGTTGTAGGCGGCCTGCAGCGTGCCATCCTCGCGGGTAATTGTGCCCAGCAGGCTGGCATTCACACCGTTACCTGCCTGTGGCGTTCCGGTGACGGTAACCGGCTGCCACTGTGTCAAACATTCGGCGGTACAGGCGCTGGTACCGCTATTCTGAGCATCTGTGGTGTATAGATACAAGGCCCGGCCTTGCTGGTCCACCAGGAAGGGCTCACTCGTATTTACGCTGGTCGACGTGCTGATCCTGACACCTGTATCGGTTGTAGAACCAGCCCCTGAAGCGGTCTCAGATGTTGCCGTAGCAAGGGCCGCCTCCGCAGTGGATGTTCCTGTGATATCACCACCTGCGGGTGGTACCACAGCGGTTTCAGTATTGCCGGTGATGGGTACTGAAACAGTGGGCGCATTCGCAGTGTTTGCCGCAGGTGCAGCAGTAGTCGGCAAAGCAGGTGCTGGAGCACAGGCTGCCAGGGCCAAAGCCAGCACAATCACCAGTCCTGAAATCGTAAATCTTCTCATATTCTCTCTCCTTGGTCAGACTCGGATTCCTTTCAGTTCAGCGTTCAGAAGGATCCGGCTGGCTAAAGATACAGTTGTGTTCTGAGATATGAATTAACCTTTGTTTAGATGCGGCTAAATTAGGATAGGAAAAAGGTCATGTATCTCAGTACTATTCATTCTCTCGTATAAAAGCCCCATTCTCCTTTTGAGAATTCCCCGGCTGCAAATTCGATCCTCTCTGCTTCATCCTGGATGGTAAACACGCGGAAAATATAACCCTGTCCGTAGACAGGATCGTGGACATGCGCCTCCTGCCCGGGCACACCTGCCAGCCCTGATCCCACACATTGGTCCCCCGGATCTCAAACGCTTCCCCTTCCCGGGAGGAACCCGCGAACTGCCAGTCGTTTTCCATTCCTGTTCCTTATTTATGATAGTGAATCGGTTCGACTTCCCGCTTCGCTTCCGTCCTGGACTTTCTGCCGCGTGCATAATAAAAAGTTTCACGCAGCTGAGGGGTGATCAGGCTGGTCTCACGGTGTCCCAGGCGGGTGCCGTGAAACTGCATCAAGCGGAACCACAGGATGGAGACCAGACTCCTCCACAGCACACGCTCTTGGGAGGCATGCCAGACGTCGCTGGCGATATTCGCGGATGCCAGGCGCACAAAATCATAAATGCTGAAATGTGACTCGGGATAGATTTTTTTGAACGCCATGGCTTCCCGCCGGTAGCGGTTCAACACACCGCGCGGCGTTTCCTCATGCGTGTGGATCACCTCGGCTTCCGCTACATAGGAGATCTCATGCCCCTGTTCCTTTGCCCATTTTGCCCAGGCCAGATCCTCCAGCCCGGTCAGGGTCTCATCGTAGGGATTCTTTTCCCAGAGACCCCTGCGGATGGCTGCATTCGCATTATTGCAGAAGGCAGTTTCCTGGTGCAGCTGGCCCAGCTCAGGAAACCATTGCTGAAAGATTTGCTTCTCTGAAAATTTCCCTGTGACAGGGGCGCGTTGTTTTCCATAGGAAAGGGCTACATGCTCATCCAGCAGCGGATGCAGGAGGGCCGCCAGCCAGTCGGGATACACCGGGTAGACATGGGCACTGGCAATGACGATGAACTCGCAGGTCGCCTCCCGGATCCCGTAGTTGAGCGACCGTCCGAACGTGAACTCCTCGGGCGGGATCCTGACCACATGTGTCCCCAGCAATTCGGCGATTTCAACCGTCGAATCGGTTGAGCCCGAATCGACAAGCATGATCTCCACATCCTTGAGTGTCTGGTGGTGAATCCCCTCCAGGAGGCGCCGGATGTGTTTTTCCTCGTTATAAGCACGGATAATAATGGAACAGTTCATAGCACACTCAGGCACAGGAAGGCGTGCCCCTACCAGTAATCATCCTTCTCATATCCTAAACGAATTAGTAATTCTCCTGCTACATTCTTAAATATCTTTTTATGTTCGGGTGTGAAATGCTTTTTCCATTCCCCTGTTTTCCCTGAGCGGAATGTGGGGGAGCGCTTCGGGTTGATGGAACCTTCCAGAGAGTTGAGGATCTGCTGCCGGGGAGCAGGAATCGGGGTACAGACCAGCAGATGGTCCATGATGCGGGTCAGGGCGTCTGCCCGGTTCTGGATCAGATCTTCAAAGTGAAGACTCAGAACTTCGGGACGGTCCAGCCAGCCAAGGTAGGGACCAAACCGGGCCGCAATATCGGGGAATTCGACCCCGGCATCCGGCCTGCCCAGGATGCTGACGTTCAGGCGGGAGTCGAAATCCGGCAGGGATGTGTAATACTCGTGGTGGACATGCCTGGCCTCCATGTCGGTCACGTAGAAGACATGCGAGACGACCACGTCGCGCGGGTCGCGAAAGATGAAGTAGGGGATAAAGGCCGGGGAACAAACTCTCTCAACTGCTTCGGGTCGTGCGAACAGGTGCGCTGAAGCAATATCGCCTGGCTTCAGCGAGTTAAGCCAGGCAATGGCCTGCTCGGGAGGGCGCTTGCGTCCGCTTTCCCCTTCATATTCGGCATAGAACGAGTGCAGCCGTTTCGAAAATGGCGCCACCTTTGAAAAGCCGAGCAAAATCTGGTCGAGCAGATGGGTTCCGCTTTTGGGGAAGGAGATGCCCAGGAGCACAGGCCATCCGTTCGCAGGAACAGGAATCGATCGGAAGCGCAGGCGCTGCTCCGCTTTTTCAGCCTGGTAGACGGTTTGTCGAAGGAGTTGGTTGACTGGCATACGATTTCCAATAGCTGATTCTATACTACAAATTGCCCAGTCTCACCATATTAAAATATAAGCCCCGCGAGGTTCGTGGCTGAACTGTGCGGGGCATATATTTTCAAGGGAGAGTTTGATCTCAAACAAGCGTTGATTACTTCCTTCCCATCTGGTCCCGATTAACCAGGCCCTGCTGCCAGGCATAGACCGCCACCTGGGTGCGGTCTGCCAGGTGCAGCTTGCTCAGGATGTTGCTGACGTGGCCCTTGACCGTGTATTCGCTGATAACCAGCTTTTCTGCGATCTGGCTGTTGGTCATGCCGTTGGCGATCAGGCGCAGAACGTCCAGCTCACGTTCGGTCAGCTCGGTGAAGAGCGGCTGCTCGTCGCTGTTGTCGCTGCGCAGGTTCTGCAGGACCCGGGCCGCCACGAGCGGGTGCAGGGTGACCTCCTTCTGGGCGGCGCGGCGCAGCACATCCACCAGCTTTTCCATCTTCATATCCTTCAGGATGTACGAGATCGCGCCGGCCTTCAGGGCGGGGAAGATGTGCACATCTTCATGATAGGAAGTCAGGACCACGACCTGGGTGCGCGGGCTGATATGTTTGATGCGGCGGGTCGTCTCCACCCCGTCCATGCCCGGCATGATCAGGTCGAGCAGGACAATATCCGGGATATGCTCGGAGACCAGCTTGATGGCGTCCTCGCCGGAGGCAGCTTCGCCGATCACCTGGAATTCCTTGACTGTTTCCAGATAGGACCGGATTCCGTTCCGCACGACTTCATGGTCGTCCACGATCAGGATGGTGATCCGGTTGTGATGATTGTTTGCCATTTTCGCCTCTTTCTCTCAGCCCCTGGTGGGTACCTGGACCAAGATCCTTGTTCCCTGCCCTGGCGCGCTCTGGATCTGCACCGTGCCGCGGATGCTGCTGACACGTTCACGGATGGAGCGCAGGCCCATGCCATTAGATTTGGGATTTGTATCGAAACCGCATCCATCATCGGATACGGAGAGCTGCAGGGAGTCATCATTATCATTGTATACCAGCGACACATCGACACGGCGTGCGTGGCTGTGACGCGCCACGTTTGCGAGGGCCTCCTGGGCCACGCGGTAAATCGCCTGTTCAATTTCGAGGGGCAGCCGCCGCTCATTGCGAGCTGTAAACTGCATCGCGATGTCGTTGCGATTCTCCCATTCATAGATATATTCACGCAGGGCAGTGGTCAGCCCCTTTTCCTGGAGGGCGATGGGATAGATTTCCTGGACGAGGAAGGTCAGCTCCTGGATCACGTCGCTCACCAGGTTTTCTGCTTCACTGAGATGAAGATTGGCAGAGTTGCCATTGCCGTTCTGCCATTTCCATTCGCATTCAGGACACCCTTTGCTGTTCCAAGCTGGGCCAGGGCCGCGAAGGCCTTTTGTTTGGCGCTGTCGTGCAGGTCCCGGGCGAGACGGTTGCGCTCCTCCATGACTGCCAGATCCTTGGTCTGCTCGAAGAGCTCCATGTTGGCGATCGAGATCGAGGCGCGATGGGCCAGCGCGGAGAACAGCCTGGTTGTATCGTCCCCGATCAGGTTCGGATGTGTAAAAGCGACATTGAACACGCCCACAACCTTGTGGTCCACTACGATGGGCAGATGGACAAAGGACCGGATCCCCTCCCGGATCAGGGCGGCCTGCACTTCCGGTCGGAAGTCATCCAGCTCGATCTGCCTGACGATGACGGATTTGCCCGAGGCCAGCACTTCACCCACATCGCCCTCGCCCTTTGAAAATTCAAGGACTTTGAGCGTTTCCGGCGAGTAACCGTGGCTGACGCGCGGCACTACCTTTGTCTGTTTCTCATCCCAGGCAAAAACGATGCTGCGGTCTGCATTCAGCATATCCACCGCTACGTCCACAAGCGTTTGAAATACCTGGTTCAAACTGACATTGCGCAGAATGCGCTCATCCGCCTCATAGAGCGCCTCGATCTCCTGGTTGCGTATCTCCAACGCGCTGGTCCGCTCCCGGACGAGTCGCTCTAGATCCCGGTTGCGGTCCTGGATGCTCCGGGTACGGAGCCTGAACCCGGTGATGACCACGACTACCAGTAGGACACCCATCAGCAGCTGGAAGACCGGCGTCTGCCAGAAAGGTGGAATGACCTGCACGTTGATCTGTTTTGCAGACTGGCCCCACACCCCGTCGCTGTTCGTGCTTTTCAGCAGGAGAGTGTACTGGCCGCCCGGCAGGTTGGTGTAGCGTCCATTGCGTTTTGTGCCGATGAAGTGCCAGTTCGGGTCAAAGCCCTCCAGCATGTAGGCGTACTGGTTCTTGTTCGGCTGGTTGTAGCTGAGCGCGGCAAACTCAAACTCAAACGAGTTTTGCGGCCACATCAGGGTGATATTATCAGCTGTTTCCACGCTTGAATTCACGATGATCGGCCGGTCATCCTGGGTGAGGGAGGTAAGCGTCACCTGGGGAACGTAGGGGTTATCGTTGATACTCACGGGTTGGAAGACCGTTAGCCCGTTAATCCCGCCGAAGTAAAACTCGCCATTTTTGCCTCTGCATAGGCGCTTGAATTGAATTCATTGCTCTGCAGTCCATCGCCCTTCATCGAAATTACGGAAAGTCTCGGTCTCGGGATTGAAGCGCGAGATGCCAAAGTTTGTGCTCATCCACAAATTGCCGCTGCGGATCCTCCAAAATCCCATATACAACACCGTTGGGAAGGCCATCCTTTTCAAGATAATATGTGAAGGAGTCCGATCTCGGGATGGTAAAGGTTTAATCCACCGCCGAACGTGCCAATCCATATGCGTCCCTTGAATCTTGGTAAATGGATTGGATCGAGTCGTTGCTGATGGATGTTTGTTATTGCGGGTCAAATCGGTAGCGAGTGAACTGCCCGGTTTCGGGGTCAAACTTATTCAAGCCACTGTCGATAGGTGCCGACCCATAGATTCTTTCCCTGGCTGTCCTCAAGGATCGAATTGACAGCTTGTTCCGCTCAAGCTCCTGGGATTTTCCACCTGCGGGACTGTAATGGATGAATGTGTTCGTGTTCTCGGTCAAAGCGATCCAACCCTGCTGCAGTTCCCACCCAGATATTGTTTTGACGATCTACATATACCTTATAAACACGGTTCGCGCTCAGGCTGGCCGGCGTGTTGAGACTCACGCTGGAAATGCTTGATCGCCAGTGGATTCCGGTCGAAGCGATCCAGCCCATACCCGTCGTGCCCACCCACAAGATCCCATCCTGATCCTCGGCGATGGAAAAGATCTCATTCGAGTCAATACTGTTGGGACATTGGGACTATGCCTGAAATGAATGACTTGATTGGTCGAACGTGTCAATCGGTTCAAGCCATCGTCTGAAGGTGCCCACCCATACATACCCTTCAGAATCGACAAATACAGAAGAGATGAAATTCGAACTTAATGAATTGTTATCTGTGGGGTCATGGCGGTAATAGGCAAAGATCATCGCGCTGGCGGTCATATTTGTTGACACCGCCGCCATAGGTCCCAAACCATAGCACTCCGCCACGATCCTCATAAATGGAAGTGATATAGTCGGTGCTCAAGCTTTTAATAAAAGTCGGATCATTCGGTAATGGATGAAATCATTTCCCGCCCCGCTCAAACGATCCAGGCCGCTGGTTGTGCCAACCCATAGATTACCCGTGCTGTCCATCAGCAGGGAAGTGATCATATCGCTGGTAATGCTTTCCGGTTTCCGATCTGAGTGCAGGAAGCGCTCGAAATTACCGGTGTCGGGCTCGAAGTGGTTCAAGCCCTTTTGTGTGCCAACCCAAAGTGTGTTATTCCGGCCCTCGGCGAGGGCAGTGATGAGAATCGTCACTGATGGTGTTTTAATTTCCGGCGTGGATTGGATAGGGAGTAAACTGGTTGCTCTGAGGGTCAAAGCGGTTCAGACCCGCCGGCTGTCGTGCCGATCCAGATGCTCCCGCGGCTGATCCTGCAGGATGGCCGTGATGCTTTTACCGGTGATGCCCTCCTGCTGGGAGGGTTCATAGACATAATGTGTAAACGAGTCGCTGGCTCGATCCAGCAGATCAAGACCGTTCTGAGTGCCAACCCAGAGCCTGCCATCCCTGTCCAGGTAAAGTACATTGACATGGTTGTCATTCAGGCTGTAGGGATCCTACTCATCATGCATGTAGCGCTTGAATTCCTCGGTATGTGGATCGTAACGGTTCAGGCCGCCCTGGCGGGTGGCAATCCATAGATAGCCATCCTGATCCTCGACGATGGACGTGATCCAGCGGTCGCTCAGGCTGGTGGGCACGTCCGGGTCGGGCTTGAAGGTTTTGAATGTATACCCGTCGTAGCGGTTCAATCCATCCTGGGTACCGAACCATATAAAGCCGCGGCTGTCCTGGAATGCCACATGCACGGAGCTTTGCGACAGTCCCTGCTCGATGCTGATCCGGTCGAAGCGGAGGACGCAGTCGCAGACCTCAGGAAGGGAGGCCGGGGCTACGTGCGATGGGGCGGGAGGACGGCTGGTCGGGGTTGCTGTCACCCCAATCTGGGCCGCGCCAATAGACTCGGGCGTGGCCGGAGGTATCCCCTGCCCGGCGCAGGAGTTGATTGTAAACAGGAGGGTCAATCCCAATAAGCAGGCAAATACTTTCTTCATCTACTACATCTATTAACTACAGTATAGTACACCTGTAGTCCATTTTATTGGACAAACAAATGCTTTCCATACCCCTCCAAGGAGGGGTTTTTGCAATCCGGTAAAAGGTGGAACAGGGGGGTCGCACCATACCTCAAGGGGAGTGGAAACCAACACGCTACGGTGGATGAAACCCGCTTGCAGACGGATACCCATTTCTCTTCCTGAACGTATCATGAGGCAGGATTAGCCTGACAACCCTAATCTGCTTTGCTTTCACAATTCTCCTCACGAAAGCAATCCACACCGAAGGCGAGGCGGATGCCGGAGCTATGCACCCTGGTATTCCGCCTCCCTCCATTATATGCCGGTCAAATAAGTGAAAGATGAAGGAGGTGCCATTATTGCGGAACGATACAGGATACCTTCCAAGGACCCAAGATTATTTTATTCAAGGAGAGAAGATGAAAATTAAACACCTGTATTATGTTGTGAGTTTACTGGTCGCGTTGAGCATGGCGCTCGCCGCCTGTGCCCCTCAGGCTGCCACCGCCACCCAGGCGCCTTCGGTGCAGACGGAGGCACCTGCACTGACCGAGGCACCCACGGAGGCAGCCACCCAGGCGCCAACCGCGGCACCCCCCACCGACCGGCATGGAGGCTGGCTGGATGAGATCGATTATTCCGTGGTGGACAGCGCCTCGGCGATCTCGCAACTCCAGGCCGGCGCGATCGATTTTTATTCCTTTACGCTGGCTTCTGATTCCTATCCGGCCATCAAGGAGGCTGGGCTGCCCACCACCAAATCCGTGGGGGGATATTATGGCATCAGTCTCAACCCGGCCGTTTTCAAGGATCCGAATGTTCTCAATCCTTTCTCCAATCGCAAGATCCGTGAAGCGCTAAACTGGCTGATCGACCGCAATTATCTCAACCAGGAGATCTATGCCGGCGGTTCCCTGCCCAAGCTTCTGACGATCACCACGCAGCTGGCGGAATACACCAACCAGATCGAGACCGTCCGCAAGCTGGAACATGAGTATGCCTTCAACCCGGACAAAGCCAAGGAAGTCATCACTGCCGAAATGACGGGCCTGGGTGCAGAGCTTGGCGCGGATGGCAAATGGCAGTACAAGGGCAAACCTGTCAGCTTGATCTTTTTGATCCGCCCGGACGGCGATGGCACACGCAAGCCGATGGGTGATTACGTGGCGAACCAGCTGGAAACGATGGGCTTTACCGTGGATCGCCAGTATAAAAAATCATCGGAAGCCTTCCCCATCTGGCAGGGGACGGCGGCCAGCGACGGTCAATGGAGTCTTTATACAGCCGGCTTTACGCCTGGCAGCTTCCCGCGCGATGAGCGGGCGAACTTCCAGACCAGCTACCTGAACACCAGCATCCAGGGGACCGAGCCGTTCATTTCGACAACTTCAGATCCTGAATTCCAGAAGCTTGGCGACGACCTGGCCCAGGGGAACTTCTCCTCGCAGGAGCAGCGTGACCAGATGATCTCACGTGCCCTCGAGCTTTCCCTGCAGGATTCTCTTTTCGTCTGGACGATCGACCAGCAGACCTACTCCCCTCATAATGACAATGTCCAGGTCACCTGGGATCTTGCTCTTGGGTATGAGAGTGCGAATGTTGGTCCGTATAACCTGCGCTTCAAGGATAAGGAAGGCGGCGTCATGAAGGTCGGTACGAACGATCTCTTCACGCAGCCGTGGAATTCCGTGGCTGGAAGCAACTGGGTCTGGGATGTGGGCGTGATCCGCGCCACCACACAGGGCATCTCCGGTACGGTTGGCGGCGCCGGCCTGATGGCAGATCCGTATACCGGCCTGGCCTATCCCCAGCGGATTGAAAGCGCGGAATTGACCTACAAGGAAGGCCTGCCGATCCGCCAGAGCCTGGACTGGGTCAAGGTCACAGCGGTGCCTCAGATCGATGTCCCGCCCGACACCTGGGTGGATTGGGATGCCAAGAACCAGAAGTGGATCACCGCCGCGGAGAAATACCCGGATGGCACCACGGCCAACGTCAAGAGCGTGGTGACCTATCCTGCCGATCTGTTCGACACGATCAAATGGCATGACGGCAGCCCGATCTCCGTGGGCGATTTCGTAATGTCGATGATCGAGGGCTTCGACCCTGCCAAGAAAGACAGCCCGATCTACGACGAATCCCTGGCGTTGAGCATCAATGCCACCCTGGCAGCCTTCAAGGGATACCGGATCACCTCCACGAATCCCTTGACGATCGAATCCTACAGCGACTCCTATAATTCGGATGCCGAGCTGAATGTGCTGACCCAATGGCCGCTTTCTCCGTTTGGCCTCTCCGGCGAAAATAGCTGGCCCGTCCTGGCAATCTCGAACCTGGCAGAAACGAACAAGGAGCTGGCCTACAGCTCGGATAAAGCAGATGCCTTAAAGGTCGAAGAGACCAGCTGGGTCGGTGGACCGAGCCTCGATATCCTTTCCAAGTACCTCGACCAGGCGGAGAGCGAATCCTACATCCCTTATGAGGCGACCCTTGGCCAATACATTACCAAGGATGAGGCCGCCCAGCGCTATGCCAACCTGAAGAAGTGGTACCAGGATCACGGTCACTTCTGGGTCGGTACGGGTCCCTATTACCTCGACAAGGTCTTCCTCACTGAGAAATCCCTGGTCTTGAAGCAGAACAAGGACTTCGTTGATAAATCCGACCGCTGGGCACAGTTCGCCGAGCCAAGGATCGCCGAAACCACTCTGGATGGACCGGGCCAGGTCAAGGCCGGTGAGGAAGCCGTATTTGATACGCTCGTAACCTTCAAGGACCAGCCCTACCCGCAGTCCGACATCAAGAACGTGAAATACATTCTCTATGATGCCACTGGTGCTGTCGTGGAAGTTGGCGATGCCACTCCGGTGGAGGATGGTCACTACCAGGTGACATTGACCTCGGATGTGACCTCCAAGCTTCCCTCCGGCGCGGCGCGGTTGGAAGTTGCAGTCGAGCCGATACCGGTCGCGGTCCCATCGTTTACCTCGTACGACTTTGTCGCCGTTCCGTAATTTCTGATCGATCCATATGAACAGGGGTAAGGCTGCACACAGTCTTACCCCTGGCAAATTATCAGCAGAATTGTGAGATGCCCATGGCAGTCGTTACCCAGTCTCCCAGTGAGAATACGGTCACAAAAAAGGTGCAGCGGGACAGCACATTCATACGCGTTACTCGCTATGTCTCTGTACGAATATTGACCCTGTTTATAACCGTTATGATCGGCATCTATCTGACCATTATGATCGCCAATATGGGCGGGTATGTGGATCAGATCATGAAAGGCGAGATCCGCGAGCACATCACAACCTCGATTGCCGGGAATGCGGCCTACGTGAAAATGGATCCTGCCATCCGGAAAAAATTGATCGAAGACCAAATCGCCGTGGAGGAGGAGCGCGTCGGCCTCAATGTTCCGATCGCGGTCCGTAATTTCCGCTACCTATCCAACGCCCTGACGCTGCAGCTTGGCCGTGCCATCAACATGACCAGCGACAGCGGGTCGAAGCAGGTCCGCCTCATCCTTCTCGAGAGGCTGCCGGCCACGCTCCTGCTCATGGGGACCTCCCAGCTTTTCCTATTCTTTTCGAGCGTGTTCATTGCCTTGAACCTGTCGCGCCGCTATGGCAATTTTTGGGACAAGCTGGTGGTTGCCTTCTCACCCACCTCGGCAGTACCGCCCTGGTTTTATGGCATTTTCCTGATCCTGATCTTTGCGGCTGTGCTGAAGATCCTGCCCTTTGGCGGCATGGTCAATTCGCCGCCGCCTTCCAACCCAATTGATTATTCCCTCAGCCTGTTGAAGCATATGACCCTGCCGGCTTTGTCACTTGTGCTCAGCGCCTTCTTTCTCAGCATTTACAACTACCGCACATTCTTCCTGATCTATTCGAGTGAAGATTACGTGGAGATGGCCAAGGCCAAGGGACTGCCCTCCCGGGATGTCGAGCGCAGGTACATCCTGCGGCCCACGCTCCCCAATATCATCACCAACTTCGCCCTGCTCATCATCGTCCTGTGGACGGGCGCCACCATCACCGAGACTGTGTTCCTTTGGCCCGGTCTTGGCCGGACGCTGTACCAGGCGATCGGCCTGTATGACATCCCGATCATTGTCGGCTCTACCATCATCTATGCCTACCTGCTGGCGTTGACCGTCTTTCTGCTCGATTTCATCTACGCCCTGGTGGATCCGCGCGTCAAGGTCGGCGGTAAATAACATGAAAGCCCTGAGAAACTTCCTGCAAAGGCTTTGGAAATATCCTTCTGCTGTGATGGGTATGCTTGTGATCGTTGCCCTGGTCATCACTGCCATCTATGCCGTGGTCACGATCCCCTATCAGGAGGCGATCCGCCTGTGGCGCGGTGGGGAGGAGGTCTGGTATCGAAATCCCAAGTTCGCCGCGCCGGCCTGGGTCAACCTTTTCTCGGCTAAAAAATATGCCGAATCCTTTGCGGTAAGTACAACCGATGGGAGCATCGCCAAGGAAGTCACCCCGAGTGACCAGGATACTTCAACGATGTCCGCCTCCTATACCTTTCCGTTTAATTCCGATTATTTGCCCCAGGATATGATCCTGTACATCACGTCCAAATACCAGCAGAAGCAGCCGTTCCTCTCCACCGAGTGGCATACGCCCGATGGTAGAACGATCCGGCTCGCCAACATGGCAGTCAACCAGAGGCAGACCTATCGCTTTGCCCAGGATGAGAAGCTGCAGATCAAGCTCAAGACCGATGATGTCATCTCAGCGTTGTTTACCGATCCGGAGACGGGAAAGATCGTAAAGGGAGATTACCAGCTCCAGCTTTCCGGCGCGACCTTCGAGCCTGAGTCGACCGTGGACGTGGAATTCGTCTTTCACGGGCAGGTGTATGGTCTGGCAGGGACCGACCAGGCGCGCCGCGACTTAATGGTCCCTCTGCTGTGGGGGACTCCGGTCGCTCTGGCATTCGGGCTGATCGCCTCGCTCGGCACCGCGGTGCTGACCATGGTCATCGCTGCGGTAGGGACCTGGTACGGCGGCTGGCTCGACCAGCTCATCCAGCGTATTACCGAAGTCAACATTGTGCTGCCCTTCCTTTCCATCCTGATCATGGTCGGGACGTTCTACTCGCGCAGCATCTGGGTGATCCTGGGGGCAACGATCCTGTTGAGCATTTTTACCGGCTCGATCATTACCTACCGCTCCACATTTATGCAGGTCAAGGAATCGATGTACATCGAGGCAGCCAAGGCTTACGGCGCCAGCAGCCCGCGCATCGTATTTGTGTACCTGATCCCTCGCATGATCCCCCTGCTCATCCCGGGACTGGTTTCCGCCGTGCCTGTATTCGTATTCCTGGAGGCATCGCTGGCCGTACTGGGATTGGGAGATCCCGTCCTCCCGACCTGGGGCAAGATCATCCAGGACGCCAACAGCAACGGCGCACTCTACCGCGGCTACTATTACTGGATCCTCGAGCCCGCCACCCTGCTGATGATCACCGGCCTGGGCTTTGCCATGCTTGGCTTTGCGCTCGACCGCGTTTTTAACCCAAAATTGAGGGACATATGAGCCCAGCTGCCCAAAAACTTTTACAGATCGAAGACCTGGTCCTGCATTTCAGGACCAACAGCGGTACGGTTCAGGCTGTGGACGGAGTGGACTTTGAGCTGGATACCAACCGGGCTGTGGTTATTCTGGGTGAATCGGGATGTGGAAAAAGCTCGCTTGCCAAGGCGATTTTGCGACTGCTGCCGCGCAATGTCGAATCCTATGGCGGCCGGGTTTATCTGCAGGGTACGGATGTCATGGCTTACGATGAGGAGCAGTTCCGCCAGAATGTGCGCTGGGCGCAGATCTCCCTGGTCCCGCAGGCGGCGATGAACTCGCTGAACCCGGTGCTTAAAGTGGGTGACCAGGTTGCCGAGCCGGCCATGGTCCACCTGGACATCCGGAAGGACGAAGCCCTCCAGCTTGCGAAGCGGATGTTCCAGCACGTGGGTGTGCCCGAGGATTTTTTGAACCGCTTTCCCTTCGAATTGAGCGGCGGGATGCGCCAGCGCGTGGCCCTGGCGATGGCGCTCGTCACCAGCCCGAGCCTGATCGTCCTCGACGAGCCGACCTCGGCCCTGGACCTGCTCACCCAGGCAAACATCATGAACGTACTCAAGCGTATCAAGCAGGAACTGGGGACGAGCTTCATCCTCATCACCCATGACATTGCCACCTCCAGCGAGCTTGCGGATGAGGTCGCCATCATGTACGCCGGCCAGATCGTGGAAGTGGGCCATGCCCGCGACTTCTTCCCGGCACCGCTCCATCCGTATGCGCAAATGCTGATGGCCAGTGTACCGCGCCTGCGCAGTGACTCGGACCCGATGTTCATCACGGGCCAGCCGCCGAGCCTGATCAACCTGCCGAAGGGTTGTCGCTTCGCGGCGCGCTGCCCCTTCCGCTTCGACAAGTGCGATCAGGAGCCGCCCATGTTTGTCAGAAATGGCCGCAAAGTCAAATGTTGGTTGTATGAATAAAAGTAGTAACGGTTTCAGCCGGGAATACGATGAGGAACGAGTATGCCTATCTACGCCTTTTATGATGTGCTCCAATCCTTCCAGGAAATCCATAGGGTTGTGATCAATCTTGCCGGTGAGCTGAACGATGAGCAAATACGCTGGAAGCCCAAAGGCTATCCAACCTCCATTGGCTTCCATCTCTGGCACCTGGCGCGCGAGTCCGATAACCTCAAAGCAACCATCCTGTCGCACTATCCTCAGATCGGCCCCGAGTTCGGGGATCAAATCGAGATCTGGCAAAGGGATGCCCTGGCGCAAAGATGGAATTTCCCGCGCGGCCTGCACGAGACGCTGGGAAGCGGCCTGAGCGATGGAGCCGCGGCGGCGCTGCCCATCCCCGAGAAGGAGGAATTGCTCGATTATCTGCATGCTTCCTACAAGGCCATTGAAGCTTTCGTTGAATTGTTTGATTCCAAATTTTCGAACTGTGAAAATATGGATGATGATCTAAGGAAGGTGGTCGAAATCATCCGTCTCAACCTGCTGGAATACCTGGCCCATGACTGCCGTCATCTTGGCATGATGGAATGTCTCAAAGGCCTGCAGACCGGCTTCGGCTCGGCGACTGAGAAGAGAAAATAAAAAAGGTGACAGTCACTTTCAAAGTGACTGTCACCTTGATGCAAGGAGCCCACAATGATAACTGAATTGCGAGAGGTGATGATGAATACACCAGAAATCCGGAAGCCCGAGCCTCTGCTCTCCATCCAGGATCTGCACGTCTGGTATGAGCTGCGCAAGTTCGGGTTCGGTCATGCCGGCTACGTCAAGGCAGTGGATGGGGTCAGCTTTGCGCTGGAGGAGGGGGAAACGGTGGCCGTTGTCGGTGAGTCTGGATGTGGAAAGTCAAGCCTGATGAAGACGATCCTTGGGCTGAACGTTCCCACCCGCGGCGAGGTCATCTTCGACGATGAGAATTTATCCCAATTAAATCAAAAGGGTCTGAGACGCTACCGGTTCAAGATCGGCTATGTCCAGCAGGACCCTTATGGCGCACTGCCGCCCTTCATGAACGTTCGTAAGATTCTCGAGGAGCCGCTCATTATCAGCGGGATGAGAAAAAGACAGGAGCGCCTGGACCGCATCCACAAGGTCATGAGCGAAGTGAAGCTTCACCCTGTGGATGACTACCTGGAAAAGTTCCCCCACATGCTCAGTGGAGGGCAGCAGCAGCGCGTCGTCATTGCCCGCGCCATGCTGCGTGAGCCAAAGCTGATCGTCGCCGACGAGCCGGTCTCGATGCTGGACGCCTCGGTGCGTGTGGAAGTCCTGAAGCTGATGCGCGCCCTGCAGGAATCGCACGGGCTGTCCGTCATTTATATTACCCATGACCTGTCCACGGTCAAATACTTCTCCAGGCGGATCTTCGTGATGTACGCGGGCAACGTGATCGAAAAAGCCGAGACCCGCCGCCTGTTGGACCACCCCCTGCACCCCTACACCCACGCCCTTCTGGCTGCCACTTCCGACCCGGATGCGCGCAATGCTGAAACATTCAAGGAAGTCCCACCTGGCGAGCCGCCGAGCCTGGTCAACCCGCCGACTGGCTGCCGCTTCCACCCGCGCTGCCCGCACATGATGGCCGGCCTTTGTGATGTGGAGTTCCCACCAGACTTCGAGCCCGAACCGGGGCATTTTGTGGCCTGCTGGCTGTATAAGGAAAATTCCGCGCAAACGAATACCGCGCTCCCGGAAGAGCATCGGGACTATGTGAGCGGAGCCGGAGGCGCAGTCGAAGCGCAAGAAGACTTATGAACTCCCCGCACTTCCTCCTCATCCTCGGCGTGCTCATGATGCTGCTGGGCATTGTCCTGCCCTTTTTGATGCTGATCCAGGTTCTGGAATCGACCTTCTTTTTAAATTTCTTCTCCTGGGGATTATCCGTTGCCGGGCTGGCGTTCGGGACGATCGGTTTTGCCATGTGGTCGAGGGGGAGGAGAGACTAACTATCCTCCAACGCATACGCGACAGCCTCCTCAAGCGACATCTTTTTTCCCACTTCATAAGCATCTGAAAATGCACTCTCACCCAACTTTGCAAGACAGGCTGTGATACTTTTATCAACATCTCCCTGCTCCACAAGTGGACGAGGATCCTCCAGCTCTTCGCGCATGGCATCCGCCCAGGCGAATAGTTCTGTAGCACGTTCGGGTTGCTCTTGATTAGCGTATAAACTGGCCAGGCCTTCAATTGTGTAAACCGCGCCAATGACACTATCATCTTTTTGGAATTGCTGGAGGCAGATCTTGAAAATTTTGCCTGCCCGTTGATAATCCCCCACACATAAATAGTTATAAGCCATCCCAACACGCGGCCAGGTTGCCCAATACGGAATACCAACCTTCTCATACACTGTAATGGCTTGTTCAAAATAGGCAAGAGCCTGTTGATAATTACCCTGCCGGTAAGCAAGAATTCCTAAAAAGTGTATTACATCCCCTTCATCTGGTTGAGCTCCAAGTTCATGAAAAAGTCTTCCTGCTTCTTCCAACCATGCTGATGGCGAAGAGAAATCTCTTCCATAAATCGCCTGACGGGAGAGGTATGTCAAACAAAATGCTATATCATAAAGATTGCCCAGGTCACGATGGAGGTTCAAGCTCTCCAAAAAAAGGGATTTTGCCTGTTCAGGATCGTTATGATGTATTGCCAACCCATATGTTGCCGTGGCTTGACCAATTTGATCTCCCAAAGCTCGATAGATGGCAAGACTCTGCTTAAAAAATGGTATACCTTCCTGATGACCGCCTGGAGCTGCAATGATTTTCCCCAGAAATAATAAACATAGTGCCTCATTTTGCCGATCTGAAAGCGCGCGTGCCAATTGCAGGCCTTCTTCAGCAATCTTGCGGGCTTCGGTGGTATAGCCGCCCAGAAACTATAATTGGAATGAACAGCGAGCGCCTGAGCGCGCAAAGAGTCCGGTATAGGATAATTCTCCAAAAGCCGTCCCAGCCGATCTCCCACCTCTTGAAGATAATCACGCCTGTACCAGAACCGCGCAGGGACGGCAGCGATTCGCAGGCCGGAGGCAACATCCGTTTCCAGCGCCCATTGCAGTGCCATGCGAAGATTATCGAGCTCATCATCCAATTTGTTCAACCAAAAGACTTGATTGGAACGATACAGTTCAGGTTCGGCTTGCTCCGACAATTTCACAAAATACGCCAGGTGTTTATTGCATATTTCTTCATCTCCTCCCGTTTCACGTAATTTCTCGCGGCCATATTGACGAACCATCTCATGGAAATAATAACGGGTTTCATGTTCATTTTCCTGTCCCACCTTGATCAGAGACTTTTGGACAAGTGCACTCGTCAGGTTCAACGCATTTCCTTCGCAGACCAACCATGCAGCTTCCAGAGTCCAGCCGCCGGCAAACACAGAGAGCTGACTTAGAAACACCCGCTCCTCCTCGGTCAGCAAGGACCAGCTCCAATCGAGAGAAGCCTGCAGTGTTTGGTGACGGGAGAACGCGGCTCGTTGATTACTGCTCAATAAAGCGAACGATCTTACCAGCTGTTTTGAAATTTCATCGACGTTCAAGATGTTTACGCATGCCGCGGTGAGTTCGAGCGCCAAAGGGATGCCATCCACTCTGCGGCATATATCCACAATCGCCTGCGCATTTTCCTCTGTTAATTTAAACGTTGGTAGAGTTAATGCAGCCCGTTCAATGAATAATTCAACAGCTTCGTATTCAGCTAAACTTTCTAAGGATGCACCTGCCTGCGGAATGGAAAGGGAGGCTAGATAATAGATCGCCTCACCTGTCAAATTCAATGTTTCACGACTGGTCGTAAGAACTTTCAAATCTGGACAGTGAATAAGCAGGTTGTTTATAAATCCCGCGCAGGCTTCCAGCAAATGCTCGCAATTATCCAGGATAAGCAATAAAGTTTTCCGAAGAAGCACAAATTTGAGGGTTTCCAGGACGGTTCGATCCGCTCCTTCTCTTATATCGAACGCCGAAGCCACTGTCTGTGGCACCAGGGATGGTTCAGAAAGTGAATCAAGGGGAATGAACCAGACACCATCTGGATAATTGTCCCGCAGTTGGTATCCCACTTGAATGGCGAGTCGCGTTTTTCCAATCCCACCTGGACCTGCAAGCGTCACCAGACGGTTCTTCTTGAGAAGATCGACAACTTTACTTTGTTCTGTTTCACGACCAATAAAGGAAGAAATGGACAACGGTAAATTAGACTGTGACTTGATATTTGACAAATGCCAGGGTGCAGCTTCCGTACCTTGGTTTCCAAAAGCCTGCCAGTCACCGCGGGCAAAACGGAGGAAAGAGGCACGCTCTTCCCCGGGAATATTGAAAATCTCCGCGAGTCTGTTCCACTACCTCGGCGGATGGGCGGCGTTCCTCCAACTCGAACTTGCGTAATGCGCTCGTCGAGCAATGAATCTGCAGGGCAAGTTGCTCCTGTGTCAGACCTGCTGCATTCCGCTGACGTTTGAGCCATTCGCCGAACGATATCTCAGCCAACGCATTTCTCCACAATCCTCATCATAATTCTTCATCGAGGGCATACGCAACGGCTTCATCAAGCGACATCTTTTTACCTTCATCACATGCATCTGAAAATGCACTTTCACCCATCTCTGCAAGACAGGTTGTGATCACTTTATCAACATCCACCTGCTCAATATGCGGACGATGGTTACCGATCTTATCGCGAATGGCATCTGCCCAGGCAACCAGACGCGTGGCATGTTCGGGTCGTCCTTGATTCAAGTGCAGACTTATTATGCCTTCTATTGTATAAACTACGCCAATTACATTTTCTTCCTTTTGGAATTGATAGATACCACGTTCAAACATTTCCTTTGCCTGCTTGAGATCACCTTGTTGCAAAAAGACATACGCCATGTGGACACGGGACCAAGAAGACCCTGAATTGCCAACCTTCTCAAATAGGGAAATGGCTTCTTCAAAGTAGGAACATGCATTTTGGTAATCACCCTGCCAGTAAGCAAGAATTCCAAAACTATTTAAAATAAATGCATTACCTACTGGATTACCAAGTTCATGAAAGATTACTCTTGCCCTCCTTTAGACATTGGGATGCCAAAGAAAAGTCGCCTTCCCAGATAGCTGCCTGACCTAAGTCATTTAAACAATAAGCAATGCCCCAAAGATGTCCCAAGTCGCGATAGAGACGCAGACTTTCAACCAAGTAGGCTCGTGAAAAATTCAAGTCATCATGATTTAAAGATAGCCAATCCAATGCGTTGGCTTGTCCCAGCTTATCTCCCAATGACCGATATAGAGTCGAACTCTGCTCTACCAGAGGAATGCCCTGTTTTACATCTCCCTGGCCCGCAAGTGCTGCCCCCAAGCCCCAGAGACTGAATGCCTCTACATGCTCGTCTGAAATCGAGCGAGCCAATTCGAGCCCCTGACGGGCAAATATTTGTGCCTGCGTCTGGTCGCCTGTCGTTAATAAAATATTTCCATAAATAACAAGCGCATGGACGCGTAGTGCATCGTTCCCTGGATATTTCTTCAAGAATTGCTTAAGCCAGCCTCGCACCTCACGAACCGGCACACGATCTCCCCACGGGCCTGCCCAATTTATTATTAGTCGCAGACCCAATTGAGAATTTGTGTTCATTGCCCATTCGATCGCCATGCGGATATTATCGAGCTCGTCGTCCAGTTTATTCAACCAAAAAAGTTGATTGGAATGGTACAGCTCAGGCTCGGCCTGCTCGGCCAATTCCACAAAATATGCCAGGTGTCTATCGCGAAGTGCTTTGTTTCCCGGTGTTTCCCGTAATTTCTCATGCGCATATTGGCGGATGGTCTCTAACATATGGTGACGCGTTCCCCGTCCCTGCCTGTGCTCGGCAAGGATGAGGGATTTGTTGAGCAATTGGTTAAGTAAATTTATAATCTCAGATCCCCTCAATTCCGTCATCGCTGCAAACGGACTCGGCTCCCTCCAACGACCAGCCACCGGCAAAGATAGAAAGCCGCTGTAAAAGGATTCGTTCCGGTTTGGAGAGCAGGATCGTAACTCCAGTCGATCATTGCCTGCAGGGTTTGATGGCGCGGCAGATGCTGTCTACGAACCGACCGTCAATAGTTTGAAGCGCTGATCGAGGCGGGCAGCAATCTCTTCCACGCCCAGCACATTCACACGTGCTGCTGCAAGCTCGAGAGCGAGTGGAATGCCATCCAGACGGTGGCAGATCTGTACTATGGCGGGTGCATTGTCCGGTGTCAGCGAGAAGTCAAGGATGGTGTGATTGAGTACGCTCAACGAATAATTGCACAGCTTCGTACTGTGAGAGCGTGTCAGCGTTTGATTGTTGTAGATCCGGGGTAGTAAAGGGTGGGACCAAGTAGATGGTGCTCTCCTGCCAGGCTTAAGGCCTCACGGCTGGTCGCAAGGATATGCAAATCGGGGCAGGAACCTAACAAGGTTTCCACAGTTTGCGCACATGCCTGGATGAGATGCTCACAGTTATCAAGGATCAACAAGGCTTTCCTGATTTTCAAATACGTCGATTAATATTACCTGGGGGTGACCCGGTTTGCCTGTTAAATCAAGCCTATGGTGTTGATGATGGCTTGGGACACGAGAGCAGGATCAGAGAAGGGAGCGAGTTCCACCAGCCATGTGCCATCGGGGAAATCGTTCGACAAAGCCGAAGCGGTTTGAAGTGCAAGGCGGGATTTGCCAATTCCTCCCGCTCCGGTAAGCGTAACTAGGCGACTCTTCCTGATCAGCTGCACTATTTCACTGTTTTCCTTTTTGCGACCAATAAAAGATGATGTTGAAACGGGGAGATTGGAGCTGGGCATAGCACGAACAGTTGGATACATGCCAGGGAGCATCTTCAGAGTTCAGCACTTCGAAATCGCCTGCCAATCCCCGCGAGCGAACCGCAGAAAGGATTTCCGTTCTTCAGGAGGAATATTGAAAATAATTGCGAGCTGTTCAACCACCTCAGCAGATGGACGGCGTTCCTCCAACTCGAACTTGCGCAATGCACTGGTCGAGCAATGGATCTGCTGGGCAAGTTTTTCCTGTGTCCAGACCTGCTGCATTCCGCTGACGTTTAAGCCATTCACCGAACGATATCTCAGTCAATAGAATTCCTCCACAACCAACTTTATCAGCTTTCTTCCAGTGCAACCCATATCGCTTCCTCCAGCGACATCTTTTTCCCTTCTTCATAGGCATCTGAAAATGCAATCTCACCCATCTTTGCAAGACAGGCTGTGATTCTTTATCAACATCTGTCTGTTCAATAGGCGGACGATGATTACCTACTCTTCGCGCGATAAAATCTGACCAGGCAAAGAGTCGTACGGTGCGTTCAGGTTACCTTGATTTGCGTGTAAACTGGCCAGGCCTTCGATTGTATAAACCACGCCAATTAAAGGACCATCTTTCTTGGAATTCCTGGATGATTATTTCGAATATTTCTCTTGCCCGTGCGATATTACCCTCCCGCAATAAGGCATGCCCCATGCGGACGCGCGGCCAGGATGGCCAATAACCGCCAACTTTATCATATAAATGATAGCCTGTTCAAAATAGGTGATATGCCTGTTGATAATTACCCTGCCGGTCGGCAAGGATTCCAAGAGTTTCCAGAACATCCGCTTCATTTGATTAAATCTCCAAGTTGACGATAGTAAGTGTTCTTGCTTCCTCCAGCCAGGGACCGGGCGAAGAAAAATCTCCTTTGATAATTGGATGTAAGCCAGGTAAGCTAAGCAACAGGCAATACCAGAAAGATTACCCAGGTCGCGATGGAGTTTCAAACTTTCCAATAAAGGGATTTTGAATGCTCCAGATCATTATGGTCTATGGGACAACCAACTGATGGCCATAGCCTGCCCGATTTTATCCCCCAAGGATCGATAGAGGGCAAGGCTTTGTTCCAAAACGGGATGCCTTCCTGGTAATCGCCCGGAAATGCAATGCTACGACCCAGGAACAATAAACTAGAGCGCCTCACTTTGTGGATCCGACAAGTCGCGCGCGAGTTGCAGGCCTTGTTCGGCAACTTTCCGGGCTTCGATGATATTGCCCGTCATACAAAAAAATAAGCGGAATAAACGGCAAGCGCCTGCGCCCGCAAAGAATCGTCCTTCAGATAGTGTTCCAAAAGCTTATGTAGCCAATCTCCCCACTCTCGATAATCACGCCTTTGCCAAAATCGCCAGGGGATGGAAGCAATTCGCAGACCTGATTCAATATCTGTTGCCAGTGCCCATTCCAATGCCAGGCGTAAGTTATCGCGTTCATCATCTAATTTGTTGAACCAAAGACTTGATTTGAACGATACAGTTCAGGCTCGGCTTGCTCGACCAATTTCACAAAATAAGCCAAATGCTTGTTGCGAATCGACCTGTCAACCTCTCCCATTTCAGCAATTTCTCACGTGCATATTGGCGGACCATCTCGTGGAAATAATAACGAGTCTCATGCTCTCGCTTCCTGTCTCACTTTGATTAGTGACTTTTGGACAAGTGCACTGGTCAGGTTCAGCGCATTTCCATCGCAGACTGACCTCCGCAGCTTCCAGCGTCCAGCCGCCTGCAAACACAGAGAGCTGACGCAGAAACACCTGCTCCGCATCGGTCAGCAGGGACCAGCTCCAATCGAGGGAGGCCTGGAGGGTTTGGTGACGGGAAAGTGTTGTTCGATGATCGCTTGCCAATAATGGCAAATGAGTTGTGCAGCTGTTTTGAGATCTCTTCGACGTTTGAGAATATTCACACGTGCCGCGGTAAGTTCGATCGCCAGTGGAATTCCATCCACCCATGCGGCAAATATCCACGATGGCTTGAGCATTTTCCTTTGTCAATTGAAATTTTGATAGAGCCAGATGATGCCCGTTCGATAAATAATTGAACTGATTCGTATTCAGTTAATTTTTCTGGCAGAAGCGCTTTCTCTCGGGAATGGAAAGAGAGGGCAAGTAGTACGATTGCTTCGCCTTCCATATTCAAGATTTCACGACTGGTCGTAAGTATTCTCAAGTTTGGGCAATAAGCAAGCAGAGTCTTCATCAGTTGCACACAGGCATCCAATAAATGCTCACAATTATCGAGGATCAGCAACAAGGTTTTCCGGCGAAGAACATTCTTGAGTGTTTCCATGACGGGTCGATCAGGGCCTTCTCGAATATCGAACACTGAGGCAACAGTTTGTGGAACAAGCAAAGGCTCAGAAAGTGAATCGAGTGGGACGAACCAGACGCCATCTGGATAATCATGCAGCAGTTGATGTCCGACTTGGATGGCGAGCCGCGTTTTCCCAATTCCACCCAGCCCTGCAAGAGTTACCAGGCGATTCTTCTTGAGAAGATTGATCACATCTGCTTGTTCTTTTTCACGTCCAATAAAGGAAGTGATTAAGGATGGCAGATTGGATTGTGGCTCCAAATTTGATACTGCGCCACGGTGCATCTTCCGTGTTACTTGCTGCCAAAAGCCTGCCAGTCACCGCGTGTAAAACGAAGAAAGGATTTGCGTTCTTCCTGGGGAATGTTGAAGATGTTCGCGAGTTGTTCGACAACTTCGGCAGACGGGCGGCGTTCCTCCAACTCGAACTTGCGCAGTGCACTGGTCGAGCAATGGATCTTTCGAGCAAGTTGTTCCTGCGTCCACCCTTCTGCTCCACGTCGGCGCTTAAGCCATTCTCCGAACGATACCTCGGCCAACGTATCCCTCCTTGTGTCACTTTTGTGTCACTGAGCGACACCAGCGTGCCTGTAAATCCCTGTAAAGTGTACCAATGAACAAAGTATACCATTCAGGTAAATAAAGGAGTGTATTATGAAACGATTTACTGGTGTTACCGCCGTGTTCGGTGTCAGCATTTTGGCTGTCTGGGCGATCTTCCAGATATTCGCTGCATCTTCCCTAAAAATGACAATTCGACCATCACAAGTTCAGCCTTCTCACAATGAGATCATGAAAACCGTCAATACAGGCAACGAGGCTGTCATTCCCGTGACCGGTGAGGAAGCGAAAAAGGTCGCTCCAGTATTCGGTACCAACGGCGAGATCATATCTGATCCCTCAGGCATGATATTGAATGCGCCCGGTTCAGGTGATGCGGCTATTCCGGTGACGGGCGCAAATATGCAGGTCGCCCCCGTGTTTGGTGCCAATGGCGAGATCATCTCTGATCCTTCCGGCACGTTATTGAATGCGAATTCTTCCGGGGATGTACATGTCGCACCTGTGTTCGATGCCTCCGGCGCGGTCGTGTCCGATCCTTCAGGCACAATATTGAATTCAAGCCATCCATAAGCCAGAAGAAAGTGGGGGTGTAAAACAAACCGTGACCGGGAGTGCATGCCCGGTCACGGTTTGTTTGTTATTTCGTGAAGAGCTTTGGTTTGGGCCAGCATCTGGCGGATGCAATGAAATGCGTTGTTTATTTCCCGGCACAACGATTTAACCGTTCGGCAACCAATTGTTTTCGGCATCCAGCGCCCTGAACCTGTGGATGAAATAGATCGCCAGCACAAACAGCACGATTGCATTTGCCTGGTGCAGAAGCGCGATCACAATATTCACATAAGATAGGATTACCAGCACACCCAGCGTGATTTGCAGAGCGACCACTCCAATCAATATTTTGAGCCCGTTTTTAATATCGGATGGGTAATCCAGTTTCTGTACAACCCAGAAAACATAAATCACGGCGATCAATCCCAGCCAGGCAAACCAGCGATGGACGAAGACAATGGTCTGTGGCACTTCGAAGAAGTTGATCCAGGAATTGAAAAGATTGGGCGGGATCAGATTTGCCGAACATGAGCGGCCAGGTGTCTGAGACATGACCTGCCTTGAGTCCCGCGGTCATGCCGCCATAGGAAATCTGGATGATCAACAGAACAAAGGAAACCAGGGCAAGCCTGGATGGCAGGGACCATTTCGCTTTTTTGTTCCTGTCGGGGAAACCATATTTATGTCCGAGCGCGACCCAGAAGCTCAATCCGAGCAAGGACAGCGCCAAAAGTAAATGGATCGTCAGATTGAAATGGCTCACGGATGGACGGTCGACCAGGCCACTGGCGACCATGATCCAGCCGGCAAATGCCTGGGCGATGAAGAGCATGCCCATGGCGAAATAGATGCCGAATTCCCTGAATGGAATCCTTTTGGTAAAGAGAAAAAAGAACACGGGGATGGCATAGACCAGCCCGGCCAGGCGGGCAATAAAGCGATGGATCCATTCAATGTAGAAGATATATTTGTACTCTTCCAGGGTCATGTTGGAATTGACCAGTTTGAATTCAGGCGTCTTCTGGTATTTGCTGAATTCCTCCTGCCAGGCCTGCTGCCCAATGGGCGGCACGGCTCCGCTGATGGGATTCCATTCGGTGATCGAAAGTCCTGAGCGCGTCAGGCGGACGAATCCGCCAAAGACAACAAGAAACGCCACGATGAAGGCAAAGATGAACAGCCAGATCATCACGGCGCGATTTTGAGTTTGCGGCATATATTGGTCTCCAAATTTAAGTCGCTGGGATTATAGCACTGGTTTGTCGTTCATAATGACGCTGATGCTGCTGTCATTATGATTCCTTCTGGCAATGACACTTAAAACAAAAACCCGCCACCAATTTGTGACGGGTTGTAATTAATGCTGCTGCAACTGCATCAACAACTGACGATACTGGTTTGCAGTGGGTGGGTTCATCAGCAGGATCTGGTTGATGGTCACGATCGCCTCCTCCTTACGCCCGGAGTTGAGGAACGAATCGGCGATGGAATCAAGCTGGGCAACGGCAGCCTCGATCTGACCGGCCTGCTGGTACTGCTGGGCCAGGGCGCGTTTGAGAACAAGGTCGTCCGGGCGTTCCTGCTGGAGCTCTTCGATGAATTTGATGCCTTGTCCGCTCGCGGTTGCCGGCCTGGAGATAGGCAAGATAGTTTTCCAGCTCGGCATACGCCTGGGCCGGCTGGCCAAGTCGCAGGTTGAGCTCGATCAGATTTTTGCGCACGCCCTCATCGTCGGGGCGCAGGGTGCGGATCTGCTCGAAGACGCGGACGGCCTGCTTCCAGTCCAGTTTCTGCATGTCGATATCTGCCATGCGCTGCAGGATGTGGATATTCCAGCTCCGGTCGGCGTTGGCCTGCTGGACGAAGCGCAGCGCCTTGGTATAGGTCTTGCGCGCATCGTCGAGCTCGGCGAGGCGGTAATGGATGTCGGCCAGTTCGAGATACTCACGGATGGCATCATCCACCTGTCCGCGCGCCACGAGCTGGTCGATCAGCTTGGTGCGGACCGTCATATCCATGGGCGCCAGCTGGACGACGCGGCGCAGCATCTTGGCGGACTGGGCCGCCTCGCCGCGGACGCTATAGGCCGCTGCCACCGTGGTGATATTTGGCAATGGCTTCCTCAGTATGGTTTTCGCGGACCAGCAGGTCGCCGATCAGTGTGTGGAGAGGGAGATAGGTTGGCGCGTAGGTGACGGCCAGGAAGGCCTCCTCCATGGCGGAACGCAGCTGCCCCGCCCGGGCGAGCTGGTGGATGTGATTGATCGCCTCCAGCACCTGGCTGGACTGCGCCTGCAGGATGACTTCCGCGATCGGCATGGGCAGGTCTTCATCCTGGGACCTGGGCATTTGCTCGCGCGCCCGGTACAGGTGATCGCGCCAGTTCTTGCGCATGAGCATTTCGTTGATGTTGTCGCACAGACGCTTGAGCGCGGCCTCGTCTGTTTGCGAGGCCTGCGCTTCGATGAGCGGCTCGTACATCTGGCTGATCTCCTCCGACTGTTCGGGAGGAACAACCATCGAATCGGCGAGCCTTAAGGCTTCAAGATATTCGATGGAGGCAGCTCTGCAGCCGGCCAAGTTTCTGGTTGACCTGCCCCATGAGCAGGCGGGCAGCCAGATTGAAATCGTTGTGCTTGACGGCAAACTGCAGATGCCGGAGCGCAGATTCGAGCCGGTCGCCTCTGGCGCGCAGCAGTCCCAGATCGAAGTACAGGGCGGGGTGGTTGAAACCCGCTTCCAGGGCATGTTCGAGCTCCTCGGCGGCCTGGTTGTCATTCCCCTTGGTCTGGGCGTCGATCGCCTGGCCCAGATGCAGGACCACCTTGGTCTGCTCGGAGGACTGCATCGAGAGCTGGCCCGTGCCGCGCATCAGCGCCTGCAAGCCGCGCCGCTTCTGGACGGTTGCGCCGTCGTCGGTGGTGTAATCGAAGAGGATTTCTGCCAGCCGGGTTAATGCTTTTTGGCGCGCCTCGGCGATCGGGTCCAGACCGGAATCGGCCTGCTTCTTGGGCTGATCCAGCTGTTTGACCTGGGCCATCGCGATCGGACCCGTCCCGCCCTTGGGACGGATCGGCTTGGGCAGGAGCTGGCCGGAGCGGAGCAGGGTCTGGGCCTGTTTGGCCTCCGCGCTTTCGGGATTGATCGTCAGCGCCCTGTTGATCAGCTCAACTGTTTTTTGCAGGTTGCCCGTGCGCTGTACGAGGCTGGCCACGGCGATGTATTCGGTGACTGCCTGGGCTTTATGGCCGAGTTTTTCATGGGCGAGTGCCAGGCGTGAGTGCGCCAGGACGTGCTCCGGGTCGAGCATGGTGACGTGCACCCAGTTCTCCATGGCCTTGTCGATATCCCGCTGGTTGAGGAAGAGATCGGCCGCCCGGAAGGCTGCATCAATGGCTTCCTTGAGGTGACCGGTCCGCTCGAGGAGCTGGGCCAGTTTTTCCATCGGCACGGGATCGGTGGGCGTGATCTGGGCGACGCGCTTGTAGATCTGCAGCGCCTCTTCGTAATTGCCCTGCTGGAACAGCGCCAGCCCCAGGCTGTTGAGCGCCTTGGGATGGTCGGGTATCTCCTGCAGGGCCTGGCGATAGGCGATCGCAGCCTTGCCCCATTCCTGGTCCCAGGCTGCGGAGTGGCCTTCATTCATTGCTTTTTGGAAGATGTCTTCTCGTCCTGGCATGTAGGTATTATATCGTAGTGACTTATACGAATTGCCCCTACAAAGGTTCATTTATTACATTTATGTTGGTAATAGTACATGCACGCCAGCCTATTCGTATTTCCTTCATGTCTCCCCAGTTCTTTCCATACCGTGCTTCGGTGGAAAGCGGGATGCTCAGGGGATAGGCATCTGCCATGACTCCTGCACCAGGCGGGCGGTCTTTTTCAGCTCCTTCTCCGGGACTTCCAGCACGATCTCATCGTGGACCTGCAGGAGCATTTTGCCTTTCAAACCGGCTTCTTTAAGCGCAGGAGGAATGTTTAGCATGGCGATCTTCATGATATCCGCCGCAGTGCCCTGGATCGGGAGCGTTGATGGCCTCGCGCTCCTCCCGGTTCTTGACCTGCACGTTTTGCTTGCCCTGCAGCGCCGGGAAGTAGCGCCGGCGTCCCAACAGGGTTTCGACGTATCCCTGCTGTGCGGCCAGCTTGCGGGTGCCGTCCAGATATTTTTTGATCCCGGGAAACTTCTCGAAGTAGGTTCGGACAAAGGTTTCCGCCTCCGCCAGGGTCAGGTCGGTGTAGCGGGTGAGCCCGAACACGGACATGCCGTAGATCAGGCCGAAGTTGATGCTCTTGGCGCGGCGGCGCATTGCTTTGTCACCGCCTCGGGACTAACGCCGTAAGATGGCCGCGGCGGTCGTGGCGTGGATATCCTCCCCGGCGCGGAAGGCGGCCAGCATGGCTTCGTCCTCGGCCATGTGGGCGACGATGCGCAGCTCGATCTGCGAGTAATCCACCGAGAGAAGGACACTGTCCTTGCCCGCGACAAATCCATTGCGGATGCGGCGTCCCTCCTCGGTGCGGATCGGGATATTCTGCAGGTTCGGGTTCGAGGAGGAAAGACGCCCGGTCACGGCGCCGATCTGGCTGTAGGAGGTGTGCACGCGGCCGGTATCTGCGATTTAACGCGGCCTGCAGCGCGTCCACATAGGTGGATTTTATTTTGGAGAGCTCGCGGTGTTCCAGGATCAGATCCACCACAGGATGCTTGCCGCGCAAGAGATCCAGCACGCCCGCCGACGTGGAGTAATGCCCGCTGGCGGTTTTATTGCCGCGGTCAGGCGGTTCCAGGCTTAAGATCTTAAAGAGCACATCGGAAAGCTGCTGGGTGGAGTTGATGTTGAACGGCCTGCCGACCGATTCATAAACCTGCTTTTCGATCTCTGCCATGCGTTTCTCGAGCTCGCTCGCCAGTTTCCTGCGAAGAACGGCAGGTCGAGCGAGATGCCGGCCATTTCCATGTCGGCCAGGACGGGTGTCAGCGGCAGATCGATCTCCTCCAGCAGTTTGGTCCCATTCACGCGTCGCAGGTCCTCCTGCAGGATGGGCATGAGACGCAAAGTGGTTTCCGCATCTGCGACCGCATACGGCGCAGCGGATTCGATCGCCACTTCGGCCATGCTGATCTGTTTCTTGCCCTTGCCGATCAGCTCTTCGATGTGGGTCATCTCCTCGCCGAGCCTGACAAAGGCAAGGTTCTTGAGACCCAGGTTGCGCGAGCCAGGATCGACGATGAATTCGGCCAGCATGGTGTCAAAGGTCAGCGGCGACACATAAAGCCCGTTTTTTGCCAGGACGATGTAATCGTACTTGGCGTTGTGGGCGATCTTGCCGATCTTGGGATTGGTCATCGGTGTTTGCAAAGCGGCGATGACACTCTTTCAGCGGAAGGTTGGTCCCGGAACGATGACCCACGGGAATGTAGTATCCCTCGCCTTCCTTGATCGCCAGTGAGATGCCGACAATATCGGCCCGCATCTCCTCCGTGGAAGTGGTTTCGGTATCGAATGAGATCACTTCTGCCTGGTTGAGCGCTTTGACAAGATCGGCAAGCTTTTCGGGTGTGTCCACAATGTGAACCTGCAAGTTCGATTCCACGTTCACCACCCTGGGCGCCTGCACAGGCTGTGGACTCAGTGGCGAACATGGAAAGCTGCTGTCCGGCGGCCGGAGCGGAAGCGGCCGAGGCGGCTCCTGAAGAATCTTTGCCAGAGAGTTTACCTAAAGTTTTGATCAGCGAGCGGAATTCCAGCTCCGTGAACAAAGCCTCGATGGAGTCGAAATCCAGGTCATCTGCGCGGGCATGTTCCAGGTCGAGGCGGACATTGATGTCCGTTCTGATCTTGGCAAGGTCATAGCTCATATAGGCCTTGTCCTTGTTCTGCTCGAGCTTGGTCCGCCAGCGGTTTTCCACCTCGATCGAGGTGGGCGTAGATATTGTCGAGTGTCCCAAATTTTTGGATCAGGGAAATGGCCGTCTTTTCGCCAACGCCGGGTACGCCCGGGATATTATCGGATTTGTCGCCGACGAGGGCCTTGTAATCCACCACCTGGTCCGGGCGCACGCCAAGCTTGCGGATCACATCTTCATCGGTGACGTAATTCTGGTCATCGCCGGCCAGGTATACGATGGTGCGCTCGTTGACGAGCTGCAGGAGATCGCGGTCACCGGTAATGATCTTGACGCCCAGTCCCTGTTCATTGGCAATCCGGGCGATCGAGCCGAGCACATCATCCGCTTCGAAGCCTTCCATCTCGAGGCGCGGGATGTTGAAGGCATCCACCATCTGGCGGATGCGGGTGATCTGCGGGCTCAGGTCATCGGGCATCTTGTCGCGGGTGCCTTTGTATTCGGGGAAGATCTGGTCGCGGAAGGTCTTGCCGGTGTCAAAGGCGACCGCGAGGTAGTCGGGTTTTTCCTGTTCCAGGATGCGCATCAGCTCACGGGCGAATCCATAGCTGCCAGCGGTGGGTTCGCCTTTGGATGTCTGCCAGCGCGTGCTGCTGCCGCCGGCGGTCAGGGCAAAATACATGCGATATGCGAGTGCGTGTCCGTCAATTAGGTATAGGGTTGGGGGCATGTGTATTCCAGTTATTCGTTATTCGAGAGTGGAGATTAGTAAAGGTACGTAGTAAAGAGTTATCGTTTATGTGAAATTAAGACAGTAACGCGGAGTTATTATACTCCGCGCTGTTTGGATGTAATTGAGATGGTTTTACGCAAGCACTTAATAGGTCGACATGAAATTCGCGCTTCGACTACGGGGCGAGAAGCACGCCCTCCGCTCAGCGTGAGGGTCTTTGCTGCGAATATCCCTGCCTCGTGCGGGTCTGTTTGATGTAGTCCATAACCAGCTGCGGCGGATGGGGTTGGGTGCCACCCATGATGAGATATCCCGGGGCCCAGAAATCGCCGGAGGGATTTTCCTTTTTCATGCGAGTGAACTCGGTAAATATTTTTTCCGAGGTCTGCTGGCGCATGATCCGCATGAGATATCCAGGCGAGACGGCGGGAGGCACATTGACCACCCATTGGATGTACTCCGGGCGTACCGCCAGGTATTCCAGCCGCCAGCCAAAGGCTACGCAGATCTGCGGCAGCCACTCCGAAAGCCGGTCCGAGACATCGCCCGTCAGATAGTGCGAGCTGACACGCGGCACCAGCAGACAGGCATACGTCAGGTTGTAATATCCAGCGGAAACCGGCTCGAGCATTACGCGCCCTGCAATTTCCGTGATCGAGTGGGGACGTGTCTCATCCAACTGGCCGGGCGCAGGACGTCGAACCGGAGTTTCCGGGCGGCGGCGGGATTTCGATGGCATGGTCGCATCAAAATCTTCAACAGTATGCTCCACAGTCTCTTCAAGACCCTGGCTGGTAAACGACAGCTCATCTACGCGGATTGCGGGAGAGCTTTCCTGGCTGTATGGATTCGTGCGCGTGGGAGGTCGCGTGCCGAAGAGCATCCTCCTCGAGCCACGGAAGTCCTCTTCAGATCCGGTTCTGGGGAAGGGACATCTGCAAGGATCTCCGCAATGTTTGGCACCTGCCCGTCGTCATACTCTTCCGGGTAGAGCGTCTTCGCCTCATACGAAACCGGGACCGGCGCGGGTTGGGGGATCAGGCGGCGCCTCCTCCTCGACCGGCGTGATCGAGAGGGATTCCGCCAACTGGCTGGCCTGGCTGCGAATGGTACTGAACGGGGTCTCGGCATCGAACACCAGGGCCAACACCACGTCATCGGCGATGCGGGTGGCATACAGCATATGCTCTGCCCGGGTTGCCTCCAGGCGGACGAAGCGCAGCAGGTCGCTGCCCTTTTGGCCATCCCAGTGACGCGTGACGGTCACTGCCAGCTCATTCGCTGCGCCCTGGGAAAGCTGTCCGGCGTATGCCCACAGGTGATCTCCGCGTGTGATCAATGCTGCCTGGGCGGATGATTCCAGGGTCAGGCGGGTGAGATGCTGCGCGGCCCTGGAAACATCCTGCAGCCACGGAAGGGATGGGCTGCTCGTTTGTACTTCACGCGAGTTGGAGGCTTGCGGGTTGGACTGCATCGGTTGGGTTGGGGTAGGGATCGGAGTTATCTTTCAGCATGTTTAACACGTCCGGTAGGTAGTAAGGCTTGGGCATGAATGTCCATGGGTGGATTTCGTCCATGGGCGGCGCGGCTTCACGGGAGAAGACCACCAGACGGATATCCGGCTTGAGCGCTCGCAAGGCTTTGCCGATGTCGGGTACGGCCCTGGCTCCAAGATCCAAATCCAAAAAGGCAAGGTCGCAGTTCTTCTCATCCGCTCGGACGACTGCCTCTCCTTTGCCTTTGACAATAAACGCATGGTAACCTGCCTGCTCGAGTCCATAGAGCAGGATCTGTCCAAAGTTAATATCTGCAGTCACAAGAAGCAGACTTTTTGCCATGCATCGTACAGTGTATCATGGCAGGGAGGCGGAATCAAGCCGTAAGGGAGAGCCATATTTACCAAATTTACATATGAATATGTTCAGTCAACTTGATTTTCAAAGATTTTTGTGCTATCAATAGAAAAAAATTCGAGGTTTTTCGAATGCATCGCGAACGAGTATCAGAAAATGTCTTTTGGTTCCAAAGCGAAATTTATGCCCAGGTAACAGCCGGGGTGGTGGCGGGGCCGCAGTGGGCGGTGGTGATCGATACCCTGGCTCTACCGGATGAAACGCTCAGCATCCGCGAGTTCATTGAACATGAATTAAATGTTCCGGTGCGGTATGTGATCAATACGCATTATCACGCCGATCATGCCTGGGGAAACTGTTTCTTCCCCGGTGCGACCGTGATCGCACACGCACGCTGCCGTGAGCTGCTCGAGGAGCGCGGCATCCCCTCCCTGGAAGTCGGCCCAGAAGCAGAACCCGGCCCTGCGCCAGGTGAAGGTCGTCCTCCCGCACATGACTTTTGAGAACGGTGAGCTGACCCTGCGCGTCGGAAAGAAAAATTTGATCATTTCCCCTGCCTTCGGCCACAGCCGTGATGGCATCGCCGTCCTGGTCGAGGAGGACCGCATCCTGTTTGCAGGCGACTCCTTCATGCCGCTGCCCTATGTCGTGGATGGAAATGTCGATGAAAGCATGGCAGCCATCAAGCAGATCGGCCGCATGGGGCTCGAGAATATCGTCCAGGGACACGGCGACATCATCCTGCGTGGCGAGATCGATGCGGCAGTCAAGGAGAACCTGAATTACCTGGCGGCGATCAAGAAATCGGTCAGGGCAATCTCCAAGCGTAAGAATGCTGAAGAGCTTTTGGATGAAATTACGATTGAGAACTGCGGGAAAAGTCGCGTCTATCTGGGCGGGCTGGCGCAAACCCTGCATGAGCGAAATCTGCGTTCCCTGCTTTACAGCATGAGCTAGAGCAACAGGCAAAATTTGTAGTTATAAAAATGCAGTTACCTTCACAGGCAACTGCATTTTTATTTCGCCGCTTGAACAAGATGATCCTGCGATTAAACCTTGAGTTACTGCGATGTCTTTTGCGATTCTGCCCGGGCTGCCTTTCTGGCCTTTAGCCAGCCATTCAGGCTGTACTTGACCACCCGTTCCTTGCCGGTGAATAATTTCTTGAGATTGGGGCGCAGTGCCCAGAGTAAAAGAAGCTCGGCAAAGATCCCGTACCAGATGTCAATGGGATCCTGAATCCCCTTCGAGATGTTGATGCCAAATACAAGGATGACGATCAAGCCGATCGAGATCGTCGTCAGGGAGGCGATCCCCGTTGTCGCCCAGATCAGCGCCCCCCCGATCACCACATAGGGAAAGATTCCCGGCCACAGACCGATGGCGCCGCCCAGGGCCGGTGCACCGCCCGCGCCGCCGTGGAAATGGATTTTTCCATTCTCATCACGGGTGATCAAAAAAATGGAATAGTTGTGACCAATGATGGCTGCCAGCGGAGCAAGGATATGGATCCACTCATTTGTTGGAAAAATCACCTGGGCCAGCCAGACAGCGGCTGCACCTTTGGAGATATCCAGGACGGCAGTAAGCAAACCGGCCCAAAAGCCCGCCGCGCGAACGGCATTCGTACCTCCGGTACGCCCGCTTTCCACCTGTCGGATATCCTTGCCTGTTTTGCTCTTGACAATCAACATGCCAAAAGGGATGGAGCCAATGATGTATCCGGCGAGCACAGTTGCCATCCCAATCAATATCTGCATAACAAAGTCTCTCCTGTGAGGTGGTGTACTTGTACAGTTGTCTCACAAATTACCAGACAGCCTGACCGAAGGGCGGGTGGAATGCCCACTTCAGATTCAATGATCTGGAAAGTCCTATATGAAAACACGGCGGTACTTATTAGGTTTCACCGTTCCTGGACCGATAGTGTAACTTCGCAGGCTTGCCCATCCTGGATCCAGAAACCGCGCAGCCTCCAGGTTCCTGTCTAAATGGGACCAGATTATGTGGACCACCTCATAGGCTGCCTCCTTGATATCGGTCGCTGAGGCCGTTTCAGGTCCGGCGGGATGCGAATGGAAGATCCCGAGCAGGTCCAGCCCCTGCGAATCGATCCACTCGAATGCCTGCAGCTGCTCGTATGGATCCATCACAAACCGCACCGGGCTTTGGGCCTGGTTTCGGATGAGAAGCACCTTCTCGACCCGTCCATTTTTTCCGGCCAGCAGTCCGCAGGCTTCGAGCGGGGCATGTTCTGTCACGTGCTGGAGCATTTCAGCATATTGATCCTGGAAAATGATCAGTTGGGGAATCATTCTAGCGGATAAAGATCGCCACGCCCCAGCATAGCGCGGTTACCACTGCGGGCTCGATTGCGGCGCGCATTGCCGGCTGGTCTTCACCGAGATTGGCGGCCAGGTTGGTCAGGCCGTACAAGGGACCGACAAGCATCAGCCCAAACTGGATGGGAGAGATCGGCCAATAGTGCAGCCCGGCTGCCAGTTGAACACACACAAAAGCAATCCCGGCCGCCCAGGCATATTCCCAGCGGCCGCTGAAGCGCAGGTGCAGCATCCGCAGACTGGCCAGCCCGGCTGCGACGTACAGGGCGGGGAGCAGGAGGTAGAGGCGGGCTTCGCTGTAGCGCAGGGCCACTGCCAGAATTAAGAACAGGGTATAGGAAATGGCGGTCAGCCCGGCCATGGCCAGGGAATAATAAGGGGCATCCGCGTCTACAACGATATATTCCGCCAGGAAGACAAAGAAGATCAAAACGCCGCCGATGGCAAATCCGGTCCACCAGGCAGTTCCATACGGCAAAAAGGATAAAAGAACGCCGACTACAAAGGTGGTCAGCGTGGGCAGGATCCACCACTGGAAGGTGGGACGGTTGCGCAGCGCCGGGTGGTTGCGCAGGAGCCAGTCCATGCCGGTGGCAGCCAGGCCTGCTGTGAGCAGGCGCATGGCGCTGGACATATCGAATGGAAGTAGCAGGTAAAAACCAGGCAGCTGGACTTCAATGTTGAATTCCGGCGCCTGGATCAGGTGTGAAAGAGCATATGCCAGCAGAATCGTGGAGGTCAGCACGCCCAGGTGATCCGAATCGGGCAGATATTTCCGCTCATTCATACCTGCATTGTACCTGCCCCATGGAGGTATGCCAAGTCAATCGTTATGGTAGAATCAACTGGTTATGTATGCGCAGAAGCTTGAAACTCTTCCCCCGCCCCCAGGCGTGATTGGCTCGCTCAAAGCGGGGTTTGCGGCCGTCTCCAGTCATGTGATCCTGATCTCGATGCCCTTCCTTGTAGACTTATTCCTATGGCTGGGACCGCGCCTGGGCGTGAGCAAGGTGCTGGGTCCGGTCTATCAAATTTTTTTCGACCAGGTACGGAAGGGATTGTCCACCCCGGACGAGATCAAGCAGTTGATTGCCTTCCAGAAACTGTTCATTGGGTGGCTTGAGCAGTTTAACCTGGTGAGCCTGGCCTCACGGCTGCAGACATTCCCGGTCGGGATCTCCAGCCTGATGGCAAAAACCATGCCAGTCAAGACCCCCATGGGGATGGAGATCGGCAATCAGCTGGCATCTCCGCTGAGCCTGACGGGGTACATGCTCCTGCTGATCCTGGCCGGTTGGGTGATCGGGGCTTTATACTTCCGCTGGGTATCGGTAGCGACCCTGGGCGGGGCACAGGTTTATGTGACTATCCCACAGGCGATCTTTCAGACCATGCTGCTGTCAATCCTCTGGTTTCTTTTCCTCGCCCTCCTGTCCATCCCGGTGACTCTTTTCCTGACAATTTTGTCCTTGATCAATCCCACCCTGGCGAGTGTCGGCCTGTTTGTCCTTGTGCTGGCCTCGTTCTGGCTGGTGGTGCCTTTCTTCTTTATGCCCTTTGGGATTTTTGTCCGCGGGCAGAATGCATTCCGTTCCATCTTTAGCAGTTTCAGGATGGTGCGCTTTACCTTCCCTTCGAGCGCGCTGTTTGTCTTCATCATTTTTATCCTTACGACCGGTTTGAATTACCTGTGGAGCATCCCTTCGAGTGACTCGTGGATGACCCTGATCGGGATTGCCGGACACGCATTCATCAGCACCGCCCTGCTGGCGGCAAGCTTTGTATACTACCGGGATATGAACGGCTGGCTGCATATTATGATCGAGAAGCTCCAGCAAAAGGATACTCCCCTGCCTGGCAGGGTTTGATAATTTCACTTTGACACCTCTCCCCGAGGGAGAGGCAATACTTTGGAGGTTTTTGTGGCAACAAAAGATATTACTAATTATGATGTGAGTTCCATCCAGGCGCTTGAGGGCATCGAGCATGTGCGCAAACGCCCGGGTATGTACGTGGGCGGTACGGATATCAAAGCCCTGCACCACCTTGTTTATGAAGTCGTGGACAATGCCATCGACGAGGCGCTGGCCGGTTTCTGTACCGACCATCGACATCACCATCCATGAAGACAGCAGCGTGACCGTGGAGGATAACGGCCGCGGCATCCCCGTGGGCCCGCATCCAACCAAAAAGGATGTAAATGGAAAGCCGATGGAGACCGTCGACGTGGTCATGACCGTGATCGGCGCGGGCGGCAAGTTCGGCGGCGGCGGTTACAAGGTCTCGGGTGGTTTGCATGGCGTGGGCGTCAGCGCGGTCAACGCCCTCTCGGAGTGGATGACGACCGAGGTCAAGCGCGACGGCAAACTACTGGCAGCAGAACTATAAGCGCGGCGTTCCGCAGGGAGCCATCAAGCAGATCGGCAAGGTGCAAGGACGAGACCGGCACCAAGCAGACCTTCAAGTTCGACAAGCAGATCTTCACCGAGGATATCGATTATCGCTTCGATACGCTGGTCCAGCGCTTCCGTGAAATGGCGTTTGTCACCCGCGGCGTGACGATCCGCTTTGTGGATGAGCGCGCCGACCGCGAGATGACCTTTTACTTCGAAGGCGGAATCACTTCCTTCGTGCGCTACCTCAATCGCAACCGCGAGAACCTGCACCCGGTCGTGCACGTTGAGAAGGAGATCGAAGGCGATCGGCATCGAAGCGGCCATCCAGTATACGGATGCCTACACCGAGTCGGTGTATTCGTTTGCCAACACCATCAACACCATCGACGGCGGTACGCACCTGACCGGCCTGCGCTCCTCGCTGACCCGTGTGATCAACGACTATGCCCGCAAGAACGGCCTGCTCAAGGATGCCGACCCGAACTTCTCCGGCGACGACACCCGCGAAGGCCTGACCGCCATCGTCTCGGTCAAGCACCCCGACCCGCAGTTCGAGATCGCAGACCAAGGTCAAGCTGATGAACCCCGAAGTGCAGACCTACGTCCACAGGTGGTGGGCGAGGCCTTCAGCACGTTCCTCGAGGAGAACCCGCAGGCCGCCAAGGCGATCATCGCCAAGTGTCTGACCTCGGCCCGGGCCCGGGATGCGGCCCGCAAGGCGCGCGACCTGGTCATCCGCAAGTCGGCGCTCGAGTCGCTGACCCTGCCCGGCAAGCTGGCCGACTGCTCCGAGCGCGACTCATCCAAGACCGAGCTCTACATCGTGGAAGGCGACTCGGCAGGCGGCTCTGCCAAGCAGGGCCGCGACCGGCACTTCCAGGCGATCCTGCCGCTGCGCGGCAAGATCCTGAACACCGAGCGCGCCCGCCTGGACAAGATCCTGGCCAACAATGAAATCAAGGCGCTTGATCTCAGCCTTGGGCACGGGCATCGGCGACAACTTCGACCTCGAAGGGCCTGCGCTATGGGCGCGTGATCATCATGACCGATGCCGACGTGGACGGCAGCCACATCCGCACGCTGCTGCTGACCTTCTTCTTCCGCTACATGCCGACGCTGATCGAGGACGGGCACCTGTATATCGCCCAGCCGCCGCTGTACCGGATGGCATACAAGAATCAGGTCAAGTATGTCTACAGCGACAAGGAGAAGGACAAGGTCGTGAAAGAGCTCGGCGAAAAGGCGACCATGCAGCGCTACAAGGGCCTGGGTGAAATGAACCCGGACCAGCTGTGGGAGACGACCATGAACCCCGAGAACCGCACCCTGCTGCTGGTCACCGTCGATGACGCCGCCGAGGCCGACCGCACCTTCGACATGCTGATGGGCGATGCGGTCGACCCGCGCCGCAAGTTCATCCAGACCCATGCCAAGGCGTCCGGAACCTGGATATTTAGTATCGGAACAAACAGTTATTTCGGCAGTTAGCACTGTCGATAGCAGTGAATGGAACCTGACAGTGCCGGACTACACGAGTCTGGCACTGATTTTTCATTTAGCTGGACCCGGCAATTGTCAGCAGCGCAAATTCTCCCCACGTGGGATGGCTGGCGGAACAGGAGGCAAAACATCAACTTTTGCTATAAATGTTGGAAATTGATAATTCAAAGTTCAACAGGATGATTAAGGGGAAAAAAGCCTTGATGTACAATGATAAAGGATTTAAAAGGAGTTAACGATGAGCCTACCATACCAAAAAATCCATGTGGTGATCAACCCGGCTTCCGGGCAGGATCAGGCGATCCTCAATGTACTCAATGATGTGTTCCATAAGGCCGGTGTGGAGTGGGATATCAGCATCACTCATAAGGGAGGCGACGCGACCCGCCAGGCCAGAGCAGCAGCCGAATCGGGTGTGGACCTGGTGGCAGCCTATGGCGGCGATGGCACCCAAATGGAGGTGGCCAATGGCTTGCTGGGAACCGGGGTTCCCCAGGCCATTCTTCCCGGTGGGACCGGAAACGCAATGGCGCACGAGCTGCATGTCTCCCTCGACCTGCGGGAGGCTGCCCAGTTAATCGTCTCCAGCCATAAGCGGCGCGCCGTCGATCTCGCCAGGTCCGGCGACCGGGTGTACATGCTGCGCGCCTACACAGGCGTCCCGGCTGAGGCGGGCGCGAGCCGCGAGGAGAAGGACAAACTGGGCCAGCTTGCCTATATCCGGGCTTCCTTTAAGATTGCGTCGCAAATGAAACCCATCCGCTACTTCGGCAAAGTCGACGGGCAGGCGTTCGAGACCGAGGCTTTGATTTGTTTTATTCTCAATGCCGGTTCCATTGGCGGTGTGCTGGGAATCAGCCTTCCCACCGTTGGCGATGTGGATATCAGTGATGGTTATATGGATCTGTATGCGGTATCAGCGGAAACTCGTTCAGTACTCTCCATCTCTAAACAGCTCCTCCACACGGGAGACTCAGAGCTTAAGATTCATCACTGGCAGGGCAGGGAGATCACTCTCCAAGCCGACCCACCTCAGGATGTCTGGATCGATGGCGAGATCGGCGGAGAGACGCCCTTCAACACCAGCGTGATCCCCAAGGCGCTTGAAATTGTGGTCCCTGAATAGGTTCATTGAAGAAGGGCATGATCATCCCGCAGAATAAAAGCTGCGGGATTTTTTATACAGCCTGTCTGTTTGTCATATAAGCGCCCCGAAGACTTCCCTGGTGTTTATGGAACAGCTACACAACCCTTTCGCTTTCGTAGGGGTTTGTTATGAAAGTACCATAGTTTCGGGAGGGCTATGGAGTAAAATTTCCTACAAGAGTGCAGACCGAATTAATAAACGGGCTCATTAATGAGATAAGCGCCAATCCATATCTGTTTGCGAAATCCTTTTAAAAGATAAATCAACCGAATCAATTCAATACCATCAGGAGCACAGCCACACAATCCATTGTCCTGGTTTATCAGGTCCTGGCGGCCGTCGTCTTTGTCGTGTCCCTGTTCTCTGCGTATGGCTGGTTGAAGAATCCCTTTATCGGCGGCTTCTTCGAACAGACCATGGTGTTTAACGAATCGGTCACGCGCCAACCCGGGGAAGAGTGGGCCCTGCAGGCGGCGGGCTTCAAACTTGGTGACCAGCTGGTTTCGGTGGCGGGCCGCCCGATTGCCAGTTCCGCCGACCTGCTCGCGGCCCTGGAAACATTGCGCGTTGGGCAGTCGGTTCCGGTCGTGATGCGCCTGCTGGAGGGGGAAACCCGCGGAGGCGAACATCACTTTGGAAGCGCTGGCGCCAGTCGATCAGCTCTCCTATTTTGTCATCCCCGCCTTTCTCAGCCTGGTTTTCCTGCTGATCAGCCTGTGGATCTTTGGATTGCGGCGCACCGAGCCAGCCGGGCGGGCCTTCTCCATGCTGACCACTTCCATGGCGATTGGCATCGGGGCATTGTTCGATCTCTATACTTCACACTATTTTACGTATCTCTGGACCATGGCGGTTGCTCTTTCGGGAGAGCACGTTAATCTCCCTGGCCCTTGTGTTTCCGCAAGAACCGCGCGTCTTATTCCGGGCTCCCTATCTGCGTTGGGTGGGTTATGCAATCAGTATTATCCTTGCACTCAATGCTTTTCGGGCACTATACGATTTTGAGAACCCAACTGCCTATATCGATGCCTGGGGATACATTTATACCTTTGTGGGCCTTGCCGGCCTGTTCTATTTTGGAGTGCTCGGCTACCGCGCCTTCTTCTCTCTCTCCCCGGTTGTCAAAAGCCAGGCCCGTACGATCCTGATCGGCGCACTGCTGGCATTTGGTCCCATTGTCTTCTGGCTTCTCTACTCCTCCATCAAGGCCCAGGGGACTTCAGGCGAGCCCACACCTTTTAATCCCTATCTTTTCATTTTCTTCATTTTCTTCCCGCTTGCCAATGGATATGTGATCCTGCGCTTCCGTCTTTTGCGTACCGACTACTGGCTGCGCAAAGGCCTGGTGTACTCCCTGCTGACCGTTTTCATCATTTCCGCTTATGGACTGCTGGTCAGCGGATTGAGCCTGCTGCTCTCGACGCGCGTCTCTTCGAACAATCCCTTTCTGATCGGCGGGCTGGTCTTCTTGATCGCGGTCTTCCTCGATCCTGTGCGGACCTGGCTGCAGGCGCTGATCGATAGTATCTTCTTCCGCGGCCAGCGCGCTTATGAGGATCGCCTGCGAACCTTCAGTCATGAGCTGACCAACGCGCTGGACCTGCACAGCATCGGCAGCGTTCTGCGCGAGCAGGTCTCCAGCAGCCTGGTCCCTGAGCTGTTCCATGTGTATACCTATCGATTCCCTGAACGATCAATATGCTGCGCTTGCCAACGGCGGCGGCCGGCCAACCAGCGATATCCGCTTCCAGTCCAGCAGCCCACTCGTGCAGTACTTCCAGAAGGAGACCATCCCGCTGTACCTGGATACGATCAATCCGCCAACACTGCTGAAGGGAGATGAAGTCGCGCCTGTCCCTGTTGGGGGCCCGGCTCTTTGTGGGGCTGCCTGGGAGAGGAGCGCCCTGTTGGCTGGCTTGCGCTTGGGTCGCCGCGTTCCGGAAATGGCTACACTCCCCGGGACCTGAATTTCCTGGAGAACCTGGCCGATCAGGCCTCCGTAGCCATTTCCCGCGTCCAGACCGTGGCAGACCTTGAGCGCCGCGTGCAGGAGATGAACGCCCTGACGCGCGTCTCCCAGGGCGTAAATGTGACCCTGACCTTCGACGACGTTCTCGAACTCATCTACACCCAGGCCACCCAGATCCTGCCGTCCTCGCTCTTCCATATCACCCTTTATAACAAGGCTGCCAATTATTTTTACTATGCCTTCCGCGTCGACGATACCGAGCGCATGACCAACCGGGAGAACCAGCCGCTGCCAGCCACGCTGGGCCTCGGCGCGGAAATCATCCGCAAGGGACGCCCTGTCCTGACCCAGGAGTATGTCCGCGAATGCCAGTCACGGAATCTCATCCCCTCGGCCATGGGGGTGTACGCCTGGATGGGTGTGCCGCTCAACTCCGGTTCCGAGACGATGGGCTCTCTCAGCATCGGCAGCCGCGATCCAACCGTCACCTATACACGTGCCCAGCTGGACCTGCTGCAGGCCATTGCCGACCAGACGGTGGGCGCGATCGTAAAAGCCCGCCTGCTTCAGGAATCCCAGCAACGCGCCCACCAGCTTGCCACGCTGAATGAGATCACACGCCAGCTGACCTCCACCCTCGAACAGGAACCTCTGCTTCGAAACATCCTGGAGAACGCGGTCAACATTTTGAACTGTGAAGCAGGAACATTGTTCCTCATGGATGAGCAGACCGGGGACCTGATCTTCCGCGTCACCGCCGGACCCGTCGCTACCAATCTTCTCGGCCAGCGACTCCAGGCCGGTGCGGGAGTTGCCGGACGGGCGGTGCAGGCCCGTATGCCGGTCATCGAGAATGACAGCCAGCGTTCGACCTCCACCCGCTTCGAGGGCACCGATAAACAGACCGGTTTTACCTCCAGGTCCCTGCTCGCTGTGCCCATGCAGATCAAGGACCGGATGCTTGGCGTCATCGAAGTGATCAACCGCAAGGACGGTCTGCCCTTCGTGGAGGATGACCAGAACCTGCTGACCGCCTTTGCCGGACAGGCTGCGGTCGCCATCGAGAACGCCCGCCTGCTCGCCCTGACCGACCAGGAACTGGCCCGCAGCGTGGAAGAGCTGCAGGTGATGGGCCGCATCGTCCGTGAATTGAACGCCAGCCTGGATGTGGACCGCGCCATGCGCATCACCCTGGAATATGCCATGCGCCACTCCAATGCCGAGGCCGGACTGATCGGCATGCTGGAGGAGGAGGACCTGCATATCATGGCCCAACAGGGATATGAAGAGGTGCTGAACGAACAGGCCATCGCCCGATTGCCGGCCCGGTATCCGGCCGTCCAAGCCGTGATCCAGACCGGGCAGGCGAGCCAGGTGTCCCTGCTTAACAATGGGTCGCGCGGCATCCTGAATTCAGCCCATTCGCAGATCATCATTCCCATCCGGCGGGAGGCGCAGGTAATCGGCTTGATCCTGCTGGAGAGCACCAGTGACTCGCAGGGCAACCTTGCCTTCCTCAACCGCCTGAGCGACAACGCCGCCATCGCCATCTCCAATGCCCAGCTGTATGCGGAAGTGCAGCGCGCCAACGTGGCAAAGAGCGAGTTCGTGTCCTTCGTGGCCCACGAGCTGAAGAACCCGATGACCTCCATCAAGGGCTATACGGAGCTGCTGGCAGCCGGCTCGGTGGGGCCGATCAACGAGATGCAGGCCAACTTCCTGGGGACGATCCGTTCCAACGTGGAGCGGATGTCGACCCTGGTATCCGACCTCAATGACAATGCCAAGATCGAGGCCGGACGCCTGCGACTTGACTATCGACCTGTGGAAGTAAAAGAAGTCGTGGACGAAGTGATCCGTTCCACGAGACGCCAGGTCGAGGATAAACGCCAGAGTGTGGAGATTCAATTGTCAGCCTTATTGCCCCCGGTATGGGCAGATCGTACACGTGTGGCCCAGGTGCTTATCAACCTGGTGAGCAACGCCCACAAATATACGCCTGAGGGCGGCATCATTTTCATCGGGGCGGAAGCCACCGACAACCAGTGGGACCCGGAAGGCGCAAAGCGTGTGGCACATCTGTGGGTGCAGGATAACGGCATCGGCATCAACTTCGAGGACCAGGCCAGGATCTTCCAGAAATTCTTCCGCTCCGAGGATACCAAGGCCCGCGAAGCGCCCGGAACGGGCCTGGGTCTGAACATCACCAAAAGCCTGGTGGAAATGCAGGGAGGGCGCATCTGGTTCAATAGTGAATTCCGCAAAGGTACCACCTTCCACTTTACGATCCCGATTTCGGAAGGATAAAAGGCATGACGCTAACAGTTTCCATTGGACAGGCTCAGGAATTGAACGGACGCGAAGCCGGTCTGCAGGCAACCCACCAGGCTTTGAACCGGCTCGGCTCCGGCGCGCCAGCTTTTGGCCTGGTGATCGCCTCCCACCAGTACCAGGCACGTGAGGTGGTCAGCGGCGTCTCCAGCCTGTTGGGCGATACGCCGATGATCGGCTTCAGCAGCTCTTCAGTCCTGACCGCGAGTGGACTGCATTCCAATTCTGTCATTGTGGTTCTGCTCGGTGGAGATATGCTGGCCGAGACACGCTGGCTGCCCGGCTACGCTCAGAGCGGCCGCGAAACCGGCGCACAGCTTGCCAGGCAGGCTGCCGAGCTGGAGGATACGCGTGCGCTGCTTTTCTTTGCCGATGGATTCAATGGAGATGCTGACCAGCTCTGCAGCGCGCTCGGGGATTCCGCTTTTCCCCTGGCAGGCGGCCTATCTTCCGGGGATCTGCACACCGGTCATTCCTACCAGATCGCGGGACCTCAGACCGGGAACGGTGCCCTGGCAGCCGCATTCCTGCGCGGGGACCTGCGGGTGGGCGTGGGATCGGCGCACGGCTGGAACCCGGTCGGCAGCCAGTTCCGGGTGACGCGGTCGCGCGGCTTCTGGCTCCGGACTTTGGATGGCCGTCCCGCCTCCGAAACGTACGCCCAGCTGTTCGGCTACCCCGCCCGAGACTGGGCATTTCCGCCACTGAGCCACCTTGCCCGTCTCTATCCTCTCGGCGTGGAGCAGGGAGACCAACTCCTGGTGCGCGCCCCGATCCGCGTGGAGGCCGACGGAAGCTTCCGTATGAACGCACCCGTCCGGGACGGCGCGGATGCTTATCTGCTCGTGGGAAGCCGCGTTTCCTGTGAGAATGCCGCCCAGCAGGCGGTCCAGCAGGCGCTCCAGCAGCTCGAGGGGCGCAAGCCTGTCTTCGCCTTAATCCTGGTCGATATCGCCTGGGAGATGCTGCTCAAATCGCATCCGGGCGCGGAGATCTCGGCGGTGAAGGATATCCTGGGTGAGGGAGTGCCGATCGCCGGTGGCTATACCCTTGGCCAGGTTGTGCCCGGCCGGGATAGGAAGATTCCTCAACTGTTGAACCAGCACATTGTCGTGGCAGTCTTTGCGGAAGATTAATTCCACCCTGTATTTGTTTGAGCCGCCAGTACTGGCGGCTTTTTGTTAATCAAATACATTTATAATGATGGTTAAGAAGAGAATTATGAACATGAAACTTGTTGCCATACTTCTATCCGGGTTTGTCCTGCTTGCTGCCTGCACTTCATCAAACGATACGCCCACAACCCCGACGCCTTTAGGACTTCCCGCAGTCACATCCACAGGTCTTGTACTCGTGCCATCTTCAGATGCGCTTACCCCTGTAGCTACCGGGCCTGGTTCAACTCCTTCAAGCTCCGCGAATATCTGCAGCGATCCCCAGGTGACTACCCTGATCGACTCACTCAAGACGGCAGTCACCACTGAGGATGGCGAGCTTCTGGCATCCCTCGTCAGCCCGGCCAGCGGAATGGAAGTGTCGTATTTCCATAACGGCACGGCGATCAAGTATGATCAGAACCAGGCCAAATTCCTCTTCGAGACCACCTACCCTGCCAATTGGGGTGCAGATCCGGCCAGCGGCGCGGAGAAGGTCGGCCCTTTCCATGAAGTGGTTGTCCCAGCCCTGGTGAAGATCTTCAGCCAGCCTTATACACTAAGCTGCAATGAATTGAAATATGGTGGTGCCAGCTACCCGGTCAAATTTCCCTATAACAAGGATTACTACTCGATCTACTTCCCGGGTACACAGGCCAATGGCAACATGGATTGGCAGACCTGGGTGGCTGGGATCGAGTATGTGGACGGCAAGCCTTATCTCTACGCATTGATGCAGTTCTACTGGGAGCCGTGAAGCTGGACACAGTCGATACAGCGCAGTAGGAATTCCTCCATGAAATCATGAAGGCTGCTGTAATATGCGTGTAACTCGTATCCGAACAAGCTTTCCCAAATTTATGATAAAAAAGGTGGGCTGCACCTGTCCCGAATTGCTCCAGTTCCGGGTCTGAAATTTATTTGTTGACACATAGCCGCCCTGATCGATGCTGGTTTAGCTCCCTCCCGCAGCAGGTAAGAAATCCCCTTTGCAGGTATACTAATTAAAAGATGTTATTGCAAAAACTTGCAATAAGGATTTTCCATGACATGCGCTTCCGTTTACGCTCCCCAGCTGCGTTCACGCGGTTTTCGAATGACACCTCAGAGGATGGCTATTTTGCACGTCCTCCATCATGCGGGTACTCATCTTTCTCCCAGCGAAATCTATATAAAGGCGCGGCGTGAACTGCCAGGGCTCACTGAGCCGACGGTCTATCGTACGCTGGATTTCCTGGTGGAAAACGGGCTGGTCCATTCCTCCCATGCAGGCAGCGGACATTTTACCTACCAGATCGCAGGCAGGGACCATCACCACCTGGTATGCCGTGTATGCGGAAGCGAAATCGAAGTCGAGCATTCCCTGCTCGCGAGCCTGTATCGCATACTGGAAGAAGCCAGTGGCTATCGCAAAATAGACAGTCACGTGACATTCTTTGGAGTATGCCCGCAGTGCCAGAATAAATTTCGATAACAAGGAGACAATCATGCTCTATTCTCCCAAACCAATGCATATTCCAGATGGTTTTCTTAGCATTCTCATTTCACTGATCTGCTGGGGGATTACAGCAGGTATTCTTGCTGTGGCAGTCTCCCGCACGAACAAGAGTCTGGGCGAACGCCAGGTGCCGCTGATGGGCGTCATGGCGGCATTCATTTTTGCTGCCCAAATGATCAATTTCCCCGTGGCCGGCGGTACCTCCGGTCACCTGCTTGGTGGCGCGCTGGCCGGGATCACACTGGGTCCCTGGGCAGGGATGCTGGTCATGACCGCGGTCATTGCTGTTCAAGGCTTTCTTTTCCAGGACGGTGGGCTGCTCGTAATGGGCGCCAACATCCTTAATATGGGTTTGCTTACTGTGGCAGTCGGGTACGGATTTTATCGCTCTGTTTCCGGAAGGACGACGGGTACGAAGCTGGCCGTTGCGGGTGTTGCCGCATGGCTTTCGGTCATGACGGGCGCGCTTGCCACCTCAATGGAGCTGTGGTTAAGCGGCACGGCGCGGCTGGATATTGTTGTTCCTGCCATGCTCATTGTCCATGCCCTCATTGGACTTGGAGAGGCGCTGATCACGGTCGCCGCCCTATCCTTTATCTTCCGGACTCGTCCGGACCTGCTTGGAGAAGGTTCAGCTTCATCAAAAGGCGGGCGGGGCTGGGTGCTGGCAGGCATTGTCATTGCCCTGGTCGTTATCCTGCTCTCGCCCCTGGCTTCTGTTGACCCGGATGGTCTGAATCGTGTCGCCATGAATTTGGGCTTTATCCAGACTGCACAATCGGCCAGCGGTCCCCTCGCCGGATATAAAATTCCATTTTTCGCCAATTCCTCCCTGGCGAAAATTACAGCCGGGGTGATCGGTGCCTGCGTGGTGCTTGCACTTGCCTACGCCACGGGCCGTGCCCTGCAGAAGAAATCACAAGTCCAGGACCCAAAACCATAGGCTGCCATGCACTCTGACGCATTCGACCGTTACCATCATGGGCACAGTCCGCTCCATAGTCTTGACCCGCGTATCAAGGTGGTGGTAACCATCGCGTTCATTCTCTCGAATGCAGTATTGCCCGATGGCGCCTGGGTGGCGTTTGCGCTTGCATGGGGTTTTGTCCTGTTTGCGAATTCCCTTTCCGGGCTTGGAACCGGGTTTACCCTCAAGCGTTCCTTCATTGCGCTGCCCTTTGCACTTGTCGCAGTGACGGTGCTGTTCTCGGTGCCGGGCAAACCGGTCGCATCGTTTCAATTTCTCTTCTGGGATTTGACGATCACAGACGCGGGACTGTTGCGTTTCATCAGCATCGTGATCCGCTCGTGGCTGTCGGTGCAGATGGCGATCCTTCTGGTGGCGGTCACGGAATTTCCAAAAATCATCCATGCGCTCACACATCTGCGTGTTCCAGCCATCCTTACAACGATCATTGCCTTCCTGTACCGGTATCTCTTTGTTCTCACAGACGAGGTGATGCGAATGCTCAGGGCGCGGCAGGCCCGCTCGGCAGCCGTAGCCGGCGTCCGGTCCGGTGGAAGTGTTGCATGGAGGGCGCAGATCGCCGGGAATATGGCCGGCCAGTTGTTCCTGCGGAGTTACGAGCGCAGTGACCGCATCTATAATGCCATGCTCTCGCGGGGCTACCAGGGCCAGTTGATGACCATCCATCCGCACCAGTTCCAGAGAAGTGATCTGCTGGTCGGTGTATTTTCAATTCTTTATTTTGTATTCATTCAAATTGCAGGACGGCTGTAATGACAGACATCCAGTCTGATAAAAGTGTTGTAAAAGTAAATGACCTGCATTTTTCGTATCCTGATGGGCATGTTGCCCTGCGGGGTGTCTCGATCAATTTATGCTCGGGTGACAAGGTCGCTTTGGTGGGGCCTAACGGCGCCGGCAAGTCCACGTTGATGCTGCACTTGAACGGGATTTTAAATGGACGCGGCGACATTGAAGTGGGAGGCGTGCGCCTCACCCGGGACAACCTGCCCGTCATCCGCGCCATGGTCGGACTCGTCTTCCAGAACCCGGACGACCAGCTCTTCTCGCCAACTGTTTTCGACGATGTGGCCTTTGGTCCGCTCCACATGGGCCTGCCTGAAGCGGAAGTCATCGCCCACGTGGACAAAGCCCTCGAAGCGGTCCGGATGTCATCGTACCGCGACCGTTTGTCGCACCATCTAAGTGTGGGCGAGAAGAAGCGCATTGCCATCGCCACCGTGCTTTCCATGGACCCCAAGATACTGATCCTGGATGAGCCCTCCGCTGGTCTCGACCCGCGTGCCCGCCGGACTTTGATCAATCTGCTGCGCGAATTGCCGATCACGATGCTGGTCTCCACCCACGATATGAAACTGGTCCAGGAGTTGTTCCCGCGGTACCATGGTCATGGATGACGGTCAGATTGTTTCAGATGGGAAGACAGGCGAGATCCTGGAAAACGAAAGGCTCCTGACTGAGCACGGGCTGGAGAAGCCGTAGCCAGAAACCACTTGTTTTGCATTGGCTTCGTAAACATTATGAAAGCGCCTCTGAATTTCAGGGGCGCTTTTTACATCAGTAATTGTGAAATCCTTTTTTCAGATCCATGGCTCCATCGAGCTATCCACAATGAGAGTTCCAATTCTTGCAGTCGGTCTATAAAAGTTTGGCAAAACTGGGCGTGAGTATGGCACAGACCATAGATGATTTTACGTAGAAACGAATTTGTTCTGTTCTGGTTGCTATAAATGGCAAAATTATATAGTGCCTCCTACGGATAATTTACTTAACTTTATATGTAACTGCTCAGGCTGAAGAAGAAACAAAAGCAGGCAGAAAAGGAGTACCAGCGAAAGCCAGACGTAAAACATCCAGGATCGGTTGTCCATTCTTGCGGGCGGTAGAGGTAGCCGCGGATCTGGCAAAAGATCTCCGGCCCGCGAAGCGAGCGGAAACAGCCGGAAATCTTTTGCTTGACTTTCATCATACGAATATCTCGCTCTGCCTGATTATTGTCAAACGGAACCTTAAAATCGTACATAAACGCCAGCACAAATTCTTTATGGAGCTTGAATTCATCCAACAGATTTTTGGCCGGGCTCTGCTGGATCGGTCCGCGCTTGATCGGTTGACCTGCCGGGCGTTTGGGCGGTCGATGGAGCCGCAAGCCTTGTTTGACCAGTCGGTCATACTCACTTTCGAATGCAACCAACTTCTTGCGGGTCAAACAGGTCCGGGCAACCGCCTGCGCCTTTTCCACAGCCTCTTGGATGGCCACCAGCAGGTCCGCCAGCTGCCCCACCCACTTTTGTGGATACCGTTTCCTCCAGGAATTTCAGGCGGCGCAGGTGATGGGCATTGCACAGTCCATGTTGGATCGAATATTTGAAATACGACCTCCAGTCATCATGGATTGCACGACCCTGCAAATTCGGGAGAATCCCGATTGCCTCCAGCGCCAGGAAACCGCGCTTCGGGTGAATGGCATAGCAGGTTAGTTCTTCGGTACTGGCGGAATGCAGCCAGTACAACTTGCCTTCTACCCTGGCGCTGGTTTTGTCGAAATGCACCATGGCTTCTTTCTCGGTCAGATGCTGGCGGATCGCACGGTTCACCTCTGTCACCTGCCGGCTCACTTCCTGTGTGGCTTCCACGATCGTGCCTTCCGAGAGCCTGTGCCCGTACAGGGTCCCAAACACCTCGGCCGTCCGTTCCAGCGGCAGCATTTGATACTGGTTGAAATACACCATCTGGGCTTTGATCTCATTCCCGTACTGTACGGGTTGGGTGACACCCTCCGGAAACCCTGCCCGGTTCTCTTTCCCACAGTGTGGACAGGCTTTGATCTCGGCCTGATGTTCGGTCACTTCCATCTGCACCTGCGGCACATCAAAGACCTGCCGCTTTTCATAGCGACTGGCTTTCACCCGCTTCAATGAACTCCTGCAATACTTGCAGTGCTCCACCCGATGAACATTCACATGATCCGGTCTTTCGACAGACTGCAAGGTGTACCCGCTGTGTCCTGCCTGCCCACCGCTTTTCTTGCGATGTCGTTTCCGCAGGCTTTTTGGCGCAGGTTTGTTCAGCCCATCGCTGGAGGGTGGCTTGCCGCTATTCCGGCTGTTCTTTGCAATCTGGTCTTCCAGCGCTTGCATGCGAATGAATAATTGCTGGAGGCTGTTGTGGAACAAAGTTACGACTGCCTCTTTTTCCTTGTTCATAGGCAGCACCAATTTCTTCCTCACTTGGCAAACGCAGCGCTTCCATTTCTAGATTGTGCCCGGCTTTTACGATTTTGACAATGTTATTGAGCTCATATTATATTTATGCCTGAGCAGTTACCTTTATATTTGAATTTCAACCTGCAAATCTGTGTAAAAAGTCAGGTGATTCATGGAACAGGCGGTAGTACTTTGGATGGATGATAAAAGCGTCTTACTTGTAGCAGGTCATCGTTTATACAAGTGTGAGGTAGCAGTTTATCCATGCCTGAATAAAATCGTATTCTATTGCACGATATTCTCCTATCGATCTTTCTTGAACATCAAAGCAAAATTCTCAGTAGACGACTATTTGCAGGCCGTTTTATTAAGTATTTGGCGTCTCCAATATTAAACCTTGATGAGTTTATCGAATTATTGGTGGAAGGAGAAATATCGTGAAAAGGAAATACCTGCAAATCTTAAATATTATCTGGATCGTTGCCCTGGGGATCGGCCTGCTGCAAATGAAATCAGCAGGAGCAGCCGTGGTGTTCAATCACACGTTGATAGACAGCCAGGGTCCCAACAATATCTGGTTGAAGGCGGTGGGGGACCTGAATGGGGATGGACAACTGGATCTGGTGGCAGGAGGGAATGGGTCTGGCGGCCTGGTGTGGTATCAAAGTCCGAATTGGAGCAAGCACATTATCTCGAGTGACAGCGGGTTTAGCACAGATGGGGAAGTGGCGGATGTGGATCGGGATGGGGATGCCGATGTGGTGGTGCTGACCTCTGGCGATATACGCTGGTATGAAAACCCGAGCTGGAATGTACATATCATCGAGAGCCGCGTCCTGCACGATGTGGAAGTGGCCGACCTGGATGGGGATGGGGATGTTGATCTGGTGGCGCGGGATCAAGGCGAGTTTGGACATAGCGGTAATGTCCTGCATCTGTATCGTCAGGACAGCCCGACCACCTGGACACACAGCTCGATCAATTGTACGAACGGCGAAGGCTTGAAACTGGTGGATGTGGATCGGGATGGAGATTTGGATCCGGTGATCGGAGGCACCTGGTTCGAGAACACAAAGAATATCCTGTCGGGTGCCTGGACGGCCTACTCGTACACCACGAGCTGGACACATCCGAATGCCTTTGTCGCTTCCGGGGACATCAACCGCGATGGGCGGGTGGACCTGGTGCTGGCGCCCGCTGAATTGGCGGGCGGCACCTATCGGATTAGTTGGTTCGAAGCACCCGTCAATCCCAAGAGTGGCAACTGGGTGGAACATATTGTCGAGAACAATGTGGAGACGGACCACCATTTTGTGGGTGTGGGAGACATGGACAACGATGGTGATGCCGACATTGTCGCGGCCGAGATGCAGCAGGGCAGCGATCCGGACGAAGTCAAGGTGTACCTGAATGGAGATGGGGTGGGAGGCACATGGAGCAAGCAGGTGCTGGCGACGAGCGGCTCCCACAGCATGCGTATCCTGGATGCGGGGGGAGACGGCGACCTGGATCTGTATGGTGCCAACTGGCAGTCCAACCAGGTCGAGCTCTGGGAAAACCAGACGAATCCAACAACCATACCAACGAATACGGCAATCGTCTCACCCACGCGCACAAATACGCCACTACCGGGGAGCACGTCAACTTCGACCCCCACTTCCTCAGGCACGATCACGATTGGGGAAACCAATATCCTTGGTACAGATGACTCTGGGCAATGGGGATCTGCTGGTGGCACAGCAGGCGGTGCTGTCTCAAAGTGCAACCATTCAAAGTTTGAGTTTCTATGTGACCACGACTGCCGGACGCCTGCGGCTGGGCATTTATGATGCTACGGGTCCCGGGGGAGGGCCGGGCGCTTTGAGAGCTCAAACTGCTGAATTCACGCCCACAACTGGGTGGAATACCAGGAACGTGGTAACCCCAACACAGTTGAATGCGGGCACATATTGGCTGACGTATCTGCCTGAGAGCAGCGGGCTGCACTTCCGAATGACACCGAATGGTTCCGGGCGTTGGTATGGTTATACCTATGGACCATTGCCGGCCACCTATTCGACTTCCCCACTGAGTGGATCGTATCACTGGTCCTTCTATGCGACCTTGCTTGTCGGTACAGCGCCAACCAGTACATCCACGAATACACCTGTGCGCACACCAACATCCTCAAATACACCTGTGCGTACCCCAACGCCCACGAATACACCCTTGCGCACTCCAACATCCTCGAATACACCTGTGCGTACACCAACACCCAGCCCAACAATTGTTGTTACCAGGACAAACACTGTCGTTCCTTCATCCACTGCTGGTTCCACTCAAATGTACGACTTCAACTCTTCCACACTCGGCTCCGGATGGACCTTTGTCAATCCTGTGGGCGACGGCAGCTATTCCCTGACCAATAACCCCGGGCATTTGCAAATTTCCGTCCCGGCTGGCGTACCTCATGACTGTTGGACGGCTGTGGATCGTTGTCCACGGATGGTGCGGAATGCTGCAGCCGGGGATGCCACCTATGAAGTCAAAATCGATGGCAATCCATTGACATCGAACTACCAGGTGTATGGCATCTTCCTGTATCAAAACAGCACCAATTATCTCAGGTTTGAATACTGGTATGGGCTTGGGAATCTATACGTAAAAGCCTGGAAGATCATCAATGGGACCGGCTCCGAGGCGATTGGCGGCCCTGTTGTGGCGCTGACAGGAGCGGATTCTTTGCAGGTGACAAAAACCGGCAATACTTATCTCCTCAAGTACAAGCTGGGCAGTAATGGCACATGGCAAACAGCCGGATCCTTCGTGCAAAGTGGCTTTTCTCCTGCACAGGTTGGGATTGGGGTGATCAATGATGGTTCCAATCTGGCAACCACAGCCCAGGTGGACTACTTCTCGATCACATCGCCCTGACCGTTCATTGCCGGGATCAACTGCACAATTGTGTTTGAAAAAAAACAGGCGCCAGTATGCTGGCGCCTGTTTTGGATCTTATTCCTGATACCGTTTACAGCCCGGCGGCACTCTTCAGTGCCTCGGCCTTATCCGTGCGCTCCCAGGGGAACTCGATGTCGTCGCGGCCGAAGTGACCGTAGGCGGCGGTCTTTTGGTAGATCGGCTTGCGCAGGCCCAGGTCACGGATGATCGCGCCGGGGCGCAGGTCGAAGAAATCGTTGATCAGGGCGGAGATCTTCTCGTCGGAGATCTTCGCCGTACCGAACGTTTCCACATTGACCGAAAGCGGGTGGGCGATACCGATGGCGTAGGCCACCTGTACCTCGACCCGGTCCGCAATGCCGGCGGCGACGAGGTTCTTGGCCACGTAGCGGGCGGCATAGGCGGCGGAGCGGTCCACTTTCGTGGGATCCTTGCCGCTGAAGGCGCCGCCGCCGTGACGGCCCATGCCGCCATAGGTATCGACGATGATCTTGCGCCCGGTCACGCCGGCATCGCCCATGGGACCACCGACCACGAAGCGTCCGGTCGGGTTGACGTATACCTTGATGTTGCTATCCACCAGCTCGGAGGGAAGTGTGGGCATGATGATGTGCTCGGTGACCAGTTCGCTGATCTCTGCCTGGGAGACATCCGGGGCGTGCTGGGTGGAGATGAGGACGGTATCCACGCGGACGGGCGTGCCCTTCGAATATTCGATCGTGACCTGGCTCTTCCCATCCGGGCGCAGCCAGGGAATCGTTCCGTCCTTGCGGATCTCGCTCTGGCGGCGGGTGAGCTTGTGGGCAAGATAGATCGGCAGGGGCATAAGGGTGGGTGTTTCATTACAGGCGTAACCGAACATCATGCCCTGGTCTCCGGCGCCGATCGATTCCACTTCAGCATCGGTGACCTCATGGCCGTCACGCGACTCAGCGCGTGATCAACACCCATGGCGATATCGGGGCTCTGGCTGGCAATGGCTGTAAGCACTGCACAGGTATGACCGTCGAAGCCCTTATCACTGTTATCGTAGCCGATCTCCAACACCACTTTGCGGACCAGGTCGTCGAAGTTTACAAAAGCTTTCGTGGTGATCTCTCCCAGCAGGGCGACGAAACCGGTCTTCGTGGCGGTCTCGCAGGCGACGCGCGAACGTGGGATCCTGCTCGAGGCAGGCGTCCAGGACGGCGTCCGAGATCTGATCGCAGAGCTTGTCGGGATGTCCCTCGGTCACCGATTCGGATGTGAACATCAGCTTCGGTGAGGTCATAAAAGTATTGCTCATTGTGTGAAACTCCTTTACAAAAGAAAATTGCCCATTCAGACGAGCAGAAAGGGCAATACATTTTAGTATCAAGCCCTCTCATCTCCCAGAACATCCGTCTGTCGGAATTGGCACCTTTTCAACTTTTGTCTAATGATGACTACTCGCTGGCAGGTTGTCGAGGCATCGCAGGGCCGTTCCCTCCGCCTCTCTGGATAAGAGCGCCTTTATGGGGCTGTTGAATTGTGTCGGCATAATATCACGGTAGGCAGGGAAAGTCAATTACAGAGTGCCGCCTATTTATTCATAACTTGAATTTGATTGGCAGCCTGCAGATGACATCCAAAAGATCTGTATTTATAAATCTAGCGGTGCAGAAGCGTAATGATAAAGAAACGCTTCCATATTTTGGATTCAAATCGAGGATGCTATAATCGCCTCACATCAAGAATGCGACACTCAGGCGGCGGAAGTACTGTACCAAGAAAGAAACAGGAACGAACATGCCGGAGAAACTTGGACGCGCCCCCAAGGTACTGGTCGTCAGCAACCAGCAAACCACAGGACCCCTGTGGGTTTTTAGCCTGCAGCAGCGCCAGTTGAATGTGCTGCTTGAAGCAGACCCAACCCGCACCCTTCAACGCGCCGAGATGGAGTCACCGGACCTGATCATCCTGGATATCAATTTTCCAGAAGCAGGGACACTCGAGCTGATCCGCAACCTGCGGGTGGAGATGCTGACTCCCATCCTTTTACTCTCACCTGTGCGGTCCGAGGAATATGTGATCGAAACGTACAAAGCCGGCGTGGATGACTGCATCCTCAAACCGGTCAGCCCGTCCCTGTTCCAGGCCAAAGTCTCGGTCTGGCTTAGGCGGTTCGGCAGCCTGTCGGCGGATGAGATGAGTCCGGTCAAGGTCGGGACCCTGCAGCTTTTCCCCAACGAGCGGTTTGTGATTCTAAAGAACGGCGGGGTCGTCCAGCTGACGAACCTGGAGCTGCGCCTGCTGTACTACCTGATGAACCGCCCGGGACAGATCGTCACAACCGAGGAACTGAACCAAAAAGTGTGGGGCTATACGGCCGAGGCGGACAATACCATGCTCAAGAACGTGGTCTACCGCCTGCGCCGCAAGATCGAAGCCGACCCGGCCAACCCACTCATTGTCCAGACTGTGGTGGGGGTGGGCTACCGGCTTGCCTCGGAATAGCATCTATATCGGAACTTCTCAAGTGGTATGAAGGATGCGTTGTGCAGGGTGGAGGAAAGTCGAGTATGCATTGACCATCCGAAATTTCCGGCGGGGGATTGGTTTTGTCCTTTAAATCATGTATACTCATTATGAAGATCAGCAACACAGGTGTGGATTTTTGATTTCCGGGGTTTTATCTTAAGAGTTGACCGGGCATTCCTTATTGTTTCATATCTCCAGGTATGGCTTGGCGTTGCACAACCGGCGGACCCAGCCGTATACATAGACCTTCAAGTCACCCGGAAGCGGGTGCCAGTTTATGTCCTTCCAGGTCCTCTGCCGCCGCGGTCCTATCAGGGAAAGGAGAGTCAAATGAAGCGCAGGCATCACCATCGTTCCTCACGGAACACGAACAGATTGCTCGTCATATTCCTGTGCATGGCATTGTTGCTGCTGGCCAGCCTGTTGATACCAATGTTGATTCGCTAAATTCGCTGCCTCGATCCTGTTCCGGGGGAATATGGCGACGCTTGAACGATCCCTAAACTTTGCCAACAGATATTGGTTTCCCATCCAGCGAATGTCATAGGGATGCACCTCCAGCATCAACAAAATGAAACCGCATGCCAGGCACACAGGGGACAACAGGATTTTGGATGATTTTCCCTGTTTTGTGACAAAACTATCCGAATCTGCGACTCCTGAGTGCAGGAATGCTACCAAACTGCGACCGTCCCATTTGTAACTGACATCTATGTAATGTGTCATGCATCCAATACTTATAGGAATGTAAGGATTTGGTTCCATTTATTATGTTGCGGTGTGTAATGACCTGCCAGTGATCCAGGCGCTTGCTCCATCGATCAGAAGCCTGGGGACAATGCATTCGACAAGGAAGATTTCTACATATGAAAATTGGACCCGCAAGGATTTCCATCAAATTCGAACCAGGGGGTGAAGTGAGAAGCACCTCATAAGGCTTCTCACCATTTATACGAAGAGGCTTGTGCCATCGACGCAAGCCTCTTCTATTTCCACCAGGAAGTAACGTACCCAAATTAGTGTAACCTTTCACAGATGAAAGCCGTCATGTATCATAATAGGGTCGGATGCATCAGATTGGTTGAGTGAAACGGTTTGTAAAATTATTTTGATAGTCTGTGGCCCGCCCTATCCAAATGAATAAAACAAACCATGGGGAAATGAGGGGGACAAAACTGGAAACAACCTGCGCCGGCCATTGTGCCGGCGCAGGTTGTTTAATGACTACTGATTGCCCATCGACTGCTTATACGGCTCGGGATGTATGGTTTTATTCATCCTGCACGCAGCGGAAACCGATGCGCGGGGAGAAGTCACCCGGGGTGGCGGGGACTATGCTCAGGTCTGAGCCCGGGACTGCGGAGCGCTTGGCAACGCGAATGTTGATCTCTGCGTCGCCAAGGGTCCCACCACGAACCACGCGTCTCAGGCTGGAGCTGGTGGCTGGTCCAGTGGGGTTGACAGCAGTGTCGCCAAGCGTGGAGTAATACGTGGCGCTGTAAAAATCATTGGTCCACTCGGCTACATTCCCGGCCATGTCCAGGACCCCGAACGGGCTGGCCCCAAGCGGGTAGGTCCCTACCCGGGATGTATCCCCGAGCTGCATATTGAAGTTGGCGCGCAGGCCGTCTGCCTTGTCCTCGCCCCAGGGGAAGGTGCGCCAGTCGTCGCCGCGGGCTGCCCGTTCCCACTCTGCTTCACTGGGCAGGCGCCTCCCGGCCCACCCGCAGTAGGCTTTCGCCTGTCCCCAGGTCACGTATACGACCGGATAATCCTTATAGGTGGGGTTGGTGAAATAATCCGGGCGCCTGTCTGATGATTTGAGGCTCTGCGGAGGAGTACAGGATCCACTCTGCACACATAGCAGATACATGGCATTGGTCACTTCGAGCTGGTCCATCCAATAGGCGTCGAGCGTGACATCATGCGCGGGCCTCTCATCGGGAGCTGAGCGCGCATCCATGCCGCCCATGCGGAATGTCCCGGCAGGGATGAAGACCTGTGGCATCCCGTCGACCGGGGAAGTGCGCTGGCTGGATGCAGTGGGAGTCGCCGGTACCGCGGTGCTCGGGACCGGTGTGGCGGTGGGCACCATGGTCGCTTCTGCCGTTGCCGAGGGGAGCACGACCGCCGTGGCAGCCGGGGGAACCGGTGAGGGAGTGGCTGCGATCACAGGGACTTGCGTTCCCTGCGCAGGCGGCGAGGAGGAAAAGGAGGAGGAAGGTTGGAATGAGTTTTTTCATGGATTTCCTGCATGCGAGTCAGGAGCAGTTCCTGACATTCAAGCGGCGATTGCCGCTTGACTCCATGGATTAAGGCGTTGCTCCTACGAACGAAAGCGCATAGAGCGCGTCCTGGTATTCAGGATGAATGGATAATGCCTTGCGCCAGTTCTCAACGGCGCCTGTCGTGTCGCCTTTGCGGTAGAGGGCCCAGCCGTGCCAGAGCCAGGTCTCCTCGGACATGTCTGTCCGCTGCAGGGCATAGTCGGTCAGGGCCAGCAGGTCGTCGGTGCGGTTGGCCTGGAAGTTGGCGATGAACGGGCCGAACTGGTAGCGGAACATCCGCTGGGGAAGTCCCAGCTGGCGGGACTTGTCGTAGGCGGCGTTGGCTTCATCGTAGCGCTCAAAATAAACCTGGTTGCTGCCCACGTTGAACCAGGCGAACGCGTCGGATGGGTCCTTCTCGGTGGCAGCCTGGGCGATGGCCAACGCATTGAGACGGTTGAGGCCGGGGTCCCAGTTCGGGCCGAGAATGGTCTTGATCTGTTCCTCCTTCTCAGGCGGGTACACAACCAGGTAAAGATAATTGAACGGCTTCCATTCAGATAAGACCTGTTCATAAGGGATTTGTTTGTCCGGGCCGCGATAGGCATCCTGGACGGTAAAGGTCTGGGTTGCATCATCGTAGCCGGTCATCAGCAGGTAATGCGCCGCCCATAGATCGTCGTCCGGCCAGCCGGTGTCATCCGGATTCAGGGAGGTGGTGCCTTCGATGATAACCGGATACCCCGCCGCGATCAGGCGCTTGAGCGTATCCAGGTCGCCCCCGACCCGGTATTCCATCCGCAGCCAGCCGGCGAAGTTGCGGACCCAGTACGCCAGCTCCTCCGGGTTGACATTGCGGTCGCCGTTGACAGGCTTGATCACATCGGAAATGGTCTTCTGGTCGCCGGTCCAGCCGTAGTATTTCAGCAGCATCGACAGGGCAGCCGGGCCGCAGTTGTTGGGGGTTTGCTTCTCGTAGGGTGGGGAGGCAAGGCGGGCCTGTGGTGGAGGCGGCGCCAGGGTGGGTGTGGCAGAGGGTACCAGCTCAGCAGTTGCCACCGTCGCTGTGACTGCCAGGGTGGGGCCGGGCGTGCCTGTAGGATGCGGTGTGCTTGGGATGGCAGTCGGTGCACTGCCCACAGGGTGGAGCACATTCCTGGCGTAGATCCTGGCGACTTCATAGCGCCACGCCAGGCGGGATTTGATGGCCGGGGTCTGGGAGAGGACGATGAGCAGCAGGAGCACTCCTGCGCCGGCCATTAGAATGATATTTCTCTTCAACATTCGGAAAAGTGTACCAGAATTGAATGAGTTTGGATTAAGGCTTAACGACCTGAAGCGGCTCGATCGAGACCTACCACGCAGGCTGACCTGGAATTCCGCCACACTCCTCAGGTCAGCGTGAGAACTAATGTCCCAGTAAAGTCAAGGCCGCGGCGATGGATGGATCGGTGTCGAAGGTAAAGCTGTCCCAGTTGGCGTATGCCTGCAGGTCGGGGACGATGCCGGTCTCCTCCCAGTTCTCATCCGAGTGGGCGGGAAAGAAGGCCTCGGAGGCGATCCATAGCTGTGAGCCATCATCGAAGTTGAAGCCGTGCAGCACCTCCACGTTGCCCAGGCTGGTCTGGCCGGTGATTTTGGCCTCCCGGGAATCGCGCATGATGCCGGCGAAGATCTCGCCATAGCTGACGGTATCCTCGCTGACCATGACTACCAGCGGGACGGTCTGGGAATTGTTGATGGGATACCCCTTAAGCTCCAACGTCCTGGATTCGTTGCGGCTGACAAACTGGCCAAGCCGCCCGGATGTGAAGAAGGACAGGATCGGGTTGGCAACACTGCTGCTGCCTCCGCCGTTCATGCGCAGGTCGAGGACCAGTCCGTCGAGCTCGCCAAAATCCTTCAGGGCGGCTTCGATCTGGGCTGGAATGGTCTCATCGAAAAAAGTTGGGATGAAGATATAACCGATCCTCGAGCCATCCTTTGTGGGGACAAGACTCGCATCGATCCGCAGGTTGCCCTGCATCGAGTACCGGACCAGCATGATATCCCGCGGCGCCTCGCCTGGGGACTGCACCGTGGCGACCAGGGTCGAGCAGGCAGGTCCGCGCAGGCGGTTGGTGTTCTCATCAATGGCCGGCCGGCCGTCCACCTGCAGGATACTGTCATGGGCTTTGATGCCCGCATAATCCGCTGCCGAGCCCGGGAAGACGGAGATCACGACCAGGCGGCCGCGCTCAGGTTCCGGATTACTGTAGACGCCGATGCCGACAAAATTATTCTCACCCTTGAGTTCCTCCTCCGACCTCTTCGCATTGATCGGCGACAGGAAGAACGAGTGCTCATCGCCCAGTTCCTCGATCATGCTCTCCATTTGGGAATAATACTCATCCGTCCCCAGCCCGGCCTCGATCATGGATTTATAGCGGGATTCGATCCCACCCCAATCCTTGCCATTGAAATCCGGGTAGACATAGACCTGCCTGACGATATCTCCCACCTCGTTCAGGATATCCAACTGTTCGGTTTCGGAGATCTCCGGGTTGTCGTGGGACTCTCCGGTCGGTGTGACAATTGCATCCGGGGAGAGAGTTGCCAGCGGCGTGGTTGCGCATTCGGGCGGGATGTAGGCCGGCCGAAGGGGAACTGCTGTCGCTGTCGGCGTGGGGGAGGCGGTGAGTGTGACGGTTGCCGTGGGGACCAGGGTCGCCGTCGGAGGCACGATCATGCTGGTCACTGTACTGCACGCCAGCAGGGACAGCATTAAAAATCCAAATGCTATTTTCTTCAACGTCATTCATCACCTTTATGAGACTCACGATCATTGCCCGCAGAGGACCAGGCTCGGGCACGCTCCAGAAGCTCGGAAAGCGGCCTCAGGTCATAGACACTGACAGCCAGGTTTTTCGTACGTGTGCGGTTGTACTGGAACACGCGTGCACCCTCATGGATGAAGCTGGCCCGCCGGTTAAACTCGCCGCGGTCCAGGTAACCGGCCAGCAGAAGGTCCAGGCCGTAGACCCAGATGTTGCCCCAGTCAGACGGGTCGATGATATGTGTCTGCTTCAACTGGGGACTATGCAGGCCGAGGCGCGCCGCTGGAGGCAATTTTACATGGACATACGCCAGCGAGAAGAAACGGTCGTCGACCTGGAGGCGTGTCCGGGGCGGGATCTGCACCTCGAGGGAGCGCATCTCACGTCCCGCGTCCTGCCCTCCGATCTCGACGGTAAGAGTCTCCTCCGCTTCAGACTTTAAAGCCAGCGCCCCGAGCGGATTCCACCTCTCCGGCCGGTTCCAGGCATCGGGCATGACGTGGATCCAGTAACACGGTTTATCCGGCTGCCATGTCTGTTCAATGTCCTCTTTCGAAGCGGCTACCAGGCCGGATAGAAAGGCAAAGAGATAAATGTCCTGGTTGGAATGACCTTCAGCCGCATTCTGGTCGGAGGGGACCAGGGCCGGTGCCTTCAGGACAACCTGGGGATTGCGCTTCATCTCCGAGATCTGCTCGCGGTAGGTAATGAGAAAGGACTTGATATCACAGCGCCTGCCGCCAAGCGAAACATCATAATGGTCCGGATCGGTGAACGGCGTGGAACCCATCACATCAAAAGGGACATCCTGCTCTGCCAGGTAGCGCCGGAAGGCCAGTTCCACTGCCACCCCGGCTACGATCCGCCGCAGCCGCTCATGGGATGAGCCGCCCATGCGGTTGTAAGTATAAGGCAGCGAATGGATTGCGTATGCGATCCCGCCGTCGGTCAGGTCACGGGTATAAGGAAGGTGAATAAAGTCGGAAGCAGAAATCATAAAATCAAACCCTGCGAAGAATCAAAACTTCGCAAGGTTCCCACAGGCTAGGAGTCATCGTTCTTATTTGTCATTACTCATTCCTGAACTGCAGACAATAATGATGGAATGTATTGCTTACCCACGCCGATCCCAATCCGAAGGGTGCAAGCCGCTGATTGTCCTGCAGCCAGATCTTCTCATCCTTCAGTGTGTATGTTTTTCCCAGCTCCCGGGCAATATCCCAGGCCAGCGGGTAGATCTTCCCGCCCTTCTTCACGTTCTTGACGATGATCGTCAGATACGCCTTCTCGCGTAGCAAGGGCTTCAGCCCTTCATAAATGCTCACCAGTTTCCCCAGAAACAATTCGTAATCATCGATATTCCCCAGGTCATTCGGGTCATCGGAATAATGCACATCGAAGTCTTCAGAGGAACGCCGCTTCTTTTGAGTCTCCGCCCCTTTGGCGCGCAGCATATCCCAGTAGGGAGGAGAGGTGAGCACATAGTCGAAAATGGAAAGTCCAAATTCATCGATCCTGGCCGCATCCCCATTGATAACCACTGCCTTTATCCCCTCCCCCTTTTCCCCCAACCCCTTTTTCTCCTCCTCAACAATCTGCTCCGCGATCTTCGCATACTTTGGATTTAACTCAATGCCGACAGAATTCCTTCCCGCCCGCATTGCAGCGACGAGCGTGGAACCGGTCCCGGCCATTGGGTCAAGAACTGTCTCGCCCTGCTTGGTGAAGAACTCGATGAATTCCTGCGCCATCGTCTCGGGGAACTTGGCGGGATGCACCAGCACACCCTTCTTCCGCGGCGGCGGGTTGTGGATGAACCAGGACTTCTGGAACTTCAGCCAGCTTTTGGGATCGAGGTTGTTCAGTTTGTTGGAGGGCATGGGTGAAATTATATCGTAGGGAGAGGCCCTTCTTGCTTTATGGAAAATTTTCAGCCATATCGAGGATCTGTTGGAAATAATTTCCTGGCCAACCGGGTCGTCCCTAAGGTGTTGGCAGAGGCGTTTTCGTTGGCAGCGTGTAATTCACATCATAAACTTCGAAATCCGAAAAGGTTACGCTGACTGCCTCATCCCCGGTCGAGCGCACAAAGACGCCAAACGCGCCGATCGGGAATTTGGGGTCCGTCACGCTGAACTGGTAGCGGTCGTTGAGGAACAGCCGCATCTCGTCGCCGACGGCCCAGATCCCAATGCGGACTTCTCCGGGCGGCCGCGGCGCATCTCCGCTGGGGACGGGGTCGTAGATCGGCAGCCGGGTCCCGCCGCTGATGCGCTCGGCGCGGATCTCCCCATTGCAGGTCAACACGAAGCGGTAAAAGGAACTTCCCACGCCGCGTACGATGACTCCATAATTGTCGTCCCCGCGGCACAGGCTGGGACGGGCCGTGATCTCGGCGTAGAAGTCGCTCAGGGGCAGCTCCCGGCGCATGCTGGAAAGGTAGTATCCGGGCTGGGCTGCAAGGGAAAGACGGTTCATGCTGATGGCCGCGCTGCCGTTGTTGGATACCGCTGTATCCCAACGCAGAGTCCTCGGAAAAGGTATCACTCAGGGTCCGCGCCCCAATGCCGGGACTCATCTCTGGCGTGCCGGTGTAGGTGGGAACTGCCAGCAGTGTAGGCGTCGCGGAGGCAGGGAACCAGACGATGGTGGCAGTGGGAGTCGGCGTGTCTGGCGGCTGAGGTGTTTCGGTGAGCTGGATGGGTCCCAGTGGAAGACAGGCGCTCAGCAAGGTCATGGCCAGGAGGAGCATGGCAAAGACGACACCACCCGGTTTTCTTCGCCGATTATTGGCAGGTGACGGGAAGTGTAGATGTAACATACGGCAGGGAGAGTCTCATTATTTAATAATGACAATCTTCGTAAGGAAAAAAATCAAGCTGTTGTACAATAGCAGCGAACATCATTTTACCGCAAGGAGACTCTATGACCGAAAAGCTTGTGCTTGTAACAGGTGCATGTGGTGAAATTGGTCAGGCTCTTGTTCAGGGACTCAACCAAAAGGGTGGCTATCGAATTGTCACTTCGGATCTCGCTCCATTGCCCGATAGCATCAGGGAAATATCGGCTGAGCACGTGCAGGGAGATCTGGTCTATAAGATCAAAAATTTCTACGACTATGATTTCGATGTGATCTTCCACCTGGCGGCCTCGCTTTCGTCCAAGGCAGAGATTGCCAGCGAGGAGGCCCACCGCATCAATGTCGAAGGCACCATGCAATTGTTGATGCTGGCTGCCTATCGCTCGGAGAAGTACAGCAAGTCCGTCAAATTCCTGTTCCCCAGCTCGATCGCCGCCTACGGCATGGCGGACCTGATGACCAAGCAGCGCCTGCGGTGCGGCGAAGGAGGACGATTTCAACACGCCGCATACCATGTATGGATGCAACAAGCTGTACTGTGAAAAGCTGGGACTGTATTACAGCACATATTTCGGTCAAAAACATCTGGATGCAAACCCGCCTCACATGCTGGACTTTCGCGCCATCCGCTTCCCGGGCCTGATCTCTGCCTTTACCCTGCCCAGCGGCGGGACGAGCGACTACGGTCCCGAGATGCTCCACGCGGCCGCCCAGGGCAGGCCATACTCCTGTTTCGTGCGCGAAGACACCAAAATTTCCTTCATGGCCATGCCCGACGCGATCAAGTCATTGTTGATGTTGATCGATGTGCCGCGTGAAAAGCTCCACCATCATGTCTACAACATCGCTGCCTTTGCCATCACTGCCGGTGAATTCCGGGACCGCGCCGTCCAGGCATTCCCGGGCGCAGAGATCACGTTCCAGCCGAACCCGCGCCGCCAGGGAATTGTCGAACTCCTGGCCTGAGGATGTGGACGACACCCTCGCCCGCACCGAGTGGAACTGGAAGCCCGACTACGATGCTGACGCATTCTTCGATGATTACTTCCTGCCGGAAATCAGGAAAAGATACGGCAAATAACTCTGCTTGCTACTCCCACCATGCAACTGTGGGAGCGAAGCTGCATCATTCACAGTCCACAGGTGACAGTTCCTCCTGCATTGCAAGGTGCTGTCACCTTAATTTTTCGCAAGGCCTTTGCTGATATAATTTTTTCCAATGAAAACACGGCTGTCTTTCATTATTGTTTTTGTAGTGATCATCCTGCTGGTCCTGGGCGCCTCACTTCCCGTTGCGGCAGCTCCCCTCGCCCAGGGATTTGTCACCAATACGCCGCAGCCCGATGGACGTATTCTTTATATTGTTCAGGATGGTGACACCTGTTCCCTGGTTGCTCTCAAGCACGGGATCGGCATGGCCCAGCTGCGCCAGTTCAACTCCCGCCTCGATGAGAATTGTACATTGACCATCGGCCAGCAGCTCGTGGTGGGGCTTGCTGTTCAGAGTGGGCCCACCGCAGGACCTGCTCCCACTCTGCCGCCTCCGACCGTCACCGCGACCCCGGTCAGTGGGACGACCGAAGTCTGTGTCCTGCTCTTCGCTGACTCAAACGGCGATGCCCTGCGCCAGGAGACGGAGTTCGGGGTCGATGGCGGCGCGGTCAGTCTCACCAATTTGAACGGTTCCTACTCCGAGACACAAAATACCACCTCGGCTACAGATCCGGACACTGCGGAGCCTATTCGCACCTGTTTTGAGGATGTGCCTGGCGGGGAGTACAACGTCAGCGTCGCGCCGCCGGACAATTACAACGCCACAATGCTGATGACCTACAACCTGACGATCAAAGCCGGTGACCGGGCCTCGATTGATTTCGGCGCACAGGCCAAAACAGTGACTGCCAACCAGACGACCGAGGATCAGGGAGGTGGAAGGTCATCCGTCCTGGGGATTTTTGGCCTGCTGCTTCTGCTCGGCGGGGCGGGGCTGGGATATTATGCCTACCGTGCCAGCCAGCCTAAAAGTAAATTAAAAAACAGCCCGCTCTCGAAGAGGGAATAAACGACAGACCGCCGAATTCCGGCGGCCTTTTTATGTAAGAGAGTTTAACCACAAAGGATTGCCAGGGTACACCCAGCTTTCCTGGTTTTTCCATTGTGACCCTTTGTCTCACCTGCCCCGCTGGTTTTAGCGGGGTTTGTGGTTGACGTCTTTACCCCATCGGATATCTCATCCTTTGTCCCCCGATCAAATGGACATGCAGGTGAAAGACCGTCTGGCCGCCATGCGGACCGGTGTTCGTGATCATGCGGTACCCGCCTTTTGAAATCTCCTCCTGCTCGGCAAGCTTGCGTGCCACGCTGAAGATGTGTCCCACCAGCTGCTCATCCTCAGGCTCCATCATGCCCACCGAATCGATGTGCCGGTTCGGGACGATCAGGATATGAGTGGGCGCGACCGGGTGAATATCGCGGAACGCAGTGACCTGTTCATCCTGGTAGACGATGGTCGCCTTGGCCTCATTCGAAATTATTTTACAAAAAATGCAGTCTGTGGACATTTGATAAATCATCCTCGATAGGCGGGACACAAGGTAAATAAAAAGCGCTTTTCCATTCATTGGTATGGAATTTGATCGAATTATATAACAACGGAGGAAACGAAAGTTTGGGGTTTTCCTGATTTTTCTCGGTGACATCGGTATGCTCCATGGTGAGGAAAAATGAGCTGCTTTTGTGGTTTTTCACTAGGACATATGTATAGTATTAGAAATATCTCACCATGACGGGTCGTCAAATTAAAAGGCGATATAATCGCGCCCGAAGGAATAGCTAATGAATAACACCTTATTAACCTGGATTGTGTTTATCCTTGCCTTCGGCGGCATGGTCCTGATCCATGAGTTTGGACATTTTATTGCAGCCCGCATCAGTGGGATCGAAGTCGACGAATTTGGGATTGGCCTCCCGACCCCGGGCGCCATTACCCTGTTTAAGTGGAAGGGGACCCGCTTTACCCTCAACTGGCTCCCGCTCGGAGGTTTTGTCCGCCCGAAGGGTGAAAACGATCCGAACGTTCCCGGCGGGCTCGCCGCGGCCAGTCCGTGGAAGCGGTTGTTTGTACTCGTTTCAGGGCCGATGATGAATTTGCTGACGGCGGTTGTCATTTATGCCATCATCTTCAACATGGTCGGCGTCCCGGATACAAACCGGGTCCTGGTCGATTCTATCTCGCCTGAAAGCCCGGCTGCAGTTGCAGGCTTCAAGAGCGGAGATATTTTTATCAGTGGCAATGGCCAGCCGATCGCCAATTACGATCAGCTGCGTGTAATCGTTGATGAGAATGCAGGCAAACCTGTCAAGTTCCTCGTTGAGCGCGATGGCAAGCAGGTCGAGCTGATGGCCACGCCGCAGATGAACGAGACCGAGAAACGGGTCATGATCGGCGTTGGTCTGAGCGTCCCGTTCAAACAAACCACATCCATGGCAGAAACACTTGGACTGGGTGCCCGCTACACCGGATATTCAATCCGGACCCTGATCTCTCTGCCTGCCCAGTTGATCCGTGGCACAGCCGCCCCTGAAGCGAGCCGGATGATCGGCTTGAAGGGTATTTTCGATATCCTTGGGCAGAGCGTCTCGCGGGATGTGCAGGCGGTCAACAATCCTGCCCCCAGCACAACAGGCAGCGGTTCTGCCGCGGCTCCCGCCAGTCCTGTAGACCGGCCCATCCGTACTTTGGAACTGCTCGCTTCGCTGTCCATCAGTCTTGGCGTCTTCAACCTGTTCCCTTTCCCGGCGCTGGATGGCGGACGCATCATCTTCATCCTGCCGGAGCTGATCTTCCGCAAGCGTGTTTCGCCGCAGGTCGAAAATGTGGTCCATGGCATGGGCATGGCTCTCCTGCTGATCTTCATGCTCTATGTCAACGTCATGGACTTTATCAACCCGATCGCAATCAATATTCCTTAAATGGCTACTGAACCTCTTTCCTTTCAAAAAGTACTTGATTCCCTGCTTGCGAATAGCAGGGAGCTTCCGCGCCAGTATCTGCAGGAATTTTCGGATATTGGAACCCCCGAATTGAGATCCCTGCTGGATGTTTGGCCCCGGGTCGAGCTCAGCCGGAAACTGACCCTGCTCGACGAGCTGGATGCCCTGGCGGAGACCGATACACTGGTCTCCTTTGACGACTTTGCCAGTGCCATGCTCACCGATCCCGATCCCCAGGTGCGGGTCCGCGCCATCCGCCTGCTCGACGAATCGGAGGATGTGAAGCTCGTCCCCTCCTTCATGGATATGCTCAAGAACGATCCCGATCTCAATGTCCGTATCGAGGCTGCCAAAGCGCTTGGCCTGTTCGTGGACCTGGGAGAGCTGGAGGAAATTCCCGAAACCATCTACCACCAGGTCGAGGATGCCCTGCTGACATCCATCACTGGCGATGACGATGCCCGTGTGCGCCGTGGTGCTCTTGAATCGATCGGTTATTCCTCCCGCCCGGAGGTTGCGACGCTGATCGAATCCTCCTTTAAACGGGAGGAATCCAACTGGAAGGTCAGCGCTCTCACTGCCATGGGCCGCTCCGCCGACGATCGCTGGGCGGAGGATGTCACACGCACACTCGTAAGTGAGAACGATAATATTCGTAAAGCCGCGGTGCAGGCTGCCGGCGAGCTCTCCCTTAAATCGACCCGGCCTTTGCTGCTGCGAATGCTGGGTGAAGAGGAGGATGGCCTGGTCCTGAGTGCGATCATCTGGTCTCTTTCACAGATCGGCGGCGAGGACGTCCGCACCTATCTCGAAAACCTTCTCGACCAGCTCGAGGAAGACGACGAACAGATTGCCTTCCTCGAGGAGGCTCTTGATAACCTTGCCTTCACGGAGGACCTGGATCGTTTCGACCTGCTGGCTTTCGACCCTGATGATAAGCTCCTCGAGCTTGAAGAGGACGAAGACGATGAATAAGAAAGTCCAACCGGCAAAAAGACAATCCCAGGATCGATAGGACTTACACTGATTTGAGCTGAAGTTGCAATTACATTGAGCAATCTTGATAAAGTCACGGAGACGTTATAATCTCCGTGACTTTTCTGTTGGGACATGTCATGTCATTCTCCGTCCTTGCCGCCACTTTTGCCAACAACATCCTGCCCATCCTGCTCATTGGGGGAGCAGGGTTTGCCCTGGGAAAAACACTGCACATCGATGCCCGCAGTCTGGGGCGTGTCGTGTTCTACGTGTTCAGCCCGGTGCTGATCTTCAACTTGCTCCTTCAGAACCACCTCAAACTGAACGAAGCGATCGGCGTGATCGTACTGACGATCTGCATAATTGCCGTTATGGGCATTGATCACTTATATGCTGGGCACATTCTTCAAGCTCGAGCGCCCTGCCATGACCTCCATCCTCATCACGACCATGTTTGCCAACACCGGCAATTATGGTCTGCCGCTGGTCGCGTTCGCCTTTGGGGAGGAGGCGCTCTCCTATGCCGGTATTTTTTTCGTGACGACCACGCTGCTCTTCTATACCGTCGGCGTCCTGATCGCCTCCCTGGGACACATGAGCCTGAAGGATGCCGTGCTTGGCCTGTTGAAAATCCCGACCCTGTATGCGGTTCTGCTTGCCGTGTTGATGAATACTTTTAGCATCCAGCTTCCCGGGCCTGTTGCACGGGCTGTGGATCTTGCTGCAGGTGGGACCATCCCTCTTATGTTGATCCTGCTTGGCGTGGAACTCACCCGCGTCCAGTTGACAGGGAGCGCCAGGGCCATGCAGTTAAGTGTTGGCCTGCGGCTGCTGATTGCTCCCATGATCGCCCTGCTGCTCACCGCCCTGTTTGGGATCAGCGGCCCCGCCTGGCAGGGGAGCGTGACCGAGGCCTCCATGCCCAGCATGGTCAGCGCGACCGTTCTCGCAACCGAATATCAGCTGGATTCAAAACTGGTCACTGCCATCGTCTTTATCAGCACCCTTCTCAGCCCGCTGACGTTGACACCGCTGCTGGTCTTCCTGGGAAAGTAAATTGAAGCTTGTAAAATTATTATTGCTCGTCCTTGTGATCCTGGTGCAACCTGTCAAGTGGAACGCACGGCAGGCATTTGCACAGGGTCAGACAGGGATCGAGCTGGAAAACGTGGTCGCCTTGGTCAGCTTTGGGGAGCAGATCACCTTTGTAGCCACGATCAAATCTCCACTTCCCATCCAGGATGCTTCGATACTCATTCTCGACAAGTCTACAGAGCGTCACGCATGTAGAGCCGCTGGTCGTGCAGGACGGATGGTCGCACGGAATTTCAATATGACGCCCTGCAAAACAGTTTGCGCCCATTCAGCAAGGTGAGCTGGAGCTACCGCTTTCTCCTCCCGGATGGAAGTACAAGGAACAGTGAAGACTTCTCGGCCCGCTATGATGACAATCGCTTCGTCTGGCAGTCAGTCGAAGCGGGCATGCTCCGCATCCACTGGTACGGCGGCGATGCTGACTTCGGCCAGGCAGTGCTGAACGCCGCCCAGACAGGCCTGGAGTCTGAAAGGCGCCTGATACCCGCCGGTCTCGATCAGCCGGTGGATTTTTACATTTACTCCAGCCTGAGCGACCTGCGCGGCACGCTGGTCCCCGGCAGCCAGGCATGGATTGCTGGTCATGCAGACTCCCTCCTCGGGGTCGTGATGGTTGCGATCGAGCCGGGCTCCACCCAGGAGACCAGCATGCAGCAGCGTATTCCGCACGAGTTGATGCACGTCATGTTGTATCGTGCTTTGGGTGAAGGGTATGCCAATATCCCTGTCTGGTTGAATGAAGGGATGGCCGGTCTTGCGGAAATGATCTCCAATACGGCCTATGACAGTGCTCTCAAAAGTGCAGTATTGCGCAGCGACTGGATCCCTTTGAGCACCTTGTGCAGTTCCTTTCCTGTCCGATACGGACCGGGCTTTCCTGGCATACGCCAAATCCCGGTCGGTTGCCAGTTATATTTACGAGACGTATGGCTCCACAGGATTGTTCAAGCTGGCCACCACATATGCCAATGGTACAGGCTGTGAAGATGGACCGGAGCTTGCCTTTGGTATTCCACTTGCAAGCCTGGAGCAGAACTGGCACTCGCTCAGTTGCAGGACGGAATACCCTGCCGCCCGGGCTGCAAAACATCGCGCCTTATCTGGTGTTGTTATGTGTAATGCTGCTTGTTCCAATCATCGGAATCGCTGGCGCGATGGTGACAAAAGGAAGCCGTAATGAGCCAGAAACCTTTATCCGCAAATGAAACGGTCCGTGCCCACGTCCGGGTCAAGGGACGTGTACAGGGCGTCGGCTTCCGCGCCCACGTGGAATATAGCGCCCGCCAGATTGGCGGTTTGACCGGCTGGGTGCGAAATGTTGGTTATGATACGGTGGAAGCCGTTGTGGAGGGGGAGCGCGAGAAAGTGGAGCAGTTGATCGAAGCGATCAAACAAGGTCCGCGCGCCTCGCGGGTGGAGGAATCAAATGTGGAGTGGGAGACACCAACAGGGGAGTTTATGCAGTTTGGCGTGAAGAGAAGCCTGTAGCGTTAAGATGTTTGTAAGTAATCACCCAAACCCCAGCCCTCTTTCCTTCAACGACACCCACTTGCCTTGACCAATCACCAAATGATCCAGGACATCCATGTCCAGCAGCTTTCCCGGCCTGGACGATGGCGCGTGGTTACGGCTACATCATCGGGGCTGGGAGTCGGATCGCGTAGAGTAGGGGCAGGAACGCCATACACAGATTGCTCTGTGTGGTTTTCCCCACCCCTCTCTCCAAACCGGACATGAGACTTTCACCTCATCCGGCTTTCTATTGAATTATTAATTGGTCTGGCGGTAGCCATGTTCAGCCTTGTGGCATGTCAGGCACAGAGTTTCGAAGTTGTCGAGGCTGCGGGATTTCGTGCCATTCTTGTGATGCACACGCAGGCTCTCGGAAGAACCGCAGCGTACACATTTGAAGTCATCCCGCATCTTTGCCCGCAGCTTGAGTTCCGCAAGTTCAAGCGGTTCATCGCGTGAGGCTCGGTTGCTTGTTGCCCCAACAGTTGCTGTGTAGATGGTTTCATCTGGCCCAACTTCACCCATTGGATAATCCTGCACGATTGGTTCTTCTTCCATCAGGTAAGGATGAGGAAATCCATCTTTTCCTTTTTGGTGAGTAGCGCCTTCTGTGCAATTCCGTGCGGGTGGGTAACCACTGGTACGCTTTGAGGACTTTCTCCCCTTCACGTATGCTGGCTGTCCAACGCGTTCTGTTGTGAATGACACGGGTCTTGGCAACAATTAGGTTGTGCTTTCTGCTGCCTTTATGTTTCTTGAGGAGCCATGCTAAGTATCTAAACCACGTGTGTCGGGTGATTTGTTCGACGTCAACGAGCAAGCTGGTGTACTTTATAGTATTCCGCCCATCCCTTCACAATTGCATTCAGGGTAGTGAGCCTGCTGTATTCATCCATCCATGTCCAGCTTCTGGTAGTCAGGTCTTTGAGTTTCTTCTTGATTCGCTCTTTGCTCTTTTCTGTTGGTCGAAGATGCACTACCCAGCGTCCTTCGGGTTTGCATCGTTGGATATGAAATCCAAGAAAGTCAAACCCATCATTGAGGTGCGTGAGGAGCGTCTTTTCTTCGGACAGTTCGAGGTGGAGTTGTGTCTTGAGGAAGTCCCGAATTTCCTGTTTGGCTTGCTGTACTCCGGCAATACCGTCATTGCTAAGCACAACGAAGTCATCCGCATAACGGATGAGACAGTAATTACCTTTTCCAGCATAACGCCTGTTTCGTTTCTCGTTAGGAGTGAGGTTCCACTTTGCTTCTGCCCACTTGTCGAACTCATTCAAGTAAACATTAGCCAGTAGTGGGGAGATAACGCCTCCCTGCGGTACACCGGTGTCGGTGCGTGCAAAGAGACCTTCTTCCATCACGCCAGCCTTGAGGAATTTCCAGATTAGATCAAGGATGTCTTTGTCTGCGATGCGCTGTTTGAGGAGGGAGAGCAACTTGCGATGATGAACTGTATCGAAGTAGCCCTTGATGTCACCCTCAATTGCGTAGTAATACTTTGCTCTTGGTCCGGTCAATGACATAATGACCGCAATGGCATCCATCGTGCAACGACCTTTGCGAAATCCAAAGGAATAAGGTTGGAAGTCCGTTTCGTAGATGGGGTCGAGAATGGCTCTCAGTGCTTCCTGCACAATGCGGTCTCTGAGAACCGGTATCCCTAGCGGTCTTTTCTTCCCGTTTGCCTTTGGTATGTAAACTCTTCGAACTGGCTGAGGCTCATACGTTTTCTTCTTGAGACTCCACAAGCACTTGGATTTCACGCTCGTAGTTCTTCTTGAAGTTATCCCGTGTTGTGCCATCGATACCTGCCGTTGAGCTGCCTGGTCGTGCCAGAACGGCTTCGGCTGCACATCGAATCCAGTAGTCCCAGTGCATGAGACTATATAAATTGGTGAAACGGTGATGGGGATTCTGTTGTGCTGCCAGTGCCAGGCTTGTTTGCTTTTGGGACATCTTGGATTGGCTCATACGTCCTTTCTCCGTCTTAGTTTGCATTTAGCCTATGTAAATTCAACTGCCTTCCTTCGCCACACCTGCACAGTACCGCAGGTGCTGTGTGTAGCAGGCTTTCCCTGCCTCGGACTACTACGAAGGCTCCGCCCCATGTGCAACATATGGTCGCAAGCTGACCTACTCCAAATTCGGGAAAGTCACACATGGTTCCCAAGTTCATGTAAGTAGCGTCTTCATATCGTTTTAGGTTTAGCCTGTACGCCTTGCTTGGCTCATTGCCTCGCTCGTCATCGGGGAAGACCAGATTGTGCTGGAGTGCTGGTTTCCTACCCATCAGAGATTATGTTCATCCTAGCGAGATGAACAGTCCGATGACTCCACCCTCGCCCTAACGTCTTGCGGTGGTCCTAACCCTTCGGCGCTTCAAACAGCTATTTCTTTCGTAACCATGACGATATTCTGGCTAGCAGCCTTAGAGAGAGCGTTTCTTAAGTCAATTTGTTGCCAATTTCAACATACGACGGATGCTGGCGATGTAAACGAGACTTTACTGGAAGAAACGGTATGCTCGAAATCACGAGAAAGACGGCGATAGCGTCCCAGCCAACCAAAAGTGCGTTCCACAATCCAGCGACGAGGCAATACTTCAAAGCCTTTGGCTTTGTCTGAGCGGCGAACGATCTCGAATTTCCAGCCGAAATTTTTGCGGACGTTTTCCACTATATAGGCATAAGCAGCATCTGCCCAGAGCAGTTTCAGCCGACACCAACGATTATGGATACTGTGTTTGATGGTCGTGAACAATTTCTGAAGTAATTGATAGCCGCCTGCGCCATCCTGAATACTCGCACTGTGGACCAAAACAATGAGCAGGAGACCGAAAGTATCAGTCAGAATGTGCCGTTTTCGCCCAGGCGTCTGCTTATGGACGTCTATGCCTCGCTGTTCGCCTCCTTCGGATGTTTTGACGCTCTGGCTGTCCAGTATGCCTGCGCTTGGTTCTGGTTTGCGCCCATTTTTGACACGCACTGTCCTGACCAATGCTTCATTGATGCGCTCCCACAAGCCATTTTTCTTCCAGCGCCGAAAGTAGCCATATACCGTCTGCCAGGGCGGTAGGTTGGTCGGCAGCATTCGCCATTGACAGCCAGTTCGAACGACATACAGGATCGCATTCAGAATTTGCCACATTTCCCACTTGCGGGGCCGTCCTAAATGATTGGTTGGAAAGTAATCCGTAATCAGTAACCATTCGGTATACTTGAGGTCGGTCGGGTAGGTTTGGGTGAATTTGGTCATTCTCCTATCTTACCCGACGACTTTAAGAAACACTCTCTTAGGAAGTGTAGGGCTTCCTTTGCCACATTGTTGAGGGAGCTTCAGAAGCGATTTCTGCTTCAGGTCTTCGCCCCTGTCCCTCTAGCCACTCTGCACACTCCGTGCAGGGTTCCGCTTGGAACTTTCTACTTACATGCTTCTTGGCGCACCGCTTGGATGGTTATGGATCACGATCAAGGCTGAAGCATTCCTGCGAATCGCTTCCTTGAACAATTCCCCCACCCGTACCTGGGAGGAATTGACGGAGCCTTTGTAGACTTCCACCGTTTCCAGCACCCGGTTCCTTCGATCCAGCAGGATCACCCGCAGATGTTCCTGCTCGAGCACGGACATTTCATACTGCACCAATGCGGCCGCGTCGGCAGGGGAGTTGATCGCGGCACGCTCCTCCGGGGCTTCGAGAGTCAGCCTGCGTCCCAGCTCGATCGCGGCTTTGATCTGCGACGCCTTTGCCTCGCCAAGTCCATGCTGGTCCACAGTTCCTTGAAAGGGGCGCGGTGAAGTCCGCTTAAGCCATGAAATTTATTAAGCAATCGCTGCCCCATTTGCACCGCGTTCTCTCCGGTCACGCCAACGCGTAACAGGATGGCGATCAACTCGGCGTTGGACAGGGCCTGGGGTCCCAGGGTGGCGAGCCGCTCGCGGGGCGGTCTGACTCGTGCAGGTCCATAATTCGGTATACAGGTTTGACAGTGGCTTCTATCATGGAATATCCTTGGAAACAGTGTAGACGTATTGTACAGGCAGTTTTGCAATCTGCTCTTTTCAAAGTCTTAACGATTTTGGGCCTTTGAAAAGCTCATAAATTGAAGGAAATGTTTGCTTGACATCCCCTCCCGCCTCAAGTAGAATGTCATTCGCCTTAACCACGGGCCTGTAGCGCAGTTGGGAGCGCGCCTCAATCGCACTGAGGAGGTCAGGGGTTCGAATCCCCTCAGGTCCACTAGTTCAGTGACCAATGGTCAGAAAACAGTTATCAGTCACTGAACAAACTGGTAGATAATACCTTGAAAACTGATAACTGAAATCCGGGCCCATAGCGCAGTTGGGAGCGCGTCTCAATGGCATTGAGAAGGTCGGGGGTTCGAATCCCCCTGGGTCCACCTGCAGGAGCGACTGGAAAAGCTGGTCGCTCCTGTGCTATAATCGACAAACATATCTATAAAAGTCAGGACAGGAGTAGTAGGTCATCCCGTCAGCGAGCTGGGAGAGTGAGGTGGAAGCCCGGCAGCGGCATCGAACGGGAATGCCAATCCAAGAAGACCGAACTCGCCTGTTGCTCGCAAGAGGGACTTCACCGGTGAACCCAAGTAGCTGGTGACGGGTAAGCCCGTTAGCGCGATCCAAGAGCGGTTGAAAGTTCAAGGTTTGAATCTTGAAGGTTTAGGACCTTCAATCTGCAGCCTGTAAACCTTCGACCAATCCGGGTGGTACCGCGGAGACCTGGCCTGAGCGTAGTCGAAGGCAGCCCTTCGTCCCTGATGTGGATGAAGGGATTTTTGTTTTTAGCAGACGCATGGACCATCTCTTGATCGTGTCATCGTCAGCTCTTGAAAGGAGGCTCAAATGCAAAACACGTAGTACGCATTAATTACATCTTCTGGAAAGAAGGTCCTCTTCTTCCGCGCCTCCTCAGTGGCGCAACCATTTGTAAATAAAAACCAGGCTGAAAAGCCTGACAGCCGGTATTGAAATTTCAGAAGATGAGTTTGATGAGGAAAGAATGACTGAAGTAAAAAAGAATACTGCGATGGAAGCAAAGGATATTTCCTATAACCCGAAGGCCATGGAGAGCAAATGGCAGGAGAAATGGGAGGCTGACAAGCTGTACCGGTCCGTGATCGATGAGACCCGGCCCAAGCACTACGCCCTGACCATGCTGCCCTACCCCTGCGGCGACCTGCACATCGGTCACTGGTATGCCATGACCCCGCCCGACGCCCGCGCGCGCTACATGCGCATGCGCGGCTATAACGTGCTGTTCCCGATGGGCTTCGACGCCTTCGGCCTGCCCGCCGAGAACGCCGCCATCAAGGACGGCATCCATCCCATGAAGCGCACCTTCGAGAACATCGAGCGCATGCGCAAGCAGATGCAGCACCATGGGCGCGATGTTCGACTGGGAGCGCGAGGCCGTCTCCGCCGACCCGGAATATTACAAGTGGACGCGAGTGGTTCTTCATCCAGCTCTACAAGCATGGGCTGGCCTATCGCAAGATGTCGCCGGTGGACTGGTGCCCGAACTGCAACACCACCCTGGCGCGCGAGCAGGTCATGGGGCGAGGACCGCCACTGCGAGCGCTGCGGCACGCCGGTCATCAAGAAGGACCTGGAGCAGTGGTTCTTCAGGACCACCAAATATGCCGAGGAACTGCTGAACTTCGATGGCATCGACTGGCCCGAGCGCGTCAAGATCACTGCAGACCAACTGGATCGGCCGCAGCGAAGGCGCCGCGGTCGATCTTCAAGACGGAGAAGGGCAACCACGATGTTGAGATCTTCACCACCCGCCCGGACACGCTGTGGGGCGCGACCTTCATGGTCTGGCCCCCGAACACCCGCTGGTCGACGAGATCACCACGCCGGAGCAATAAAGCGGCTGTGGAAGCCTACAAACAGCAGGCTGCGCGCCAAAGCGATATCGAGCGCGAGCGCGGCCGACAAGGAAAAGACCGGTGTCTTCACCGGCGCGTACGCGATCAACCCGGTCAACGGCGAGCGCATCCCGATCTGGATCGCCGACTACGTGCTGATGACCTACGGCACGGGCGCGATCATGGCCGTCCCGGCGCACGACGAGCGCGACTTTGCCTTTGCCCGCAAGTATGGGCTGCCCATCATCCCGGTGATCCAGCCGGCCGGCGGCCGAATCTGAACGGTGACGACGATGGAAGCCGCCTACATCGGACGCAGGCGTGATGATCAACTCCGGCCCGTTCAACGGGACCAAGGTCAACACCGAAAAAGGCCGCAAGAAATCCCGGCATCAGCAAGGTGATCGACTGGCTGGAGGAGAAAGGCATCGGCAAGGAGCGGTCAACTACCGCTACGCGACTGGCTGATCTCGCCGCCAGCGCTACTGGGGCGCGCCGATCCCGATGGTCTACTGCGACATGCATGGCTGGAACCCGGTGCCCGAGGACCAGCTGCCGGTGCTGCTGCCCGAGATGTCGAGTGGGGCCGACGGGCGAATCGCCCTTGAAGCTGCATCCGACCTGGAAGAACACCACCTGCCCGGTGTGCGGCGAGCCCGCCGAGCGTGAGACCGACACGATGGACACATTCATGTGCTCGTCGTGGTACCACCTGCGCTATCTGTCGCCCGCACTACGATAAGGGTCCGTTCGACGAGGCCGAGTACAACTACTGGATGCCGGTGGATACCTACACCGGCGGCATCGAGCACGCGACCATGCACCTGCTGTACACCCGTTTCTTCCACAAGGCGCTGCGCGACATGGGCATCACCGAAGGCCACGAGCCGATGATGCAGCTGCGCAACCAGGGCATGGTGCTGGGCGAGGACAACGAGAAGATGTCCAAGAGCCGCGGCAACGTCATCGCGCCGGACGTACTGGTGAACATTACGGCGCCGACACGGTGCGCGCCTACCTGATGTTCTTTGCCCGCTGGGAATGGGCGCACCCTGGGACTCCAGGGCATCGAAGGCGCTGCCCGCTGGATCCGCCGTGTGTGGGCTTTATTCACGAGATCCGACGACTCCGTCCGGGTCTGCCAGCGATGAAACCATAAAGACGCTGCGCCGCAAGGTCCACCAGACCGCTGACGCAGGTGACGCACGACTTCGAGAACTTCGAGTTCAACACGGTCATCTCCGCCTTGATGGAGCTGCTGAACGAAATGTACAAAGCGCGTGAAGCAGGTGCCGTGGGAAGCCAGGAATGGGACGAGGCCGCAGGATATCTATCTGCAAGATGCTGGCTCCCGTGGCCCTCACATCGCCGAGGAGCTGTGGACCGTGCATCTGGGCAAGCCTTATTCCATCCACCAGCAGCCCTGGCCGGAGGTGGACGAGGCTGCCGCGAAGGAGGACAGATCGAGATCCCGGTCCAGGTCAACGGCAAGGTACGTGACCGGGTTGTCGTCCCGGCGGACGCAGGCGAGGAGGCGATCAGATCTGCTGCACTGGCAAGCGAACAGGTGCAGAAGTACCTGGAAGGCCGTGAGCCGCGCAAAGTTATTGTGGCAAACAAGCGCCTGGTCAACGTGGTGATCTAATCTGCCTGGCGATCTTCCTTGAACCTGAACCCCCTCTGAGGACACCTACCCCTCCGGGGGTTTTCACAACTCCTGGAAAGGGGTGTAACGGCAGGATGTTTCAGTCGTCTTGCAATAAGGATTTCTCCCCATAGGGCATATTCCCCTGCCATCGATAAGTGCTATAATCTAAATACACCAACGAACGTTGTCCAGCGCTCTCTACACCGGCGGAGTTTTTTTATTGCGGGCGCTGAAAACATCTCCACTTCTCCTCATTGCAGCTTCATCAATGCTTTTCTGCATGTTTTTTTGTTAAGTCCGTAAATTTATTAAGTAGACGTGGACTATGACGACAATATCGTATAAAACAACCTCCTTTTTTCCGCCTGTCTCCAGGGAGTCGGATACAACTCTTCTGGAGGCTGCCAAACAGATGGATAGGGAAGCTTTGGTCCAAATCTTTGACATCTATTCACCCCCCATCTATAACTATGCCTTCCGCTTATGTAATGATGCCTTGATGGCAGACTACATTGTGGGGGATGTTTTCGCGAAACTCCTGGAGCATTTATCCTCCGGCCGGGGACCGGGTACCAATCTGCGTTCCTATCTGTACGAAATGGCCTACCACCTTGTTGTGGATGAGGCGCGTTACTCTCATCGTACGACAATCATTGAACAGGTCGATCTGCTGCCTCATGACGAATATTCCACGAATATTAGCGTCGAGAACCGGATTTTATTCAACACTATTATGCGGGCGATCCGAACCAACCTGACGGCAGATCAGCGGCACGTGATTATTTTACGTTTCCTGGAAGGTTTTAGCGTACACGAAACAGCGATGATCATCGGAAAAGAGGAAAGCAACATTAAAGTGATCCAGAATCGCGCCATTGCTGCACTACGCAAGGCGCTCGGCTATAAAGGTGCAATATGAAACGAGCCTCCTCTCTACAGGATCAGGAACTTCTTAAAATTCTAAAGGAAATGGAACCTCTCCAGGCTCAGTATCCTGAAGAGCTGCTATCAGCCCGGCGAGCCTCCTTCCTCGACCAGGTGGTGCAAGCCACGCCTGCACAAGCAGTAGAGCAGCCGACATCGCAGGACCAGACAGTCATTGACCAGTTAAAAGAGACTGGGGTCCGTTCCGGTGAAATATCCTTCCCGGTTACTGGCTGTACGCCGGTTGGCCTATGTGAGCCGGATTGCCTGGTTGAATTTTGTCAGCCTGTGGGTTGCCATGTGGCTCGCCGTTCAAAAATGGATACCTGTTCAGGCTTACAGAGCACGCATACCGGCTTTGCGGGCGCTCTCTGCCACTCTGATGGTTGCCAGCCTGGTCGTGGCTGCATTTGCGGGATATTTATTCTATGAGAATAACGATCACTCTTCCCAATCCCCCCGTGCGCAGACTGGGACTGTCCATTCCGGCCGGAATGTGACAGCGGACACGCGGGAAGTCAAAATCATATGCAAGTCCGGAGCACTCCCGCCTTTGTGCCTGGCCGGGGAATTCAAAAAGGACAATGCCCTGACCTACCAGGGAAATGGAACAGCCCGTCCTGCCGTGGCAAAGGATACAATGCCCGGTCCGGGGGAGCTTCACAAGGCGTCCTATATCAATGACGGTCTGTACGGCCCGGGGGCAAGCTGGATCAGCAATAGCAGGAACAGCTGGATCAAGATCGATCTCGGCAAAGCCACAAAGATCAATACGGTGACATTCGGCCGGGACCGCCTGGGTAAACTCAGTGGCCACAACCCGGGCCAGTTTGTCGTTTCCCTGGCCATCGCTGACAATGTTTACGCCAATGGGAATAACAGCAATGACAACAAGGAATACCAGCCGGTCTACAGTTCGGATCAGGCCGGATTTAGTGGGACGATCTCGGGTGCTGATACTGTGACCGCCCAATTTGATCCGCAAGTGGCCAGATATCATCAAAATTTCCTTTGAGAATAAAGGAACAGCCATCGATGAAGTGGAAGCTTTCATGGCGCAGCCGCCTGTAGCCGCCAGCGCTCCGGATCATCGGGATAAACCGTCTGATGGACTCCCCGGCTTCCGTGGCTACCAATACATCCCACCCATCCGATACGGCTACATCCCGACCAGTAGATACGGATACCCCCATCCCCACAGATACATTGGTTCCAAACGATACTGCAACCCCGCTCCCTACTGCTACGACAATTCCCACTAGCACGCCAGTTCCAACAAATACAGCTGTTCCAACAAATACACCCGTTGCAACAAATACACTGGCTCCCGTTCCAAGCGATACACCACTTCCTCCACCTACTAACACGCCGGTCCCGGCTGATACAGCTACACCTGCCTCGACAGAACCAGCCACCCAGGCTAGCACGCCACCAGGAGTAGGTTACTATAATTCTCTGACAAGGGTACCGGTTACTCCCTGATCTTATTTGCTAGAAATGCTGTCTATCTGCCTGGTGGTTTAGGCGCGACCCCACCATCTGAATTAAATCCCCGAAGGCCATGCCTCTTCGGGGATTTTACATTTTGATTATTTTCTGCCCTCTTCAAAACCCTCACGATTAGCCTGGCTTGGAATAAAATCAGACTATCTGAGGCTGAATAAGGAATGAGGAGATAACGTGGCTGAAGAGTTTTATTTCCAATGGCAGAATGATGTGCTCCGAACAACCATCTATCCCAGGCGGGAGGTGATGCTGGGCAACTTCCTGGTCTTTTACAGGGAGATCGAGTTGTGGGCCGAATACAAGAATAAGGATATCACCAGCGAGATCCAGGATTACCATAACCGGAAAAAGCTGGCGGTCGAGCAGGCGGTCCAGGCCTATTTCAATGCGAAGAAGTACTTCCTGAAGGAGGATGTTCGCGCCGACTATGCAGCAAAGTTTGGGCAGGTGGATGAAGGGGCGATGGAAAAAATCCTTGCCTTCCATAAAACCTTCAGCACCTATCTGCCGCGCTTTATGAATCCCCGCAGTGAGACCTATTTCGTCTCGCAGCAGGTGCTGGCCTGGCAGCAGGTCTGCAAGGACTATAAGGCCAAAGTCACCTCGAAACAGCGCCGCGTCTTCATCATGAAAAGCCAGGTGCCGCCTCATCCCAATGCAGCCAAGGAGGATGCTGAGCTGCTTGTCATGGACAAGACCGCCCTGCCGATGCTCGATGAGGAGGGCAGGCGCCTGAATGACTTTGTAAAGGCATCCAGCAAGATCGAAAAGCGCAAATTGGAAATTGCAAAAGCGGTGGATGAAGCGCAAAAGAAGACCCTGGAGGCCGAGCAGAAATTAAAGACTCTCAAGGCGGAAATGGATGGACAGGCCTCACTGCAGAAAAAGTCTTCGGAGGACCTGGCACGGCTCAAAACCCCGCCAGACTCTGCCGCCGTTAAATCCTATTTTGCCACTCCGGATGTTCCCGCCCAAATTCGTGGAAAGTTCCCCTCGGCGAGCCAGGAACTGGTCAATTCACTCAGCGGCTTCCGCAAGAGCATGATGGACCAGCTCAGCTTCTCCAAAAGCCTGCCGTCGGGGCTGCAGGTTGTTAAGAACACAATCTACAATCTGAGCCAATATCAAAGGAACATTGAAAAAGAGATCCTACAGCTTAGCACCGATCTCAGGAATATGGGCCTCACCTGGATCCACAGGGCGGAGCGGGAGGCCCGGCGGGATAATCTGCGGGATGTGAGCTCGAAAGCCGTCGCAGATGAACTGGTCCGTCTTGCCGACTTCCAGACAGTGCTGGAATATGCCTCCAGAACAAAAGAGGAGACCGACAGGCTGATCCAGGTGGAGGAGAAGGAGCTGGCCGGGATTAATATAAGGCTCACACAGCTGCAAAAGGATGTGCAGGCCCAACAGGCTGTCATCGATACCTATGACGATATCCTGCTCGTGACCGAAGAGAAGCGGCTGGCGCAGTATGTGCCGGATCCTTCCCAGAAGGTTAACGTGAAGGATATCGTCCTGCTGAAACTGGATGAATATAAAGCCTGCCTGGCTCCCATGGATCATTACCAGCTTTTGCAGCTAATCGTCGAGAAGTTCAAGAGCCAGCCCGACCGCTTTCCCAGATGGCTGCAGTATATGGTCGTCCATTTTTCGGGGATGCGCTATGCGAGCGCACATGGCTCCTGGGCGGACCCGAAGGATCTACTGGCCAACCTGAGGATCCTGTCCATCGACAAGGATGTGAAGGCACAGGATGACGATGAGGTCGAGGCATTTTGCCGGGAAAAGCTCGAAAGTTATGAACCGTCCGGGACAGCCTCCACCGGCACGGTCGGTGGAAGACCGATGGTATCGCATGCATCCGATCCTGAGTGGAAGGACCGGATCACACAGCATTTGAATCGGCTCAAGCGGGCCCTTGAGATCAACAGCCCGGCCTACCAGCGCAATGCGTTGATCGACCTGCGCACCGACGAAAGCAACTATGAGATCGATGCGATGCAGCCTGCCCAGGTCTATGAGGAGTTGATGTCCTACAAGGATGACCTCCCGGACTGGATGTGGAAGGAAATTGTCAAGCTGACGGACCTGCGCGTGAACGAGGTCAACGACAAGGACTGGGAGAAACCTGCCACTCCTCCCCCAGCCTATACACAGCGGGATGCCGAGCTGCGCCAGGTATTAAACGATTGGAAGAACAAGTATGTGACCGGCTGGCGCGAGGAGCATGACCGCTCCGATAAGCTGATCGTCACCCGCTCCGTCTGTAATGAGGTGGCCGAGCAAATCCAGCACCTGCGCGGGAATACCCCGGACGGTGGTCTGCGGGCCAAGCCAAAGTGGTACCAGCGGAACGAGAATGCACGAATCCGCAGGCTTACTTTGTCAAACCGAAGACGGCGGATGATTTCAAACCTGGAGCAAGCATTCTCTGGCTGCGTTTTGTCGCCAAGGAGCCGAACGCCTGGCAGGTGGCCGACCCCATCAGCACTAAAAAAGGCGGCTTTGGTGTTCTGCCAGCGTCCTTCCCACCCAGGGGACCGAACGTCCCTGCCGGTTCGTCGCCATGGACCTATAATCGGGGCGGCCCGATCACCCGCACGCGCACCGTGACCGGCGAAAAGGGGGCCTCTGTCCGTGAGATGCAATGGCTGCGCTGGATGCACGAAGCGACCGTCGTGGAAGTGGCGGAGACCGCCGAGGGCACCGTCGTGCTTACCTTTGAAACTGCCCTGCCCAGCGACGATCCGCGCCTTTCCTCCATCGGCGTGTTCAAGCATTACCTGATGGGTGATCTGCTATCGGATCGGGATGAGGATAACTATTACCCCGATTTTGTCGGTTATGTGCCGGAGGGGAAAGTGCCGGTTGAAAACCTGCAGGACATGCTCGATTGGGACAAAATCCTGTTGAAACCACCCGCACCGCCAAATCAGGTGTAATTCCAGGTGAATTAATATTCTCCAATAAGTATCAGACTGTGGATGGCAAATGCCGTCCACAGTTTTTAATCACGCCCCCGATTTATGGATTACAAAGTGCCGCATGATTTGCTTAACTTTATTTTTGATTTAGAGCATACAAATCTGTGTAAAATGTTTACTTATCTAGGAGACAAGCGGTAGAATTTATCCCGCCGTTTTATCAAAAGGCGGCGGGTTCATCTTTAGCGGCCTCCACCTCATCACCTATCGCTTCTGGCAGACTGGCTTGCGATACTATTCCGGGACGGGCATCTGGGCGATAACAACCTTTTGGCCTGCATCGTGCTACACAGTGCCGCATAATTTACCTGCCTTTAAATTAAAATTCACAGTTTCACATCAAGTCCATCGTTTACTTGTTGATAAGACAAGCGGCATGGGTACAAGGATAAGCCGTGGATTCCTCGAAAAAGTTCTTCCAGACATTCGATAAATTTCTGATCGCCGGCCTGGGATGCGGGGTGATCGGTCTGTGCTGCCTGGCGACCGGGTTCGTTTACACGTTCCGCAACCCTCCGAATGCACGCCTGGTTCCCACGCAGACATTGACAGAAACAACTATTTTTTCCACACTGACGCCTGGTCCTGCCACCCCCACTTTCATCCCCACCCTGACTCCTGTAGGCGCGACCGAGGCAGGGGTATCCACGCCTGTTCCCAATCCCAATACGAATAACAATGCTCCCACCGGCAGGATCGCCTTTACCTGTTATGTACAGGAAATCGACCAGATCTGCCTGATGAATGCCGATGGCAGCGGCCGCAAACAGCTTACCAACTTCAAGGCGACAACGTTCTATGCCTCCATTTCACCGGATGGCAAGACGATCTATTTTGTCTCCCGCCAAAAGGGCACATTTGATATTTATTCCATGGCCATGGACGGCGGTGATGTGGAGCGCCTGACAAACGGCATCGGCACCCTGTATGCGCCCGAGCTTTCCCCCAACGGCAAACGGATCGTGTTCACGAACAACGGCAACGGCATCTGGGTCATGCGCGCCGATGGGAATAATCCGCATGCGATCACGTTCAAGGATGACATCGACCCGACCTGGTCCCCGGACGGCTCGAAAATCGCCTTTGCCTCCTCCCGCAGGGGCGACCGCCAGTTATTCATCATGGACGCGGATGGCTCGAATGTCGAACAGATGACTGACCTCAAAAACATGGGCGGTCGCAGCACCTGGTCGCCGGATGGGACAAAGATCGCCTTTTACCGCGGTCCACAGGGGGATCGGAACATTTTTATAGTCGATGTAGCCAGCAAGGATATAAGACGCCTCACCAGTGGCGGGGACAATCTCGGACCCAGCTGGTCGCCCGACGGCAATTGGATCGCCTTCACCTCCTTCCGTGACGGTAACAACGAGATCTATATCATTCATCCGGATGGGACGGGACTGAGACGCCTGACGGATAGTCCCATTTCAGACTGGCAGCCGAGGTGGGGAAGATAGCTGTTTCCTGGTTTTTGGCGAATGGATATCCATAGGCTTTTATTGAAGATATTTCAGTATAAGAAGCGGCAAATACCTGCCCGCTGAAGAAGTTTTTTCTTCAATATGAACTTTCGATGAAATGAATTTGTAGAATAGCCTGTGGCAAATTAGAAAAACTTTAGACCATCGCCAAAAGGGTTGAATCTCTCTTTTGACTATTGTATAGTGATACATAATCTTCAGGTGGGAAAATTCGTTTCGTTTTTGTGAGATACAGCAAATCAACTGTTTTAGTAATTTGATTGACTTCTCTCCCGTTTTGAATTCATTCAGAACGATGGAATTGACTATCCTCAATTATCTGAATTTGTAAAACTATCCAAGAAAGGTGGTGGTCCGCGCGTCAAGACAAGAATTCACTGCCCAACTTCCGGCATCGAAACGGGATAGCGCACCCAGTGTTTCGCCTAAATTTGAGTTGAGCACCGATCGGTTTTGAACATCAGAAAGGATTTAGCCATGAAAATGATAACACGTGAGATACAGGTTAATACACCAGTTGACAGAGTCTTCGGTTTCCTTTCAGACCCGGACAATCTGCCTGAGATATGGCCAAATATCATTGAAGTCAAAAACGTTAAGAAGACAAAAGCAAATGACAGTAACACATTCAACTGGATTTACAAGATGTCCGGGATGCACCTTGAAGGAAAATGTGAGACGGTCGAATATAAGCCAAATGAGCGGCTTGCCTTCCAAAGCACCAAAGGGTTCGATGGAACAATGTATTGGAAATTTCAGCCCGCTGCTACCGCAACCCATCTAACTCTGAGATTTGAATACGAGATTCCATCCCCGCTCCTCAAACGGATCAAGGATGAGATTATCGTCCGTGAGAATGAGCACGAAGTGGAAGCCATGCTTCAGAACGTCAAAAGCCGACTGGAGCTGGAACCTGCATACGCATAAGTACCAGACTTGCACGTACGGCACGATTGTAGAGTATATGTCTGTGGCGAGGCAGCTGCCTCGCCACAGATTTTTGCCCGGGAGATTTGCTCCCGGGCTTTTTCCATGCCTGTATTTAATGCAGGGTCCCAATGGGATATGTTTGCATCGTCTGACAAATCGTCACATCTCCGATTGGTTGCCGAGGTGGGGAAGTCGACAGAGAGGAGAAGGCGGTTAAAGAGAATGGAAACCTGTCTCTCCTGTCCATCGCCATTGTGGGAATGGTGGCTACATTTATTGCCGGCCTGGTTGTTGGTATCCTCTTGTCAAGCTGGAGAAACGCTAGTGCCGCAACAACGTGAGATTGTAGGGCTACTTGTCATTTTTTTCACTGCCTGCGAACCAAATGCCCTACACTTAACAAAGTTGCGGTACTAGGTCATAGGCGGCATGATCGTCGTCTAGTTCCTGTTTACGAAATCCTCGCAAATCCTCCAAAGCTTTTCTTCCGCTTCCGTATTCCGGAATTCACATTCCAGTTCTGCGCGGTCTTCAAAGAATTTGCCGGTCACGCCTTCCATGTCGGGGTCGCTTGCCAGCCAGACGGCGGTGTCGGCACCCTGGGCGCTTGTTCGTCCGCCGGAGAATTGGGTGAGACGCTGCACCAGCTCGGGCGTGGCGTTGCGATAGAGCTCCGTCTCGGTGATCAGGCCGGGGGTCATGGCGTTGGCGGTCACGCCGGTCCCTTCCAGACGCCGCGCCTGGGCCCAGGTCAGCATGCGGTCGCAGGCTTTCGATTGGGCGTAGGCCCTAAAGCTTTCGAAGGGACGGCGCTCGAACTCGAGATCGTCCAGGTCCAGGTCGCTGGCAAAGGAGGAGGCGACATTGACGATGCGAGCCGGGGCGCTCTGCTTCAAAAGATCCAGCAACTCCTGTGTAAGCAGAAAATAGCCAAGCACATTCGTGGCAAAGGTTAGCTCGATCCCGTCCACGCTTTTGATCCTGGGAAGCGTGCCGCGGTTTCCACCTGCATTGTTGATCAGTACATCCAGGCGGTCATACCTGTCCCGGAATTCCCGGGCAAACTCGCGGATGGACTCCTGGCTGGATGTGTCGATCATCATGACCACCGCTTTTGAGCCGGTGCGATTTTTGATCTCCTGTGCAACCTCCTCCCCCTTTTTTACATCCCGGCAGGCGAGAATCAACTCCGCACCCAGGTCCGCCAGCTGCAGGGCAATCTCCCTCCCGACCCCGGAGGTGGGGCCGGTTACAATGATGCGTTTTCCTTTCATATCATTCATTTACATACTCCAATCGTGTACCAATAGATTTTCCGGACTCGCAAAATCGATGTCCCTATTTTCATCATGGTCCTCCCATATCCACAGTCCAATAGCCTCCGTAGGCGCTGAATTTCGAGAAGACATAGCCCACGCCGATCTCGGTCACGCGTGAGTTGAGCACGTTGCTCCACAGATCCTTTTCGAGTCGCCACTGGTTCATGGCATCCTGCGGAAGACCAATGGCGAGAAGTTCGAGATAATAGGGATTTGAATAGCCGGCGCTCGTCACCCGGTCACCGGTCCACGAGCCGTCCGACCCGCTGTGCTTCATAAAGTTATTGCATGCCATGTCCAGGCTGTGTGCCCGGGCCGCGGCAGTTAATTCCTTGCTGGCAGTGAGCCGCTGGACGACCTACTTCGGCCCGCGCCTTGTTGATGAGGTCGATCAGCGTCTGGACGTATTCCGGATTTTCCGTGAAGGTGCAGTTGCCAATGGTTTGTTCACTGGAGTTGCTTACATCCTCGCCAACAACGATCTTCACCCAGAAAGTTGGCTCCGTTCCCAAGGGGATAGACTCGCCCTTTGCGTTCCGCAGCTCAAAATTGGCAGCATAAGCGCCATCATCCGATGGGGCTGAGAGATCGATGGAAACATCCACCGTGGATTTTGCTTCGGTCTCGGGCACAGAGACAGATTCGGGCGACTCCATTTTGTCGCCGGAGACGAATGCAATGGAGTAGCCGCTCCATATGCAGGTGCCTGTATTTTGAAGCTTCCACGTTTTCGTGAATTTCTCCCCGGCTGCCAGCCGCGTATTATCGGGGTAGGTAACATCTTCGACAAAAACGGCACCATCCCTGCAGGAAGGCGTGGGGTGAGGCGTTAAGGGGTCAGACGTTGGCGACGCGGTGGGAGGGATTTGCGTTGGCAGGGTCAACCCCGGCTTTGTTGGCGGCAGCGTCGAGGTGGCAAATGCGACCGGTGTGCTTGTCGGTATTTCTGCCGAAACATTGACACATGCAGTCAACAGCAGGATGAGAAACAGGGAAAGGGTAATGTTCTTAGTCATGCCAGTTTTCTTATGGACTTGCAAAATCGACTGTGAAATAACTTCCATAGGCGGTCTGGTCATTATATGCGTAGCCAACACCCATGTCGGTGATATTTGGATTCAGGATTTCGCTGCTGTGGGTCGCATCACTCATCCACCAATCGAACGCTGTCTGGGGATAGCCGCTGCCATAGATGATCTCCGAGGAGGCCGAAGCAGCATATCCAGCTGCGGCAACGCGCTCGCCGGGAGAGGAACTGTCCGAGCCAGTATGGCTGAGTAAATTATGGCAGGCCATGTCTATCGAATGGCCCTGTGCGGCGGCCTGTAATTGTGAATTGATATTCAACGCAGGCAGTCCCTTTTGGGTGCGGGCATCGTTGATCAGCCCGGCGATCTGGTTGGCGTAGGAGGAACTGGTTGAGTAGTTGCAACCGGCCGGTCCTTTGACCCTGGCTGTCGGGACCGGCGTCCCATTGCCTGTGGAAGGGGTCGCCACCGGCGCAGCGACGGCATTACCGATCAAGATCTTCAGCCAGAAGCTCTGTTCAATTCCAATCGGCAGCGTTTCCCCTTTGCTGTTTTTCAGGATATAAGAATCCCGTATACGACCCGTCTGCGGATGGGGCGGTCAGGTCTACCGAGACATCGACAGTCTTGCCCGCTGCCGCCTCCGGGACCGGGACCGAGTCAGGCGATCCCATGCGGTCACCAGCAAAGAAGGCGATCGTGTAGCCAGTCCAGTTGCACTTGCCGTTGTTCAGGAAGCGCCAGGTCTTGGTAAACTGCTGCCCTTTGGTCATCTGGGTGTTATCGGGGATGGTCACATCCTCGATCATGACTGCACTGTCCGTGCAGACACCGCTTGCGGCCTGGGTCGAGTCTGAACCAGGAGGAGTTGTACTATCTGCACCGGGGGTGGTCGTGGTCGACGGGTCCGGCGTGGAGGTCAGGTCGGTCGCCGTCGGCAGGACAAGTGCCGGCCGGGTGGGCGGCAGGGTGGAGGTGACAAATGGAATGGGAGTGCTTGTAGACACCTGCGGTACGACATTTACACAGGCAGACAAGACCAGGCCTGCCAGCAGGATGCATGTCCGGAACTTTTTCATGAATTAATTCTACTTGGAAATGGTAAGCCGATTTTAATTTTTCTAGGGGGCGCCAAAGACGACCACATAATAGCCGAAATTATTGAAGAAGGAATAGCCGATGCCGACCTCGGTAAAGCTGTCGCTGATCAGGTTGCGGCCGTGACGCAGGTCGGTCTTATCGTTGATCCAGTAGTTGACGACGCCCTGTCCGGTAAGCGGAGGAAAGCTGAATTGGATATTCTCGCTGATCGAGCGAATAGGTATAACCGCTGTCTTTCACGCGCGAATCAGGGGAGGATCCATTCGAGCCCGTATGCCCGGTAAGGCTGTTGCAGGCCATGTCATTGGCATGCGATTGGGCCGCCTTGGCAAGCTGCTCGTTGATGGTGTAGGCCGGCAGGCTGCTTTGCGCACGGTAGGCATTGATGGCGTTAAGCGTTTCGGTGATGTTGGCCAGATCGGAGGAGAAGGCACAGGTGGACGTGACCAGCCCGGCGCTGCTGCTCCCCGTTGGCGCACCGGCTGCCGGGGTGGCAGAAGGAGCTTCGAGGGTGACATTGATGATGAGCCACAGGCGGGAGTCCTCATTGACCTTCATGATCAACCCTGCCGGATTCTTGATCACAAAGTTGGCTCTGCGCGTTCCTGGACTATTGGGCGCTACCAGGTCCACGGAGATGTCTGCGTTCTGGCCGGGATACGTCAGCGGCAGGGGGACCGAGGCGGGCGCGGACATCCGTTCATCGGAATAATATGTGAGGGTGTAATCCGATGCCCAGATGCACGTACCTGTGTTGCTGACGCGCCAGGTCTTTGTGAAGGGTGTCCCGGCAACGATGGGCGTGTTATCCGGGATGGTCACATCGGTGACGAAGGCGGCGCCGTTGGTGCAGTTGGCTTCGTTTGTGGGCCTGGGAGTTTGCGGGGTGGATGGAGTTCCCGGCGGCAGCTCCGTTGCAGTAGGCGATGATTCCAAAGCCACAGGCGATTGCACGGGAGCTTCGGTTACCGTGGGCTCCTGCGTGACTGTGGAGGTGGCCCCAGCCGCTTCGGTGGGAGCCTGTGAATTACAACCTGCAAGAGCGATGGCTGCAAGTAAGGTGAGCGTGAATACTGTCCTGATCATGGCTGCCTCCTTTGTTTATACCCCTCTCGGTCACAAATTGCGCATATTTACTCTACGGGAAGTGCAATTTGTGACCGGGGGCATTATACAATGCGGTAATCCGGCCGAACATCGAACATGTTATGGCGCTAAAACAGGATCATCTGCAACTTGGACTTTTCCAAGGGATCACTGGCGATCTGCTTCCCAAACGATTCACGCGTCAGCACCGGGACCTCGAGCAGGGTCCGCAGGAGACGGTATTTCATCACCCGAACAGCCTTCAATCGAGCCGCCAGGGACGGATCGCGCTGGGCCTTGTAGGCGGCCAGCGAGGCGCGTCCGCCAGGCAGGACAATGATCGTCTGTTCAGGCGGAGTCGGCGTTTCGGAAACGGCGCGCCCCATCAGTGCCGAGGCCAGGACGGAGAATGCGTAGGCGACCTGGCCATCCTCCTGCCAGAGGGAAACCCTGCCCTGCCTGGTCGTGGAATATCCCAGACGGCTGCCAAGCGCCTCGATCATGCCGATGACTTTGTTCAGGTCAGTACCGCCGGATCGAGGCGATATCCTCGGCGCGGAGCATCCATGCCCCGCTCTCTCGTACCGCGTAGGAGCTCAACACCGCGTAGATCATACCCTTGGACGGGGTTAGCAATCCCGGAAAGCGTGGGTAGATGTCATCCTCAACTTCCAGGTAGATGCTGTTGGGATTCTTTTGCAGGAAAGTGACCACGGCCACTTCCACGCGGTCGGCCAGGGATTCAGGGTTGCCATTGATGTGATTACGGTCCCAACTACCTGTATCCACACTTTCACCTGTAGAGTAATGGATGAACTCCGGGTCCTCTTCCAGGGCACTTTGAATTAACGCTTGAACGAGGCGTAAAGTTTCATCGAATTCCTGGTCCCTTTTCTTCAGGGAATGAGATTCGATCAAAGAGACCAGACCGGTGGCGTGGATGTGCAGATAACTTGCAGGTTCGCCGCGCTCCCTCAGATGCCCGGAGATGGCTGCGCGAACATTCTCCACATCCGGCTCGTTGGCCTCCCGCTTCAGGTGTTCGCCGCGCCGCCACAACAGCTGGATGGGATCATGTTCCGTGCGCAGCGCCATGGATTGAAGGTCAAAGCCGGCCGAGCTTGCGGCAGTCAGCGTGGATGTCAGGAAGGATGGCTCGGCTTCCGGGAAGCAGGCCAAAGAACGGTGTGCCCAGTGGCAGCAGGTCGAACAGATGCGAGAAGGCTGCGCTCAAGGCGGTCGCATTCCAGGCCCAGTCATAACGGCGGCGGCGCAGCGCAACTTTGAACGGCTCCACGGCCTCGTGTCCCCACAGCCAGCCTGCCCATAATGCTGACAGTGTCCAAAATGCCTGGTTGGGGCGCGGTACCGAACCGATCACCGCCGCGATGGGGATTTCCTTCTTCACTTCACGTGCCAGGCTTTTCAGACGTCCTTCGTAGATGCAAATACCACCGCTCTCGGGATTCTTCCCGGGCCATGCTTCACACGCTACTTCTGAGGCTGTTCTCCGCCATAGTTCGGGACCTTTTTCAAGCTGGACCCACAGATTGTCTTCACGGAACTGGCCGGGGATGTGCAGTTGTTTGGGCCGCGGTCTCTCGGAGGGATGTGCCCACAGCGTATTGCCTGCATCACAGGCCACCAGGACCAGCCCGGCCAGGGCGCGCTTTCGCTCGGGGGTCAGGTTCAGCGTATCGAGACGGTTAATGACCGTCGTCAGAAAATACAGGGGCCGGGGCAGGTAATACTGGATGGCCTCTTCTACATAAATACGGTCTTCATCTTTCAGCGCAGTGACCCGCTCAAAGGCACGCGAACGGTGCAGGGAATTGGTTGCAGCGATCTTTTTTACACGTTCTGCATCCTCCCGGGTCACCATGCGTTCGCCGGTATCGCCACAGTGCGGGCAGGTATAGATGCGGGCGTACGGCAGGCTCTCACCCTTGTGCCACAGGAACGAATCTGCCTGGATCTGCTGTCCGCATTTTTCGCAGAGAGTGTAGATAGAGGGATTGCAGATGAGCGCCAAGTCTTTCGTCCCCTTTTTTGGCACTGGCAAGCTCAGCCAACGCCGCCTGAAAATCCGCTTCTGTTGGCGGGTTGGCTGACATCTCCAGCAGGAAGCGCGTGATCGGGTTGTTGACCGTTACCAGGACGCGGTAGCCTGCCCGGGCTGCTTCAAGCACCAGCTTTGGAGAAAATCCGAACGGGTCGAGTACCCAGCTTCCCACGGGCGCGTGAAGCGGGAGCCAGCGGGAAATGGTCCCTTCCTCCAGCGGAGGTGTGAACCTGGAAAGCGGACCCGGGTCCGCAGGCATTGTCCCGGGAATGTATGGCTGGTGATCCATATATTAAGTATACATCCCCCTTATCAGTTTGGAGTCCAGCGGCTTGCCGCTGGCGTGGTTTTCCTCAAGATCGAACCATCATCAACATCTGCCGTGAAGCACGCCAGGAATGCAAAGTTTTTAGTTTCTTTGCATCCCTGGCGTGCTTTGTGGTATTAAAATTTGAAAATTAGAAAAGTCATTACGATCCAGGAGCTTGCTCCTGAACTCCATAGCTATGGAATCGGTCCCATCGTCGGCGCGCACATGATGTCGTAGTATTCGAGCTCAGTGGATTTATTCTGCTCGGCATAGGCCGCGGCTTCCTTGCCGATACTCCGGACCTCATCCAGGTGGGCACGGACATCTGTATCCCAGTAGCGCGGCAGGGTCATCAGCGGGTCGCCTGCCGGACCTTCAGGAAGGTAGACGGGGCGAGCTGGGTCAGTCTGATCTGATTGAGGAACCCAGTTGTACATGACCGGACCGCGCGGATTAATTGTGAAGCCAAGGCGATAACCGTACTTGCGGGCAAATTCCACCGGGCGACGTCCAAAGTTCCCTCCAGGCCAGATGATGGCAATCGGAGTCTTATTGAAATACTGTTGGATGTTGGCCATTGAACCCTGCAGTTCTCCGGTGAGGAATTCATCCGTGGAATTGTCGGTCATGTTGACGTTATGAACATACCCATGGGATTGGTAATCCACCCAGCCTTCTTTTGAAAGTTCCACATTTTCCTGCAGGAATTGATCCTGGCCGCCAAACGCGCTGATCCAGCCATTCACAACGGGCCAACCCCATTGTTCCCAGTATGTACGAAAATGATCGTTGAAATTTTGTGCGGTATGGCGGTCATCCACGACCAGCAAAACAGACCGTTCGGGAATTTTGGCGTTGGAATATAGAAAATCAGCCAGTTGCTGGGTGTTGATTGCCTGAAAACCCATATCGTGCAGATCATTCATCACCTTTTTGAACCCGGCAACGCTGATCTGATTATCTTTCTCCACCTCTCCTTTGATGATTCCATGGAACATCACCACCATGGCAACTGTCCCCGGCTTGGAGTTGTTGGAGTTCCATTTGTCATGAAGATACTGGCAGGAATCCTGAATATAAGTATGCGGCGTATCCAGTGGATTCAATTGGCCTGCCACAAACGTGGCCGGGAGCGCCGGCGGCGTGCGGACAACTGTCGGCGAAGGGACAGGCGTTTCGCTGGGCATCGGGCTGGTAGTGGGCTGAAGGTTAACCAGGGCAGTTCCCCATGCCTGGGTCAGCGCCGCGCTCATATCAGGTGTGGGAGCAGAAGCCTGAGGTGAGCAGGCGGCCAAAATAATGGCAAACAGGCCCAGGAGCAGAAGGAAGCGGATTGTTTTTTGCATCGACGTTTGGAGGATAAGTTGGGGCAGGCTTGCTCTTTCGAGAGTACTTCGCGAGAACCTGCCCCGTTCGGATCTTATTCCTTTTCTTCACCCTTGATATAGGTTTCCACTTTTTCCCGGCAGATATCGTCGCGGAATTGCTGCGGAGGTGACTTGAAGAAATAGGAGGAGGGACCAACGATCGGGCCGCACAGCTTGCGGTCCAGGGCGATCTTGGCGCAGCGCACGGCGTCGATCATCACGCCGGCCGAGTTGGGACTGTCCCACACTTCGAGCTTGACTTCGATGTTGAGCGGCACATCGCCGAAGGTGGTGCCTTCCATGCGGATGTAGCACCATTTGCGGTCGGTGAGCCACGGCACATGATCCGACGGGCCGACGTGGACATTATCGTGATCCAGCTCGTAGGGGATCATGCTGGTGACGGCGTTGGTCTTGGAGATCTTCTTGCTTTCCAGGCGCTCACGCTCGAGCATGTTGAGGAAGTCGGTATTGCCGCCGAAGTTGAGCTGGTAGGTGCGGTCGATGCGCACGCCGCGGTCGACGAACAGGGAGGCCAGCTGGCGGTGCACGATGGTCGCGCCGACCTGGCTCTTGACATCGTCGCCGAGGATCGGCAGCTTGGCATCGCGGAACCGCTTGGCCCAGTATTCCGACGAGGCAATGAACACGGGGATGCCGTTGACAAAGGCGCAGCCGGCCTCGATGGCCTGCTCCACGTACCATTTGGTCGCCATCTCCGAGCCGACCGGCAGGAAGTTGATGACCACGTCGGTCTTGGTGTCCTTGAGCAGCTTGACAATATCCGCCGTGGGGCCGGGGGCCTTGGTGATCATGCCCTGCAGATATTTGCCCAGCCCGTCATGGGTCATGCCGCGCACAACAGGGACGTTCAGCTTTGGCACGTCCGAAAATTTGTAGGTATTATTCGGCTCGGCGAAGATCGCCTCGGAAAGGTCCTTGCCGACCTTGGTGACGTTCACGTCGATGCCGAGCGTGAACTCGATGTCGCTGGATGTGGTAGCCTCCCAGCCGGGTGTGCATGACGCCAGGCACACGCCCATCGTCCGGGGTGTCCTTGTAGAATTGAATGCCCTGGACGAGTGAGGAGGCGCAGTTCCCCACGCCGATGATCGCCACACGTACTTTTTCTTTTTTGCTTGCCATGAATTTGAATCTCCTTAGTGATTATGAAGTGGTTGGTTAGTTGATTATTACGAAATAATTATTGTTTAATCCGGTCGTTGTTGTATAATGCATACAATGGCCACCAACGAGCGTATCGATCACCTGGAACGTCTGCTCGAGGTTGTGCGGGGGTTAACCACAGCGCCCGACCTCGAAACATTTTTACAAACCATTATCAGTGAGGCAACCGAGCTGACAAACAGCGAGCTCTCGTCGATTCTTGAATATGATGAGACCGCCGAGGAGCTGCGTTTCCTTGCGATGCAGTGGTTTGAACGCGACCTGCTTCGACCCATGGGTGTCCCACTGGAAGGCAGTGCCGCCGGCTGGGTGTATCGCAGGGGTCAGCCGCTGATCATCCAGGACGTGGGGAAGGACCAGCGCCACTTCAATCTTGTGGATCGGATGACAAATCATCAGACTCAGTCTTTGGTGGCAGTCCCACTCATGGTGAGAGGCGAGGTTGTTGGCGTGCTCGAGGCGCTCAATAAGAAGGACGACGCCCATTATACCGAAGAAGACCTCACAATACTGGAAACACTTGGTGCGCTTGCCGCCCAGGCCATGCAAAATGTGGACCTGATGAGAAAAGTCCGGGCATCCCGGGTCCAGCTTGCGGAGCTCGAGCGTCTCAAAACGGACTTTATCGCCATCACCTCCCACGAGCTGCGGACGCCCCTCGGCCTGATCCTGGGCCACGCAACCTTCCTGCGCGAGCTGGCCGGCGGAGAATATGAAGAGCAGATCGACGCCATCATCCGCAACGCGACCAAGCTTAAGGATATCGTCGAGAATCTCTCGGATGTGGATAACTTCCAGAATGGATCGGCGCGGGTAAAGGGCGGTCGGGTCTCGATGACCACGATCGCAGAGGACGTGGTTTCCCTGTTCAAGGATGAGGCGGAACAAAAGAATATCAGCCTGAAACTCGAGCCGGGCAGCCAGCCTTATTATCTCCATGCCGACCAGGTCAAGATCACCATTGCATTGAGTAATCTCGTCAAGAATGCCATCCAGTACACGGAGGCAGGCGGCAACGTGAATGTCAAGGTCGAGGAAGATTCGGGCTATATCAAAGTCACTGTCACGGATAATGGCATTGGCATCCCGGCCCGCGAGCTTCCACGCATCTTCGATCGCTTCTACCAGGTGGAGACGCATCTGACACGCCGCTACGGCGGCATGGGGCTGGGACTGTCGGTGGCAAAGGCAATGATCGAGCTGCATGGCGGCCGCATCTGGGCTGAAAGCGAGGGAAGAGGCAGCCGGTTCACTTTCCTTTTGCCGATGAACCTGGGGGCGGACACCGCTTCGGCGGTCGGTCCGTTTATCTCGTAGGGAAAATCCGCCAGATCTGGCGGATTTTTTGTTAAGGCTGCAGCCTGGGTACAGGGAACAGATATAATAGCTCCACACTATGAACCTGGAATTTCTCGTCTTTGGCCAGCTCACACGTGAATATCTACTGCCCGGGGCTGGCCAGCCGCGTCTCGATGCTGCCAGGTGGAAATCTTCTGTATGCCGCCTCGGGATTAAAGCTTTGGGAGTCAGGTGTCGGACTGGTGGCGCGCGTCGGGGACGATTATCCACGCGAGTGGCTGAATGACTGCATGGCGCGCGGCTTCGATACGAGTGGCATACGGGTGGTCTCCAAAAAATTGGATTTGCGGGACTTCGTCTCCTATACCGAATCGCTTGAACCGAGCCATATCAATCCCATCACTCATTTTGCCCGGCGGGGGATGACCTTTCCCAAATCGCTGCTTGGCTACCAGCCGATCAATGAGAGAAAAGTCGATAACGAGGGAGTGCTGAACGTAACGGATATTCCGGATCATTATCTGACAGCGCGCGGAGCATTGATCTGCCCGATGAGCCTGGTGCCACAGACCCAGCTGATCGCCGGTATGAAAAGGGGACAGGTCCACACGTTTGTGCTCGAGCCCGCCTCCTCCAGCATGAAACCGAAGGCACGCAGGGAACTGCCGGCTCTCCTGAATGGCGTGACGGCCTTTCTTACTTCGCAGGAGGAATTGAGAAATCTGTTCTGGGGGGAAACCCATGACCTGTGGAAGATGGCCGAAATGGTTTCCGTCTATGGGCCCGAATATGTGGTGATCAAATGCGGCGTCAGCGGCCAGCTCCTGTATGATGTGAAAACAAAGCGCAAGTGGGAGATTTCAGCCTATCCCGGCACGGGTGTCCGATCCCACCGGCGTAGGGGATGCCTTCAATGGCGGCTTCCTGGCGGGATACTGCAAAACGTATGATGCCCTGGAAGGGGTTCTGTATGGCAATATCTCCGCCTCCTTGAAGATTGAGGGCAGCGGGGCATACTATCCGCTGGATGTCATGCCTGGTCTGGCAGAGGCGCGCCTGAATGTGTTAAGGGATATGGTGCGGGAAGTGTAAGGACAGGATTTCCTGTAAAAATCAACCAATGAAAAAGGCAATCTGATGAATGAACTGGTGAATCGTGTGATCGAGCTTGCAGTGCAAATCCAGCAAATTCCTGCGCCGACGTTCGAGGAGCGGAAACGGGCGGAGTTTGTGTGCGCTTTATTTGCGGAAGAGGGCCTGGTGGATGTGTCCATGGATGAGGCAGGGAATGCCTATGGACGGTTGCAGGCAGGGACCTTGGGTGCAGGGGGCGTTAAGCCTTTGATTGTTTCTGCTCACCTGGATACCGTCTTTCCGGCTGGTACGGACCTCACAGTGGCCCGCAATCCGGGCAAGATCCATGGGCCGGGATTGGGGGACAACTCGCTTGGGGTGGCGGCTTTATTTGGCCTGCTCTGGATGCTGCGCGAGCGAAGGATCGAGCCTGCCGGGGATGTCTGGTTTGTGGCAAACGTCTGTGAAGAAGGGCCTTGGTGACCTGCGGGGAATGAAGGCAGTAGTCGATCGTTTTGGCGGAAACGTCCAGGCATACCTGGTATTGGAAGGCCTGGCGCTGGGACATGTCTATCATCGCGCCGTGGGGGTCAAGCGCTACCGGATCACTGCCCGTACCCCGGGCGGTCACTCCTGGTCGGATTATGGCCGGCCTTCCGCGATCCATGAGCTGGCGGGACTGGTGGTGCAATTATCCTCCCTGGAACTTCCGACCCAGCCGCGCACGACGATGAACGTGGGAAAGATCTCAGGTGGTACTTCGGTCAACGTCATCGCCTCTGAAGCCTGCCTCGATCTGGATTTGCGTTCCGAGGGACAGGAGCTCCCTGGCAGCGCTGATCTCGGCGGTGGAAAAGCTCATGCAAGGCGCGAACCGGTCGGATGTCCGCATGGAGGCGCAGATTATCGGCCAGCGTCCCGCGGGACAGATCAGTCCTTACCATCCACTGGTCAGGCTGGGGGAGGATTGTTTACGCGAGCAGGGCCTCAATGCGGTTCTTACATCGGGCTCCACTGATGCGAATATCCCCTTAAGCATGGGATACCCTGCGGTCGTACTGGGAATTTCTACAGGTGGCAGCGCGCACACCGTGCACGAATTTATCCATACCGAGCCGGTCGCGTCCGGCCTGGAGCAGTTGGTCAGGTTTGTGGAACGGGTTTGGAAGTAAAAAAATTGGGCACCCGTACCGGTGCCCATTCTGGATCATTTTAGCTTTAGCACTTCATATACATCGATTGGCTGTGTCTTTCCTTTTACAGTGAGGGGCACAAAAGGCCTGGCATCCACTTCATCTTTGACTCGATCGAAGGCCTCCCGGCTGATCAGGATTTGATTTTTGGCTGCGTTCTCCTGTATGCGCTTGGAGGTATTGACGCTGTCGCTGATGGCCGTATATTCGAGCCGCCTTTCCGTGCCGATCCATCCCAAAATGGCTTCGCCATAATGGATGCCGACCCCGAAATCCAGGTGGGCCTCCTCTGGCAATCGATCATGCAGCGCGGCAACCGCTTCCCGGATTGCCAGGGCAGACTTGACCGCCCGCAATGTGTGGTCGGGCTGGGGGAGCGGCGCGTTGAACCAGGCCATGACCGCATCCCCCAGGAATTTATCCACGGTACCTTCGTTGGCAAGGACGGCTTCCGCCGCGGCGGCCAGGTAGCAGTTTAGAACTGTCACCAGGTCTTCCGGGGTATGTTTTTCACTGTAGGCGGTAAAGTTGCGGATGTCTGCAAACAGGATCGTGATATCCGCTTTTTTGCCGCCGATCTGTAAACTATTCGGGTCGATCTGGTCAAGGACGGCAGGCGATACCATACGCCGCAGCAGTCCGCGCTGGGCTTCAAGCTTCTTTTGCTCGGTCATGTCATCGACCACGATGGCAACCCCCTGCATCTTTTGACCGGCATCCTTGAGCGGGGATAGATTGAACCGCCAGTCTACAATGCCGCGTTCCGGGAGATTGTAGCTAATTTCAAGTCCAACGATCGGCTGTTCAGTTCTCCGGACCACATCCAGGTGAGGCAGAATGTCATTGGCCAGGGTCGGAAGGATGTCCTGGATTTTCCTGCCCACGATCTCGGCAGAGGCATCTCCCAGGATGGAGGCAGCCGCCCGGTTGCAAAGCGTGATCTGGTCCTGAGCATCTGCTGTGATCACACCTGAGACAATGGATGCGAACACATCATCCATCAGGTTCTTGAGCTCGGTCACCTCTTCGAGTGTGCGCTTGAGGGAGGAGAACAAGCCGCGCGTTCTCAATGGCAACGGCTGCCTGGTCGGCGAACGCCAGCAGCAGGTCGCGGTCAGATTCTGAAAAAATTCCCGTGCGGATACGGTTGTCGGTGTAGATCACCCCGATCAGCTCGGATTTCACCTTGAGGGGCACACACAGGATCGAGCGCAAATTGAAGGCAATGATGCTTTCCTGCCCGCCAAAGCGCGGATCTTCGCGGGCGTTGGTGGTGAGAACCGCCTCCCCCCCATCGATGACCCGCTGGATGATCGTGCGGCTGATGGCGAACTCATTCTGGTTGACGGCTTCCTGTTCCCAGTTGCGTGCAATGCGGGTGCTCATTCCACCTAGCTCATCGCGCAGCATCAGGAAGCCGCGCTCGGCTCCCATCAGCCGGACGATGGTGTCCATCACGATTTGAAGCACCTCGTCCAGCTCGAGCGTGGAATTGACAACCTGGCCGATCCCGGCCAGGGCTTGTAAATGGCTGTAGTGCTGTTCGAAGGGGATCAGGATTTCGCTGATTTGAGCGAGTGAGTTTTCTAAGATTTTTCAGCCCATTTATAGTATCGGCCGATTGCTTCTCATCCAGCGAACTGCGGAGCTTGATGGCTTGCTGGGTGACGGAGACCAGCTGATCATTAATGGAACCAGGCCTGGCGTTTGACATGCTCATATTCAATCCTTTGGTGATCCAGACCCGGATCCGTTACTGTGAACAGGTGTTTTCAGTCTCGCATGGGTCTCCCAAACAATAAATGACGGAAGCGTTCCACGATGACCTGTTTGCGGATATCTAACGCCGCGCGGCGGGCCTGAACAACATCAGCGACTCTGGAAGTATAAAGGTATGTCTGATGTTCGTCCAGAAGTAGTTTGATCTGTCCTGACATCTTGGGCAGAAGCAGGGTCAGCTTCCTGGCCCGCTCCACCGGAGTGTTGTGGACCGGGACCGCCTGGCTGTCGAGGGTGCGCAGGCCGAAGTTAATGCTCTCAAATGCCTTTTCGATCTGGGAAAGATGCCCCCAGTATTCCCACTCGTAGATCCATCCGGGTACTTTCATTCCCGTGCGTTCCAGTGAGGAGCGGACCATCACAGGGACATGGGTGGAAAACGGGAAACGACGGTTGAGGAAAAACATTAAAGCTGTGAAAGCTATGAAGAATGGGATCAGGTAAAGGAAGGGAGAGACCGGCTGGTTCTCGACCGGGATTTCGGGCGTAATCCCCGGATCCTCACTCTGATCTCTGTTGGCAAACCCGCCATCATTTAAGGGGGCAACCGTTCGCGATGCAGCCAGGTCTGCCTCGTTAGGGTCGCGGCGGAAGAGGACGGTTGAGCGCGGGCTGGCTGGCAGTTGGCTCGAATTCCACCCAGCCAATGCCGGGGAAGTAGACTTCAGGCCAGGCATGAGCGTGCAGCCTACGGACCGTATAGGTATCACCCTCCTGGTCACCCTGCGCAAACCCCACTGCCATGCGGGCCGGGATCCCCAGGGAGCGCAGCATGGTGACTTCCGAAGATGCATAGTAGACGCAGAAGCCCTGTTTTACGTTAAATAAAAACCACTCGAGCCTGTCAGTATTACGCGGCGGATTGGGAACCGTGCCTGAATATTGGATATTCTCTCGCAGATATTCTGTGATCGCGGTCGCCTTGTCGTATGGCGATTTCAGCATCGGCGGTAATGTCCTGTGCCAGTTGTTTGATTTTTGGCGAGAAATTCTGAGGCAGCTGCAAATACTTTTGGGCAACCCACTCTGGGTAGGATGTTCCTGCATCCCGAAGCTGCTGCAGGTTCGGGTTTGCGAGCAAAGCGTCGACTTCATACGTTTCGCCGGCCTTGAGCCAGGGAAACGCATGCCAGGCAACGACATCGTTGTCCGAGGCCCCTGGCTGGGTGAAAGTAACTCCGGGGCGGTCTATCCGGACGGGTTCAGAGGGGGAATATAGCAGGGAGAAGCTGGCATCGCCGGTTTGGAACTTGAAATGAGCCGGGGTTTCTTCCACATTCTGTGGATTGTATGGAAGTGCAAACGAGGGGGTATATTCCTCCCGTATCGTACCGGTGGAATACCACTGGCCGTTCGAGTAGTAGTTGTAGCTGCGTCCCCGCCAGTAATAACGGGGCGGTCGCTGATCGGATGCGAGATCCGGAGCCTGTACTTTGAACATGACCGAATCCGTAAGAGGCCAGCCGCCCCCCAGCGGGAAGCTCGGAGCCATAGAACTCACCTCGCTTCGACCCTGAGGGAGATTGGAGTGCGCTGACCGCGTTCTGCATACTCTCTGTAAAATTCTGCCAGGGTCTGGTCATTTTGTCCCAGGTTCGTGCTGCTGAGTGCCAGGAGGACAGCGATGCCGGGATGGTCCAGGAAACGAGGATAAGCAGTCCAGCCGCGATGGCCATGCTGCTCGTCAGCTCGAGACCGGTATCAGGCGAGAGGAAGATGCGCCTTTCGCGCCACGACAGGCGATTTTGCAGATAGTGCATTCTCCCGAGCAGGAGCAGGGCGATGAAAGCAAAGACGGCCAGGATCCACAGGTGGGTGCGATCGTAGGCTTGAATGGTCATAAAGCCGATCGCACAGGGCAGGACAGCAGCAAGGTAGTTCTGGTTGCGCACGAGCGTAAAGCCGGCCCAGGAGCTGATGAACCAGAAGGCGATCGTCATGATGACCACGAAGAACAATGGGTCATCCACGGGACGCCGCGCCAGAAAATCGGCCGTGGAGAAAAACAGGCGTCCGGCTACACTGGTCAGCTGTCCTTCCAGCGATACGTTCTGATCGATCATCCACGTCCATTGCAGTGGCAGCATGAGGATCAGGAACAACAGGCTCAGCCACTGGGATGCACGCCGGGAGAACCGGCTGTATCCAAGAGCGGTGCCGACAACAAAGGCAATGTACGTTGAAGTCTGGGCCAGGTACAGGTAGGGAGTCCAGTTGGTGGCAACCAGACGGGAGGCAACGATTTCCAGTAAGACAAAAAGTAACGCCAGGGATGCCCAATCCCACCAGCGTGTTGTAGCAGATGCTTTTTCCATACCTAGAGTGTACAATTAAAGGAACTGTATCGTCAAATACTGTAGAGGGGTTTTTATCATCGTCACCTAATGAAGGATTAATTGTCTTTCAAGCCATTTTGGAGTGTTTCCGGATCAAATTTGGTAAATTTGGGTCAAGTTTTGAATTAATGGAAACATTCATAACCATCACCTGTATCAACAGCATGCCCGGTCCGTCTTGAGCATAGCTTGGTTGTTTTTTCATTTCAAATGGCATGCCGGTCCAAGATGTGGCCGGTCGCTCTGTTATAATGCCAAATCTGTGGTGATTTTGGGAGATCGATCATTCAATGACCCTTGAGCGCGGTGCTTTATTACATAAGCGATACAGGATTGTGGAGATCCTCGGACAGGGAGGGATGGGTTCTGTTTATCGCGCTGTCGATGAAAATCTGGGTGTGGATGTTGCGGTAAAGGAAAATCTCTTTACCACCGACGAGTATGCAAGGCAATTCCGTCTGGAAGCGGTTATTCTGGCCAATCTGCGCCACCCAAATTTGCCGCGCGTGACCGATCATTTTGTCATCGGCGACCAGGGCCAGTACCTGGTCATGGATTATATTGAAGGGGAGGATCTCCGCCAGCGCATGGAGCGTGCCGGCAACATTACAGAGGATGATGCCATCCTGATGGGCGCAGCCATGTGCGATGCCCTGACGTATCTCCACACCCGCAAGCCCCCCATTCTCCATCGCGATCTTAAACCCGGCAATGTAAAGATCACATCCGACGGTCATATCTTTTTGGTGGATTTCGGTCTGGCCAAGGTTCTGCACGGCAGCCAGGCGACCACAACCGGTGCCCGTGCCATGACGCCGGGGTATTCTCCCCCGGAACAATACGGGACGGCACGCACCGATCCTCGAACTGACATCTATTCCCTGGGAGCCACCATCTATGCCGCCCTGACCGGTATCATCCCTGAAGACGGCCTGGCACGCGCCATGGACAATACCCAACTGACCCCGCTTCGCAAGCGGAACAATAAGGTGTCCAAGCGGTTTGCATCGGCGGTGGAAAAAGCGATGGCCGTTGATCCAGGGGAGCGCTTTCAGAATGCCGAGGAGTTCAAGCGGGCTCTGCTGGGATCCAAATCCAAGACACAACGCCTGCCGGGCGATTATGTCATCCCGCCACCTCCTGAATTGGCGGAGGAGATTAGGCAGAATCCGATCGAGCGGGAATCGCAGTCAGCTGCTTTTCTGCAGCCTGACTCAAAAAATAATGGTCAGATCAAGGAAGCTCCGGTTTTCAAACCAAAACGTAAAAAGCGCACTGGACGCCGCGTATTCTCATCCATTTTAGTGGTTCTGTTTTTAATGGCCTTTACCATTGTGGGGGCGGCACGGTTCAGACCCGAAATTGTTCCGACTGAAGTTATGAGTGTATTGTCACCCGTGAACGGCATCTCGATTCCATTCCTGAATACTGCCACAAGCGTGCCGACTTTCCTGCCTGCCACCACGGAAACACAGGCGGCCCTTTCTACACCGGTAATATTGCCGGTCGCTGAAACCTCTGCGCCGACAGCGGACTGCCGTCGCCTTTGGCAACCTCCACGATTGCATCCACACCACTCCTGTGGACACCCCCATTCCTCAGGCCACCATGCTTGGAGGCGGGCTGGGCCAGATTGCCTTTGCATCTGACCGTTCGGGTGTGCCGCAAATCTATATGAGCAACGAGGATGGCACGGACCTTGTTCAAATCACGAGCATCAACAATGGTGCCTGCCAGCCCTCCTGGTCACCGGATGGGACAAGGCTGGTGTTTATTTCACCGTGTCTGCAGCGAATAAACTCCCCGAAGGATTCCTATACGGATACCAGTCTTTTCATGATCAACGCCGATGGAACGGGTTTAAAGCAATTGACAAATATCCCCGGTGCAGATCTGGAGCCGGCCTGGTCTCCAGATGGAAAACAGATCGCTTTCACCTCCATCCGGGATGGCAACCAGCAGATCTATCTTCTGGATGTCGATAGCCAGGCAGTGATCCGCCTGACACAGCCCGATGTGAATATTGAGAACAGCCAGCCGGCCTGGTCCGCAGATGGAAAGCAGATCGCTTACACGGTGAAACGTTTGGAAACGTACCAGGTCTGGGTAATGAACAATACTGGACAGGAAAATGCTCAACTGGCCAGGAGCGGCCAATCCCTCTGGGATTACAGCCCGGCCTGGACTGCTGACGGAAAGGTAATTGTATTCAACCAGCGTCCGAGCAATAACGGGCTGACGCGTCCCTGGCTGATGAGCATTCAGGTTCCAGGCGATGGGACCGCAACCCACTTGAACTTCCCAACACCCATCGAAGATGTTGAATTTTCTCCCGATGGTTTGTGGCTGGTCAGCGAAGGAAGGGACAGAACGGGGAATAGGGATATATACTTTATGACAGTGACGGGCGGAAACCGTACCCGGCTTACCACGGACCCGGCGGTTGATTTTGATCCTGCATGGCGTCCGCTGAAACAGCCATAAAATGGATTGACCGACAGGCTGACCCACGCCAGCCTGATTTTTTATCGGTATCACATCCTATTGAATCTGGATTTTGAATCTCAAACTGCCATATTCCGTGATGTTCTGGGATTAATGAGCTAGGCGACAAACTCTTACGTTCCTCTTATTGACGTCCCTCTTTTGCACATGTTATTATTATTCCACGATTTGTAGCACTCTCGGTCCGAGAGTGCTAACTGTGTGAAACCATGACTGAGCTGTCTGACCGCCAAAAGACCCTTCTTCTATTAATCATTCGTGATTACATTGAATCCGCTCAACCGGTCGGTTCGAACGCCTGGTTGAGCATTATCATATTCGCCTTTCATCGGCGACGATCCGCAATGAGATGGGTGCACTGACTGAGATGGGCTACCTGCGCCAGCCGCATACCTCTGCCGGGCGTGTGCCTACCGAGGAAGGCTATCGATATTTCGTCAGCCAGATGATGAACCAGGCTGAGCTGCCCGCCTCCATCCAGGCGACCATTTCCCACCAGTTCTACCAGGCGCGCCCGGGTGTCGAGCAGTGGATGACCCTGGCTGCCTCAGTACTTGCTCACCAGTCGCAGGTGATATCCGTTGTGACTGCTCCTCATGCGGAAAAGGCCAAATATAAGCATGTGGAGTTGATCTCCACCCAGGGACGCCAGGTATTGATGGTCCTCGTCATGGCCGGAGGTGAAGTGAGCCAGCAGATACTGACCCTGGCCGAACCGGTCTCCCAGGAGCGCCTGAGCCAGACCGCTTCACGTCTCAATGGACTCCTGGCTGGTTTTTCTCTGGACTCCATTGCCGCCTTCCCGGCCCGCACTGATGCCCTCGAACAGGATATTCTCAGCATCATGATACAGGACATGCGCCGCGCCGCCGGGAGTATATCAGGCGAAATCTATACGGATGGCTTATCCAATGTCCTGTCCGAGCCTGAGTTTGCCGAGTCTGATGAAGTCCGCCGGGCATTGAAAATTTTTGAAGAACGCTCCACACTGCAGGACCTTCTGGCTCGCACCACGGTCAACAGCAACATTGGAGCTTTACAGGTCCTGGTTGGTGGTGAAGGTGAGTGGGAGGAACTGCGTCAATGTTCGATCGTCCTGGCACGCTACGGGGTTCCGGGTCTCGCCACAGGGATGCTCGGCGTCCTGGGCCCCATGCGCATGTCCTATCCGCGGGCGATCCCCACGGTCCGCTATGTGGCAGGATTACTAAGTGATCTGGTAAACGACACCATTTCTGGTGAATAAAGTTCAAGGTGAAAGAAATTATGACGGAAAAAAAGAAACACAAACACGAGGAAGAGACTAATATGGAAAACGCCGAAGCTGTAGCACAATCCACCCCGGAGGAAACGTCCGAAAAGGAAACACAGCTTGCGGCTGAGATGGAGTCACTGTCCCTCCAATTGCGCCAGGCGGAAGCCCGGGCAGCGGAGTACAAGGATGGCTGGGTAAGGGCCCAGGCGGATTTCCAAAACTATAAGAAGCGCCTTGAGCGGGATAACGAATTGACTTACATCTCGATGAAGGGCGATATCGTCAAGAAAATCCTGCCTGCCCTGGATGACCTCGAGCGTGCACTTCAGAACCGTCCCGAGGACAATGCCTGGGCAAACGGCATAGAACTGATCGCTCGCAAGCTGCAAAATGTGCTTGAAAGCGAAGGAATTAAACGCATCGAAGCGGAAGGCGTGGAATTTGACCCCAACTTCCATGAAGCCATCTCACACGAGCCTGCCGACGGTGTACAAAGCGGATTTGTGATCGGGGTCGTGCAGAATGGCTACATGCTTGGGGAGCGTGTGATCCGGCCCGCAATGGTGCGAGTAGCACAATAAATTCGTGCCTTGTATCGCATGTCAGGTACCCTGACACGTGACACCTGACACTGGAACCTAGACACTGGAGAACCTAATTATGGCAAAGATCATTGGCATCGACCTCGGCACGACAAACTCCGTTGCGGCAGTAATGCAGGGCGGCGAACCGGTCGTGATCCCTTCAGCGGAAGGGGAACGGCTCGTCCCTTCCGTTGTGGCGGTAAATAAAAATCACGAGCGAATTGTGGGTCGCGTGGCGCGCAACCAGGCGATCACCAACCCTCAGAATACCATCTTTTCGGTCAAGCGCTTCATGGGCCGCAAGGCGGATGATCCCGAAGTGGAACGCACAAAAAAGCGGGTTCCCTACGCGGTCAATTCGGCGCCGAACGGTGATGTTCGTGTGTCACTTGATGAAAAGGATTACAGCCCGCCGGAAGTTTCCGCCATGATCCTTGCCAAGATCAAACGGGATGCGGAGGCCTATCTGGGTGAACCGATCACGCAGGCAGTGATCACTGTCCCGGCCTATTTCAACGATGCCCAGCGCAATGCCACCAAGGATGCCGGTAAGATTGCCGGCTTGGAGGTGCTGCGGATCATCAACGAGCCGACCGCTTCCTCCCTGGCGTATGGACTGGATAAAAAGAAAAATGAAATTATTGCCGTCTACGATCTGGGCGGCGGTACGTTTGATATTTCCATTCTGGATGTGGGCGAAGGGGTGTTCCAGGTCCGCGCCACCAGCGGCGACACCTTCCTCGGCGGGGACGATTTCGACATTCGCCTGATGGACTATCTCATCGAGCAGTTCAAGAAGGATAATGGCATCGACCTGCACAACGACCGCCAATCTATGCAGCGATTGAAGGAGGCTGCTGAAAAGGCAAAGATAGAGCTTTCCTCCACAATGCAGACCGAGGTCAACCTGCCCTACCTGACGGCGGATTCCACCGGCCCCAAGCATCTGGTAATTACCCTGACCCGCGCCAAGCTCGAGCAGCTGACTGCCGATCTTGTCGACCGGACGATTGCTCCCCTTAAACAGGCATTGTCCGACGCCGGATTGACTGCCGGCGAAATCAGCGAAGTGGTGATGGTCGGCGGCATGACCCGTATGCCCGCCGTCCAGGACCGGGTCCGCGCCTTCTTTGGCAAGGAACCCGCACAAGGGCGTCAACCCCGATGAAGTGGTGGCGATCGGCGCGGCGATCCAGGCTGGCGTGCTTGGCGGCGAAGTGAAGGATATCCTTCTGCTCGACGTTACCCCGCTCACGCTCTCCATCGAGACACTGGGTGGTGTTGCCACGCCGCAGATCGAGCGCAATACGACCATCCCATCCCGCCGCAGCCAGGTATTCTCCACGGCCAGCGACAGCCAGACCCAGGTGGAGATCCATGTGCTGCAAGGTGAGCGGCCCATGGCAGCCGACAACAAGTCCCTGGGCAAATTCATCCTGGATGGCATTCCTCCGGCGCCGCGCGGTGTTCCGCAAATTGAGGTAACATTCGATATCGACGCCAACGGCATCATGAAGGTCACCGCCCAGGACAAGGCAACCGGACGCTCCCAGCACATCACGATCACTGCCTCCTCCGGCCTGTCTGATTCTGAAGTTGAAAAGATGCGCAAGGACGCTGAGGCACATGCCGAGGAAGATCGCAAGCGCCGTGAGCTGATCGAGGTGCGCAACAATGCCGATAACACGGTCTATGCGGCTGAGAAGGCTATGCGCGAATTCGGCGACAAGGTGCCCGACTACATTAAGACCGAAGTGGAAAAGAAAGTCGCTGATGTCAAAAAAGCCGCCGAAGGCGATGACGTTGCAGTCATCCGCTCTGAGACGGAGGCCTTGGGCCAGGTGATCCAAAAGATTGGTGGCGCCGTCTACCAGGGCCAGGAACTGCGGCCCCCGCAGGCGAGCCGGAACCAAATCCCGGGGCTGGACCCGAGCCGGAAGCCGGGCCTGATGTTGTCGATGGTGAAGTGAAGGAATAAATAAGCTGGTCGAAGGAGCAGAAATTGAGAGTAGTCTGCAAGATCTGACTCTCTAATCCTTTGACTCTCTACTGCATACTCGAATTATGAGCAATCGCGATTACTACGAAATCCTTGGAATTGGACGGAGCGCGAACGATGATGAGATCAAAGCCGCGTTCCGTAAACTTGCGCGCCAGTATCATCCCGATGTGAACAAGGAACCGGATGCCGAGGAAAAGTTCAAGGAAATCAATGAAGCCTACGGTGTCCTTTCGGATGCCGAGAAACGCGCCCGCTACGACCGCTTCGGCAAGGAAGGCCTCGGCAACATGGGCGGCGGCGGTTCCACGATTACACTGTGGATTTTGGGGACATTTTCGAGGAGCTCTTCGGCGGATTTGGATTTTCAACCGGACGGCGCTCCTCACGCCGCTCCCCACGCCGCGGCCGCGACCTGCAGATGCAGGTGACCTTGACCTTCGAGGAAGCCGTCTTCGGTGTCGAGAAGGATATTGAGTTCGAGCGCGAGGAAACCTGTTCCCGCTGCAGCGGCTCCGGTGCGGAACCTGGAACATCACCTGTCAAATGCTCCACTTGTAATGGCCAGGGCGAGGTGCGCCAGGTGCGCCAGACCTTCCTCGGCCAGATGGTCCAGACCGCAACCTGTCCAGTCTGTAATGGCCGCGGGGAGACGATCTCAAGCCCTGTAATACCTGCCACGGCGGCGGGCTGGAGCGCAAGGGAGTAAAGAAGAAAGTGCAGATTCCCGCCGGCGTGGATGCGGGCACGCAGATCCGTCTTCATGGCGAGGGAGGACCCGGAGCATTTGGCGGCCCCAACGGAAGTCTTTCCTGGTGCTGGATGTCAGACCTCACCAGTTCTTCAAACGCCGCGAGAACGATATTATTTTGAACCTGGATATCAATATCGCCCAGGCTGCCCTGGGAGCGGAAGTGGAAATCCCAACGCTCGATGGCAATGACAAACTGAAAATCCCCGCCGGGACGCAGCCCGGAAAAGTGTTTACCATGAAGGGCAAAGGCGTGCCTTATATTCGCAGGAAGGATCGCGGCAACCAGATGGTGATCGTCAACATTGCCGTCCCGACCAAGCTTACCAAGGAGCAGCGTGAGCTTTTCGAGAAAGCTGGCGGAAAGCCTGGGGACAACGGTAAAGCCCCAGGAAAAAGGCTTCCTGGACTGGTTGAATGAAGCTTGGGAGGATAAAAATCAGGAGAATTGTCATTTGACGGTTCTCCTTTTTTGTTGTATAATTATGAATACTTGAGCAAGTATTCATATATTTATATGCTACTAGAAAGAAAACACTTTTACCCATCTCGCTGACCTGTTCAGCGCCCTCAGTGACCCGACCCGCCTGCGGATCATTTCCGTTCTTCTCCAGGGGGAATTGAATGTTGGAGACCTTGCCGCCCAGCTCGAAATGACCGAATCAGCCGTTTCCCACCAATTGCGCGGACTGCGCCAGCTGCGCCTTGTCCGCAGCCGCAAGGATGGCCGCCAGGTCTACTATGCGCTCGACGATGACCACGTAGCCCGGTTGTACCGTTTAGGCCTGGACCACGTGGAACACGGATAGATTGATTCGTTAAAAGATATAACACATGGATTCTACAAGTCATTCCCATACCCATTCTCACTTACACGAAGTTGCCAGACAAACAACAACCCGCCTGACATGGTCACTTGGGATCACACTGGCATTCGTTATTTTCGAGGTAGCGGCCGGTTATCTTGCCAACAGCCTCGCCCTCATGACAGATGCCGCACATAACCTGACGGATGTGATCGCTCTCGGCTTAAGTTGGTTCGCGATCCGGATAACCGCCCAGCCTGCCAATGCGCAAAAAACCTATGGCTATCACCGGGCCGGGATCCTTGTCGCTCTCTTGAATTCAACGACCCTGATTTTGATCTCGCTGGGGATTTTCTACGAGGCCTACAAGCGTTTTAAATCTCCACCTGAAGTGCAGTCGAATATCCTGATCTGTTGTGGGTTTGATTGCGGTGGCTGTCAATCTTGTCACCGCTTTGCTGGTCCATCGCGGCAGTGAAAGCGATCTCAACCTGCGTTCGGCGTTTGTCCATTTGATGGGGGATGTGATTTCGACGATCGGCGCGGTCATTGCCGGCATCATTATTTATTTCACAGGTGCCAACTGGCTTGATCCGTTTGTCAGTGTGCTGATCGGTCTGCTGATCCTGTATAACGCCTGGGGAATATTGCGGGATGCGGTGGATATCCTGCTCGAGATCCACGCCGCGCGATGTGGATATGAAAAAGATGGTGGCTGAGATCACGCAACTGGAAGGCGTGCTCGGCGTCCATGACCTGCACGTCTGGAGCATTACCCAGAACCTGCGGACCATGTCCGCTCATATTCTCACAGAGGATATCTCTGTCAGTGCCGGCGCCGAAATTCAAAATCGCATCAACGAGCTGGTCTATCATCGTTATAATATTGCCCACGCCACCCTGCAGCTGGAATGTGTGGATTGTGACTCCAGCAGGATCTGCGTTGAATATATCGGGCAGAGAATATACAACTTATCTTCCATTAAAACTTAAGGTCCATGCCTTCAATGCTCCCTTTAATTGTGGGTAACGGATAATGGGTCCATTTTCCCACGAGTAAAGCCATTTCCAAGGGTGATCAAACTAACATCTGCTGGCTTCTAAAATCTTGGCGGATATTACCCAGCTGGCATTCGGCTCGATGCAGATCAAGCTTGGCTGTCAGCTAAGAATTCGGATCATTTGCTCGAGCCTGAAAATCTGGAGATATTTCCATATGGCTTGATCTCGCAACCGGCCTTTGTTTCAGGTCTTCGGCTGCGATCATCTTTGATGACAAGAATCGAATCTTTCTTGTCAAACTGACCTATCAGCGCTTTCATCCCTGGGGATTGCCCGGTGGAGGGCTGGAATACGGTGAAAGCTCCGAGGATGCCGTGATCCGCGAAGTCTGGGAGGAGACGGGTCTGACTGTGGAGATTGAGAAGCTTGTGCTTAACAAAACCTTTCCTCCCGATAAATTTGCCATGTATTACCTGTGCAGGATTACGAATGGCGTTTTTGAGCCGAGCGATGAAGTCTCGGAGTATGGATATTTTTCCCTGAACAATCTGCCCGATGTCCGTCCCCGGGATTATGCCCTGATCAACGAAATCTACGAAAAGATGGAATTCATCGAACATGAACTGGCTTGAAGTAACTCTGGTTGTCAACGGGGAGCTGGCAGAGGCGGTTGCCGATGTACTGGCGCGATTTGCTTATAGCGGTGTGATGATGGAGCAGGGAGTGAAATACAACGATGAGGAGGACGCCGGTACACCCACAGGCCCGATCACCGTCCGTGCCTATCTGGAGATCGACGACCACATTGAGGAAAAGCGGCAGAAGCTGGAAGAGTCGCTGTATTATCTGGGCATGATCCAGCCGTTGCCTGCTCCCACCTATAAGCAGATAGCGGATCAAAACTGGATGGAGGCCTGGAAGCAGCACTACAAGCCGATCCTGATCGGCGAGCGGCTCGTCATCCTCCCGGCCTGGATGGAGTCTCCGGCTCCGGACCGCGTTGCAGTCAAGATCGATCCCGGCATGGCGTTTGGCACGGGGACGCATCCCACCACGCAATTATGTCTGGAGTTGATGGAGAGGGAATTTACAAGATCATCCACCGTCCAGGTCGTCATCGATGTCGGTTGCGGCTCCGGCATCCTCTCGATTGCCGCGATCAAGCTTGGCGCCAGTCGGTGCTGGGCGTGGATATTGACGCCGGATCGGTGAAGAACTCCCGTGAAAATGCGGATGCAAACCAGGTGGGGGAGGAGTTAATCCTGGGCATAGGCTCCGTGGATGAGATCCGGGACGGCATGTTTTCCTTTGATAAGGCGCCCCTGGTGGTTGCGAATATTCTTGCGCCGGTGATCGTCCGTCTGTTTGAGAGTGGACTTGCCGAATGATCGAAGATCAGGGATCCATCATCCTGAGCGGTATCCTGGAAGATCAGGCGGAGCGGGTCATAGAAGCGGGCCAGGCAAAAGGTTTGATCGTGAACGAGAAGAGTCAAATGGGGGATTGGGTCGCGTCTGGCGATGACGTCACGGCTCAAGTAATTGAACAATGAATGCTGATCCAATGCTCTACTCATGCTCGATGACGGTTATGTATGTTTCTACTTGCAAAACCATGTAAAAACTTTCTTATTCATCCAACCCAGCGTTAAAATTCAGCCTTCGCAGTACCCCACAAACAACTTAACATAAAATTTGATTCTCAGACTGCAAATCCATCTAAAAGTAACTTATTCATAAGACTAGCGGTAATATTAACCAAAGGAGAATGAAATGAGAAGCAATCGTAAACTGTTTTATAGCTATTGCCTGCCTCGCATTGGCTGCCCTTTCCTGCCAGGCCGTTTCCAGTCTGGTGGAAGGCGGCACTCCTACGGAGTACGGGAACCCAAATTCCGCAAACAGGTGATGCGATCTTACAGGATGATTTTTCTGCCTCCACCGGTTGGGGGACCGGCACGGACTCGGACAGCTCGGTGGAATATGCCAATGGGACCATGCAGATGATCGTCAATACCAAGAACTGGTTTGTGTGGAGCACGCCCAACGATCAGGATTATCAGAACGTCCACATGGAAGTGACTGCCATTAACAACGATACGGATCCAACCACTGCTTTTGGGATCATGTGCAACCAGCAGACAGTGAACGATTCGTTCTATTACTTTGCGATCACCCCGGCCGGGCAGTACGCGATTGCCGAAGCCTCTCTTGCAACCAGTGATGTATTCCTTACGAATGAGGATAAATGGGAATACTCAGACTATATTCAGAAGAATGCCGACTCGTATCGCATCGGCGCGGACTGCGGCAACGGCACGCTGACTCTGTATGTCGATGGCCAGCAGGTGGCATCCGTGAAGGATGATTCCTATATGAGCGGTGGAGTGGGACTTTTTGTCTGGAGTGGCGAAGATGCCACTACGGCAAATATCAGTTTTGACGATTTCCTGATGACCAAGCTCGTTCAATAAAATATATTCTTTGCATAAATCCTGTGTTCTCATTTGCAGGCACAGGATTTTATGGATTTTAAGGAGAACGCGATGAAAAATAATGTTAAACCGGCTCTGGGGATTGCAGCTCTTACACTCGCCGCTTTGGCATGTCAGGCATTGACCGGTGGTGGCAGCCAACCGTCACCTGTCACGGAAGTGTCCAGTGAGAGCGCAAGCTCTCCAGCGACAGAATTGCCGGTGCCAACTGCAACAGAAATACCTGCCAATGATTCCGATGTCCTTTTGGAAGACGATTTTTCGGCGGATAGTAGAAGTAAATGGGGCACAGGTACAGATGCTGATAGTTCCGTGGAATATGTAAGTGATGCATTGAACATGCAAGTTTTCACAAAGAATTACTTTATATGGAGCACTCTCAACGATCAGGATTATGAGAACATCCATTTGGAAGTGACTGCTATCAACAATGGCACGGATCCAACCACTGCTTTTGGGATTATATGCTACCAGCAGCACCCAATCACGCAATCGAACTATTACTTTGCGATTACCCCGGCCGGGGAATATGCCATTGCCAAAGCTTCCCTGGCTTTGGACGATGTGTTCCTGACCAATAATGATCAATGGACAGCCTCTGATCTGATTGCTCAGAATGCCACCTCCTACCGTTTGGGTGCAGACTGCGGGAATGGAACACTGACGATATATGTGGATGGGCAGCAGGTGGCTTCCGTATCCGATGCTACATATACAAGCGGTGGTGTGGCCCTGTTTACCTGGAGTGGTCAGGAGGCCAAATCGACAAATGTTTCGTTTGATGATTTCCTGGTGACCGGGCTGCCCTAAATACTTCCTTTGAAAAAATCCTGCTCTTTTTCAGACGCAGGATTTTTATCTTCACTTCGTGGTTGATTTACTGAAATTTTGTGCTATTATTCGAGAGATATGGGTCGCCGCAACCTTCTTCTCTACCTCCTATTGAATGTGCTCATATCCGCCTGTGTAGCTGGAGCGATCCTGTTCTGGTATGACCGGAACTATCGTGTGGCAACCCTATCCCCCATACAGCCTGCTGCGCCATTGACATCCCAGGAAGGCCCGCTCTCTGTGACAACCGACCCTAACATTAAATATTCAGTTGAGATTGTCAGCATTGTCGGTGCAGGCATGCTGGATGCAGAATCGGCCACTCTTCGTAATGCAGGCGAAGTTCCGCTGAATCTTTCCGGCTGGCAGCTGAAGGATTCTAACAAAAACTTGTTTATCTTTCCGAACCTGACTCTGAATACAGGCGGCGCGGTTCGGGTCCATACCGGACCGGGAACTGATAATGTGATTGACCTGTATTGGAATTCCGCCATTCCAATCTGGGAATCGGGTGAAGAAGTCCAGCTTCTCGACCCAAGTGGAAACGTGCAGGATACGTATCAGGTCCCGTAAATATCCCGGCGATTATGAAAAGTAAGCGTTTGTTTTCTGCTCAAATGGGAACTGCCTGCTGTATTACTCATATCTGAAATCTGATAGCGAAAATGTCACAAGCACTCTATCGTAAATACCGGCCAAAGGATTGGGACGAAGTCTTGGGGCAGGATCACATCGTCACAACCCTCAAGAATGCCATCGCGGCGGACAGGGTTGCCCACGCCTATCTCTTTGCCGGCTCACGCGGGACGGGCAAGACTACAATGGCGCGCCTCCTGGCAAAGGCTGTCAATTGCCTCAATCCAGACCGGGCGAAGCGCCCCGACAACGAGTGTGAGAACTGCAGGGCGGTCAACGAGAATCGTTTTATGGATCTCATCGAGATCGACGCCGCTTCCAATACCAGCGTGGATGATGTCCGTGACCTTCGTGACAAGATCAACTTTTCACCGTCGCAGGGAAAGTTCAAGATCTACATCATCGACGAAGTCCACATGCTCTCGAACCAGGCCTTCAATGCCCTGCTCAAAACGCTCGAGGAACCGCCGCCGCATGCCATCTTCGTGCTGGCGACGACCGAGATCCACAAGATCCCGGCCACCGTTCTTTCGCGCTGTCAGCGGCATGAGTTCCGGCGCGTGCCTGTGGATGAGATCGTCACCAATCTGAAAAAGATCATCAAGGCTGAAAAGATCCAGGCCGACGATGACGCGCTGATCCAAATTGCCCGCCAGTCCGCAGGAGGGATGCGGGACGCGATCTCGCTGCTCGACCAGCTCTCGTCCACGGGCGACAGGATCACTCTGGCTCTTGCGCAGACGGTCCTGGGCACTGCAACCAGCCAAACCGTGCTGGATATCATTTCCTCCATCAATGAGCATGATCCTGCCCACGGCCTTGAAAGCATCCATAAGGCGCTTGACGCCGGAGCTGATCCCCGCTCACTTGCGCGCCAGATCGTGGAATATCTGCGCGGGCTCATGCTGATCCAGATGGGCAACACTGGCCAGGTCGAAGCCACGGCGGATGTCAAAAAGCAAATGCAATCCCATGCCCGGTCGTTCACCACAAGTGATGTCCTGCGCATGATGAAGGTCTTCAACAATGCCGCTACCGACCAGCGCGGCGGCTGGCAGCCCTCCCTGAGCCTTGAGTTGGCTCTGGCAGAAACTTTGGACGCTCCTGCAGCCTCTGTTCAACAACCGGCTGTGGCCGTTCATCCAAAATCTCAGCAGCCCACGCAAACGGCTTCTGCTCCTGGAGCGGAGTCCACACCGCAGCAGTCTGACACCGTGGAGCCTGCTGACACGCAGAGCGGAGACGATATGCATACACCACCTGCAGAGGGACATTCCATCGATGCCGGTGATATTATCAAGGCCTGGAAACACATGTCCACAGCGCTTCCAAAATCACAGGCCAATCTTTCGGCGCTGATGAACTCGGTCAAGATGATCGATGTCCAGCACGGGACGTTGATCCTGGGACTGGCAAGCGATGTGCTGGTCTCGAAGATAGATAAGCCGGACCAGATCGAAGTCGATCCAAAAACTGATCCGGGACGAGTTTGGCGTGGACATGCCTGTACGCTGCATGGTGACGACAGCCAAAGGCAAAATTCCGCCGAATGTGCCGCAGGATGGGATGGTGGCAACCGCCATCCAGCACGGCGGCGAGATTGTCGATATGTAAGTTCAATATTGCTCTGCCGCCATTTTTGACGGACATTGTCACGTCAGGAAAGAATATATTCAGGAGATTTACCTATGGCTAAAGGATTCAACAAAGGTCCGCAGATGGGTGGTGGGGGGATGATGCAGCAGTTGCAGAAACTGCAAAAGCAGATGGAGGATGCCCAGGCACAGCTGGCCCTGGAAACGGTCACGGCGACGGCAGGCGGCGGCGCGATCAAGGTTACGATGACGGGCGATCAGAAATGCCAGTCCGTCGAGATTTCCCCCGATCTGCTTAAGGATGCAGATCCCGAGATGCTCCAGGACCTGGTCCTGTCCGCAGTCAATATGGCCCTCGACCAGTCCCGCGAGCTTCAGCAAAAGCTGATGGGTCCGCTGGCAGGCGGATTGCCGTTCTAATAATAAACATGTAGACAGGTAAACAGCTTACAAGGTTACCTGCCTGCGTGCTTAGCAATATACCTATACCATGTTATTACCTGAATCAATCCAATCTCTCATTAATTCCCTCGAACGTTTGCCCGGGATCGGACCAAAATCGGCCTCCCGGCTGGCTTTCTATCTACTGCGCGCCCCCGATGAAGTGTCTCAGGATTTATCTGCAGCACTGGCAAACCTGAAGGCGAGAACCGCATTTTGCCAGGAGTGTTTTAATATTACCGAAGCAGGGCGCGAGCTGTGTGAGATCTGCGAATCGTCAAGGCGCGATGGCACTTTGATCTGCGTGGTCGAGGAGGCGCTCGACGTGCTGGCACTTGAGCGCACCGGCGGTTTCCAGGGAAAATATCATGTCCTGCAGGGAAGTCTTATCTCCCATCGAAGGCATCGGCCCGGATGATTTAAAGATCAAACAATTGATTGCTCGCGTCTCGAGTGGCGGAGTCAAGGAAGTGATCCTTGCCACCAATCCCAGCATGGAAGGCGACGCGACGGCTCTATACCTCCGCCAGCATTTGGAACCGCTTGGAGTAAAAGTTACCCGTCTCGCCCGTGGTTTACCTGTCGGCGGCGACCTGGAATACGCTGACCAGAATACCCTGCTAAGAGCTTTATCTGGAAGACAGGAAATGAATTGAAGAAAGCCCCCGCAATTGCGGGGTGTCACTTTATGTATAAGCTGGCTTGCGCAATGATCCTTTGGATCTAGCTTTGCGGTTTTCCAGCCAATAGATACCAATAATGGTTTTTGCATCTGCAATTTCCCCGGACTTTATTTTTGCCAGTGCTTCGGGCAGTGTAATTTCCACGGCTTTGATATCCTCTACCTTCACCGATTAAACCACTGGTCTCTTTGAACTTTGCCTGTTCTCCTGAGACTTCGGCATAATATAGATATATTCGTTCTGAACTTCCCCCCGGAGATGGGTAAAACGTAGAAATATGTTCAAAGTCGTCAATGTTCAACCCGGTCTCTTCTTTTACTTCACGCCGTGCTGTTTCTTCCGGTATTTCATCAGGGTCCATCATCCCGGCAATGGCTTCGATGGTCCAGCTCTTTGTTTTCATATACGTTGCATATCTAAACTGGCTCACCAGGATTAATTTTTCTGTCGTGTGATTGAAAACCAGAACCGAAACAGAATCTCCCCTCTCCAGGTTCAAACGCCGCACCAGCGGGCTCATGTTACCGTCGAACTGCTCAAAGCGAAGATACACTTCCTCTACCTTGAAGAAATCGTTCAGAAGATATCCCTTTTTCTCGATTGAAACTTTTTTCATTAAGCCTGCTTTTTATAAAAGCTATGTTGATAATGCAGAGTATAGCACTTTCCTGTAGGGCATACTCTCCCGATCCAACCTCTGTTTTAGTCTAAAATGAGTTGTGCGAGAGACACGATTGAGAATAAAAATATAACAGAAACACTATATCTTTCTATCGATAATTGCAGTCAATATTTCATCCACTGCCATTCGCAGAAGTGTTCTTTAGCCCAGCCATACGATGATAAATTTCCGCTGCAGCCTCATGGAATCCGCCCGGCAGGCCTGCTTCCTGAAAAGTGGATGCGATCTCCTCCATCTCGCCTGCAAATCTCCAGGCCCTGGCTGTGGTCCGGATCACTCTGCGGTTTACCTGTTCTGAGAAGGCCGGATCGTCCATATCCCATTGCTGGTAGAGCTCTTCGCGTACACCAAGAACCCCGGCGGTAGCCAGGATGGATGCGAGCAAGGCTGTTGTTCCTTTGGAATAAGCGGCGTAACACATCTTGAGTGCGGACGCTCTTCCCACCTCAGTCCCAATGAATTTTATTTCGAGGGCACCGTTTTGAAAGCAATCCCTGATTACCTCTGTACCCTTGCCGGATAAATACATAAATGTTTCCCCTGGTTTCCAGGCAGGTCCGCCAATAATGGATCCATCTATAAAATGGATGTTATTTTCCTGCATCATTTGATTGAGCTTCCTTGCGCGTTGTGGCGAGATTGCATTGGCATCCAGATAAATCCCTTCGAAACCCTCTGCGATTACCTGTGTCGCAACCTCTTCTGCAGCGTGTGGAGGACATACGCAAATGATCACATCAGCAAGCCTGGCAGAGCGTCCTTAGGGACTCCATATCGATCAGGTTATATTTTTCTGCGCGCTGGCGGGTCTGTTCACTCCGTCCCATAGATACCCAGTAGACCTCGTGCCCGCTGTTGACGGCTGAAGCCGCAATGGATACACCCATTTCTCCTGGATGCAGGATGCCGATTTTGCTCATGGATTCTCCTTGTCTGCTGGCAGTATAGCATGTTGGGCCGGGTAAAATATCGGGATGAAGATCACCATCCTCACCTACGGCTCGCGCGGGGATGTCCAGCCGTTTATTCCCCTTTCGCTTGCATTGATGGCGAGGGGACATTACGTCAAGCTGGCGGCTCCGTATCGATTTAGAGATCTGGTCGAAGAATATGGGATACAGTTTGTCCCGCTGGCTGGAAATCCTGAGGATTTAAGCCGGCGCTTTAACGATGCGGGGAATAATCCCGTAAGAATGATACAGTGGGATGATGGTTTACGTGGTCGGGATCGCAGCCAATGTTTTACTTCAAGTCGATGATGCCTGTCGTGATGCCGATCTTATCATCCATACCTTTCTGCATGCAGTTGGCGCTCATACACTTGCACGCGAGAAAAAAATCGCCGACATTCACATTCAAACATTTCCCATGTTTGTGCCCACAGGGGATTATCCTAACGTTACCCTCCCCGATTTGAAGTTCCCCCCGTTGAACCGCTTGACTCATATCCTGTCGAAAAAGATGACCTGGTGGGGCTCCAGGCTGGGATTTGAATACATCCGCCGCCGTGCAGGACTCCCAAAGCGAAAATTGTATTGGCCGTTTGAGGAAGACCCGGCTCGTCCCCGGACGCCTGTACTTTGTGCCTGGAGCCCGAGCATTCTCCCGCCCTCGAGCGACTGTGCCGCCTGCATGTACACGTCACTGGCTGGTACTTTTTCAACGCAGGCAGAAGTATACGCCGCCTCCCAATCTGCATACATTTCTGAAAGCTGGTGAACCCCCGGTTTGCATTTCCTTTGGGAGCATGGTCAATCGTAATGTTAAAGAAATTGACCGTATCGTTCGGGACTGCGTTAAGCCAGACGGGCAACCGTGGAATTATCCTTTCAGGCTGGGGACGAATGCTGAATTCCTCATCTGACAAAATTCTCTATCTGGATGCAGTTCCTCATGACTGGTTGCTGCCTCAATGCAAGATGATCGTTCATCACGGCGGCGCAGGGACCACGTCGGCTGGCTTGCAGGCAGGTATTCCTAATATCGTGGTCCCATTCGCTGTCGACCAGCCATTTTGGGGACGCAGAGTCCATGCGGTCGGCGCAGGACCCATTCCAATCCCCGTTAAGAAATTGTCCACAGAGAAGTTAACCAGGGCGATCCTCGAAGCCGAGTCCAAAGACAATCGTGAGCGTGCGGCACTGATCGGTCGAAGGATCCGCAGTGAAGATGGCGTAGGTGCTGCTGTGAGATGGATCGAAAAACACTCCCATGATTTTCACAGGCAAAGCAGACTGACTTCGCACATATAATGGGAGATGCTCTCGCCCTTGCAAAAAAGAGCACAACAAATGAAAATCTCACGCCGTAGCCCTCACGCATAAATAACGAAAACCCGATTTTTTAAGGTTGAGCTTCTCAAAATCCTTGACAGGATCATCGAAGAGCATATAATAACCGTCCGCTGGTTCTTTCAAGGTAAAGAACAATGCGAATGTGGAGGTCGTAGACGACCGATATGCATAAAAACAAAAACGTCAAATTGTCTGATAACCCTTGACAAAAGTAACGCAACGCATATAATTATCATTCGCCAGTCAATTCTAGCAGATCTCGTCCCCCTGACAGATCAATGAAAACTGAGTAAAGTCTCAAGTCAGAGACACAAGCCTGTGGGTTTTGCAGTCTGACGAGCCGATGTCGAAAGACAAAGACATCGGTGTTTTTGTCTGCCAAACCCTTGACAGGCCAAGGTGGTGCGAGTAAAATCCGTCCGCTTTGTTACCCGAACTTTAACAACTGAACAGTGATAGGAAGCAACAACTCTGTCGATCCAGTAAATATTCCGTAACTTACACTCGCAAGAGTGAAAATTTTTTGCGGAGAGTTTGATCCTGGCTCAGGATGAACGCTGGCGGCGTGCCTAATACATGCAAGTCGAACGAGGTGCTTTGTAGCAATACGAAGTATCCTAGTGGCGAACGGGTGAGTAACGCGTTGGTGACCTACCCCAAAGTGTGGGATAACAGTCCGAAAGGATTGCTAATACCGCATGTGGTTATTGGATCTAGAAACCGATAACTAAAGGAGCAATTCGCTTTGGGAGGGACCTGCGTCCCATCAGCTAGTTGGTGAGGTAACGGCTCACCAAGGCGACGACGGGTAGGGGACCTGAGAGGGTGGCCCCCCACAATGGAACTGAAACACGGTCCATACACCTACGGGTGGCAGCAGTAGGGAATATTGGTCAATGGGCGAAAGCCTGAACCAGCAACGCCGCGTGTGCGATGAAGGCCTTCGGGTCGTAAAGCACTTTTCTGGGAGATGAGAAAGGACAGTATCCCAGGAATAAGTCTCGGCTAACTACGTGCCAGCAGCCGCGGTAAAACGTAGGAGGCGAGCGTTATCCGGATTTACTGGGCGTAAAGCGCGTGCAGGCGGCTTGGTAAGTTGGGCGTGAAATCTCCCGGCTCAACTGGGAGAGGTCGTTCAATACTACCGGGCTTGAGAGCAGAAGAGGAAGATGGAATTCCCGGTGTAGTGGTGAAATGCGTAGATATCGGGAGGAACACCAGTGGCGAAGGCGATCTTCTGGTCTGTTTCTGACACTCAGACGCGAAAGCTAGGGTAGTAAACGGGATTAGAGACCCCGGTAATCCTAGCCGTAAACGATGTAAACTTGGCGTCGGTGGGTTAAACTCCATCGGTGCCGCAGCAAACGCGATAAGTTTACCGCCTGGGGACTACGGCCGCAAGGTTAAAACTCAAAGGAATTGACGGGGGCCCGCACAAGCAGCGGAGCGTGTGGTTTAATTCGATGCTACACGAAGAACCTTACCCAGGCTTGACATACAGGTGGTAGGGATCCGAAAGGTGACCGACCCGCAAGGGAGCCTGAACAGGTGTTGCATGGCTGTCGTCAGCTCGTGTCGTGAGATGTTCGGTTAAGTCCGCTAACGAGCGCAACCCTCGCTGCGTGTTACAAGTGTCACGCAGGACCGCCGGTATCAAGCCGGAGGAAGGTGGGGATGACGTCAAGTCAGCATGGCCTTTATGCCGGGGCTACACACACGCTACAATGGTCGGTACAATGGGTTGCTAAGCCGCGAGGTGGAGCCAATCCCCCAAAGCCGGCCTCAGTTCAGATTGCAGGCTGCAACTCGCCTGCATGAAGTCGGAGTTGCTAGTAAACGCGCGTCAGCTATAGTGCGTTGAATACGTTCTCGGGCCTTGTACACACCGCCCGTCACGTCATGGGAGCTGGTAACACCTGAAGCCGGTAGCCTAACCGCAAGGAGGGCGCCGTCGAAGGTGGGGCTGGTGACTGGGACGAAGTCGTAACAAGGTAGGTGTACCGGAAGGTGCGCCTGGATCACCTCCTTTCTAGAGTACTTGAGCGATCTCCCTCACGCGAGATCTGCTCCACTCGTTTCAAGTGCCTTCACGGTGATGAGGCGCTGGGCACAGAGGTAAGTTTCCTGTCACTATTCAGTTGTTAAGGGCGCAATCTCGGGGCTTGTAGCTCAGTTGGTTAGAGCACTGTGCTGATAACGCAGGGGTCACAGGTTCGAATCCTGTCAAGCCCACTAACCCATGGCAAGTCCTGGGGATGTAGCTCAGTGGGAGAGCAGCGCCTTTGCAAGGCGAAGGTCGCGGGTTCAAATCCCGCCATCTCCACTGAGATCTGGTTCGGAATGTTATTATTGGAGCGAGAGAAAATTTGTTGAACGGTAAGCAGACATAAAGTCTGAAAGAAGCACCGCAAATACGCAGGTCTTATTGCGACCCGGCGGTGTGTGCCGGGTCGCTTTCTGTCTTGAAAAATAGAATATAGTTGAAGAGTGACCGATGCTCTTGAAGGATATCAAGATCATCGTTCACTGGTCAACCCAGTGAAGTTGCACCTTAACAACTGAATAGTAACTGAAAGATATAATTCCTCAAATATCTAAAGAAATAAATATTTGTAGGCCGAAAGTAATAGAAGAGTAATCAAATTCTCCGCATCACGTGGAGAAGCTACTAAGGGCTTACGGTGAATGCCTTGGCGCCAAGTGCCGATGAAGGACGTGGGACACTGCGATAAGCTTCGGGGAGCCGTTAATAGGCTTTGATCCGGAGATTTCCGAATGAGGAAACTCGCTACGGCGAACCCGTAACATCCTCTTACTGAACACATAGGTTGAGGAAGGGCACCTAGGGAACTGAAACATCTAAGTACCCGGAGGAAAAGAGATTATTCCCCTAGTAGTGGCGAGCGAACGGGGAACAGCCCAAACCATACCTGCTTGCAGGGATGGGGTTGTAGGGTCTGGCATATGGAAGTTACAAAACGGTCGGTTAGCGGAAAGGTGTGGGATAGCCTGCCAAAGAGGGTAATAGCCCCGTATGCGAAAACTGATTGACTTCCGCTAGATACCTGAGTACTGCCGGGCACGCTAATCCGGCAGGAATCTGGGGAGTCCACTCTCCAAGGCTAAATACACTTGGCGACCGATAGTGAACAAGTACCGTGAGGGAAAGGTGAAAAGTCCCCCTGTTAGGGGAGTGAAATAGAACCTGAAACCGTAAGCTTACAATCAGTCGGAGGGCTAATGGCGTGTCGAGTGCTATAGCGATAAGCATGTGCGCGGCGCTATGCCTGACGGCGTGCCTCTTGGAGAATGAGCCTGCGAGTTAATCTCAGTGGCGAGGTTAAGGGAGTGACACCCGAAGCCGTAGCGAAAGCGAGTCTGAATAGGGCGTATAGTCGCTGGGATTAGACCCGAAACCGGGTGAGCTACCCATGGGCAGGGTGAAGCGAGTCTAACCACTCGTGGAGGCCCGAACCTACTAATGTTGCAAAATTAGGGGATGACCTGTGGGTAGAGGTGATATGCCAAACGAACTCGGAGATAGCTGGTTCTCCCCGAAATAGCTTTAGGGCTAGCGTCATGTGTTTAGTACTGGAGGTACAGCACTGAATGGGCTAAGGGGCTTACTGCTTACTGAACCCAATCAAACTCGGAATGCCAGTACTCCATAGCATGGCAGTCGGACTACGGGAGATGAGTTTCGTGGTCGAAAGGGAAACAGCCCAGATCATCAGCTAAGGTCCTTAAATCTACACTAAGTGGGAAACGAGGTGAGGTTACTTGAACAACCAGGAGGTTGGCTTAGAAGCAGCCACCCTTTAAAGAGTGCGTAATAGCTCACTGGTCTAGTGACCTTGCGCGGAAAACTTAACGGGGCTAAGTGTAGTACCGAAGCTATGGGTCTCAGCGTAAGCTGGGGCGGTAGGGGAGCGTTCCGTCAGCGGTGAAGGTCGACCGTAAGGACGACTGGAGCGGGCGGAAGTGAGAATGCAGGCATGAGTAGCGTATAAACACGTGAGAACCGTGTTCGCCGTAAATCTAAGGTTTCCGACGCCAGGTCATTCCGCGTCGGGTTAGTCGGTCCTTAGCCGAGGCCGAGAGGCGTAGGTGATGGACATCCGGTCAACATTCCGGAACCACTCTGGATGAGTGATGAGGGGACGCAACGAGGTAGGCCAGCCGCCGATTGGTAGTGGCTGGTGCGATCCGTCTAGGTGTTGAGGACTGGTAGGAAAATCCGCCAGTCTGAGCTGAGGCGAGGGCGAGCCGCTAAGGCATAAGTGGTTGAGCCTTGCTGCCAAGAAAAGCCTCTAAACGTTGATATTCTGAGTGCCCGTACCGCAAACCGACACTGGTAGATGGGTAGAGTATACCAAGGCGAACGGGAGAACCCTCGTTAAGGAACTAGGCAACATGACCCCGTAACTTCGGGAGAAGGGGTACCCTAGCGTCAGTAACCAAGGCAGAGGTCGCAGTGAAATGGCTCTGGCGACTGTTTAACAAAAACACAGGTCTCTGCTAAGCCGAAAGGCGATGTATAGGGGCTGACGCGTGCCCAGTGCCGGAAGGTTAAAGGGAGAGGTTAGCGCAAGCGAAGCTTTGAACTGAAGCCCCGGTGAACGGCGGCCGTAACTATAACGGTCCTAAGGTAGCGAAATTCCTTGTCGGGTAAGTTCCGACCCGCACGAACCGCGTAACAACTCAGAGCACTGTCTCAACGAGGGACCCGGTGAAATTGAAATGGCTGTGAAGATGCGGCCTACCCGCAGCAGGACAAAAAGACCCCGTGGAGCTTTACTGCAATTTGGCATTGAATTTGGGTATGATCTGTGTAGAATAGGTGGGAGGCTTTGAAGCTGGGGCGCTAGCCTCGGTGGAGCCGTCAGTGAAATACCACCCTGATTATATTTAGACCCTAACCCCACACCGTCATCCGGGTGGGGGACCGTGCCAGATGGGCAGTTTGACTGGGGCGGTCGCCTCCTAAAAAGTAACGGAGGCGCCCAAAGGTTCCCTCAGGTGGAATGGAAACCCGCCATAGAGTGTAAAGGCATAAGGGAGCTTGACTGCAAGACCAACGCGTCGAGCAGAGACGAAAGTCGGGCTTAGTGATCCCACGGTACCGAGTGGAAGGGCCGTGGCTTACCGGATAAAAGCTACCCCGGGGATAACAGGCTGGTGAAGTCCAAGAGTTCACATCGACGACTTCGCTCGGCACCTCGATGTCGGCTCATCGCATCCTGGGGCTGGACAAGGTCCCAAGGGTCGGGCTGTTCGCCCGTTAAAGCGGTACGCGAGCTGGGTTCAGACCGTCGTGAGACAGGTCGGTCTCTATCCGCTGTGGGCGTAAGGGATTTGAGAGGAGCTGCTCCTAGTACGAGAGGACCGGAGTGGACTGACCTCTGGTGTGCCAGTTGTCGTGCCAACGGCATTGCTGGGTAGCTACGTCGGGCAGAGATAACCGCTGAAAGCATCTAAGTGGGAAACTCGCCTCAAGATTAGATCCCTGTAATCCAGTTAAGGGAGTAAGACCGCAGGTAGACTACCTGCTATATAGGCGGCAAGTGTAAGCGCAGTAATGTGTTGAGCTAAGTCGTACTAATGGTCGAGGGCTGATCCCGTGATGCGGAGAACTTGATACTTTTTCCGCACAAGGAACTATCAATCTTTCAGTTACTATTCAGTGCACTAACATAGTGAATTAGTCTCTTGGTGATTGGAGCGACGAGGGTACACCCGGTCCCATCCCGAACCCGGAAGTTAAGTTCGTCAGCGCCGATGGTACTTGGAGGGCAGACCTCCCGGGAGAGTAGGTCATTGCCAAGGGGCTTTTCTTTTAACAAAATCACGCGCAGCCTTTTCATCTGCGCGTGAATCATGTATAATCATCTTGCAGGTTCGGCTGATAGGCACTTTGGTGTCCAAATTAAAAAACGAGGAGTGTGAAGCGTTCTCATTGATCCCTGATCATTTTGCCGTTTCTTTTTTGAGCAATCCTCCCCGGCCGAGTCTGCATATCGGCCGGTTTTTTTTATTTCCGGCATCTTCCATGCGGAAGGAGGTGAATTACCTTTGGCAGTTGTAAATTTACGCAATGGCGAATCCCAGGATTCCCTGCTCAAGCGCTTTCGCAAGAAAGTGGTCAAGAGTGGAGTGTTGAGCACTGTTCGCCGCAAACGCTGGTTCGTTTCCAAGAGCGAACAGCGCCGCATGGAGAAGAAGAAAGCGATCCGTCGCATTAAGCGACGTACGTTCACCAAGGATGGTGAGTAGAAAGAGGAAGTATGGCGAAAGAAGAAGATAAAATTCGTGCAGAAGGTGTCGTAATCGAAGCCCTCCCTGGAACACAGTTCCGTGTCAAACTGGACAACGGACATGTCGTACTGGCATATCTCTCCGGCAAAATGCGCAAGCACTATATTCGTATTTTGCTTGGTGACCGCGTGGCTATGGAAATGTCACCCGTACGATTTGACCCGCGCTCGCATCACTTTCCGTCAACGAAAAACAGCACCTGTACCTGTTGAAGAATAGCCGCCATACATCGATGCAAAATAAAAGGCTCCCGAATTCTGGGAGCCTTTTTGATTCTATATTATTCGTGGACTATCAGGGCAGATCACGGAAGGAGTTGAGAACCTTCATATAATTCGCCCGTTCAAAGGCAGCCGGTTCCTTCACGGATTTCTGGCTCATGCTGCCCTGCATCTGCTGGATGGATGCGTACTCGTGTTCCTTCATCCAGTGTTCCAGTTCGCTCAACAGCGGACCTACGTACTGTTCGCCGTTGTAGAGCAGGGTCGAGGCCATCATCGCCACTTTTGCACCGGCCATCATGGCCTTCAACACATCCTTGTGGGTATGGACGCCGCTGGTCAGGGCAAAATCGGTATCGATGCTGCCGTTCAAAATGGAGATCCACCTCAAGGGGAGGCGCAGTTCAGCGGACGTGCTCAGATCAAGGGTATGGACGATATCGAGTTTGTCGAGATCGAAATCGGGCTGGTAAAAGCGATTGAATAACACGATCCCATCAGCGCCTGCCTCGACAAGCCGTTTTACAAAATTCGGAATGGAGGTTACAAACGGGCTGATTTTGACAGCCAGTGGGAATTGTTATGGCAGATTTTACCTCCGCCACAAGCTCCACCTGCATGTCTTCGATATCATTGGAAGTCATATTGACATCGGTGGAGATGTAATACAGGTTGAGCTCCAGGGCATCTGCGCCTGCCTCCTGGATCTTTTTGGCATAATTGGTCCAGCCGCCTTTTGAGACACCGTTCAGACTTCCGATCACGGGGATGTTGCAAGGCCTTCTTGAGACCCGCCACCTGGATCAGATATTTTTCAGGCCGTACGGCATACAGGCCGCCATCCGGCAGATAGGACAGGGCTTCAGGGTATGTCTCGGTTCCGCGCGACAGGTAATGGTCCAGTTCGAGGCTCTCGTGGATGATCTGCTCTTCAAAGAGCGAGTACATCACAATCGCCCCGATGCCTGCATCCTCCAGCTTTTTGGCGCCGGTCGATTTTTTTCGAAAGGGGTGAGGCTGAGGCGACGAGAGGGTTCTTTTAATCGGATGACCCAGATAGGTCGTAGAAAGATCCGTCATGATTGTCCTCCATTGTTATCGTTTTTGCCATTTCCGTAATGCATGGCTGCCATCTGCTGATACAGGGTCCAGCGGGACTTGGCGTCATGCTGTGCTTCACGCATCAACAGCTTCGGCGCGTTCCTCATCCATCTGGGTGAGCATCTTATAGCGGGTCTCGTTATAGGCGTATTGCGAGATCGGGATGCTCGGTTCCTTCGATTCGATGATGAGGGGATTCTGTCCCTGCTCGGCAAGACGTGGGTCGTAGCGATACATCGGCCAGTGCCCGGACTGGACGGCCAGCTTTTGCTGCTCGAGACCCTTGGCCATGTCGTAGCCGTGAGCGATACAGTGGCTGTAGGCGATGATGAGGGACGGGCCATCATAGGATTCTGCTTCGAGCATGGCCCGGAGTGTCTGCTGGTCGTTGGCGCCCATGGCAATACGTGCCACATAGACATAGCCATAGGACATGGCGATCAGTCCCAGGTCCTTCTTGGGCAAGCTCTTGCCGGCCATGGCAAACTTGGCGACTGCCGCCCGTGGCGTGGACTTGCTTGCCTGACCACCTGTGTTGGAATATACCTCGGTGTCGAGAACAAGGACGTTCACATTCCGTCCGCTGGCGAGCACGTGGTCGAGACCACCGTAGCCGATATCATATGCCCAGCCATCGCCACCGATGATCCACACCGATTTCTTGACGAGGCTGTCAGCCAGGCTGATCAGGTCCCGGGCGCGGGAGTCGCTGGAATTGCTGAGTTTATTCTTCAATTCAACCACACGTTCGCGCTGTGCATCGATGCCGGCTTCATCAGCTTGATTGGCGTTCAGAACAGCGGCTACAAATTCACTACCGAGTTCATTTTCAAATGAACCAAGCAGTTCACGTGCATATTCGCCTTGCTTGTCAATTGTCAGCCGCATGCCCAGGCCAAATTCTGCATTGTCTTCGAACAGGGAATTGGACCAGGCAGGTCCGCGTCCGTTGCTATCCACGGCCCACGGGGTGGTGGGGAGGTTACCGCCATAAATGGAGGAACAGCCGGTTGCATTGGCGACCACAGCCCGGTCACCAAATAACTGCGAGACGAGCTTTACATACGGTGTCTCGCCGCAGCCTGCGCAGGCGCCGCTGAACTCAAACAGCGGGCGCAGCAGCTGGGAATTCTTGATCGTGGACGGATTGACCAGCTTGCGGTCAAGATCTGGAATGCTCATGAAGAAGTCCCAGTTTTTGACTTCCTGTTCGCGGAGCGGCGGCTGGGCTTCCATGTTGATCGCCTTGCGCCCAACCTGGGTCTTGTCCTTCACCGGGCAGACTTCCACGCACAACGTACAGCCTGTGCAGTCTTCCGGGGCGACCTGGACCGTGTAGGCCATACCCTGCGAAAATTCCTTGAATTTCGAAGTCATGTGCTTGAACGTCTCAGGCGCATCGGCAAGCAATTGCTCGCCGTAGACTTTGTGGCGAATGACGGCGTGCGGACAAACCATTACACATTTACCGCATTGGATGCAGATCTTCTCATCCCAGACGGGGATTTCCAGGGCGATGTTGCGCTTTTCCCACTGGGTTGTGCCGGTGGGGAAGGTGCCGTCGACAGGGAAGGCGGAGACGGGGATATTGTCACCGTTGGCGCCGATGATCTCGCCGAGCACGTTGCGGACGAATTCCGGCGCTTCATTCGGGACCGCCTGCCGGCGCGTGATCTTGGATGTGATCTCGGCCGGGACCTTGACCTCGTACAGGTTGGCGAGGGTGCTGTCCACGGCATCAAAGTTCTTCCTGACGACCGCTTCACCACGCTTGCCGTAGGTCTTTTCGATGGAATGCTTGATTTCTTCAATGGCAGCTTCGCGGGGGAGGATGCCGCTGATGGCAAAGAAGGCCGTCTGCATGATGGTGTTCATACGGCCGCCCATACCAGTCTTTTCAGCGACTTCGTAACCGTTGATCACATAGAACTTGAGTTTCTTCTCAACGATATCCTTCTGGACTTCAACGGGGAGATTGTCCCAGACTTCATCCGGGCCATCGAGGCTGTTGAGCAGGAAAGTGGCGCCAGGCTTGGCGTACTTGAGCATGTCAACCCGCTCGAGGAAGGAGAACTGGTGACAGGCGACGAAATTCGCCTGGTTCAGCTCCACGAGATAGGGGGCGCGGATGGGTTCCGGCCCAAAGCGCAGGTGGGACATCGTCACGGTGCCGGACTTCTTCGAGTCATAATAGAAGTAGCCCTGGGCAAAGTTATTGGTCTCTTCGCCGATGATCTTGATCGAGTTCTTGTTGGCGCCGACGGTTCCGTCTGCGCCGAGGCCGAAGAACACACAGCTTACCACGCCTTCCGGTTCGATCATGAAGGAAGGATCGAAATCGAGGCTGGTGTGAGCGACATCATCGTTGATGCCGACGGTGAAATGGTTCTTGGGTTCAGGTTTGCTCAGTTCATCCAGCACGGCTTTGACCATGGCTGGCGTGAATTCCTTGGAGGACAGACCGTAACGTCCACCAATCGTCTTGATGCCCGACTTGCCGCTTCAACGAGCGCATTGACGATGTCCAGGTAGAGCGGCTCACCGAGTGAACCGGGTTCCTTGGTGCGGTCAAGCACGGCGATGGATTTCACGCTCGCGGGCAGTGCCTTGACGAAGTGCTCGATAGAGAAGGGACGATAAAGCCGTACGCAAAGGGCGCCCACTTTTTCGCCCTTCGCTGCCAGGTGTTTTACGGTCTCGACGGCGGTCTCACCACCTGAGCCCATGATGACGACCACACGCTCGGCCTCGGGATGGCCGAAGTAATCGAACAGGTTGTACTGGCGTCCCGTCACCTGGGCGAACTTGTCCATGGCTTCCTGCGTGATGCCGGGGACGGCGGTGTAGTAGGGGTTCACCGCTTCACGCATCTGGAAATAGACATCCGGGTTCTGGGCAGAGCCGCGCAGGACGGGATGCTCGGGGGACAGGGCACGTGCCCGGTGGGCGCGGACCAGATCATCGTCCACGAGCTGGCGGAGCTCTTCATCCGATAAGCTGGTAGATCTTGTTGACTTCATGCGAGGTGCGGAATCCGTCAAAGAAGTGCAGGAAGGGGACGCGTGACTTCAGTGTGGCCATCTGGGCGATAGCGGCAAAATCCTGCGCTTCCTGGACTGAGCCGGAGGAAAGCAGCGCCCAGCCCGTCTGGCGGACAGCCATGACATCCTGGTGGTCGCCGTAAATGGACAGCGCATGGGCAGCGATTGCGCGTGCAGCCACATGGAAAACCGTGCTGGTGAGCTCACCGGCGATCTTGTACATGTTGGGGATCATCAGCAGCAGGCCCTGGGAGGCAGTGAAGGTGGTTGTGAGTGCACCCGTTTGAAGCGCCCCATGGACAGCCCCCGCTGCGCCGCCTTCGGACTGCATTTCGATCACGAGAGGAACGGTGCCCCAGAGATTCTTCTTACCTTTGGCTGACCACTCATCTGAAAATTCGCCCATGCCTGAAGAGGGGGTGATCGGATAAATGGCGATCACTTCGCTTAAGCGGTGCGCGACAGAGGCAGTGGCTTCATTGCCGTCAATCATGATTACTGGTTCGTTTCATACTTGCTCCTTTGAAAACAGGCGAAAACCTGTGTATTTCTCTATCCTTACAAGTTTATCCCCGTTGACTTTCCGTGATTAGTTATGAATGACTTAAATACCCGTGCCTGTTGTCATATATCGGACAAAATTAGGCCGAAATAAAAACAGGAGCTTATTTGCTCCTGTTTTCGTGAATTTGCCTTACGCAGCCGGCGGGATTTGTTCAAGTTTTGTGAAAATTTGCAGGCCATTTTGGCGGGCGATTGCCAACCATTTGATCCGCCCCCTTGGATTCTCCGCCTACTCTGAGGACACCGTCACATTTTTCCAAGAGTCGTTCTGCGATGGGGTGAAAAATCTCGTTAAACGCCTCATCGCCAATTTGTTTTGAGCCGGCAAGATGTACTAAAGGGAGAGCAAGCCATTCGCCCAGTACAGGAATATGACCCAGGCGAAATATGGGAAGGGCATAGGATTCCATGATCCTGACATTGGCCGCTATTTTTTCGGGATCATCACCGGTGCCGGAACGATAAGGTCCGGCAATCAAAATCATCATGGATTTAGCCAAGAATATTGCTCCAGATAGGGCTTGGCCAGCAACCAGGCTGCCAGGGACTTGGAGTCGGGCACATCCCCACGCTCGAACATTGCGGTGACATCCTTTACGGGAATCTTTTCCACCTGCAGGAATTCATCGTCATCCGCATCCAGGGGATTGTGCTTTAGATCTGTTGCCAGAAATACGGCCATGAATTCACTCGAATAACCAGGCGCCAGATAGAATTCTCCAACCTTTTGGAGTCTGCCTGCTTCCATGCCTGTCTCTTCGCGGATCTCACGGGCAGCGCAATCTTCGTATGGCTCTTCCCACTTCCCGTGTCCCTGCCGGGAGCTCGAGCAGATCCCCACCGGTTGCATGGCGGTACTGGCGGACAAACAGGATATTTCCATCGCTATCCAGCGGGACAAGAACCACTGAGCCGCCATGCTCGATGAATCTCAAGCCTGGTCTCATGGCCATCTGGTGTTTTGAGAGTATCCCGGCGGACTTTGAAATGTACGCCCTTGTAGAAGAATTTCTGACTTGATAAATTCAAATGGCATATTGATTTCCCTTCTGATGAATTGCATAACGATTATAAGACAAAAGCCCAGGCCATCATGTGCCTGGGCTTTTTAGGTGCACCAGAAGGTAATTAAGGAATACTCAATTGCTGCCCGGCGGTCAGTGCTGCGCCTAGCAGACAGTCCATTCGCTGCGGCGATCGAGGAGGGATCCACATCGCCAAATTTGCAGGCAATGCTATAAAGAGTTTCACCTGAGGAAATAACAGTATAAGTTGTCGGATGGTTTTGCAGCATGCGGTCGCCAGGGAAGCTCCCGGACTCTGAGGGATCGTCAAGACGAGACCCGGAGTAAATCGTCTGGCCATCGGAAAGGCCATTGAATGCCAGAGTCTGATCGGGATCCACATTGAAGCGGCGGGCAATACAATATACAAATTCACCGGCTTGAAGTGCGTAGGTGGCTGGGCGAGTCCCTGGTACCGAAGTTGCGGCTGGCTGACTGGTGGAAGCAGGCTGGCTCGTGGAGCCGCCAGGAAGTGCCAGCGTAGCCGTTGGTGTGGTCACGGCATTAGTAGGCAATTGAATAAAGGTCGTGGGGGTTACAGATCCGACACGCCGGGAGTATGATTCCGCTTGGCGTCGCCGTCACAACACCTACTGCGGGAGTTCCGCTCAGTGCGAGTGCTGAAGCCGTTGCCAGGTTCTGCACATCGGTCATATTTGTAGGCTGTCCAATAGGGGATTCAAAACAGACTATTTGAATTAATGGGGGTGCTGGTGACAATGGGTGGTGTTGAATATGGCTGGTTACATGCTGAAGCTATGATCGAAAATAATACAAGCATGGACGCAACCATTGCGCCTCGTTTCATACTGGCCATGGCAATCTCCTCAATCCCGAACAAAAGTTTCAATGATGGTAGCACATCCCTTTTAACGCGTCAAGTTACGGGATGGGAATTTTGAGGGATTATTGCCCGCATTGAAACTCTGACAAAATATCCACTATCTGTGAGTGTTTACTGTTTTCCGCCGGACTGTTTGCCTGTATACGCTTCCAGACCTGACATAACCCTTTACGCGCCCTATGGTCGGACTTAAATGCGCTGATCTGAGATGTCTTTTGCAGCCTCGATATTCCCTGTCATGGCCTTTGCTTCGATAAATACCAGCCACTCAAATGGATCGGCTGCCTGATAGCCGAGTGAAGTGGCTTCAGACAATAAGGAATTCACCCCATCCCAGTCCTTTCTTTGGCGTGCCAGTTCTGCCCGGGTGTAGTAGTAACACCAGTCATGTTTTGCTTCGGCAAGAAAGGGAAGTTTTGGAGTTTCACTTGCATTGACATTGATGAGAGTCTGGATCCGACAGAGGGATTGCTTTCACCAGATATTTGGATTGTCCAGCATAGGTGACCTGATCATTCCATTCCGATCCCAAGACACGCAAACAACCATTCCTGGGCATTATAGAGGACGATCGCCTGTGACGTGGAACCATCAAAGTTAACTGTCCGCAGGTACACCTTTACATCTTCTCCAGGTTTAAGTGAGGCAAGAGAGCCTCCGAGGCGCTTCTCTGTGTAGATCAAGAGCATAAGGCACCCTGGAACGAGCGTAGTCAGGCGCGTAGATCCAGTTGATGGGGGCAGTGAACGAAAGATCCGTTTCGTAGTCCACAGGCAGCTGGTCGGTGATCAGCAGTGTGCCGGGCTTCATGGCCGGGATGCGCCAGGCCAGCTGCGAATACAGCTCCTGCTGATTCAGCCAGTCGCTCCTGAAAATATTGGCATTATAGAATTGCTGTCCAATTCCCAGGGCGATTAAAAGGGCGAAGGTGAATGTTTTAATGTGGTCGTTACGGATTAACAGCTCCACCAGGCCGGTGATAAAAAGGCTGCCTCCGATCATCATGGAAATCATGAAGCGGTCGTTGCTGGATTGCAGTGTAAGGGGCAGCCCGGCTGCGTACGATGGCAGCCGCCCAAGCAAAATTCCTGCAAGACCGATAAGGATCGCCTGGATGGCAAACGTCGATGTTCCTGTCATCCCAGGTTTCCAAGCGTTTCAGATAGAAAAACAGGAGCGCGCAGGAGACTAGCAATCAATAGCAAGGTCAGAATGGAGGACGGAGCTGTGAATGTCTTGGATACCAATACAAGCACCTGGGCCCAGATATAAAATCCCGCCTTCCAGATGGCTTCGCCTATAGCCTTGAAATCTCCAAGTACGGAAACCGGCTCAGTGACCACCTCGACATCATAGGATCCAAAGGAACGGGCAAAAAAGAAATAGGCCAGCCAGGCCGCGTCCATCAGCCAGATGACCAGGTAGGGAAGCCATAGTCTAAAAGATTTCTGCAGCTTCTGATTGAATTGTCCAGTCTCTTCCGCCACGATTACCCAGATAAACAGAAACCGCATAGGCTCAAGACCGATAAAGTATTCAGTAGGGAAGACACCCAGAATCAGAAAGAAAAGGGCAATAACTGTATTGCCCTTGAATTTATCCGGGTTTCTTAGTGCCCTGGCTGTAAATCCAAAGGAGAGCAGATAAAAAAGAAAGGCGATCCATTCCTGGTTGATGTGAGTGAACGCGACCCAATGCTGGCTGTAACCGGGAAAAAGAAGGAATAAGAATGATGCAACAAGTGCTGAACGTTTATGCCCGGGCCAAACCTGACTAAATATGAACCAGGCTAAGAGTCCCGAGACGAAGCGGATGAGAAGCATGAATATCTGCCAGTAAACCGGTTCCGGCGGGATCAGGCTGGTTGTAATGTAGAAAATCGGAGCTAAAAATGGGCGGATGTTCGCAAAAGCGGGGAAGAAATCTGCGGGTCCGAGGAACTTTGCAATCCAGACGAAGGGCCAGTCATCCCAATAAAAACCTGTCTGGGGGAGGAGCAGACCATATGCAAGGAGGGTGGTGATGAAAAAAGATTATAGGAATACCCCAATCTCTTCGGCGTCCGATTTTCATGCACTAATTATAAAATACTATTGTAAACCAGGCTTTATTGCAAATATATTGATCGGCTGCTGTTTCCCTTTAAAGAGCACCGGACCAAGTGGCTCGCATTCAATGTCATCTGGCAAACCTTCCCTTGTATATTGATCAATAAGAAGGGAATGCTGTACAACCTTGGTATGTGCCTCAATCCGGGCTGCAAGATTAACCGTATCGCCCACACAGGTGTAGGTGGCACGATGTTGTGTCCCTGTGTAGCCTGCGATCATCCTGCCGGTGGCGATGCCGATGCCGATGTGGACCTGGGTCTTGTTTTGCAGCGCCTGTTCCTGGTTGAAATCCCTCCAGCAGACTCATCATTTCCAGAGCGGCGCTGCACAGCCTCTTCCGCGGTGATCTTCCCGATAGATCGGCGCGCCAAAAATAGCCATGAGACCATCACCAAGCATTTGGTTTACCATCCCATGATGACCGATAATGGCATCGAACATGAGGGCAAAATAGTTATTGAGCAGCTCGATGATCTCTGCAGGGTCTTCCTTTTCGGAGTAGCTGGTGTAGGAACGGATATCAGCGAACATGACGCTTGCATTCACGTACTTGCCGCCCAGGGAAAACCCTGATTTCAGCAGCTCATCCGCGACTTCCTTTGTGGCAAAGGTGCGGAATAGCTTTCGCTGCTCATCGCGGAGGCGTTTTTTCTCAAGGCTTGCATTCACCCGGGCGCGCAGCAGGATCGGGTTTACAGGTTTATTCAGGTAATCTTCCGCGCCCAATTCGATGCATTTCACAACACTATCGATCTCATCCAGGGAGGATGTCATGATAATGGGGATGTCGCGGAGGTCGGCATCCTGCAGGCAGGTCTCCAGGACCTGATAGCCGTTCATCTCGGGCATTTCGATATCGAGAAGGACAAGGTCAAATGAATCGGAACGAAGCTTTTCCAGTGCCAGCCTGCCATTTTCCACAGCTTCGATCTTGTGGCCATAGCTCTCAAGCCCGCGTGCCAGCAGGATGCGATTGACCTTGTTGTCGTCCACAATAAGCAGGTGACCTGGTTCCGGCCTGGATGTCATGCGCGCATCCCCTTTAATTCCGCGGCCGCTATGGAAAATGCCTGGTTCAGTTTTTCCAGCCTGTCGCCGATATCCAGGTTGTTCTCCCTGGCCATGGATTCCAGTTCCTTTGCGAGGACGCCCAGTTCCGTCGCGCCAAAGGTATTGGCGTTGGACTTCAGGGAATGCGCGTTCCTGCGGAAGGATTCAACATCCTTTGTTTCCAGGGCGGTCTGCATATTATTGAGCATGTTCGGCCCATCGTCGAGAAACGCATCGATCAGCTCGTTGATGAAATCCTCCCCTGACATTTGTTTAAGTTCTTCGAAGGTGGCTTGGTCAATTACAGGCATGGGTTCTCCAGGTGATATGAAAATGTTTTATTTTCGTTCTGCTTTGAGTAATGCTTCGACCAGTTCATTGACACGGATCGGCTTGCTGACATAATCGTCCATGCCTGCGGCGATGCACATTTCGCGATCTCCTTCCATGGCATTGGCGGTCATGGCAATGATATGAGGCTGGGTAACCTGATCGAGCTTGCGGATATTTCTTGTTGCATCCAGCCCATCCATTTCAGGCATTTGAACATCCATGAGAATGACATCATACACCTGTCGCTCGATGGATTCAACAGCTTCCAGTCCGTTGGATGCAATATCGGCGCGGTATCCCAGCCGCTCAAGGATACGCAGCGCCAGCTTCTGGTTGACGGCATTGTCCTCGGCCAGCAAAATGCGCAGTGGATGCATTCTTCCCATCTCGGCGTCCATCAAAATCTTGGCAGGTTCGGGCTTCGGAGCGGCAAGGGATCCGGGCGAAGATGCAGGCCAGGGCGTCGTAAAGAGCCGAAGGTTTCAAGGGCTTGGTCAGATAGGCGGAGAAATTCAATTCCTCCGCGCCGAGCTCACGTCTGCCAAGGGATGTCAACAGGATGATCGGCAGGGCTTTTTCATCCTGCAGCTTGCGGATCTCGCGCGTGAACATGAGACCATCCAGCTCGGGCATGTGCATGTCGGTAATCACGAGATCAAAGTGTTCGTCCTCCTGGATCCATTTTATCGCTTCACGTGGATATTCCGTCTGGCGGGATTCCATGCCCCACTTCTCGGTCTGGAGCGTGAGTATGCGGCGGTTGGTGGCATTATCGTCCACGATCAGGACCCGCTTACCCTGCAGCGCCGGCTGGATTCCCTTGATATCTCGTGCAGTCCGGCGCTCCGCGATTTTTACAGGTTCGGCGCGAATGGTAAAGATGAAAGATGTGCCATGGCCCATGCCTTCGCTTTCGGCATACATTTCACCACCCATCATCTCCGCCAGGCGTTTACTGATCACGAGCCCGAGCCCCGTGCCGCCGAACTTGCGGGTGGTGGATGAGTCAGCCTGTGAGAAGGATTGGAACAGCCGCGACATATGACTTTCCGAAATACCGATGCCGGTATCCCGCACGGTGAACTGTAATTCCTTCTTCACTTTGCCTTTCTTTACTGTGAGAACGACTTCACCTTTCTCGGTAAATTTAACGGCATTACTCAGCAGGTTGATCAGTACCTGGCGCAGGCGGGTGACATCGCTCTTGATGCCGGACGGGACATCGTCATCCATGATGTAGGCGATGTCGAGTCCCTTTTCGATGGCGCGCGCAGCCGTCAGGTCCAGAGCGGATTCGACGCATTCGCGCAGGTCGAAGGGCTGATACTCCACGTCCATCTTGCCGGCTTCGATCTTGCTGAAATCGAGGATGTCGTTGATGATGCCCAGCAGGGCATCGCCAGAGTTGCGGATGGTCTCGGCATAGTCGCGTTGCTCCTTATTGAGCTCAGTATCCATCAGGAGACCGCTCATGCCGATGACCGCGTTCATCGGCGTGCGGATCTCGTGACTCATGGTGGCAAGGAAGGAGCTCTTGGCTTCATTGGCCGCTTCGGCGGCGGCACGGGCTTCCTGGGCTTCGTTGAAGAGGCGTGAATTTTCGATTGCGATCGCAGCCTGTCGTCCCAGGCCAACCAGGAAATCCAGATCCACCGATGAGAAGCTGCCGTCGGTGCGATCCTTGTATACGGAGAGTACACCGATCGTGCGGTTGCTGGCGATCAGCGGCGCGACCATCATGGTCTCGGGAATGTCTTCCTGGTCCGGTGTGCCTATAACATGTACCCCACGCGGATCGAGCTCGACCTCATACACAACCTCGGCAATGCCAGACTGGGCAATACCTGCCTGTGATCCCTTCTCCAAGTTCCATAACATCGGATGCATTTTCTTCAGCATAACGCCCAAGCGCCAGAACTGTGCGTAATGAGCTGCCGCCTGAATCCACCAGGCGCAGGATCGTATCACGAGCGTTGAAGAGTGTATGTACATTTTCAACAACAGTCTTCGCAACAATATCCAAATTCAAAGTGGCGGACAGTTCGCGCCCAACATTGGCGATGGTCGCCATTTGATTGGCGTTGCGCTGCGTTTCGGCATGTAATTGGGCGGTGTGGATCGCTGCACCAGCATTCGCTGCAATAGTGGTAAGCAACCGCAGCGAATCATCATTGAATATCCCCTCCTGCGTGGTGGATTGTACGCTCAGCACACCAATGGTCTCCCGGCCGGATTTGATCGGTATACCCAGATATGAGAGCGCCTCCTTGCCCACACGCGTTGCACACCGATCTCCCGGCTGTGTTCGTCGACATCCTTGTTGATCAATAACGGTTCACCCGATTGGATGATCTTGCTGGTCAACCCTTCACCGAGACGGAGCGGAGCCAATTCCTGCCCTACCTGGTATGGAAAATGGATCAGGTTTGTCTGCGGATCGAGCAGCGCCACGTAGGCAATATCCGCCTGGAAGATCTCCCGCATCTGACTCCCGATCAGCTGGATCATGCTCTCCAATTCCGTCTCCACCACAAGAGCCTGGCTGACCGTGCTGATGGCGGCGAGCTCTCCCGCACGCTGCTCGGTTTCCTTGAGCAGGCGCTGGGTCTCGTCGAAGAGACGGGCATTTTCGAGGGCAACACTCATACTAATTGCCAAGGGTTTGTCAGTAGGCGGACATCTGAGTCGTTAAAAGCATTTTCTTTGTCAACACTTTGCAGACTGACAATGCCCGTCAACGGAATCGCCGTACGATTAATTGGACATACACCAAGTATGTGATTGGCACGCTCACCGGCTACGTGACATTGACCCCCATCTTTCGATTCTGCTCTTTCCATTGATGCCGACCAACAAGGGCTGACGCGTGCCACGAATTACTCTGGCAGGTCAAGAGCCGACATCCCCCAACGTGATGGAATGTGCCTTCACGATATTTGCCTTGATCCACAAAGTATGGAAAATCGATCTGATTGGTGTTTGGTACGAATGATCGTGATGGCGATGTATACAACTTGCGAATTGAAAGATTTCACGGATTTTATTACCAACCAGGTCATAAATGGCTTGTATATCCAGTTTGGATGCTAGTCCTTGCTGCACACTGTTGATAATTGCAAGCTCGGCATCGCGGTCTTCGGTCTCTTTGAGCAGGCGCTGGGTCTCATCGAAAAGGCGGGCATTTTCAAGGGCGACGCTCATCGAATTGGCGAGGGTTTGCAACAGGCGGACATCATTCTCGTTAAAGGCATTTTGCGTATAACTTTGGACGCTTACGACACCTTTAACCTCTTCGCCAAGCATGATGGGAACGCCAAGGTAGGTTTCATTCAGATCCATGTCGCTATTCGGAGATGGAATATCAATGGCCTCATATATTTCTTGTTCCATCCTGGTGCCGAGCAACAGCGGCTTTCGGGACTGGATGACATGTGTATATAAGCCCTTTCCCATTGGGAATGGATCGAAGGAGAGATTGAGATGATCGGTGCTTTGGGCACTTTCCACATAATACTGGGAAATCACCACCTCTTCATCGGGGTGATAAATACCTATATAGGTGGTATCCGCTTTGAATATTTCCCGCACCTTATCGCCGACCAAGTCATAGATCGCCTGCATATCCAATTTGGAAGCCAGTCCATGTTGCACGCTGTTGATGATGGCAAACTCCGCAGCGCGGTCTTCGGTCATTTTGAGCAGTCTCTGCGTCTCATCAAATAGGCGGGCATTTTCAAGAGCCACGCTCATGCTGTTGGCAAGAGTTTGCAACAGGCGTAGATCGCCCTGATCGAAAGCGTATCGTTTATAGCTTTGGATCGAGACCGCCCCCAGCACCTTTGAGCCTGCAAGAATCGGTACACCCATGAATGTTTCGTTTTGATCGACCGCCTCTCCTTCCCGTACCATACGAACAGAGCCTAGGATTTCCGCCTCTTCCGTTGTACCAAGCAGCAGTGGTTCATGCGTGTCGATCATGATCGCAGTCAGGCTGGGACGGTTGACCACATCATCCGGAAATGAAATTCTTTCGCCCCGGTCGACATAATAGCGATTAAATGCCCAATCCCGTTCCGCATCATACATTCCCACCGAGACTGTATCTGCCTCAAAAATTTCCTGAAGCTTATCCCCGACCAGCTCGATAGATTTCCTGTAAATCGAGTTTTGCTGGCCAGGCCTTCCTGCACACTGTTGATGATCGCCAGCTCGGCGTTGCGCTGTTCGGTTTCTTTGAGCAGCCGCTGGGTCTCATCGAAGAGACGGGCATTTTCGAGGGCGACGCTCATTGAATTGGCGATTGTTTGAAGTAATCGTACGTCTGAATCGCTAAAGGCATTTTCACGATCCATATCCACCAATTCGAGCAGGCCCCGACCTTCACTGCCTACAATCAAGGGAACCCAAAGCGCTGATTTTTCGGCTTCAGTGCCGGGTAATGTAATAGCTCCATACTTTTCACTTGTTTCCTTCACCAAGTTTTCGTTGACCAAAAGTGGAAGACGAGTTTTGAGAACATGCTGGCTAATCACCTCCTCTTCAAGCGGCATTGGCGGGAGTTGCAGTCGTTTGCCTCTTTCTACTGCATATGGAAAATGGATGAGCGTTGTCTGGGAAATCAAGGATGCGAATTCCCACATCGGCATTCGGGAAAATCTCGCTGACCTTATCGCCCACGGCGTCATATATGGATTGGATATCCAATTTCGCAGCCAGCGCCCCTTGTACGCTGTTAATGACAGCCAGTTCCGCGGCGCGGTCCTCGGTGATCTTGAGCAGGCGCTGGGTCTCGTCGAAGAGACGCGCATTTTCGAGCGCGGTGCCCAACGATGCGGCGATGGTGGTCAACAGGCGTAGTTCCGATTCGCCGTAGGCATTCTCGCGCTCGTAGTTTTCAATTTGCAATGAGCCAATCACGCGGTCACTGGTAATGATGGGAACACTCACGAGAGATTTGCTTGTGTCAGTTCCAGGAATCGATATGCCACCAGTTCTTGCCATGATTTCAAGCGTGTTTCCGATAATTGGCTGCCGGTCTCTAAGAAATTGTTCAAAGCTTCCGCCGGGTCTTGGAGGTCCAGGCGGGATGTTGAGCCGTTCGCCATGTTCATATTCGTAAAGAAAATGAACAAGATTTGTTTTTTCATCGTACCAACGGATGGCGAAGTCATTCGTCATGAACACTTCGCGCAATTTATCGCCGACCAGATCGACGATGGCCTGGAAATCCAGCTCGGCGGCGAGTCCCTGCTGGATGGAGTTGATGATCTGCAGCTCGGCGACACGTTCCTGCTCGGCTTTGAAGAGGCGCTGGGTCTCATCGAAGAGACGGGCATTTTCGAGGGCAGTTCCCAGCGAGGCGGCAATCGTGGTTACCAAGCGAACTTCTGATTCTCCAAAAGCATTCTCGTGGTCATAGTCTTCAATTCCAATTAATCCAAGCACTCTTTGGCTCCCGATGATCGGAGCATAGAGCCAAAGATTTACCAAAGGAATCCGTGCCGGGAACAGGAGCGATCTTCCGTTCCTTTGCCTCGGTCACAGAATTTACAACAAAAGGTTTCCCTGTCTTGAAAAAACTTTCTCGTGCCGCCTGGATTTGATTTGACCGGTGGAAGATGTTTTCTGTGACCCTTTTCATAGTTATAGAGAAAGTGCCTGAGATTGGCCTTATCATCGTACCAATTTATAACGAGATTGGCAGTGTTAAAGACCTCACGCAGCTTGTCTCCGACCATATCGATAATGGCCTGAAAGTCCAGTTCGGCAGCCAGTCCTTGCTGGATGGAGTTGATGATCTGCAATTCGCTGATGCGCTCTTGCAATTGCTCGGTTCGCTCTTCGACCTTGCGCTCGAGTTTTTCCAGCAGACCGGCATTATCCAATGCGACGGCGGCTTGATTCGCCAACATGCCAAGCATGTCGCGGTCGGTCTCGTCGAACGTGCCGTAGAGGGTGGACATGTCCACGTAGAGGTAGCCGAGGACTTGATTCTGGGCGATGAGAGGGGCGACAATTCGACAGAGAGCAGGGGATAGGGGACGAGGGCTTTGCCCTTTTCCCCGATTCTTTTCCCCCTATAAGCTGTATGGTACGACTACGGCGGACCTGATTGAGATATTTCTTGATCGAAGCGAGAACTTTCCCAGCATTCTCTCCGCGTGGGAGCAGGGATTCTGCTATTTCCAGCTTGCCATCTTTTTCCAAAATCAACATCACACGCTCGCCACCGCTGAGCTCGGTGGCTTCTTCGACAAGGAAAGTTTGGATTTCAGATATGGCTTTTAGTCTGATTGAGCTCCAGGCTGATTTCTGCCAGCCTCTGGAAAGGCTCCCGTAAGTTGGATTCAGAGACCAGATGAGCAAACAATTGTTCTTTTGGCAGTTTGCGCCTGGCATTCTCCTTGACCCAGGCTTGAACAATCTCCCGATTAATGGCGACCTTGTTGAGATAGTTGCGGCGCAGACCGTCATCCCGCAGGCTGGCAATTCCTTGCAGTAGGAAATCGTATGCCATTTTGAGCGCTTCACTGGCCTCTGCTTCTTTTCCATTCGCACGTAATGCCAGCATATGCGCCACCAAATATTCTGTGACGGGTGATCATCAACAACAGGAAATTCCAGACTGCGATGCATCGCAGTAGACTTGGATGTAGCTTTCAATGCAGCAGCCAGATTTCCTTGCGCCAGATATGCCTGCCCAAGCAATGCTAGATTGCCGATTTCAGCTCTTGGTTCTACTTCACTGGATAAATTCGATCGCGTTCTTGAAATGTTGAATCGCAGCTTTTGGATTTCCTTCTAATAAAGAATATTCGTCCTGCTAGTTCCTTTAACAATCGCCACCTCCCTTGTCCCTTTAGTGAATGAGTGTAATTCTGCAAGATGCTTGGCGGGCATTATCCTAGATCATGCTGTTCGATCTCGATTTGGTGCTATATTCACGGAAGGATAAATAACGTAGGATAAATTTCCAAACTTTTACGATAAAAACGAATTGCCCGCGGATATAACCCAAGATTGGAGTATGTGATAACCCAATATTGTTTGTAATTTCGGCGATCCCGTCTAGTATCCCCGCTGCATCATATGTCTGATAAGCTTGTTTTTAGAGTTGAATGGAAAGGATCACATCCTTTTCTAATTGACCGAGAAGACTTAACGCCCATCCCTTGCCTAAATTATCCCCTGCCTCTTCGCACATAGTCAACGCAGTTTGCGCCAGTGCAATATGCTTCTTCATTTTGCCCTATGATAAGTATGCTAGAAGCGATATTACATAGCGCACGTCCAGCCTTATACGGATTGCCCAACGAGAGAAATAGATCGGCCGCTTGTTGCAGCGAATTTTATGGATGCTTCACCACTTTGGATGTATAACATCCAGCCAGGAAAGGCATTCTGCTTCCAAATATTTCTGTTTGCTCTGGCGGGCGAACTTCAGAGACAGACTTTTGCTATACGTCTTGCTTCTGCTTCCTTGCCCTGCCAATCTCGCAGATCTGCCTTGCGAATTAAAGCCTGTGCTTTCAACGCTGGTTTGTTTACCGTCTTTGCAAGTCGCTCCATGAGAATGACATCTTTTTCGGCAAGATCGATACTTCAATTGAACTAAGTAGGATTCTGCTCGCAGGTCGAGCAGGTCCATTTGCTCGGTGGGTTTCAATTTTGGCAGGGATAATGATTGGGTGGCAAGTTCGATTGCCTGGGCATGCTTTCCTTCCCAGGCGAGGTCGCGTACGCTGGCAAAACTACATTCTCTTTGCCTGCCTGCTGCTTACTGCCAGTCCTTTTGCCCTTTTCCCCCTGTCTCTTAATAGCCTGATCTTACGGACAATGACTTTTCCGCCATGCTTCCATATCTCTCTTCGATTCACTCTTTTGATGTCATGTTCAACTCTCTAATATCTAACTTCAGTGGTATCTCAGTCATTAAGGTCAAACGACGTCTGCAATAATCATAACCATCATAGCGAAGGCTGAATAGGTTGTTCTTCCATATCAGGCTGTTTTGACCGCAGCTCACGCAGCAGTTGTTGATCGAAAGTTGTGCCGAGCGGCAGGTCCGTCTGGCTCAGGCGTTCGCCGATCACCGTATGGAGCATGACGTTCAGGCCTGATAGTTCCTGGCGAGCCTCTTCAGCACCTTTGAAGGGAGGATCAGGAATTCGCAATCCTCCTCGGTGATGATATTCGCCGTGCGCGTCATGCCTGTCAACGCCGCCACCTCGCCAAAGAAATCGCCTTCCTTCAAATAGTTGAGGATGACATACTCATCCTCCTGATGTAGCCAACGCCCACACTGCCTTTCAGGATAAAATACGCTGCGTCACTTTCCTCGCCGCGATAGGTGATCACCTTGCCAGCCTGGGCCTCTGCGACCAGGGTGTCGGACGCCAACTGTGCCCTCTCCTTTGGGCTCATTCCTATTAGTTGAGGCACGTGGCCGATAAAGCGCTCCACTTCGAACTAGTGGTGGCCGGCCGACCCATGCCAAGCCTGGGTGCTGCCTCGGCACCTCGGAGCAGGGCAATTGTCCGTTTCCATTGGGCGCGTGAAGGTCCCAGGTCCGGGTGGAACATCACCAGGAGCCCTGAGCCAATCAGCATCAGTCCACTGATGAGGACCAGTAAACGGATATCTATATAGTCGGCTAGACCGGCGGCGGCCATGCCGATCAGAAAACAGACATCCCCGGATACAAAGAAGGCGCTGTTCACGCGCCCGCGCATCTCGGCCGGGGTATTGCGCTGCACGATCAGACGCCGCCCGATCGAGATGGCGCATTGAAAAAACCTGAAAACATCACAAGGGCGGTTGCCCAAAACACCACCGTCGACCCCGCATACAGCACGCCGACCAGCCCCATGCCCAGGAAGCTGATTGCCAGCCAGGCGCCTGCCTGCAGGCGATCAAAAATCTTCGCCATCAGCAGGCTTCCCACTACAAAGCCGATCGACGTCAGGCCCTCCTGGATTCCGTATTGGAATTCAGTCGCATTCAATTGTGTGATCGCAAAGGGCAGCAATAGTGCGTTCCACAGGCCGAATGAGACCAGCACCAGCAGATCCACATAGAACAGCGCACTCAGTATGGGGGTGTGAAAAAGCTGATGCACGCCGGCCCGCAGGTTCTTGATGACCAGCGAGGCGCTGGTATCCTCCTCCACCTGGATGGCCTTGATGCGGATCAAAGAGATGCAGACGGCTGAAAAGAGAAACGAGGCAGCGTCGAGATAAAAAGCCCAGTCGATGCTCGCCGCGGAGGCGATCAGGCCTGCGGCCGCAAAGCCCACCGCCGTCGAGCCAAAGGAACTGATGGCAATCATCGAATTGGCGGCCGCCAGCTCCTCATCGGAGGCCACTTCAGGCAGGACACTTTCATGGGCAGGATCGAAGAACTGGTTGATGGCGCTCGTGATCATCACAATCACATACAGCCAGATCACATTTATCGAAACAAGGATAGGAATGAGTACAATCAGAATGCGCGGAAAACATCTGCAGTGACCATGATTTTTTTCCGGTCATAGCGGTCCACGAATACGCCGGCGAAGAGTCCCACCAGCAGGCTGGGTGCCGCAGTTGCCATGAGCATCAGTCCCACACTCATGGCGGAGCCTGTCAGACCGGTAAATATAGATAGAAGCTGCCAGCGAGGTCAGGGCACTGCCCATGGTCGAGACGAGCTGACCGGTCCAAAGCAGGGAAAAATTCCGGTTCTGGAAAACGGCGAATGGAGAAGGGGAGGCGGTCCTGCATGGGTCATCGATGGGTCTCCTTAGGAAAGTTCTTCCAGTTCCGCGATCATCTCTCCGATGAGGTCAAACCCGGCCTGCCAGAAATCAGGCGAGGTAATATCCAATCCGGCCTCGGCCAGGATCTTCATCGGTGAATCCGACCCCCCGTAGGAGAGGATCTTCAAATAGCGAGGGACAAATGCCTCGCCTTGCTGGCGATACTGTTGATACAACGACAACACCAGCAACTGGCCGAAGCTATAGGCATAGGTGTAAAAGGGGGATTGATATAAATGGGGAACAATCAACCATTCCCACTGGAATTCATCGGAGATGTCGACTGCATCTCCAAATTGTTCCGCAGGTTCTCAAGATAGTGGTCGGTCAGTTCCTCCACGGTGCAGTCTTCGTTGATCATCCGATGGGCGTCACGTTCAAAGATCGCGAAAATATGCCTGCCGCATGACCGTGACATAGGCATCATCGATGGCATGGGCAAGCAGGTCACGCCGCATGGCGGGTCCTTTTCCTGCTTGAGCAGGCAATCGGTCAGCTGCATCTCGGCAAAAACGGAGGCTGTCTCTGCCAACGGCAGGGATGGATCATGTGTCAAGACGGATTGATGGCTGGACAGCATGGCGTGGACGGCATGTCCCAGCTCGTGTGCCAGCGTGGCAACATCGTATGCGCTTCCATCGTAATTCATCATTACCCAGGGGGTCATTTCCGGGAGGGCTGCCAGACAAAACGCGCCGCCTGCGCTTGCCGGCTCGGATCTCAGAATCAATATGTTTTTCTTCGAAGACCCGCTGTGCCAGGGTCCGCTACCTGTGGGGAAAATGACTGGTAACTGTCCAGGACCAGTTTTTTTGCTCAGCCATATTCAAACTTCTTTTGTGAAGTTGTGAGCGGGGCATAAATATCATACCGCCGAAGCCTGTCGAGTCCCAGCCAGCGGGCCTTTAATTTGAAATAGCGCTGGAACAGGCCTGCGTTCCTGCGGCACACATCGAGTAGTGTATCCACAACACTGTCGGGCAGATCATTCTCCAGGTTCTGGGCGGAGATGGGGAGGTGCAAATCCGCGCAGCTCCACCCCTTCCGTATGCCAGTCACGTACAATGTGAAAGTAGATCTGTGCCAGCACCGTGGAATTCTTCTTGATGACCCGGTACATCTCCCGGTAGGACTGGGCGCGCATTTCATCCGAGGCCGAGGAGAAATAATCGGATAACTGGTCGATGTTCAGGGTCCTTCGGTGACCGTCAACCTTGAGCTTAAATGTAAACTGGTTGGTGATCATTTCATACAGGCTGACCAGGGCTTCGATCCCATTCACATCCTTCAGGTTGACCAGGCGCTCTTCGGCCTCGCTCAGCATGTACGGGTTGAAGCGTGTGATCGTTTCGATGAAGTAATGCTTTTCCCCGCTGTATTCGATCAATTGATGGATGGTGTCCTGCCGGCAGTTCCTTGAACCACATTTCGAAGAAGAGTGTGCGGTTGGTAAATCCGGTCAATTGTTGCTCCACGCGGTCTCGCATGTTCAGCACTGTGGGATTTTGGGTGTCGGTCGCAAAGGACAGCTCTGCGAAGGCTTCGAGCTTGATCTTCAACCGGGTATAGTTTTCCAGTCTCGTCAGGACCAGATTGAAATCCGATTGTGAAATTCCCGCAGAGAGCAATTCCCGCGTTGCTTCGAACTCGACCAGCGCCCGTTCCAGACTGGAGAATGCCTCTTCCAGATTGGGCTTGACCGGTTCAGGAAGCAGGTCGTGCAGTGTCCATTTTGTGGGTCTGTCCGCTTGTTCCATGATTACCTCTAAGTTTTTCGATATCATTTCCCTGGCAGAGATACACGAATACGATAAATGAAGCGAAAAAATTCCACTCTCGCCAGAGAGATTCTATGTAGCAATTGAAGCGAAATTCTTCAGTAGGAGATTATCTGCCTTTGCGTTTTGTATTGGCCGCACAGGCCAGCAGCACGGTCTTTACTTGAAAAGGTGTCAGTTCCGGGTGTTTGGAGCGGATCAAAGCCGTAATTCCTGCGATATGAGGAGCGGCAAAACTGTTGCCTGTACAGGTCAGGTATTGTCCCTTGTTCCAGGCAACCTCAACGTCGATGCCCGGCGCGCCGAATTCGACCGGGGGTTGGTGTTGTAGTAATAGGTAAACGGATCCTTGCCCTCGTGGGCAGCGACTGAGATCACCGAGGAGATACAGGGATGGATAACTGGGCTCCGGGAATGTTGTTCACTGCCAGACCAGGTTCATGTTCTTGAAATATGCCTGGTCGGCCAGGTCATGAAAAAGACCGAAAAATTCCTCGAGCGAGGTGCTTAAACTCAGGTTGACGACCTGCATGTTGTTCTCGATCGCCCAGTCCAGGCCCGGCTGCAAACTGGATGGCGCGCCCGCCCATGTTACGTCCGAGCACGCGCACGCTGTAGATCTCCGCTTCGGGCGCGATGGAATGGATGATGCCTGCACAGGCGGTGCCGTGCCCGGAAACATCGATGGGCTTGCTCGTCCGGTTTGATGCGGAATTCGTTCTTGACTTTTGCATCGTACTCAACGATCACGCCGCCGTAGACAGACTTTCTCCAGGGCAGGGTGATCGTGCTCCACCCCGCTGTCCACAACCGCCACACGAACTCCCTTCGCCGGTGCTGTCTCCCCAGGCCCATTCCGGGGTGATCTTTGCGAAAGGACCCTGTGCGAGAGTTCCTGGATGGCATCCGGTGTGAATTGTTGCGACCAGGCGGGCCGCACTGATTTCTTCGTCCATTTATCTGAACCTGCGAAATGGAGGAATTGGTTTTCGGTATTCAGCGAACACACTCAGGATCTGGATGCAGGCCCTTCGTTCCGCCTCACCCAGCGAGCTGATCCTGTTAAAGAGGTCGGCCAGCTCCAGAAGGTCTGATCATTTCCTCCCTTTTTTCAAGGGATTGGCTCAGCACGGCCTGCAGCTCCGGGGAGGGCTTCGACCGGTCGGCTTTGGCCAGCCGCTTCAGGCCGCGTACCATCGATTGCTGGATCTCGTCGATCTGCTGGGACTGATCGATGGCCATGGCAGCCTGCTGGGCAAACATGCCCATCAATTCCATATCCTGCATGTTGAACGAGGCCGCATCGATCTTGTCCAGAACCTCCATCACGCCGATGACCCGGTCATCGGCGGAGATGAGCGGGGAGGCCAGGATGGAATTGGGAACATAACCGGTGCTTTTGGCAAAATCCTGGTTGAAGCGTTTGTCCTCCCGGACATTGGAAGTCGCAATGGGCATGCCGGTCATGAACACATACCCCGCAATGCCCTTATCATACGGGAATTTGGTCCCCACCAGGTCGTGCTCGGAGGGCCCAAATGCCACTTTGAACTCCAGCGCTTCCTCCTCCTCATTCACCAGCAGGATGGAAGCCGCCGCGGCGCCGAAGATCCGGGCAGCCGCCTCCACAATGGATTTCAACAGGATATCGTTGGATCGCGGCAGGATCGCCCGCCCGCTGGCCTCGATCGCCATCAACAAACGCTGCAACTGCTCGGACAAATTCTCTTCATCGATATTTGGTGTCTGGATTCCATCTTTTGCCTGTCCGATAACCAATTAAACTTGGAATCAACCTGTGCGTGTATTCCAAGCTTTTACTTTATCGCATCTAAAACAAAAACCGCGTGATTTGCGCGTTCCTGAGTATATATCAAAAAGTGGATTTTCTACAATACAGGTACTGCAGAAAATCCACTTTTGGGTTACGCCGGGAAGTCCCCTGTGTATTACCTATTCCCTGTTTTTTTCCTTCGGAAGCTACATCAAAGATATGCGGCTTCCGATCCTTCGCCGGCGATAACTTCAGATGTTTGCCATGCTACTTGACAGCACCTTCTTCGCTTTTCGCGTTCGAGGTCTGCTTCGCCTTTCCCTTGGTAAACCTGTGGGCAGTCACTTCCGGAGCCTTCTTGCTGGCACTCCCCTTGATTGACTTCGTCTTGGCCACCTGTGGCCGGTCGCTTCCGGAGCCTGCCTTGGCACGCCCTTGATGGCACGTCTCTTGGCCAACCTGATGGCGCTGCACTTCATCCTCGGCCGGGATGATCTGGTCGAATACTGCGCGCTCATCGGTGGGGAGGGTCTTGCGCAATGCCGACAACTTCTTGTACAACCTACTAGCCGCTAATTCTGAACAGTATCCATTTTCTATCTCCTTTGGGTTATATATTTTGGATATTTATGATCTTAATATACAACCTTTACTCCCTCTCTGTATGTCGTCAAAGCGACATATTGTCAAACCAATAGATTGTTTTCCATTTTCTTGAGCGCCTTCCGATCCAGGATCAGGATATGGCCGCGCCCGGTGATCAGCCAGCCGGCTCTGCGCCACTTGCCCAGCGCCTTGGCCACTGTCTGGCGGATCAATCCCGTGCGGTTGGCCAGCTCCTCCTGGGAGATGGTGATGTATCCTATTATTCTGCTCCTGTTCATCCAGCTCCAACAGGAGCCTGGCAAGGCGGGCCTGCGCGTCCATGAAGGCCAGCGCGCTTTCGCGTTGTACGCTCATCTGCAGCCGGTTGGCCGTCAGCTCCAGGATGAGCCGGGCCAGGTATGGATCCTCATCCATCACCTTGAGAAATGCCCGCTTGGGAATGACCAGGATCTGGCTGCGACATTGAGCAACCGCACTCGTAGAGCGTGGTTTTTTCGTGAGAACTCCCAGCTCCCCAAAGACATCCCCGCTGCGCATTTCATTGATGATCATTTCGCGGCCATCCGCGCTGTTTAATACAATGGAAATATTGCCTGTTCTTACGATGTAGGCAGCCTCAGACGGATCCGACTGGATGAAAATGATCTCCCCTTTTTCCACCTGCTGAAATTTACTTGTCTCGGTGAGCGCAAGCGCAGACGACACGCTTATCCTTGAAAATAGCGGGGCGCTACCGAGAAAATTCAGAATATCCACACCAGAGTCGCCTAGCGTCTTCATCTCTCATCCCTTCGTCTGCGGAATTAAACAGGCTGCAGAAAAGCTTTTACGCAAGCCGCCTTCACTCTGCAGTGTACAACACTGATTGATGGCATTGGTATCAGCAGGTCCTGCCTCGATTGATTGCATTAACCGATCAACATCGCCGTACGGCCAGTAGCGTAATATCATCAAATTGGGTTGCCTCGCCAATGTAATCGCGTAATTCTGCTTCAGCGGCTTCGATTAATTCGTGTGCTGACTTGTTAACTCTTTGCAGGACGGCCATCAACCGGTCGCGACCGAACTCTTCGCCGGCAAGGTTTCTGCAATCCGGCACCCCATCTGTAAAAGCGAAAAGCACGTCGCCACTATTCAATTGCGTTTCTCGCAGGTTAAACCGGCAATCGGTTATCGCTCCCACAGCGGGGCCTGTTTTCTGGAGAACCTCAGCCACCGCTCCTGAACGAACGATGAGTGGAGGTTCATGCCCGCCGTTGATATAGGTAAGTTTGCCATCCTGTGGATTGAGAATGCCGAAGAAGATGGTCGCGAACATTCCGCTATCCCCGTGCGTCTCAGCGATGTAATTGTTCGTTAAAAGGATGGAGCGTTGGAGCCGGTCTGCGGCAGAGATGGTCTTATTGACCTCACCGGGATGCTCGAAGAAATCCAGGTTGGCAGCGGCGCGGATCAAGCTTCGGAACAGGGTCATGAACAATGCTGCGCCCACGCCTTTGTCGCAAACATCCGCAATGACCAGGCCGATATTTCCATCCGGCAGCTCGAATGCGTCGTAGAAATCGCCCGCGACCTCACGCGCCGACATCAGGGAAGCTGCGATTTCCCAGCCTTCAATGATTGGAAGTGTCGCGGGCAGGAATCCTGCCTGGATATCGCGGCCGATCTCCAGTTCCCGTTGAAGCGCTTTGCGGTAAAGCTTTTCCTGTTCCCACAGCCGCGCGTTTTCAAGTGCGATGCTCATGGAATTGGCAAGCGTGGTTAGTAAGCGCACATCGGCCTCGGTGAAGGCGTTTTCCTGATCGTTATTTTGCAGGCTGATCACCCCCATTGCATCCCTGCCAACAATCATGGGTATAAAGATTGCAGATTTCGGTTGTACACCCTGAGTCACCGGGTTCTCGTATTCCTTCATCCAGTGCTGCATGTCCCGGTTGATAATGATTGACTGTCGATTCTCAATCACATGCTTTCGAAACCCGAAACAGGGATAGGTCGCCCCGGCCAGGACCCTGTCAGCTTCGAAATAGTAACGCCCCTGCAGCATTCGTACATCGCGATCATAAGTGTCAATGCTGACCACCTGCGCATTGAACGTTGTGCGAATTTTATCCCCGACCAGTTCATAAATAGCTTGCACATCCAGCTTGCTTGCCAGGCCCTCCTGCACGCTGTTGATGATGGCCAGCTCGGCGTTGCGTTGCTGGGTCTCGTCGAAGAGGCGCGCATTTTCAAGTGCAACGCTCATCGAGTTCGTCAGGGTTTGCAGAAGGCGCAGATCATTCTCGTTAAACGCATTGACTGAATAGCTTTGAATGCTGACTGCACCATAAGGCTTGTCATTCCTGAATATTGGCACCCCCAGCACCGACTGATTCAGATCCTTTTTTGTCCCAGGTGAAGAAACATGATGGGCACCGTATTTCTGATGCTCCAGCGCACTTCGGAGCAGGAGAGGTCTGCCGGATTTAATAATTGCCTCTGCAATACCGGTCCCGTATGGTCGATTAAAGGATCGCTGCAATTTTCTATCTGCGTAATAGGCTGTGAGCAAAAGATTTCTTTCCTCATCCCTGTAAGCAATAAAAGTTGTATCTGTCGCAAAGATCTCTCTGATCTTATCCCCCACCAGATTGTAGATCTCCTGCATCTCCAATTTGGATGCGAGGCCCTGCTGCACACTGTTGATCACGGCAAGTTCGGCATTGCGTTGCCGCGTCTCAGCGAAGAGACGGGCGTTTTCCAGTGCGAGACGCATGGCCCTGGCAACTGTTTCAACCAGACGAACATCCGTGTCGGCGAAGACTTTGCTGTTGTCCATGTCAAACAGGCAAATGCTTACAACCTGGTTTGAAGCTTTCCTCCTGATCACCGGTGTAATCAGGACAGATGTAGGTGTTACATTACCAATCACCTTATAGTCTTTGAATTTAGCAGCGAACTGGGGGAAGTTTCCGTTGATAACAAACGTTTTATTTAAGCTGAATACATGCTTGTATAAGGAATTAAATGGCAAATCTGTTGGTGGAACTTTTTGTCCCTTTTCAATATCGTATTCAAGCCGGATGGTTTGGGCATTCAAGTCCACGGAGTAGATGGCGAGTGTCTGGGTACTGAAGATTTCGCCCAGTTTGTCGCCCACGGCGCTGTAGATTCCATGAATATCCGACTCTTCTGCCAGTGCCGTTTGCACGGCATTGATGACCTTCAATTCGGCATTCCGCTGAACGAGCTGCTGTTTAATGCCCAGGCCTTTTCGCGGGGCTTGAACCATTTTTTTCCTGACGGCGGCCCCTGTCAATGACCTGGCATCCCTGCCTGTGAGCGATGATTTCTTCACCATGCCCATACTCCTCCATCCGCTGAATGGATGGAAGTATCATACAACCCGCCTGCGTTCAAGTCAATGGACCAGGCAAAGCCTGGTAATATCTTGAGCCTCGTTATTACACGCCGAGAAGTGTTCTTATGTTTTTGAGGGAGTTTGTGGAAAGAGGTCGCACCCGGGCCAGAGCGCGTCTACACCCGCCGCTTTCGTCTTCTGAACGGCTTCCGTTATCTCTGCTTCGTCCCCCTGGTACAACATCCCGATAGGGTCGAGATTTCCAAACAGCAACATGTCCTTCAAAATGGAGCGCGATGCTGCGAGATCGTTGGTCTGGTCCACGGAGATGGCCGTCGCACCGGTCTGCCCCAGCAGGGCCATGGATTTATTTGTGTTCCCGCACACGGATAAAACCACCGGGCCGGAAAGATCCCCAATCAGCTGTTTGACTGCCGGAAAAACGAACTGCTCGAACTTTGCAGGACCGATAAAGCCGGGTGAGCCGCCCATCTCATGGATGGTAATAAAGTCCGTACCCGCGATGCGTACGCATTCCCGACCTGGGAAAGAAAAGTTGAAAGCTGACAGAGGGCATCCTGAACTGCATCTGGTTCCTTTTTCATCTCAGTAAACAGAGCCGCCGGGGTCGATCAGATACAAAAGGAGTGTATAGGGACCGGGAATGATTTCACTGATAACTACTATCATTGCCAATATCCGCCTTCAGAATACGGATGGCATCGCCGATGATGGGTAACCTTCCTTTTTGAAGAAAGTCCGCGCTTTGGAAATATGCCTTGCGTAAGGTGTTTTGTAGAAGCAAACAATGCCTTCGCAGGCTGGGGGAATTGATTGTCACTGCTTTCGTAATATTTCAGTGTCGCACCCAGTGCTTCCGCCGGTGCGCACAGGTCCAAAGGCAAAGCCGCAGATGGCATCCCTGTCAGGCGGAAGGTGCTGGCCGCCGCCCGCGCCAATTTTTGCGCATCGTGATGGACTTCGTGCAGGGACATTCCCTCACTCGCTAAACCCTCGCTCGTGACATGGATCAACCCGCTGAACGCGGGCACACTGTCAATTTTTTTGCCCGAAAGCAGGGAGAGAATTTCATCACGCATTGCTCACCACAAAGGAGCACGAAGGGTCACGAAGTATTGCTTTGTGTAACTCCATGACACTTCATGGTTAGTTGTTTTTTACTGCCTTCACGATCGCGGCGATGTGTTCGGGGGTATTCCCGCAGCATCCGCCGACGACTTTTGCACCCAGTTCGACATATTTCCTGGCATAGGCCGCCATGTCGTCCGGGGTCATATCGTAAACACCTTGTTCGGTCTGGATGTCCATGCGCGGAACGCCTGCGTTCGGTTTGACCCACAGCGGGAAATCGGGGACTGTCGCGGCATACTCTTTTACAACGGCTTCCATGTTTTCGAGTGTGGTCCCGCAGTTCGCGCCGACCAATGCAGCTCCCATTTCACAGTAGCGCTTGATCACATCCTTGGGCTTGACGCCCATCATGGAGCGTGTGCCGCGGTCGTAGCTGAATGAAACGACGATCGGAAGATCGCTGGCCGATTTCGCACCTTCGAACGCGGCGGTCGTCTCTTCAAAGGCGAACATGGTTTCGATCAGCAGTAAGTCCACGCCGCCTTCGGTAAGTGCTTTCGCCTGTTCGGCAAACGTCGCCTTGACATCCTCTGCCTCCAGCGGACCGTAGGGCTTGATCAAGGCGCCAACGGGACCCATCGAACCGGCGACCAGCACACCCTCCCGCGCCAAAGCGGCCTGGCGGGCGATTTCCGCAGCGCGGATGTTTACCTCAGGCGCCCGATCCTGGTATTTCGAGTCCTTCATCCGCATGCGCGTCCCGCCGAAGGTGCAGGTCAGGATGATGTCCGAGCCGGCCTCCACGAAGGAGCTGGCAAGCTTCAAAATGACGTCGGGACTGTCGATAATCAGATCCTCCGGCGGGCGACCGGGTTTGAGTCCCATTTTTTGCAGATTCGAACCGGTCGCCCCGTCGGCTACAAGGATTTCGCCTGTGTTGAGACGTTCGAGAAATTTGTTCACTGATGGCTCCTTACCTATCCCCTTCGGCCTTTCCCTGCTAGGGAAGGGGTTGGGGGTTGGGTCATTTTATAAAGTTCTTCGCCATTGGATCCGCAACGCGGTTGGGAATCAAATGGGCGATATGTTCGAAGGGTTCGCTCATGTGCGGGAAACTGGTCGCGAGCATGAACTGGTTCTGGAACTCGGGATCGGTGGGCAGCTCAAAGCGCTCCACGCGCCGCGTCACCGAATCGATCTCGTTTCGCTTTTCGACGTTCAGCAGGGCAATCCGGGCGCCATCACCGGCCGCGTTGCCCACCGCGTATACCTCTGTCCAGCTCACAGTCAGGGATCAGCCCGATCAGCATGGCTTTTTCCTTGTCGATATAACTGCCAAAACCGCCAGCCAGGATGATTTTATCAGGAGTTTGCAGTCCGCTGCGTTTCAGAAGGGTGCGGGCGGCCACGAACAGCGCCGCCTTTGCCAGCTGGATCTGCCTCACATCCTGCTGGGTCATGGGGATGTCTCTTCCTATTGATGTTTCATCGGCCCAGGCAATAATATACTCCCAGCCGCTTTCGCCTTCCCGTACTCGATTTGAATTAAGTCCTTTTTTGAACTTGCCGCGCAAATCGACGATTCCCGCCCGGAACAATTCCGCCACCGCGTCGATGATGGCAGAGCCGCAAATGCCTTTGGCCTTTCCGGTGTTCCATTCGTCCTCGCCGATGATCTTATAGCGCGGCTCGAGGGTTTTCTCATCAATGTGGACGCGCTCGATCGCCCCGGGCGCAGCGCGCATCCCGTATTCCACGTGGGCGCCTTCGAGGGCGGGACCGGTCGGCGTGGAGGTGCAAACCAGCCGATTGCGGTTGCCGAGCACCAGCTCGGCATTTGTGCCGACATCGATCAGCAGCCAGTTTTCATCCTGTTTGTGCGGCTCCTCGGCCAGGATCATGGCGCTGGTATCCGCCCCTACGAAGGATGCGATCGTCGGCAGCACATGGATGTTCCCGGAAGGATTGATCTGCAGTCCCAGCTCGCGCGCTTTGATATCCACGGAGCTGTGGATCGCCGGGACAAACGGCGCCAGCCCCAGGTCCCTGGGACGCAAATTCAATAACATATGGTGCATGGTGGAATTTCCAACCAGCACCATTTCCAGGATCTCTTCGGTTTTGATCTCTGCTGCCTTTGCAGCCTGCTTCAATAATTTGTTGAGTGTCGCGATGATGGCTTTGTGCAATTTCTCCAGGCCATCCTTGTGCTCGATCGTATACTGGATGCGCGACATTACATCCTCGCCATACACGATCTGCGGGTTCATCTCGGATTCGGCTGCCAGGATTTCCCCTGTGCGCAGGTTGCACAGGTAGAGAGCGACTGTTGTCGAGCCGATGTCTACTGCCGCGCCGTAACTGTCCTCCACGTATCCAGGCTGGACTTCGATCACTTCCTTATCCTGCCAGACTGAGACGGTGACATGCCAGTTTGCTTCGCGCAGCGTGGATGATAACATTCGCAGACATTGGTAATCGACCCTGAGATCAAACCGAGCGCGGCAGGTTCTCCTCGCCGCGGCGGACAAGTCCCATGGATGTCTCGAGACCCTTTGCAAGTCGCTCCCAGTCTGCAATGGGACGCTCGAGATTCGGCGGCGTCATCGAAACATAATATTTACGGATGGACGGCTTGATCTCGATCACCCGTTCGCCGGCGCTCTTGCGCACGATCTGCTTGTTGCCGCGGCTCTCCTCCGGGACATTGATCAGCACGTCGCCCAGAACCTTGCACTGGCACGACAAACGGACCTGCCCGATCTCCCAGCCCTTATCCTTTAATAACTTGGGCCGGCGCTCCAAGATAGGCGCGCTCTTCAGCTCCCATGGGGGAGAGGTTCTCCCGCTTCGACTCGATGTTGTACTTCTCAAAGCGGCCTTCCTCCACCAGCACCATGCACTTGCCGCAGGTGGCGTTCTCAGCGCAAATGGATTCGATCTCCACGCCCAGGTCGCGCGCCGCGGCCCGGACGGAGCTGCCTTCGTCCACCTGTCCGCGGCGACCGGAGGGTTGGAGGATAATAGTGTGTTTTTTAGTCATGCAAGTTCACGCTTTTCCAGTTGTTCAAAGAAACAATAAGCAGACTTTTGAACATAGGTCATCGTCCGTTTCGACGGGGAATATCAATTTTTGCGAATTCCGTCTCGAGTTCCGAAACCAGCGCTCTCTGCCACCTCTTCAGGGGTGCCTTCACGTTCGATCCAATCGCCGCGTTTGTACTGGGCGGCATAGTCTGTCGGTGGAGGTTAATCCCTTCGGCCATGGCGTAGGCATCAATGGCATTCTGGATTTTTTGTGAGAGTTGTTTCTTGACCGTGCGTCCATCGCCTTCAACGGTGATCGAGGAGGGGATGTGCTTCCAGTAAAAAATGCGATAACGAGCCATGTGCTGTTTACCTCAAAGAATTATATATAATTTACGCAGGTGCGGATTGTACGTGATGTTTTGACGCGGGTCAATGCAAAAACAGCCCCGCATTTTTTAGGGCTAGAGGAGATTTCGGTCCCAGAGGATCAGCCAGGCTGAAAAGGCGAGGAATAAGAGGTCCAGGAGCAAGCCTGTCAGGGTGAATTTAAAGCTTTTTGTGTAGGTTCGGTCGGGATATGCGCCGAAGCCGCGCGATTCGATGGCAAGTGCGGTATTCTCCGCCTTGCGCAGCCCGTTCACAATGACGGTGAACATATACCTCTGCCACAAGCGAAAACGATGGCGGATCAGGGAATTGGAGGCGCGCCCCCGAATGGCGTGAGCAGATTTGACGGCCTCCACTTCCTGCTGGACGATGGGCAGGAAGCGCAGGGCCAGGAAGATCGCAAATGCGAAACGGTAGGGCATTCCGATGCGTACCAACCCGGTCATCAGGTCACGGATATCCGTGGTCCAGATAAAAATGAAGGAGGCCAGCACCATGATCGTGATGCGCAGGAAAAATTCCAGGCCTCGCTCAAAACCCTGCTGGCCAACTGTGAACCGTCCGATCTGGATGAAGGTAGTGGACGGCGTTGTGAAAATATTGACCACAAACAGCAGGGTGCCCATGATCAGGATGATGGGCAGCGCGCTGCCAGAGAGACTTAAGAGGAATTCTCGCCAGGACAATCACAATGAGCAGGAACGCCAGCATAATCGCGCGGGCCTCATTGCTCTGCAGCTGGAAAGTGACCAGGATGACCAGAATCACCCAGACCAGCTTGCTTAGGGCGTCGATGCGGGTGAAGAACGAGCCGTTGTCAATGTAGCGCAGGGAGTTTTCGCTCATTGCATCGCTCCAATGAAGTCATCCACTGTGTTGAGCCCATCAGGGACGGATACCCCGCGCGCCCGTAAACTGTCCACGAGCCGGCGCAGGGTGGTAGTTCGTAAAGATGCCAACTCCAATGCTTCCGGGGATTGGAATAGATCGTTCGGACGTCCATCGAAAACCTTCTGCCCATTTGCCATCACGATGGCGCGCTCGATATGGGAATCCACCAGGCGCATGTCGTGTGTGATCATCAGGATGGTGATGCCTTCCGCCCTTAATTTGTTGATCAGGTTCATCAGGCTTTCTGTGAGACGGCGGTCCTGCCCGTAGGTCGGTTCATCCACGATCAGGAGTTTGGCGCTGCCTGCGATCAGCATGGTTGCCACGCCGAGCCTCCGCTTCGCGCCCGCACTCAGGGAGAAGGGATGGCTGTCCGACGTCTCCGTGATCTCCAGGCGCTCCAGCATAGCCTGTACGCGACTTGCGACGATATCCGGATCATCAATGCCCTGTGCCAGCAAGCTGTATGCCAGCTCCTCATGGACGGTATCGCATAGAAACTGGTGCTCCGGGTTTTGGAAGACAAGGGCGATCTGCGTGGCCAGATCCTGCACCTTCCACTGCCTGGCTTCGCGGCCGAACATCATAAGCTGTCCCCCGGTGGGCTTTGTCAGGCCGACCAGCAGTTTGCTCAGCGTACTTTTTCCGGCACCGTTCTGGCCGACGATCGCAACGATCTCCCCCCGGCGGATGTCGAATGAAACGCCGCGCAATGCCTTGAATTTATTGCCATATGTAAATTCCACATTTTCGGCATGGATCAATATATCTTCTTTGTTTAATGATTTTTCAATCAGCTGGGAGGAGTTGAAGCGGGCGCCAGAGAATGTGTCAACTGCCTCCTCCACGGTAATGGGAATTTGTTTCAGGGATTTGCCCATGGCTTTCAAGCGCAGGCCGATCTCGGTGGTTTCCGGCAGCCATACTCCCAGCTCGAGCATTTTCTCTCCATGCTCGGTACCACCTGACGCGGATCCCCCTGGGCAATGACATGTCCCTCGGCGAGCAGGATCATATTGTCTGCTTCGGCCATGAATTCATCCAGGTCCTTGGTGACCAGCACGATAGACCGACCCTCCTCACGCAGCCGCAGGATCAGCTCATGGACAGAATGGGTCGTGGCGGGATCCAGGTTGGCGGTCGGCTCATCCAGCACAATCAGCGGGGTCTGCATGGCGATCACCGCAGCCAGTCCCAGTTTTTGAGTCTGGCCGCCGGAGAATGCCCAGACCAGGTTGTTTCTTAAGTTTTGCATCCCTACATATGCAAGGGATTGATCGATGATCTTCGAAATCTCAACGGGCGGACGGCGCGAGATTCTCCGGACCAAAGGCGATCTCATCTTCCACTTTGAGCGTGGCAAACATCCATTCGGGATCCTGGAACAGCATGCCGGTGGATTTGGCCAGCTCCTGCACAGGGGTCCTGGAGACATCCTGTCCGTCGACGGTGACTGTCCCGGTCAGCTTGCCGCCCAGGATCTGAGGAATGATGCCGTTGAGCAGCATGCATAGCGTGGATTTGCCGGAACCTGAAGGTCCGACCAGCAGCGTGAAAGAACCACGCCGCACCGTTAGATTAATATCCGACAGCGCAGGCGTGGTCCTTTCCATAATGTGTATAGGTTACCTGATCAAACTGGACGAGAGGTTTGTCAGATGAGGTGATATTACTCGTCACAATAAATCCGGGTGTTCAGGGTCAATTTTCTGGCTCTCCGCCGGGTTGCCCGCAGCAGTCCCGTGCTTCTCGATCAGCTTGCCAAGCCAGTAACCAAGCAGGCCGGAGAAGAAGAAACCGGAAATGAGGTTGATGGGGATGGCGATCAGATAATCAGTCATCGAGCTCCAGCCGTACAGGATGTAGCTCCAGACGGTGCCGAACTGGGATGCGCCGGCGCCAGCCAGCGCAAATGCCAGCCAGCCAAACTTGCTGTAATTGGCCATCCACATCACGAACTCCGCCCCGAGGCCCTGAGTGATGCCCCAGCCAAGCGTGGCCAAGCCGGCCTGGTTACCGAGCAGTGCCTCGACAGAGGCTTCGATGAGCCGATGATCAGCATCGAACCGGATTTGCGGATCAGGAAGTAGGCAAGTATATAGGCCCACATGAATGTGCCCTGCAATGCGGCGCCATAGATCGGGCTGACACTGTTGGCGGCGTACCAAATATTTCCCATCCAGGTGTTGATCACACCTGCCAGCGCCCCCAGGACGGCCATGATCACAAGGTCGGAAGTCGTGTATTTGAAATTGAAACCACCCTTCGCGGTCGGCTCGGACTTCACGGCCCGCAGGATCAAGCCCAGTACAACGAGAACGGCCAGGTTGATGGCCAGGATGACAGGGGTACTCATGTTTTCTACCTTTCTTTGTTAATAGAAATTGGTTTTGTCAGGGCGGTGCCCTGGAATGGCTATGGCGGCATCTACAGTTTTAAACCCATGTCTTTCAATTCTGATTTGACTTCCTCATACATCTTCTGCCAGAAGTCGAGTGGCTCGACCCTGGTCATATCATAGACTTCATCAAACGGCTTGCCCGGGTTGCCGTTCTCCTGCGTGAAGACGTGCTCATATTTTGGCAGCAGTTGCAGGACGAATTCATTCGCTTCCTTCCGGGACATCTTCATACGGTAGGTGGCCAGTGCGACCTCCGCCATCAGGCGGGCTTCCAGGCCCGAACAGTTGGGCAAATTCCCATCCGCAGAGCCGCAACCTTCGAGATGACCGCCGCTCACTGCGTTGACAATGGCGTTGGCCGCAGTTTCATACAGCAATTCCCTGTGTCCCGGCACCGGATTTCGGGATAGATATCGGACACAATGATGGTTGGCGCATGGCGGGCAAAAGCCTGGGCGGTAGCGTTGATCACCCACAACACCTCGCGGGTGGATGTGGCAATATAGCGCACATGGATGGGGTGCAGGATGTGGTAATCGGCAAGACAGGTGAGATTTGCAATCAAATAGGAGGCCACATTGACCACCGCTGAACCGGCCGGACCGCCTCCCAGCCCGCCGACGATCACACACGGCAGGGAGGCATTGATCATGCCGTATTCCAGCGAGTTGACTGCGCGGGAGATGTTACGGTGGTCCATCTTCAATTCGTTCAGCATGGGCACGAGATGCGAATCGCAGGGCCGTAGATAATCGGGATGCGCCGCGGCAAGGTCGCCCAGTTCGGAAACGCTTGACTGCGCTGCCAGCATGCCCATCCCGGCGCGTCCGACGCGCTTGAGACCCTGGCGCATATATTGCAGCTCGCGGCGTGTGGACACGATCTCGATGGGATTTCCGGTACGCACTTCGCGGCCGTCTACTTCGGTGAGCGTGCCGCAGGTAGCCAGGTCGATCAGCGGCTCCTGCATATACGACATGACATTCGCCAGGAACATACGCTCCGGGACAGGCGTCCCGGGCGAGCCGCCAAAGAACAGCGGAGGTCGCTCGTCGTCCAAGTGACGGGCGTACAGCGTCCGTGCATCCTTGCCTTCGCCCATGACCAGAGTCTGCGGCATGTTGCGGATGCCCTCATCGATCTCATCCTGTGAAATGTTAATGATCAATTCGGTTGTACGGCTGTATGCACCCACCTCCACCGCCAGCTCGTAACCCGCCTTGAAGATGCAATCGGAGAGGGATTCGTCGTCGGTGACCAGGTCGTTCTTATCCCACTCCAGCCTGTATTTTTTAACCAGCCGCTTGGTGGTCATGGCGATCTTTTCCAGGTCCCAGTTTTCCTCGGAAATATACGGACCGTTATGGGCGCGATCGAGAAGATCAAGGTAATTTAGCATGGAGAAGCTCCAGGGTTTGGATTTTCAATAAAGGGTGCGGGATAGGGAAGGATCAGGAAAGCATTTTTTCGCGCCAAGCTTAACGGCGTCGGCCGCGTTCCTGGCAGTGCCGTCCGCGCCAATGGCCTTGGCCCAATCCGCATTGACGGACGCGCCGCCCACCAGTACGATGTATTTCTGACGCAGGCCGCGGGCTTCCAATAGCTTGATCAGGTCTTTCATGAATGGCATGGAGGTCGTCAACAGGGCGGACAGTGCGATGATGTGCGCCTCGATCTCCTCGGCTTTTTCAATAATGGATTTGATCGGCACATCCACCCCCATATCCGTTACCTCAAAACCCGCTGCTGTCAGCATGGACCCAACGATATTCTTGCCGATGTCATGAATGTCAGTCTGGATGGTTGCAGAAACAACCCTGCCTTTGACCTGGCCGTCGCCCCCGGCGTACTTTTCAAGCAAAACCGGTTTGACCACTTCCATGGCGCCCTTGAGGGCACGCCCGGCCATCATTAATTCGGGAAGGAAATATTCGTTACGCTCGAAGCGTTTCCCCACTTCATCAGCACCCTCCATCAACCCCTTGTTCAGGATCTCGAGTGGATCAACATTTGCCATCCAAAGCTTTCTGTGTGGCTTCAATGGCGTCATCGGTTTCACCATCGAGGACGGCTGTCGAAATGGCCTGCAAATGCGGGTTCTCAGACATGTAATCTCCTGTGATGTAGCTGGCAGGGCGACCCAAAAATTTCCTGAAATCCCCCGGACGGCCGGCTCGCCCATGATGCAAAATGGCAGCGTGCGAATGATTGTATGATACTTGCTCCCCTCGGTCAATAGCAGCGCCTGTCAGTGCAATATTTTTTTAAGGATGCCTGGTATACCAATGATTTTAGAACGCAAATGTCGTAAATAAGCGGATTACCCAAATTTTGAAGGCATAGTCGCTTATTGACACTAATCGCGTTGAAAATTCTCTGGTCTTGAAAAGACCATGCCATCAAAAGTCCATGGCCAGCGCGTCTCCTGCCAGCCTGCCCGTCGTCCAGGCCGATTGAAAATTGAACCCGCCGGTCAAGCCGTCAATGTCAAGCTTCGCCCGCGAAGAAAAGATCCTTCACGAGGCGGCTTTGCATGGTCTTGAAATCCACTTCATGCAATCTCACTCCGCCGCAGGTGACAAACTCGTCCTTGAACTGGCCCTTCCCTTCGATGCTGAATTCACCCGCCGTCAATTCCTGGGCAAGCGTTCGCAATTCTGTTTTGGAAACGTCGCCCCAATTTTTATCTCCAATGAAAAGGACGAGCTGTTTCCACAGCCTGACCGGTATCTGTGTAAAAGCCTGCTGCGTGGAAACTTTTTTACGTGTATTCTCCTGCCAGTCCTTGTTCCTCTGCAGAATTTCCAGGGCTTTATCGAAATGGTAATCGCCGAGCCAGTTCACGATCAACGTTGCCCGGTATTTTCTATCATGCAACTCACGAGCACCCCAGGCTGAAACTGCTAATACAACCGGTCCGCTCAGCCCCCAGTGTGTGATCAGAAGCGCACCGCGCTGGATGATGGAATCCGTTTTCGGGCAACATCCTCCATCGACAGACCTGCCAGCCCGGCGATGCGTGGATCTTTCACATTGAATGTAAACAGAGAAGGTACCGGCTCTTCGACCGAGTGGCCAAGCGATTGGACGATCTCCAGTGTTTTGCGATCGCTCCCCGTGGCGATCAGCAGCTTTTTTGTCTGGATGGAAGAACCTTGGCCTCGTTTCGACCAGGCTCACGCGGGCATTCCGGACCTCAAGCTGGAATCCGATTTTGGAGCCTTTCTCCACCCCGAGCAAACTTGTCGCCGGGCGCATCTGCACCCCGGCTTTTTTCGCGGCCTCCCGCAGACTCTCCGCGATTGTCTCCGCTAAGTCGCTGACCGGGAACATGCGTCCGTCGGCCTCGGTCTTTATTTTGACACCCCGCGATTCAAACCAATCGACTGTATCCCGTGGCTGGAAGCGAGAAAAAGCCCCGCGCAGTTCATTCGACCCACGGGGATAATAGGTTATCAAAAGTGCCGGGTCGAAGCAGGCGTGAGTAACATTACAGCGCCCGCCGCCGGAGATGAGCACCTTTCCCAGCGTCTGGCTTGCCTTTTCGATGATCAACACGCGCAGGGTGGGGTCCAGCTCAGCACACCGGATCGCGGCGAAGAATCCCGCCGGCCCGCCACCGGCGACCACCACATCCCAGTTGGATTGAATGTTTGTCATGCTATCATTATAAACTGCCTGGACGACCCTTAAAAGGCAAGACGCCCGAATTTCCAGGCGTCTTGTTGATCCTACTGTTATTTGCTATTCCATTGATTCTTCGGAACCCAGCTCGGCTGTTCCCTTGGAGGATGAGGTTCTTCCGGTCTCCAAAAGTGACTTGAGCCGCATTAGATCGTCATTCATGGCCTGGCGGGGATCGACCCCAAAGAGCTGGGCAACCGCGTGCCCTACTACACCCGCAGGCGGGAGATATTCCATCTGTACGCTGACGCGTGTGCCGCCATCCCGGTTTGGATCAAAGCGGACAGAGCCTGCATGTTTGATTTGCGAGTCAGGTACGGTCTCCCAGGCAATCGATTTATTTGGTATATCCCGCGTAATGTGAGACTGGAATTCCACCGTCGAGCCTGCAGGACCAGCGACCTGCCAGTTCGATACATCATCCTGCACGGTGATGTTCTTGACATGGTCCATGAACAGCTTGAAGTTCTCGAAGTTACGCCAGAACTGGTAAACCTCATCGATCGGCGCATCAATGGTGATGGCCTTTCTTACCTTGATGAGATTCTCGCCGCCTACACCCAGCAAATTGCGCGTATCCATGTTTGTGACACTGCGGGCGGTGATGATCAAGCCAGCGGTGCTGAGGAGCGGCTTGCTCAAGCCACTACGTCTCAAGCCATACAAAGTCAGCAAGCTTCCGCCTACGCCGCTCAGCAGACGTGCGGCAGGAGACCAGTTTTGCTGCATTTCGGAGCCAGCCTGCCTGTTGGCGGACACCTCTTCTCGCAAGGATGGAATATCCTGCGGGTTGTCGAAGAGCTTCAACTCATCCTCCACGCCATAGACGCCGCGCGTCCGTGCCGCAGCTTTCAGGATGTTGTCCCGATCCTGCCCGCAGGACAGGTCCACTCAGGTAAATATGGCCCCCGTCCGCGCGGACGTCGACCGCGCGGGTGTTGTTCGAGATGCGTCCAAAATTCGATCGTACGCGCTCCTCCAGGATCCAGTCCGGTACACCCTGCTCGCTGAGTCTGGCCGTCATTTCCGACAGTACGCCGCGGGTCCGGTTACGGAGATCCCGTTTTCCCATATCAATGGAAGTATCCAGGTCATTGATCCATGCTATTGATCTGATTTTGTACCTGCGCCCGCCTGTGATTCCCCTGCTGCGGATCGAAGAAATACATCAAGCCGGCACCCAATCCGACTGTCACCAGCAATGTCTTGAGTTCTCATACGTGCCTCCTTATGTTTCATAAACTGTCAGTACTGTTTAATACGAAGAGGCGGCCGTATTTGATTCACCTTATTCCATTAATGTTCACAATTGGAAGTGCTTCTCATATCTTTTTGAAAAACTGCCCTGTTTAGAGCTGAACTTGCAGTCTAAGGGCGGAGTTACGATAGCTGGTCCAGTCAGGCCCGGCTGCTTCCCTGGCTTGCCGGTCGATCAGATAAAGCAGCCGCAGAGTTTTAGACTCCTCATAATTTACAACTCCGTTCAATTTATCGAAGACCGGTTTGAGCAGAGACGGTCCAAGTTCCTCGAAGGCTGCAAAAGCTGCCAGTCTCTGTTCGGGTGGTACAGCAGTGAGATGCTGCAAATCCTCCTGTTTACGCAGGCGATTACCGGCCAGAATGTATTTGGTCAGGTGCTCCAGGATCGTTGCCTCTGGTCACCTGATCGCGTTCCATCAGGGACAGGTACGGCATTCCCTACGTTCAATGACTTCCCCCACGAGGCAGTCCGTTCTCCGATTTCCACACTGCTTCTAATTTTCCGCGGGTTGCCCGGGAGCGCCGGTCTTTCCATTCAAAGACGATGGATGAATTCCTTTTAATCCATGCTTTTCACAATATGGCTTGATGATTTCCAGGAAGGCGGCACCATACCGGTTTAATTCGACCTGTCCCACACCGGCAATATTCAGCAAACTCGCATTGGATTGTGGATAATAGGCAGCCATTTCGATCAGGGTCCGGTCGGAGAAAATGACATAGGGGGGAACGCCCGCCTGGTCTGCCAGCTCCTTGCGTTTCTGGCGGAGCAATGCGAAAAGTGCGCTGTTGTACTCCAGATCCGATTTTTTCTTTTCATCTTTCTTCACCCGTTCTTTTACATCCAGAAAACGCCCTCCGCCCTGGTGAACGACCGTTCAGTACTTCAAGTCCGTTTGCGGTAACGCTTAAAGTCTGGTACTCCCCAACCTGTTTGAGATGGCCCATGGTCAGGAGCTGGCGGGCAATATGCATCCACTGCTTGCGATTCAGTTCCACACCGGTTCCGTATGTGGAGAGTTTTTCATGACCCCATCGCAAAACTTTTTCATTCTTTGAACCCAGCAAAATGTCAGTGATGTGTCCTGCACCGAACTTCTCGTTAAGCGTTTCACACCGCCAAGGAATTTTTGTGCAAAGACCGTGATATCGACAAGGTCGGTTGGGGCGGAGGTGCAGTTGTCGCAGTTGGAGCAGTTCTCCACTTCTGTAACTTCGCCAAAGTAGTTGAGGAGCGGCTTCCGCCTGCAGGTGGTCTCATCCTCTGCATAGCGCACAATTGCATTTAAATGCTGGATGGCCACCTGTTTTTCATTGCCGCTTTTTTGCTCGATAAAAGTTGAGCCTGGCGGCATCTGAATAGCTGTAAAGAAGGGTGCAGTAGGCCGGCGACCATCACGGCCGCGGCCGATCTCCTGGTAGTAGCCTTCGACGCTCTTGGGCAGGTCAAAGTGGATGACAAAACGGACGTTGGGCTTGTTGATGCCCATGCCGAATGCGATTGTGGCAACGATGATCTGCACATCGTCGCGGCTGAAAACCCCCTGATTCCGCGCCGATCCAACTCTTCAAGCCCGGCGTGATAGGGGCGGACGGAATATCCCCTGGATGCGAGATAAGCAGCGAGATCATTTACCTGTTTGCGGGAGAAACAATAGATGATCCCCGATTGGTTCTTGTAGCGCTCGAGCACATGGATCGTTTGCGCAATCCCGCTTGGGCAGGACTTCGATGTAAAGGTTCTCGCGGTTGAAGCTGGCGACGAATTCATTTGTGGTGGCAAACTTTAAGCGTTTCTCGAATATCCAGCCGGACCCTGGATGTGGCTGTGGCAGTGAGCGCCAGGCAGACTGCATGGGGAATCGCTTCCGCACCTGGACAAGCTGGCGGTATTCCGGGCGGATGTGGCCCCACTCCGAGATGCAGTGGGCTTCGTCGATGGTGAGCAGATCCACTTTCACTGCCAAGCGAGAGGATGCGCTGGGTAAGAAGTGTTTCCGGTGCCACATACAACAGCTTTACTTTGCCGCGCCGCATATTCCATATTCTGCTGATATTCCTGCGGCGCAAGCGAGCTGTTCAGAAACTGCAGGGACGCCAACTGCGCGCGGCTGCTCGACCTGGTCCTTCATCAGGGAAATCAGCGGGGAGATAACCACGGTCAGCCCATCCAAAAGTAGGGAGGGGATCTGATAGCATAGGGATTTTCCGCCGCCGGTCGGCATCACGGCGAGGGTGTCGCGGCATCAATGACATTTTCGATCACTTCCTGTTGGAGTGGGCGGAAGGCGTCATAGCCAAAAGTATTTTTCAGGATGGAAGAGGGGGTGTGCAGGTTTTCGATGGAGGACATTCCAGTTTCCTAGGGCAAGATTTGTTGATTATACAACCCGCTTGCTCATATAGCATGAAAAAGCCCTCTCAATTTTGAGAGGGCCGATTGCATTTTAGTCAGGATTCTTATTACAATTTCGCTTTCAAGCACTGGCCTGTGTACGACTCTTCAACCTTTGCCACATCCTCGGGCGTGCCTTCGGCGATGAGCTGGCCGCCTTCCGCGCCGCCTTCGGGACCCAGGTCGATCACCCAGTCGGCGGCTTTGACCAGGTCGAGGTTGTGCTCGACGACGATGACGCTGTTGCCCGCGTCCACCAGGCGCTGGAGGACCAGCAGCAGGCGGGCGGTATCGGCGAGGTGCAGGCCGGTAGTCGGCTCGTCGAGCAGGTAGAGGGTGCGCCCGGTGGCGCGGCGTCCGAGCTCCTTGGCGAGTTTGACGCGCTGGGCTTCGCCGCCGGAGAGCGTGGTGGCGGGCTGGCCGAGCTGCAGGTAGCCCAGGCCCACATCCGACATGACTTTCAGGCGGGAGGCGGCGGCGGGGACATCCGCAAACAACGCCAGCGCTTCCTCAACGGTCATATCCAGCACCTGCGAAATATCATGACCGCGATACTTGACCGCCAGCGTCTCGCTTTTGAAGCGGCGCCCGTGACAGACCGGGCAGCGCACTTCAACATCGGGCAGGAAGTGCATTTTGACGGTCAGCGTGCCCTGCCCCTTCGCAGCGCTCGCAGCGCCCGCCCGGGACGTTGAACGAGAAATGGCGTGCGGTGACTTTGTTCCTTTTGGCTTCCGGCGTGGCGGCAAAGGCCTCGCGGATGGGCGTGAACGTGTCCGAGTAGGTGGCGGCGTTCGAGCGCGGGATGCGCCCGATGTGAGCCTGGTCGATGGTGATGACCTTGTCGATATGCTCCCAGCCTGTGATGCGAGTCGTGCTCGCCGGGAAGTTCTGTCGCGCCGTTCAGGCGCTGACGTGCGGCAACGTCGAGGATGTCGAAGATCAACGAGGACTTGCCGGAGCCGGAGACACCCGTCACAGCCACCAGCAGGCCGAGCGGGATCCGCACCGTCAGGTTTTGCAGGTTGAACTGGCGGCGCCCCCGAAATCGTCAGCGCTTTGTGGTTTGGTGCACGGCGGCGTTCGGGGACCGGCACTGTCGTCGTTCCGGCGATGAATGCGCCCGTGAGTGACGCCTTTGTTTTTGAGACTTCCTCCGGCGTGCCCGCGGCGACGATCTGCCCGCCGTGTTTGCCCGCGCCGGGTCCTACATCCACGAGATAATCGGCGGCCTGGATGATTCCAGGTCGTGCTCGACCACCAGCACGGTGTTGCCCAGATCGCGCAGGCGGCGCAGGACGTTGATCAGGCGGTGGGTGTCGCGGGAGTGCAGACCGATCGTCGGCTCGTCGAGGACATAGAGCACGCCGGTCAAGCCCGGACCCGAGCAGGGCAGCCAGCCTCAGGCGCTGGGCCTCGCCCGCAGAGAGAGTCGGCGAAGAACGCTCGAGGGACAGATAGCCCACGCCCACTTCGAGCAGTCGTCCGACGCGTTCGTACAGATCATCCAGAATTGGACTGGGCGAGCAACATTTCCTCTGCGCTGAAATGAGGTGGCAGACTCCGCAGCCAGGCAGCGAGATCGTTGAGCGACAACTGTGAGATCGTGATGATCGACTCGCCTGCCACTGTCACAGCGCGGCTTTCCGGCCGCAGCCGCGTGCCTTCACAATCGGGCAGGGCTGGGTCGTGAAGAGCTGGTCCAGTTTTTCGAGGTAGGCCGCGTTCGTGGCGTGCTCGTCATAGCGGCGCTGCAGGGTGGTGATCACGCCTTCAAACCGTCCCGTGTTTGACGGCCGTGGGCGGCTTGACATCCGGAAAGTGGCGGCGGAATTGCGGGCTGCTCGGTGCCATACAGGAGGAGGTCGCGTTGGATCTGTGTGTAATCCTTGATGGCTCTGGATGGATCGAACTCAAATCCGAAATGCTTGCCCGCGTTTTTCAGGATCTGGCTGTAATAATTGACGTGGAACTCGATCCAGCCATCCACGGCATATTCGGGGATGCTTTTGTTTTCGTCGACTACTTTGCTGACGATGACCTGGCGGACCACGCCCAGCCCGGTGCAGGTGGGACAGGCGCCGGCCGGCTTGTTGAACGAGAAATTCGCCATGCCCATTTCCGGCACGGCCGCGCCGCAATGCGGGCAGGGGTAGGAACCATCGGGGCTTTCATCAGACTTTGCATCTTCGGATGCGTCCCAGTCTCTCATCTGCAGATTCGTAGTTAGGCGGCGGGACATCCTTTCCACAAACAGGGCAGGGGCGATGACCGAGGCGGGCGTATAGGATCCTCAGATAGGTGAAGACTTCCGTAACGGTGCCCACCGTCGAGCGGGGACTGTGATTCGTCAGGTGCTGGTCCACGCTGATGGACGGGGACAGGCCAGTGATGGAGTCCACAGGCGGCTTGCTCACTCCCCAGGTGACCATGCCGAGCGATTCCAAATACTGGCGCTGGCCTTCCTTGTGCAGGAGGTCAAAGGCCAGTGTGGATTTTCCCGAGCCTGACAGCCCTGTGATGACGACCAGCTTGTTCTTTGGGAATTTCAAGGGTGACATTTTTCAGGTTGTGCAGGCGGGCGTTTCGAATGGTGATCGTAGGGTTCATAAGTCTCCAAAAGGTGTAATTCGAGGCGTCGTTTTACCTTCATTTTACAACCCTGGTGTACCAATGGAGGGTTTGGGAATGGGCTTACCACAATGGGTCCCAAAGGAGCACAAAGAGGCAGGTCACGTTTGTAACGTGACGGGTATGATGCTGATTTCAATAAGCATGATTCCAGTCACGCTGAAAGCATGACCTACTTTGAAGCAATCATTTCTTCGATCAGTTCAATGACCTGCCGGGCCATCTTTTCCTGGGCGTGGAGGGTGGTGAGCCAGCGGTCGGCGGCGGTGAAAATATCCTCGTCCGGGCGCGGGGTATCGAGGGTCTTTTTCAGGTCGCGTGTATTCCCTTTATCCAGCTCGAGGAACATGCGCAGGATGGCCATATGACTGTAGCCGGCTTTGGTGAGCATACGAATAATTTGCAGGCGCTCGAATTCTCTTTTGCCAAACAAGCGGTAATTGTTGTACGAGTTGCGCGGAACCGTGATCAGCCCATTCCGTTCCGCATTGCGGATGACATCGATGCTAACGCCCAATAAATTCGATACTTCTCCAATAGCAAGCGGGGGTTCGTTCTCGAGATTGTTGACACGTTTTTACCCAGTGCTCCAGCAGGTTCGCGGCATCGTCTGCGTGTTTGAGCTCCGCCTGCACCAGGGCCAGATGTTCGTGTGCTTTCTCCAGCGCACCCTGCCAATCGTCCACGACCGCTCTCTGGATAATTTCATTGCCAAGGGCCCGGAACCCTCTGCCCGGGTAGGGCGGCTGCATAGACCATCCGCGCCAGCCGCATACAATCCAGGTGCTGCTGGGTGAAGAGCCGGTATCCGGAAGGGAGTCCGCTCGACGGGTGGGATCAAGCCCCAGTCTGCATACTTGCGAACAGTGTTCGGGTGGACTCCCACGGCGCGGGCCAGATCGGAAGTACGCAGGAATTTCCTGGTCATGATTTATCGGAAGTGTATCACTCTGGCAGCACGAATATACTGTCCTCCGTTTCGGGCTGAATTATCTTTAAACGTGGTATTTTGGCGAGGAATTGTTTTGCCAGGAGTGCAATCGCGTAGCATCCAGGTGCTGGACTGCCGTCTGAACAGAGCGGAGCTGTATACCACCCCAGCAACGTTTCCATATGGCGGGGGTTCAATTGTATGAACTTCTGATAGACGCATATAATTGGCACTTGATCCTTTATTCTGAAGCTTTCCCGATAAGGAACATCATGGCATCCGACTATAAACTATACGGTTACCGCTGGGTGGTGCTGGCGGTTTTCATGTTCATCAACGTCACCATCCAGATCCTGTGGATCACCTATGCACCCATTACGGGACCGGCAGCCCGGTTTTACGGCGTGACGGATCTGCAGATCGGTCTGCTGTCGATGTCGTTCATGCTCGCGTTCATCCCGCTCTCCATCCCGGTCTCATGGGTGATCGATACCTATGGATTTCGGCTGGCGGTCAGCATCGGCGCAGTGATGATGGGATCTTCGGCATCCTGCGTGGATTTGCCGGCGCAAATTATTCACCTGGTTTTATTGAGCACGTTTGGGATCGCGGCAGCCCAGCCGTTCCTGCTCAACGCCTGGACGAAAGTCCCGGCCAACTGGTTTGCGATCGATGAGCGTGCCACTGCCGTAGGATTGGTGACGCTTGCCAGTCTGATTGGGACGGCGCTTGGCATGGTGCTCACGCCGATCCTTACCGAATCCATCTCCATTCCAACCGTGCAGTTGATCTATGGCGGCATCGCAGCATTTTCAGCAGTTCTCTTCATTCTCTTTTCAAGAGAGACCCCGCCCACACCGCCCGGACCTGCCGGGAGCGAAGTCCGTGCGCTGATGCTGGATGGGCTCAAGCATGCGTTCACTGTCAGATCCTTCTGGTTGTGTTTGGCTGGTTTTCTTTATAGGGCTGGGAATCTTCAATGGCCTGACGACCTGGGTGGAGAGCATCATCCGTCCGCGCGGCTTTACACCCACCGATGCAGGCACACTCGGCGCGCTGATGCTGGTCGGTGGGATTTTGGGAGCGGTGGTCATCCCGCCATTCTCTGACCGGCAGCACAGGCGCAAGCCTTATATTTTGCTGGGTTTGTTACTTGCAATCCCCGGACTGATCGGTCTTACCTTTGCCACGAGCAGCTGGTTGTTATTTGGCTCCGCCTTTGGATGGGATTTTTCCTCGTCAGCACCAGTCCCATCATGATGCAATATGCTGCTGAAATCACCCGTCCCACCCCGGAAGGCACATCCAATGGATTGATGCAGCTTTTTGGCCAGGCTTCAGTGGCGTTTGTCTATATTATGGAGGCACTCAGAACAGCGAACGGCTCTTTCACCCCAAGCCTGCTCCTGGCGATCGTCCTGTTGATCCTAAGTGCTTTTCTCGTCGTCCGGATGGAAGAAACACCACAAACAGTACAAGCTATTCCGAGTGAAACAGATTAACTGCTTTGCAAGCGGATCATCTCCCGTACCCAGTACGCGCTGTCCTTGATGGTGCGTTTTTGGGTGACGTGGTCAACATGTACAATTCCCATCCGTTCGCTGAAATCCTCTGGCCCATTCGAAATTATCCACCAATGTCCAAATGAAGTAACCGCGAATATCCGAACCTTCTGCAATGGCCAGGGACAGTTGTTCCAAATAGAGTTCAAAATAGCGCTGGCGACGCATATCCTTAACACGACCATTCTCGACCGAAAGAGAATCACCAGTGCCATTTTCTGTGATATATACAACAGGATTGCCGTATTCCTCACGGTACCGTTTGTTCAGCTCGCGCATACCTTCGGGGTACCCCTGAGGTCCCAGCTCAGGATGAGAAATCCCGGGTGGGGGATCGCGATCCACCCAGGCGCGGAAGAAAGGCAGGTACCAGACGTAGCGGGCATATTGGCGGGTGTAGTAATTGACGCCGAGAAAATCGAAGGGGCGCGCGATCGTCTCCATGTCGGCAGCCTCGATCTTCGGGCGGAAAGGCCACATCCGTTTGAACAACGCTTCCGGATATTGGCCTTTGTACAGCCCATCCAAATAAAAGCGATTCATGAACAGATCTGCAAAATGGGCGGCCTCCTGGTGGCGAGGCGTATTGGCATACGGATAAATGGGGAACTGGCTGAGGGTGATCCCCACCTGTGCGTCCGGGGCAAGGGCGCGGACACACTCCACTGCCAGACCATGACCGAGCAATTCGTGATGGGCCACTTTGAAATAGGTCCACGGGTTGGTCACACCCGGCGCGTGCTCGCCGGTAAAGTGTCCAAAGAAGGCGTGCTCCCAGGGTTCGTTGAGCGTGATCCAATGCTTGACGCGGTCGCCCAGCGATTTGACGATCACCCCGGCATAGTCTGCAAAGTAGCTGGAAGTCTCACGGCTGGCGAAACCGCCGTATTGCTCAAAGAGCGCCTGGGGCATGTCCCAATGGAACATCGTGATAAACGGTGTGATATTCTTTTTGAGCAGCGCATCCACCAGGCGGTTATAGTAATCCAGTCCCTTCTGGTTGACCTGTCCCTTCCCCAGCGGCAGCACACGGCTCCAGGCGATGGAGAAACGATAGGCATTGAGTTCCAGCTCAGCCATAATATCGATATCGGTTTGGAGATCGTGATAGGTATTACAGGCCGTATCGCCGTTATCGCCGTTCAGGATCTTTCCGTGTTTATGCGTGAACACATCCCAGGTGGAAGGTCCCTTGCCATCGGCATCCCAGCCGCCTTCGATCTGATAGGCTGCAGTAGCTGTGCCGAAGAGAAAAGCCTTTGGGAAATTGTGGATATGGACATATGTCATCCTAAGAATTGGCTTATCTTGAAATTCAACCGACAATTTCGAAGTGCCGTGCAATTCAAAGACAATCAGTTCATTCTCGCCGCGCTTCAATAATGGTGCGGGTACGTAAATGTCTTTTGCGGACCGCGTTCCCAGTAGCGGCCCAGGTTGAAGCCGTTCAGCCAGACCACACCCTTGGTCCAACCGGGGAGAGCCAGGAAGGTATCCGCCGGATCTTCCACGTTGAAATGGGCGCGGAAGAAGGTAGGGAAATTTCCTGCCTTTGCAGATTTAAATTTCAACCTGCTCAGGTCATTGAGAGGTAAAGGAAAGATTTCCCAGCCGAATTGGTATTGATCGTTGACCGTTACCCCACCCGTGATGCCTTTTCGGTCCAGCAGTGAGGGACCAAAATTGATGCGTCCCATATTCTCGACCAGAATGTCCAGCTGGGCATCTTTGGCGATATCGACGGCGGTATATTCATTCTCAGATTCCCGGTCGAGCACATCGATCAATTCTCCATCGATAAAGAGCTGGGCTCGGTCATGAAGTCCGATCACACGCAGGATGCCCATGCGCGGACCGCTGACCCTGGTGCGGTACAGGATAAAGCCGTAATCCTGGTCGAGATCTTCCATCGTTTTGGTGACCACACTCGTCCGCGGCTGACTCAAAGCGTCGAGCAGACTCAAATAATCCGGCAGATTCTTTGAATTCCACTGACCCCAATGTATATTTTTTAACAGGCTTGGATATGGACTGTGGAAGGAAGCTCGATATACTTCTCCAGGATTTCACGATAGCCCTCATAGCGCGGTGAGAGATCTCCATCCTCACTGATCGGGCAGGCATAGTCGTAGCTGGTGACATCTGCCTGGTAGGGGGTGGGATAGCAGTTGGCGCCGTTCATGAACCCGAAATTTGTCCCGCCGTGGAACATGTAAAAGTTGACCGATGCCCCGGCAGCCAGGATCTCATCCAGGGTATCCAGCGAGCGCTGGATGGAAGTGCCGCCATCCTCGATGATATGATGTTCCTCGCCCCAATGATCGAACCAGCCAGACCAGAACTCCATCACCATCAACGGACCTTCGGGTTGGTATTCCCGCAGCTTTGCAAAGGCCTCCTTTGCATCGAAGGCAAAATTAACCGTCTTGAATACATCAGGCAGAGTCCCGCCCTGCAGGCAGTGATCGCGCGGGCCATCTGAGGTGAACAGGAACAAATCGATGCCACGGGTCCGCATGCCATCCTTCAGGTGATTCAGATAAACTTTGTCATTCCCATAGCTGCCATATTCATTCTCAACCTGCATGGCAATGATGGGACCGCCATGCGTCGATTGGAGTGGGACGAGGCGCGGCAGAAGTGCATCGAAGTAGCGGTCCACTGCTTCGAGATAGGGCGGATAAGCACAGCGTATCTGCATGTCCGGGTCTTTGAGCAGCCAGGAGGGCAGTCCGCCAAAATCCCATTCGGAGCAGATATAGGGCCCGGGACGGACAATGACCTTAAACCCAATGTCCGCTGCGGTTTCAATGAATTTGACCAGGTCAAGCATTCCATCAAAATGGAATTCACCGGGACGCGGCTCGTGCAAATTCCATGCCACGTAGGTTTCAACGGTGTTCAGTCCAAAGGCATGCATCTTCTCCAGCCGGTCGCGCCAGTATTCGGGCAGCACGCGGAAGTAATGCATGGCCCCCGAGAGGATGCGAAAAGGTTTGCCATCGAGAAGGAACTGCTCCCCGGAGATGGTAATGGTCATTTTGACTCCTTTTTCATCCGCGGGAATTCGATCGTGCGGCTTTGAGTAGAAGTTAAGGGAAAGGGGGAAAGGGAAAATGGTTTATCGTCAACTCCATGGATGTGGATGCGATACGTGCGGGTGGAAGGTATAACGTTTAGATCGCCAGTGGCGGGATGTATTATGAATTTGTTTCCCTGCAGGGAGAATCGAGTGATGGCATATTTGCCACGCTCGTAATCGGTCGTCTCGCCGTCATCTTCATACAGATCGAAAGTGTTGTCCGCCCCCATAAATATATGAATATCGAGCTCTGTCGGATTTTCGATGCCGCCCCAACCGACTTTGGGTGCGAGTGGGACGATGGCCCCGGCTTTGGCAAAGACAGGGATGTCTTCGAGATCAGCCTTGATCTCATGCCACTGCCCGCCAGCGAAGCGCTGACCGGTGAAGAAGTTGTACCAATCTCCGGAGGGCAGCCAAACTCGTTTGACCGCGATCCGGTCTTCGGTTTGGCGGGATCGGTGATCGGGCGCAGCGATCAATTCCGTGCCGAAGTAATATTGTCCCTTTGCCTCAAACGCGGCAGGTTCCTCCCAATTCCCATAATACATGGGCGTGACCAGGCTGATGCCGGTCTGGTGGGCGCGCCAGGCCATGCTGTAGATATAAGGGATGAGAGCATGCCGTAATTGCATGGCATCCCGAGCGGCGTGGAAGAAGCGCTCGGGTTTTCCCCAGGGACGGCGGTCAAGCTCCGCCCGGCTGGTGCTGTGCAGGCGGAAGATGGGACTGAAGACACCGAACTGCACCCAGCGCAGGTAAAGCTCGGGCGTGCCGTCCTTCATCATGTGCCCGCCGATATCATGACTCCACCAGCCATAGCCAACATTCGCGGCCGTGGCGGTGAAATAAGGCTGGTAGTTCAACACTTTCCAGCGGACATAGGTGTCACCGCTGAAGCCGATCGGATAGCGGTGGTTGCCCAGCCCGCCCCAGCGCGAGAAGACAAAGGAACGCTTGCGTCCATCGCGCCCGAGATCGTAGATAATGGAGATGGTTGAGCATCCAGAGTGGGTCGAGGCCAGGAATTTTGCTCTTCCTGCCCTGCTGCCAGTCCATCCACCAGAAGTCGACTCCATCCTCCCTGCCCTCACCCTGAGCCCTTCTCCACCGGGAGAGGGACTCGAAAGGATGATGAAGAATTTCAAAGTAGCCTTCCATAAAATGCGGGTCGGCGATATCAAACGGGATGGGCTTTTTGGAGGCAGGCTTGAGCTCCATCCATTCTGCCATGGCTTTGTATTGCTCTTCGTGCGGATGAATGCCCCGAGCAGGGTGTAAGTTCAGCGCCGTGCGCAAACCCTGATCATGCAGCCAGCGGATGAACCCGTTCGGATCCGGGAAGAGTTCGCGGTTCCAGGTGTAACCGGTCCAGCCATCCGAGGAGTTTCCGGTTTTGGTGATGTGCCAGTCCATGTCGACAATGCAGATGGAGAGGGGGATATCGCGGGCGTAGAATTCCTGCATCAACAATTTCAAATCGTCCTGGGTGTAGGCCCAGTAACGGCTCCACCAGTTGCCGAGAATGTAACGCGGGACCATGGGAATGGATCCACTGATGCGGGTGAAGTCGCGCAGGCAGGCAGCGAAGTCTGAGCCGTAACCGAAGAAATATAAATCCTTGGAAGAAACACCTTTTGGAATGACGCGGCTCAAGCCATCCTGATTCATTGAAGACAAGTGATTTGGAATCGTCCACCACGCTCCAGCCGGATCGTGAGAGCAGTCCGTCCTCGAGCCGGGCTGTTCCAGCAAAACCGTCCAGGGTGCGGGCAGTGCCTTTGAGATTATCCTTTTGCGACGCACCATACGTCCAGGTGACACCGGTTTGTTTCAGGGTGATGGATAAAGTTTTCGCTGTAAAACCCCTGGACGTGATCTGGTACTTCAGGTACAGGAAGTCTGTTTCAATCTCAAGGGTTGTATCGGTAATGATTTTCTTGAAATGCGGAACAGGTTGTTCCGCGGTGCCAGAATGCCTGCGTGGGACGGTCCTCAAAGGAGTTCTCCTTGCTGTATTCCATCCGGATCAGGCGGTCGGCCAATACGGTAAAACGGACGTTTTTCGCCGTGACAATGGCTTCCGGGTTGGCGATAGGGTGAAAAGTGGGGATTGGGGGAAAGGGCATAGGATCCTCTTGATGGGAAAGATCAGATAGATAACTGCCAGGCTTCTAGTTTACTTGCCGGCGAGAGCATGCGGATGTTCCAGGCTCCATCGCCTGCTAACGTAGGGCGCAGCCAGGTGGTCAGGCTTTTCGCGTTCGTTGACAAATACTTCCACAACCGAGTGGTCGATAAAGATATGCAGGTTCAACGGCTCGGCCGGGTTGCAGCGCTCCAACGTACATTTTTCATTAAGGACATGCAGCCCGCCGTTGGGCAGATCGATCGTTAGAGGATACTCCCGTTCATCGTCTTTTAGGATCAGGCCCACAGTGGAGGCAGGATCCGCCTCGACAAGATGATCGCCGAGCGACCGGACCTGGTGCGCGCGATCGTCAAGGCGACGCTGCGAGGCATGCAGTTCGTGATGGCGGATCCGGCCAGGGCCTGCGTCGGCCTATGTCGGCAGGCCTCGCCCTCGTTCAAGGGCAAGAAGGAGCTGATGAAAAAGATCCTGGCGAACTATACCGAGCGGACCTACAAGGGCCAGAGCACCATCGGCGCCATGGACCCGGAACGGCTCGCCAAGCTGCAGCATTTCTACAAAGCAGGAGGGCTTCATCGAGGTCGGAGCTCCCGGTCGATCAGCTCTACAGCAATGATTTCATCAAATAGTGCGTCTCTATGGCCGGACGAGAAAGCAAAGAGTTGAGCAAACTGGTCAATCGCGGGTTGCTCGATCAGTGGTACGCCGTCGCGAAGTGCGTGCAGGTCAAGCCCGGGGGCGCCGCATCTCGGTGAAGGCGCTCGGGCGCAATCTCGTGCTGTGGCGCGACGGCCTCGGCACGCTCAAATGTCGCTGAGATCATTGTTTCCACCGCGGCGCGCGCCTCTCGCGCGGCGAATCTCTCGGCCATCACATCTCGTGCCGCTATCACGGCGTGACCCTCGATGGCGCCGGCACCATCCTACGCGTGCCGGCCATGCCGGGCGGCGCGCTGGAAGGGCGCCGCGCGGCCGAGAGCTTTCCGGTCGCAGAGTCGAATGACGCGATCTTCGTTTATTTCGCGAGCGGGAGCATCCGGAGGCCGTCCGCCGGAGCTGCCGGAAAAGTTCACGAGCCCGGAAGGGACGGGTACTGTGCGTGTTGCCGTGGGCGGCGATTACCGCTACGCGCTCGACAACTCGCCGATCCCATGATGGCGCATACCTGCATGCCAAGTCGTTCACCCTCGCCAACGAGCCGAGCAAGGACCAGATGGCATCGAGTGAAACGCCGACGGGTCCACCGTGGTGCGGGTGGAGCAGCAGAACAAGGGTTTCGATGGACCGAGATGGTAACGGAGAGCGCGGCGCCGTATTGCCGGCTCGACATTCCCTATCCCGATGCGGCCGGACCCGGCGGCCCGTTCCGCATCATCGGCTTCACCACGCCCGGTGGATGAGGGCAACTGCCTCGTGTTCTTCTGGCGCATGCGCAAGGCTCTCGGGGCTCGCAGCGGGAGGTCTGGCGCTTTCTCTACCGCGCGACCCTCGAAGCGCGGCACTGGCACGTGCTGGAGCAGGATCGCGAAATGCTCGGGTGCACATGCCGCCGGACGCCCGCAAGCGCGAGATGCTCTATCCACACGATGTCGGGGTGGCCCGCATCCGCCAGGCTCTGGTCAACAGGGCCAAGGCGCAGCTCGCCGCGCAGGACGCCGCCACCGCGCGCTCGGCGGGATGATCATCGAATGAAGGTGCACTAGGCGCTTTCCGTTTTGCGATACTCAGTGCCGCGGCCGGGTTGATCCGGTACGGGACCGTGCCCGCCAAGATGCGCATCAGGGTGATCTGGATGACTCCGCTCGGTTGCGGTGCGCAAGCGCACCGATGCGTTCGGCGTCCTTTGCATCAATGGTTGCGACCTTGGCGCAGCGGATCACGGAGGCCGCCGAAAGACCGGCTCTGGGAAGATCGGAAATCACCACATCCTCATCCCACCTGCGGTTATCGGCGCTGGTGATCATGAGAACCCATAAGAGGCCATGAGCGGAGTTGATCTTTCCCGCCGCAATGACCAGTGCTGGCCGATGTTGCCGTACCGGTCGATCGGTGTAAGGAAATGGACCTCGACCATGTCCCATGTCTTAAAGGTCGCCATAAGCCTTCTGATCGTTTTTGGACGCCCATTCGCTGAACGTCGCGAAGGGATCATCTGGCGTGGTGCGGCCTGCCTTGGTCAGGATCACACGGCCATTCTCGATGGTGTAGGCGAGCTCGTCTCCTTCTCGCACGCGAGCGCTTCGCGCACCGGACGAGGAATGGTTGTTGAGCTTTGCTCGTGATTTTACTGGTGATCATGGCCGTAAGGATTTTCCTTACATTAGGCCATACTGCTCATTGCGTCAAGAGTATTTGACCTGCCGTTGTCCCCGCACGACGGCAAAGTAGATGTGCGTGCCACATCAGGATGCCCGCAGTCACTTGCTGCTGGCCCGTGATCGTGCTGTTCCGTTGCCATGAACAATGCCGATCTCATCGTCGCGACGCTCAAGGCAGCCGGAATCCCCCGCGGCTTCGGCATTCCGAGCGGCAACGTGCTGCCGCTGATGGAGGCGATGCGCAACGGCGGCGTCGAGTTCGTGCTCACCGCCCATGAAGGCTCGGCCGGCTTCGCCGCCGACGTGACCGGGCGCATGACCGGCGTTCCCGGCTTGTGCATTGCGACGCTCGGACCGGGCGCGACCAATCTCGCCACGGGCGTCGGCTGCGCGTGGCTCGATCGCTCGCCGATGATCGCCATCACCTGCAATCTCAACACCGACCAGCTGGCCGGCGCATGCAGATGTGGATCGATCACCACGCGCTATTCGAGCCGATCACCAAGGCGACGCTGCCGGCTCGAAACGGGCACGATCGCAGAAACGCTCGACGCAGGCGATCGGTATCGCGCTGAGCGAGCCGAAGGGGCCGGTGCATCTCGATCTGCCGGAGGATGTCGCGCTTGCCGCCACGCGATGAGCCGCTGCCGGAGCCCGCGCGATGCACGCAAGCTTCCCTCAGCGCCCGAGACGGCGATCGTGCGCGCGGGCGAGCTGATCACGCGCGGCCAAGCGGCCGATCGCCGTCCTGGCTCGGCCGCGATGCGCATTCCCGACCCGCAACTGCTGCGCGCGTCATCGAGCGCCACAACCTGCCGTTCGCCACCACCACCATGGCCAAGGGCATGATCGACGAGGACCATCCGCTCTCGCTCGGCTGCATCGAGCGCGCGTGCCGGCAGTTGCAGCGCGCATTCCTGCGCTCCGCCGATCTCATCGTCGGCATCGGCTACGACACGGTCGAGGTCGAGTACGAGGCCTGGATCGGCAGACGTACCGCTGCTGCAGATCGACATCGAGCCGGTCGATATCGCGCCTTCGGTCAAGCTCGTGCATCAGGTCACCGGTGATCTCGATCACGCGCTTCGGCGCTTGCCGCGATATCCGCATGCAGGCAACGCCTGGACGCCGGCAATGCTCGCCGAGCATCGGCGCAGCTTTCCAGGCAGCGCTGCGTCCGGCGAGCCCGTCCTTCACCGCACATGCCGCGATCGACGCGGTGCGCCGCGCACTGCCGCGCGACGGCGTGCTCTCGTTCGACGTCGGCGCCCACACCCACAGATCGCCAGCCAGTGGACTGCGCACGCGCCCAAGAGTTTCACATCACCAACGGCTGGTCGTCGATGGGCTTCGGCTTGCCGGGAGCGATCGCGGCCAAGCTCGCGCGGCCCGACCTGCCGGTCGTGTGCCTCCTCGGCGACGGCTGTTTCCAGATGACCTGCGGCGAGGTCGCGGTCGCCAAGCGCCTCGGGCTCAGCGCTTCCCGTCGTCGTGCTCGACGACCGCTGGCTCGCGCTCATCAAGGTCAAGCAGATCAAGCGCCAGTTCCCGCTCTACGGCACCGAGCTGCAGCGCAGAAGATTATCGCGAGCCGCCCGCGCATTATTTCGGCGTGCCGGCAATCGGCGTGAGCAGCGCCGACGCGCTCGAAGCCGCGGTGCACAAGGCGCTTCGACGCCAATGGGCCGACCGTGATCGAGGCCGTCGTCGATTCCGAGCACTACATGGACACGGTCTACGACTGAGCGAGTTGGGCAAACAAGAGCTTCGTAGGGGCGACGCATGGTCGCCTTGTGCGAACAGCGACGGATGCGGCATCCAGGGCGAGGCATGCCTCGCCCCTACGAACAACCAACTTTGCAGCGGCCGGCGATCGTAGCCCCGATCGTCACTGCTCCATGGCGTTCGCGGCGAAGAGCTCGTCGAGCCGCATGGCGCGCGGCGTGAGCCCTTGCTCCAGCGAGTACTGCGCAATGGTTTCGAGCACCCGCCGATTGGCGGCGATCCCATGCGTTATGATCGCAGTTGCCAGTGTTTTGCGCGCGTCAGGCGCAAGCAGCCCGGCCTCGATGTGATATTCGACATGCTGCATGCGTTCCTTATTCGCGATCTCGTTGGCTCGGTTGAACGCTTTGATGATGTTGAGCACCGCCCATGGGTGCTTCTCGGCCAGATCGCGCCTGATGACCATGCCATGATTGATGGGGTAAAGCCCGGTCTTGCGATGATAGCGGATCCCTTCCGCAAGCGGATCGACAAACAGCAGCTTGATTTCGGGATGGCGGTGCAAATCCGCGGTGCTGCGATCGATCAGGTTGGGATCGACCAGATAAAAGAGAGTTGCGTCGAGCTCGCCTGAGATCATCATGGAGCCGATGTTCTTCTCCGTCGGAATCCGATGCACCGTCACTCCAGGCGGCGGGACAAAGCCGGTTGCGCCGCCATGACTGTGTGAGGGCGGCCGCTCCATCCAGAATTCGATCTCCTTGGGGGCAACACCGAATTCATGCTGCAGCACGCCACGGGCCCATAATGCTGCGGTCTGCTGATACTCGGGCACGCCGACCCGCTTGCCTTTGAGATCGGCAGGCGCGTCAATCCCGGCCACGCGCCGCACCAGAATTCCGGTATGAAAGAAGCGGCGCGTGGTGAAGACCGGGATGCCGACGAAGCGGTCGTCGCCCTTCGACCTTGCCATCAGCAGGGACGACATCGACATCTCCGCAACGTCAAACTCGGCAAAGCGGAGCTGACGCCAGAACAATTCGGAGGGATGCAGCACGGTGGGTACAAGCTCGATTGCTTCCGGAGCAATCCGGCCGTCGATGACCGGCCATGTGCGCGGATTGGACGTGATCCCGATGCTGAATTGCAGTTTCATTCCTCAAGCCCGTTCCACCGTGGTGTCCTCGAAAGAGCGACCCGCCAGCAGCCGCGTGGCTTCATAACTCATCACGATCTCCTCCTGCTGGTTCTTGACCTCGATCCTCGACACGACGATGCCACGGTTGCCCTGCGAGGTCGGGCGCACCGCAGTTATCTCGATCTCGCCATGAACCGTGTCCCCGACGCGAACCGGAGCAAGCACCTGCTGCTTGAGCTCCAGCATGGCAAGCCCCGTGCCTTGAATCATGCTTTGGCAAAGCAGACCTTCGATGAGGCTATAGGTCAGCGCCGCCGGTACGAACTGCCCTTGGATCGCCCCCTTCTGCGCACCGAAGGTGCGGTCGATGAAGATGCTCTCGAGCATCCCGGTGACCCCGGTGAACAGAACGAGGTCGGTCTCCGTAATGGTGCGGTTGAGGGTGCGGAAGCGTTGCCCTGGGGACAATTGCTCCCAGGTGAACCCGAGACCGAGCGTCTGCATGAAATCTCTCCCCGGTAGGGTCCTAGAGGCGGGTTTGAAACCCGCCCCTACGCCCTTTGAAGATGCGGGTTCATGATGCAGTCCTTGCGCCGAGGACGGCCCGCCTGTTTGCGACGTTGCGCTTGCGCCACGGCCTCCAACAAAAGCATGGGATGTCCTTGTCAGCGAAACAATTTTTAACACAATTGTCGGGCAAGTAAGGCGGTGTGGGGCTGGGTTGGGTGCTTGCGCCGTTTCTGCGGCGAACCGATCCCGGGGCCACGACGATATTGATTCCGACCAGGGGACTGCGTACCGAGCAAGCCCAATGAGTTGCTTTGCGCGCATAGCGACGCTCGGCGTCGCCGTTTCCGCCGTCCTGCTTTACTGCAGCGGCTACGAGAGCGCTCGGGCGGACCCCATTGGCACCGCGCAGAAAGCGAATGGCTCGACCTGCGATCGGTCAGCCTTCCGTCTCATTCTGGACGTCGGGCACACCCCCAAAGCATTCGGGGCGACCAGCGCTCGCGGGCATCGTGAATTTGATTTCAATCTTCGGCTGGCCAAAGTGATCGAGCAGAAATTGATCAGTGGCGGCTTCGACAAGACGATGTTGCTGGTCACTGAAGGCAGGTCTGGGAGAGGACTGGTGCAGCGGGTGGCGCATGCCAACAAGGCGTCGGCCGACCTGCTTCTGTCCATTCACCACGACTCGGTGCCGGACCGCTTTCTCGAGAAGTGGCAGTTCGAAGGACGGCAGCACACTTTCAGCGATCGGTTCAAAGGGCATTCCATTTTCGTCTCGCACCAAAACGGCAATTTCGCAGCGAGCCTGCGCTTCGGCAGATTGCTTGGCCAGCAACTCAAGGCGCGTGGCCTGCGATACACGCCCCACTACGTCGAAAAGTTCATGGGTCATCGCCAGCGCCAGTTGCTGGATGCCGAAGCAGGCGTCTATCGCTACGATCAGCTGATCGTGCTCAAGGACACGCGCATACCTGCAGCCCTGCTCGAGGCCGGCTCCATCATCAACAGGGACGAGGAACTGGCGATGAAAACCCCCGAGCGACAGGGCCTCATTGCGGCGGCGGTGGTAGATGCGGTCGATAACTTTTGCGCGGCGCGCCAGCCCGGCAGCCACGAGCGAATTGCGCACCAGCCTGGCCCGTCCTCCGGCTCGAGACGGGTGGCGGCGCCGGCGTCACTTGGGTCCTCGATCATCGCCAGACCGCGATAAGGCCCTGCCGCCCCTTTGGCGTGGATGGGCGGCGTTCATTCAGCCTGTGTCCGACTGCCGAATACCGTTTCGAACTCCTGGCGGAGCGCTGCGTCGAGCTGCCCCATGCTCACAGTACGGCCGAGGTCCGCGAGGCTGGTCACACCGTAGCGCGCCTCCGAGATGCCGCAGGGGACAATCCCGCGGTAATGAGAAAGCTCGCACGACAGATTGATCGCTACGCCGTGGAGGGTGACCCAGCGCCTGATGCGAACACCGATTGCCGCGATCTTGTCCTCGCAACCCGCGCCCTTGTCCGGCCGGCGCACCCATACACCGATGCGGCCTGCGCGCCGCTCACCCACGACATCGAGGGCGGCCAGCGCACGAATGATCCATTCCTCCAGCGCCGGCGACGAAGCGGCGCACGTCGGGCCCGCGCCGGCGCAGATCCAGCATCACATAGGCGATGCGTTGGCCGGGCCCATGATAGGTGAATTGCCCGCCCCGGCCGGCGCGGTAGACCGGAAAGCGCGCCTCAATCAGCTCTTCGGCTTTGGCGCTGGTGCCGGCGGTGTAGAGAGGCGGATGCTCGAGCAACCAGACGAGCTCGGGGCTCTCGTCCCGGGCGATCACGTCGGCGCGCGCCTCCATTGCCACAGCGCCGCCTCGTAATCCGTGAGCCCTTCGCTGACGCGCCACTCCGGCGCGTACGGGGGCAGGATCGATGAGCGGGCAGGGAATGTGTGGATTTGAATGTCGGGCCTCCGCCTCGCACATGCGCCCCGATGCAAGCATATAGCCACGGATCCAGCGCGTGTCCTGCCGGGCCTTGTTGGGGAAGGCGGGATTTGTTACATGGAGCCCCGCGGCGCGAGGCGCATGTCGCGCCCGCCATCCCTGCGGTCGTGGCGGAATTGGTAGACGCACTAGCTTGAGGTGCTAGCGGGGCGACCCGTGGAGGTTCGAGTCCTCTCGACCGCACCATTAACCACTCCAGCTCTTATTCCTCAATAGCTTGCTGAAAGCATTGGTAAAAGGGGCAAAAGTCGTGACGGTATGATTATACGATTCCCAAGGGGCCGCGATCAGATTCATTCTGGGAATGTCGCCGCCTCCCGATGTTGACCGCCTTTCGCACGCCGACCTGAAAGATCTGGTGTTGAGGCTGCTGGAGGAGGTGGCCGAGTTGCAGCGAACAGTTGCCGCTCAGCGCGATGAGATTGCTCGGCTCAAGGGTGGGTCAGGGCGGCCGAATATTAAGCCCAGTGGCATGGAAAGCGCGACTGAGCCGAAGCAATCGCTGGTCGGGGGCGAGCCGCGCGCGGTCGCATATCAGTCCAATGTTGATCTACGAACGCAAGGCAAGCGGCATGGCTGTCTGATGTGTGGATTATCGTCCGCCCTTTGGGAACGTCGACGAAGCTTGGCCATAGGGAATATTGGCCTTCATCGTTTATCAGAACGTGAAAGATACCGTTTTTGTCGTCGAATGGATTCGTCACTTTGTCCTCCATAGAACTATCAGTTTCTTGGTCGTTTGCTGTTTGTCGAGCTCTATCGCGAGCACCTTGCCGGTTTTTCAGCCGGAAGTGCATCCATTATTGAATCGTGGGTACAATCGATCTCATGAACCCGAATGCGCCCATCGACATAGGGCTTCCAGGATTCAATCGGGGGCTCGGCATGGCTATTCGCAGCCACGAAAAGAAAGACGTCGCCCTTAAATCGTTCCGGCGAGAACGTGTCTACGATACGCATGTTGCTCTCACAGGCATTCTTCACGACCTCGTAATCCTGCTCGGCGAGTGGCGAAGGACATGCCCCTCGTTGCCAAAACCCTCCAACATCTCCCGCAACGTGTCGTCAGCCATTGCAGATAAAATCTCTCTTTCGCGCTCCTTGTCATGGCTATTCAACAGATTCTCTCGGTCGCTGGGGTAACTGTCGAGAAGGGCGAGGAGCGAAACCTCTTCACCCATGGACTGCAGCTGAGTGGCCATTGCGTGAGCCACGAGGCCGCCAAACGACCGGCCGAGGAGGTTGTAAGGTCCACCAGGCTGAACCTCCCGAATCACTTCCAAATAGTCCGCAGCCATGCGCTTAATATTGTGGGGAGTCATCTCTCGTTGAATGAGATTGCGCGCTTGTAATCCGTAGATCGGATGGCCTGATGGGATATGGCCAATGAATTTTGAGTAGGACCAACTTAATCCCGCGGCAGGGTGGATGCAGAATAGAGGTTGTAAGCTTCCATTGGATCTAATCGGCAGCAATACATCGAGATCAGACCGCGACGCATGCGCCTTGCCCAACCGGGTCGCCAGAGCCTCCACCGTGGGCGCCTCGAACAGGCCGCGGATCGATATCTCCGCTTCCAGGCTCGCCCGGATGCGGCTGATCAGCCGCGTCGCCAGCAGCGAATG
>CAVVPC010000045.1:0-207085 GCA_963750005.1 uncultured Chloroflexia bacterium
ATAGGGAGGAGTCCACGAAGGGGTCACCGGAATAGTTGCCGTGGATTGAGAAGTGGAAGGCCCCGTGACCGAGGAAGATTGAGTGAAAGTCTGTTTGGGAAGCGCTGTACTTGTCTGCGAGGGGGGTAGAGGAGTTACAGTCAGGGCAGGAGCAGTACCAGAGCCCGTCTCTGGAGAAAAAATTTGACCGATAACCCAATTACCAAAAAACAGGGAGCCAAAAGCAAACAGTACCAGCGCCACGGAGGCGGCAAGCCACTGCCTGCCGGCCATCATCCGGGCCTGGCGGGTGCGGTAAAACACAACGGCCCGCGCCGATTGAAGGGAGCGAATGCCCGCCCACGCAGCCAGTAGCGCCACGGCTGAAATGATAATAACGAGGATCAAAAGAAAGCTGGTGCTCATGCCGCCGGGATTATACTGCCTCTTCCCCTGGAGTGAGATAAAATAGAACCATGAAGGAGCTTGCTTTTCTCAAACTCGGTGGGTCGCTCATCACAGACAAGATGAAGCCGTATACACCGCTTCTAGCCGTTATGGATGACCTTGCCCTGCAGATCGCCACATCCCTCAACACCCAGCCGGACCTTCGTCTCGTGATCGGTCACGGCGCGGCTCATTCGGGCATGTGGCTGCAAGCGAATACAAAACCCGGGATGGCTATCCTCGCCCTTCTGAGCTTATGCACCGCGAGCGGGATACAACCGAAGAGAGCTACTGGAGGGGGTTTGCGGAGGTATGGTACCAGGCGTCCTCCCTAAACCGCTATGTGATGGAGGCCCTGCATAAGGCCGGCCTGCGGGCCATTGCCCTGCCCCCTTCTGGAAGCGTCATTGCCAGCGATGGACAGGTGGCAGTCTGGGAGACAACTCCCATCCGCATGGCATTGGCCGCGGGGATTGTCCCGGTCATTTTTGGGGACGTGGTCTTCGATGAAGTACGCGGCGGTACCATTCTCTCAACTGAAAACCTGTTTGCCTACCTCGTAAAGGCCCTGGCCCCGGAGCGGGTCCTGCTGGCCGGTTTGGAGGATGCGGTCTGGGAGGATTTCCCCGCCCGAACGCGCCGCATTGGGCGGATCACGCCTGAGTCCTTTGAGGAGATCAAACATGGGGTGGGCGGATCTGCTGCTGCGGATGTCACCGGGGGAATGGATGCCAAGGTCAGGGAAATGCTCGATTTGGTCCAGGAAAATCCGGGATTGAAATCCGGATCTTTTCGGGCATGCTGCCTGGGAATTTGGTCCGTGCACTGCTGGGGGAAACACTGGGCACCGAGATCAGCGCATAAAGCAAAAATGGACTGGATGCAGCATGACACTATGCAAGAAAATAGGGGACAGATGGCAATTGTAGAATCGATTCGGAAATTTGATAATTACTGGAAATAAACTGCAAATCCACCTGCAGTTTTTTTGAGAACGCTCCGGGCGTTCCATGAAAGACAAGTCCCAACACGTTCAAAGGAGAAAACATGGCCACGAAAACAAAGGTCAAAAAGACTCAACCAAAAAAGACAGTCCTCGTAAAAAAGGCGCCCGTCAAAAAGGCAGCATCCGCCTCCCACAATGGTCAAAACGGCAAGAAGGGAGCCTTTGTGGCGACCAGGCTGAAACTGCTAAAACCCGTCCCTTCTGACATTGAGATCGCACAGGCCGGAAAACTGAAACCCATCCTCCAGATCGCGGCTGAGCTGGGGATCAAGGAGAGCGAGCTCGAGCTCTTTGGCCCGTACAAGGCCAAGATCAAGCTTGAAATTTTAGACCGTCTCGCCAAGCGCAAGGATGGCAAATATATCGACGTGACTGCCATCACCCCCACCCCGCTCGGCGAGGGCAAGACCACGACCACTGTCGGCGTTTCGCAGGCTTTGGGTGCGCATCTCGGCAAGCGCGTCATGACCGTGATCCGCCAGCCCTCGCAGGGACCGACCTTCGGCATCAAGGGCGGCGCGGCCGGCGGCGGGTATTCGCAGATCATCCCGATGGAGGATTTCAACCTGCACCTGACCGGCGACATCCATGCCATCACCGCCGCCCACAACCTGTGTTCCGCAGCGCTGGATGCCCGCATGCTGCACGAGAAGAACACACCGGACGATGAGAAACTCTTCAATGCACTCTGCCCGCCCAACAAGAAAGGCGAGCGCAAGTTCTCACCCAGCATGCTGCGCCGCCTGAAGAAACTGGGCATCGAGAAGACCGACCCGAATGAGCTCACTCCCGAAGAACGCGCACGCTTTGCCCGCCTCGACATTGATCCCGAGGGCGTCACGTGGCGCCGCGTGGTCGACGTCAACGACCGCTTCCTGCGCGAGATCATGGTCGGTCTCGGCAAGGATGAGCTGGGCCACGAGCACCGCTCCGGCTACGACATCACGGTCGCATCCGAGATCATGGCCATCCTGGCTCTGACCACCGGCCTGGCGGACATGCGCGACCGGCTGGGCCGCATGGTCGTTGCCGTGAACAAGACGGGCGAAGCCGTCACCGCTGAAGACCTGGGCGTGGCCGGCGCATTGACCGTCCTGATGAAGGATGCGATCAAGCCCAACCTGATGCAGACCCTCGAAGGGACGCCTGCCATCGTCCACGCCGGTCCGTTCGCCAATATCGCCCATGGACAGTCCTCCATCATTGCCGACCAGATCGCGCTCAAGCTTGCCGATTACGTCATCACGGAATCCGGCTTCGGCGCCGACATCGGCATGGAAAAGTTCATGGACATCAAGTGCCGCTATTCCGGGCTGGTCCCGAATGTGGTGGTGCTGGTCGCGACTGTCCGCGCCCTCAAGATGCATGGCGGTGGACCGAAGGTGGTGGCCGGCAAGCCTCTGGCTTCCGAATACACGGACGAGAATCTCGAACTGCTGCGCAAGGGCCTGCCCAACATGATCCAGCATATCGAGAATGCGCTTAAGTACGGTGTAAATGTAGTGGTGGCGGTCAATTCCTTTGCAAACGACACACCTGCCGAAGTCGAGCTCGTCCGCCAGGCTGCGCTCGAAGCGGGCGCCATGGATGCGGTTGTCTCCCGCCACTGGATGGAAGGCGGCAAGGGTGCAATTGCCCTGGCTGAAGCGGTTGTCAAGGCCTGTGATAAGCCCAGCAAATTCAAATTTCTGTATCCGCTGGATATGCCCGTCAAGGAGAAGATCGAGACCATCGCCCGCGAGATCTATCGCGCCGACGGCGTGGATTACACGCCTGAAGCCGAAGCCAAGATCGAGCAGTTCACCAAGCTCGGCTTTGGCAACCTGCCGCTGTGCATGGCCAAGACCCATCTATCCTTCAGTGATAAAGCCGAAGTCAAAGGTGCGCCGCGCGGCTTCCGCGATTACGATCAGTGACATCCGCGCTTCTGTCGGCGCAGGATTCCTCTATCCGCTGCTTGGCACAATGCGCACCATGCCCGGCCTGCCCACCCGTCCCGTCTTCTATGACGTGGACCTGGACCTCGAGACCGGCAAAGTGCTTGGCCTGTTCTAAACCATTTCAAACATTCGAGACCCCAAAGGAATTCCTTTGGGGTCTTCTTGTTAATTCCGGTTCTGCCAGCAGTACAACTGCTGGCACATCTTGGAAAGACAGGATTTATAATGCAGGGATGCACTCCGAACCCCTGACCCTCACCTCAGCACTCGATGCCCTTCATCTGGGAGAAGTTACGGCGCAGGACTTGGCCGAAGCCTGCTTCCGTCAAATTGAGCGGCTCAACCCGCAGCTCAACGCCTTTATCACCGTCTTGGATGTCCAGTCTGCACTTGAAGCGCAGCTTCCGGCAACGGTTCATCCGCTGACCAGCGCCTTGCGCGGGATTCCCATCGCGCTCAAGGATCTCTTCGATACGGCCGGGATCCGCACCACGGCCGGCTCGAAATTCTTTTCAGACCATGTTCCTCAAACGGATGCCTTCGTGGTGGAGAAGCTCAAACAGGCAGGGGTCATCATTCTGGGGAAAACCAATACGCATGAGATCGCCCTGGGTGTGACCGGGAATAATCCCCACTTTGGAACGGCCCGCAATCCCTGGGACACATCCCGCATTCCTGGCGGCTCGTCCAGCGGGTCGGCTATTGCGGTGGCAACCGGAATGGCGCTGGGTGCGCTGGGGACGGATACGGGCGGCTCGATCCGCATCCCGGCTTCGCTGTGCGGCGTGGTCGGGTTCAAGCCGACTTATGGGCGTGTCAGCCTGCGGGGCGTGTTCCCGCTTTCGTGGAATCTCGATCACGTCGGGACCGCTGACAAAATGTGTCAAGGATGCTGCCCTGATGCTGCAGGTAATTTCGGCCTATGATCCGTTGGACCCTGCTTCGCAAAAAATGCTTTCGGGCGATTACCTGGGTCATTTGATCGATGACATGGACGGGCGCAAGATTGCTTTGGGCGTCGGCCAGTATATCGACGGAGCCGATCCGGAAGTCATAACCGCAGTATGCAACGCTGCAAAGGTATTTGAAGTCAATGGGCTGTAATGTCCAGGAAGTGAATGTGGACTGGCTGCGCGAGGCCGCGCTTGCCAACAAAACCATGACCCAGTCCGACGGTGCGGCTGTGCACCGCGATCGCCTGAAGGAGCACCCCGAGATGTTCGGTGACGATATCCGCCGTCGTCTGGAGGATGGGGCAAAAACCACCTCGACGGAGTATATCCTCGCAAGGCGCACACAGGTTGAGGTCCGGAAACAATTCGAGCAGTTCTTCGAGACCCACGATCTTCTGCTCACACCCACCACCCCAATCGCCGCGCCAACTGTGGAAGGTCACGACGCGGTCGAGCAGGCGGGGCGTCTGACGCGTTCACCGCGCCGTTCAATCTTGCCGGCTTGCCCGCCATCTCCATCCCGTGTGGATTTACAAAGAGCGGACTACCCATCGGCCTGCAGATCGTCTCACGCGCCTGGGCGGATGCCAAGGTCCTGAATGCCGGGTACGCCTTTGAGCAGTCCACGGAATGGCATCTGCATGTCCCTCCCCTGGCGCAGGATCAATCGGCGACTCTTTGATACAGGGCCATCTCCCATACAAACAAACGACGCAAAGTCATACGTTGGAAGCCTTCCCTTCGAAGCAGCGCATCCATCTCAGAAATTGGATGCAGAAAACACGCGGAAGGGATCCTTTCGAATCCTCTGAAATAAATTCATCAGCGGCCACGCCATTCGGAGATACCAGGCTTCACGAGGATAGGTAAGAGCAAGGGCACGCTGACTATGACGGGCTGCAGCACCCAGCAGGCGCTGGAAATCAGGATAACAGCAAACCACGCGGTCGAGGGTTACAATATCGGCCTTCGGCAGTTCGCACTCAACATCCGTAAAGTCGGCATGTATGAACGTGACCCGTTCGCTGTGTCCCAATCGGGCGGTCTCATTTTTGGCTTCCTTGAGGTAGGCTGAGGAGGCGTCCACATGAGTTGCTTACGGGCAACATCTTCAAGCAGCTCATGATGGATGGCACCAATCCCCCCACCAATATCCAACAGGTCAGCTTTTTTCAACTTCAGCGATCGTATGGCTTCCAGGATCAGCCGGGTCTGCCTGGCAGGACCCTTTTTGCGATAATCCCGGAGTTGGGATTTGGCCTCTTTTTCACTAAAAGTATTATCGGTAATCTCACAACAATTGCACGGCATGGCACCACTCCTTTTGCTGATAACGACGAAAACTGACGCTACTTTTGTAATTGTGACAATACTTGTTCGTAATACTCCAACGATCCCGGGTTGATCAACGCATCCCGGTTACTTACTGCGCGCCCATTTAGTATGTTCGTGACCGCGCTTTCCACTTTTTTCATATTCAATGTGTAGGGGATATCCGGTGTCTCCAGGATGAGCGCCGGGACATGCCGCGGAGAAGCATTCTCACGCAGAGTTCGTGCGAATTTTTTCCTTGAGATCCTCTGTCAGGAGAGTACCGGGCGCAAGCTTGACGAACAGGATTACGCGCTGGTCTTCCCGGTAGTTCTGACCCACTGCCAGGCTGTCTGCGATCTCAGGCAGTTTCTCCATCTGGGCATAGATCTCGGCCGTTCCGATGCGCACACCGGAGGGCTTCAGCACCGCGTCCGAGCGGCCGTAGAAGGTAATCCCACCCGTATCGCTGTGGATCAGGACATAGTCGCCGTGCCGCCAGACGTTTGGATACACATCGAAGTAGGCGCTGTGATATTTGGACCCATCCGGGTCATTCCAGAAATAGAGCGGCATGGAAGGCGAAGGAGCCTCACAGACCAGTTCGCCCTGCTCATCGAAGACGGGATGGCCTTTCTCATCATATGCCTGGATCTTCATCCCAAGCGCTGCGACTCTGCAGCTCGCCCGCATAGACAGGGAGGATCGGGCTGCCGGCCGCGAAACAGCCATTTATGTCGGTGCCGCCTGAGATCGAATTGAAGTGCAGGTCGGGCTTGATCTCGCTGTAGACGTATTCGAAGCCTTCTGCAGAAAGCGGCGAGCCTGTCTGCGAGATTTCCCGCAGGGAGGAAAGGTCATAATCCCTGCCGGGCGAGACATGTTCCTTCTTCAGGAAATGGATATAGCTGGCGCTGCAGCCAAAGATGGTGACCTGCTCGTCCTGGATCAATTCCACATCGCGCCCGGGTCGGGATAATTCGGATTGCCATCATACAGCACAACGGTCGCACCGACCGCCAGGGAGCTCAACAGCCAGTTCCACATCATCCAGCTGCAGGAGGTGATGTAAAAAATCCGGTCGCTGCGCTTCAGGTCGGTGTGCAGGACCAGATCCTTGAGATGGTTGATCAACACACCCAGGCCCCTGTACCATGCACTTCGGCTTGCCGGTCGTTCCGGAGGAGAACATGATGTAGAAGGGATGATCGAAGGGCAGCTGGGCGAATTCGATCTCCAGATCATTTTCCTTCGATAGAAAATCATCGTAATGAACTGCATTGGGGATCGTGGCAATATCGGGTTTTTCGCGCGTGTAGGAAACAACGATCACTTTCTTCAGCGAGGGAATTCCTCCTGCTACTTCCGCAGCGTGCTCCAGCGTATCGAAGGCTTTCCCTTTATAGAAATATCCATCGGCGGTGATCATGACCTTTGGTTCCACCTGCCCCAGCCGCTCGATGGCTGCGGCCGGACCGATGTCGGTCGCGCAGGACGACCAGGTGGCGCCCAGGCTGGTGGCAGCAAGCATGGCGACCGCGGTCTCGATCAGGTTTGGCATGTATCCGACGACCCGGTCCCCCACCCCAATGCCGATTTCCTTCAGAGAATGAGCCAGCCGTGCAACGGAATCATACAGCTCGGCATAGGTCATGCGTTTGGAGACTTGTGTTTCTCCCTTGAAGATGAACGCTACCTGATCATCTCGGTGACGAAGAAGGTTCTCTGCAAAGTTCAGTCGTGCACCGGGGAACCACCTGGCACCTGGGAATTTTGACAGGTCATCCACCACCTGTTCATATGGCATTGAGGCTTTGATTTCCGCGAAGTCCCACATTTCCGCCCAGAAATCCGGGATGTTTTCAACGGACCACCGATAAAGCTCTGCATAAGAATTCAATTTCAATTGATGACCGCGCATTGACCTGCTCCATGAAGCGCGTGATATTGGCCTGTCGCTTGCGTTCCTCAGAGGGAACCCACAAGGGGGTTTTCATGGGGTACTCCTTTCGGTTTGCTCAAGCCGCCGGGAGTAAAAGGATGAGTGGCTGCAGCTCTCCTCGCGTTTGGCTTCTTACCGCTTGTTTTCCCTACAAGTAACTTTTGGCATGATTTTGCAGTTCAAAAGTCGAATATCAAGTAGGGTAATTTTGCGGCACTATGCAGATTATAAGTCAAATAAAAACACAGGCAATATCTGTCCTGACCAGGAAAAGTATCACTTGCCTTTGCCATGCCTTTGGAATAGACTTCAGAGCATGAAAGGATTCATTTCATGACTGACTTCACTTATTTTTCTCAATTTGGCAGGATGACGGATCCCGGTCCTTACTTGGACTTTTATGCCGACCTGCCATCCGATGTCCCTTCCCTCGTCAAAGTGGTCCAGGGATTGCTGGTGCATGTGTTCTGGGCGGAACGCTACGGGCTGAAGCATGACCAGGAACGACGGGCCGAGGTGCAGCTCCGCACCATGGAGCGTCGCATCGCCCGGACCCTGGAATTGGACTCAGGTCCGCTCACGGCTGCCCGGCTCAATGAGAAAAAGATCGTTGGCAATTGCCGCGATTTCTCCGTGACCCTGGCATCCATGCTTCAGTCAAAGGGCATCCCGGCCCGCCCGCGTTGTGGGTTTGGTGCGTACTTCATGCCGGATCATTATGAGGACCACTGGGTGTGCGAATATTGGAATGAGGCGGAACAGCGCTGGGTGCTGGTGGACTTCTCAGTTGGACGATTTGCAGCGGAATGTCCTGAAGATATCCTTTAACCCCCTGGATGTGCCGCGCGATCAATTTATTGTGGGCGGCGCGGCCTGGAGGATGTGTCGCACCAGACAGGCGAACCCGGACCAGTTTGGCATCTTCGATATGAACGGAATCGACTTTGTCAAAGGAAACTTAGTTCGGGATCTGGCGGCCCTCAACAAAATGGAGCTCCTGCCCTGGGACTGTTGGGGGTTGATCCTGGCGGAGTACGCCTCCCTGCCGCCCGATGACCTGTCCCTGCTCGACCGCCTCGCAGATCTGACCCAGGCGGATGTTCCTGACTTCGACCTGGTACGTCAAATTTATGAGAGCGACCACCGGTTGTGCGTGGGAGGTTCCATCCAAAGTTATGTAAATGGAAATTTTGAGCGGGTCGAAATCAAATAATAAAACGAGAGGCAGATGATTACCTGCCACTCCTCATTTGAGCTCTCAATCAAGTATCAGCTTGCTGCGCTGGAACAGGCGCATGGCAATCGCAATCAATATCACCTCAACAACCAGCAGCAGGAATGCCAGGTATATGGCGATCTGCATGGGCGCAATGTGAGCTGCCAATTCCTCCAAATATTTGAGGAACCCAACAGGAATAAACTGAATCAACATGAACGGCAGGAAGAGCACCAGCATCCCCGCGCTCATCATTTGCTGGGCCTGCCGGACGCTGCCTGCCCGCAGGGAGACCAGCACACCGATGCTTGCAGAAAGACCCGAGATCAGGATGCTGAAGACCAGGGCGGCAAGAGAGATCTGCAATGGGTAGAACAACAACCCATCCCTGCGGTAACTGATGTTGATCGTCACAAGGCTGGTAAGCATGATGACCCAGGTCAGGGTAAAACCATACGCCATCGCCGCCAGCAGCTTGCCAAACAGGATGGATTGATCAGAAAGACGCGTGGCCAATAAAGGCTCCAGGGTATGTCGCTCGCGCTCGCCGGCGAACAGGTCGGCGACAACACCGGAAACCCACAGGAACGGCATCCAGGCCCACACCATTGCATTGGCCGGTGAGCTTACCCATTCCCGTCCATTCTGAAGAGGAATGGCGATTCCAAAGATCACGATCAAAACGATGAGACTGAACTTGCTGCGGCCGCGGACATCTCCAAAGGTAAAGATCTCACGTAATTCCTTTACGGCAACAGTCAGAATATCTGCGATCATTTCTCACCTCGCACTTCTTCATCGACCAGCTGCAGGAAAACATCCTCCAGGTCGACCTTTTCCTTGCGAATCTCGTCAATCTGGACCCCGGCCATCACCAACTGGGTGACAATTTCATGTGAGCGCGTCAGATCATTCAGGTCGAGGATAAGTCGTCCGTTCTGTTGCTGCATTTTTTTCACCAGTGGATTGTTTTTCACATCCTCCAGCACCTGGGAGGAGATCCCCTGGCCGCTCACGTACAGACGCGGCGCCGATGTCCGCGAGCGCAGGTCCGACGGGCTGCCGGTGGCAAGCAGTTGTCCATGGTTGATCACACCCACCTTTGTGCACAGCTTTTCGGCTTCCACCAGGTTATGGGTGGTGAGAAAAATCGTCACGCCTTCGCGGGCCACCAAAAGGGCCAGGTCCTCCCGCAGGGCGGCCGAAGCGACCGGGTCCAGGCCGGCGGTCGGCTCATCGAGGAAGATCAGCTCCGGGCGGTGCATGAGCGTCCGTGCAACCGCCAGCTTCTGCTTCATGCCGCGGCTCCAGCGCCCGATGGGCTCGCCGCGGCGGTCGTATAGATCCAACGGCTCGAGCAGTTCACGGACCCGCTTTTCGCGCTCCGCTTTGGTCATGTGCCAGATGCGCCCGTAATAATCCAGGTTGTCGGCCGCGGAGAGACGCTCGTACAGCCCATGGTGCTCCAGCAACGCCCCGCAGCGGGTACGGACTTCGCCACCCTGCTTCCGGGAGTCAAAGCCCAGCACCTGGGCACTGCCCTGGTCCGGATCCAGCAATCCCAGTAAAAGGCGGATGGTGGTTGTCTTGCCGGAGCCGTTCGGGCCGAGGAAGCCAAACACCGTCCCGCGCGGCACTTCGATTGATAATCGGTCAACAGCTTTGAGGGTCCCAAAGGACCGGGTAAGCTGATCGGTTTGGATGGCATTCATCATATCCTTCATTGTGTCTTCATCATAAAGTCCTGCATTTGACGGCGATACTCTGTAAGAGCCTTTTGTCCAGTCGGGGTCAGGCTGCAAACCGTCAGAGGCAGTTTCCCTTTGAAAGTTTTTGCGATCTTCACATAGCCTGCTTCCTCAAGCTTCGATAGGTGGGCCGAGAGATTGCCTTTCGTCAGGCCAGTCTCGCGCTGCAGGAAGAGGAAATCCGCGCTGGCGATAGTGAAAAGGATTGTGACAATCAGCAGGCGGGCCGGCTCGTGGATCAGGCGATCCAGCCCGGTCACACTGCGCAGATCATTGTCCACTCTGGTCCTCCACGGGCAGAGGATTCTCGTGGACATAGCGGGTTAAGGTTAATCCACCTGAGATCAGGAAACATACACCCATCAAAGCATAATACAGCCCGAGGGCGTAGCCGTTTGACAACCCACTTATGGAAATAACAAGCCCGAGTATCAGGGAGACAGCACCCAAAAGGTAGAACCGCGCCAGGCCAGACGATTTGGCGCGCAGCAGCACCAGGATCATCCCTACAATGAAGCCTGTCACAGCCACCATCGAATCAAAAGACTTGAAAATGCGGACAAATGCCACCGTCAGAGCGGCGATGGTAAAAGCCAGGAGGAACGCCAGTGCACGTCTCGATCCGGTCTCTTTTTTGTTGACCCGATACTCCACATAGCCAGTGCGTGGATACGTCAGTCGCGTTTTCAAAGTATTGATCAACCGCCGGCTGACAAATGCTCCGCCGATCAGCAGCAAGGCCAGGCTGGCCTGTAAAATCCCGCTCGGCATCGAATCCGGGCCCAGGAAATCCTGGAGTGCGAAATAAACTCCCAGTAGGATGAACATGCATCCGCCGATCAATTCACCAAGCCCATCGGTATACCAGTAGCGGTTAACCCGCTGTTCGACATCAGATAGATTACTCTTCATGGTTTCACCTTTGCAAACCAGTTTGCATTACAAACCAGTTTTTCTACATAATACTCCTCCACCTGATTGCTGTCAAGAGAAACAAAAAAAGTCCGGTTCAATTAGCCGGGCTTTGAGAGTTTGAAGCAATTATTTCTGCAGACAGGCGATCAGTTGTTTGACCACGCCTTGTGGCTCCTCAGGTGTAATCGCGAGCACAGGAACAGTCCCGATCGACAAAACTTCCCGCGAATCCCCCACCTTCCAATGTCGAGGCAGGATCCCGACCGTATTCGGCTCATTGACCAGCGCATCGGACATCTGCTGCGGATCGACCGCCAGGTGCGCGGCCGGCGACACGTTTTGACCCTCCATCACAAGCTTGTTAAACACATCCCGAATATCATCTCCTGAGGCGTAAACCCAAACTTGCAGCGACGGGTCCTCCTGCCCTGCAAAAAGTGAGCGCGCTTCCTCGAGCGACAAATTTTGGACGGGACTTTCCCGCTGGGTGACAACCAGGATCTCCTCCGTATCGATTTGGTAGGCCGGCAAAGTTAGAGCTTCCGGCTCTCCAACACGAAGGACAATCCCGGCAGCAGACGGGTCATCCACACGTGAGATCACGGACGTGGTCCCCGCGCAGTCATACAGCTCAGACAGCCAGGGTTGCGCCGCAGGGGTCGAATAAACGGAGATCACTTGCGGTGTCGCCGCTGGTATCGCTGGTGCACAGGCGGAAAAAATAAACACAGAAACAAACCATAGGAAGAGTTTTTTCATGAAGGGTTTAACGGCATCGACTTCTCCCGGGTTCCACCTAATAACCAGAGTACCAGGAATGCACCAATAAAAAGTGTAATTCCATTGACATAAAATGGTACGGCATGCCCGGCGGAATCATACAACCAGCCTCCGAGCAGCGGTCCCAGGATCAGACCCAGCCCGGAAGCTAACGTATACAACCCATAACCGGTACCGCGCACGTTTTTCCCTGTCAGATCGGCGACCAGCGCTCCCTGCGCCGGGGAGGCGGCCGAAAAACCAACAGCTTCCAACAGCCATAATCCCGACAGCATCACAAGGCTTGTCATCAGAGGCATCAGCAGGGAAACTATTCCCGCGCCGACCAGCCCGATTGCCATCAAAGGGGTCCGACCGAAGCGGTCACTTAATCCACCCATATACCCTGGCAGATAGGCGTACACGAGCGCGGCAGGGATAAAGGCGCATGGCAAGAGCAGCAACATCGGTCGTGAACTGATCCTGCAGAAAGATCATCAAAAGCGGGCTGATCATCGCCGAGGAGATGCTGGTCAGAAGAACAATGGCCATCAAGCGAAGAATGCGATTGCGGTCCACGTGATTTTCCACGGCAGGCGCGGACACTTCCTGGACTGCACGGGTTTCCGGGACGCCCCGCCAGGTCAAAAAGGATGCGATCAAGGTCATGAGGCCGTAAACTACAAAGGAAATTTTCCAGGCCAATGCGAAGGGATTTACCATCAACATCAGGCCAAACCCAATAAAACTCCCAAAGAACCCGCCGCGGTTCGACGACATATCCACACTTCCCACCGCCCTGCCCCAATCATGCTCACTTAACTCGGTCGCCACGGTATAGGCAGGGATCCACAACAAGGAGGAACCGATGCCTTGGACAAAGCGCGCCACGAAAAGCATGCTCACATTCTGAGCAATTGCAAATAATCCCATTGCTAATCCGTAAAATAAAAAGGAGATGACCAGAAAAAGCTTGCGCCCAAAGTGATCGATCCCCCAACCCACCAGCGGGCGGGCAATGGTGATCATGAGTGCAAAGATCGACATCATCCCGCCGATATCCAGGGCACTCGCCCCCATTTGCTTGGCATAGATCGGCAGGGAAAATCCAAGAATGCCAAACGACAGGGAGCCGAGCAAAATCGCCCTGTGCAAAGTGGATACGCTGTGCGTGCGCGTCACCTTCGATTCAACTGCCTGCTTGTCGCTCATCCATTATTCTCCTTGTGTCGATCTGTGAAAATCAGGAGAAAAAACTGCCAGGAGATTTACCAGTCAGTCAGCAAAAGCGAAACCAACTTACTTCGTTCCAACAGACTTTCGGCAAGGATATACTCGCGCTCCGAGTGATGCCCCTCTCCCACGGCTCCCAGGCCATCGAGCAGGGGAATGCCGAGCGGGGCGACAAAATTCGCATCCGAGCCGCCGCCGGTACCGCCTGCCTTAAGATCCATCCCCAGGCGCACGGCGAGAGACTTTGCCCTTTCAAAGCTAGCCTTCATTCTGTCATCGAATGGCATGGGTGGGCGGTTCAAATTTCCACTGACTTCAATAGAGGTTCCCTGCAGGACCGGCTTTAGATTCTTCATTTCTCCTTCGAGCCGTTCCCATTCCCCCGGCTCCATCACGCGCACATCGACGTCAATTTCGGCTTCCTCCGGGACAACGTTCGAGACCGTCCCGCCATGGATCACCCCGACATTGAGCGTGGTTTTCCTGGAGTAATCGGTCAGCTTTTGAATGGCGATCACCTGATGTGCCATTTCCTCGATGGCATTGCGCCCCATCTCGTGAGCGCCCCCGGCATGCGCGGCGCGGCCCTTCGTCCGCACCTGGAAATTGCCAACGCCCTTGCGCCAGGTCTTGAGCGAGCCATCCGGCATGGCAGATTCGAGCACAAGCACCAGTGCGGATTCCCTCGCCAGCGACTCGATCCAGGGGCGCGAAGTCTGGCTTCCGATTTCCTCGTCGGATGTACACAATAACGTAACAGGTCGGGCCAATCCCTTCTCACGCGCAGCCTCGATCGCGGCGAGGCTGATGACGATGCCGGACTTCATATCGAGTGTGCCCGGACCGAAGATCTTTCCATCGGCCTCCCGGTAGGGCATTTTGAAGAGCGTGCCAAGCGGGAAGACGGTGTCCATATGGCAGAGGAGGAGAATGGGCTTTTCACCCTCACCGCGGATCCCTTTCGCCGAGGGAGAGGAGAAATGAGCCAGGACATGATCACCCGTTTCTTGATTTGGGATGATCTCGATCTGTGCGCCAAGTTTGCGCGCCTCCGCGGCAACGATCGCACCGACCCGATCCACAGCAGCTTTAGAGTGTGAGGGGGATTCGGTCTCCACGAGAGTTTTGAGAAAAAATTTTAGATCCATAATTACGCAGGAGAACTCTTAAGATTATTTACCGCAGGATGAAAAGGATCAGGCCAACGACCGCGCAATAGATGGCAAACACATACAGCGAGCGCCTGCTCAGGTAATCGATCAGCCACCGGATGGCGAACCAGCCAACCACCGCGGCCGTGATAAAACCAACGGCAAACAATGGGAGCAGCTGCATGGTGTTCGGCATTTGGAATACCTTAAGCATTTCATATCCGCCGGCTGCCAGCATGACCGGTATGGACATCAGGAACGCAAACCGCGCCGCCGACGGGCGGTCGAAGCCGAGGTACATACCGCCGCTGATGGTTGTCCCGCTGCGGGAGGCGCCGGGGAATACGGCCAGGATCTGCATCAGGCCGACAAACAGGGCGTCATACCACTTCATTGAATCGAGGTTCCGGTTTTTACGGGAAAAAAGCTCGGCCAGGGTCATCACGATTGCGGCAGTCAACAGACGTATCGAGGCCTGGAGCATGGGATGCTGGAACAGCCTCTCCACCAGGTCACTCAGCAGAAAGCCAACGATCAGTGCCGGGATGGTGGCGATGATGATATAGAATCCCAGATTTCGCTCCACCGTCGGTTGGCGGAACTGCAGCACAGCCCTGGCAATGGACAACAGTTCCTTCCAGTAGAATGCCAGAAGGGAAACCAGCGTACCGAGTTGGACGATGACGAGGAATGAGAAGACTTCATCGCTTGCCGGGATCCCCATTATATACTGAGCGATCAACAAGTGCCCGGTGGAGGAAACGGGAATAAACTCCGTCAATCCCTGAATGATGCCGAGAAGGAATGATTGGAAGAGAGTGCATAGGTTTATTTTATTTTTCCTTTCTGGAAAACAGATTCTTTACATCGCTTCACAACACAAATAGGCTCGTCAGGAGCTCAAGATTTCACTGATTCACACGGATTATAAAAAATCAGTGAAATCCGTGATATTCGTGGCTAAAAATTCTGGCTTGTCAGTTATCCCGCAAATGGAGAATACAAATAGTTACTGCACCCAAAATGATCTCAAGGCAGTAAGTGTTTTGGAAATTACCGTCAATTTTGCCCTGCCTGTAAATTTAGCTTTCCCTAACCCGCAATTACACCGCGCTTTGCATTATTTGACCACTGCTTCAGCAGCTCAGGCATGCGGGATTCAAATGTTCCCTCTGCAATATAAACCCTGATCATTTCCATTAACCTGATCAAGGCACGCAGGTTATGGATCGAGAGCAATGTTCCCGCCAGCAATTCTTTTGCGACAATCAGATGACGGATATAGGCTCGCGTAAACGTCCGGCAGGTGTAGCAGTCGCAGGTCTCGTCGATGGGACGCTCATCGCGGGCGAAAGTGGCGTTCATCAGGTTGAGCCGTCCATCCGGCGCAAAGGCGGAATGGTGGCGGGCCAGGCGGGTCGGGAGGACGCAGTCGAAGATGTCGATGCCGCGCGCCACGCCATTGATCAGATCCTCCGGGGTGCCGACGCCCATCAGGTAGCGCGGCTTGTTCTCAGGGAGCAGCGGCGTGACCACATCCAGCATAGCGTGCATCTCCTGTTTGGTCTCCCCGACAGACAGACCCCCGATGGCGATTCCGGGCGTATCGAGAGAGGCGATAAATTGAGCAGACTCCGCCCGCAGGTCCGTTTGAATGCCGCCCTGCACAATCGCAAAGAGAGCCTGGTCGGCGCGCCTTTGCGACTGGAGGGAGCGTTCCGCCCAGCGATGGGTCCGCTCCATCGCCAGTTTGCTGTAGGCATGGTCGTTGGGATCGGAGCATTCGTCGAAGGCCATGATGATGTCCGCGCCAAGGTTTTCCTGGATCGCAATCGATTTTTCGGGGGTGAAGCGGTGAGTGGAGCCATCGATGTGACTCTTGAATGTCACCCCATCATCATCGATTTTGCGGGTCTGCGCCAGTGAAAAAACCTGGAAGCCGCCCGAGTCCGTCAACATGGGACGCGGCCACTGCATGAACCTGTGCAGGCCGCCCATCTCACCCACAAGCTCGTCGCCGGGACGCAGGTACAGATGATAGGTATTGCTCAGGACAAGGGAAGCGTTGATTTCCTTGAGATGCTCGGGAGTGAGGGTTTTGACCGTCGCCTGTGTTCCGACGGGGGCAAATACCGGAGTGAGCAGTGTGCCGTGGGGTGTGGTAAACGAGGCCGTGCGGGCGCGGTTATCTTTGGCGCTGATCTGGAAGTCAAACATCGCATGGATTATACCTTGCCTATCCGCCTGGCCTGTTAAACATTCCCCGATCAAAAGTTCTTTTCCTATCACGAAATAGAGCCTCCGGACAGGATTGTCGCCGGCTGTATTGAAATATCTTCGGATGCAACGGGGAGGAGTGATTGAATTTATTATGCAACATCGGCGCCTTTGACCGGTTAAAGTGCTTCAAACCGGCAGGACCCAGCCAACTGCCAGACTGATCCCATTCATGATCAAGCTGAGCAGGGCGGCTTCCTTGAGCTTCAGATCATTTGCACGGACGCCATACAATAGCAGGCTTTCGATCCCCCAAACAAGAACTTCCGCAAGCGCCAGAGTAAGGAGGTAGTGACGGAAGGACAATGTAAGCACAATCCAGAGTATGGATTGTGTCACCAGGTTCCCAAACACACTTGTCAGCAGAATTGGGAGTACAGGTTTTTCCCGCCATATGGAGTAAACGATGGCCACTGCCCCCTCCACAAGGACTGTGATCAGAAGTGTGACGGTCACTTCCTCGATGACCGCATAATTATGAAAACAATTCCAGCAATGAGGAGAACTCCGCCACACACGACACAGGCACACAGCAGAAGGATTCCCAGCATCCATTGAGGAGCCGGCAGACTGAACTGTGCCTCTACCAGCAAATCATCCGGGTTAACTGTTACCTTGTATCTTGATTCGAACCCCGCAGTTTGAAAGATATTACTCTGCCTTGTCTTCCCATCGGAAAACTCGATCTCGATCCTGTGATAGGGAGCAAAACCATAGGCGAGCGCGTCGCAGCGGTCCGTGCTGCAGTCGAATCCCTGTGGACCAAGCTGCTCCAATGGCCTCGCATCGCTGCAATCGGATTGCTCACACTCATACAGGATCCCTGACACGATCGTGACTGGTTCAGCGGGCAGTTCCTGATTGAACTCAAACTCCATGGTCGGTTTGGGACCGGTATCCGCCTCGACGACACGCGCAGGCACAAGCAATTGCAGGAAAAACAATAGCAGGAGTAGTTTTTTGAAATTTAATAATCTTCGGGGGATTGGCAGAGAAATTCATTGAAACCTGCCAGATGGATCAAAGGGTCTTTAAGGAAATCCAGGAAAAGCTGTTCGCTTGGAGAAGAGAAATTTCGACGGATGGGATTCTTCAATCGTGGAAAAGAAGCAGCTGTTATAGGAGCGTGGTTCAGTTCGCGCGCGTATCGTTCAACAAAACACTGATCGTGGTCGCCAGGATCACTTCCACTTTTTCGGGGGAAAAGCCTGTTTGTTCCGAAATGATTTGGATGGCTTCCGCCTTCCGATCCTTATCTCCTGCAATAGCCAGGAGGGTCCGCAGCCAGACATGGGGGTTGATCTTGAAATTCTCAACATCATCTAATTCGTATTCGTTTCGCATCCGTCAGTTCTCCTCAAATTTGTCCTACAAATCCATTATAACCATCCGGCATGCCATTTCAAGAGATTGTCATGAAACTTAAAAAATTTGTAAGGTTTTCTCAAAATTCCCGTTTTTAATTTGACCATAACGGCTATGCGGATCTCCTGATACGCAATAAAAGACCAATCAGCGCAAATACAAATGCCTCTCCGAGAAAGAAGCCAAAGTTATATTCGCTTCCGGCATTATGGACCTCGTAGATCTGTACGTTGGAATCAAAGAAGGAAAGGACCAGGGTAACCGGTACAATGAGGCCATGCCAGAGCCCGGCGACGGCCCGAGCCACACGTCCCTGTGCATCCGGCTGGTTGACCAGAGGATTGGGACCCGGCAGGCTGAGCAGAATAGTCGAATTTGAAGTATCGATCTGGACACTGGTGCTCGGGGCGCACGCTGCCAGGGATATAAGCAAAATCACAGCCAGAACAAGAAAGAGAAGGATCTTCATCTCTCTGCCCTCCTGAACGTTTATAAAGTTTTACTCCGGTGAGACAACGTAGAATTTGCCCAAGGTTTTGCAAGCTGGCACCCCCCGTGTGGCGAATTGGGCATCAATGGGTTGAAATCATTATACAATAAAATCCGGAGTGCCGGTCGCCCGGGTAGCACAGCAGTAAAGAGTGGTAAAAAGCCATAGCGCTGCATGCGTCTTTTCAAGCGATTTGACAATCTGCCGCAACCCTGCTTTTTGAGCCAGGGTCGCGGCGGTGTTTTATGAAGAAAGAGTTCTTGCAAGGTCCAGCGGTGATCGGCCAGTCCTGCAGCCAGAGCCGGGGTACGCTGGACCCAATGAAAGCCATGCCGCCCAACAGAGAGGCGGAGGCGCAGGCTTTGATGGAAGTCACAGAAGTTGTAGACGCAGCCGAGAACATACATGCTGTCCTGCAGTGTGGCGCTTTGTCGGGCCAGATGACGTGTCCGACGGAACAGGCAAGCTAGACGCTGGCGGAAGGTGGCATTGAGCCGTTCGATGTAGACGGTATTGATCATGCCACCTGCCTGTGTGGTTTGGAGCAGTTGCTCGATCATCGTTTTAGTTCCCTGGACGATGATGCGCTGGATGCTCCAGGTTTCTGACGGTTTGGATTTCACGACCTGGACTATGGCAATGTTGGGCCATTCCACCAGCACCATCCGTCCAATCTGCCCTGCCAGGCGTGGGATCCCGGTGCGAAAGGCATCCCGAAAGACGTTGGGATAGAAGTTGAGCCCATCTACCGCGATCAGGAGCGGACGACAAAGAGCAATGGCACGTACTTGCTGCGCCATCTTTTGCAGCAGTGCAGTATCCCGAGAGGCGCTGACTGCCCCAGCCAGCCACAGACGGGTCGAGACCATGATCGCCATGGCTACCCAAATGGGACCCCGTTGCGTTTTCGCCTTGATCTCGTCTGCCTGCACCTGACCCAGATCCAGGGTATGCTCTTCCACCAGCCGCTCATGAAATGCCTGGCAGTGTCGTCCGGCTCGCTGCCACCAGTTCCTGACCGTTCGTTCATCCAAGCCAAAGGCTTGCACTATTGCCTGGATTGGGCAGCCGTACACCAGCAGGGCGATCACCAGCAGCACCGTTTTCGGATCCGTGCGTAATCGGTAGAACAGCGTCCCCTGCCTGACACTGAAGGTCTGCTGGCAGACATGACAGATATAGCGCTTTTGCTGCTGGCTGTGCACCCCGATGTTCCCTTTTCCTACCGCTCCTCTTGCCGGACAGGCAATATTCGGGCAAAATAGTTCTGCTGAGTTCATGGGTCTCCTTTCCTATCAATTTAAACCTGGCAGAAGTCAAAACAACGCTCATTAGGAAAGGCCCCGCAAGTAATGAACTTGCGGGGCTTTATTTATCCGGTCAAATCCTCCGGCCGGATTGGAATATGCCGGATCCGTTTGCCGGTTGCGGCGTAGACTGCATTGGCAATGGCAGGCGCGACAGGCGGCACGCCCATCTCGCCGATCCCCGTTGGGCGCTGACCGCTTTCGACGATGTGGACCTCCACCTGCGGCATTTCATCCATGCGCAGGATCGGATAATCGTGGAAGTTGCTCTCCTGGACACGGCCATCCTTGATGGTTGTCTGGGCTTTCAGCGCGGCGGTCAGACCAAAGGCGATCCCGCCCTGCATCTGGGCTGCCACATTATCGGGGTTGACCACCTTCCCGCAGTCCACTGCACAGACCACACGATTTACGCGGACCCTGCCATCCTCACCCACTGACAGCTTCTGCAATGTGTACGACGTGGGTTACGCCAAACGTGGCGAAATAAGCCATGCCGCGTCCCTGCCCGGCCGGCATCGGCTGTCCCCAGCCAGACTTTTCCGCCGCCAGGTTGATCACATCCAAAGCACGTTGATCCTTTTGATAAATTTGTCGCCGCATCTCAAGCGGATCAAGATTGAGAGCCAGGGCCATTTCATCCAGAAAGCTTTGTTCGCTGTAGGCCCGGTCGAACTGGTCCACGGAGCGCCAGGCCCCGGTGGGGACACCAGCCCCATTCATCACTTGAATGACTGGGGACCGTGGCTTCTCAAGGGAGACATACGCATGCTGGACCGCCATGGGATGGTAATAGTCATGCTGCAGGTCGTCGTCCCGCGTCCATAGCACCTGGACGGGCGCGTTCATCGCCTTCGAAACCTGCGCAGCTTCGACGGCATAGTCAGTCTGCAAACGGCGGCCGAATCCCCCGCCGATCAAAGGCACATGGACCGTGATCTGGTCCTGCGGCACGTCCACCGTCATTGCCACAGCCCTTAACACCTCCTGCGGATTCTGGGTGGGAGCCCACACTTCGCAAACACCATCGTGAAAGTGCGCCGTGCAGTTCATCGGTTCCATGGTGGCGTGAGCTTCATAGGGGATTTCATACGTGGCATCCAGCATGCCGCTCTTGGTCACTTTCTTGATACTGGCGGCTGCATTGGCCATCATCTGCTGGCTGTCGAGCGGTGGAATTGCGACCCTCCTCCCAGGTGACCTTCAAGGCATTCCGTCCCTGGATGGCTGCCCAGGAGTTTTCCGCAACGACCGCGATCTTGTCACTCAGAGGGACGATCTGTTTTACGCCGGCCACCGTTTTGGCATCCGCATCGTCATAACTGGCATATCCACGCCAAAAACAGGACAGCGCGCGATGGCAGCAAAGAGCATACCCGGCACGCGCACATCCAGTCCAAAGACAGCCTTTCCAGTGACGATTTGAGGCGCATCCCAGTGACCCAGGCCTGTGCGCATGATTTTGTACTGGGTCTCATCCTTGAGCTTGGGCTTCTTTGGAACATCCAGTCTGGATGCCGCTTCGACCAAATCCCCATAAGACATTTTTGTCGTGCCATCCGGATGGATGACATAGCCCGGCTCGGTGAGACATTCCTCTGGTTTCACATCCCAGGTCTGTGCGGCAGCCTCGACCAGCATTTGCCGGGCAGCTGCACCAGCTTGAAGGAGCGGGTAATAATAGGTGGCAACGCTCACACTTCCCCCGGTCTGCTGGTCGCCGTACTGGCGGTCGGCAGGCGCCTGCTCGATGCGGACCGAGCTCCAGTCGACATCCACCTCTTCAGCAACCAGCATGGCAGTCGCGGTGCGGATCCCCTGTCCCATCTCGGAGCGGAATGCGGTCACCGTCAGAATGCCATCCTGGTCCAGCTTGAGATAGATATTGGGGGCCCATTCATACGGCGGGACGGAGTTCCGGCGTGCATGTGGAAGTAGGCGGTACAACGGTAGGCGTTTCGGGTAGTTCGGGAGTGCAGGCATCCAGATAGACAGCGAGTACCAGGGCCCCACCGGCAGCCCCCACCAGCTTGATGAAATCACGTCGGTTCAGGGAATTGGCCATCTCACACCTCCTCCGCAGCTCTGTGGATCGCAGCCCGGATACGCTGGTAGGTCCCGCAGCGACAGAGCACATCGCCCATGGCCGCGTCGATATCGGCGTCGCTCGGCCTGGGATTTTTCTTCAGCAGGGCCGCCGCGTTCATGATCTGACCGGGCTGGCAGTAACCACACTGCGTGACCTTTTCTTCGATCCAGGATTTTTGCAATGGGTGTGAGCCATCTGGCGAGAGGCCCTCGATGGTTGTGATATGTTTTGCCCGCCGCGTTTTCCACCAGTGTCACACACGAACGGGCTGGTTCATCATCGATCAGCACAGTGCAGGAACCGCACAATCCCGCGCCGCAGCTGAACTTGGTGCCAGTCAGCCCGAGAAGGTCCCGCAAAACCCAGAGCAGCGGCATTTGACGTTCCGCCTCGACGGTATAGTTCTGGCCGTTGACCAGAAGTTCAAAGGATGCCATGCGCCCTCCTAAAAACAGAATATGAAATACTAAAGTCAATATCCCCGATTCATTATAGGCGCTGGCTATTTTTTTCCTACTGTCCTAGCTGGACAGTTTTCCGGTTCAATTGTCACATTTATCGAGCAACCACGTGAAATAAAGACAACAACGATCCTATAACTTAAGTTGCTACCTTCCGAGTTTCACTGCAGAGTCACAAAGAACGCGGAGAAAACCTGTTATAACTCTGCGAACTTCGCGTCTCGGCGGTTCATATCGCTATTTTCATATCCCGCAGTATAAGATGGCAACTCGGGTTAATATATGAAATTTCTTCAGGCTTATGATGTATTAGCAAATTTGACACAGACCGGCATGGACACCTGTACATCATCTCCGAGCCGGGAGAGATGGCCCATCCCCGGGTCGATCAGGAAGGGGACAAGATTGTTCGAATTCTGGTTGGCGGCCAGCAGGAACTTCCCGGTCGGGTCGATCGCAAATCCACGCGGTTCAGCGCCTCCCGTGGAGGTGTGATACTTGAAGGTCAGCAATCCGCTGTCCTGGCTGACTTCATAACCGGCGAAACTGTCATGCCCACGGTTCGATACATACAGGTACTGTCCATCGGGAGTGACATGGATGTCTGCAGGCAGGTTTCTCCCTTCATAGCCCGGCGGCAGCGTGCGCAAATTCTGGAATTCCTCGAATGTCCCGGCTTCTGGGTCCCAGGTGAAGGCGAGCACAGTGGAATTCAGTTCACAGGCCAGATAGGCAAACCGGCCGTCCGGGTGAAATACAAGATGCCTGGGCCCGGAGCCGGGTGCAACACTCACCTCGGCATGTTTAACCAACTCTCCGGCATCCAGGTCCATGCGGTAGGTCAGGAGCTTGTCAATGCCCAGGTCACAAGCCACGGCGAACTGATTGGTGGGATCCGGCTGGATGCTGTGCGCATGCGGCTTGTCCTGGCGCTCGGGGTGGATACTCGAGCCGGTATGCTCGATCATGCTCGAGACTGCCCCCAGCGTCCCATCCGGTCGGATCGGGAGCATGGCGACGCTTCCGCTGCTGTAATTGGCGACCAGGGCGAATCTGCCGGTCTGCTCGATACTGATATAACAGGGATCCTCTCCACCGGAGGACTGCGTGTTGAGCAGACGGGCTTCACCGGTTTCGGGATCTACAGCCAGGGCAATCACACCTCCACCGCGTTTGCCCTCAAATGTTCCCTTTTCCTGGACAGTATAGACATAACCCGTCTGGGGATGGATTGCCAGATAGGAAGGATTGATTAAATTCTTTATGACAGTCCTGAGGGTCAGTTTTCCTGAAGATGGGTCCATACCATAGACATAGATGCCCTCACTCGTGCTTTGTTCAGGCTCCGTATAGGTTCCAACAAATACCGCTGATTCTTTCCCGTTTTGAGAGTGAATATCAGACATCGTACTTAACCTCCTGAAGTTTAATTTTGCCACTAAGCTTAACGGTTAAATTCCCACCCAGTCACTCCGAGTTTACGAATTCAGCGCATTTTCTCGTGATGCTCCATGTCGGCCAGCAGCAGGTCCAGCGCGCCGACAGAGATCATCAGTTCTCGGAGCGAAATCCCCATCGAGACCATCATCAGGATCAGGGCCAGGCCGAAGGTCCATTGGCCACCCCCAATCCAGCCGGCGAATAGGGCAAACATGCTGATCACGCAAAACAACAGGCTCAATACGCCAAAGATCTGCATATTGCGGATCAAATAAATACGGTAGCGCAGGTTGGCGATCTGCAGCACCAGATTGTCTTCCGGCACGGACTGGTAGCGGTCATACAGGCCGCGGATGATGGTGGCGAGGGTCAGAAAACGGTTGGTGTAGGCCAGCAGTAGCAGGGAGATGGCCGGGAACAATAGTGCGGGAGTGGTAATTGTGATTTCCATGGGGTTATTTTGGTTCTGGAATTCCAAATGCGATGTGGGCCGGGTTGACCAGCACCAGCGGCACGCTCAACGGGGGCATCTGGGCGAGATAAAGGTTGGTGATCAGCGCATCGTAGAGCGACATCCACGCAACACGGGCCATCTCGAGGCTCACTCCGGTCTCGGTCTGGGTGGAAATGCGGATCTTTCCCTTCATAATGAAGGTACCCGCGATCACGTCCACATCCACCATCATGCGGTTCGCTTCGGCTGGCTCGTAATCCAGAGGTTCATCGGTGGGAGGCAGGGTGTGAAAGGCGATCAATTCTGCGCTGGGGAAATAGATCTCAGGATACGAAAGTGTCTTGCCGGGTCCTCCTCCAAACACCACGATCTGTGCCTTGAGCAGGTGCATGTATTTCGGCACACCATCTGTCCGCGGCCAGATATTGACACGGTGGACGATTTCCTTGGTTACCACTTCCCCCCTGACGACGGACTCCTTCGTATACAGCATGACGGGAGTCGTTTTTTCATCGGGTCTGAGAATATACATAACGCCTCCACAATGATTATACACTTGCCCGCTTATCCCAACACAGTTTATACTGTATGGGAGACTTACAATATTGTGAAACTTAAGGATACGATGGACAAACGATCCAATGCATAATAAACGCTGGGTGATCAACCCGCCGGTTACACCTGAGGCTGATGAAGCGCTCGTCAGGTTCCCTCCCATTCTCAAGCAAATCCTTTTCAACCGCGGCCTGGCCAATTACGAGGAGGCGCGTGCCTTTATGCGGGCCGTGCCAGGCTTCGATACCAACCCATTCCAGTTGACAGGCATGGAAGCCACTGTGGACCGCATCATCCACGCGATCCGGGATAATGAGCCGGTCGCCGTCTACGGAGATTATGATGTGGATGGTGTGACCGCCACCGCCCTCCTGGTGGATGCACTGACCGGCGTCGGTGCGAACGTCCGCCATTACATTCCTAATCGTTTCGATGAAGGTTATGGGCTCAACACCGATGCGCTGGATTTCCTAAAGGCGGAAGGTGTCAAGCTGGTCATTACTGTAGACTGCGGCATCCGCTCCCCGAACGAAGCGCTTCATGCCCGGACCATTGGCCTGGACCTCATTATCAGCGACCACCACCACCCGGACGGGGAAAACCTGCCCGAATCGTTTGCCGTGGTCAACCCCAAGCAGCATGGGGACATCTATCCCGATAAATACCTGGCCGGAGTGGGTATCGCCTACAAGATCGCCGAGGCCCTCACGCAAAAATTAAACGGCCAGCCTGCAAATGGAAATCTGGCCGATCTGCTCGACCTCGTCGCCCTGGGCACCGTCGCTGACCTGGCCCCGCTCATCGGCGAAAATCGCTCCCTGGTCCGCAAGGGACTTCGCCAGATCAGCAAGACCAGGCGGCAGGGATTGTATTCGCTGGCGGGTGTCTCAAAAATGCAGATCGGCAAAGTAACGGCGGGCAATATTGGCTTTATGCTGGGGCCGCGCCTGAATGCCTCCGGCCGCCTGGAATCGGCGCTGGCCTCCTTTGAGCTGTTGACCACCACCGATATTATGCGCGCCGGCCAGCTTGCCCAGCAGCTCGATATGCAGAATTACCAGAGACAGGGTCTGACCCGGACGACGCAGGAGCGGGCGGAACAGATCGCCCTGGCCGACGATCCCGATACTTTCCTGCTCTTTGCTGCGGATGAAGGCTTTAACCCGGGTGTGGTGGGGCTGGCTGCCTCGCGGCTGACGGAGCTGTTTTACCGTCCGGCCATCGTAGCGGCCAGGGGTCCCGATGAAACGCGCGGCTCGTGCCGCTCCATCCCCGAGTTTCACATCACCGACGCGCTCGACCTGTGCAAGGACCTGCTTGTCCGCCATGGAGGTCACGCCGCCGCGGCGGGATTCACAGTCCGCAACGAGAACCTGTCCGAATTTGTGGCCCGTCTCAAGGAGATCGCCCGCGACCAGCTCGAGGGCAAGGATCTTCGTCACTCGCTTTCCGCCGATATGGAAGTTTCCCTGCCCCAGTTAAACATGGAAGTGTTGGATAACCTGGAATACCTGGAACCGACCGGCTATGGGAATCCGAGCGCGGTCTTTGTCTCGAGGGATGTCAAAATCAAAAGCTTCCGCCCTGTTGGCGCAGAGGGAAAACATTTGAAAGTGACTCTCGACGATGAATGTGGCGGGTTCATGGATTGCATCGGCTTTCGCATGGGTCCTCTCCATAAATCCCTCCAGCCGCGCGTCGATGTGATCTACAACATTGAGCTCAACGAATACAATGGACGTAAATCCCTGCAGCTAAACCTGAAGGATATCAAGCCTGCCGGGACACCCGATTGAGAACCGCTTTGTGTAATTGGGTTCCGGGTTCTACCATAGCTGGTAGGTAAAAAATTAGCCCGTAACTCCGACCAGTTTTAAGCAAAGCGGCACACAGTTTGCAACCCGGCTCCTGGTGTAGCGTATAAGAGAGTGAATTGCATTCTTCCATTCAGGAGAAAGAAATGAACGCACAAGCTACCTATCCGCACAAACCAAGTCTGGTAAACGTTATTGCCTGGACCACTCTGGCCAGCGGCATTGTCAACCTGGGCTGGGGACTGGTTATCTCGGCTACAGCTCTTCTGACAATTGTCGGCATTTGTTGTACGCCTCTGACCATCCTGCCCGCCATTCTTGGCATATTCGAGATCATTTATGCCGCAAAACTGTTAAGCACACCCCCGCAAGCAGTGCGGCCTGCCACCAATCTGGCAGTGCTCGAGATCGTTTGTATCCTGACCGGCAATGTCTTTACCATGGTGGTCGGCATCCTATCGCTGATCTTCTATAACGACCCGGCTGTCAAGGAATTTTTTGCCCGCTTGAACGGAGATGTGGTACCCGGGCCTATTCCGCCGGCCGCTCCGCAGATCCCCCCGGTTGTCCCAATCGTGACGCCAGCTCCTGCGCAAGAGCCCATTCCGTCGCCCATCACCGGCGAGGAGCCAGCCGCCCCGGTGGAGGAGATTCCCCTCTCCGAGCCTGAGCCGCCTGCCCCTCCAGTCCCGCCCGCTACGCCCTCTGGAACGGACGAAACAATCGTATCATCCTTCCACCCAGAAGAGCCGGCTGCACCCGAGTCGCCGGTAGCGCCAGACGAACCTAATCCACCTGATAAACCGGCAGAAGAGTAAGCCTGCCAAAACTTCCAACCTTGTCGGGTTGGAAGTTTTATTTTGCATAATAAGGATGATTTTCCTCTTTGACTTTGCTTCCCCTCGCCCATACAATGGATGTAACAAACGAACGGGCTACAGGGAAGAGCTCCCGCGTTCCGCGGGACGCCGAAGGTGCAAATCTGGCAAGGCGAAACCAGATGAAACTCTCAGGCAAAAGGACCCTGCCCCGACCAAACTCTGGAAAATTCGTCCCGCCCGAGCGGGACGATACCGACGGTGTAAATTTAGTTCGGTAGTTCGGTAGTTACGTGGTTGGGAAACTGCATAACTACAAAACAAGGCTGCTACTCAACTAAACGATTCTCTCAGGTCACATAACAGAGGGCGCACGATGAACTTTGTGCGCCTTTTTGATTCGCCAACACCCTATGGAGGGCAGGAGTTTACGCCTGCAACTTCCAACGGCAAGCCGTTGGACTCCACATCATATCCAAAGGAGAAAACAACAATGAACGCTCCCGCAAACTTGAAATACACCAAGTCCGACGAATGGTTCGACCCGGAGTCAGGCAAGGCAGGACTTTCCGACTATGCCCAATCGCAGCTCTCCGACATTGTCTTCGTCGAACTCCTTGTCGATGAAGGAGATACTGTGGAACCCGGAAAGCCGATCGCTTCAGTGGAGTTGGTGAAGGCTTCGGCTGAGATCTACTCACCCGCTGCCGGCAAGGTTGCCTCCGTGAACAAAGGCCTTTCCGACAGGCCCGAATTGATCAACAGCGACCCTTACGGCGAAGCCTGGATGATCCAGCTCGAAGGCGGCTCCACATCCGATGCGATGGATGCTGCTGCGTACGAGAAGTATTGTGAGGAAAGAACCCATTAATCAATGTCATTGCGAGCCGCCGTTTTTGGAGCGGCGTGGCAATCGCCTATTAATGGAGCAAAACTCCTAATCGAGATCCATTATCCAATACGAGATTGCTTCGTCGGGCTCTGGCCTCCTCGCAATGACAGGAGGAAACTATTATGACCTACATTCCCATTTCCCCCAAAGAGCGGGATGCGATGCTCGAGACGATCGGCGTCAGATCCCTGGATGATCTATTCGACGCCGTCCCGGCGAAGCACCGCTTCCCCAAATTGAACCTGCCCCCCGCGCTGACCGAAATGGAAGCGATGGACGAGCTTTCCGGTCTCGCCCAGGCGAACGAAAACGTGCGCGAGGACCTGGTCTCCTTCCTGGGCGCGGGCATGTACAATCACTACATCCCCTCGGTCGTGGACCATATCCTGCGCCGCGGCGAGTTCTATACGGCCTACACCCCCTACCAGCCGGAGATTTCCCAGGGCACCCTGCAGGCCATCTTCGAATATCAGTCGCTGATGGCAGCCCTGACCGGCATGGATGTGTCCAACGCCTCGCACTACGATGGCGCGACCGCCACTGCCGAAGCAGTCAACCTGGCCTATGCCCAGTTCCGCGGCAAGCGCAGGAAGGTGGTCATCTCTCCCACCGTCCACCCCCAGTACCGCGCCGTCATCCGCACCTACTCCAGGGCATGGAATTGGAGCTGGCCGGCGATGACCCGAACGCGGATCTCGATTCGAATCCCGATGACCTCACCGACTTCGTCGACGACAGACACCGCCCTGGTGATCGTCCAGTATCCCGATTTCTTCGGGCGCATCTACGATTACACCAAACTGCATCGACGCCGCTGCATGCGAAGGGAGCGCTGGTCTGTGTCGTGGCCAACCCCACCGCGCTGGGCATGTTCAAGACTCCCGGCTCGATGGGCGCGGATATCGTCGTGGGCGAAGGCCAGCCGCTCGGCATCCCGATGTGGTACGGCGGACCCAGCTTGGCTTCTTCACGACCCGCAAGAACATACGTCCACAAGATGGCCGGACGCCTGGTCGGCGAAACCGTCGATAACCGCGGCCAGCGCGCCTACGTCCTGACCCTGACCGCCCGCGAGCAGCATATCAAGCGCGAGCGCGCCACATCCAATATCTGCACCAACCAGGGCTTGATCGCGCTCGGCACGGCTGTCTATCTTTCGGTCTGCTCGGCAAGAAGGGTCTGCGCCAGGTTGCCGACCTGTGCTACCAGAAGGCGCATTACGCCGCGGCAGAGCTGAGCAAAATCCCAGGCATGGGATTGTGCTTCACCGAGCCGTTCTTCCATGAGTTTGCATTGTGCGTCGAACGCCCGGTGGACGAAGTCAACGAGCATTTGCTCGAGCATGGCATCATCGGCGGCTACGACCTGGGACAGGATTATCCCGCTCTCAAGGACCACATGCTGATCGCGGTGACCGAAATGAACAGCAAGGAAGAGATCGACACGCTTGTTGAAGTGTTATCGGAGGTGGAGCAATGATTGAGGCCCCTGAAAAAGTCGACTGCTGCCGAAGATCGTCGAACCGACCATCTTTGACCTGTCCTCGCCCGGACGCACCGGTGTGACCATGCCCGCCTCGGACGTCCCCGAAACGGCCCTGCCGCCCGAGGAACTCCTCCGCCCGGACCTGCCTCTGCCCGAGCTCAGCCGAAGTGGACGTTGTCCGTCACTACATGCACTCTCGCGCAAATTCAACTACAGCGTGGACAGCGGCTTCTATCCGCTCGGCTCGTGCACGATGAAGTACAACCCCAAGATCAACGAAGACACCTGCCGCCTGCCCGGTTTTCTCTTCACCCATCCACTCCAGCCGATCGAGACCGTCCAGGGCAACCTGGCGTTGATGTACCAGCTGCAGGAATGGCTGAAGGAAATTGCAGGCTTTGCTGCAGTGACCTTGCAGCCTGCCGCCGGCGCGCACGGAGAATTCACCGGCGTGCTGATGATGCGCGCCTATCACAAATCGCGCGGCGATGACAAGCGCAACAAGATGCTCATCCCGGATGCTGCCCATGGGACCAATCCCGGCCTCGGTCGGCATGATGGGCTTGAGTGTTGTCACCATCCCTTCAGACGAGCGCGGCAACGTGGACTTGAAGGCTCTTGCAGCTGCCTGTGACGACACAGTCGTCGGCATGATGCTCACCAACCCGAACACGCTCGGCCTCTTCGATGAACACATCGAAAAGGTGATCGAGCTGGTCCACGGCTGCGGCGGCCTGATGTACGGTGACGGCGCCAACCTGAACGCGCTGCTGGGCATTGTCCGCCCGGGAGACCTGGGCTTCGACGTGATGCACTTCAACCTGCACAAGACCTTTGCCGTCCCGCACGGCGGCGGTGGACCCGGCGTGGGTCCTGTGGGCGTGGCCGCACATCTGGCAGACTTCCTGCCCGAGCCGCTGGTTGGCATCGTCGAGGAAGCGGATGACGATACGCCTCCGCTGTATGGTTTTGTCAAGCCGGCGAAATCCATAGGCCGCATGAAAGCCTTCCACGGGCATTTCGGCGGCGGCTTCGTCCGCGCGTTCACCTACATCGCCATGCACGGACCGGATGGACTCAAGGATATCTCGCAGTATGCCGTGCTGAATGCAAACTATTTGCAGGCACGCTTACGTGATACCTACCGTGTTCCCTTTGACCGTATCTGCATGCACGAGTTCGTCTGCAGAGGGACGCTTCGAAGGCAGTGACGTCCGTGCCCTGGATATCGCCAAGCGCCTGATGGACTACAACTTCCATCCACCCACAAACTACTTCCCGCTCATCGTCCACGAAGCGCTGATGATCGAGCCAACCGAGACCGAGAACAAGGATACGCTGGATGCCTTCGCCGACGCGCTGATCAAGATTGCAGACGAAGCCAAGACCCAGCCCGAACTGCTCCATAACGCCCCAAGCACCACGCAGTTCGGCAGGATGGATGAGGTCAAGGCGGCGAGAGAGCTGGTGCTGTGCTGCTGGCTGCCGGAAGATTATCTGGACGGGTAACCAGCATTCCCTTTTTCTAAAAGCAAGAAAGCTTCAGAGACTGTGCATCTCTGAAGCTTTCTTTATATTTTTCTTTGTAATTTTTAATGACTTCTTCTCTGGAATTACTATAATGATTACGAATAGGGCGCTTCTTCTCTAACAGACATAAGGGTGGTAATTTGTATTGACATCAGGACCGAAGCACTGGCAAACGCTTATATCTGTTTGGAATCCGCTCACCGTTGAGGATGAGGGTATTTTTGAAGAATTAAAATGATATCCTAGGAAATAGTTAAAAAAGGAGCTTCCCATGTCTGCTGCAAGAAATCGCACGAAGGTTGTTGGCAGTGAAAAGAAGGCGCCACTGAATGCCAAGGTCGTCGGTGAAGTAGATCCAAAGAAGCAGATCGAGATCACTGTGCTGGTACGACCGCGTGCAGATGGCGGTTCGCGCGCGCAGGCGAACGCGGCAATGGAAATGTCAGCCCAATTGCCTGAAAATCGCCAATACGTCAGCCGTGAAACGTTCACCGAGCAACGGGCGCGGACCCGAGATGATCTGGCAAAAGTCGAGGCTTTCGCCCGGCAGCACAACCTCGCGGTCATCGAAAGCAGCATCCCCAAACGAAGTGTCCGCTTGTCCGGCACTGTCGGCGACCTTACTGCCGCGTTCAAGCCGAACCTGAAACGCTACAAAAGGGGACGCAATGTGTTTCGTGGCAGAACTGGTGGAATTTCTGTGCCCGACGAGCTTTCAAATATCGTTGTCGGCGTCCTGGGTTTTGACAACCGGCCTGTGGCGACACCCCACCACCGATTCTTCACCGAGGCCGCCTCAAGCAGAGGAACCAGGCTCGAGGTCGCGCCGCACAGTGCTATGGATTCCAGTTATACTCCTCCCCAGGTTGCTCAACTTTACAAATTTCCAGCCAATCTGGATGGTACGGGCCAGTGTATTGCCATTATAGAATTGAACGATGTTGATCAGCACAATAAGGTCACAGGCACAGGCTATAGTTTGAAGGATCTGAAGGCATACTTTAAGTCGCTCAATTTACCAATGCCCAAAGTCATTGCGATTGGCGTTGATGGCGGCGCGAATATGCCAGGCCCGGATTCGGGTGCGGATGGCGAAGTAATGCTGGATATCGAAGTGGCTGGCGCTGTCGCACCTGGATCCAGCATCGCCGTCTATTTTGCGCCGAATACTGACGCGGGTTTTCTCGATGCAATCAGCTCCGCCCTGCACGATAACACCAACAAACCCTCAGTGATCTCGATCAGTTGGGGAGGTCCTGAAGACTCGTGGACGCAGCAGGCACTCAACGCATTCGACCAAATTCTGCAGGATGCATCCACTCTGGGTGTGACGGTTTGCTGTTCATCGGGCGATGATGGCTCCTCTGATGTAAGAGACCCGCAACAGCGTAATGGTCACGCGCGGGTGGATTTTCCGGCTGCCAGTGCATTTGCGCTGGCCTGCGGCGGCACAAAACTCTATGGCTCGGGGGCAACGATCACAAGCGAGGTTGTCTGGAACGAAGGAGATGGCGCCACAGGCGGTGGAGTCAGCAATGTCTTTTCCAAGCCAAATTATCAGTCCAAAGCGAAAGTTCCCAGGTCGCCAACAGGCAAGGTCGGACGCGGGGTACCCGATGTGGCCGGTGATGCCGATCCAAACACTGGCTATCAGGTAAGACTGGTGGGTGGGCAACGGGCTGTCATCGGTGGGACAAGTGCTGTTTCACCGCTTTGGGCCGGATTGATCGCCCTGATCAACCAAAGACTTTCCAGTCTCGGCAAGCCGCAAGCTGGTTTTATCAACCCATTGATCTACAAAATGCCTGGTATAGGCGGCGCCTTCCATGATATTGTGCAGGGAAATAACGATATCGAGGGCCTGGGAAAATATAAAGCTCGCAAGAACTGGGATGCCTGCACGGGACTCGGTACACCCGACGGTACCAAGCTTTTGAACGCCCTAGGAGGCTGAGGCCTGTCCTGAACCGCTGATACGATCATTTCCTTGCATGGGAGAATGTGTGCCCCGTCTGGTGAATGTGTCACAGTCCAGATGGGGCTATATTTTTTATCGAACGGCTCTGAGCCCAAAATATTGTAAAATCCTGTTATGAACAATCCATCCAAAACCGGCATCCATGTGTTGAACTTCCTCGAAGGAACCTGGAAAGGTGAAGGGCGCGGGCAATTTCCGGGTGTGACTTCATTTAATTTTCGCGAAACTCTTGATCTTCACACGCCGCGACGAGAAAACCCTGGCTTATGAGCAGCGGACTCAAAAGCTGTATGATGGTCAAACCGAGTATCTCCAATCCCACTGGGAGAATGGTTTCATCAGCATTCTCGAAAACGGCGACTTGCAGTTGGTCAACATCCAGGTTGGGGGACGGAATGAGGTGTTGACTGGCACCGTCGAAGAACTTGATTCCATGTTCCGGATCCATTTTGTGAGTAAAGTTTTGAACAACGATCCGCGCATGGTATCTTCGGCGCGCACCTTTGAACTGCAAGATGACACGCTGCGCTATAAGATGGAAATGCAGACCACGAAAGTAGAGCAGTCCACCCCGCATATAAAAATCCTTTTGCAGCGCACCGGGTAATTTTGTATTGCCCCAGATTGATCTTGAAATGAATGAGGAATTGCTCTCTTTGTACAATGCGGACCGCATGGAGCATGGCAACCAGGCAAAGGTAAATACCCCGGAATATAAGGCAATGCGCGCTCGAGATTTGCAGCGCCGCGAACGCGTCATGCAAATTGTCTCAGGAAACGGATCGCTCTCCGCGGAAGACTGTTTCCATGCCGCCTGGATTATGAACCACGGCGATACCCCGGAAGATGCCCAGTATGCTCATTCTCTTGCACTGCGTTCGAGTGAACTGGGTCACCGTCCGGCGCGCTGGCTTGCAGCTGCAAGTTATGATCGCTGGCTCATGTATCAAGGCAAGCCGCAAAAGTATGGGACAAATTACATCTTTGACGGGCAACAGGACCGGCTATGGGATGTAAACCCTTCCACCACAGACGAGGAACGGGCTGCCTGGGATGTTCCGTCCCTGGCGGAACAAATCCACAAGGCAGAGGAAGCGAACCGCCATCGAACTCCCATGTCAGAAGTGGAACGCCGGGAGTTTGAAGCCAATGCTCCCGATTGGTTAAAGCAAATTTTGAACAAATGGCGCTCCGAGACAAGCGACGCCAATCAAGATCCAAATCGATAAGTCAGGCAGGCCTACTCAATGATCTTCCCGATGCCGGAATGCCATCCGCTCGGGATGCCCGGCCGGTAGATGCTTGACCCGATGACTGTCCCAGCGGCTGTAAAATCCCAAGGCGGCCAGGCCGGCATAGAAGAGCATCATACTGCTAAAGACTACAGCACCCGGTATGGGCCCGATCGCGGCCCGTGCGATGACTTCAGACAGGGAAGCAGCCGGGGTGGGATGGGTGGTCAGCACGACGAACCAGCTTCCCAGGAGTACACTGTAGATCCCGATATAGTTCCGTCGCAGCCGCCGCCCCATGGCTTCCCACCATGACATGTGAAAGCGCGGCCAATCCATATCCTGGCTCAGCCGGTTTGCCCAATCGGGAGTAGCCGGCTTCGTGCCAGCCAGCAGGGGTCCATAGAAATTGATCTCGATGGTCCGTGCCCGGGAGCGCCAGATATCGAAAAACCGGTAGCGCCGCGCTTCCATATTCAGGAGAAATGTACAAAACAGGGTAATGATCGGGATCAGCACATGCCGCTCGATCGCTTTGTCGGCGAACACAAAACTAATGTGGTCGCGCTCATGACAATTGCCCAATTGGAGGTCGTATCGATCCGGCCGCGCCAGGCTGTGGCTTCAGCCAGCTCACCCCGGTAGAGGTGCACCATGGCAGTGACAAATTCACTCCTGCTTGTTTGGTCGAGTTCCAGCCGTTGGTCAACAGGGAGAGGGGAAGTAGAGTCCAACATGATCAAATCCTCCGGTGTGATACTTGGAACAGGTGGAAATGTGCTTGAAAGACATAAATCTGTTGTACCATAAATCGGTACCTAAATATTCCAGATTCATTTCGATGTATAACCAAATGCGGGGGAGCGGATAAAACCTGAGAATTTTACGCGGGGATCGTCCTTCAAAGCAGGATACAATTTCTTCCTGTTACTCAAAGGATATTTCACATGCATCAAACTTTTCACCGGGATCGCTTTACCTGGCTGGCTTACCTGTCGATTGCCTTCTATGGCTATTTTCTCAATGTACTGGGTCCCATCACCCCTTTCCTAAAAGCTGAGCTGAATCTGACTTATACCGTCAGCAGCTTTCATTTCACTGCGTTTGCAATCGGAATCCTGCTGGTTGGTGCAGGCGGGCACCTGGTGATCGAGCGTATTGGGCAACAGAGATCCCTCTGGCTGGGATTGTTTGGCATGAGCCTGAGCACGCTCGTCCTTCTTGCAGGCAGGAGCCCGGTAATCACGATCCTGGCCTCCTTCCTGATGGGCTGCATCGGTTCCCTGGTCCTGGCCATTGTCCCGGCGGCATTATCGGACCAGCATGGCGAATTGAAGGCGGTTGCGCTTTCGGAGGCGAATTCCTTTTCATCGCTGATCGCCACTTTTGCGCCGTTGATGGTGGGATGGTTTGCAGGATCCGCGGGAGGCTGGCGGTTGGCGCTGGCGATCATGGCCTGCATGCCAATCTTTATGTTCATGGCCCTGCGGAAGGACTCTTCAGCAAAAACCGCGTCTGTCAGCAAAGCGGCAGACCAGAAGCACGGGCATCTTCCTTTCCTATACTGGATGTACTGGATCGCCATCGTCCTGGGAGTCTCAGTGGAATTTTGCATGATCTTCTGGAGTGCCGATTATCTGGAACAGGGGCTTGGCTTGGTGAAAGCCGATGCTGCCCGGGCGGTCAGCCTGTTCCTGGCCGGGATGATCCTGGGGCGCTTCCTTGGCAGCCGCCTGGTTCAGCGTTTCTCCACTGGCACAGTTGTGACCTTTTCCATCGTCATCGCCGGAGTTGGCTTTTTGGTTTTCTGGCGGGCAGAAAATGTTTTGATCGGATTGATGGGGCTGTTCATCACCGGGCTGGGCGTGGCAAACTTTTATCCATTGATCCTTTCCCAGGCGATCAACGCTGCGGATGGGAACACTGTCCAGGCGGGTGCACGCGCCACCCTGGCTTCCGGGACGGCGATTTTAGCTCTGCCGTTAGCATTAGGTCGATTGGCAGATGCGGTTGGAATCCAGTTGGCATATGGGATCGTGTTATTCCTGCTGATTTGTATTTTCCTGATCAGCATGACGGCCGGGAGGATTTACAAGACACATCCCCTGGCCAACCCATAGGATCCTGATGAAATCCTCTGCCAATCATGGATTTTGAGGAGTTTGCCGGGGCTGCGTATATGGTATCCTAACGGCCATGAACCCAATCGAATCCATCCTGGATCATTATCCCGTCCTCGTGATCGACGGCGCCCTCGCCACCGAGCTGGAGCGCCGCGGCTGTAACCTGAAGGATGACCTGTGGTCGGCAAAGATCCTGCTCGAGCAGCCGGAGAAGATCAAGCAGGTCCATTACGATTATTTCAAAGCCGGCGCGGACTGTGCCATCACGGCCAGTTACCAGGCCACCATGGAGGGTTTTTCCAAACGCGGGCTGAGTGAACCGGAAGCTCTCGCCCTGATCCAAAAATCGGTCAGGCTGGCGATCGAAGCGCGGGATGAATTCTGGGGCAGATCCAGGCAAACCGCGTCGGAAGGTCCAGGCCATTTGTTGCCGCTTCCGTGGGACCCTACGGGGCTTTCCTTGCAGATGGATCGGAGTACCGTGGAAATTATGGTCTCACCGAAAGCGAGCTGATGGACTTTCACCGTCCGCGTATGAAAGCACTGATCGAAGCCGGCGCAGACCTGCTCGCCTGTGAGACGATCCCCTGTCTTGTCGAAGCCCAGGCATTGGTAAAGCTGTTGGATGAGTATCCAAAGCATCCAGGCATGGATCAGCTTTAGCTGCCGGCGATGAAGTCCATGTCAATGAAGGACAAAAGCTCGCGGACTGTGTGAGGCAGATCGAAGCGAATCCCTTTGTTGCCGCGGTGGGGATCAATTGCACTTCACCGAAATACATCCCTTCCCTGATTGCCGAAGCAAGGAAGGCAACAGGCAAGCCCGTGCTCGTCTATCCGAATTCAGGGGAAAGCTATGATGCATCGAGAAATGACTGGGATGGGCAGCCTGATCTATGAGTCGTTCAGCGAAGAGGCAAAGGAATGGTACAGGGCGGGTGCCCGGATGATCGGCGGCTGCTGCCGCACCACGCCGGAGGATATTCAGGGGATTGCCGGTTGGGCCCGAGAGTCGCGCTGAGCGGAGGGCTGAGCGTACGTCGCGAAGGCCGCAGACGAAGCGCGGATCATACCTGAAACCCGCGCTTCGTCTACGCCCTCGACTTTCACTCGCTCCGCTCAGCGCAAGGATTTTTTATTGGAGATACATATGAAAGCCATCCGCATGGTGGAAGCCGGTAAACCGCTGGAACTGCAGAACATCCCCATCCCCTCCATTGGAGAAAAGGACATTCTTGTACGCGTTCGCGCCGCAGGCATCTGTCACTCGGATGCTCATTACCGCGGCGGCCGCTCCAGCATGGGGAAGCTGCCCATCACGCTGGGACATGAAGTGGCGGGTGAGATCGAATGGATCGGCCCGCAGGTGACCACCCGGGTGGCAGGCGACCGGGTCGCCTTGCATTACAACATCAGCTGCGGCGACTGCTATTATTGCAGCACTGGCAATGAACAGTTCTGCACGACGGTGAAGATGCTCGGGCATCATGTGGATGGTGGCTATGCAGAATATGTCGCCGTGCCCGCCCGCAACGCGATCCTGCTGCCGGAGGAGATCTCCTTCGAGGCGGGCGCGACCCTGATGTGCGCCTCGGCAACGGCGCTGCACGCCCTGCGTAAAGGCCGGGTCAAGGCCGGTGAAACGGTGGCCGTTTTCGGCGTGGGCGGACTCGGACTGTCCGCCATCCAGCTGGCAAAGGCGATGGGTGCAGTCGAAGTCTACGCAGTGGACATCCAGCCTGACAAGCTCGAGCTTGCCTCCGAATACGACGCCATTCCGATCGATGCTGCCCGCTGCGACGCTGTGGAGGAGATCCGCCGCCTTACCCGCGGCCGGGGCGTGGACGTCGCCCTTGAGATGATCGGCCTGCAAAAGACCATGAAGCAGACGGTTGAATTGCTGGGCGTTATGGGAAGGGCAGTCATCGTAGGCATCAGCCGCGATCCGCTGGAGGTAAACCCGTATGCCACGCTGATCGGTCACGAAGCGGAGATCATCGGCTCGAACGACCATCTCCTGCAGGAGCTGCCCCTGCTCATGGATATGGCCCGCCGTGGAATCCTGGATACATCCCGTGTGGTTTCCCAAGTTGTTCCCCTGGAGGCTGCCAAAATCAACCAGCGTCTCGACGACCTGGAAAATTTTACAAGCGATGTGCGGGCGGTGATCGTTCCTTGAGACTTCCCGGACGGAATGTACCATATCAACCGATAATATGGTCGTTTCTTTATACAGGCTCGCCTGTCTTTCGAGTGTATAATACGGCGCGCTCGACCATCAGGAATAGAAATGACCATTCAAATCCAGACTGCTGAAAAAAATACAGGGCAAGATAACACCCTTTCCATCGGAAAACGGCTTTTATGGATCGCCCTCATCTGGGCCATCCAATTGATCTATCTCCCCACCAGCGAGTGGCTTAGCGGAGGCATTGAGCCGAAACTGCCGATTGACATTTTTCCCATCTGGCCGGTGTGGGTTGTGCCATACGTGTTGTGCTATCCACTCTGGTTCGCCGGCTTCGCATGGGCAGCCTTCAAAATGAGTGACCGCATGTTCCGTGCCTTCGCGGTCGCTTTCCTTGTCACCTGCTCGGTCTCCATCGCTATATTCTTCATTTTTCCAACCTATGTGCCGTCGGCCGTGTTACATGGCAGCGATATATTCACCTCCCTCCTGCGTTTTTTTCATGAAGGCACCGGGCGTTACAATGCCCTTCCGAGCGGGCACATCTATATCACGGCCCTGCTGGCCTTTTTCTACAGCCTCTGGTATCCGCGCTATAAGCCGCTCTGGTGGTTTATCCTCGTGATCGTTTCCCTGTCCACGCTGTTCACAGCCCAGCATTACATCCTGGATATCGTCGGCGGATTGATTGTTGCGGCGCTGGGATACTATGTTGGATTAAAGTGGACTGGATTTTCTTCTGTTCAATCGTCCTCTGCCAAAAATAGCGCAACACTTCCGCCCTCCTCCTAGTTGCATATTCCGGGGATTTATTGTAGAGTTGGCTTCATGACAACCCCAAAAGTTTCCCGCCCGCAATTCCCAAAGGGATACGTGGACAACCCCGCCTCCTACGTGGACTGGAGCTGGGTCGCCGCGGAATTAACCGACTCGAAAAACTACTGGCTTTGTTCCGTCCGCCCTGACGGGCGGCCGCATGTAGTCCCTCGCTGGGCTGTCTACCTGGATGGAAAGATCTATTACGATGGCAGCCCGGAGACCCGTCACGCTCAAAATATTATGGATAACCCGCATGTCTCCGTACATCTAGAGAGTGGCGACCAGGTGATCATCCTGGAAGGGACATCCATCGCCTGCCGCGAGAGCCGGATGCCAACCTGGCCGAACCGGCTGGTGGAGGCCTACCGCAAAAAATATGCCTCCCAGGGATATTCACCCGGGCCCAACCAATGGGATGAAGGTGGGCTGTACGTGTTCACACCGTCGCCAGTGTATTACTTGGACGCAGTTCACTGCAGACCCCACCAAGTTTGTCTTTGAATGAAGCGGGGTTGCGCTGGATTTAAAGTCCGTATTCCTCTGCCAGCGCCTTCGCGATCCCGAGGTCTCTGACTGCGCCCATCGTCCCGAAGATCTGAGCCGCGCACTCGAAGTGCGTCAATTGTTCCGCGGGTGCGTGCCTGAGTGAGGAACCCAACCGGACATGGAGCAAGCCCTCCTCGTATAGCAAGCCATATTTGTGTGCAGCCTCCAGTCCTGCCTGCCAGGTCTTGACTGCCTTTTGCGGTTTCCCCTGGTTCCAATGCCACCGGCCGGTATAGAGCGCCAGGTATGGCTGGCCAATCGGGAAAATATTTCGAAACCCCTTCAACAGTTTGAGCGCTTTTTCAGTCAACTGTTTAAAACGACCCGCATCGAGCAGTCCTTTCGGGTTTTGCAGCGCCTTCTCCCACAGGTCGAAATACACTTCAGCTACGGCCGAAAAACCAACATCCAGGGAATAGACAGTCGGCGAGAGATCCGAGGCCAGGTCCAGGACCGTGCTGGCATAGTTGAGCGCCTTTTCCACATCGCCCAGCCTGTAATGGGCGAGAGCGAGCAGGGCATTTGAATTGATGCTCGAGGCCATGTTGGGAAGCTCTTCCAGGATCTGTATTTCCTCCTCCAGCATTGGAATGGCTTTTGCATACTCGCCCTGGCGGATGTAAATGGAGGAGACACCAAACAGGGCCATGCACTGCTGCAGCGGGTTACGCCTGCGGCGAGATTCCTCCAGCAAATTGTTCTCCACACTGAAGGCGGTTTGGACATCGCCTGAGAGCAAGGCACCCTCCGCCAGCAGCGTGGTGCTGTCGCCCCACTGGCGGTAATCGCCCAGCTGCTCACAGAGGGCCTGGGCCTCCAGGGCGCGGGCACGAACCTCATCCCACTTCCCCACCGAGACCTTGTGCACACCCGTTACCACGTTGACCGTGATCCGGTTGGATGTCTGGTTGACCTGCTCGGCAACAGCCAGCCCGCGCCCGCTATAGGACTCGGCCAGGCCGTGCAGCTGTGCAAACCCGGCCAGAACAGCCATGCTCGAATAGGCTGTGGCCAGCTCGGGAGAAGTACCGGCCTTTTCCGCCTCGTTGAGGAAACGCAGGACAATGTATATGACAGGCAGCGTCTCATTGGAATAAAAATAGACCCGCGACATATATTCATAGAGCCGCGCAACTTCGATCGCCGTTTCCCGTTCCCAGCCCTTTGAGCTAATATAGCTGGCCGGGATGTAACGGTGGAATACCTGCCGGATGACTTGCAGACCGACTCCCAGTGCCAGTTGGATACTTGATTCGGGGATCGGTCTCTCCAGCAATCGCAGGGCTTCACGGGCATGTATTTCGCAATCAGGCAGGGAGCCCAGTCCATAGTGGGCCAGCCCAATGCGGCTGTGCCAGCGTGCTCGGCGGAGCTGGCTGTCCCGGAGAGCCTGCCGGTTTTCAGGCGCTTGCATATGGCTTTCCCACTCCAGCGCCTGGGTATAAAACTGGATCGCCTCCTGGTTGGCATAATTTGCCATGGCCTGGTCGCCCGCTTTTTCCAGGTACTCCGTCGCTTTGCGGATGGCCATGTAATTGCGGACCGAATCGGGCATTTCGGCCGCCTGCGACCAGTGATACGCAAGCAGGCTGTAATAAGACTCGATATTGTTCCGGTTGGTCTGCTCGATCCATTGGGCGACCGCCTGGTGAAGCTGGCGGCGCTGCGAAAAGAGCATCAGGTTATATGCCACCTCCTGGGTGACAGCATGCTTGAAGATGTAAGCCAGGTCAGGAGCTTCGGACTCGACCAGGATCAGGCTCAGTCGGGTCAGGTTCTCCATGTATTCCCGAAGAGCAGGTTTATCCGACTCGATCGGGTGGATGGCCTGCAGGGCGCGCAACGCAAAGATACGGCCGATCACGCTGGCGACCTTTAGAGTCAATTGCTGGGAGGGGTCCAGGCTGTCGATGCGGTTCGTGATCGCGGCCTGAAGAGTATCCGGAAGTGTGAGGTCTTCAAAGTTGATCAGCCGCGAGTACATGCGGCACTCATGATTTTCAATGATCAGGAATCCTGAATCGCGCAGGGCATACGCCAGCTCTTCTGCAAAGAAGGGATGTCCCTCCGATTTTTCCCGGATCAGCCGCCCGATCATCGGCGGGATGGATTTGACTCCCAGCCTCTGGCAGACCAGTGCTTCGACATCGTCGAGCATCATGGCCTCCAGTTTGATCAGGCGCGTCTCGGGCTGATCCATGATCTGTTTAAATTGAACCGGTGCAGGCTCCGGCAGGGGCCGCGTATTCAAGGCCAGCAGGATGGGACGGACTTTCTGCTGCACATCCACCAGGAGTGCCCAGGAAGCCGAGTTAAACCAGTGCAGATCCTCCAGGACGAGCAGAAGAGGTGCCTTGCGGGATTCGAAATACAAGCACGCTCGTCAGCAGCTCACGGATATTTCCACCCCGGATCTCGCCCGACATTGCGGCGGTAAACTCATTATCCGGGATCTGGATCGGCAGGATGACGTCGAGCAGCGGCATATAGCGTGCCAGGTCCGGGTCGACCTCGATCAACTTTTTGAGAACGTTATTCTGGATGAAGTTCCGGCTTTCCTCCGAATATTCCGACTTGGCCGTATATTCCTCGATGCCGAAGATCCTGTTGAACACAGGCCGCCAGGAAAAATAGGGATTATTTTTCTCGATCGCGTCGCCGGCGCCGCTGAACATGTTCACATTCAGGCTTTCTGCCTGGCGTACAAGGTCCTCAAAAATGCGGGATTTCCCAATCCCGGCTTCTCCCTGCAAGACGATCGTCTGTTGAGGCTCTCCGCGCGAAAATTCCTGCAGGGCATTGGCGATCAGGGCCTTTTCCTCGTGACGGCCGATCATATCTGTCTTTGGGCGGATGATGCTCTTTTTCAACGTCAGCGGATGGAAAACCTCGACCGGCTCCACGCGTCCCTTGACCAGTTGCGGCGGCGGCGTTTCGAATTCCACGGTATCCCTGGCGCTTTCGAACGTGACCCGGTCACACAGGATCGATACCCCGTGCTTTGTGATGAGGTCGATACATTCCTCCGGCCGCGGTCATCAGCCTGGCAGACAGGTTGACCGCGTTCCCGATGATCGTATACTCGCGCCTGGATTCATTCCCAACCGATCCGCAGAAAATTCGGCCGGTCGTAACCCCAATAAAACTGCGCACTTTAAGGTTGTTCAATTCCCGGCGGATCGTAAGAGCAGCCTGTACGCTGCGGGCCGGGTCATCCTCATGAGAGAAGGGCGGCAGGCCCAGGGCAGCGACAATGGTGATGCCTTTGTCATCCACGTTGATCTTGTTGATGCTGCCTTCATAGCGATAAATGGACCGCTGGATCAAGCGCGCAATATTCTGGGCGGTTTCCAGTTTCGTATACTGGTCGATATCCGGCAGGTTGACGAAAAGGACCGAAACGCGCCGCAATTCCGCGATCCAGCTGCTTTGCCCGGCAGAGAGGCGGTTGATGATCGCGCCGGGAATATACGCCCTCAATGAGTTTTCTCCCCCATTCGGGATCTCAATCTTTTTTTTCGTGGTGGAAATGGAGGACGGCTTGTTCAGCCTGTCCAGGAGCCCGCCCTGGGCGATCGCAGCTTTCAGCTCAAATTCAATCGGCTTGGCGACCGTATCATTGCGGATCAATTTCCAGGCACTGGGTGTGATCAGGATATCGCCCGCCCCAGCCAGGCTGTTCGCAATCCCCAGCTCGATCAGGGGATTGCCAGTGAGCAGGAATTCCCAGCGGCTGAATACGCCGCCTACGTGTGCGGCCGAAATATGTCCGGTGCTGACGGCCAGCTTCAAATACAGGCTGGCACCCTCCACCTGGTAATTGCTGAGACGCTCCCGGACTGTGACCGCGCATTCGGCCGCCCGCATTGTCCACTGCCACAGATCGGCCCGCGAAATGGATCCTGCCTCCCCGGTCCCGCCCGCGGCGACATCATTTGCAGTGATCGGCCAGACGGCGATCACCGCGTCCCCGGCGAACTTGACCACATCCCCACCATAATCGTGGATGATATCGATCAGCTGGCCGAAGTATTCGTTCAGGATACGCGCCAGGGTCTCCACACCCGACGGGCCGCGTTCCGCCAGGTGTTCGGTGAGAAGGGTAAAACCTGAAATATCCGCAAACAGGACTGCCGCCTGCATGTCCTCTGAAACGGGGATTTCAATGGGCGTTGGATCAACTGCAACTCGATTTTGGATCAGTCTGGGGACATAGCTGGCAAGCAGTTCCGTCAGCGCAGGATTGGGCATTCATACTCCGGTTTCATGGTTCAGTAACCTGCAATATGATACCTCTACTCCACTTTTTATGGGAGGAATTAAAAAGCCTCCGTAGTCACCTACGGAGGCCCGTCAGGTTCTACTGCCTGTGTTACTCAGGGCGGAATAGATGAATATCAGTCATTTCGCAGCGGGTACCGTAATCCTTATTTGTGCCAGAGAGAGTTGTCAGACCCACATCGCCACTCAAAATCCTGCTTTGGGATAACGAATACTCGCCGATCAACTCACCATCCACCAAAACATAGACGGAATTCCCCTTTAGGATCAGCGTAAAATCCGCCTCTCCCGGGTTGCCAAATTTTACGCTTCCCTTCCCGCGTGTCTTGCCCACCGGAAGAGAGTAGCTGCCATAGCTGTTGTCTGCGTCCAGGAAGATGATCTTGCTCCGGTCAAGGAAGACTGCATAGTGTGAACTATCCGGTTGGATGGCAAATATCAGTCCGCATCCTGATTCGTCTGCGTTCTTATAAGCGCTCATCCATCGAAAGTGGGCACTCAGGAAGAAATCGTCGACATTTTCGTTTAGCGGCATCCAGCGATACCAGCCCAATTGCGCCCAATCGTCCGTAAAATCATCCACCTCCTCGATCGTGCCTTCAGTTGTGTTCAAGTAGCCCTGGTCATAGTAGGACTGGATTTCCTCGTTGAAACCCTCATATTTCTGCGTCACCGCAAGGTTGGGCGTGGATGTCGGCCTGGGCGTACGCGTGGGGGTGGATGTATTGGTCGGAATGGCCGTATTGGTCGAGGTAGGCTTGGGGGTGTCGGTAGGCGTAGGAGATGGCGGAGCTGCATTCGAACAGGCAGATGATATGGCGAGCAACAAGAGTAAAGTAGCTGATAGCAGTGATGTTCTGGTCTTGTGAAGCATAATTCCTCCTCCTGAATGTTTTTTGAATGTCTGCTTATGATATGTGATTCCTTAACATCAGATAAGTGATATAAATCACATGACTAACCATCCTTTTTCACTTCGGTTTACTCGATTAAGGCAAGTAATAAAATGGCTTACAATACATACAAATTCACCAGGAGAATTGGATGCAACTTTCTGAACATGTCCAACGACAGGTTTTGAAGTTCCAGCAAACTGAGATCACCGAATATCACATCTACAGGCGCCTGGCTCGCAAAGTCACCCCCATCGAAAACGCACGGATCATCGAACAGATCGCAGCGGACGAACTGCGTCACTACAACGGCTGGAAGAAATACACCAACCAGGAAGTGGAACCGCGCTGGGTTATGGTCTGGTTTTACTATGGGATCAGCATTTTGTTCGGCTTCACGTTTGGGATCAAGTTGATGGAACAGGGGGAGGAGGCAGTCCAGGAGAGCTATGCATCAGTGGCGCAGGATATTCCCGAAGCGGAACAATTCCAGCATGAGGAGGACGAACATGAGGAACGTCTCATCAGCATGCTGGATGAGGAACGGCTGCAGTATGCCGGATCTGTGGTGCTGGGTCTCAACGATGCCCTGGTGGAGTTGACCGGCGCTCTCGCCGGGCTGACGCTTGCCCTGCAGAACGTGAAGTTGATCGCCCTCTCGGGGCTCATCACGGGCATCGCCGCCTCCATGTCCATGGCTGCCAGTGAATATCTTTCCACGCGCTCGGAGGACACCAGCAAGCAACCCGTGCGCGCCGCCATTTACACCGGTATCGCTTACATCACCACCGTTGCGCTGCTCGTCATGCCGTATCTCCTGTTCGAAAATTATATTCTGGATCTGGTCATCACCCTCACAATTGCTGTCATCATCATCGCTGTTTTCAATTACTACATCTCGGTGGCAAAGGGTGAACCATTTCGCGAAAGATTCCTGGAGATGGCAGGTTTGAGTCTCGGCGTGGCGGCCTTTTCATTTGTCATCGGATACCTTATCCGTAACTGGCTGGGGATTGACCTGTAACATGTAGCAGGTCACACTTGCAGCGTGATTTGCCAAACTGGAAAAGATATGAAAATCCTTACTGTTGACATAGGCACTGGCACCCAGGATATTTTCCTGTACAACTCAAACCTCGACATCGAAAACGGATTTAAGCTTGTCCTGCCATCCCCCACGATGATGGTGCACCGCCGTCTGAAGCAGGCGCTTCCCTCACGGAATCCCATCCTGCTCACCGGCCATCAAATGGGAGGTGGCCCTTCGGCCTGGGCGATCGAGGCATATGCCCGGGCAGGTATTCCTGTTTACATGACACCCTCCGCTGCGACGACGATCAATGATGAGCTCGATAAAGTGGAGGATCTGGGTATAAAAATAATTTCTGACGATGAAGCCGATGGTCTATCGCCAACGGTCCATCGTCTGGAATTGAAGGATTTTGATTTCGCATTAATTTCCAGGACTTTTAGGGACTATGGCGTTTCGTTGGATGATCTAGCCGCGATCGCCGTGGCGGTATTTGATCACGGAAATGCGCCTCCGGGAGATCTCGGACCGGCAGTTCAGGTTTGATTATCTGGATGAACGGATCCGGGCCAGGAACTCGCTTTCTGCCTTTGCCTACGTTTCAACCGATATTCCCAAAATCATGACCCGCCTGCAGTCAGTCACAGACTCGGCGGGGCAGCTGCCCTGTCCGTTGGTAGTCATGGACACGGCGCCGGCCGCGGTCCTGGGTGCGGATTTCGATACGACTGTTTCCTCCCACAGGCAGAAGATTATTTGTAATGTGGGCAATTTTCACACGCTCGCTTTCCGGCTGGGTGAAAGAGGCATCGAAGGTGTCTTTGAACATCACACCGGTGAAATCGATTTGCCAAAGCTCGAAATGCTGATCCGCAAACTGGCGGATGGATCCCTGAAGCACCAGGACGTGTTCGACGACATGGGACACGGCGCGTTGATGTATTCGAATGAAATATTCGAATTTGGGAAGGATGAGTTTGATGTGGTGGTAACCGGGCCGAGGCGGTCGATGTTTCGGACGGAAGATCGGGACCGAAGACCGAAAAGAACGGTCCCCGTCCTCCGTCCTCCGACCGTACTTCGCCACCCCTTTCGGCGACATGATGATCGCCGGCTGTTTCGGTTTGCTGGCGGCTACGGCTGAAGTCATGCCTTATTTGGCGGAAATAATTCACGGGTCACTGCGAGGCGGACTTGGACGCGGTGTTGCTCCGTGGGATGCGAGTTAAACTTCAGATAGGATTTGGATCAAGTTGACAGTCCCGGATAGCTGGCGCAGGATAAAGTGGCTATGGAGGCTTTATGTCAACATCGAATCGCCTGGTTTCGGCATTCTTTACAGCACTGCCCGGATTCTTATTCTTCCTGCTGTTCCTGTCCAGTGGATGGCTGGGCAGGGATTACTGGCGGGGAACGTATATGGCAGTGCTCATCGCTTTGTTAATCAGCAGCCTGTTGATCGGTTTTGCACTTCCGACCGTGTTCCAGAAATTGAAATTGGCCCAGCCATGGATGTGGATCATGCTGCAGGGCCTGCTGGCATGGGCGCTGGCTTTGCTTGTGCTGGGTTTCCTGAATATGACACCGTTGTGTGTCGGTCAAAATAATGGTGATGGAAACAACAATTTGGGTATGTGCATGTTTATGACCGCCTTGGCCGGTATTGTGTACACGCCTGTCTATCTGGTTGTGCTCGCGGTGAGTGCATTCATCGGTCATAGGGTACTGTCAGCAAGGATAGCGGCGGAAACACATCTGTGAGGGTTTTCCAGAGGATACATTTCACTAAAATTCAACATCTGTGATAAAGAGGAAAAGAAGATGAACCAGCATCTGCACATTATTACATTGGGTATAAGGGATCTGGAGACGTACAGAAGGTATTCTGGGGCGGATATAGCTCCTATTTCGCCGACCCCGACGATTTATCGCTGGGAAGTGGCCTATAAACCCCTTCTTCCCCTTCGATGAGAGTGGGAATTTGAAACTGGAATAAAAGCCGGCTGTCGCCTAACTCTTCGGTTCGCCTCGAATAAGATCGGCCAGCTGCACATCGCCAATCCTGTCTCGCACAATATCTGCATTCTGCAGTCGTTCGGCAGGAAAGGTCTGGGCGACGGCAACACAGCGCATTCCAGCCGCTTTCGCAGCCTGGATGCCATTCACCGCATCCTCAACCACCACACAAACCGATGGATCCACACCAAGTTTTCGGGCGGCAGAGAGAAAGATTTCCGGCGACGGCTTATTGCGCTTTACCTGTTCACCGGTCAGAACCGCATCCCAGGACTCTTCCGGCAGGCCTATCTTTTGCAGGTTGGCCATGACTTTGATGCTGTCTGTGCTGGAGGCGACTGCCACAAGCAGACCTGCCTGGCGGCAACTATGCACCAGAGCATGGACTCCAGGAAAAGCATTCAGCCGCGCGGGAACGAGATCCAGGTAAATTTCATACGTTCTTTTTTTGGCCAGTGGGACGTCCAGGGCGAAATCATACTTCTCTGCCACGCCGCCAATATAGCGATCCTCTCCGGCACCGACGAAGGGCAGGAAGTCCTCCGGCTGGACTACCAGGCCCTTTTCCCGGAACATGGCAATCGCCGCTGCATTAATCAGAGGCTCGGAATCGGCCAGTACGCCGTCCATATCGAAAATCACTGCACGAATTTTTGAAGTCATGCTTAAGTCCCTTTGTTATATGCCTTTTACTAATTTTTACCAGGTTTCCAGTGTTCAAAACCGGACAAAGAACCTCCGGCATTCAGGAATAACATCATCTATCACTCACTGGTTAAGGAGAATATAATCCAAAAACCGATATTCTTCAGTAATCGCAGGGTGGGGTTTTCGCGAAGCATCCTGTAAGGGGCAACCCGCCAAACTTTGCATCCCAAAGGAATGTCAGGCAATAAGTGTAGTCACGGTGACGCCTGGCCTGCAAGCAACATATGCAAGAGTTTTATTCCTCAGTGGTTGAGAAAAGGTTGCTGAAACCATCGGGAATTGGTTCAAATAGGAGATTTGAATGTGCGGAATTTTCGGATATGTAACAAATAAAGACGAAGAGCTTGGTCCTCTTCTGATCGAAGCAGCAAAAAGACTTACCTACCGCGGCTATGATTCCGTTGGTGCGGCAACATTGAACAATGGAAAAATCGATCTGCGCAAGGATGTTGGCAAAGTGGAAACAGTGTCGGAGAAATATAACATCTCCGAGATGCGCGGGCAGCGCGGCATCACCCAGCTGCGCTGGGCGACGTTTGGCGAGCCATCCCAGGTCAACTCGCAGCCCCACCTGGATTCGGATGGCGATATGGTCGGCGCTCACAACGGCAACGTGGTCAACAATGTCGAGCTGCGTGAGCAGTTCATCGCTGAGGGGATGACGGTCCGCTCCCAGAACGACGGCGAGACCTGCGTCCATGCGGTGGAGCGCTATATCAACCGCGGTTATGAATTCATTGACGCCATCCGCCTGGCCTACGGCGATCTCGAAGGTGATTATGCCTTTGTCATCGGGCGCGCCAACGATGACAAGCTGTATGCCTTCAAGAAAGGTTCAGGCATGGTGGTGGGGCTCGGCGAAGGCTTTACCTGTGTGTCCTCTGATCTGCCTTCGATCCTGCCGCTGACACGCAACGTCATTCGCCCGCAGGATGGGGAAATTGTCACTCTGTGGGCGGACCGGGTCGAGGTACGGTCGGTCAAGGATGGGAAAAGGATCGATCGAAAGCCCGAAACGGTCACCGAGTCGATGGATGCGGTGCAGAAAGGTGGCTATCCTCATTTTATGTTGAAGGAAATCCACGAGCAGGCGCAGGTTGCCCGGGAGCTGTCCCATGTGCTGAATGGAAACCGGGAGGTGGAAGCACTGGTCGGGAAAATGAAGAAGGCCCGTCACCTGTATTTCATTGGGTGTGGCACAAGTTATCATGCTGCCTCTGCCGGCGCAGTCTTTTTCGCTCAATTGGCCGGATGCGCTGTGATCCCAGTGCTGGCGCCGCAATTCATCGCCCAGTATGCGCCCGCGGTCAACCACGACGACGTGGGGATCTTCGTCTCCCAGTCGGGCGAGACCAAGGATGTACTCAACGCACTGGAAGCGGCGGAAGCCCGCGGCATGGCCTGTTTTGGACTGGCGAACGTGGTCGGCTCCACACTGACAAGGACCGCTTCGCTCTGCCTGCCCCTGTGCTGCGGCTACGAGATCAGCGTCCCCGCCACGAAGACATTTACCAACCAGGTTGTGACGTTCCTGTACCTTGCATACAAGCTTGCGGGAAAGGATACGCACGAACTGGACCGCGTCCCTGAATTGATGGAGCAGACCATCGCTATGGTCGCGCCGCAGATCGAAGCGATCGCCAGGGACATCAATGAGTGGAACGATATGTACTGTCTTGGTTATGGCGCCACCTATCCCATTGCCCTCGAAGGCGCCCTGAAGCTGAAGGAGATCACCTACGCCCACTGCGAGGGCATGCTCTCGACCGAGTTCAAGCACGGGCCGCTCTCCGCCGTCAGCAAGGGATTTCCGATCGTCTTTGTCGCCGGACCGAATGATGTTCCGCTGATCATCAGCGGGATCAACGAGGTCAAAGTGCGCGGCGCCCGGACCATCGTCATCGCCGAGGAGGATGCCCGCCTGCGCGCCAACGGCGACGACCTGGTCGTCATCCCCAAATCGGACCCACAGATCAACGCATTGCTGGCTGTTTTGCCGCTGCAGTTGCTCTCATATCATATGAGCGTGATGCGCGGCTTCGACCCCGATTTCCCGAGGAATTTGTCGAAGACCCTGACTGTGGATTAATCCATCTCTCTCTCAAACAATGGCATGAACAAAACTTGACGGAGATCAACATGGACATGAAAAATATACCCTTCGGCACAACCACCTGGTCGCAAATCCCTGCCATCGAGCACAAGGGTGAAACGGGAACAGCCTACTGGCGCACGCAGCAGTTTGATAACATCCGAGTTCGCCTGGTGGAATACAGTCCGGGCTATCTTGCCGATCACTGGTGCACCAAAGGTCATATTTTATTCTGCCTGGAAGGCGAGCTCCATACTGAGCTTGCCGACGGGAGAAAATTCATTCTGACACCGGGAACGAGTTATCAGGTAGCCGACAACGCAGAACCGCATCGTTCCTACACCGCGACCGGAGTTAAATTGTTCATCGTGGACTGATGTAGGTCACGCTTGCAGCGTGACTTTTTTTTACAATTTACTGAAATTGTCACGTCTACAATGGTGCCATGTATTGAAATTAGTCACTGGCAAGATTGCTGTTGAAATCACAGTGATGATCCGATTAAGATCGAAGGTGAGAAGCTGTTTGAAGGATTACAAAAGGTTTTGCCATCATCCACCAATTAGCAAGCGTACGACGGCTTTCCAGATTTGTATTCGTAGCAGAGAAGTAAACTAGACGGAAGCCAAGGCGCCCTTCCCATTGTCATCGCCACCTTTGGAACTAAAAAGTGAACTGCATGCGGGGCGAGCTCCACACGAATATATGGCTTCGCCACATCAAGCAACTCAGGTTCGTCATCATGGGAAGGGTTGTTGATGACATCCACCCCGTCCAATCCGGAAACCACCATCCCATCCAAATGTACGGGAAAGCCCCGCCAGGCAATCTCAAGCTTGCGCCCCCTGTATACGCTGACTTCAGGCAAACTTCCCACCGTTCTGGTCAGAACCGCCTTTACAAATTTTATATAGCTCGCACGCTGACTCTCATGGACCAGAACAAGATCAAGGAGACCATCGTCGGGCCTGGCATCCGGAGCCAGCACAAAGTGATTGCCCACAGTAGGCGTGTTCATTACTTCACATAAAAAATAAGTGCCTGAAAAATCCTGTCCATCAACGTTGATGTGAAAAAACTTGGGCTGGTAGCCATTCAGCGTCTTCAACATGCTTTGGAGTCCACGCCGGATGCTCCTTCCCTCATCAGGTTTGTATTTCTCCATAACATCCGCCCCGCTCCCAATTCCCATCGCTTCGAGGAAATAATCGGGACCGTGTGGGGTTGCCACCTGCCAGATATCGATATCACGCTCCACGGGATCCGCCAGGCCGGCAATAATCTCCAGCGGTTTTGCATTGAGTGTCAGCATACGGGCAAGATTATTCGCCGTACCAAGAGGTATAGGTGTAATTAGTATGTCTTTGCCTAGTAGGCGGGTGGCAACCGCCCGGATCGATCCATCTCCTCCGGCGACGACCACCAGATCCTTCGCCTGTTCGAGCGCATGGTCAAGATCATTTTCCTGCAAAGTAGGAAAATAAATTGGATCATATCCAACCTGACTTAATGCTTCCAACATCTTATCCGGTGGAAAGCTGCATTGTACTTCCCGCGTTTGGGTTATGGATCAAAGTCGCTTGCATAAATTTTCCTTATAATATATCCTGTCAGGTGTTTCTTTCCAGAACAAAAACTCTAAAGGCAAGAAACAGCACTTCCGGGGAAGTTTCACAAATCCCAACCGAGCGAACCAATAATTCGAAGACGGTGTTTTAGAATTTGCTTTGGAGGTTTAAACGACAAAATGATGAAAATAGTACCTGCCTATCCGACCCTGGAACATCAAAAAGCCGCAGAAGTAATTAGCGGTTATTTTGTTAAAAACTTTCAAATCGATGCGGTATTGCTTGTCAACTCGTGTGCCCGCGGCAGGGCATCACGCGATAGTTGTCTTGACATTATTATGCTTGCCAAACGCGGTGAAGGCCGTTCCCCCTTAAGCGAATTGGAAGCAGGCTGGTATGAGCTTGAAAAATCAAATGAGGCGATCCAAAACCTTTACAAAGCCGGAAAATATTCGGTCGTGCATCCAGACTTTATCAGCGGTGACTTCACACCCAGCGAACAGGACGAGGCCGCCGGACCAGATGACTTTGAGATACAAATTGGAAACTTCCTGGCATACAGCTTTCCTTTATGGCAGGGAAGTGACTATTTTCAGCAGCTTAAACGTCAATGGCTCCCCTACTACGACGAGGAATTACGCCGGCAAAGATTGGAAAGAGTGCGATGGTTTTGTCTGAATAACCTGCATCATATTCCGCTCTATATTGAACGGGGACTATATTTTCAGTCCTTTGACCGTCTCTACAATGCCTATCAGGAATTCCTCCAGGCCCTGTTCATCGCCCGGCGGACATACCCGATTGCCTACAACAAGTGGATCCATGAACAGGTGGCGGAAATTTTGGGATTGCCAGAGCTATACGAGCAGCTAACTCATCTCTTTGAGATCAAAAAGTTTGAAAGCACTGAAATCCTGGACAAGGCCAGGGAAGTGGAGGCACTGCTTGAGGAATATGCACCTGAAGATGCTCTTAACCAAAATTGAAAATGGTGGGGTAATGACATCGGAAAATATGTCTAGTCCGAAATGTTGCAGGATGAAACAAATTCGGGAATATCTCTTGACAAGAGATAATTTTTGAGTATCCTATACATATACGAAATGAAACTGTAATGTTTGAACCGCTTTATTCTTGATTCCATCCAATTCACTAAAGGGAGTGCGCAATGATGAAGAGAATCTTTCAATTGACGATCGTTATGGCAATCCTGGTCGCCTCTTTCGCCTCGGCCGGGGGAGCGCTGGCATGGTCCAGTTGTGCAAGCTACGTCACAGTCCAATGGGGCGATACGCTAAGCGGCATCGCGGTACAGTGCGGTACAACGGTTTATGCCATCCAGGCCGCGAATCCGGGGCTTGGCAATTGGGTCTATGCAGGCCAGGTTTTGTATATCCCTAACGGGAATACCTCCGGTGGAGGCTACTATCCACCACCGGCAACTGGAAGCACCTATATGGTTCAGGTCGGAGATACGATGGCAAATATTGCCAGCCGCTCAGGAACCACCGTCAGCGCCATCATGGCGGTCAACCCACAGATCTACAATCCCAATGTGATCTACGTGGGGCAGGTGATCAATATGCCTGGCGGCGCGGGGTATCCAAATCCGTATCCTCCGACAACTCCTCCCACCAAGCCCTGTAATTGTCCGAAACCCGCTCCAGGTCACGAACTTAATACTGCAACAATTAACTATAAGGGCGGAATGTACATCCGCAGCGAGCCCAATGGAGCGATTATTGCCTCGGCTGTGAATGGCAGTACGGTATATTACTTCCGGAACTCCACCTTCACGGATGGTGGCGGCTGCGTCTGGGTGAAAGTCAAGGTCTACCCGCCCACACAGGGATACTTTGATGGCTGGCTTCTGGTGAAGGACCAGCTGGGTCATTACTTTACCAGCCCGCAATTAGGTGGGTAGAGGAAACAAATCCAGAGCAAGCGAGCAGGATATATATTTTCTCACACATAAAAGAAGCTCCGAAAAAATCGGGGCTTCTTTGCTCATATACCTGAGGATATGGAAATTAATATCTTGAAATGTAAAACCAGGAAAGCATATAATTGACACAGCCGGCTTATATAATGCCCCCGGTCACAAATTGCCTGGCGGTGCCAGGGAATTGCGCTTCCTGATTAGAAGTCAATATGCACGATTTGTGACCGAGAGGGGTATAGCCCTGTATGGATTTCAACCTGAGTGGCACGCCAATTGCGGCCCAGGATCACATCAATTTCCTGAAATCCGGATCATCAAAGCCGCCCATCGAAGTGTTCAAGATCGCGGGTGTAGACATGACCAGCACGCAGGCCATTGAAGATGCATTTGCAGTGCTTTAGGATTACATCGACTGCCTGGAAAGTTTGACAAAATAGATTTCCGAGATCCCACAATTCTGCAGCAGGTTGACAACCGTGCCTGAAAGACAGGAACACCAGCAGGAAGTACGCAGGTATATGCAAAAGTATTTTTCAGCCCATGACTGGGTTTTTTCGCTTCCGCGCGGGCACGGGATGGAGACTTATTTTGTGCAGGGCAATGGGCGCAAATATTTCGTGAAGGTTGGAGCACGTGTTGAAATGTATCTGGCCATGGCAGAGATTGGCCTGACGCCGCCAGTTCTTTCGGTCGGACAACTGGAAAGCGGCCTGTCGATTATTGTCCAGCCGTTTATCGACGGAAGAATGCCATCACGATCTGATTTTCAGAACCAGTTGGAAAGAGTGGCTGCTCTGATCCATAAAATGCACGGGGATCCGCATCTACGGAGAGTGTTACCACCGGCTGGCTCGAACCTCCATTTGGACGCGGGGCAGCAGGCCTTGAATAATCTCCTTCAAAAATGGGAATGCTATAAATCACAGGTTCCAGATCAATCTGCATTTGTAGACAAAAGTCTGGTGGATCTTGCCCTGGAAATCAAACAGTTCACAACTGACGGCCTGGTGGCCTCCCACAACGACATTTGCAACGCGAACTGGCTCTTTGCATCCGATGGAAAGATCTATGTTGTCGATTTGGACGCTATGTCCATGGATGATCCTGCACTGGATATGGGCTCCCTTTTATGGTGGTATTACCCTCCCGAGTTGCGGGGACAATTCCTGGAAATTGCAGGGTATCCTTATAATGACGAGTTTAAGTTTCGTATGCGCGTGCGAATGTCGCTGCATTGCCTCAATATCATACTGCCCCGGGAACAAAGCTTTGATGGCTTTCAACCGGATCTGTTTTCCGAATCTTTAAGAGACTTCAAGGCGGTTTTCGCTGGAAAAGAAAATCCCGAAGGCTATACATGACAATACCGCGATTGTGATCCAGCCGTTGCTTCCAACGTGTAATTATTCCTCGAGAGAGTCAGTCCGCGCTGAACCCACAATTCAGGAACATTGGCATGGTGGGAATCGCGAGAGCACTGCAGATTTCACTGCATTGGGTGACAGCGTCAACACCACCGCACGACTTGCTTCCAGGCAGGAGCAGGCGAGATCCTGATCAATAATGCTTCGAATTCTGTTAGAACTGGAACTTCAAGGCCTGGAACACCGCCAGTGGAGTTAAGAAGGAAAGAGCGGACCTATCGGTGTTCATATCCTGGGCGTGGATCAAAAATAATTTCCCCTCTTGACAAATAGACAAACATCTATATAATATCAAATAGATAAACGTCTATGAAAACAAACCCTGTCCTTTTTGCCAAAGCCATTGCCGATGAGACCCGCCAGAAGATCATGAGCGAGTGCTGCTGTGAATGGCTTTCTGTGAATGAGATCGTCGAGAAAATTGGATTTTCCCAGCCTACGATCTCCCATCACCTTGCCATCCTGCGCGATGCAGGTTTGGTCAATATCCGGGAGGAAGGGAAGCAGACTTTTTACACCCTCAACCAGGAAAATATCGTGGTTTGCTGTGGGCAGCTCATGCTGAAGTTTGCCCCTGAGGAGAAGGCCACAGAAGCTTTTATTAGAGTAGTTAATCAATAACTATCTCTATTTTTTTAACCAAATCAATAGACAAACGTCTATATGAAAGGAGGTGAAAGCCATGAATGAACTGAATCGTACTGAAACAACTGCGGCTGTGAAGAGTGCGAAGGTGGTTGCTGCGGCGGCGGTGGCTGCTGCTAAAGGTAAGGTCTCTGTTTGCCTTGGCAAGGTAAACAGAGAGAAATTATTGGTAGAAATTTTTTTAGCACAATTAGCATAGATAATCTTCTGTATAAAGATGGCAATCAAAATCAATAAATCTGAAGGTCAACATGGACATCCTCTCTCTTCTTCAATACACATTCGGCAAAGTCATTGAAACATTCGCCCACAACTGGTGGCTGCTTTTGATCAGCATCCTGATCAGTGCGGCGCTGAAATTGTACGTGGACCAGGACGCTGTTGCACGTTTTCTGAGGCGTAACGCAAAAAACAGTGTGCTCATCTCAACGGGCATCGCGGTGGCCACGCCTTTCTGTTCCTGTGGAACGACTGCCGTCGTCCTGGGCATGATGGCGTCCACAATTCCATGGGCTCCGATCATTGCCTTCATGGTTGCCTCCCCGCTCACCTCTCCACAGGAATTATTCTACAGCGCAGGGTTGTTCGGCTGGAACTTCGCGATCGCCTTTTTTGTAGCCTCCATCCTCCTTGGTATCACAGGTGGGATCTTAGCCAGCTTCGCAGAAGCACGCGGCTGGCTGACCGGCCAGGCTCGTATGGCAGCTTCCCAGGCTCCATCCCCTTCTCAACGGATGATAAGCAGTCCTGCCCTCTTTTGCCCTACCCGTTCTCGCCCAACCCATTGTGGAAGCCGGCCAATGTGAATGTTCAATGAATCGGGTGGAATTGCCGGTGATGACACAATCCATGGCCACCCTTAACAAGGCCTCTGTTACATTCCGCATATTTATGGATGAAGTCTTGAATGTGAGTAAACGCTTGCTGCCATTGTTCTTTGGCTTTACATTCATCGGGTATTTGCTCAACGGCTTAATCCCTGCAGCCTGGATCACCGGCTTGTTCGGCACAGGTCATGCCTATAGTATTCCACTGGCTGCAACGTTGGGGCTGCCTTTTTATATCAATTCGGAAGCTTCGTTGCCTCTTGTCAGTGCCATGCTCGATAGCGGAATGAGCCAGGGTGCAGCGCTCGCCTTCCTGATCACCGGTGCGGGGACATCCCTGGGTGCCCTGGGCGGTGCGCTTACCATCGCCCGCTGGCGCGTCATTGGCATCGTCATCGGCACGCTCTGGGCCGGTTCCATTCTTCTAGGTTTTGCCTACGACTTTCTCGTCATCTAATAACAACGATCCTCGATCTTCACCAGCTTGCAAGAGATCGTGGAACTGAAACAAAAACATATCTATAAGGAGACGCAGTGACAACCCAATCCCCCACCCCCATTCATGAAGCTGTCCGTGAACATTATGCGGAGCGTATCAAGAACAACGCCTCGTGCTGCGGACCCTCTGACTGCTGCAGCACCGACAGCAATCTCTACCCGTCAGATTTGCTTGCCACCCTCCCGGAGGGCGAGTCCACCGTCAGCTATGGCTGCGGAGACCCGATCACGCTCGCCTCGCTCCAACCCGGGCAAACCGTTTTGGACCTCGGCTCAGGCGCAGGACTCGATTGCTTCTTTGCCGCCAAAAGGGTCGGCGAGTCGGGACACGTCATCGGCGTGGACATGACTCCCGAAATGATCGAACGCGCCAGGTCCAGTGCGAAGCGCTTGAACCTCACCAATGTCGAATTCCGCCCGGGATATCCTCGAGGAGCTGCCGGTTGACGCCGCCAGCGTGGACGTCATCATCTCGAACTGCGTGATCAACCTTTCACCCGATAAAGCCAGGGTGTTCGGCGAAGCGTTCCGTGTCCTCAAACCGGGCGGTAAACTTGCTGTCTCGGATATTGTCACTGACGGCCCGCTACCCGAAGAGATCAAGAAAAGCCTGAGTGCCTGGGCAGGCTGTATTGCCGGCGCCGTGGAGGCGGAGGAATATATCGGCATGATGAAGTCGGTAGGCTTCACGGATATTTCGATCGTCCCCGTTTTCTTCGCCAGGGAGGATGTGGATTCCGCCCTGAAGGATATGGAAAATACGATTGAACGCAAGACGATTTCACCTGAAGATGTCTATAAGGCAGTATACAGCGCAAAGATCACGGCCTATAAACCTTCGTAAGCATCAAAACGATCAAAGAGACGGTATTTGCTTGCCGTCTCTTTTGATTTAACGATCATTCGTCCAATCGTCTTGACAGTGCAATCGTTCGGGAGTAAAAACAAACCGACTGGTCGGTTTTATATTTACTTCCCTTTGGAAACGTAAAATATGCAGCAGCGCAGTGAAGAGACAAGAGCCAGGATCATCGAAGCGGCTATTAAGTTGTTCTCAACCCGCGGCTATAACAAAGCCAGTGTGGATGATATCTGTGAGGAAGCGGGAATCAGCAAGGGTGCCTTCTACCATCATTTCAAGAGCAAGCAGGCGCTTTTTCTGGCCCTCCTGGATGGCTGGCTGCAGGCCATCGACAATGCCATCGAGGCATCGAAGGACAAGACGGCGCCCGAAACGTTCATGCAAATGACCGAAGCCTTCCCCTTTATCTTCGAAACTGCGGGCGAAGGTCTGCCGATGTTCCTGGAGTTCTGGCTGCAGGCCAGCCGCGACAAAAAGATCTGGGGGGCAAGCATCTCCCCGTACAGACGTTATCACAAGTACTTTACATCGCTGATCAAAAAAGGCGTGGACGAAGGCTCGTTCGTGGAAGTGGATCCTGAGCTTGCCTCACGCATGATCGTATCCACGGCAATGGGATTGCTGCTGCAAAGCCTGCTCGACCCCAAAGGTGCAAATTGGGAAAAAGTGGCCCGCGACAGCACGAACCTGCTGGTGAACACATTATTAAATAAGTGAGGGTTTCGAACATGTGGCTGGTGACCGGGGCTACGGGACATATTGGAAATGTCCTGGTGCGAAAACTGATCGAGCGGGGTGAAAAGGTGCGGGCATTGGTGCTGCCGTACGAATGCCGCGCCCCGATTGAAGGTCTGGGTATCGAAACCGTCGAGGGTGATGTGCTTGACACGGATTCACTCTTCAGGTCCATGCACCAAGTCAGGTGAAATGGTTTTTGGATCAATAGAAATTGAACCCGCTGGTTCAGCAGCAGCCCCTTTCAGTTGAGGCTGCCTACTCAGCCAATGGAAAAAACAACGAGGAGACAAAAATGAAGATCGTAACTGACTGCGCAGCGGACATGTCCGCTGAAGAATTGGAGCAACTGGGTGTCACCCAGGCGCCGTTGTACATCCAGTTCCCTGAAGGAGAAGTGAACGCCACCGAAATTTCAGCGGATGAATTCTATAACCGCCTGGAGGCCATGCGCCCGGCCATTCCAACGACGGCCCAACCCTCCAGCGGGCTCTTTGCAGAGTTGTATCGAAAACTGGCTGAGAAGGAAAAGGAAATTCTTTCGGTCCATATTTCATCCGGCTTGAGCGGCACGATCAACTCAGCCCGCGATGGCGGCGAACAGGTGAAGCCTGAAGTCCAGGTCAACTATTGGGATACACTCACCCTCTCCGGCGGGGAACGCTTCCAGGTCATGGCAGCCGCGCTCGCCTCGAAGGCCAACTGGGCCATGCAGTCCATGCAGGAACGGCTCGGGAAAATCCGTGAAAAGACGGAGGTCATTTACACACTGGATACCCTCGAATACCTGGCGCGCGGCGGGCGCATTGGCCGTGTCAAAGCCATGGCGGGCGCGCTGCTGAATCTAAAACCCGTTATCCGCGTGGCTGAGGATGGAAAGTATTCGACAGTCACATCCGGACGCACGCTGGGCAAATCCATCAATGCCATTACGGAACACCTTTATAACCGGTACATGAACACGCCGGTTTGGGTCACAGTCCTGCACGGGCGGTTTGCAGAAAAAGCGGATATTCTGACAGCTGAGTTGAAGGCAAGGCTGAATATCGCCAGGTTTGAGGTCAGGCGTATCTCACCGGTACTCGGTGTTCACACAGGTCCCGGCATTGTAGGCGCGGCTGTGGTCCCGATGGAGCTGATGGAAGACCTTATATCCTAGCCACTGGAAATACATAATATTAATTCAACATCCCAGCCGCGGCATTAATCGTGCGGGTGGGATGTTTCAGTCTCATCCTTTTTCGGGTCTGTTTCCGTATTGATGCCAGGCGGACTGTTCGGGGATGACAAGGTCCTTTGTTCCTGGGATATCTCGCTTGCTATATAAACAGTCTGAGGCTGCTCCACGTGCACCACTGGAGCAGTGCGCTGGTAATCCGGGATTTGCGCATCCAGGTTGCGGATATCCCTCACCAGGTAACCGGAGAGCCCAACCAGGATCCCGCCGATACCACAAAGGAAGATCAACAATCCGAAACCGGCGCCGGGTCCAACCCCTACCAGCCATCCAAAAGTGCCGGCGAGTGCTCCTCCCTCCTGCATTGCCGGTTCAAAAATCCTGTCCCCAACCAGGCCGGCCAGCAGCGGATAGATGGGGATCATCACCTGGGAAATAAAATCACTCGCCGAAAATACCCGTCCCTGAACATCCGGAGGGACTTTGGTCTGTAAAAAGGAGTCCATGGAAACATTCACCACCGGCTCAAACGCCGAGTTGATGATCATGGCGATCACCCAGATGATCAACGTTTGCCCAATACCAAGCACGATTAAACCGAAGAGGCTTGACAGGATCCATCCAAGCAGGATGGCATTGACAGGACGTTTGATCCTGCCCCAGGTTGTCAAATAAATACCCGTCACCACAGCTGCAAGGGCCCCCGCCGATTGGACGATCCCAACAGCCTGGGTATCACCGCCCGTTCGCAGCAGAATCATGGGGTAAAGAGCCGCAATGGACAGGGCGATCCCGAAAAACAGATTTCCCATGGAAAAGACCAGCTGCAGGCCAAGCAATCCGGGCCGGCGGAAAATATATTTGATCCCATACAGGACCTGCTTGCGGAATTTTTTCTGGGACAACCGCCCCTCACTCGTTACCGGTGTGGCAGGCACTTCCACGAAGAGCAATGTTCCAATTGAAAAAACCAGGGCAAGCAGATTAAGGGACAGGATTCCCTGCAGTCCATAAACCATATACATACTCCCTGCAATCAGCGGACCAAAAATATCAGGTCCATCATTCAGCAGGGACATCAATCCATTTGCACGGATATATTGCTTTTGTGGAACCATGATGCTGATGGCAGCCGAATAAGAGGGCGATTGAAAGGCATACCCCACTCCCTGGACGATGGCTGCCGCATACAATTGCCAGACCTGTAAATTTCCGGAGCTTTGCAGAACAATCAGGACCGCCAGTGCGGTGAGGGACATAAAATCGTTTAAAAGCATCATCACTTTGCGGTTATAGCGATCGATGAGGACGCCCGCAAAAAGGATGACCAGCAGGTAGGAGCCAAAGAAAAAGAACTCCAACAACCCAACTGCCATGCCGCTCTCAGTAACACTAAATATCCAGATCGGCAGGGCAACGGCTGTGATGCTGGAGGCAATCCCTGAAACAAACTGACCCAGCCAGATGACAAACAACCCTTTCATACCATGTGGCCGGGAAAATGGAAAATCAATCTTTCTCATTGTCCGATGGACTCAGCATATCACAGCGAATTCCATACGACAATGTATTAAAGGTATATTTCAATTGCAGTTCTGTTGAAAGATGGCAACAGACTCAGGCCAGTTCCGTGACCGGAAGAGCATCGTGATCGGGGAGAATATCTTCTGCATTGCGGATCGGAGCCACAAAGTAACCTGTCAGTCCGGCCAGGATCCCGCCAAGGCTGCCGAGAAAGATCAGAAGTCCCATGCCGGCTCCGGGTCCAGGTGGGATAAGCCCTCCCAGGGATAATGGCAGGCCGCCCGGTGTACTCATCGCAGGTTCGAGGACATAGTCTGCAAGAATCCCGGCGATTAGCGGTGCAATGGGATTGGGCAGCCAGGCGATCAGCGTGCGCGCCGAGAAGACCCGGCCCTGCATATCCGGTAAAACCTTGGACTGCCAGATGGCCTGATTGGAACCATTGATCAACGGACCGAAAAGAGAGGAGAGCGCCATCGCGCCGATCCAGACCGGCAGCCATGCACGCTAAACCGATCAGGGAGGCAAAGAAGCTGGATATCATCCAGCCTGCCAGCACGCCATGGACCCTGCGTTTGAACCCGCCCCACAAGCGACATGGCGATGCCTCCCACCACGCCGCCGATCGCCCCCGCCGATTGGACCAATCCCAAACTGACCGTATTATTTCCGGTCCGAAGCAGGATCATGGGAGTCAGGACTGTAAAAGCGATACCCATGCATAAATTCCCAAAGAAGAAGACAAGCTGCAGCCCAAGTAAACTCGGACGCGCAAAAATATACTGTAAAACCAAACGTGGCTTCCTTGAACATATTCCCCTGTGATTGTGTACCTTCCTGCGGTACGCGGCGGCTGCGGGATGTAGACAAACAGTAAAACCGTGATCGCCAGAATGAACGTAACAACATCCAGTGACAAGATCCCGGTCAGACCGATCACCGGCAGCAAGGCTCCAGCCATCAGAGGAGCCAGAACACCGGGGCCCGAATCGATGAGGGACATCATGCCATTGGCCCGCCCATATTTTTCCTTGGGGACCATCAGGCTGATGGTTGCGGAATAGGCCGGCCACTGAAAGGCATTTCCCAAGCCCTGAAAGATCGCCGCGGCATAGAGCTGCCAGACCTGCAGCGCTCCCATGGACTGAAGCACCAGGATTGAAATCGTCGCCAGCCCCGCCACCAGGTCGCTGACCATCATCATCAGCTTGCGGTTATGCCGGTCCACCATCACACCCGCAAATGGGGTGATGAGCAGGTAGGGAGTAATAAAGAAAACCTGCATCAGTCCAAGCGCTGTCACACTGCCCGTCATTTCGAAGACCCAGATGGTCAACGCGAAGGCGGTCATGTTTGTGGAGAGGACCGAAACGAGCTGGCCTATCCACACTAATGTAAAACCAAACATACCAGTAGGACGATTTCTTTTGACTCCATGATTTTCTTCGGCTCAGGATAACATACCGTTAAAAGTCAGACAACCCTCCGGCGAGGGTTGTCTGATCTCTCAACACGCAGACTATGTATTGCAGGTGATGCTTGGCACTCACTCCACATAGATCTCGACGTGCTCCCCATCCTCATCATCGGTAACGTCAATGATCTTGCCCGTGACGCCCGAGCGCAATGCTTCCATCAGTATCTCCGGTCAATCAAATTCTTCAAGAAATTTATCATTGAGTATAACAAGATGCTGCGATGGCAAACGATGCCTACTGCGGCACCAGTGATTTGATAATTTCAACATCCATGACAGGCATCCAACCATAAATATACATACGGGCGTACTCTTTAAAACCATACTGCTTAACAATTCTCCGCGACATGGGCTCCGCGTTGATCGCTGCGAGGTGAAAACCGCGAGCATGGGCAGCTTCCATACGTCGGTGCAATAATGTGGAATATACTTTTTGACCGCGAAACTCTGGTAAGGTTGCAGCTCCACCTAGATATGCCACACCGCCCTTCAACTCGAGGCGTCCAAGGCCAACCGGTTGACCGTTCAGGCTTCCGAGGTAATTGATTTCCCGCTCCCGAAACCTTTCATCTTTAACACGCTCTACCAATCCCGGCATCCTTTGATCAACTTGTTCCTGGGACCAGTTGAAACAGACCTTCAAGATATATGCAACTGAACCCAGTAATTTATCATCATCACCTTTCCAGATATCCACCTGTAGGTCTGGATTTGTTGGAATATCCTCAAGGTTATCCAGCCCTGAGCGTCCCATCGTTGCAGCATCACCGGCCAAAACCAAGCCATGCTTTTCGAGACGTTCGGCCAGATCAGATGGCGTATCGTAAGGACTGACGACCCACTGAAACCCGATGTTACGCTCGCGATGATACGCAATGGTTTCTTCAATGCGAGTGTCAGCTTCTTCACTTGGCCATTGTATTCCACCAACAAAGTTACTCCCCGGATGCGCATCACCACTCCCCTCCATGGCACCACGCAAACTCATACGTCCCCCAAGATTGGGCATGATCCCTTCGCGGGGATCGTTAGCGAACATCATCGATCCAAATAAGTGCTGAATTTCATCCTCTGTCAATGTAGCGGGTGCAATCCAACCTTTGCGGCGTGAACTCGGCACGGGCTCCGGACAATACAGTGTGACTCCTTGGATTTTTCCATCTTTGAACTTTAGAAATGCAGAACGGTTATGTTCTACATACCGTTGATTTTCAGTTGCCTGAATGCGAAATTCCACTCCAGCGAGATCGCCCTCCGCAATAATCGTAAATTCCTCCAACTTTGCATCAGCCCAGGTTGACCATTCTGAAATCAAGCGTTCGACAACACGCTTACGAGGACGATAAAGTTCTCCCCCGTCCCATCGTCCGATCAACAGACTGGCATCCTCATTCAGTACCGATTCGTAAAGTCCAGAATCTGTGGATGCCAGTGCTGTCAGAAAATCTTTTGCAAGCTGATTTGGGTTCGACATTATTACTCTCAGGAAAAAGCAAAATAAATGGAGGGTTGCTAAATTACTTTATTGAAACAATTCAAAATCCAGCTCCACTCATCAAGGAACTCGATTCACTCCACATAGATCTCGACGTGCTCCCCGTCCTCATCATCGGTAACGTCAATGATCTTGCCCGTGACGCCCGAGCGCAATGCTTCCATCACATTCGACATATCCACGCCTTCGACCTCCGGCGCGAAATGGGCTCCAATCTTCATGCCGGCATCCACCAGCGCAAGCGGGATCTGAACAGAGGCCTTGGAGCGGCCTGTGCGCACATCCGTCACACGGATGCGCAGCCAGCGCGGGGTCCCCCCCGACATGCCCGGCGGGCGCGGCGGCGTTGGAACACGCGGACTGTTCAGTGCTGATAACAGCTTGGTTCCCTCCTCCGCGCTGAGTTTTCCATCCTCGATCATCTTTAAGATTTTCATGCGTTCTTCAGAGCTAGCCATTACCGCCTCCTTACCCAATATAAACCTGGACGTGTTCACCATCATCGTCATCATTCACATTGACAATGAGCGGCCCGTCCGATTTCCCGGTTGCATCCAGGATCTGAATAATGTCATCCACATTCGTATTGCCCAAACCGTGAATCGTATGTCCAAAATTCCGCAGGAACCATGAGGCCAGCCCCAAAGGAAGGGGGAACCCAAACGTAATGGTTCTGGGCCATTCCTCTGCATAGCGCCTGTCCACATTCACATACAGCCAGCGTGTGCCGGGACCACCGGCACCGATCGCAATCAATAGAATACCAATAAACAATGGGAACAATAAACAAATCCACCAGTAACTTGTTCCAAAATCATTCAGGATCTCATAAATACCCCAGGCACTAAAAACCGTGACGATAACGCCGGTCCATAAGGGGATCATGGCCCAGCGGCGCGCCCGGGCTTTGACTTCCTCAAACTCGGGGGCGGATGTTTCGCTTCCCGCGGGACCGGGAGTGGGCTCCGGTTGAAAGACCTCGACCTCAGCTTCCGGCTGGTCCACTTCGAGGGCGCGCATCAGGCTCGCGGCCTGCTCCGCCGTGATCTTGCCCTCCTCCACCATTTGCAAAATCTTTCTGCGTTCTTCAGAGGACATTATTTGCCTCCTTCCAATGCCTGGAGCAGCTGTTCGGCCTGCTCAGCCGTGATCTTCTTTTCCTGCAGCATCTTCAGGATGGCCATGCGCTCCTCTTCGGCAACCGGCTCCGATTTCGGCGTTCCTGGAGGAGTTGGCATCCCTTTGGGACCAAAATCTCCCCAGGCTCCAGGGGACGGATTTTTTCCCCAGCGCCGCGCATGACGTTCCGCATGGCGTTCGGCCCGGCGGGTTGCTTCGTCAGCACTTCTGGCGGCCCGGAGTCGTCGCGGCCTGCACCTGGCGTGAGATCCGCTCGCCGAACCCAGACCAGTCGAAATTCAGACCGGCAAAGTTGCCAAACTCCTCGGCGAACTCGGCGGCGTTGGCCTGGTTCGTCAGGCGGACATCGCCGCCTGCGCTCAGGGTGATCTTCGCCGAACCGCTTCCCAGCACAACCACTTTCTGCGTTGCTTCGGGATCATTCTGGATGCCCGGCCATGCCACATCGATCTCATCACCCTGCATGGTGACAGTGGCGTTGGCCGTGGTGGGCAGGACCATCAGAATATCGTCGCCGGCCGTGACCAGGTACTGGCCATCGTCGCGAGGCTCGAGGTAGACGATCACATCCTCCGCAACGTTGACCTTGATATCCCCGCGCGCCCCACGCAGGGCCAGGTCATCTGCCACAGAGTCGATGTTGACGTTTCCATCCACGTCACGGATAGAGATATCACCAGCCGCACTCTTGACATACAGGTTGCCGCGTGCACTCCGCAGGCTGAGATCAGATCCAATCGCGTCGATGGAAACATTTCCAACATCACGCATCGAAAGGTCGCCATCGATGGAGGCAATCCGGATGTCGCCGCTTACCCCGCGGATCGCGGCATCTCCACTGATCGAAGCGAACGTCAAAGTGGACGCCTTGGGGATTCTCAGCGAAACGTCGTCATTGCACGAGAAGCGGATCTCATCTCCATTTTGCTGGAGATTTATTTCATCGTCGTCGGCTTTGATGAGGATCTCATTCCCCTCCCAGCCCACAATGCTGACATCCCCGCCGACCGAGTCGGCGATAATTTTGGGAGAGCTCCCGACAGAGATCATCCGTGACATGGCTTATTCCTCCTCACCGCGCAGCAGACGCATCGCTTCATCGGCCGAGATCTTACCCGTCTCAAGATCCTCCAATACAGAGCTTCTCGTCTCTGCGCTGACTTCAATGATCTCATCTCTACCCGGTTCAAAGCCCAGAGCTCGGATCACCTCATGCAGACGGTTGCGGATCGTCGGGTAGGAGAGACCGAGTTCCTGTTCCATCCGGTTGATCTTCCCCTCGCAGCGGACAAAGGTAACGATAAAATCCAGGTGTTCCGCGGTCAGGTGCGCAAAAGGCCCACCGGTGAATTGTCCCTCAATGGAGGTATCACAGGATGGACAGTGCAGGCGGGCTACGGTCAGTTCCGACCGGCAAACGGGACAGCGGGTAGGTGCAGCGTACATGAAAAGCCTCCAAATAACTTTATGGCTTACAAGGCTTATAATATCCAAAATAGCAGGTAAGCCTTTCGTTTTTTCAATATCAAGACCACTAATATAAAACATTATAATCAGAGTCTTGAATTTGTCAAGGATTATATCAATAATATAAATCACAACCTTCATAATCTCAAACAATATCTAAATAAAGGTAAAGAAAAATAACCTTTCTGTAATATTACACTGGAGGCATGATGATTCGCTCGCTTTTTTACGAACCCGGTAGGGATATACGCAAGAATTTGCCGCCTCAGGAATTTCCGAAGCTGATCCGGAACCGGCGCGGCTTTCTGTGGGTGGACTTTGTCGCTGAGCCACCCGACATCTGCCTCCCCATCCTGGAAGGCTTCGGTTTCCACCGCCTGGCCATTGACGATGCCCTGCAGGAAACCCATGTCCCCAAACTGGATGACTGGGGCGATTACCTGTATGTCGTTTTGAACTATATGCATGTCAATAAGAACAGTGATGATTGGGATGTCTCTGTGGATGAACTGGATACCTTCCTCGGTGTAAATTACATTGTGACGCATCACGATTCTCCCTCGAAGCCATCGATGCAACCTGGAATGCCTGCGACCGCGATCCACGGACACTTCAGGAAGGACCCGATCATATTCTTTATAAAATCGCCGACTACCTCGTGGCCGATTACATGCCTTTGATTGAGGAAATCGATGATGGAATCAATAAGATCGAAGACCTGGTGTTTCGCAAGGATGTGCCCCGGATTCAGGAGAGACTCTTTGCTCTTAAGCGCGTTCTTCTTGCCATGCGGCGGATCATCCTGCCCCAGCGGGAAGTCCTCAACAAGCTGGCGCGCGACGACTACAAGGTCATCGATCCCAAGGATCGCGTTTTTTTCGCGACATCTACGATCATCTTGTCCGCTTGCACGATCTTAACGAGAGCCTGCGCGACTTGGTGAGCGGCGCCATGGACATGTATTTATCCGCAATCAACAACCGCATGAACGAGATCATGAAGACCTTGACCATCATCACGGTCCTCTTCATGCCTCTGACCTTTCTGACAGGGTTTTTTGGGATGAACTTTTTTGAGCCACTGGGCATCCTGAAAGGATGGACGACCATGCCTGCTTTCTATATCATCCTGGCCACCACGATACTCCTTCCGGCCATCATGTATCTCTGGATGCGCCGCGGCAGGTGGATTGGAAGTCGGACGCAAGGAAAATGAGATCGTCAAGGCCCCCAAAGCCCTAAAATCAGTAGAAATCTCACAAAAAGTGATTACCGCAGATGCCATGCACACCCAAAGAGGCCTGGCAACTCAAATTCTGGAAGCGCAGGGCGAGTACGTGTTCCCGGTCAAGGAAAACCAGCCACAATTGTATAAAAACATTCAAGCTCTGTTTGCTCCCGAATATCCCAAACCAGGCTTCGGCAAAATCCAGACCGATTTTCTCACCGCCCAAAAAGTCGACAAGGGACACACTTGCACCTGCGGTGCAGTGCAGGTGTGGACGGATTGAGACCAGAATCGATCACCACCAGTGAAATGCTCAATGCGTATGCGGCTTGGCCTGGTCTAGCGCAGGTCTATGGCCTCGAACGCCAATTTCAATGGCGGCGCAATGGACGTTCGTACCGTACCTCTTGCGAAGTCGAATTCGGGATCACCAGCCTGTCGCACAAAGAAGCCTGCCGGGCCCATTTGTTGCACCTGCGGCGAGCGCATTGGGGCATTGAGACTGGCTTGCACTATCGCCGCGATGTCACCCTCAAGGAAGATATTTAAGGTTCAGCTTATCCTTGACACAGAACAGACGTTCGGTTATCATTCATAGCACAAATGAGCGAAGAATGCTCATAGCCCAATGTTTTGGGCAGGAGGCTGCTATGATGATGGTTCGCAAAAGTAAAGGTCTCGGAGAACGGCATCAAAAAATTCTGGATTTCCTGTTGGACTACCAGCGGGAAAATCACTACCCGCCTTCCATCCGTGAGATCGGAGAAAAGACGGGCATCTCCTCCACCTCCGTGGTCAATTATTATCTTGACCAGTTGGAGAAAAGAGGAATGATCCAGCGGGACCGCAAGATCTCGCGCGGAGTCCGCCTCTCCGGCCCGAATGGCTCCACCGACACATTCCGTGTCCCGATCCTGGGACCGATCGCAGCTGGTCTGCCCCTGCCCGAGCTTGACCCCAACGTTAGCTATATGAACGACAGCGAAGCGAACGCCGTGGAAATCGCCCGCAGCCTTCTCCCTTCCAAGGAAAAAGTCGATAACCTGTTCGCCCTGGAAGTTCAGGGAGATTCGATGATCGATGCGATGATCAATGATGGCGACATTGTTGTTATGCGCCCTGCGAATGAGGCCCACAATGGTGAAATGGTTGCTGTCTGGCTGCCTCGTGATAACGAAGCGACGTTGAAGTACTTCTTCAAGGAGAAGGACCGCTATCGCCTCCAGCCGGCCAACCCGACCATGAAGCCCATCTACGTGAAAAAGAGTGAGCCCCTGGAAATCAAAGGTAAAGTGGTAATGGTGATCCGTAGGATGGGAAAGCTTCTGGCAAACTGATATTTAAGTGTTTTGAAGAGACGGTTCAGAATGCCGTCTCTTTTCGTTTAAGCAGGTAAGAGATCAATGCCAAAATATTTCATAATACAAAGAGACTCTTTTATACCCAGGAGCTAATCATGTATGGAACAATCGCTCATTTTCGAATAAGACCAGGAACACGGGATGAATTTATCAAGGCCATGGACAGCCTTGGCGAGGCCGCCATTCCCGGCTGGATGGCAGACTATTATTTCCAGATGATCAAAGATTTAGATGAGTTCTATCTTGTAGCAATCTTCAAGGATAAGGAAACTTATGAAGCCAATGCGGATTCCACAGAACAACATGAACGATATTTGAAATTCCGTTCCTTTCTCGTGGAGGACCCCAGCTGGAATGATGGCTTCATCGTTTCTGCCACGGGACCCAACACAAAAGGATAGGCATGCTCACCGAAACCGTAAACCTGGATTGGATCCACAACCGGCAGTTCATTATGCATGACCGCAATGGCTTTCCCATAGTCATGGACCAGCCCAACGGCCTGAACGCCGCAGACCTGCTACCCCTTAGCCTGATCGGCTGTTCCTCCTACGACGTCGTTGCGATCCTGGAGAAACAGCGGCAGAAGGTCACGGACCTGGCAGTGACTGCTGAAAGCACCCGTGACCCGGATCCACCCTGGATCTTCAGGAAAATACATGTCCATTACAAGGTAAGCGGATTAGGGCTCGATCCTGGTAAAGTTTCCAAAGCGATTTAACTGGCGGAGGAAAAATATTGCGGAGTTTTTTCAACCTTGAAACAGGCAGTCGAGATCACAAGCGATTTTGAGATCATAGAAATAAAAGAGACGGCTTAGCTAAGCCGTCTCTCTTATCTGCTTTCGGTGGATCCTATTTCATTTTCACGCGTCCTTTGACCGAGGAGGTGGACGCCGGTTCATTAAATGTCACCCGGCCCTTTTTTGGGGCCGCTGACCGGTATGAATGATACGCATCCATGCCATAATTTACCAGGAAAGGTAAAGCCAGCAGCAGGAGCAGGACGGCCAGAGCAGCCAGGAACATGGACCAGGACTGGGCAGTCACCTCAGGCAGCAATCCGCCGGGGTTGTAACGGGAACTGGTGGAGGCGGCATTCCCACTCAGGGAGACGGTCAGCCCGCGGTTCACTCCATCGCGCAATGTGGTGGGTGATATGTAGGTTAGTGCGTACTCACTCTGCAGCACCTGCCCGTATTGTTGAAAGACAGCACTCAATGTCTCTGCGTCACCGGCAAAACTGTACAGGCCGCCGGTCTTTTCAGCCAGGGATTGAAGGCCCTTCGCATCCAGGCCAACCTGCCCGCGGGTGGCGGCATCGCCAAAGCCGATGGTGGAGATGGTCAGCCCGCTTTGACTGATCCCAGCGATGACATCGTCCATGGTGCTTTGGCTTTTATTATCCAATCCATCGGTCAGGACGATAATCGATTTACGACCGGTGGTGGTTTCAAGATTCTTTTCCGCTTCCACCAGCGCGTTATACATGGCCGTATCACCGCCGGTCACCAGGCTGTCGATCGCATTGGCCAGGGCTGTGGTGTCCGTTGTGACCGGCTGGACGTAATAACTCTTCGTATCATACGTCATCAAGCCTGCCTGGTCGCCAGGACGCATTTGAGCCACGTAAGCTTTTGCGGCATCCTTTGCAGCGGCCAGCTTCCCGTTTTTATCCATACTGCCTGAGATGTCGATGACCAGCATGGTGGTAATGGGGACACTCCCTGGAGAGTTGCCTCCATCGCGGACATCCGTCAGCTGCATCACCTGATTATTTTCATGGATCTGGATGGTCGCCGGGTCGATGCCCACTGGCTCACCTTTTTCGTTCACCGCCGAGACATAGACGGTCACCTGCGGAAACTTCGACTTGTCCACCTGCGTGATGTTTATCTGGGATCCGCTTTCCTGGGCGAACACTTTCGGCGCGGAGGAAAGCATCAGGATGGGAATCAAGCTCAGGCTGAGAAGGCGTGCACTGAGTGAAATCGAAGTGATGCGAGATGTTCTGTGCATCATCTTTACCTCTTTTCGTGATAAACAAGCTCAGTGTTACCCATGCGGATCCTTTGCCCGTTCATTAACTGAGCACGTTCGACTTTTCTATTTTCAATATAGGTCCCTGCCATACTCATGTCCTTGAGGGCAAAATGCATTCCATCTCCCGACAGCATGGCATGCTGCGGAGCGATATCCGGATCAGGCAGCACAATCTCGGATTTCAAGGGGAGCTTCCGATCGCGATCGAAGGGAAACCTTTGGCCATGAATTTATCCAGGATAAACTCGGTACCTCTGAGTTTCCCGGATCGGACCTCCAGCCAGGCGCGCGAGAGCAGTACAACGATCAGCGAAATAAACGCACCGACGGAAGCTCCCAGAAGCACAAGTCCTCCTGCTTTTCCTAGAAGAGGGCTTTGGAGCGAGCTTTGCGCCGCTTCGAGCAGGAGACCGCCAAATACGCCTCCAATAAAACCACCGAGCATACCCTTCCAGGCCTGGGTCTGGCCAACGATTCCTTCGGCAAGGCCCAGCAGCATGCCGAATACACCCCAGCCCAGGGCACGTCCAAGCGGACCTGCACCGACAACCTGGAACAGGGCTTCACTGAGCGGCAGGCCAATTCCACCCGCGACCAGGCCCAATACTGCCCCGGTCAGGCCCGCTCTGCCTGCATGAACGGGATTGCGGGTCATCAACCCTTCGGTGATACCGATCATCAGACCGATGCTCATCCCCACCAGCGCACCAACAACCATCTCGCTGATGTAGAGGTTGGTAATAAAAGACAGGCCCAACAAACCGCTGATCTGCCAGCCGATCAAACCGCCAATCGCGCCAAGCACAGCGTAATAATATGTACGCATACTTCTATTCATGGGAAGGACCTCCTTCCTTTTGCTGTTCTTCGATTTGAGTTAGATTTTTCCAGTGGACCATGCTGCGGCCGAAGCTGCCATCCATTTCGTAAAAGCCGAAGTAGCGACCGGGGTCCAACACGCCGGCCCTCTGCCTCACAAAGAATCCTCCCAGGGAGGTATGAGGCTCCACGACCAGCGCCACCTGCCAGGGCTCAGGAAAGAAATTGTTGTGCAGCCAGGTATCGTAATGTGAGAGAAAGATTCCCATGCGTGGGTGCGTGTGATACCAGCCGACGATCTTCTTGCCCTGGTGATGCGTGTCGATCTGTTCATGGATGTCGACCAGACTGTCCTGTGTGAACGTCAGATAGATGCTGCCCTGCTTGGTGTGGCGGGCTGGCAGGGCATGTTCGATCATGATGAACTGCTCGCCCTGCCGGGCGTTCACACACCACTCTCCCACTAGAACACCGCCAACCTCATTCTGCAGATCGCTCGCCGAATGGACACAGATGCGGCTGTATGCTGGCTGTGTCAGAAAGACATCCACGAGCGGCTCCAGCCTGCTGTCATCATAGGGGGAGTTCCAACGGCTGGCCCGGTCTACGGGAAAGGGAGTGGTAATGGGTTGAGTCATATCGGGTGGTGAAACGCTAATACGGATTTTGGATGCCATAGAGACTCCCTGCTCCTCACCCCGCACGTTTCACTGTATTGAGAAGAGACGTGCGGGGTCACCCCGCACGATCCCGAAGGAACACTGCATCGGGACAGTGCGCGGGGCGAGGAAGGGATTCTTGGGCTGACTTATCCAGCCGTAACGTCGGCTGTCATCATCAGTCGGTCGTTCTGCGGGATGCCTGCCTGCGAAAGAGTCTCTTCCTCTTTCAGCTCGCGTCCCAGCGCCTTACTGTCGATGCGATACGACATGGCGCGTCCATCGGGACCGGTGACGGGCAGTTCCAGGGATGTAGTGAGCTCGGGGAGAAGCTCCTTCACCGGCACATCGTCCGGAACCTCTGCATTGCGGGTTCCACCTGAGGGAAGTACAAGAGTAACGGGTACATCAGACATTTTTGACTCCTTTTCTAATATGGACGAACAGACAACATTCTGCAAACCGGTTTGCGCAACGCGGGAAATAAGCATGGTTGGAACGTCCCGAAGGTTTGTAACAAGACTATAAGGTTTTTCCAAGGAAATCCTTCGGGACGGTTTTTTTATTTGATTAGAATTCGTGGTTTGTTCTCAGGCTTCAGAAGTTTGATCTTCGGCTTTTCCTTGACAGGCTCGCCCGTGCTCAGCTTGATCCGTTCAGGACGCATCAACTCACGCGTATCCACGGGGAAGGCGTTGGGATGGGTCTTGCGATATTCGCGGCTCCAACGGGCTGCATCGGCATCCCAGGGGAACGGAGGCTTGGTCGGGTCATCGTGGAAATTCTTCCACTGCAGCATCTCGCCCAGCATGATGACCAGGCGGTCCAGGGAACGGCTGGCGGTCCACCAGGCAGCGTCGATACAGACACTCCCGTTGAGATGGTTGATGTTCGGATGCCAGATCGGCGTCAGCCATTTCATGCCCGGCCAGCGCTGTGGATATTGATTATGTAAATAGATCTCCACCTGGTGATGGTCGGCAAATTTCGGGTTGCCGCTTTGATCCACGCCAATGATGCTCCTGCATTTGAACGTCACGATATACCGCTCAGGTGGCATATTCGGGCGCGGCGACTGGGCAGTGACAGAGATCATGTCCGTGCGGGCAGAGAGCTCCTGCATCAATTCATAATCGGCCCTCAGACGGCGCATGCGGGGGCTGTCGGCGACCACGTTCGTGCCGGCACCGGCAGTAATATCCGCTGTCAGCATAAGGCGGTCGCCATCCGGGATCACGGCCGCGGCCAGGGTTTCCTCCTCCTTCAGTTCCCGCCCAAGGGCCTTGCTGTCGAGCCGGTATGTCATGGGACGACCGTCCGGTCCTACCGTGGGCAGTTCCAACAGCGAGGTGAATTCCGAGAGCAGGTCGCGGACGATGACATCATCCGGCACTTCTGCGGCGCGGGCTCCTCCACTGGGAAGAACGAGAGTGATATTCAAATCAGGCATGACATTTTCTCCATGATCAGTTGTTTAGATGCGGCACCTGGCAGGTGCCGGTAATATCCCAGCAATCCTTGTGGTGAAGGGTATGGCAAACCGTGCACTCCACCACCCCATGCGGATCGGTACGGGTTACGGTTTCCAGACAGTACGGACAACGATGCTCCTCGACCAGGGCAAGCTGCACTCGCGCCTTCCTGGACCGTCGACGCCGCTTTGAGGCAATGACAGGCGCTGCCTTCATCGGACGAATCCTGCCTGCACGATGCCCATTGGAACGATCACTCCCCACGGATCCCGGCAGAAGGAAATGCGTCAGAGAAACTCGCGGTCGTATAGGATCCGCAATCAAGATCGAATTCGAAGGCTAACCGCCAACGAGGAGTTATCAAACTCGCCCAAAGCTGAGGAAACCTGGATCGGCTCCGGTATGACAATCACTTTAGTTCGCCGGAATAGCAGGGAGATCAACAGGATGATCAAAAAACCAATGCCGATCAGGTTCAAGCCGTCATAATCGATGGACCCTGGCAGCCAGCCAAATTTGCTGATGCCATACCTGCCGTCGGATATAAATCCGAGCAGATAGATCCCCGCCACGTCCGCCGCCATCGCGGCCACGAAGCGGAACAGGCCATCCCGCTGGCTTAAAATGAGCTGGGCGCCTAATCCGGCCACAATGGCAATCACAACTCCGGCAGCGATCTCCTGAACTGTTCTTCCGTAGCCAAGCCTTCGCTCATGGAAAAGGATATACAACCAGAGAGATGACGAAACCACCAGCAACAGCAGGATGACCAGCTTGCGAGGCAGGTTGTAGCGCTCCTGCTCTGGCTCCATGGATTGATCGGGATACGGCATATTCATCGTGGAAGTGCGCAGTGCCATTATCAATTCCTTGTTAGCTGCTTAATTTGACACGACTGCTGGCCGGATGCACCTGCAGTCCTTCCAGTTTCACGTGTTCCTTCAGCCGCACACGACCGCTTGTTTTCCTGTCCAGCAGACTGACTTTCATCCGTTCAAAGTGATGGAAGTGCAGGGCATCCTGTCAAATCGCCGGTCAGTTCGTAGAACCGGTATTCCGTGCCATTCTGCGCGCGCAGGATGTGCAGGGAAGGCACACCCACACTGGCAAGCGTGTGATGCAGGAAATTCTCCTCACCGGTAATGATGTGGGTCAGATTCGATTCACGCAGAATGCCGCAGGTCGGGCAGTGTCCGTCTTCAAAAGTGACCTCACTCAACGGCCTGAGGATCTGCTCGGTTGTATTGCAATTGGGACATTCCAGCGAGGTGATCAGTTCCTGGTCCAGCTCGATCATCGCATCCGGACCCAGGTCGGCGCGGGCGATGCGCAGCAGGTCAGCCAGGGTGGTATGCTCGGCCCGCGCCGGTAGTTCGGTGATATCGCCATACGTCCAGTGGCTTTGACAATCGTCACGCGGCACATAGGCGGTGGTATGCATCTCATTGACCATGCCGTTGAAGTGGGTTACCTTGCCTGGCTGGATCGGCATGTCATTGATCACTTTGAGGGCTTCCTGCGACTGCATCGCCCCGATGATGGAGGCGATCGTCGGTGTGGTCGGGACCTTTCCCAGCAATATATTCTGCCGCGCCAGCAGCGGACAGGAGTAACGCATCGACAGGTCACGCAAGGCCTGTTCCGTCAGCGTGCACTCATAACAGGCTCCCTCGCCCGGCTTGAAGGTACGCACCAATCCAAGCAGTTCCTGGATCGCGCCATCCACCCACGGCTTGTTCACCCAGTAACAGAAGCGGTTGACGGCCAGCCGCGCCTCGCGGTTGTCAAGGCAGCCGATAATCACATCCATGCGGCGGATGATCCCCAGGCCAAGCTGCGTGGTCACATCCCCATTCATGTACTGGACATGCACATCCGGGTTGACTGATTTTGCACGCGCCGCGGCCACCTCGGCCTTGCTGCGGTTATTGTCCGTTTCACGGAAGAGGACCGAGCGGCTCAGGTTTGCAGCTTCCACTTTATCGAAATCCACAATAAACAGGTTTCCAATCCCCATCAGCGCAAGGTTCTTGATCACCTCGTTGCCAAGCGCCCCGGCGCCGATCACCAGCACTTTTGCCTTCTGTACCTTCTCACGATCCCACCAGGAGATGAACTCAAAAGTTCCAAGGCGATCTGTTTTCAGGTTTGGAATATGGATCGGCTTTTCGGGTGCGATCGGCACACGTAAGGGCGCGGTGTTCGGCTCTTTCATTGCGGACCTGAGAACCAGCATCCGCGTCCCGGGCCAGTTCCTTGCCCTTCGTCAAACTCGTCTCATCCAGCGTGCGAACAAACCAGCCAATTCCTCTTCTCGATTCGATCAACTGGTTGTCCTCCAGAGTCTTAAGTGCCTCCCGTAAGGTCGAGCTGCTGATGCATCAATTGACTCATCAATTCACGTTCTGGTGGCAGCTGCGAACCGGCTGCCAGGCTTCCATCCAATACAGAGGCTGCCAGTTTTCCGGCTGCGCGTTCTGCAAGTGACTTATGAAATACAGGCTGAATTCTTATGCTCATGCTAAACCTTCTTTCCTGAGTGGTATGGAGGTCAGACCAGCAATTTCTCCCACAGTATAGGGATTCCGAAATTTGAAGTCACTAGGAGTTGGGTACTCAAATACATATCAAAAATGTAAAGTAGTTTCGAAGTCTCCCCCATCGGTTTTTTCCAGCTCGAAAATTGATGCGAAATCTAAAGAATTTACAGAAAAGCGAGAGAATTCGATCGAATCAAAAAGGATGACCCTTTCGGGTCATCCTTTTTTGATTATCCGTAGAACTCTTACTCGAGGACGATGGTCGCGCCAGCTTCTTCGAGTCTCTTCTTGGCGTCGTTGGCGGCATCCTTGCCAGCGCCGGTCAGGACTTTGCCGCCGGCGGTCTCAGCCATGGTCTTGGCTTCGCCGAGGCCCAGGTTGGTCAGCTGGCGAATAACCTTGATGACGTCGATTTTCTTGGCGCCGGTTTCCTTGATCACCACATCGAACTCAGTCTTCTCTTCGACGGGTTCAGCGGCAGCGGCAGCAGCGCCGGGCATGGCAGCCATCGCCATAGGTGCGGCAGCCGAAACGCCCCACTTCTCTTCCAGTTTCTTGACGAGATCAGCCGCCTCGAGGAGGGACAGTGTGGAAAGTTGCTCCACGATTGAATCTAAATTTGCAGCCATTGGTAGGTAACTCCTTACTTACGAGAAAATTTTTGAATTTAGTTTGCGTAATATTCAGGCCGATTACGCAGCGGCGTTTGCCTTCTCGGAGAAGGCCTTGACGACAGCCGCCAGACCACGGGCGGGCTCGGCGATCGTACGGACGAGTTTGCCGGCAGGAGCCTGCAGGACTCCGAGCAGCTGCGCACGGATCACGGGCAGCGGCGGCATGTCAGCCAGCGCCTTGACTTGCGCAGGGTTGAGAGCCTGTCCGCTCATAAAGCCGCCCTTGACCTTGATGGCCTCTTTGCCTTTTGTGGCTTCGTTCAAAGCCTTGGCAGTCGAAGCGGCATCCGTAAACGCGAAGGAAACGGCAGTGCTCTTGACCAGGAAATCATTGGGGAGTTCCATTCCACTATCTGCAAACGCGCGGCGGGCCAGGGTGTTCTTTACGATGTGGAATTCTCCGCCCGATTCACGGATCTTGCTGCGGATGGCATCCAGGTCTTTCATCTTGACGCCGGTATATTCCACAAGGATTACAGCCTGACTGCGCTTCATCCAGTCTGCGTAGATAGTCAGCACTTCCTCTTTACGTTCTTTTGAAATTGCCAAAGGGTATTCACCTCCTTTCAATAAAAAAGTCTTTGCCACTCGCTGGGCGAGGCAAAGACTTTTGGCAAACAGCCTCAAGGAGGAGGCGGAAATTGCTTTTTGTCTTCACCTGAGCAGGAAATTAAGTGGCGCCGTTGGCGCCACACCCGCCTTCATTGGCGAAGTGGCTTTTCAGTTTATCGAGTATCTATTTTACTCGCTAACCTCTAGTTTGTATGTATCGCTGGGATTGACCTTGATCCCAGGTCCCATGGTTGTCGAGATGGTAATGCGCTTGATGTAGTCACCCTTCGCGCCGGAGGGGCGTGCCTTGTGCACGGCATCCATCAACGCTGCGAAGTTATCATAAAGCTGATCGGCGCTAAAGGAAACCTTGCCAACCGACACATGGATGTTGGCGGTCTTGTCGAGACGGAACTCCACACGACCGGCCTTCGCTTCCTTGATCGCCCGCGGCAGGTCATTTGCAGGAACAACGGTACCAGCCTTCGGGTTCGGCATGAGGCCGCGCGGACCTAGTACACGACCGAGGCGTCCCACGCGTCCCATTGCATCCGGGGTTGCGATCGCGACGTCAAAATCGAGCATGCCGCCTTCGATCTTCTTCAAGGTCTCGTCGTCATCCGCCACCAGGTCGGCGCCGGCAGAACGAGCCGCAGCCGCGCCTTCACCCTGGGCGAATACAAGCACGCGAACGGTCTTGCCCAGTCCGTGCGGGAGCACGACAACGTCACGCACCTGCTGGTCGGCCTGACGAGGGTCAAGCGCCGTGCGCAGGTGAACTTCCACTGTTGAATTGAACTTGGTTGTACTGGTATCCTTGGCGAGTGCAACAGCTTCGCGGGTGGAGTACTCCTTGTCCAGATCCACCTTGGCCAGAGCGGCCAGATATTTCTTTCCGTGTTTTGCCATTTTATCCTCCGTGGTGCAAGCGTGGCGCTATCGGCGCCACTCCCACAAAATTATTCGACTACGTTAATGCCCATCGAGCGGGCGGTACCTTCCACCTGCTTCATCGCGCCTTCGATATCGATCGCGTTCAAATCCTTCATCTTCAATTCGGCGATCTCCTTAACCTGGGCGCGGGTCACGCGGCCGACCTTTTCCTTGTTCGGAACGCCGGAGCCTTTGGCCACCTTGGCGGCCTTGCGAAGCAGCACAGCCGCGGGCGGGGTCTTCAGGATAAAGGTGAATGAGCCATCGGTATAGACCGTGATCTCTGCCGGAAGAACTTCGCCCTGGCGGTTCGACGTGCGGGCGTTGTACTCCTTACAAAAGGCCATGATGTTGATGCCATGACCGGCCAGCGCGGGACCTACCGGGGGCGCCGGGTTGGCTTTTCCAGCCTCAAGCTGGAGACGAACGATTGCCTTAAACTTCTTTGCCATTTTTACTCCTTAGTGGTTTTAGCGGGCGATTTTAGGGGACGCCCTCCCACCGTATCAGGCCGGAGCCTGTTACTGTCTAAATTAGCGTGCTACCCTGAGCAAAGTGACACCTTAACGCCACGAAGCCGAAGGGTCATGCCTTTTCCACCTGCAGGAAGTCCAGCTCCACAGGTGTCTCGCGACCAAAGAACGACACCATCACACGGACTTTCGTGCGCTCCATGTCGATCTCGGAAACCATGCCGCGGAAATCGTTGAACGGTCCATCGATAATGCGGACGCGCTCCCCGACCTTGTAGGTGACCTTGACGGTCGGCGCCTCGGCTTCCATGCGCTTGATGATCTGGGAAACTTCCTCGGGGCGCAGCGGGGTGGGGTTGTTGCCCATTCCCACGAAGCCGGTCACGCCCGGCGTGTTACGGACCACATACCACGACTCTTCTGTCAGCTGCATGTTCACCAAAACATAACCGGGGAAGATGTGTCGCTCGACGGTGCGGCGCTTGCCATCCTTGACTTCGATCTCTTCCTGGGTCGGAATGACAACGTCAAAGATGCGATCCTTCATGCCCATCGTTTCGATACGCTGCTCGAGATTGTGCCGGACTTTGTTCTCATACCCGGAATAGCAGTGGATCACGTACCAGGCCGGACCCTCAGGGGTATCCGACGGCAGGGATTCATCCACGACCGGAGGCAGCTTCTCATTTGCAGGAAGGCTTTCTTCCACTGCCTCATTTTCAGGAACGTCAACAGATTCAGATTCCTGCTTATCAGCAGAGGCATCTGAATCTGACAGGTTGGATTCATCGAGGATTTCTTCCTCGTTTGAATCCTCCATTTCGCGCTCGAACTGTTCCTGCGGATCCTGCAATGACATTACAACCTCAAATTTCTGCGGCTACAAATTCAAAAAAGCATTGAGAAGCGCACGGGCAACAGCATCGGTAAGACCGAGGATGATGCCCATAACGACCATCACCATTAAAACAAGAGCGGTCAACTGCCGTGCCTCAGGCCATGTGGGCCATGATACTTTGCGCAATTCGCCTGTTGTTTCACGAAAGAATGACTGTATCGCGTTCGGTTTTTTGCTTCTATCTTTCTCAGCCAAGTTGAACTCCTTCTTGTTTCTTACGGCTAAAACGCCGCCCTACATCAGCGGCGTTACCGTTTTACAGGCCAGGCAGGACTTGAACCCACAACCGTTCGTTTTGGAGACGAATGCTCTACCAATTGAGCTACTGGCCTACAAGAGCAGGGAGTTAGCCTCCCTGCTCCATAAAACTATTTGGTCTCGCGGTGTGTTGTATGCTTCCTGCAACGCGGGCAATACTTGCTGAATTCCAAACGATTCGGATCGTTACGGCAATTCTTTTCGGTTGTGTAATTTCGCTCCTTGCAATCATTACACTGAAGTGTAATGACCGGGCGAACATCCTTTTTCTTCGAAGCCATTCTTACCTACCAACTTTCTCTTATTATTCCAGTATTTTGGTGACGACACCCGCGCCGACGGTGAGACCGCCTTCACGGATGGCGAACTTGGAGCCCTGCTCGAGAGCCACCGGTACGATCAGCTCCACCGTCAGGTTGACATCATCCCCAGGCATCACCATCTCCACACCTTCCGGCAGGGTGATGTTGCCCGTCACATCCATCGTCCGGATGTAGAACTGCGGCCGGTAGCCACTGAAGAACGCCTTGTGCCGCCCACCCTCTTCCTTCCGCAAGACGTACACCTGCGCCAGGAACTTCTTGTGCGGCGTCACACTGCCCGGCTTGGCCAGCACCTGCCCACGCTCCACATCTTCCCGCTCGATGCCCCGCAGCAGGATCCCCGCATTGTCGCCCGCCACCACTTCATCCAGCTCCTTGTGGAACATTTCCGTACCCGTGATGACCGATGTCTTCGTCTCGCGCAACCCCACGATCTCCACCGGATCCCCCTTCTTGGCATGCCCGCGATCCACACGTCCCGTCACCACCGTCCCGCGACCCTTGATCGAGAACACGTCTTCCACCGCCATCATGAACGGCTTTTCCGTCTCGCGCTTCGGCTCCGGAATGTACTCATCCACCACCCGCAATAGCTCACGGATGCTGTCATATACCGGGTCGTTCGGATCTGTGCTCGTGCTGTCCAACGCTTCCTTCGCACTGCCGCGCACGATCGGGGTCGTGTCGCCCGGGAACCCGTAGCTCGAGAGCAGCTCGCGCAGCTCCAGCTCCACCAGCTCCAGCAACTCGGGATCGTTCATCTGGTCCACCTTGTTCAGGTACACCACGATGCTCGGTACTTCCACCTGTCTCGCCAGCAACACATGCTCGCGCGTCTGCGGCATCGGCCCATCCGGCGCCGCCACCACCAGGATCGCTCCATCCACCTGCGCCGCACCCGTGATCATGTTCTTGATATAGTCCCGGTGTCCCGGCATGTCCACGTGCGCATAGTGCCGCTTCGCCGTCTGGTATTCCACATGCGCAATGTTGATCGTGATGCCGCGCGCTTTCTCCTCCGGCGCATTATCGATCTGGTCGTACGCCCGAAATTCCGCATACCCCATCATCTGCGATACCTTCGTGATCGCCGCCGTCAGCGTCGTCTTCCCGTGGTCGATGTGCCCCATCGTCCCCACGTTCAAATGCGGCTTGCTTCGATCATATTTTGCCTTCGCCATGTCTCTTTCTCCTTTTTCGTGGACATAGAACTAATTCAGCAACTGAGCCCTCAATGAGATTCGAACCCATGACCTCACCCTTACCAAGGGTGTGCTCTGCCGACTGAGCTATGAGGGCATAACGTGCTGGCCAGCAACTTGCTGGCGGTGCCGACAACCGGCACGAGTGGGCAGTGAAGGATTCGAACCTCCGAAGTCTTCTGACAACTGATTTACAGTCAGTCCCCTTTGGCCACTTGGGTAACTGCCCATGTATAAGGTTTTTACTTGTTGACACATCCGTGGAGTGATCAACTTTACCTTGCAAAGCCGACGACGAGAATTGAACTCGTAACCGCCCGCTTACAAGGCGGGTGCTCTGCCGATTGAGCTACGTCGGCATACCCGCAGCGCCATGGCGCCATCTTCGACATTGCGGGATCTTCGACACCCATTTAAGCAGACCGATTATACCAAAGCCATACATAAACGGGAAGTAAGTCACAGGCAATTAAATTGCTCCCTGCACACAAGGGAGCACGGGCCGTAGTTTAGCAGGATTCGCTACCAGAGTCAAGCATAATGAAGGTGGTTCACAATCAATGTTCGAAAAACTACTTGACAACCAGGTGAGAAAGTTGTATATTATCAAATATAGAACATATGTTCTAGTGTTCTAATTACAGGTGACCATGACTGAAACCAATCGTTACTCAATGATGTTGGAGGCTTTGGCTGAATTGAAACCAGAGACAGATTCAGCGCGCCGCTCCCAACAGTCGGTACCTGACCAGCCACCATTGAGCCAGGTCATGGCCGAATTTGATCCAATCCCGGGTGAGGCCCTCTTTCTAGGCGTAGCCTCTGACGGGCTGCCTGTGCTGCTCAATATGCATGATCCCATACCGGGACCTATCCTCCTCTGTGGAGATGCAGGAACCGGAAAAACCGCCTTTCTTCAGACTGTGGCTTCAGCTGCCGCGAAGATTCACCAACCGGAAAACCTTCAATTCGGCGTGTTAACCAGCCATCCGGACGAGTGGACCGCTCTGGAAAGCATCCCCAATAATGTGGGAGTCTTTCCTCTATATCACAAGTCATCGGAAGACTTCATTCTTTCCCTGGCCTCCTGGGCTCACGGTAACAAGTCCAGCCAGCAATCGGTCGTGCTTCTGATAGATGATCTTGAGGCAGCTACAAACCTGGACTTTGATGCCAAGCAAAACCTGCGCTGGCTTCTGCTGCGGGGACCGGCGCGCCGTGTATGGCCAATCAACACACTCAATCCGGACCGCATGGAAAATATCATGCCCTGGATGGATGCCTTCCATACACGGATATTTGGTCCCATCCAGGATCCAGGCCATCTCCGCAGCCTGGGTGCTGAAAATGCCAATCTGAGCTCACTCAATTGCGGGACACAATTTGCTTTACGGGAAGGAGAGAACTGGCTGAAGTTTTGGATCCCCGGTACCGATTATAAAAAGGAGTAAATTCTATGCACACTGGTATGTTATGGTTTGATAACTCACAATCTACTCTACCTGTAAAAATACAAAAAGCCGTCGAGTATTATCACAAGAAGTATGGACGCAACCCCGACCTCTGCCTGGTCCATCCGAGCATGCTGGAAAAGGAACAGACCACGCTGGAAGTTAACAAGCTGACCGTTCGTCCCTACCGGCCCGTCCTACCGGGCCACATCTGGATTGGCATTGAGGACAAAAACTAGCCAAAGGCGCTGGTGTTTTTTTCCAGCGCGAGTCCCTGTCCCTTGCAAAACCTCCCGTGGAACTGGCCCATGGGAGGTCTTTTTTTATCCTATGGCTACTACAAGGGCCACACAATGACTTTGGCTGTGGCTGATGCTGACCGACCAGGTGAGCAGGCCAAGCTCTGTTGCTCTTTTCCCGGCTGCTCCATGCAATGTCAACACCGGCGCATTCTGTTCATCGCCCAGGATTTCGACTTCCTTCCAGGCCACATCGCCAATCCCGCAGCCGAGTGCTTTGACAGCGGCTTCCTTCGCCGCGAAACGCCCGGCCAGGGATTCTGTCCGTTTGCCACATTGCTCCAGCTCAGCGGGCGTATATATCCGCTCCAGGTAATGCTTTCCGTGCCGCGAGATCACCTCCTCGATGCGTGCAATCTCGATCAGATCGACGCCTGTAGCAAGCTTCATAAAACTCCCTCCTTACGGCCCGGCCACAGCAACTGCAAGACGGTTGACGTCGATGAATTTTCTGGCAGTGGCCAGCACATCTTCACGCGTCACTCCATTCACCAGGGCGGGATAACGTCGATAGTAATCCAATCCCAGCTGGTGCCGTTCGATGTTCAGCAGGGCGTTGGCCACACCACCATTTGACTCCAGGGAAAGGGGCAATCGTCCAATGAAGTTGGCTTTACTGTCCACCAGCTCCTCTTCAGTAATGCCTTCCTGTACAAATCGATTCAACTCATCCTGGATCAATTGCCGGGCTTTGGCCACATTCTGGGGATTGACACCCGCACTAACCTCCCACGAACCGGGACCGGTCCCTGCACTGAGGCTGGAGTAGGCGTAGTACGCCAGCCCTGATTTTTCGCGGACCACATCCCCAATACGTCCCATCATCCCGAACTGCCCGAGGATGTTGTTCCCCAGGGAGGCAGACATATATTCAGGATCACGGCGGCGCGGCCCGTTGGTGCCGATCACGAGATCAGACTGGGATTTGCCAGGGATGCGATGATGCTTGCTGACAGTTCTCTTAAGCAGCTTCAAATCAGGTAGTTCACCCGCTGTCTTCTGATCCTTGACCTGCCAGCTGCCCAAGGCACGTTTCACCTGTTTGACGGCTTCCTCGGGCGTGACTGCACCGACGACCGCGATCACCATCCCGCGTGGACCATAGTGATCCCGGTGGAAACGAACCAGATCAGCGCGCTTAATCTTGATGATGGTCTCAGGAAAGCCATCCTCGGGCCGGCTATAGGGGTGGTCCTTGAACAGGATCTGGTCGAAAATCATGGATGCCATATCCGAAGTGTCCTGGGCGCGGATGGCCAGCCCGGTCAACAGCTGGGCGCGCAATTTCTCTACTTCGGCTTTGGGGAAGGCAGGTACCTTCAAGGATTCGGATAACAAGTTTAGGAGCAGAGGCAGATCCTCTACGAGCGAACGCGCATTGAAATCCTGAGGTGTGCACTCCTGAACTGAAACCCCAGACTCGCGCCAACAGATTCCAGTTCGTTGTAAATTTTGTCGAAGCTACGCGTCCGTGTGCCGCGCATCAGGGAATAAGATACATATTCCGCCAAACCAAGTTTATCGTCAGGGTCGAAAAGCGAGCCGGCCCCAAAAAAGCCGGTGACGACCACCGATGGACTGTTGAAGTTGGAACGTGTCAGGATGGTGATCCCATTCGACAACACTTCGCGCTGGATGTCGTCCGGCCCGGGCAGTGAGTGATCGGTATTTTCTGTCATGGTTCTCCCCTTAGCCGAGTGGGACGTAGGTGCCGACCACGCGGCTCTGTGGTTTGAAATATTCGTTTGCTACGCGCTGCACATCCTTGACTGTGACCGCGGCCAGCCTGTCCAAATAGGTTTCGAACCAGGCGTAGTCCGCAAACATTTCCGCGTAGCCCATCCAAAATCCCTGGTTGGTGATGTTTTCACTTCCATAAGCGAACAGGGCACGTGCCTGCTTGATCGCACGCTTGATCTCTTCCTTTGAGACTTTTTCTTCCTTTACACGTTGGATTTCCCGGTCGAGGGCGGCGAGCGCTTCCTCCGGTTTGCGTTTCGGATGGACGGTCAGGGTGATCGTATACAGGAACGGGTCGATGGTTGCCTGTGAGCCGCCGTGGACGCTGACAACCACTTCCTTATCCACCAGTGCCCGATAGAGACGGGAGGTCTTGTTCGAGATGCCGCCGCTGAACATGTTGAGGTTGCTCGGTCCGGCCAGCAGGCTGTCGAGTACGCTTAACGGGAAGAAATCCGGATGGGAGGCGGGTGGGAAACGGTAGCAGACCTGGACGTAGCAGGTTTCGCCCTGTCCCTCCACCGAGAGACGCACCTCCCCATTCTGGGCGGGCTCCGGCCTGGCAAGCCGCGCCGGCCCGAGTCCCGCAGGGATTGGCTCAAACAATTCCCGGATGCGCACCAACATGGACGGCGAGTCAAAATCCCCAGCCACAGCCATGACCGCATTGCCCGGGACATAGAACGTCCGGTAATGGTTGTAGAGATCGTCGCGCGTCATGGTGTGTAGATCAGCCATGTCGCCGATGACCTCGTGATGATAGGGATGGACACGGAACGCAGTCTGCTGGATGGCCTCCCCCAACTGAAAGAGAGGCTCATTCTCGTTGCCCTCCCGTTCGGAGGTGATGACGGTTCGTTCCGAGGTGACCTCGTCGGGGTCGAAGCGGCTGTTCGCCATGCGGTCCGCTTCCAGGCGCAGGGCGAGATCGATCTTGTCGGCCGGCATCGTTTCGAAATAGGCAGTCCAATCCATGTAGGTGAAAGCGTTCCACGTCCCGCCTTCGCGCGAGATGGATTTATCCAGGATATTGGCCGGAAACTTTTCCGTGCCTTTGAACTGCATATGCTCCACCCAGTGCGAGATCCCTGTGTGTCCCGGTACTTCATCCCGGGACCCGACCCGGTACCACAGCCAGGAGGAAATGATCGGCGCGGTATGGATCTCCTTGAGGAATACTTTCAGGCCGTTGGAGAGAATTATTTCTGTATGGCTGTTGTTCATGGAGTAATGATTCCTGTTGAAGCAGGGATTGCACTCGTAGCACAGGTCTGCGGGTAGATGGATTCTGATTTTGGCAGGAAAAGGCAGTACCATGGCCTGACGACTTCCTGCAGGCCTACGAACGGCTGATGCAGCTCGGTCTCCCGGAGCGGAATATTCACAGGGCACATCCAAATGGACAGGGATGGTGGTTTGCACCGGGAGCATAAAATTAAGGTCCACGAGGAGTGGCTGGCCTTTGGGGAGGGTGACCAGGGCAGGAGTATCAAGGGTTAATCCACCGGTCCTGATGAACACCCGCGGGCTCCGAATTTGAGTTGCCTCCGGCAGCGTAATCGTCGTTCTGGTCTGAACGGGAACCTGTATGTTCAGCGGAATATTCGCATCCACAGAGATGGTCCTCGATATGGTGGCCTGATCCATTCTTACAAAGTTATCGTATAACCCGCCAAGCACGCTGGTGGACTGGCCGGTCACGGTCTTTGTAATTGGTCCTCGCATTGACAATAACCCCAATACCGCGAGGCACAGAACGATATTTACCGCCAGCGAAAGGGCACTGGCAATGGTCCAGAACGCCGGGAAAAATCCGGAATTCCACCAGGGACGTCCACTGCCGGCCGGTTGAGGATCTGCTTTCTGCCGCGAGTGGCGGATTGAGAGGTGGCGGGGGCTGTGAAGAATCAATATATCCGTTATCCTGTGGCAGTTTTGAGCGGATGTCTTCATTCACGCTGTAGCTCATGATCTTTCTCATTCGGCTGGGACCATTTTCATTTGGATTCGGAGCAGCTGTAGCCATACAACCTCCAATATCAGTGAGTAATCTTAGCATAGTTATACAATTTCGAGCAGAATCCGGCCCTTTTCGGGGCGGGAAAATATGAATTGTATATGGATAATCTGACTTATCTTGTCCCTGATTTTCTTTTTGGCTATAATCAGCCCGCCAATGTAAATTTTGGTGCATATATTCAGGAGGTTTTGTGACCAGTAAATTTTTTGTAGCCGTCATCGGAGCAGGCCCGGCGGGGTTGTTCGGGGCCCGTGAACTAGCCAATTTGGGAGCGCGTGTCGTATTGTTTAACCGTGATATCAAACCGGGCGGGCTGGCAGAATACGGAATTTATCCAAATAAGCACATCATGAAGAATGGTCTGCGAAAGCAATTCCGGCAGATCATGGATCTGCCCAACCTGGACTATTATGGCAACGTGACGATTGGTGCGCAGGGCGATCTCACCCTGGACGATCTGCGAGCGATGGGCTTTCAAGCCATCCTGGTGACTGCGGGAGCCCAGGGAACGAAGTGGCTCGGCCTGCCAGGGGAGGATCTTGAGGGTGTCTATCATGCCAAGGATGTTGTTTATTTCTACAACAACCTGCCACCTTATGCGCAGAAAAGCTTTCTGTTTGGCAAGCGCTGTGCTGTGGTCGGTGCAGGCAATGTGATGCTCGACATCACCCACTATCTGGCCCGCGAGCTTAAAGTGGATGAAGTGGTTGCCGTGGTCCGGCGCGGTCCCGCCGAGGTCAAGTTTGACAAAAAGGAAATGGAATACGTGATCGCAAACCTCGACCAGGCTGCCCTGGATGCTGAGATTGCCCGCGTGACCCCCATTATGCAGGCAGTTCACCAGGACCCGGCCGCGGCGCGTGCTGCAATAGTAGAAGCCCTGCCAAAGGCCCTGCCCAAAGTCTCAGACACGTGCTTCCGTTTCGAGTTCCTAGGCTCCCCGATCCGAATGATCGGTGACGAGAATGGCCGTGTGAAACATGTGGAGCTGGAGGACAACATCCTGGTTGAAGCCAACGGGGATACCAAGGCGAAAGGTACCGGCCACAAGCGTCTGCTGGATGTGGAGACCGTTATTTTTGCGATCGGCGACAAGGTGGATGACAGCTTTGGTCTTCCTGTGGAATGGAATGAGTTCGTCAAGAATCAAAGTCCGCGGTTTCCGATCGACGGCATATCCTATGAATCGCCTTATGAGGATGTTTTCGTCGGCGGCTGGTCGCGGCAGGCCAGCACTGGTTTAGTTGGCTATGCCCGCAAGGATGGCACAAACGCGGCAAAAGCGGTCTGGCAGTATCTAACGACCAGGCAACTTGCAGAGCCAAATGTCGAAGCTGTAGCCGAACGGGTAAAGAAATTAGGGAAACCTGTGGTCCTCAAGGAGGGTGTCAAGAAGCTGGAGGCCATGGAATTGGCCGAAGCCCAAAAATTGGGACTTGAGACTTTCAAATTCTCCAGCAATGATGAGATGCTGCAGGCCATAGGACTGCAAGAGACAGTCTAGTTTCAAACCCCTCTTTGGAAAAAAGAGGGGTTGTTTTTATACTGCTGCTACTTATAGAATTCCTTCAAGATTTCATCCGTATGCTCTCCAAGCCTGGGGGGTGGAAGATTGTACTCGACTGGCGTATCACTGAACTTTAGTGGTGAACCGACCAGTGGCAATTGTCCGATCACAGGATGCTCCATCCTGATCAACATTTCCCGCGCTCCAACTTGAGGCTCGGCGAAGACTTTGTCCAGTGTGTTGATCGGCCCGCAGGGTATACCGGCTGTTTCCAGCGCGGACAGCCAGTCGATAGCTGTTCGTGTCAAAAAGACCGGGTTGAGGTAGGCAATCAACGCTTCCCGATGTTCAACACGACCAGCGTTTTCTGTAAATCGTGAATCCCGGGCCAATTCCGATTTACCAATCACTTCGCACAATTTTTCAAACTGCCTGTCATTGCCAACCGCGATCATGAACCAACAATCACTGGCCTGGAAGCTCTGATAGGGGACAATGTTGGCGTGAGCGTTTCCATATCGCCCTGGCAAATTCCCAGAGATCAAATAATTGCTGGCGACATTGGCAAGCATCCCCACCTGTGAATCAAAAAGGGAAATATCGAGATGCTGTCCCCGTCCTGTCTGAGTCCGCGCCTGTAACGCGGCAAGGATGGCGATCACGGCATTCTGCCCGGCGAAGAGGTCCGCCACCGCCACGCCGACCTTCATGGGCTCCCCGTCCGGTTCGCCGGTGAAGCTCATCAAACCTCCCATCGCCTGGATCATAAAGTCGTAGCCAGGTTTGTCTCGAAGCGGACCTGTCTGACCGAAGCCGCTGATCGAGCAGTAGATGAGCGCCGGATTGAGAGCAGAGCGCAAACTCAAAGTCCAGGGTGAAGCGGGAAAGTGTCCCGGGACGGAAGTTCTCGACCAGGACATCGCTTTGTCCGATCAACCGGCGGAGGATGGCACGTCCCTCCTCCGTTTTGAAATCCACGACAATGCTGCGCTTGTTGCGGTTTACGCACAGGTAATAGGCGCTCTCCCCCTCCGCAAACGGCGGGCCCCAGGTACGGGTCTCGTCACCTTCAGGCGATTCCACCTTGATCACATCTGCTCCGAGATCGCCGAGAACCATCGTACAATAAGGACCAGCGAGCACGCGGCTGAGATCCAGAACACGGATTCCATGTAAAGGTTGCATCATCCTCCTCAAAGACCTGTCAGGCTTGAATGATATTATGAAACGTGATCTCTATTTTAGCAAACCACTGATGAATGCGGCAGGGATATTGGGCTTCGCACCCGATACACGTGCCGGCATCTCATGGGACTCCGTCGGCGCATTTGTGACGAACCCGTTCTCCCTGCGCCCGCGTTCACCCGCTGTAAAACCCGAAGTTCTCGAATACCCAGGCGGTTTCCTATTCCACACAGGCCTGCCCAACCCGGGACTGAGTGCAGGCTTGAAAAAATATTCCGCAAAGTGGTCGCGCTCGGACTTGCCTGTGATCGTCCATTTAATGGCGGACCGGCCGGAAGAGACTCAGCGCATGGTCCGGATGCTGGAGACGGAGGAGAACGTAATGGCGGCTGAGCTGGGTTTTGCACCCCTGCTTGCCAACGATATTATTCTTCTCACGCTTGAGATGTGCCTGGCTGAGCTGCCTTTGATCTTTTCCCTGCCCAGCGAGCAGGTGCTCTCATTGGGTCCGCGGCTGATCCAGGAGGGGGCGCAGGCGATCAGCATTTCGGCGCCGCGGGGTGCATTGCCCCTCATCCCCAACCCCTCTCCCATCGGGCGAGGGGAGCTCGTAACTGGCAGACTTTATGGCCCGTCGCTTTTTCCACAGACCCTTGAAACCGTCTACTCTGCCGCCAAGCTGGGACTTCCCATCATCGGCGCGGGCGGGGTGTGGACAAAAGAAAACGCCGACGCAATGCTCTCGGCCGGCGCGCTGGCAGTGCAGGTGGATGCCGCGTTTTGGAGCCCGGGCTTTACTTTTTTGGTTCCAGTACCATAACTGGGATATGGCGATGAGCAGCACGCTCCTTGTACAGTTGATACCCTCCGTATTCAGAAACCGCCATCTGAAAATATCTCTCCCGTTCATCCCCTGCTGATTCCCGGGCAATATGCTTCGCTGATTTGCCTTTGAAGAAGACCTCACATTCAGGGTTGGCTTTCAGGTTGTAATACCAGCCCGGGTTATGTTCGCGCCCAAAGCTGGATGCGATCAAGGCGATCTTTCCGTGATCGAATATGCCCACGAGGGGGATTGTGCGAGGCTGATTTGTCTTTGCTCCAATCGTGGTGAGCTGAATGATATTCCAGCCCAGAATTTCAACCGCAGAAAACTTTCCCCCGGTTAATTTTAGGAAAGCATTATCCAGCTTGTGAACTCTTGGCGCAAAGAAATCCGTGACAGGGCGAAGCATAAAAAAACGGTGGAGCAGTCTTTGCACTGCGTTCGGTCTATGGATCATTTCTCCAGCCATATCGTCACCGGTCCATCATTATGGATTTCAACTTGCATGTGGGCGCCAAATTTCCCCGTCTGGGTGGGAATACCATGGCCGCGCAGTAACGCAACGAACCGGTTCACCAGTGGCTCAGCCCTGTCAGGCATGGCCGCATCGATGAAGGATGGCCGCCGTCCCTTGCGCGTATCGGCGTAGAGCGTGAACTGTGAAACAACAATGGCTTCACCTTTCACATCCAGAATCGACAGGTTGGTCTTCCCCTGTTCATCTTCAAAAACCCGCAGATTGGCGATTTTCTCAGCCAGAAATTTCGTCTGCTCCTCCCCATCTCCATGACCCACGCCCAATAAAATCAACAGGCCATTCCGGATGGCGGAAATGGTCTGTCCATCAACTGTGACACTTGCTTTGGATACCCGTTGCAGTAATGCGCGCATGGAAGAGCTTTTAGGATCGTTCCTACTTCAATTTATATTTGGTCACTCGAAGGAACTCCTTTTTTTCAGCCGGGCTCATGTGTTCATAAGCAAGCCGGATGGTATAGCCGCCGATCAGGGTTCCATCCTTTTCGACGATCATCCAATCCACAACTTTTTTCAGGGGAACATCGAGTGTATGATCTGCATGCAGATTTGTGTTGTAAGTCAGACCATCCATCATACGGACTGGTAAACCTGCCATCGTGGTAATCCAACGGCTCCACCCAGTTATCATCGATGCTGCCATCCTGCGTGATAAAGCGTACTTTCAGTCCTAAAAAATCATACGATGGCTTTGGCGCCAGCATGGCCTTGAACAGGGTATCCACGGGTTTTATTCGCCTCGTCGATGGCCGCGTTCAGCTCCTTGTCTGTAACAGGCGTGGAAGTCTGTGGCGTGGCAGGTCCGCAGGAGACTGAGAAACACCACACAAAAAATAACAGGATTTTCAACTGGAGAGGCCTGTACATTTAAAATTCTCCAATCGAAGGAAACCCGCAATCCACATTACCAGTAAACGTTACGGCAGTTGGATTGCTTCCCTGACTTCCTTCATGGTCTGCTGGGCAATAATGCGGGCACGGCCGGCACCATCGTTCAGCACTTCCGTCACGTAGCCGGGTTTGGAGGCAAACTCCGCCCGCCTGGCCCGGAAGGGCTCGAGGCTGGCGTTCATATTTTTGGCGAGCAGTTTTTTGCAGTCCACACAGCCGATCCCCGCCCGGCGGCATTCCACATTGACCATCTCCACGTCTTCCTGTGGGGAAAAGATCTTGTGCATGGTGTAGACGTTGCAGACATCCGGGTTGCCCGGGTCGGTGCGCTTCATGCGGGCCGGATCGGTGACCATCTCCCGCACCCGGGCAGTCGTCTCCTCGGGCGTGGAAGCCAGCTCGATGTGGTTGTTCAGGCTCTTACTCATCTTGTCTTTGCCATCGATCCCGACCACTTTGGGGATCTCGGTGTGCCTGGCTTGTGGCTCAACCAACACATTGCAGTTGTAGCGGTAATTGAAGGAGCGCACGATCTCGCGCGCAAACTCCAGGTGTGGCGCCTGGTCGATACCCACCGGGACGATATCCGACTTGTAGAGAACAATGTCTGCGGTCATCAATACCGGATAGCCAAGCAGTCCATAGTTTACATTCTCGGGCTGCTGGCGGACCTTTTCCTTAAAGGTGGGCAGGTCGGTCAGCTTGCCAAACTGGGTGACCATGGAAAGATAGGTATGCAGCTCCATCACTTCGGGGACATGGGACTGCACAAACACAATGGTCTCTTCCGGACGTATCCCTGCGGCCAGCCAGTCGAGCACCATTTCGACTGTATTCTGGCGGAGGTCCTGGGTGGTGTCCACCGTAGTCAGCGCGTGGACATCCACGATGCAGTAGACGCAGTCGTAATCATCCTGTAGTGCCACATAATTCTTGATGGCCCCCAGATAGTTCCCCAAGTGCTGGCGACCTGTTGGTCGCGCCCCCGAAAATACACGTCCTTTTTTTGCCATGCAATAACCTCAATGTCCGTGGTCGAGTAGCCCTGAGCGTAAGCTGCGAAGGACGTATCGAGACTACCTGTGTTATAAAAAATATAGATTTTCATCTGGCATGTTGGTCTCGATACGCCTCGCAACGAACACGGGGCTACTCGACCAACGGCGTTATTCTCCAGCCATCTTCCTCACCAGCCCCAGGACTTCTCCTGGCTCGGCGTGGCGGTGGGTGGCTAATTTTGAGTACAATAACTGTCCATTGACAGTGACTTCAAACCGTCCCCCATCCGACGGAATCAGCTTGATTTCTTCGACCAGATGCTCGTAGTGCTTGAGCAGTTCATCAACCAGGCTCACGGCCCGGCCGGCGTAGTGTCAGACCGCGCAGTATACGATCTCGATGTTCAACATGGTCCCTCCGCGAATTACGAGGAATTATATCATTGAGGCAACTCATGCAAAAACGCAGCCACGGCTTCGTCGGCGGGTTCGGATTTGATCTGCTCCGCCGTCCCGACCTGGCGCAACACGCCATCGATGATCACTGCAATGCGGTGGCTTAACTTCGCTGCTTCGCTCAGGTTGTGTGTGACAAAGACTGCCGTACGATGAGCTGCCTTCCAGTAAATCGTATAGATCCTGGATCAGCCTGGAGCGCGGTCGGGGGATCGAGGGCGGAGAACGGCTCGTCGAGCAGTAAAAGCTCCGGCTCCAGCACGAACGCCCTCGCCAGGCTGACCCGCTGCGCCTCCCCACCGGATAACTGTCCCGCCCGCCGCTTCGCCAGCGACTCCACCCCGAGCTGCCTCATCCATTCCTTCACACGCCTTCCGTTTCCTCACGGTTTGTGCCGCGGAACTTCAAGCCCAGGCCTACGTTTTGCTCCACAGTCATATCCATCAGCAGCGGCGCCTGGAAGACGAAGGAGATCTTCCTCCGATATTCCAGCTCATCCCATTGCTTCAGGGATTTGCCGTTATATTCGATATCGCCACGCGAGGGCGGAGCAGGCGCGCCAGTGCCAGCAGCAGAGTGCTTTTCCCGGCGCCGTTGGGGCCCACCACAGTCAACGTTTCGCCGCGTTGGATATCCAGGGAATCGACCTGGAGTACAGAACGCCCGTGACGGTTGATGACGACATCGCGGATCTGGATCATTTTCATCTTCGTGGAGCCGACTGGTTTTCCACTCTGCGTCCTTTTTGCTGGATCCAGGTCAGGGCCAGGTTGATCAAATAAGTAATGAGAAGCAACAGCACGGAAAGAGCAATCGCCTGTTGAAATTCGCCCCTGCCTGTCTCCATGACAATCGAGGTCGTAAGCACGCGGGTTTGTCCACGGATGTTGCCACCCACCATCATCGAGGCACCCACCTCCGAGATGACAGCACCAAACCCGGCCATAAGCGCAGCCAGCAGCGGCAGGCGTGCCTCCCGCCACAGGTACCATACCATTTGCACACGTGAAGCCCCAAGCCCCAGCAACTGCTGCTCCAGGCGCGGGTCGAGTGCCGCGAGTGCTGCCGCGGTCAATCCTGTCACAACAGGTGCGGCGATGATTGTCTGGGCGATGACAATGGCGGCCGGCGTATAAATTAATTTCAGGTCGCCAAGCGGACCACTGCGCCATAAGGTCATCGCAACAGCCAGGCCTACAACCACAGGCGGCAATGCCATCCCGGTATTGACAATGCTCATAATGATGGAGCGGCCGCTAAAATTCCCCAACGCAAGCCATGTACCCAGAGGCAGGCCGATCAGGAGGCTGATGGCCGTCGCAATGGTGGAGACTTGCAGTGAAAGCAGGGTGACCTGCAAGATTTCGGAATTGAAGAACACAGTTTCGTCTCTTGATTTCTCAGATTATACAGGCGAACACTGTAATCAGCCTGCGACCTTCTTTTCCATCTGCTGGTGAATGTAAGCAGGGCAACGGAAACAATGACCAGAACAAATCTAGTTCCCATGGTCCGTGTTTCTTTCCAATTTCCTCGTTATCCCAAGCAAGAGCGCCGATACGACGACCAGCATGACGGATAATGCAAGCGCAATGCCGAGTTTGCTTTCAAAGCCGAGATAGATCGCCATCGGCATGGTCTGGGTAACTCCTTCCAAATTTCCAGCAAACAGGATGGTTGCGCCAAATTCTCCCAGGGCACGCGTCCAGGTAAGGATTGCCCCGCTAATCAGTGCGCGACCTGCCAGTGGAAACATGACTTCATAGAACAATTGCCACTGATTTGCCCCCTCCACCTGCGCGGCCTCCTCGAGCTGCCTGTCAATGCTGGCGAAACCGATCCGCGCAGACCTTATATAAAACGGCGCGGCGACAAAAGTCTGGGCAATGACCACCGCTGCCGCAGTAAAAGGAAGACTAATCCCCAGGGCGCTTAACTCTGCGCCAAACAAGCCTCTGCGGCCAAACGCCATCAACAAGGTCAACCCTGCAACGGAAGGTGGGAGAACGATTGGCAGATCTACCAGCAACTCAATCGATGATCTAAATTTGAACTTCCAGCGTGCCAGCATATAAGCCAGTGTTGTGCCAAAAAGGATGGTGACACCTGTTGTGATTGTGCTGGTGATCAAACTCAGTCGTAAGGCTTTCAATGCCTGTTCTGAAAATGCATACTTGAAAAAATCTTCGTTAATCGAGCGCACAAACAACGCAATAGAGGAAGCAAAAACAAAGCCAGCATGATTGCGCTTGGAAGTATGAAGATCCAGATCAAATGACCATCATCCAAAAACCCTGTAGAAAAATTCCTAGGTCTTTTCATAATATTTAAAAAGTCGCGGGAGGGTATCTCCCGCGACTTACATTGTCAAATACGCTTATTGAGGCGGGGTAAATCCCCATTTTTGAAGAACCGCTTGACCTTCCGGAGAGAGTACATAATCTATAAATGCTTTTGCCAGGTCAGGATTGGCAGACTTGGTTAGTGCAGCAATCGGATATTTTGCAATCACATTCAGCTCCGCAGGGATTTCAATTGTTTTCAAGTCGGGAGCAGCGACTGCATCCGAAGTATACACGATGCCTGCATCCGCTTCCCCGAGCTGGACCTTGGAAACGACCTGCTTGACGTTGTCTTCATTCGATACAACATTGGCAAGCACCTTATCCTTGAAGTCGCTTCCAAATTGACCGTTCATCGTGTCCAGCGCCTGGCGGCATACTTGCCGACAGGGACTTCTTCTGCTGCAAGAACGAGTTTGATCCCAGGTTTGGCAAGGTCTTCGAGATTCCCCAAACCAGCAGGGTTATCGGCTGGCAGGATCACAACAAGTTTGTTGGTCAGGAAATTCTGGGGAACATCCTGAGCGACAAACGAGTCAGTAACCAAGAGTATCCATTTCTGTCTTGTTTGCAGAGGCAAAGACATCTGCTGGCGCACCTTCTTCAATTTGGGTTCGCAGGGCCTGCGAACCGGCAAAGTTGAAGGAGCAGTTACGCCCGGGTTTGCCGCTTCAAAGTTCCTGCCGATTTCAGTGAATGCATCTGTGAGCGAGTGCCGCTGCAAATACATTGAGTGTTCTCGGTTCCGGCGTGGATGTGAGTGGAACGTCTGTTGGAACGGCAGTCGGTTCATTGGTCGCAGGAGGCTGCGTTTGAGCCGCGATCGGCGTAGCGGCTGGCGTACATGCCACCAGGAATAGTGCAATTAATAAAATCAACAATAGGGGACGTTTCATCTTCTTTATCTCCTTTAAATATGAAATTGTGTTCTGATCTCCGTCATCCAGTTTTGGATCAGCTTCATCTGCTGGAGACGAAGATCGAGACTTAACCGGTTAAACCTGCTCAGGTGGCAGGTGTTCGAGCAGGCTTTCCAGCCGCGCAATGGTCGACTTGATTGCAGTGAATTGTGCGTTGTACAGTTGTGAAATATTTTCCGGTTGGTGGAGTTGTGCGAAATATAAACGTGTGAGAAATTCCAGGCGGATGGAGCGGGCATTTTTACCGATTCCGGATTCCAGCCAATTGGAAAATCGACGGCGCCCTGCTGCTGTAATGTGAAAAACCTGGCGTGCTGGTAATTTTTCCTGTTCGATCAGGCGCGCAGAAATATCAGCGCGGTTTTCCAGGCGCTTGAGGATTGTATAAGCCTGGCTTTGACTCAAATGCCAGACATGACCCAATTCCACTGTAAAGCGCTGATGCAGGTCATAACCGTGACTTGGTCCGGCGATCAAAAACCCAAGCAAGGCATATTCTGGTGAAACGTTACCAGTATGGTGTTCTTTTGAAGCCATATATACTCACTGAGTGAGTATATATGGCTTCTCAGATTTTGACAATACGAATTTTCGATTCTTCCCCTATAAAAACAGGTGGTCATCTGACCACCTGTTGCGTACTACTTGAGTTCCCACTTCTTCCTCGGTCTTGCCGGCGTCCGGGATAAAGAGCTGCTGCCCGAATTTATCCACGCCGAATTTCCCGATCACTTCCTGAGTGGCGGGATCGGTCATGAACTTCATAAAGGCCAGCGCTCCATCGTAATTGACCTTGGGCCACTTATCAGGGTTGACGGTGATCACATGATAGACATTCAAGCAGACCAGGATCTCCCTCCGACAAAATTTCGAGCTGGAGGTTGGCCTTATTGGCAAGATAGGTGGCGCGGTCGGTCAGTGTGTAGGCGCCCTTCTCGGATGCAATCGTGAGCGTGGGGCCCATGCCCTGACCGGTCTCAATGTACCAGGCTGGCTTTTCGGTTGCCGGGTCGAGTTCGGCTTTCTTCCAGATGCCAAGCTCCTTGGTGCTGGTCCCGGATTTATCAGCGCGGGCGGCAAAAGGGGCTTCTGCAGCAGCGATCGCCTTGAACGCATCCGTGGAAGGAAGACCCTTGATCTTGGCAGGGTCATCAGCAGGTCCAACGATGACAAAGTCATTATGCATGACGAGCTCACGATCCTTGCCCCAGCCATCATCCATAAATTGCTGCTCTGCTGCCGGTGAGTGGACCAGCAGCACGTCGGCATTCCCCTGCTGTCCCATTTCCATGGCCTGGCCGGAGCCCACAGCGACCGTTTGCACAGTGTAGCCGGTCTGATCCTGGAACATGGGAATGAGCACATCGAGGAGTCCGGAATCCTGGGTTGAAGTTGTTGTTGCAAGGATCAGGTTCGGATTTGCAAGCTTCGTCGGTTCCGGGGTCGGCGGAACAGCAGTAGGCGGGATTTCTGTCGGCTTGGCTGGCGGCTCAGTCGCAGGCACGGACGTGGGTGTTGCTGCCGGTGCGCAGGCGCTCAGCACAACGGCGAACATAAGGATCAAGGCTGATAAGTAGATTTCGGCGTTTCATTTTTTCTCCTGAAGATTGGTATTAATCCACCGCGATCATCACATTCGATGCTTTGATGACGGCATAGGCTTCGATATTTTTCTTGAGTTAAGACTTTTGACAAATTCGTTGGTGATAATCGAGACAACCTGGACTCCATCAGACAGTTCCAGGATCACTTCTGAATTCACTGCCCCTTTCACAATTTTCACCACTTTGCCTTTGAGCACGTTTCGTGCGCTAAGTTTCATTGCGAGCCTCCTAGAATGGAATTTGCTCACCGCTGTGTGCAGTGTTATAGCCGGTTAAGGATGTAAGTGATTTACGAAAACCATTGGTTTGGATGTAATCAAGCACGGGAGAAAGAGTTCTTTTCCTGTTCACGCGGCAGGACCAGGTCATAACGTTCTTCAAAGAGCGGGATGAAGCCAAGATTGTGCTGGTGGGCGGCAGCCTGCAGGCCGATCGCCGCGTCTGCTTTGCCGGTTTGGATGAGCGCGGCCGCCTCGGTATGGGTCTTGACAACCTTCTCGTACCCGTTGATTTTTTCTGAAGGGATTTTTTGGCGTGCGCAACTTGTTATCGAGCCATAGGCGGGTTCCGGAGCCCGGGTTGCGGTTCACAAAGCGGATGCCTGGCATGAGCAAGATCCGAAAGCTTCTTCACGCCTTTGGGGTTTCCGTCCGCCACCATGAGTCCCTGGGTACGATGGGCCAGGGTGAAAATTTCCACATCGCGATCCGGGAAAAGGTGCCGTACAAAGGGCGTGTTGTACTCGCCGCTTTCATCCAGCAGATGTGAGCCTGATATTTGGCAAAGTCCCTGGCGAAGGTTGACAAGTCCATCCAGCGAGCCGACCGGCAGGTTGAACAGCAGAATATGATCCTGGAGATGCTCGGCGATCTCCTCCAGCGCCAGGTCGTGACTGCCCGAAAAAACAACCATGGGCTTGCTCGGTTTTGGGAAGAATGATCTCCTGCAGGAGCAGCGCGTCTGCCCGGGCCCGATAGATACTTTTCGGTCACCCTGTTCGTTTTGCGGATCTCACTGACCTCGACCAGACCCGCCAACTCAAGCGCCAGGATGTGATGGCGGATCCATGCCGGTGACTGTTTCAGGGTCCGGGCAAGCTGCGTGAGAGTGGCAGGGGACGCCATCAGCAGACGCAAGGATCTCCATGCGGCGCGAGTTTGCCAGAAGCTTGATACTTTCCAGTGAATGAATAGGTTTCAACTTTTTTCATTACGATTAAGTTTTTCCTTAATCGTGAGTCTAAAGTCGAATGACGTGAATGTCAAGCGAATTTTTATTTGACATCCCATCCCCCATCATGTTATAAGACCCAGACAACTTATGGATTTACTCATCCAGAGAGGCTGAGGGACCGACCCTGTGACGCCTCGGCAACCGGTTTAGACGGTGCCAACTTCGGCGGACAATTTGTCCGGGAGATGAGAGATGGTATGCGCCTGGCGTGTCGCCTCTCATTTGAGAGGCTTTTTATTTTGGGTCTATCGGTGGTCTCGAACACTTCCCCTTCTCCCGATGGCCAAACTTTGGGAAAAAATTCACCCAACCACTCAACCAGGATGATCTATGGAAATCGGCGAAACACTTTATATAACAACCGGGATGATTTTCGCAAGTGGCTGATCCAGAATCACCAGACCAAGAAGGAGATCTGGTTGATCCAATATAAGAAAGCCACCAAAAAACCGTCCATCAACTATGTGGAGGCCGTCGAGGAGGCGATCTGCTTCGGCTGGATCGATGGCTTCGAAAAAGGCATGGATTCAGGAACGCTATGCCACCCGATTCTCGCCCCGGCGGGAAAAATCGAACTGGACGAACACAAACAAGGACCGCGCCCGAAGAATGATCGCCGAAGGCAGGATGACACCTGCCGGCCGTGCAAAACTGCCGGCCGACGTAAAATAGGATCCGGGATGGAAGAAAGCACGCGATTCAGGAAATGATCATCCGCATGGTAAACATCCTGACTTATAGGATCTGGAAAGACCGATCATGTACCGTAAAAGCTGGCGTTACTATCGCGATTCTGCCATCGTCTGGACGTCCTTTTTCCTGTTTGCTGCTTTCTGCCGGCTACGCACTCCGCTATCCCGCCTATTGGATCAGCGGTCCTGCTGGTCTGGTTCCTCCGGAACACCCTGCGCAGGGCTTTTTATAATGCACATCCTCCCCGCCGCATCAACTGGATGGAGGAGACAGCTCTGCAGTTCCGGGAGGTCACCTTCAAATCCCGCGATGGATTGACCCTGTTTGGCCGCTTTGTCCCGGCAGTAAATAACCGGGCGACCCTGCTTCTGGTCCACGCGGCTGGGCCAGGCCAGCCAGGATATGCTGTTCCGTGCAGAAATCCTTGCCAATGCGGGCTTTGGCATATTCATGATCGATCTGCGTGCCCATGGCAGCAGCGACGGCGACACCTCGACCAACGGCCTGCGCGAGGCAGAGGATGTGGCCGGCGCCGTGGACTATCTGCTTCATCGCATCGACGTGAACGGGCAAAGGATTGGCGCGCTGGGTATTTCGCTGGGTGCCCAGGCTGCTCTGCGCGGTGCATTGATAGACGGAAAATATCCGTGCGATGGTACTGGAAGGCCTGGGGCCGGCCGTTTTGAGCGACCATGGAAACAGGCAACGGTCGCTTATGCGCTGGCTGAAATACCCGGGCGACTGGCTGTATTACCAGCTCCATCAATTTATGATTGGAGGCAAGGAACCGGGCGTTCTGGAGGTGATCGGCAGGCTTGCGCCGCGTCCCCTCCTTCTGATCGCCAGCGGCCAGCAGGATATTTACTTCAACCGTCAGTTTTATCAGGCTGCGAATGAGCCCAAGGAGCTTTGGGAACTGCCGGACGGAGAACATGGCGAAGCCATCCTGAGCAGACTCACATGCTTATATTCAACGTGTAACGTGAGTTCTTCACCAGGGAATTGTTATCGGAACAGACAGGTGAAGTTAATCCAATGAGTGAAATACAAAAGGTGCAACTTTCCGGCGGACCCGATAAAATCGGTCACCTGGATCTGGCTGGAGGATGGTCGCTTAAGGTTGAGTATTATGATTTCAGTGAGTCCGCCCAAAGACTGTTCGGCAATGACATTGCTTATACGATCACCGTCGATGAAATGGATAAATTATTATCCACCATCAATCAAAATGAAACATCCCTTATTCAATGGATGCTGCAGTACTTCAAGAGTTATTTTGGCATCAAACAATGGCTTGAAGAAAGTGGAATCGCCTTTCGCGTTGAAATCGAAGGCTGGGCCTGACGCAGGAGCCGAAAATGAATTGTCCCGAGTGCGGGGCCGCCGACACCTTATGTCAAGTCCCGTTTTGATGAATTCCTTGTCCTGGAATTCACGGACCCAGGCTATGGCGCCGTCCATCACCTGACAGTTGCCACATACATGCTCCAGCATTCCAGCAAAATGACCCGCGAAGGCTGGCTGCATGAACGAGAGTTATTGAGAGAGTTTCTGGTTGAAAATAAATCGCCTTCGATTCATTCGAAAGCAGAACAAGGACCTGGTGGACAGCGGCAAGCGCACCTTCAAATTCAAATCTAAAGATGGCAAGCCTGTGATCGACAAAACCACTGGACGAAGACAATTCTGGATGTCCGCACAGAGAGTGCAGGCGTTTATTGTGAAGATGTGACCAATTGGGCAAGGTCTGTGCTGGAAGAAGCAGAGACAATTGCCATTCGAGCGTGACCCGATTTTAGATATGCAACAATAGGATTTTTGAAAACTATAAAGTAACGGAGCAATATGAACAGAAAATACACCAACCGACGTTACCTGGACGCCCTCGAAAAGAAGGTGCTCGTCTTCGACGGCGCGATGGGCACCAGCCTGCAGAAGCAAAACCTCACTGCCGAGCATTTCGGCGGCGAGCAATACAACGGCTGCAATGACTACCTGGTCATCTCGTACCCTGAGGCGGTGGAAAAAGTCCATCGCTCGTTCCTGGAGGTCGGCGTGGATGTGCTCGAGACAGACACCTTCCGCTCCAACCGCATCACGATGACGGAATATGGGCTGCAGGACCGGGTGATCGAGATCAATGAAACAGCCGCGCGACTCGCGCGAAGGCTGGCTGATGAATATCGCTCGAAAAGACAGGACCAGCCGCGATTTCGTCGCCGGCTCCATCGGGCCGTCAGGCAAACTTCCCTCCGCCAACGACCCCGAGCTCTCCAACGTCAGTTTCGACGAGCTGGCGGAAGTCTTCCGCGAGCAGGCGGTCGGTCTGATCCGCGGCGGTGTGGACGTGCTGCTCATCGAGACCTCGCAGGACATCCTCGAAGTCAAAGCCGCGATCATCGGCTGTCATAAGGCCTTCGAGGAGACGCAGGTCTATTTGCCGATCCAGGCCCAGGTCACGCTCGACACGACCGGGCGCATGCTGCTGGGCACCGATATCACCGCCGCGCTGGCGATCCTGGAGGGCATGGGCATCGACGTCATCGGTCTCAACTGCTCGACCGGGCCCGAGCACATGCGCGAGCCCATCCGCATCCTCGGCGAAAATTCCACGCTGCCAGTTTCGTGCATTCCCAATGCCGGGCTTCCGCTCAACGTGGACGGTCAGGCGGTCTACCCGCTCGAACCGGAACCGTTTGCAAACGACCTGTACGAATTCGTGACCAAACACAACATTTCGGTGGTGGGCGGCTGCTGCGGGACGACTCCCGAGCACCTGAAACTGCTTGTGGAGAAACTGGATTCGCACCCGCATCCGCCGCGGCCGGATCATTCCGACGCCTCAGCTGGCCTCCGCCATGTCGGCTATTTCCATGCGACAGGACCCGCCGCCAACCCTGCTCGGCGAGCGCTCAATGCCCAGGGCTCGCGCAAGTTCAAGCGGCTGCTGCTCGAAGAGGATTACGACTCGATCCTGGAGATCGCGCGGGAACAGGTTGAATACGGCGCGCACGCCCTGGACATCTCCTGCGCCGTCACCGAGCGCCCCGACGAAGCGGAGCTGATGCGCAAGGTGGTCAAGAAACTCGAGATGGGCGTGGACGTCCCGCTGGTGATCGACACGACCGAGCTGGACGTGCTCGAGATCGCGCTGAAGACCGCGCCTGGGCGCTGCCTGATCAACTCGACCCACCTGGAAGCGGGCCGCGCCAAGGCCGACAAGGTTTTCGCCCTGGCGAAAGAGCACAACGCCGCCGTGATCGTGCTGACCATCGACGAAAAGGGCATGGCCAAGACCCGCGAGAAGAAACTGGAGGTTGCCAAGCGCATCTACGACATCGCCGTCAATGACCATGGTCTCAGGCCGGAGGACCTGGTCTTCGACGCGCTGACCTTCACCCTGGCCACCGGCGACGAGGAATTTGCCGATTCGGCGATCGAGACCATCGAAGGCATCCGCCTGATCAAGCAGAACCTGCCGGGCGTCTTGGCCTCGCTGGGCGTGAGCAACCTGTCCTTCGGCCTGGCGCCGCACGCCCGGCCGGTGTTGAACTCGGTCATGCTCTATCACTGCGTGCAGGCCGGCCTGGACATGGCGATCGTCAATCCCGCTCATATCACCGCCTATGCCGATATCCCACAGGAAGAGAAGGAACTCGCCGAAGACCTGATCTTCAACCGCCGCGCCGACGCGCTGCAGAGATACATTGAGTATTACGAAAAGGTCACGCCCACCTCCGAATCAGCCCTGGCTGATCCAACCGAAGGCATGACCCCCGAACAGCGGCTGCACTGGCGCATCCTCCACCGCCACAAGGAAGGCGTGGAGGCGGATATCGATTCGCTTGTCACCTATCCCCTGCCTCCTGAAGGAATCGCAGATAAGGAGAAACGGGCAGAGAATCACATCCGCTGTGACACATCCTCAATACCGTGCTGCTCCCTGCCATGAAGGAAGTTGGCGACAAGTTCGGCGCGGGCGAGCTGATCCTGCCCTTCGTGCTGCAGTCCGCGGAAGTGATGAAGAAGGCCGTCGCCCATCTCGAAAACTACCTGGAGAAGATGGAGGGCGTGACCAAGGGAACGGTTGTGATCGCCACGGTCTATGGCGACGTGCACGACATCGGCAAGAACCTGGTCAAGACGATCCTGGCCAACAACGGCTATACGTCATCGACCTGGGCAAGCAGGTGCCGGCGGAGACGATCATCACCAAGGCGGTCGAAGTCAATGCAACCGCGATCGGCTTGTCCGCCCTGCTGGTGTCCACCTCCAAGCAGATGCCGCTGATCGTCAACGAGCTGCACCGCCGCGGACTCAAGTTCCCCGTGCTGGTGGGCGGCGCGGCCATCAACCGCCGCTTCGGCCGGCGCATCCTGCTTCACCGAGAGACGGAGATTTCTACGAGCCGGGCGTTTTCTACTGCAAGGACGCCTTCGAGGGGCTCGAAACGATGGACCAGCTCTATCGTCCCCGAGAAGCGTGAGGAGCTGCTGGCAGCGACCGCCGGGAAGGTGATATGGAGATGGGGCGGAGACTCGCAGGTCCCTGAACACCGCAAGCGTTCTGAGCGCTCCGCGGTCCAGCCGCAGCCGATCAACCACCCCCTCAAGTTGGGCAGCGCGTCGTCAAGGATATGCCGCTCGAGATCGTGCTCAAGCATCTCAGCCTCAACGAGTTATACCGCCTCTCCTGGGGCGCCAAGAATACCCATGGCGCCGAATGGGACAAGCTCAAGGCAGAGTTCGACGCCCGCCTGGAGCGGATGAGCAGCAGGCCCTCCGCGAGAAATGGCTCAAGCCGCAGGGCGTCTATGGGCTCTTCCCCTGCCAATCCGATGGAGATGAACTGATCGTCTACGACCCGGAGAACCTCGACCCGGCTTCTGACGCGCTTTCTCCTTCCCGCGCCAGCCGTACGATGACCATCTTGCCTGTCTGATTACTTTGCGCCGGTCGATTCGGGCAAATGGATGTGGTTGCCTTCCAGGTGGTCACGGTCGGGCAGGAGGCCACCGAGCGCTTCGACAGGCTGCAGGCAGCGGACGATTACTCCGAGGCCTACTTTACCCACGGGCTGGCGTTCAGACGGCGGAAGCCACAGCCGACTATCTGCACGGGCACATCCGCCGCGAGATGGGCATTCCTGAAGACCAGGGCAAACGCTACTCGTGGGGTTATCCCGCCATCCCGGAGCTGGCGGACCACCGCAAGGTCTTTGACCTGCTGCCAGCGGTTGAAACCGAACTGGGCATGACGCTCTCAGCCCGGCCTTTCAGCTGATCCCCGAGCAGTCCACTGCCGCGATCATCGTCCATCATCCAAAGGCCAAATATTACAGTGTGGGCGAATCCGGGTGGAGCAGTTGATGAAATAACAAGTCTTGGAGCGGGATGGCATGCCCGCTCCAAACTCACTGAAAGTTACCATGCGGAAAACTTCCATTGGTATACTGGACATGCTTCATCGTACTGCCTGCATTGGAAAACGCATCATGACCCGACTTAAATCCGTCTCCATTGAAAGGGTATTCCTCCTGCTCTGGTTTGTCGCCTGCCTGGCGATCGGGGCAGCGACGGTCCATGACTATGGCATGAGCATCGATGAGCCCAACAATCAGCGTTATGCAGCCGATACATGGAATGCCTACCCTTCCTTCTTTGGGACCCGCTATGAGCCGGCATACCGGTCATCTTATGATGGTCATGGTCCGGCTTTTATCACCCTGGCAGGCATTTTTGTTAAGATCATGCAGAGAGTGATTCCGGGTGTGTTTACGCCGGATCTATGGCATTTCTCCTATTTCATCGCCTTCCTCCTATCGGGTCTGTGCCTCTATTGGCTGGCGAAGCACTGGTTTAGCAGCTGGGCTGCCTGGGGAATCCTGCTCCTGTTCAGCACCCAGCCCCTGCTGTGGGGACACGCATTTATCAACCCCAAAGACATCCCCTTTATGGCTTTTTTCATCGCCAGCATTGCTGCCGGAATTGCGATGGTGGACCATCTTGCGAGTCAGACATCCAGTGACGGGATTGGGGTGTCAAACGAGGCCGATGTAAATGACGAGTCCCATTCGCAGCACAGTTCCTTTCCGAATGAAGTTATCAGGAGCTTTGCGAATCCTATGGGTTTACCTGGCCGGGATCCTTCTGGGACTGACAACCTCCATCCGCATCCTGGGACCGTATGCAGGTGCAATTGTGATTTTTATGGACTATATAAATCCCCGCGCCGGATCCTGGGTGTTCTCCCCGCCTATTTCATTCTTTCAGCTTTGGTTTGTTATCTCACATGGCCTCACCTGTGGTCAGACACCGTGCAGCGATTACTTCAGAGTATTAATGTCGCCAATGCCTATCCCTGGCAGGGCGGGGTTCTCTTTGAAGGAGAGGTCCTGCCTGCCAAAGACCTTCCGGCGAGATATTTGCCAGAGATGATTTCGATCCAGTTCACCGAGACGGCAATCATTCTCTTTATAACGGGAGTGCTGCTGGCCTTCAGGAAGATTTTAAAAAGGGAAGCTCTTATACCTTTCGCCCTGTTTCTCCTCTGGTTTGTCATCCCGCTTACTGTCATTATCCTGAGCGGAAGCGTGGTTTATGATGGCTTTCGCCAGATCCTTTTCCTGGTGCCGCCGCTTTTCCTGATGACCGGGTACTCCCTGGATTGGATCTTTGCCAGGATCAGGAGCCTGACGCTCCGGGTGTTGATTTTTGTCCTGATCGCCGCTCCCGGACTGTATTCGATCGTCACGCTTCATCCCTACCAATATATTTATTTCAACAGTCTCGTCGGAGGCGTTCGTGGCGCCTATGGGAATTATGAGCTGGATTACTGGGCAACCTCCTACCGGGAGGCTGCGCTTTTCCTGAACGAAGATGCGCCCAGGGATGCGCGGGTGGCCGTTTTTGGTCCTGTGGAAATCGTAAGTCCCTACACGCGCCCGGATATCAAACTGAACATCGGGTCCGTGGCAAGGAAGTTAAAGGAAAGTCAAAACGCCACCTTCAATTATGCAGTCATCCTCAACAGAAGAAATGCAGCTGAAGATGCCTGTCAAAATGCCAGGACGATCAAAACCGTGGAGCGGGATGGCGCGCTCCTGATGATCGTAAAAGAGATTTCCACCCGGGCAGATTGATTGTCCATAAGGGAATAGCGAGAGTTTGAATCATGGAGCATCGGATCAGTCTTACTCCAGGCGTAAATTGAGTTATGCCTAACAATGACAAAGCGGAAAATATACGTTTTATACAAGAGGTAAATATCTAAAGTTTCAAAGACTAGCTGGCAGTGGCGAAAGAGATATATTTATAGAAGAGGCATCACAAATCGGAAAATTTCAATGACAAGTTTATAGGTTTTCAAAAATCCAGGGTCATCCTCGCCGATGGGGCGATGGGGACCATCCTTCATGCACGCGGCATTGGCTTCGACAAGTGCTTCGATGAGCTCAACCTAAGCAACCCGGGAGCCGTGGCAGAAATCCACCGCGCCTACATTGAGGCCGGCGCGCAGTTGATTATTACCAATACATTTGGAGCCAACCGGTTCAAGCTTGGCAAACATGGCCTGCAGGATCATGTGGATGAGCTCAACCGGGCAGGCGTGGACCTGGCGAAACGTGTCGTGTCTGCATCGTTCAAGGAAGTACTGATCGCAGGGGATGTCGGTCCGCTGGGGGTCAGGATCGCTCCTTATGGACGGGTCAAGCCGGAGGTGGCGCGTGAGGCGTTTGCGGAGCAGATCCGTGCGCTGGCCGAGTTGGGCGTCGACCTGATCGTTATCGAGACTTTCAGCGACCTGTATGAGATCAAGGAGGCGATCAAGGCGGCTCGCCAGGTGTGCGACCTGCCCGTGGTGGCCTCGGTCACCTTCACGCGTGACGACAGGACCTTGCTGGGCGATGATCCGGTCATGGTCGCGCGCAGACTGAAGGAGACAGGCGTGGATGTAATCGGCGTCAATTGTTCCGGTGGTCCCGCCCAACTGCTGCGGCTGCTCAAGCAGATGAAGCAGGCTGTGCCGGAGGCGAACTTCTGGGTGAAGCCGAATGCGGGCTGGCCCGAACAGGTCGGTGGGCGGATCATGTACCCCGCGGACGCGGAATATTTTGGTGATTACGCCCTCTCCTTCCGGGAAGCAGGTGCCTCTGTCGTGGGCGGGTGCTGCGGGACAACCCCACAGCATATCAGCGCGATGAGGAAGGCCCTCGATACTGCCCCACAGATCGACCTGTCCCACATCGCCATTTTGCCACAGGAGGAGATCACCGAGACTGCCCAGGAACAGCCCACGCAATTTGCACAGAAGCTGAGTGCGGGAAAATTTGCGGTCGCTGTTGAAATGGATCCGCCGCGCGGGCTCTCCACCCATAAACTGCTCGCAGGCGCCTCCCTCCTCGCCGAGGCGGGCGCGGACGTCATCAACGTGGCTGACTTTCCGATGGCGCGCATGCGGATGTCGGCCTGGGCGGTGTGTGACGTGGTCCAGCGCAAAGTGGGGGTCGAGAGCACGCTCCACTTCCCCACCCGGGGAAGAAATCTTATCAGGGTGCAGGGAGATCTTTTGGCCGCGCACGCTCTCGGGATCCGGAACGTGTTCGTTGTAATGGGCGATCCCACTTCCGTTGGCGATTATCCTGAAGCCATGGATAATTATGACCTTGTGCCATCCGGCCTGATCAAGCTCATCAAGCAGGGATTTAATACCGGCGTCGATCATTCCGGCACCTCCATAGGACAACCCACGAACTTTTTCGTCGGCGCAGCGCTCAATCTTTGTCCGCCCAATCTGGAGAGCGAGATCAAAAATCTGCACCGCAAGGTCCAGGCCGGTGCTGATTTCTTCCTGACGCAGCCCGTATATCGAAATGAGGATGGGCCCAAACTTCTGGAAGCCTATGAAGCCAGGTATGGCAGTCTCAGCAAGCCAGTGCTTGTCGGCGTTCTGCCGCTTGTCAGCATCAGGCATGCGAACTTTCTTCATCACGAAGTGCCGGGCATTTTCATTCCCGATGAGACCCGGTCACGCGTGGAAGCAGCTGGAGAGGACGCTGCGCGCGTCGGTGTGGAGGTGGCTGTGGAGCTGATCGACCAACTCAAGGCCTGGGCGGGAGGCGTATACCTTATGCCGCAGTTCAACAAGTTTGATATGGTGGCTGAAATTATTGAATCAATCCTGTAAACCACTTATTACATGACGGAGATTTTGGAACGGATGGTAGAATTAATCGACCGCGTTCCCAATTTTGCTTTAGGACTGCTCCCATGCTTCTGACAATCGACATCGGCAACACAAACGTCACACTTGGTCTGTATAATGGCAACATCCTGGGTTCGCACTGGAGGCTGGCCACCGATTATGCCCGCATGCCGGATGAATATGGTCTGCAGTTCCAGGGACTTCTCCAAAATGCGGGCCACACACTCAAGGATTTAAAGGGTATTTGTCTTGCCTCTGTGGTGCCCCAGTTGACCGGGCGTGTGGTGTTGGCCTGCCGGGAATATCTGGAACAGGATCCGTTCGTAGTCGATGTGGGCATTAAGACCGGCATCAAAGTCCGCTATGAAGATCCTAAGGCTGTGGGCGCAGACCGCATCGCCGACGCGGTGGCAGTCATGTATCTATACGGGGGCCCGGCCTGTGTGATCGACTTCGGGACTGCCACGACCTTCAACGCCGTGACCCGGGACGGCGAATACCTGGGCGGCGCCATTACCGCGGGTATCAACCTCGCCACGGAAGCCCTGTTCACACATGCCGCCAAACTCCCAAGGATCGACCTCCAAAGACCACCCTCCGTCATCGGCCGGAACACAGTCCACGCCATGCAGGCGGGGTTACTTTTCGGCTACGTGAGCATGGTGGAAGGCATGGTCGAGCGCTTCCGGCGGGAGCTTGGCCCGGAGATGAAAGTCATCGCGAACGGGCGGCCTGGCAGAGGTGATCGCGCAGGAAACCGACGTGATCCAGATCATCGCTCCCTGGCTTACCCTCGACGGCTTGCGCATCCTTTGGGACTTGAATTACCCCTTGTAAGATTGCAGTTTCGTCTGTTAACAGTTCTCTTAGAAATAATTACTTGTCACGTTAATATGGGCGCGCTATAATCATTACCGCGATCAAGGAGCAAGAACCATGCCCATTTATACATACCGTTGCGAAAACTGTGGTGTTCAATTCGAGAGGCATCAATCGTTTAATGATGAACCGTTGAAGACCTGCCCGGAATGCCGGAAAAAGTCTTTGAAGAAAGTGATCACCCCCACCAGGATCATCTTCAAGGGCTCCGGGTTCTATGCCACTGACCACAAATCCGCCTCCGGAGATACATCACGAGGCAGCAAGTCGGAGAGCAGGACCACCGAAAAAGAGACAGAGACAAAGAAAGAGACAAAGACCAAGAGCTCTGACAAATCCGAGAAGTCCGAATAATTTTTCGCAAACAAAAAGAGAGAAGGCCAGCCTTCTCTCTTTTGATTTCAATCTGCTCCAGTCCCTAACAGACCGGGGCGGGCAGCCAGGTGCTGACGATCACATCCATGGTGATCCCGTAGGCCATGGCATTCCAAAACCGCATGCTGGGGGGTTCATCCTTGACCTGCTGCCAGTATCCTGAAAACACGAAGAAAGTTACACCCAGGGCAACGCCAATGCGGATCAGGACCGTTGTCCAGGTTCCAAAACACCAGGGAGTTTGGTTGCGGATCACCACCACAGCAACCGCGTAAACCCAGCGCAGCAGCACACCCACGAAAACACCCATAAAGACCTGGACCTTGGCACCGGTATCCTCCTGCTGGGTGGCCAGCTTGAAACGAATGGCTTCATTGAAATTGAATGAGTTCATTTTTCCTCCTAATACGTCCAGGGAGCAACAAGTGCATCGATCGAAACCCCGTAAACCAGTGAATTGAGAAAGCGGTGCCCGGCCGACTGGTCCTTCACCTTCTGCCAGTATCCTGAAAAAACAAAGACGGTCACGATCAAAGCCACCACCAGACGGGCAATGATCACTCCAAAAATCCACGGCGTCCTCCTCTGGATGACATCCACAAGGATCCAGCGCAGGATGACGCCCGCAAAAACGCCGAAGAAGACCTGAATTTTGGCGCCTGTATCATCCTGCTGGGTGGCAAGCCTGAACCGGATGGCATCATGAAAAACAAATGACTGCATAAGGGCTCCTCCTTTTGGGGTTTGGAAATCATTATAGCAAATCTATTCCAAGCATTTATTAATCCCAAATCCTCAAGATTTGTGAGAAATATGACAATACTCACTGACAAAACAAGATAAAACCAGTCATAATTATGATCTCTATCACTGATAATTAAGACCGGAAAGGTGTAAATTACAGTACATCAATAAAGTTCAATCATTTATTCCCGGAAAGGAAAAAAAACAATGTCTGAAAACGTTATCACTCGTCAAGGCAAAACGGTCGAAACACCATCGTTCATCACCTTGTTGTTCACCGACAAGCGCTTCGCCATCCTTTGGCTCCCCATCCGTGTCTGGCTTGGCATGCAGTGGGTCGAAGCCAGCTTACACAAGCTCTCAGATCCCGCCTGGGTGAAGACCGGTCTGGCCCTGAAAGGCTTTTGGACAGGCGCCGTCCAGATCCCAGCCGAAGGTCGTCCGTGCGATCACGTATGCCTGGTATCGGGAATTCCTTCAAACCATGCTCAACGCGCAGGCCTATACCTGGTTCGCCAAGGTGATTGCAGTCAGTGAACTGATGATCGGCATCTTCCTGATCCTGGGTGTCTTTGTCGGCCTGACCGCTTTCTTCGGTGGCTTCATGAACTGGAATTTCATTATGGCGGGCTCCGCCAGTGTGAACGGCATGTTCTTCGGGATGGCCGTCATGCTGGTCCTGGCCTGGAAGATCGCCGGGTACTTCGGCCTGGATTATTTCCTGCTTCCCAAGGTCAGTGCACTATGGTCACGATCAAGAACAGTAGAAGAATAAGGATACATCGATCCATGCAAAAGACGGCGAAACAATCGCCGTCTTTTCGATTCAAAATTAATTTGCAGTCTAAGGGGATGACAATGTACTGCCCATCAAGATCCCATTTGCCCAGTAGTAGCCTGTGGCACCCGAAGGAAGGATGTCGAAGTATAAGCCCTGACCATAAGGCACACGATCAAGTTGGACGATACGGGCGCCGTCCAGGATGTCACCTGCCTCGAGATCGCCCAGCCTTCGTCCATCGGAAGTGGGATGACCGGGAGAGGCCCACAACTCACGCCCGTCGGCGAGGAGAATGTGGATCAACTGGTGGGTGACCGGAACTCTGACATGCCTGGTTCTAACAATAGATGCGACGACACGCCCTCCCGCTTCATCCTGTGTCCAGACCGGATCTCCCTCCCGCAGATCCTCCACACGGATAGGGCCGCGCGGGGTATCGATCAGAGTCCCTGCTGCCAGGCAAATGGGACAGGAGGGGAAGCCCTGTTCGCGCTTTAGAACGTCAATTAAGCCGCTGCCGTCAATCATTCCGGTGATGGCCGTGCCTTGTTGACCTTCCGCTCCCGTCTGAATCTGGAACTGGTATTTGTCATCGACGAGTTGAAAGAAGATGGCATTCAATTTTTTATGCTCGCGGTAAATCTGCAACTTTTGCTCATCGGTAAAAGTTGTCTGCCCGCTTAAGCCATTGTGAATTCAGAATTGCCTGGAATTCATCCTGGTTCGCCTGCAGGTCCGGGAAATTTTGCTGCGCCAGGGACATTTCATCATCGCGGGCAATAGGATAAAAATCTGGGTCGCAGAAGAAGAAATCCGGGAATTGATCGAGCACCTTATACTTCAATTCGGTTACTGACAATCCACCTGTAAGAGTTGGGATCGGGATAGGTGGTTCAGTCGTTGGGAAAGGCATTTCCGTTCCTCCTCCACTGGCGATCACCGTACTCACCTCAGCCGTGATCACAACCGGGGTGGATACTCCCACATCGGATGGGGCTGATGCAGGAGCACACGCGGAAAGAAAAACGGCAAGAAGTATTGTGAAGGCAAGCAGTTTTTTCATGACAGCCTCCTTTTTCTCAGGACCATTCCTGTAAACAATTTGTTCCCATTCTGTAAAGAGTATCACACAAGTATCTTTAATAAAAATCTCCATTGACATTGCTTCAAATAAGTGATAATAATCACAATACTTCCCCAAGTTGCTCTCAAAAAGAAAGAGGTGGACCAATGAACAGAGCACGCATCAGATTGGGAATCGCCTTTCTGCTCACTGCAATCTTGACAGGCTGCCTCTCACCTGCCGCGCAAACTCAGCCTGAGCCTGACTACTGGCCGACAGAGGGCTGGCGCACCACAACCCCTGAAGAACAGGGCATGGACTCGGAAACGCTGGCAAAGATGATCGAGGCGATCCAGCAGGAGCAGTTGCCTCTCCATAGCCTGCTCATCGTCCGAAACGGATACCTGGTCGGTGAGATCTACGCCTACCCTTATACAGCTGGGCAGGTCCATATCCTCCAGTCGGTCACGAAATCCGTGATTGGCGCACTGGCTGGTATAGCCATCGAGCAGGGAACTATCAAAGACATTCACCAGCCACTTTTCAGTCTGATCCCAGACGAGAACGTCTCGAACCTCGATGAAGATAAAAAGGCGATCACTCTGGAAAATGTCCTCACTCTCACCGCGGGCCTTGACTGCCCGGAGGATCCGGCGCTCGGCAAACCGATCATGCAAACCAGTGAAAATTGGGTTGATTTCATGCTCGATCAGCCCATGGTTTCCAGGCCCGGGGAAAAATTCAATTACTGTACAGGTGAAGCCCACATCCTTTCTGCCATCCTGCAAAAAGCGACCGGCATTAGCACCCGCAGCTTTGCAAATCAAGTCTTATTCTCCCAAATCGGGATCGGGCCGGTTACCGAGACCCTCTGGCCCTCGGATCCCCAGGGAGTGACTCTGGGCGGATATGGGCTGAGCCTGACCCCGCAGCAGATGGCAAAATTTGGATATTTATTTCTCAACCAGGGAAAGTGGGGCAGTAAAACGGTCATTCCTTCCCAGTGGGTTAAAGCATCCACGACCAATCACAACCAGGGGGATGGCAAAAAAGGCTACGGATATTTGTGGTGGATCGATCCAAAGGGAAAATGGTATGCTGCACTGGGACGCAATGGGCAGCACATTTTTGTGTATCCGGACGAGAATATGGTTGTCGTGTTTACGGCCGCCCTGCCGACCGGTAACAATGCAGACCTGATTCCCCTCCAGAAACTTCTGGATCAGTATATCCTTCCCGCAGTGAAATCCGATGGGCCGCTGCCAGACAACTCCGATGCCCAGGCCCGCCTGCAGAGTGGAATCCAGACATTCGCGCAGCCTCAGGAGACCGTCCCATCTCTTCCGGCCACTGCGAAAGAAATTTCAGGCAGGACTTATGCCATGGAGGACAATCCCTTTGGATGGCAGACGATCGTTTTTTCCTTCCAGGAAGGAGAGCAGGAAGCCCAAATATCGATCAATGACAGCCAGCAAACACCGGTTGGCCTGGATAATTCGTATCATTTTGCCGAAGCTGGAGAAAACCCATTCCCAATGGGATTTCGCGGATCCTGGAAAAGCGTGGATATGTTAAGTATCGAATATATCGTGCTTGGTACACCGGCGCATTATCAGGTTACAGTCGAGTTTTCAGGGGATAAAATCCATATCGTTCAACAGGATGTATTAACTGGAACGGAAGATCAGGTGAATGGAACGTTAAGCGATTAAAAAAATTGGTTCACCGGTAAAACAAAGGACCCCCAAGGGAGTCCAGTCGTAAAGCTATTTGATCGGGTCAGGATCCTTTTTTAGAAGACCTGCCTGCAGACTTGGACGATTTTTTCTTCGGCACCTTTGCGCCTGCCTTGCGAGCCTTGGAAAGGCCGATGGCAACCGCCTGTTTCCGGCTTGTGACCTTCCTACCTGATCGACCGCTTTTCAAAGTCCCCTTCTTCTTTTCATGCATCGTCTTTTCAACTTCCTTGCCTGCCTTTTTACCATACTTAGCCATAGCTGCTCCTTTCACTGAAGAACATGGAACTAAATGTAGCTCCGGAATGGCGGGCTCTCATTCAAATTCAACAACGAAGGATGCGGAGAATTGTTATAGATCGAGTGCACTTGCCCAGCCAGATTGCCTGTCAATATGGATTAACAAATAAAGTTGTCACATTCCCAAATCCAACAAACGACAGATATTCCCTACATACAATCCACCTGGCAAATACTAAGATTAAAGTGTAAGGCACCTGGTTTGTCTCGTCTCCCGGTCCCATTGGATTAATACATTCCAGGTGCTTTACACTTCCATCCGTATATACAAACCTGTCCCAACAGAATAGCTGGGACAGGTTTTCGAATAGCTCCCTGCCGGGGTCTGTATACCATCCCCTTCTGGGAACCTCGAACCTGGCGGGTTTGGGTTCAAGTCCCATTGCAATACATTTTGCATTACTACAGTGCTAAACCTTCTTTCTTTTTGTGAAGTGACACAAGAGCGTTTATTAAGTCGGACTCAGATAATGGGCATACCTCACTCAATTCCCCATGCTTATCGCAGATAAAATTTGGCGGTTCTATTCTAATATCTATTTCCCCAATCCAAAAATCGTTATCCGAAAATAGTTCGGTATAACCAATACCCCAAAATGGACTGGACACATCAGCTTTTATTTCATATCGAGGGTATAGGGCGTCTCGCAGTTGTTCCAATACTCGTATTACCATTTCATTGTACTGATTACCGAAACTTAACCTTTGTTTTTGATCTTCAGTTTCCTTCTGTTTTCCCTCTGCTCTGGCAGGCCCTTTGGCTTTCTCCCTGGCGGCCTTCTTTGCCAATCTTTCCAGCCTTATTTCCTCAAATGGATTTGTCATCTTATACCCTCCAAATCATTAAAATTCATATTCACAGAGATAGAGCGTATATTGCCGCCTTGCGGGTAATGGTCCAAGCCTAACTGTCTAGAAAATTACGTAGTGCCGCATAATTTATTTTACTTTTTGTTTGAATTTCAGCCTATAAATCCATATAAAAAGTAAAGTCACACATGTAGAGCATGCGTGAGACAAGCGGTAGTAGCCAGATATCCACACAATTCTACAGTAGTTTTATAAAGAACTTGCCCCAGATAAATAGCTGGGACAAGTTCTTTTGTCAATAGCTCCTTGCCGAGGACTTGAACCTCGAACCTAGCGGTTAACAGCCGCCCGCTCTGCCGATTGAGCTAGCAAGGAAAGCGACCGGTATTATACGTGCAAGGGTAGGACGTGTCAAGCAATCTCAAATGCACGAGGAGACTGTTTGTAACGCCGCTTCAACTGAGCGACGAAGAACACGTCCCTCCGCTCATATCGTCCCGACGGTTTTCGGGCGCGCCATGTAAAGTTTAATACTTAACGGCACTAAACAGGCGGAGTTTGTCGATGCGGTGCATGGCGTTGATCTGGCGGACCGTGCCGGTCAGGCCGCGGACGACCAGGGAGTCTGTGCTGGCACCGTCACCAAAGTAACGGACACCTTTGAGCAGCTCGCCATCCGTGATGCCGGTGGCCGCGAAGAAGACATCCTCTGAGGAGACCAGATCATCCATGGTCAGGATCTTCTCGAAGTCATATCCGGCTTCATGTCCGCGGCGCAGTTCAGTCCTCATCACGCGCAAACAGCTTGCCCTGGATCTCACCACCCATGGCGCGCAGGGCACAGGCCGCGATCACGCCTTCCGGTGTGCCGCCCACGCCAAGCAATACGTCCACGCCGGAGTCGGGCCAGGCGGTCATCAGGGCCGCGGCCACATCGCCGTCGGGGATGAGGCGGATGCGGGCGCCGGCTTTGCGGATCTCGGCGATCATCTTCTCGTGACGGGGACGATCGAGGATGATGGTTGTCAGATCCTCCACATCCTTGTGCTTGGCCCTGGCAATGGCCTGCAGGTTCTCGGTAATGGATTTTTCAATGTTGATCACGCCCTTGGCTTCCGGCCCCACTGCCAGCTTGTTCATGTAAACAAAAGGTCCGGGGTCGAACATTGTCCCGCGCGGGGCAATGGCAACCGTTGCAAGCGAATTGGTGCGGCCAAACGCCAGGGGCCGGGTGCCATCGATGGGGTCAACCGCGACATCCACATCCGGCTGGAAACCGTTTCCCACAACCTCGCCGTTGTACAGCATGGGAGCATTATCCTTCTCCCCCTCGCCGATGACGATGATCCCGTTCATATCCACGGTCTGGAGGACAACGCGCATCGCGTTGACGGCGGCGCCGTCTGCTGCCTCCTTATCGCCGCGGCCCATGAAGCGTCCTGCAGCCAGGGCTGCGGCCTCGGTTACCCGCGCCAATTCCAGGGCAAGATTCCTTGTCGGGTCATGATGCATATCCGCTGCCATAAACACCTCCTTTTATAAAATAAAATATTGGATGATGAAATAGCCGATCGCCGCGCCCCAGATCCATGCATCGATGCGGTCAAAGAAGCCGCCATGGCCGGGGAAAACATTGCTTAAATCCTTCGTCCCACTCAGGCGTTTGATCATGCTTTCCCCCAGGTCACCCAGGGGCGTGATGGCACCGATAAACAGCCCAAGCAGGGCACCGCGTAGTGGATCAATCAAACCGTACAGAGGCTGGGGTCCCAGGGAGGAAAAAGCATAGGCAAAGAAGGCTCCTACGATCACCGCTGTGAACACCCCCGCAAAATATCCCTCCCAGCTTTTTTTGGGGCTGAGCCGCGGGGTCATTTTGTGTTTCCCATACACGGCGCCGATCGAATAGGCACCCGTGTCGCTCGCGAACACCAGCGGCAGGACCATCATCCACCACCAGCCTCCCTGGGGCAGCTGGCGCAGGTCAAGCAGATAGGCGCCAAACCAGCCCAGATAGACAATGCCGGCCACGGTAATCGTAAAATCAACCGCTGCCTGGTCCCGGCCGCGCTCAAAGGCAAATAGGTGGACCGTCATCGCCACCAGGATAAAAAGCACAAATAAAGGGATTGCCGCCTCTTCAAAAAAGAAGCGTGCTGTGGCAATCACGAGCACGCCTAAAACGGTAACGATTGTATGCGGTTCAAACTTCACCGCCCGGTATAAACGGGCGAACTCCCAGGCAGCGCCTGCCAGAAAAATCGTGAACAATACAAAATAAAATACCCCGCCATAAATGATCGCTGGCAGGGCAACGGCGGCCATGGCAAGAGATGTCAATGTTCGCTTAAGCATTCGATGCCTCGTACGCTTTCGATGAGACTTTTCCAAATCGGCGCTCCCGCGTGGCAAAGGTCTCGAGCGCGCGGCGGTATTCCTCCTTGTTGAAGTCGGGCCAGTAGGTGGGGGTGACGTACCATTCCGAATAGGCAGCCTGCCAGATCAGGAAATTGCTCACCCGCAGCTCCCCTGAAGTGCGGATGATCAGGTCAGGGTCCGGGACCCCGGCTGTATACAGATAGCGGCTGACCAGCTCATCGGTGACATCCTCCGGCGGAATGCCATCCTTCATGATATTCTGGATGGCGTTGACGATCTCATCCCGCCCGCCGTAATTGAAGGCGACGTTCAGGATCAACCGGTCATTGTGCTTGGTCAGTTCGATTGCCTCCAGGACTTTTTCCTGGAGTGTTGGCGAGAGGCGTTCCAGCCGGCCAATATGTCGAAGCTGCACCCCTTCCTTGTTCAGCTCATTCAGCTCCCGGTCGATCACATCCTCCAGGATGTACATCAGGCCCTTGACCTCCTCCGGAGGACGTCCCCAGTTCTCGGTGGAAAAGGCATAGATCGTCAGGTACTTTACGCCAAACTCGACAGATGCCCGTATGACGCGCCGCAGGTTTTCCGTGCCGGCCTTGTGTCCGGCAAGACGCGGCAGCCCGCGCGAAATCGCCCAGCGCCCATTTCCATCCATGATCATGGCAACATGTTGGGGTAATTTATCGGCAGGAATGTTGGGAGGGGATTTTGTCATAATTTTTTGGTGTTATTTCGAGGAAAGCAAAATATCGTTGCTCTCAACAAAACGTGGCTATACTTCCATGATCTCAATTTCTTTTTTCTTACCTAATTCCGCAACTTCATCAATAAAGCGGTCTGTCAGCTTTTGCAATTCCACTTCACCGCGTTCCAGATCATCCTCGGAAATCAACTTCTCCTTTTCGAAATCACGCATGTCATTGTGTGTATCCCGGCGGATGTTCCGGATGGCAACCCGGGCCTCTTCCAGGCGGTGATGAACATGCTTCACCAGGTCGCGGCGGCGCTCCTCGTTCAAGGGAGGCAGATTGAGGTGGATCACCTTGCCGTCATTGTTTGGATTCAGTCCCAGTTCGGAGGCCTGGATCGACCTTCTCGATCACCTTGAGCGTTGTTGGATCAAAGGGCTTGATCATAATCGAACGTGGTTCCGGTATACTGATCGAAGCCAGCTGCATTAAGGGTGTGGGCGTACCGTAATATTCCACAGGCAATTTTTCAACCAGGCCGGGATTGAGCGCGTCCTGTTCGGATGGCAGCAAGATCGTCATGAAGGACCTGAATGGCGCCGCGCATACGACTTTCGGCGCTGCTAAGCATATCTTTTATCACCACAGCCTCCTAGTGCTGAAAAGGTATCACGGTTAAGGATACACCAAAATACCAAAAAATGCCACACGGACGCAGCCTGTGAGAGTTTTTGGAGAAATGTGAGAGTCCAGAATAAAAAAGGAGAGGTCGCCCTCTCCTCAGGGAGCTCAAAGCCGGTCATCCATAGACCAGCGTGCCCACCGGCTCGCCGCGCAAGGCGCTGGTGAGGGCGTTGGTATCCCAGAAATTCAGGACCAGGATGGGCAGATTATTCTCCATGCAAAGGGTGACCGCCGTGCTATCCATGACCGTCAGCCTGCGGCTCAGAAAATCAAGATGGGTCATCTGATCGAATTTGGTGGCGGAGGAATTCTTCTTGGGATCGGAGTCGTAGACGCCATCCACCTTGGTGGCCTTGATCACCACGTCGGCGCCGATCTCGGTCGCGCGCAGGGCCGCGGCGGTATCTGTCGAGAAGTAGGGATTCCCGGTCCCGGCGCTGAAGATGACCACACGTCCCTTTTCGAGGTGGCGGATGGCACGCCGCCGGATGTACGGCTCGGCGATGGCGCGCATCTCAATAGCTGACATGACGCGGGTGTAGACGTCGTCACGTTCGAGTGCATCCATGACCATCAAGGCATTCATGACCGTGGCAAGCATCCCCATGTAGTCGGCGGTTGCCCGGTCCATGCCGCGCTCCAGGCCCTGTTTGCCGCGCCAGATATTGCCGGCCCCAATGACCACGGCAACCTCCACCCCCATTTCATGCACTTCCTTGATCCGGCCGGCAATCGTTTCCGCCTCGGCGACATCGATCCCAAAACCGGATTTTCCCGCCAGCGCCTCCCCGCTTAATTTGAGAAGAATACGCTTATATTTGATAGTGCTCATGATTCTCCTTCGGCCTGCGCCTTCCGTTCCAAGGAATCCATAGAAAAAGACCAACCCGAGGGTTGGTCTTTTGAATATTAATCAGCCAGGCTCTCACCCAGCTCCCAGCGCTGGAAGCGGCGCACAATGACATTCTCACCGATGGCCGCTACATTCTGCAGGATCAACTTCTCCACCGTGATGGATTCATCCCGAATGTATGCCTGCCGGGAAAGGACAACCTCGTCCTTGAACTTCTCGAGACGCCCCTGGACGATCTTCTCGGAAACAGCCTCAGGCTTGCCTTCCTCCCTGGCACGGGCGAGGGCAATCCCCGCTTCATGCTCGAGGACTTCGGCCGGGATATCTTCGACCTTCAGAGTAACGCGGCGCCGAGGCAGCGATCTGCAGTGCGATCTCATGTGCCAGCTGGCGGAACTGCTCGGAGCGGGCAACGAAATCTGATTCACAGTTCACTTCGACCATGACGCCCACACGCCCACCGCCGTGGGAGTACAGTTCCACAATACCCTGCGACGCATCCCGGTCGGAGCGCTTTGCAGCGGTTGCCATGCCTTTTTCGCGCAGCCAGTCCACAGCCTTCTGAAAATCGCCATCGGATTCGGTGAGCGCTTTACGACAATCCAGGACTCCTGCCTTGGTCGCGTTGCGCAGTTCTTTGATCATTTCAGTAGTGATTTCCATCTATTTGTTCCTTATCAATGAACCCGAGGGAGTCTTACTCTCCAGCCGGCTCGCTGTCAACTTTTTTTACTTCCGGTTCAGCTTCAACTTTCTTTACTTCTGGTTCAGCTTCAACCTTCTTCACTTCGGTCTCAGCGGCTGCATTCATCTTTGCCAGTGTGGACTTCGCCAAGCAGGGCGTTATCTGCCAGCTCTTCATCTGTTTCGACAACCTTCGGCTTACGGGCCGTTCTGTCGGTTTTGACCTGTAGGTCCTCGGGCTTCTCCCCGCCATCCTCTTCCTTGCGCATGGCCTTGCCCTCGAGGACTGCGTCGGCGACCTTGGCCACCAGCAGTTTGATGGCGCGGATGGCGTCATCGTTGGAGGGGATCACGTAGTCGATATCCTGGGGGTTGCAGTTTGTATCCACCATGGCAACGATGGGGAGGTTGAGCAGGTTCGCCTCATGGACCGCCGCTTCTTCGCGCCCGACATCGATGATGAAAAGCAGGTCAGGGCGGCGCTTCATCGAGCGCGTACCGGAAAGGCGGGTGGTCAGACGGGTGATCTCGCGACCGATCAGCAGCCCTTCCTTTTTGGTCAGGCGGTCGAGCTCGTTGTTATCGCGCATCTTCTCGAGTCGCTCGAGCTCCAGGATACGGGCGTGCATCGTCGACCAGTTGGTGAGCATACCACCCATCCAGCGCTCGGTCACATACGGCATCCCGCAGCGAGCCGCTTCTTCCGCGACAGTTTCCTGCGCCTGGCGCTTGGTGCCCACGAACAGGACCATTCCTCCATTCGCAACAGCATCGCGGATGACGTTGTAGGCCTGGTTCAACAGTTTGGAGGTCTGTTGCAGGTCGATAATATGAATACCGTTCCTCTCGGTGAAGATGTACGGTTTCATACGGGGATCCCACTTGTTGGTGCGATGTCCGAAATGGACGCCACTCTCAAGCAGGGCTTTCATGGAAATTACAGCCATTTTGCTCCTAACTTTTCCACTCCCAAACGCGTGGCGCCAAGGCGACAGCCTGAAGTGGAATGAGTTTAGCGGGGGTAGTTGACCCGCTCAGGGACGCTCGATGCCCGTCCCAGGCAAGATTTGTGGCGCTTATTCAAGCGCCGGGGGCGGATTATAACATAAAAACCGTATTCATCTTTTAAAATCCTCGTCCGGGGCGATGGTAGGGTAGCATTTTCGCATACCGAAACCGGCCCCGGACGAGGATTTCCGCGTATAAAACGTGCCGAAGGTTTTTAGGAATGGTCCATTTCCAGGTACTCCAACCTTCGGGACGGTGCATAATGTCTAAATAACAGCACCCTGGCCATACAATTGCTGCTTGACATTGACCACCCGTTTGCGCAGATCGGTCTTTGTCTCTATATCGCTGGCAATTTTTTCGATCGCATACATTACGGTGGTATGGTCACGCCCACCCAGAACTTCGCCGATCTGCGGCAGGGAGGCGTCCGTCTCCTTGCGCAGGAGGTACATGGCAACCTGTCTGGGTAATGCAATCTTTTGGGACCGGTCGCGGCCGATCAACGCATCCACTGTGGTTTGCCATTCCTTGGCGACCAGCTCGATAATCCTCCCGGGGGCAATGTCATGTCGCTGGGGGAGCAGGTCCGCCAGTGCCACCTCGACCAGGTTCGGCGTGAGCATCGTGCCGCTCAGATCAGAAAAGGCAAGAATGCGATTGAGAGCGCCTTCGAGCTCGCGGATATTGGATTGCACCCGGCGTGCAATGCTCTCCAAAATGTGATCCGGGATTTGGCGGCCGGTGCGTTCCGCTTTTGAGCGCAAAATCGCAAGGCGGGTTTCCAGGTCAGGCGGCTGGATATCGGCAGTCAGCCCCCATTCGAAGCGTGAGCGCAATCGTTCATCCAGGGTGTTCAAGGATTTGGGAGGGCGGTCGGAGGAAACGATGATCTGCTTGTCCTGGCCATGCAGGGTATTGAAGGTATGGAAGAACTCCTCCTGCGTGGACTCCTTGCCGGCAATAAATTGAATATCATCCACCAGCAGCACATCGGCAGAGCGATATTTCTCGCGGAAAGCCTGGTTGGTATGCGAGCGGATGGCACTGATCATGTCGTTGGTAAATTCCTCGGACGAAACGTACAGAACGTTCAAGCCGCGCTGGTGGCAGGCATTGCCAATCGCATGCAGCAGATGTGTTTTTCCAGAGTCCCACCCCACCGTACAGGAAGAGCGGGTTATAGGCCCGGGCAGGTTTTTCCGCGACTGCAAGGCAGGCTGCGTGAGCCAGCCGGTTCCCGGAACCGACCACGAAGGTCTCGAACTGATAACGCGGATTCATATTGGAGAGACGGGACGGCGGTTCGAAGACATCCACCGAACTGTCCTGACCGGCGTAACCGCGATCGAAGGATTCCGTTTGGGTACGAAGCGATGATCTTTCCTCCAGAACCGGTTCGTACTCATTGCCATTCACAACAAAATCCACATTGACACTTGCATTCACAATGCCAACAAGCAAACGGCTTACCGTACTTGCAAGACGGTTCTCCAGCCAGTCACGCGCATAAGCATTGCGCACACCGATGACCAGTTTTCCGTTCTGGTATGAAAGGGGTTTTGTATCGCGCACCCAGGTATCAAAAGAGGCGCGCGGCATTTCCATCTGGAGTTGTCCTAATACGGATTGCCATGCCTGATCAGCGTTCATAAATGCTCCACCAACGTAATTTAGCGAGGTCAAACTAACCCGCTTTATCAGCGGCTCAATCTCGTCCCGGTTATAAAATTTTTATTCGTCTTACGGGGCTTTAGGAGTGTCTCTCTCACCACATCCAAATTTCAGCGTGCACACATTCTAGCAGAAATATAGTCGAAATAACAACACGCAAAGCCTACGCAAATTTTAAAACATCGGTTTTTTTAAGGTCACTCAATGTTAAAGATTCGCGCGGGAGGTTCTGTTCCATTCATCCGATTTCATAGAACGTCTGTTTCAGCCAGAAACAACCCCGCGCTTCTGACTGCCCCCCACATGTGGTGTCAAACAGTCGCTTTGAGACTTTTTTTGCAAATATGGAGGTTGGTATGGAACGCAGGCCGGAATTGGAAGTTAATTTTTCAAAAATTTTTGAACATCAGGATCCTGTGATTCAATATTGCATAATTTTTCGAATCACGGGCTTAACGGGTTTTTGTGCGCGGAACCCATGCGAGGACGGTCGTTCCTTCACCTGGCATGGAGGAAATATCCACATCTCCTCCGGCAGATTGCGCACGCGTTTGCATGTTGGCGAGACCATGACCAATGCTGAGGTTCATATTCTCCATATCGAAGCCTCTTCCGTTATCATGGATCTCCATCAGCAAACGGTTTCCGGTGGACCACAACGAGATCTCAACCCTGCTGGCCTTCGCATGCTTGGCTGTGTTGGCCAATGTCTCCTGGCAGATATGAAAAAGCGCCAGTGCCTGGGAGGGAGGCAGGTCGGCCAGATCAAGGTCAGGCCCTGTCAAAACAACTTCAGCGAGTGAATTCGTGCGAAATTCGGTTGCAAGCCTGCGTAAACCGCTCATCAAGCCGTCATTGCCCATTTGCCGCGGCCGCAGATCAAGGATATAAGCTCGAAGATCACGGATCGCCTGGTTCAGGCTGTCGATCGAATGCCGGATCCGTTCCGTTGTTTCGGCAGGTGATTCCTCAATGGAGAGTAATGCACCCTCCAGGGACAATCCCACACCATAGATGGACTGAATGATGCCGTCATGCAGGTCCATGCCGATACGTTCTCGTTCCTCCAGCACGGCCAGGCGATGGGTATTCTCATGCAAACGGGCATTCTGGATCGCGGCTGCTGCATACGCTGCCAGCATCTGGATGATCTTTTCATCATCGGCAGTGAACTCGGCTGCACCGATCTTTTCGGTCAGGTAGATCTGGCCCAATTGGTGATGAGCTGTCCGGATGGGTACACCCAGGAAGGACACCATTTTTGGATGATGAGCCGGGAATCCAACCGAGCGTGGATGATCCTGGATGACAGGCACACGCAATGGCACTTCCGTATTGACCAGCTCACCGATCAGGCCCTTGCCCACCGGAGGATGGGCCATACGCTTGATCTCATCCTCTTCCATTCCAACGGAAATAAACTTGACCAGCTTGCCATTTTCATCCAATACCCCCAGGGCCGCGTAACGGGCGTCAGCCTGTTCACAGGCCACCGCGGCAATGCGCTCCAGCAATCGGTCCAGTGAAACATCCTTGACGAGCTCCAGGCTGGCTTTGTGCAGGGCGATGAGACGCTCCTGAAGCTGTTCACGAGTTAAGAGCATTTAAAGACACCTTATCTGCTATTATCTCATAAAATGTGATAGATTTTGGCAGAAAGCGAGCGTACAATCAGTTTTGTAAAGGTAACATCCATGACAAACTCCCGCATCTCCGGCTTCTACAACATGACCATCGAGGAGCGCCGCGCAAAACTGGCAGAAGCAGCGGCTCAGACTTCCGAAAGCCTGCTCCCGTTTACCAGCGGCGGCCTCTCCCCTGAATCCGCCGACCATATGGTTGAAAATGTGATCGGTCTGTACAGTTTGCCTGTCGGCATTGCTCTAAATTTCGTGGTCAATGGCCGGGATGTCCTGGTTCCAATGACCCTGGAGGAACCGTCCGTCGTGGCCGGCGCCTCATTCATGGCCAAACTAGCCCGGGCAGCGGGCGGCTTCACGGCCACCGCTACAGACCCGCTAATGATCGGGCAGATGCAGGTGATAAAAATCCAAAATCTGGAGGAGGCGAAACTCAAGCTCTATGAGAATAAGGCGGAGCTACTCGCTGAAGCTGATTCCATTGATCCGGTCCTCAAAAAACTTGGCGGGGGCGCTCGGGACCTGGAGGTCCGGATCATCGAAGACTCGCCCATTGGCGGATTTCTCGTGATTCACCTCATCTACGATGTCCGGGATGCAATGGGTGCGAATGCCGTCAACACCGCCTGTGAGCGGCTCGCCCCGCGGGTGGAGGCGATCACGGGCGGGAGAGTCCATTTACGGATCCTGTCCAACCTGGCCGACCGGCGGATCGCGCGGGTCAGGTGCACCATCCCGCTAAAGGAGCTTGCATTTGGCGACTTCCCCGCCGCTGAAGTACGGGATGGGATCATCGCCGCCTATGCCTTTGCCGCTGCGGATCCCTACCGTGCGGCGACCCATAACAAAGGCATCATGAATGGTGTCGACTCGGTGGTCATCGCCACTGGCAATGACTGGCGGGCTATTGAGGCAGGCGCACATGCATATGCAGCCCGCTCCGGACGATATACATCCCTCTCCACCTGGGGCAGGGATGCTGAGGGAAACCTCGTTGGCACGCTGGAGATGCCAATGGCGGTGGGGATCGTCGGCGGCGCGACCCGGGTCCATCCGGCCGCGCAGGCTGCGGTCAGGCTGATGGGGGTGAAAACAGCCAATGAGCTGGCAGAGATCATCGTCTCGGTTGGGCTTGCCCAGAACATGGCGGCCCTGCGCGCACTCGCCACCGAGGGCATCCAGCGCGGGCACATGTCGTTACACGCAAGGCAGGTCGCCATTGCAGCGGGTGCGACCGGCGGGCAGATCGAAGAGGTCGCTGCGCAGATGGTCTCTGAAAAGGTTGTCCGCATTGACCGCGCCGAAGAGATTTTGAAAGGACTTCCTGAAAAGTAGCCGGCATCAGGACAAAGAGTTTGACTTCATGAGAAATTCCGGCTTTATCAGGGGAATATTGGTTTCGACCCTGTACCTGGCGGCGATCCTGGGCTTGATCGTTTTTGCCATCGGCCGGGCATATCCCAAGGTAGGTCATGACTACGGCTTCTTTATTCCACGGCTGCTGGATACTTATTTGCATTACAAAGTCAACGGCGTTGCCATTCAATGGTATAGCGCGAATTTTGGAGCGGGTACACCGGCCTATCCGAATCCGCAGTATCTTCAATTTTCGCTGCCGCAAATCAGCATGTTCGTGATCAATCCCTGGCTGGCGTTGATGTTCTCCCTGGTGACATACGCCGTGATCGGCTTCCTCTGTTTGTACATTTTCCTGCACGATGAAATGGGATGGATCAACGCTGCCTGTGTCCTGGGAGCTTCCTTCCTCCTGGCAAATGGCTTTTTTGTCGAACATGCCATCGTAGGTCATGTAGGGTTTCAGACGTTTCCACTCCTTGGCGCGATCGTCTTTCTGGCTTTTACGAAAAGACTCGGTTTTCTCCCGGCCGGCATTCTGATCGGGCTCCTGGTTGCAATGATCGTCAACCAGGCCGGTTTTATTGTGTTGATCATCTGCCTCCTTTCGCTGCTCATTACTCTTCCTTTGATTTACCTGATTCGCCCGGAGATTTTCAGGCCTCTATGGTATGCCGCCCTTTTGACCGGTGGGCTCATCGCCATCCTTCTTTCGCTCTCCAAAGTGAGTGCGGTCATGGCATTCATGCGCTTTTTTCCCAGGGTTATTGAAGATCATTACGGACAAACGTACCTGCAGGGAATTGCGGGAATGGCCAGACAATTGACCGGGTTCAGTGTCACTGCTCCCTACTATTTATTGACAGGCACAAAATTGGAGGGACTCTCTGCATTCTTCCGGCAAGGCGCGGGGGCGCAGTTCGGCCTCTGGGAGATGGATATGGCCCTTTCTCCAGGTTTGCTGTTCCTGCTCGTTCTCGGTCTTGGATATGGGATCCATGCCCTCCTCAAAACCCGCCCGGTCCTCTCTCGCAATAAGGGGATCGCGGTCCTAATCCTGTGCCTGGGGATCTGGCTGACAACCGACCTGACCCTGGCGCAGGGATGGCTCTACAACGTTGTCAAACCGCTTCCGGTGCTGCGATCTCTCCATGCAAATGTACGGTTTGCCTCTGCGTTTATCCTGCCTCTGGCATTGTTGGGCGCTTATGTCTTCCACAAGATCTTTGATGGCAAAAAACGGGCGGGTACTGCGGCCGTTCTTCTGGTGGGATTTTCCACCCTTATTATGCTTAGCCTGTACCTATTAATGCCTGACGATCTCCATGTCCTCAATTTCAACCTCAAATCAGCACTGCCAATCTATCCCAGGATAGACAATGGATGGAACTTTACCTTGCAAAACGTAGCTGCGATCACCGATATGCAAGTGTTCGTTGAGGGGGACAGCAACCTGGCCTCTCAGGATCCGATGTTTGGCTACGTAGGGGAATTTTTCAAACCGAAGGCAGTTGTGGGTCCCATCCTTGAGGTGAGCGACGGGTACTATAACCTGACGAATCCGGCGGGCTATGTATTCCCTGAGGAGAACAATTTGCAGCCGTTCGGTCTCTTTCGAGAGGATCAAAAAGCAGATTTGGAACTGTTCATCAACCACAGACAGCCGAAGCTTGAAATATCAAGCTGGCAAAAATTTGCAGATGCGATAAGTCTCGCAGCGCTGGCCGGGTCGGTTCTATATCTGGTGTTCGCATCGATAGTGGGAAGCATGCGGTTATGGCATGTGAATGCACAATGAGCTGCTTTCAGGCCAGCTGAACGGGTGTTATGATTAAATACCGGTTGGGATACCCTAATAAGTGCTTCATGAACCACCCAGTGGGTCTGTCCGCAGCGGACAGATTTTAAGAACACAACTTCAGTATGAAAAGCGACATAGAGCTATTCATATGAAAATCAATGGAAATTCGTTAAGGAACTTTAATCTCTCTCATGATTTTGGACCAACAAAGTCATTTACGAAAAGTGAGTTAAGGAAAACCATGACAACCCCTCACACACACTCCCCCACTTTACTCAAACCCGCCAAGCCTGTTGGCATCGTCGGCTACGGCGCCTACGTGCCACGCTACCGCCTGCCCGCCAGGGAAGTCGCCCGCGTCTGGACAGGCGGCAAAGGCGGGCTGCCCATCAAGGAGAAGGCCGTCCCCGGGCTGGATGAAGACGTGATCACCATGTCGATCGAAGGCGGCGCGCAATGCCATGAAACGGGCCCGGATCGACCCGACAGAACTGCGCGCGGTCTGGGTCGGGTCTGAGTCCCACCCGTATGCGGTCAAGCCTACCTCCACGCTGGTCGCGGAAGCGATCGGCGCGGTCCCCAACACCCAGGCCGCGGACTGGGAATTCGCCTGCAAAGCCGGCACCGAAGCCATGGTCGCCGCGATGGGACTGGTCGGCTCGGGCATGGGACATTATGCCATGGCGATCGGTATGGACACCGCCCAGGGCAAGCCCGGCGACGCGCTCGAATACACTGCTGGCGCGGGCGGCGGCGGCGTATATTCTCGGTCCCGCGGAGGAATCGCTGGCGGTCATCAACGCCTCGTATTCCTACGTCACCGACACGCCCGATTTCTGGCGGCGCGAATACCAGAAGTATCCCGAGCACGGCATGCGCTTCACCGGCGAACCGGCCTATTTCAAGCACATCACCGAAGCCGCCACCCATCTGATGGAAGCCTCCGGCACCACCGCAAAGGATTACAAGTGGGCGATCTTCCACCAGCCGAACACAAAGTTCCCGCAGCGCGTCGCCGGCCAACTTGGGTTTTCCATGGACCAGATCGAGCCAGGACTTCTCGTCTCTGTGATCGGGAACACTTACGCCGGTGCAGCCGTGATCGGTCTCACTGCAACTCTCGACATTGCCCAGCCCGGGGACCGCATCCTCATGGTCTCTTTCGGATCCGGGGCCGGCTCGGATGCCTTCGACATCCTCGTCACAGACAAGGTCGACTGAGCGCGTCGGCCTGGCCACGAAGACCCAGGATTACATCAAGCGCCGGACTGAGATCGATTACGCGACGTATGTACGATTCCGCGGCAAGTTGGCAATGAAGTAAAACGATAATCGTAATAGATTCTGATCAATTCGCAAGTCGATATTGACATCTACGAATATCATCGCCAATATCGCATACTACACAGGTGAAATCATGGCATTCTTCGATCTTTCTCTCAAGGAACTCAAACCTACTGCCCCGACCGCGAAGAACCCGCGGATTTCGACTGCCTTCTGGAAATCCACACTGGATGAAGCGCGGGCATTTCCGCTCAACGCGACCTTTGAAAAAGTGGATTACGGTCTCGTCGCACAGGAGACCTTCGATGTCACATTCAATGGCTTTGGCGGACAGCCCGTCAAAGGCTGGTTGATCCTGCCCAGCCAGCGCACAGGCAGGCTTCCCTGCGTTGTTGAATACATCGGCTACGGCGGCGGACGCAGCTTCGCGATTGACTGGCTGCTGTGGGCCAGCGCCGGATATGCTCACTTGGTCATGGACACCCGCGGCCAGGGCAGCTCCTGGTCGCAGGGCGATACGCCCGATCTATATGCAGAAGGCGGAAATGCACATTATCCGGGCAGCATGACCAAGGGGATTCTCGATCCCAAGCATTATTATTATCGCCGCGTCTTCACGGATGCGGTCCGCGCCATTGAGGCGGCGCGCAGTCATCCCGAAGTTGACCCGTCCCAAATCGCCGTGACCGGCGGCTCACAAGGCGGAGGCATCACCATCGCCGCGGCCGGCCTTGTCCCTGATGTGGTTGCCGCCATGCCCGATGTGCCGTTCCTTTGTCATTATCGCCGCGCAACTGAAATCGTGGATACCTATCCATATAAAGAGATCGCAGAGTATTGCCACGTCCACCGCGATAAAGTGGATACAGTTTTCAATACACTTTCCTATTTTGACGGAGTCAATTTCTCAGCGCGGGCAAAAGCAAAAACATTATTCTCCACGGCGTCTCATGGATCAGATCTGCCCGCCTTCGACAGTCTATGCCGCCTACAATCACTGGGCTGGCGAAAAGGATATCAAGGTCTATCCATACAATGGCCACGAAGGCGGCAGAGAGTTATCAGACGGTGGAGAAGTTGAAGTTTTTGAAGAATATTTGGAAATAAATAAGCGATAGTTCGATGTACTGCGACATCGAGTCGAATGACACGAACTATCGTGCTCGTACTCGTGAAGATACACAAATCCTCGTCCACTGACATGATGAAATCATGACAGAAGTCGTTATCGCAGGAATCGGACAAACAGAAGTCGGCGAGCATTGGGACATCGGTCTGCGTGAGCTTGCCTTCGCCGCCATTCAGGATGCGGTCAGGGATGCAGGTGGACTCAAGCCGCAGGCGCTTTTTGTTGGCAACATGCTGGCGCCCAATCTTTCCAACCAGGCGCATCTCGGCGTGCTGCTTGCCGATTATGCCGGTCTGCTCGGCATCGAAGCCGTAACCATCGAAGCTGCGGGCGCATCCGGCGGCGCCGCGCTGCGACAGGGATATCTCGCGGTCGCCAGCGGCATGGTGGATGTGGCGCTCGTCGTCGGCGTGGAGAAGTTCACCGATAAGGTTGGCCCGGAGCGTGGATACGGCGCTCGCCACCACCGGCGACTCGGATTTCGAAGCCGTACAGGGCATGACGCCCACCGCCCAGGCCGCGCTGCTGATGAAACGCTACATGCATGAGTATCAATGTTCCCAGGGATGGCTTTGCCGGCTTTGCACTGACTGCCCATGCAAACGGTGCCGGCAATCCCTGTGCGATGTTCCGCAAGGCGATCAAGCCTGAGACGTATGCCAAAGCGGAAATGGTCAGCGACCCGATCAACATGTTCGACATGGCTCCCAATGCAGATGGCGCTGCCGCGCTCGTTCTCGACGCGCCGCGAACTGCTTCCGTCAAATGTTCCCGCAGCCACTCGTGAAGATTGCTGGTTCCGCCTCCGCTTCTGATACGCTGGCCCTGCATGACCGCAAGGATATGCTGTACTTCAACACCGCACAAATCTCAGCAGGCAAAGCGATGAAGCAGGCAGGCATTGTACTGGATGATATCGATCTGTTTGAATATCATGATGTATTCAGCATCTATGCCGCGTTGCAGCTGGAAGCAGTTGGATTTGCCGCCAGAGGGCAAAGGCTGGAAACTCGCCGCGGATGGCGAGATCGGCTTGAAGGGCAGAATCCCCTGTGCCACCATGGGCGGGATGAAGGCGCGCGGATTTCCCGGAGGCGCTGCGGGCGTGTACCAGGCTGTCGAAGCAGTCACCCAGCTGCGGGGTCAGGCAGAGGCGAACCAGATCCCGAACGCGAAGACAGCCTTGATCCAGTCACTCGGCGGACCGGCATCAACAGCAGTCAGTCACATTTTGCAGAAGCTGGATTAAGTCAATGGACGATAGACCATGGACCATCCATGGTTTATCGTCGATGGTCCATGGTCATTTTAAGCAGGAGTGGGAATCGTGATCGCGGCCAGCACCGCTGCGGATCCAAAGAACAAGGCCGGAACCAGCCAGCGCGCATTCACCAGGAAATCCTGATAGAGCAAAATACCTTGAATGTGAAGTTTGGCAAGCAGAATGGGAGGAAGATTTTGCCAGGTATACCAGAGGGCGGCAAGACATGAGACGATCACAAAACTGAGACCAAAGTCGCTCCAGGTGATAATGGCGGGACGTTTCTTCGTCTGGATGCGGACCATCACATCCGCGGTTATACTGCGCGGCATCGGTGCGAGCGGCTCGGATTTCAAGTGCGTCTTCGATCAACGCATCTTGTTTCAGGTGTTTATCCATGATTCCTCCAAATGAGCAAGCGACTTGCGGAGCTGTTCCTTGGCACGGAAGATGCCTGTTTTAACGGTGCCAAGCGGCAGGTTGAGGGTGGATGCGATTTCCTCATAGGAAAGTTCATTTTGGTAGCGAAGAGTGATCAGCAATTTGTAATTGTGCGTCAAGTTCATCGATCGCCTTATAAAGATGGGTTCTTGTTTCACCGGATTCGATTTTGTGGGCGGGATTATTCAAATTTGTTTCAGGTATCTCTTCCATGACATCATCGCCAAGATCATTGAGAGAACGGCGCAGGTTGGGCAGGCGGTTATAGCAAAGATTGGTGGTGATGCGATACAGCCAGGTACGGAACTGCGACTGGCCGCGGAAATTGGGCAGAGCCGTCCAGGCGCGGACAAAGGTCTCCTGCGTCAGATCGAGCGCCTCGTTCTCATCCTTGACGACGCGCAGAGCAAGGTTATAGACATAGCGTTGGTGCTCATCCACAAGTGCGGCAAAAGCATCGTGATCGCCCTGTTGCGCGCGCTGAATGAGGGTATTGTTCGTGATCAGCCATGAAGTCTCTACACGGTTAGACAGGAAAAACCGGTAAAAGTTTCCAAATGGAGTACCGTATGGACCATGTTATGGCGATGGTCAATGGTCCTATCGTCCATACTGAAACTTTTTTACCAATCGCCTGTCAAACGAAGTGAGAACAAAACAAGGAGAATTTACAATGAAACGACCGGTAATCATTAGCCTTTTGATTTTAGCACTCGTATTGGTATGCGCGGGCATTGGCGGTGACATTTTTTACCGCGAACAACGGCTTCGCAGGCAACAACCCGTTCGACAGGCGGAATATCTCCTCCCAGCTGGAGGAAAGCAAGACTCTCAAAGTGGACACAACAAAACCAATCACTTTGAAAGTGGCGACGATTCCGGCAATGTCACCATCACAGGCGCAGATGTGGAAACGTGCAGGTCAAGATCGTCAAGACTGCCTATGACTTCTCCCAGGCCCGTGCAGACAAGGAAGTCAAAGACATCAAATACACCATCGAACAAACGGCAACGCCATTACTCTCAAATACGAACTGCCCAAGTCGATGAATTTCAGCAACAAGGTGAATACTGTGGATTTCATCGTCACTGTTCCCAATCAGACGCTGTGGATGTGAACACCAATATTGGCGAAGTGAGTGTTACCAATCAAAAGGAAGTGTCTTCATTCAAAATAGTTTTGGTGAAATCAGTCTGGATCAAATTGAAGGAGCAATTTCCGTCTCCACCAACGAGCGGCGGTGTCACAGCCACCGTCCATCGAGGCGGGACTGAAAATATTGAATTAAGTTCCGATTTCGGCACGATTACGCCTCAAAAATGCCAATGGCAAGAATATGACACTCAATTCGAACAGCGGCAGGAGTCTCTCTCAAGTGAAGTGAATGCCACAGGCGACATCTACACCGACCGATTCGGCGACACAGACTTCGAGAATGGCTCAGCTAATTCGCTCAGCATGAAGACCAAGAGTGGCGGCAATGAACTTGATGAAGGTGAACGTCAAGAGACATCAAGGTCCAGAATGATTTCGGTGAGATCGAACTCCAGCAGGCAAGCGCCTCCTCCTACGATCTGCACACCAACAGCGGAACCATCACGGTGGACGGCGCAAAAGGCAAACTAAGGCTCGACCGATTTCGGCGGCGTGAAAGTTCAAAATGCTCAGGATGTCACACTCGATCTTAAGACAAAAAGCGGTCAGTGGAATTCACGGTTCTTTGGGAAGGGCCTCACATAGGTCAATCCGATTTCGGCAATATTGACCTGATCCTGCCTGCCGACTCAAAACTGAATGTGGATCTCTCTACAGATTTCGGCAAGTATCAAATCCGACCTGCCCATCACAGTCACAGTGACTGGGACTTCCAATTCCGATGGCGATCAAATTGTTGGAACCATCAACGGTGGAGGCGAACAGCTCACTGCCAAAACCAAAAGCGGAAGTGTGAATCATCCAGCAAGTAAATAAACCTTATAAAAGGTGACAGTCATTCTGATCAGAAGACTGTCACCTGAATTTTTATATGCTATCATCAGCGGGAAAGGAATTCACATGAGTGATTTCATTCCCTGCCTTGGCATCCTAGGCTCGCTCACGGTTATCTTCGGTTTTCTTGCCTTCCTGCGCTACATGAACTACAGGGAAACGATCGCACTTGCAGAAAAGGGATTGACTCACCCGAGACAAAATCCAAAAATACACTCCTGCGCTGGGGGATTGTCATTACATCGATTGGCACTCGCACTCACAATCGGACTCTACTTTGCAGGCTTTGCCACATCCAATAACTATCCACTCCACCTCGGACCATGGATGCTGGGAGGTCTTGTTCCGCTTTTTCTTGGCCTGGGCCTGGTCCTGCTTCATTATCTGACTGAAAAGGAATAACCGACAGAGATCATGGCGTTGCCGGCAATTGCCAGGATAAAAGCCAAAATTCGGTCCCGCACTTCCTTTCCATTTTCTGTCTCAAACAAATCGGTCCCGTGGGCAGTGCCTGGATAGGTCTGCCACTCCTTAGGCTCAGCCGCGAGCTCATATAACGCACGCGTTTTGACTGGCTGCGACCGTATCATCATTCTCTGCAGTAATAAACAATTTCGGGATATTCGTATCAAGGTCTTTCGAATCAACTCTTGAAGTCCCCAATCTGGAATTTCAGAGGGTGAAGCCATCACAATCAATCCGCTGGCACCCGACTCGGCTGCAAGCTTGGCGGAGGCCACGCCACCCAGGCTTGCCCCGGCAAGAATGACTTTTTCCGCGCCCTGGCTGCGCACAAAGTCGATCGCGCCGCGCAGGTCATCGACAAATTTCTGGATTTCGTCGTTATCCACTACTCCAACACCGATGCAGCCGCGCCACGGATAGGTCAGCGCCATCATGCCCTGGGCGGCAGTCAGTTGCGCAAACTTCCTCCAGCCCGGCTTGCAGTTCCCCATGACTGAGAAGATCACGGCCGTTTTTCCCGATCCGTACAGTTGCCCGGTGATGGTCGCGCCATCAGGTGTTTCAAAAGTCACAGCATGGGATGCGATGATATCCTCTGTTGGAGCAGCAGTGGAATTTTCGGGAGCAAAGGCAGATTTGAAGGTGTTACTGGAAGAGGGGTATTTGCCGCTGTACGGCTCATTGAGCGGAATCGGAGTTTCTCGTCTGGGAAGTTCACAAGCGTTTAAGAGAAGAACAAAAAGCAAAAAGGATGCCAGGGAAAATGTTTTTCAAGTTAATACCTCCAGCCAAATCCAAATTGTTCACACAGCTCGCTTCCAATATAACGTATCCCCGGCCTACGTGTCCCGCTGCTTTTGAACTGAATTTATCGAACAGATTTTCCCTATACTTTTGCCTGGGGAGTAGTAAAATTCCAGAAATTATATATAATATATAATTTTAGCGAGGTGTTAATGCCTGGTTTGACTCCCGGTCGGAGATGGCAGCCTGCCTATACCCCATTTCAAAAAGCAGGATTTTGGGGATCGTACCCTGCAGGTTCTCGAACATGCCGTAAAGGGTCCTCTGTTCGGCTGCCGGATGTGCGGGAATTGTCTGCTGCAGGAAACGGCCCTGATCTGCCCGATGGAATGTCCGAAGGGACTTCGCAATGGTCCCTGCGGGGGCTCCACCTCCGAGTATTGTTATGTGGACGAGACTCGCCCATGCGTCTGGTACAAGATTTATGAGCGCTCATTCCAGTTGGGAGGCAGGAGCTCCTGCTCGAAGTCCTTCCGCCGCTCGACTGGGAAAAGGTGGGACAGAATTCGTGGCGGGATATTTTCAAAAGTATTTCAAAGCATGGGCTGTGAAAAAGACTGCCGAGGGCTGCTCTCGCGCTCAGAACGGGTCCGGCTCGAGCATGGGATGGGATTTTCCGCCCGGTGCGACAACCTGACTGGTGGCAGGGAGATGCCAGTATCACGCGCCTGCCTACAGCGAACCCGTCTCAGAGCTGGAGCGGAGGCTGGTCGCCGGTGAATTTGTCGTCACCAGCGAGATCTCACCCCCCTTTTCCTCCAATACGGATAAATTGATCGAAACGATCGACAAGGTTAAGCCGCTTGTCGCCGCGCTCAATTTCACGGACAACGCCTCGCGCCATCCCGCGCATGAGTTCTTCTGCCTGCTGCCAGGTCGCCCTAAAGCAGGGAGGCGAGCCCGTCCTACAGATCTCTGCCCGCAACCGGTCCCGATCGAACCTGCAGAGCGAAGTGATCGGCGCATCGGCACTGGGCGTGCGCAATATCCTGTGTGTGACCGGCGACAGCGCAAAGCTCTCCCCTTCCCCGCATGAGTCAATGGAGATCAATGATCTCGACGCGATCCAGATGCTCTGGATCCTGCGCCGCATGCGCGATGAGGGAAAATATCTCGGCGGGCGCGAGATCAAAGCATCCGCCCCAATTTTTCCTGGGCGCGGCGGCTTCGCCGTTTTCATCCAATCCAAAATTCCAGGCATTGCGGGAACAGAAGAAGGTCAATGCCGGCGCGCAGTTTTTTCAGACCAATCTGGTGTTCGACATCGATGGCATGGAAACCTGGTTGAATGAGCTTGCCAAAAGAAATTTCTTCGACAAGGTATACATCCTGATCGGGATCACGCCATTGAAAAGTTTGAAAATGACGACATATTCTTTCCAAAGTCCCAGGCGTGTATCTTCCGAAAGTTATCATGGAGCGCATGGAAACAGCCGACAGGGCCGGAAATGCCAGGGAGGAGGGTGTCCAGATCGCTCTTGAGCTCATTCAAAAGTCAAAACGTATCATCGCCAGGGCGTCAACGGCATCCACCTGATGCCGGTCGGCTGGGATGAGATTATTCCGCGTATAATCATGGAGGCGGATCTCCTGCCCAGGAGCTCTGCCGTCCAGGCACTGATCCAATCAACATAATTCTCAAAAGAGGGCACATGCACACCATACTAAAAAGCAATACCAGGGAAGTGGTCATCGGGGCGGACAAGCCATTCGTGATCATCGGGGAGAAGATCAATCCGACGGGCATCAAAAAGCTGGGACAGGCACTCGTCGAGCAGAATTTCGAGTATGTGAAACAGCTTGCCCAGAGGCAGGTCGCCTGGGGCGCGGACGTGCTGGATGTGAACGTCGGTCACCCGCAGATCGATGAGGCAGCGATCATGCCGAAGGTCGTCGAAGCGATCTGTTCGGTCGTGGATGTCCCGCTCTGCATCGATTCCAATGAGCCGAAAATCCTGGAAGCGGGTCTGCGGGTCGCTCCGGGCAAGCCGCTGGTGAATTCGGTCAACGGAGAGGAAAAGCAGCTCGCCAGCGTGCTGCCAATCGTCAAGGACCGAGGCGCGGCAGTCATCGGCTTGACGATCGGCGAGGAGGGCATTCCCGCCACCGCCGAGGGACGGCTCGCCGCGGCTGGGATCATCATCGAGCGCGCTGCGAAATTGGGAATCCCAATCGAGGACATCATCATCGATCCACTGGTCATGACGGTGGGTCACAACAGCAATGCAGCGAGCATTACACTCAAGACAATTGAGCTGATCAAAAAGGAATATGGCGTCAATATCAGCCTGGGTGCGAGCAATGTCTCATTTGGCCTGCCCGACCGCCATTCGGTGAACAGCGCCTTCCTGTCGCTTGCCATGCAGATGGGAGCGACCTGCTCGATCACCGACCCAATCAAGCTTGGGAACACCGATCAAAGCCACAGACCTGCTGCTCGGCAGGGACAGCAATTCCATGCGCTATCTGAAGTATTTCCGGGCGACAGAGAAATTGAGAGAACAGGAAGCGGCGGTGAAGGTGTAGGAAGTAGAGATTAGATAATTAGATACTAGAGATTAGTAGGTCACGCGTGCGAGCGCGACTTACTTGTTTAATCGATTGAGATCGATGGTTGTGTTCCAATCTCCCGGAGGAAATGTGCAGTGCTCCATCTACGATTCGGAGATTGTCCGTTTCAGACACCAAAATAGGACCAAAAGCAAATGTTGGCCTGATCTGTTTCCAGCAAGGCGGAGATGGCAGGCTCCTTATCGCCGTAATACCGCGAGCGCCAGCCGCGGGTGGAGTTTGGGTCGGCGCGGACGATGGAGAAGTTTCCGGCACCTTCCAATAATCCCATTTGAATTAAAATTGTGGAGTCGGGCAGATTGCTGTCCGATGGTTGTAGCCATAATCCGAATCCAGGAGCAAGCTCCTGGACTCCATATTCGCAGTCACAGAGCAGCCAGTGGAGGTCATAATGGTGAGGCTGGGACGAGATCAGATGATCCACAACGAGCCAACGGTCTCCTGCCAGCGAGAATACAGTCCGCTTATGATTAACAGGTGCAGCCAGGCGTTTGTAGCCATCATGCATACCCTGCCAGATTTTTTCATCCTGACGAAGCACCTTACCGTGCGACCAATCCGTCCACGTGAAGCGGGAGAGCATTTTCATCTGGTCGAGATGATCGACCGTGACTGTATTATGGACCGCGGTATGAGCCAGCCCATTGCGCCAGGGTTCCTCTCCACTGTAGAGATACGTCCCGGCATCGCAGGCGATGTTTTGGCCGCGGATCCACAGGTCAACGTGGAGCTGGTCGGCGTGGGAGGGACGGGAACGGGGATCGGTGCAGCGGAGTGATGGCTTTGCTATTGGAGCGGCGGAGGAGGTAGGTGCCGCCATGCGGGAAACCAGTTTCGCCCTCATCCTGGCCCTTCTCCCGGGGGGAGAAGGGAACACTTCACCAAATAACCAATATATATCCTCGTCCCAGGGGCCGGGTTCAAATAAGAATTGTTTTTGGGTTAAGTATGAACCCAATTGAAGCAGCGGACGGTAATCGGTGAAGTCACAGTTATTCAAAGGCAGGACAAGAGCCCCATCGTTCGAGCCATAGACGGGCATTTGTCCAGTCTCCGGATCGATCAGCTGGGAAAGGTAATCAACAGATTTGGAAACCCTGCTCTTTAGAGCCTCCGAAAAAGGTGCCTGGTTCAACTCAGCGAGTCGCATGGCATACAAATAAATATGCAGAATGAAGCGGTGGTAGTTCAGCGAGTACATGGAGTAGCTGCCATCCGGGAAGATCTGTGCGGCGGCTTCCTGCTCGAGCAGTTTGCGTCCAAGCGAAAGATATTTTTCCGCATCCTTGAGCTCGGGGAAAAGGATTCCCGACAATCCATAATCCAAATGCTTCGCTGATCGTGTGATTGCTGTGTGTGGAGATGGCATAGTCGATATTTTTGTAAATCCGTTCGGCATGAGCAGCGATCATCACCGCCAATTTTGCGACATGTTCCGGGGTGGTGGATTCGGACTCTGACGAAGGCATGAAAGCCAAAGACCCAGGCCATGAGTCGCAAAGCCGCTCCTGGCCATCCATCCAGTTGGGCCCCGTGTTGGGAGGATTGGACTCCGCCCAGGACAGGAGCAGCTCCCAGAACGCCTGCGCGTAGCGCTCGTCTCGCGCTGGAAGCGTAGGCGCGTACGAGAGGATAGACCATCCCAAAGCGGCTGGGTTCCCAGATGAACTTGATATCCACGCCAGGGTCATCCGATATCTCGGACCAGTGTTTTTGCGAATCCAGCCTGATCCCGCTTACCGGGTCGGTGTGCCAATCGGGAGGAAATCCAATTTGATAGAGCGTATGGGAAAAGTATTTCAGCTCGCCGGATAAAATTCGTTCAGCTTCCTCTACAGCAGTTTGGGGATTCCATGGCAGATCACTGGGCAAGGCTGATGAAGTATCGAAAACAAACTTTCGGAGAATTATTGTCTTCTCCACTCCGTATATTCCTGCGGCGTGGAAGGAACATCACTCTTCAGCCATGTCGCAAGCGGACGATCCCTCCAGCTGATACGCGGGCATCTGCACCCGGATATATCCTGTCCGCCTGCGCAGGGCATAGCTGACACGGAAAAGCAGCCAGCGTGAGCCGTGCGACCAGAAGAGCGACTGGAGATTACGAAAGTTGTTGAGCATGTTGCACCGCTGATACCGTTGTCTTCTCGTTCACCTTTTTGTCGTAATCAGGAATCAAGCCTTTTCCCTGGATGCTAAAGCGGCACTTGCAGGCGGTCGTGCATGGACAACAAAATCCAGATGGTTGGCAATCCGAAGAAGATCAATAGAGGAGCCACCTCGTCGCCCTGTGACCAGAGGAAGGCAAGCAGACCTGGCAGCAGCGGTCAGCAGCATGTAGAAGAGACTGATGGTGCTGTGCCTGTATCCCACCAGGACCAGGCGTCTGAAATAAATGGGAACGATGACCGGTGAACACATTCTCCCGTTTGATCAAACGTCCAAGGAATGTGACAAGCGAGTCCATGATGACGGTCCACATCAGCAGGGTGCCGATCAACAGGGCATCCCCGCTCTGATTAGCAGAAACCAGTGACAGCACGGCAAAAGTGTAACCAAGAAATGTGCTGCCCACATCGCCCATAAAGACTTTTGCGGGCGACCAGTTGTGTCCAAGAAAACCCAGGCTGCTGGCGGCAATCGCAAGCGCCACCCAAAACACAAACCAGGTCTGCGTGTCTGAAGAGAGCCACATCCAGCCCAGCGCAGCGACCAGTGCCACACCACCTGCCATGCCGTCAATTCCATCCATGAAGTTATAGGCGTTGGTCAGGCCTACAATCCAGAGGAAGGTGATGAGGACGCCAAACAACGCCAAGCTGCACGTGACCGAACATCGGAATGGCAACCACCTTGAAATATCCCATTCCCCAGATGGAGGCGATGGCGATGAGGCTTTGAACGACCAGGCGGAAAGCGGCCGGCAATGAATGGACATCATCCCGCCAGCCCATCCAGGCCATGATGGATCCTGAAATGATATAGATCACGGCTTCGCTTCCAATCTATTTCGTTCGCGACCCAGGCGCCCGTGGCGAGAACAAGGAGGACGATTACCACCCCGCCGCCAAGCGGAATTGGTGCGAAGTGGGAACTGCGCTCGTTCGGCTTATCCAGGATTTGATATTTCCAGGCGATGCGACGAAAGTAAAAGACGCCCATATAAGAGAGGATGACAAGAAATAAAAAGGCAATGATGTAAGTCACAGGGATGATTGTAAACGAGACTGGGAAATTACGCCTTATCCCGGGTCCATCCTCAATTCCATCGCTATTCCGTGCTCGAAAGCCAGGGGGCTGAACCCGAAATCCATCTGTGCAGTCTTCATAACTGAAATTCTTATTCTCATTCAGCCGCAGGATTTGCTCGGCCTTGATGGGCAATGAAATGTGCATCCGCTCGAAGAACGCCAGCAGGGAGACGACTGGCCTTGCAGGGATATGTAGTTTCCATATCCGCCTGTTCATTTGTTTCCGGCAAGCGTATCGATCACCTCATTATAAGTGAGCGGGACATTTTCCGGCGATGTTATAGCTTTTGCCGATGGTTTGATCGCTGATAAGGCAGCTCACAAGACGCCTGGGCAACGTCATCCACATAAATGGGCTGCTGCAGGTAGCTTCCATCGCCGAAGACCGGCACGACCGGGAAAACCCGCATCAAATGGATCAACCGCCACATGTTGCGGTCAGCGCGGGCTGCCGTAGATCATGGTGGGTCGCAGGATGGTGTATTCCAGTCCGCTGTCCTGGATGGCATGTTCGGCTGCCAGGCGAATATCCTTGCTCTTCGCATTGAGCCGGGTAAAGATGGCAGTCGTGCTGATGAAGATGGCACGCCGGATCCCCGCTTCTTTTGCGGCCTGGAGAATGGACGTCTGCGTGACCGAAACCGAGGGAGGCGATATTGACGAGCGCGTCCGACTCCCTGCATCGCAGATGGCTAATGTGCGGGAGTCGGAAAGATCTCCCTCCACCCATTCAATTTCCGGCTGTGGAAAGAGGCGAGCGGTCACTGTCCTGGCGGTGAAGGCAGCGTACTTGATATCCATTTTTGAGAAAAAGGGGAACTACTCGCGAGCCGGTAAATCCTGTCCCGCCCGTAACAAACAGCCTCATGCCTTTACCAGGGATTGGAGGAAGCGCAGCGTTTCATCCAAGCGTCGCGGCGGTCAAGGTTTCGTGACCAGGTATTCCCGGGCATTCCTTCGCCATCTGCCGGACCTGCTCCGGATCGTTGGAGAGCTCGAGAACCGTTTTGGCAAGCTGCTCATCGTCTCCCGGCTCGACGAACACCCCCCCTTTGGATGTCTCGATCACCTCGCGGATGACCCCGTCGATGACCAGGATCGTTGCCCGTCCCGCCGCCATATAATCGAAAACCTTGTTGGGATAGGTGGTGCGGAACATGGGAATGTTTTGCAGGATCGCCAGGCAGACATCCGAGGAAGCCAGCACAAACGGCATTTCCCTTTTGGGGTAAACACCTGCGATGAGCACATTGCCCAGATTTTTCCTGTGCACTTCCTGCTCGATATTTACGCGCTCCTTGCCATCCCCAAAAAGGACAAAATGGATTTTTGGCTCATTCCGTAAACGGTCCGCAGCCCGCAGGATCGTATAAATGTCATTGGCCGCACCCATCGCTCCCGCATAGAGGACGACAAACTTTTCATCCACACCCAGTTTCCTGCGGATCGCCGTTCCATCCACGTCCGGGTTGAACATTTCCACGTCCGTGCCATAAGGAATAAAGGTGACCTTTCGCTCCGGGCATGCCTTTTTCCAGCAGGTATTTCCGGTAGGCCGGGGAGTTCACCAGGATATGCGTAGCGCGCGCGTACAGGAAGTTTTCCAGCCAGCGGGCCATGGCAATAATGATCGGGTTCTTCAGCACCCCCATGCCCATCCCGAACTCGGGCCACAGATCGCGGACCTCCAGCAGAAAAGGCTTGCGGCGCACAAGGGAAACGACCCAGGCAGGAGACTGCCTGAAAGATCGGCGGCGTGGTACCCATCACCAGGTCCACATCCCTGACCTGCAGGGCGGTCCACACGGAGCTGAACATAAAACTGAAGAATGAGACGATCCGCCAAAAATAACTGCGGTGCAGCGATGGATACACGTAAGCCCGCAGAATCCGTATGCCATCAATGTTCTGTTCGACGTTTTCGAAGATCCGGCGGCGCTTTGTAGTCTGCCGGCCCGTCTGGTAATTGATGTCGCTTCCCACGATCACCAGCTCATGTCCATGTTTGCGGAGGAATTGAGCCATCTCGAAATGGCGGGTATGTCCGGGCTCTTCGGGTGAAACAAATGACTGGTTGATCAGGAGGATTTTCATCGATTCGAGTGGCCTTGTCCAACCTGTGATTATATTATGGATTATTTGCCGGACAGGGATTTACTTCCTATTCCTGGTCAGTAAGGAAGCCGAATCAGTCGGACGACTTTTGTCTACTTCGCTTTTAGAGAACATCTATTTTCCCAGGCCGATACCGCTTCCGAGTATTTGCATCGTATTAACATCTATGAAAGGATAGCAAGCTTGAGAGTTTTTGAGAGTTTGGGAGGATAGAATTACCCTTGCAGAAAGGAAATTACACCATGGAAATTCCACGACACTGGAGACTTAAGAAGCAACGCTATGGACTGGTCGGCGAAGTCTGCCCCCATTGCGACTATAAAATCTTCCCCCCACGCGACGTCTGCCCAAACTGCGGCGACGAAGCCAAGGAGCTCTATACATTTAGCGGCAAGGGCGAAGTGTATTCCTACACGACCGTTTACGAAGCGCCCAGCGGGTTCGACAGCAACGCCCCCTACACCGTTGCCCTGGTCAAACTGGACGAAGGCCCGATGATCACCGCCCAACTGACCGATGTGGACAACTCAGACATCGAAATCGGCATGCCCGTCGAGATGGTTACCCGCAAGATGCGCAATGACGGTGACGAGCGCGGGCTGATCGTATACGGGTATAAATTTCGCCCCGCCTGGAATATGCCGCAGGACTAATCTTTTGTAAGCTAGCATCATGGTCAAGGATTGCGAGCAAATCTAAGCGAATCTCCACTTTGATTTCTCGGTCCTTGCCAATAATTCCACGCTCAACTAACGTATCTACAACCTGTTTTTTGAGCAAGAACAAATTATGTCGCTCCTCCTCAGTTTGAGGAGCGGGATTCTTTAACTCATCAACACCAGCACGTAGATCCGCCAAATACTCCTCAAATTTTGCCTGCCAATTATCAAGCAAACTTATATTGATTGTCTGACCCAAGGAAGACAGATCACGCTTGTGGCTGATCTCCTGCAGCGTCAACGTTGCCAACTGTTGTTCCATATCTGATGTCGTAATCGTTCCTTTTCGAGCCAAAGTAATCAACCACTGGCGATCTGCATTAATTCTTTCAAGATCTTTTTCAATCCTTTCACGTTCTTCATGAAGATTTGATGCATTCGTCTGCAGCTGCTCAACAAAAATCTGGGCCTGGGAAATTAAATACTCCGGCTTATCCAGAGCATTACAGATTTTTTCCCACGCTTCTGTATCCGCCTTCTTTGCTCCAATATGCCGTGGACAGTCCGGAGAAACCAGATCCTTGTGTGTTTGACGGCAAAAATAAACGGCTGTTAGTGTCTTTCGCTCGACCAGTTCGCCCTTCCGATTTTTCCTGGTTTTCTGGGTCCTGGCACCCCATTTATGATTGCATGCACAATAAAGCTTTCCACCCAGGAGATAATCCTGGTACAAGCGGCGAGCCGGATACGTTTTCTTTTTTGGCCCTCATTTCAACGAAACGCGCATATGTTGCTTCATCAATGATCGCGCCCACCGGTATCTCAAAGAGCTCTCCTTTTCTGGACTGAATTTTTATACCGTAAGCATATTCCTTCGCTGCGCCGAGAATTGCCTGGATGCTGGATCGCGCCCACTGAATTCTTCTCGGAATGCTACTCCCCTTTTGCGGCGCCCCTCCTGCAATCAATCGCTCACGGATCTCCATTAAAGGACAATCGTCAAGATACCACTCAAAAACCTTCCTGACCCAGTACGCCTCTTCTTCAACCACCACGATCTGATCATCAATCCGCTGATAACCGTACCGGTCCTGACCGGTATTTGCCTTTCCGGCCTTTAATCGGGCTTTTACTCCCATCGTCAGACGCTCCTTCATGCCATCCAGCTCCATTTGAGCAACCCAGGCGCGAAGAGGGGCAATCTTTGGATCAAAGGTCTCACGTGCGAGCATTACGGCGATCTTGTGTTCCTGAATTGTTTCCAGGATAACAACATGGCCCGCATACCACGATAGAGCCTGTCTTCGCGCCAGGCCAGGATGATGTCAAACTCATCCCGCGAAGCAGCTTCCAACATGGCAAGTAAAGCCGGGCGGTCCGAGCGGGTGCCGGAAGGCTCTACCAGCTTGGTTCGGATACGGTATTTCTCAATATCACGATAGACATTCACAATCATCAATCCCTTTTCGGCTGCCAGCTGCCGGCAATCCGCCTCCTGCTCGGCTGGGCTTGATTTTTCACCCTGATGTTCAGATGATGTATCGAATGTAAATGACTGCACGGTTGCTCATTGTTATCTCCGATGGGTACTAGCCATTCCAAATAGCACTAACAGATACGCAGCCCGACCGGCCGCTGAACAGTGACGGCTTTCGGGTTGAATTCGATTTTGCCGGCTGGCCGCTTACCGGCTATGAGCCTGATTTGCCAGAGTTGCTATCATCCTTCAAACTCTCTTGAAGCAATTCCATCAAATTCAGGCGGATGGTCACGGTCAGCTGCCTGTTGACATCGATCGTCACGCGCTCTACCAGCAGATCCACTATTTTCTTTTTCAGATCGAATGTTTCCAGCCACTCTTTTTCAGGCACAGAGAGATCACTCAGGTCCTGGATGCCAGCTTCCAAATCCGCAAGGAACTCCTGAACCTTTGCATCCCAGTCCACCAGCAAGCGCTCATCGATTTGCTTCTTCATACTGGATAGGTCACTCTTGAGACTGACCTCCAATTGGGAATACTCATTCAGCGTACGTTCCATTTCTTCTTCTGAAATGTTGCCGATCCGCGCCTGGGTAATAGTCCACTGCCGGTTCAGGAAGAGATTTTCAAGATCTTTTTGAATTCGTTCTCGGCTGGTATCACAGGCGTTTGCTTCATCGAGCGTTTCGGCTACCAGGCTACGGGCGCTTTCCAGCAGAATCTCAGGATGGCTGATGGCGTTGCAGACCTGTCTCCAGACTTCGCGATCTGCCTCGATACGTGGGATTGATCCCGGGCAGTCAGGCGAACGAACCTCTTCATGATAGCAGGGACAGAAGTACACCCCTTTTATCTCGACTCTCGGGACCCAAACACCGTCATATCTCCGAGCATGGCTTTGCGTTCCGCGTGGCTGCCAGCGATAGCCACAAGCGCAGTAAAGCAGGCCTTTGATCAAAGCATATTGCCTGACACCTGCCGGCGGAGGAACTGGCTCTTTCGGTTTTACTTCCAGGAATTTTTCATAAGTTTCAGCATCCAGGATCGGCTCAATTTGCATCTCGAAGCGATCCCCTTCGCGATGCTGAATTTTTTTACCTGTGGCGTAGTCCTCCGCTCCCTGCAGAATGCCGATAATGCTGCTGGTCGCCCAGGTGATCTTCCGCGGTTTCGTCGCCGCCTTTTGGGGAGCATTGGCGGCGATCAGGCGCTTGCGCATGACCTTGAGGGGGACGCCTTCGTTGTGCCAGGCAAAGATCTGGCGGACCCATTCCGCCTCTTCAGGAACGATTTCGATCCTTTCACCCACACGGCGGTAACCATAACGGTCCTGCCCCGAATTCGCCTTACCGGCTTTGAGGCCGCGCCTTCACCCCCATCGTCATGCGCTCTTTGATATTCTCCAGCTCGACCTGCGCCAGCCAGGCCTTGAGTGGGGCTGCGATGTTCAGACACTGGCCATCTGCCAGGATGCGGCGCTGGGCAGCATTCAGGCGAAAGGGTGCAAAAATCTTGACAGTCTTGCTGGTTGTGGTATTATCGGTTGTGAACATTTGTTCGACCTTAGAGATCGATCAGCCGCTAACTGATCGGTCTCATTTTTTATCGGGCCTCTCACCCCGATGAGTCCTCGCTGGAAAAACGAAAACGGGCGCCGCCATGGGAAAATCCCAGGACAGCGCCCGTTTTGAATGGGGGGATAGATTGTAGAGTTAGGCTATAGAACCTCCTTTAGGGGTTGATTTTGTACGCAGATCACCGATACGAATCACCTGTGTCGGCATTTTGGAAGAGCATAGTGGTGCTTGCTTTCTACGGATCTCAATTGTATGAAAGTAGCGCTCAGACTATGTCTTTGAAATACTGTTTTCCTTTCCACTCAGCGTAGGAGCAATGGAGAAAACCCGGCGGTTTGCCAGGCTTCAGAAGAGAGAAATATGGATTGTGAAAAGTAGGAACGGTGGGGATTATAGAGAGGAGAAGGGAGATTGTCAAAGTACGTAGGCGGCAAAAATGGATTTTACGCCCCATCTACCTATGGGTGGAGTTGTCATGCTATAAAAAGGGCCTACGCGTGTCATACAGATCTTGGTTCTTATTCTTTCTCATCGCCAGATCTTGCCATCACTTCGGCCATTTTCGCAGGTCGCAGGTTTACCCTTTCGGAGAGGCTGCCGGGTGCGAAGCTGCCATGCTCCTTTTTACCAGCTGGGAAACACGTCAGAACTTCCATGACTTCTTCAGCGGCATTTTGTGACTAATTTGGTGCATGTTTTTCGAGCGCATCTACTGTGGGCTTCTAAATGTTCAGGTTCCAGCGCATCCAATACTTCCATTTATTCCATTTCATAGATTGGAACATCCACAGTTTCACAATTCAAATATTTGATTACTTTTATCCGCCCCTCCTTTTCCATATCCTCAAGAACTTCACGGAAAAAAGTGATCACACAATATTCATATCCTTGCGTTTTTTATGGGAAAAAGACGGCTCAATTTTTGCAACTGGCGCCTCATCATATTCCAAAATTGGATATTTTTCTTTTTCATGAGATGCTGCCTCATAGTGCTACGGGATAACCGGCGATCGCTCAAATATTCCGTCGATTTGCTTCATCTGCTCATTACTCAACAAGCCGAAATCCATCGACTGGATGTTTTCCTTTACTTGTGCAAAAGTCTTGAAGCCAGGGATGGGAATAGTCCGCTCACTGCGTGTCCAGATCCAGGCTAGGGCAATCTGAGCTTGCGTTCGTGCTTCGCCAGCGTCAGCGAACATGTTTCGAACCGCCTCGATGCGCTGGCGGCGTTGCGTTAGCCATTCACCTTGCAAGTCCCAGGTGCTTCGCCAATCGTCTTTTGGAAAAGTGGAATCCTTGTTAAACTTACCAGTCATATTACCGCTCCCGAGCGGAGAGCGGATAATGCTCGCTTGATCGTACTGATCACAGACCACCAACAGTTCGGGCATATCGGTGCCCATATTCATCCAGTGCTGGATCGCCGTACAGTGCTTACCCTGAGCAAACACACGCGCACCCTCAGGATTATTAGTACTCCAACCGTACCAGCGAATCTTTCCTTCCTCGACCAGCTTTTCCAGGAAGTCGCGTACCTCAGCTGCTTTCTCCGGGGCGTAATCATCCTTATGAAACTGGTATAGGTCGATGTAATCGCTCTTTAACCGACGGAGGCTGGCTTCGCACTCCCGGCGGATGCGACCCACAACATCCTCATTGTTTTTGGTAACGATGCGCGTTGTTTCATCGATCACATAACCAAACTTCGTCGCCAGAATGACCTTATCGCGTCGACCTGCCACTGCCTGACCAAGGATTTGCTCGCTGTGGCCACATCCATAGTTTGCGGCTGTATCAAAAAAGTTGATCCCGGCCTCGAGCGCGCAATGGATAGCGCGGATGGACTCAGCATCATCCACTCCTCCCCAGCCTGCCGGTTCACCGTCATAAGTCCATGGTCCGCCCATTGCCCAACAACCCAAGCCCATAGCACTAACTTCGAGATTACTCCGTCCTAAACGTCTCTTAAACATGGTCCCTCCAGGTTTTCATTGTGACATACGAAGCGTATTAATAGCTTGTTGTGTAGGATACACTAACATCTTATTGGCAGTTTGGATCTGTCCCCGTTATGGAATAACATCCGGAATCATGGTCGCCAAAATATTTATGGTTTGGTTTGTCTTAAGATCTCCGATTTCTTTGACAACGTCCCAAAAGAGGAGGCGCTAGTATATAAATGGGATCAATTTCCGCACACGCTTTTGATACTCGCCATAGCCGGAGAATTTTTCCTTTAACCAATGTTCTTCCCGACGGGATTTGATATCAAGGAACACCAACATGATTATGGCATAACCGAGCGTGAGCCAACCATGGATCAGAAGACCCCATCCGAAGGCGATCAATATCCCACCGCAGTACATCGGGTGACGCACAATCCTGTAGGGGCCAGCGTCGATCAGTGTTCCCTCGTCTTTGGGATAAGGGATAGGGGTCAAATTCGATCCCAACCGGAATATCGCAACCGCGAGCAAAAGCATGCCCGCCAACAGGATGATGCCACCCCCAATTGAACCCAGCCAGGTAAAAGGTGTGGTCCAGATTGCCCATGCCGGGATATTGCGTGGACCAAAGAACACCAGCACAATCAAGGCGACCTGGGCGATAACGTACCACTCGCCATGTGTGCCTTTCCACCAGGGTGTTTGAGACATAATCACATTCTCCTTTCGTTCAACTACCGGGCAAAATCCCTGCCCAGTTGGTAGGCCTGTTCCAGATAACATCTTCTGGTGTCATCGTCCGTTACGGGCACGCGATAGAAATAAACGTGTTCGACTTTTTTGACACCCGGATAACGCAACCCCCAGTTATCGATGATCTGGGTCATCGGTTTTTCCAGGCTGACTTTATAGTCAGTTTCGCTAAAGAGCGTGGTGTTGATGATCAGTGCCTTTTCATGCTGCAGGAGCGGAACCCGGCCTTTCATCTCGCCGCGCCAACCATCCGGCGTCAGGGCGTATGCGTCACCATACGCGAAGACCCGCTCGAACCAGCCCTTCATGATCGCCGGGAAGTGGCACCAGAAGACCGGCGAAATAAAGGCGAGCCCCTGGGCGCTTTTCACCTTCTCCCATTGTTCGATCACATCCTTGGGCCGGTGCGCATGGATGAACTTCGCGACCGCCCGGGAATCCTTGTCCCGCAACCAGAGCGAGACAGCAAAGCGCTGGATCGGACCTCCTGCCGTGTCGAGCACATGCTGCTTCAGGTTCATCTCCTCGAGGATTTCCAGTGGCATACTTTCATGCACATAGCTGGCAAAATCCTGCGCGTGAAAGACCGGGTTGAAGCGGATGGCATATAGATCCACCACTTCACTGGTGTGGCCGGCTTCCTCGAGCCCTTCGGTGAACTGCCTCAGAATGGCATGGCAGAAGGACTTGGGATTGGGGTTGGCAAATACGGTCAGGACTTTCATTGGGATCTCCTTTGGGTCACCAGTGGTGACGACCGTAGCCCGTACGCCACGATGACGCCAAGAACAATGCTTAGGATCAGGTGCATGACGAAGGATCCACCAAACCACTGCAAGGTTGCAGGTGTTTCCATCTTCAACAGAATAGGTGTCGTCGCCAGGATCGGCTGGCTCAGGATCTCCACATACACAAACGCTGCGATCGTGACCTTCTTCAGGGAGCCATCTCGAAGAGTCGGGAACTTCGTCACCCCTGCTCCAAAGAGCATGCCGAACAGCGGACCTACCACATAGTGCGTTATCATGCCGGTAGTAACACCGCCCGCGACCTGCGTGCCGAATATCGCCAGGAAACGTGAAACTGTATCTCCGACGATGGAGAAGCACAGCAACGCCGGTTGTTTGAGCGCCAATAGGGCTCCCATGAGCAGGATATCCATCACCATCGTACCGGCCAGGCCTCCGAGGAAGCCCCATGCGATCCCTTTGCCGAGAGGGGCACGTTTGGCGTGCCCCTCCATCAACCAATGCCTTTGAACTGTACTATTCATGAGTTTTGCTTCCTCTCAGTTCACCCACCAGCAGGCTGAAACCCAGAACCATCAGCAGGATCGCGAAGACCGGGAGTTCGAATGACAGATGTAGAAATGGGAATGCCAGTTGTAAAATACCCAAGAGGAGTGCTAGTACGCCGAGCGTGGTCGAAAAACCACTGGTGGGCTGCCCTTTCCATGACCGGGCCAGGTTGAGTCCGATCAGGATGATGCCGATGCCGACTGTGCCCGTGCCATCCGGCAGGGATTTGAACATATCTGTGATCCCCCACAGGATAAAGAAGGCGCCCCATGCAATCGTGCCGAGATCAGGGTTTGACTTGCGAGTGTTTTCCATTTCTTCCTCTTAATAGAAGTTGTCTGCTTATGAATGATTTCCTAGGCTTGCGTCTTTGTCATGCTGCGGAAGGCGCATGCTCTCGTCTCGTGGGCTTTCCACGCTGGCCACCAGGTTTTATGCCAGGTGTGGATCCGGGCGAAGATTGACCGCGGTCGTTTGATCGCCATTCGCCTGATAGGGCAATCTGCGCAACGATGTACTTTCTCGATCAATAATGCGCTCCGTGTGATTTTTCCAAGATTGGGATTGAACTGATTTGTGTTTTCCATTTCTGAAATCTCCTTCTGAATTACTTTTTAGCTATCATTTCCTTTGCTCGACTTCACTTACCGAGAGCAACGTCAGGTTCAGCCCGTGCAGTTTGTTTAAGACACCCATCAGGGCAGCCTGGTCTCTGATGTGTCCGGTAAGGATCATTCCACCATTCTCCAATAGCGTCATATCCAGACCTTCCAACCAATCCGACCAGCTCTCATCCAGTTGACCTCTGACGTGGATCTCGAAGCATCCTCCACGAGTGCCAGTGGAAAGTGTGCCATGTATTCTCTTTGTTGAGCTCTTTTTTCTTGTTTGCCATATTTTCTCTTGGTCCTAATTTATCAGTTTCCCGTTCCAGTTTCATCGTCTGAAGGTTGTATCTGGGGTTGTATTTATTTCGCAGGAAAATGAGAGTCGTCTCCTCGATGAACAAAAAAGCCGGCCGCGGACCGTGTCCACTGCCGGCTTGTGAAAGCACCTATCGGCTGCTGCTCACTCAAATATTTTTAACTCTTTCCCGATAGCCACAGCCTGTGTCCTGCTTTTTACCCCCAGTTTGGCATAAATATTGCTGATATGGCGCTTCACGGTGGGGATGGAGATGACCAATTGCCCGGCAATATCCTGGTTGGAATTGCCGGCCCTGATGAGCTTCAAAACCTCCACCTCACGCGCCGTCAGGGGTTCGATCAAGAGCTGCATGGATGGTTGGGTCATCCCGGAGATTTTGTCGATCTTGGCCAGTAGCACGGCCGCATAACTGCTCCCGGTCTGACGTGACTGGGCCTGGCAAAGCAATCTCGTCATTGCTTCGCCCTCATCCAGAAAGGATCGAACGTAATCCTCCGGTTGGGCAAGGGCGAGGGCCTTTTCCAGAGCCACCAATGCCTGCTCCGTCTCTTTCTTTCCCTGGAATGCAAGCGCCTGGATGATCAGGATTTCGATGACCAACCCCTTTCGCCCAGTCTGCTCTGCCTGCTTCAGCATGCGATTGGATAGTGCCAGGGCAGCGTCATGATCATTCTGGGCCAGAAGTGTTCGTAGCAGGATGACATATTCGGGCATCCGTTGATAGGGAATTCCGTCTTTAATTGACAGAGCTCCTTCTTGAATAAGTTGAGATGTTTTTTCCAAATTCCCCTGGGCCAAATAGTAGCGCGCAAGATCGGACTTCAACTGGATGGATCGCCGAGAGGCAAGAGGATGTTCACTGGCAAGTTGCTCCGCCTCCCGCGCAGCTTCCTGGGCGGCTTCTGGATTTCCGCGGACTTGCTCCAGCCTCGCCAGCATTGCGCAGGCAATGGCTTGAAGATCAAATTCCATCCACTGCCGGCAAAGATCAATGCACTCGTGAATATATTGATCCGCATCTTTCAATTGGTTGTGTTCATAGGCCAGCCTGGCAAGTCCGGCGCAGAGCTTCTCGGCCAGCGGCGATCTTTGTCCATCTGGACGGACTGCCATTTGCAATGCCTTGGTATAGATGTCGGCCGCCCGATGGAGCTGCCCCTGTTCCATTAGAATGTCGCCAAGGTTGGAGTTGGCAATGATGATCATGTGAAGGTTCCGGGCCTCCCGACCGATGCGGATGGCTTCGGTGTAGGCGTGGGTGGCTTCCTCCAAATTCCCGTTGATCCAGCTGGCATCCCCGAGGATCGAGGTCGATACACTTCGGATGCTTTGAGAGATGGAACTGCAGTCGGGCAGCAGATCCAACGCACGTCGGGCATTTTCCGCCGCCGAATACGTATCCCCTTGTGTGTTGGCACAGTGGGCCCGGGCCGCGGCAATGGTACCCAGCATTGTCCTGACCTCGACCGTAGGTTCGAGCGGGGCGAGCAGCTTTTCAGGCGCTTGCAGCGTTGGCTCGATCCGGTCCAGGTCCCCGACCAGGGCGAGCGCCCAAGCTTTTTGAATGGCCAGCCAGGGGTGGGTTTCCGACTGGAATTCGATGGCATCGGTCCAACTCAGCATGGTCGCGACCTCGCCGCTCATCAGCAGGAAACAGCCGTTTTGTTCGATCAGCTGCGCAGCGCGATCCTGGTCACCGGCTGCAATGGCCTGCTGGATGGATTCAGCGATAAATCCATTCTGCTCGTACCACTTGGACGCGCGGCGGTGCAGATCAGGAAGCAAATGGGGATACTGGTGCTCCAGGCGCTTTCGGAGCACGTCTGCAAACAGATGGTGATAGCGGTACCAATGCCGTTCATCATCCAGCGGGATGACGAAGAGATTCATCTCTTCCAGGGCTTCCATCATCGCCTGCCCATCATCAAGTCCGGTCATATCCGCGTTGACGACAGCCTCGCACAGGGAACCGCACAAGCGATCCAGGATCGAGGTCTGCAGCAGGAAAGTGCTCACGTTCTTCGGTTGAATTCTTGAGCACTTCTTCGGCCAGGTAATCCATAATATAGTGATGGCTGCCTGTGAACGCTGAAACGAAACCATGGATATCCTTGCAGCCTTGCATCGAAAGGGCTGCCAGCTGCAAGCCAGCGATCCATCCTTCTGTGCGCATCTCCATTGCGGAAAGATCATAGGCAGACAATGTCAACCCCATTGCATCGTTCAGAAAAACGGCGATCTCGTCTTGGGTAAAACGCAGCTGGTCTGCCCGGATATCCATAAGCTGGTGGCGGACCCGTAGGCGGGAAAGCGGCAGAGGGGGATCGGTTCGGGAAAGGAGCACCAGGTGCATTTGGGGCGGTAGATGCTCTAAAAGATAAGAGAGTATTTTTAGAACGGAGTCAGAGTGAATAACGTGGAAATCGTCCAAAACCAGGACGAATGGATCGGAAAATGAAGCCAGTTCATTGGACAGGAGGTTGATGACACTTTCAAATTGAGCTGGCTGGATTCCCTGGAGCATGCCAATTGCATCGTCCTCAATGCCTGGCGCTATTAGCACAAGGGCGGCAATCAGGTATTGCAGAAAACGGATCGGGTCATTATCGCCGTCATCCAGGGAGAGCCAGGTGGAAGGGATCTTCTTTTCCTTCAACCAGCTGCTGACCAGGGTGGTTTTTCCATAGCCAGCCGGGGCGGAAACCAGGATGACTGCCCGATCCAAACCGTCATTGATCAGGTCATAGAGACGAGGGCGAGCAATTTGTTTGGAGCGTATGGGCGGAACATAAAACTTTGTCCGAAGCAGGTGCTTGCCCTGCTCTAGTGACAATTGATCATTTTCCTTTTCCCCAGAAGCCGTGATAGGAGCAACCTTTGACACGTGTTCTCCTTGCCTATGATCCATTAACAACACACTTCGGCTCAACAGCGAGTGATTTCAATAATTGTTTCAAAGAGCTCACTCGTTGTGATTAGGCTCAATCTCATTGTACAGGAATGACATTGGATGCACAAGATTAAGCGGAAGGTTATTGATGGTCTTCTTTTCAACGGTACGCTGTTGTTAAGGTTCCATCTGGTGAGGTTGGGTTGAATTGAATCACGAACACTAGTCTGATATATCGACGGGTGTTTAGGTGAGTGCTTCCTGCGGTGCAAGTTTCCAAACAATTATGCGTTGCGTCCCCGACTGGATGAGGGTTCGCGACGCATAACTACTTAGCTGATCAAGCTGCCTTGTAAGGCGTATTAACCAAAATACACAATCTTAATTTGATCTTGGTCTCCCTGCACCGGTCAGCTTCAATAAACGAGGATTAAGTTCCGTGTCCAACATATCAACCATCCTGGCGCTCCATAGAAAGTGATCAAGGTATCTCAGGCCAGCTGTTCATATTGTCGCGGAAACCAATGTGCCTGAGGGCGAATCAATTTGTCTCTCGATATCGTTTGCAAACCCACTAAAGACCGTAAGCAGGAGAAGTCCCAAGGGCAAAGAACAAAATAACCAGGATTAGGGTTGGATCGTTCACACCGAAGAAATATCCGATGAACGCTAAGCCGGGAAACATGGATAGCCAGGCAATGATGCAAGCCATATAAGACCAGGCCCATAATTTTCCAGCGGAACGTCGGAAGCCCATAGGGAGATGTGCATGCCACCAAGTTAGCGGCGCATTGATCCTGGTTCCGACTGCGCCTATGATGATTCCAAGGATGGGAGGGAAGATCCCTCCACCCACCAGGAGCATGGTGATGGACAATAGAATCATGATCAATCCACCGTTCTTCCTCTGAACAAAGAGAGTTGCCCACACGAGCAAGATCATGGAAATGAAGACAGCAAGGATTCCGGTTACCAGAAGGTTGGGAATAATCGTCATCGCCGGCTCTCCTCCCAGGCTGCGAAAGAATTCCGATTCAGGCCAGGACAGGATCATGATCCCGCTGGGAGCTACGTTGCCCTGGAGGATTTCACCAATTCCATGTTCGATGCCTGCCAGCGCAAAGATGGCACCGAAAGTTGAAGCGAATACTCTGGTGGCGTTTTTCATTTCTCCTCCTTTATTACCGTGAAATAACAGGCTGTAATGTTTGCACCACGCTATTCGCCCAGGCGCGAATGGCAGTCCAATCACGCACATCGCTGGCCGGCATCCCGTGAAGGGGGCTGGCCGGCAAACTGGCAATCAAGCTCTCAGGCAAGCGCAACTTCGCCGGGTACTTGCCAGCGAATACTTCTATGACGACCGGCCCTCAGCCAGGGGAATTTCGCCAGCTCCCTATCAAGCTGTGCACGCGAACCCTGCATCTCTTTCTCGTCATTGCTGTTCGGGCCGAGCGCGAAAATCGCCACAGGTCGCTGTGAGAGGGCAGCCTCGTTTCGCAACAGGAAATTGATGGCATCCTTGTGCCAATGACCGAAATAGAGGGGAGCTCCCAGCACGACCGCACCGTATTCTTCGAGCGTACGCACTTTCCGCATGGGCTGAAGATCCACGCCAAACCCACTTTCGCCCAGCGTTGCTGCGACCGCCTCGGCCACTTCCTGTGTTGAGCCATATTTCGAAGCATAAGCCATTAGAATTTTAGTTTCCATCGATTGATTCTCCTTTGGAAAGATATCTCATGTTCTTTTCTGCTACATCATAGCTTTACCCTTACTCTCAGTCATCTATCGAAGGTTAGAATCCAGGTTATATTTATTGGCGGCTGATTAATCGATCAGGTAAACTCGTGATGATTTCCGGCTGGAGAGTACAATAAGAATCGATAATGGACACTCCGGCTTCAGCCCTTATTCTCACCAAAATTCGCGCGCCCGCCACTCGGCCACGCATTGTTCCTCGTGCGCATCTGGTTAAGCAGCTCACCGCCGAGGCTGGCACAAACCTCATCCTGGTTTGCGCGCCCGCCGGTTACGGCAAAACCACGCTATTGGCTGAGTGGGCCCACACACTTCTGCAAAATGGAGTCGCCGTCGCCTGGTATGCACTGGATTCGGGTGATGATGCCCCAATCCCCTTCGGTTCCTACCTTATTGCCAGCCTGACGCAGGCGCTCGGCCCGACATCCGAGCTGGCGCACATCAGCCAGCGCCTGCGCTCCTCCCCTGAACTGGATTTGCAGAAGATCCTCCCTGCTCTCATCAATGCGGTCGTGTCCAGCGACCGGGAGTGTGTGTTGATCCTTGACGACTATCACCTGATCGGCGCTCCGGCTATCCACAGCGCGATATCCTTTCTCCTGGAACACCTTCCAGAGAAGATGTACATCGCCATTGGCAGCCGCTCGGACCCCCCACTGCCTCTGGCTCGCCTGCGGGCGCGAGGAAAACTGCTCGAGGTGCGCGCTGCCGATCTGCGCTTCTCGGCGGATGAAACAGTGCAATTCCTGAACGAGGTGATGCGGCTGGATCTATCGACAGAAGCGGTCATATGCACTCGAAGCGCGCACGGAGGGATGGATCGCCGGGTTGCAGCTGGCCGCGCTCTCCCTGTCGGGTCGCCCGGACAAGGAGAACCTTATTACTTCCTTCACCGGCAGCCATCGCTATCTCGTTGAATACCTGCTTGAAGAAGTATTCAACCGCCAATCGGATCAGGTACAGTCGTTTCTCCTGTCCACCTCCATCCTGGAGCGCTTGTGTGGTCCCTTGTGCGATGCCATTCAGGGTGAAAGCTCGGGCGGTGAGGAAATTCTCAGGCAGTTGGAAAAAGCGAACCTGTTTGTGGTTGCCCTCGACGAGCAGGGCTATTGGTATCGCTATCATCATCTTTTTCGAGACTTCCTGCAAGTTCGGCTAAACAAGACCCAGTCGGAGCGCTTGGCCTCGCTTCAACGCGCAGCCAGTGAGTGGTACGCGGCACATGGCTTCTTGCACGAAGCGGTCAAACATGCCCTTCTGACCCGTGATTGGGATTTCGCGGCAGCTTTGGTCGAGCAGCATGGCGTCTCGCTGGCATTGCGCGGCGAATTTTCGACCCTCTACGAGTGGTGTGCTGTTTTCCCTGATGATGTGATGCGGCTTCACCCGTCGCTGTGCCTCTTTCAGAGCAACGCATTGGCAATCGGGTATCGCCGGCAGAATCGGGGCAGGATTGAAGAGCGGTTGCAGCAGGTTGAGCAGGCGGCGGCCGCGCTGGAGGACAAGCAGCTGGCTCGCTTGCTCATCGGTCAGGCCGCCACTACCCGTACGGTCCTGGCTGCGTTGACACCAGACCCGTCTGTTGACCCCCGTGAGCAGTTCGCCCTGGCTCAGAGAGCACTTGCCTGGTTGTCCGAGGGCGATCCTGCCCGTTCGGCGATTGCCCTTACGGTAGGTTATGCCCACATGGCGCTTCACGATGCTGTGGCCGGCTATCAGGCGATGGAAGATGCGAGACAATTGTCGGTAGTCTGTCACAATTATTTCGGGGTTGTGGAGGCCACTTTTCACCAATCGTACCTCGCCCACAACCAGGGGCAATTGCGCCGCGCGGCACAGATCTGCAGACAGGGACAGGCAGACATATCGGCAATCCTGGCCTACCCCGATCAAGAACTGCCAGCGGTGGGGTGCCTGGACATTGCACTTGGTTGCGTGCTTCTGGAGCAGGATCAGTTGGAGGATGCAGAGCAGGCTCTCCTTAGCGGCCTCGATCTGATCGGATGGGAACTGAACCCTTATTACTTGATGACGGCGTATCAGGCATTGTTTCGCCTGCGAGAGATCCAGGGCCGTTCAGTAGAAGCCCTCGATTACCTCACTCGTCTGGAAGATGCCTGGCCCGATATTGCTTTATGCACACGTGGGCTCCGGATTATGCACGCCTTGCGAATAGAGCCGCAGGCTCCATCTACCCTGGCAGCAGCAGGAGCCTGGTGTCAGGCATTCGCATCCTCCATCGGGGACGATATGCCTCCACCCGGAATGGGTCCGTTTGGGGCTGCGGAGGCATATTATCTGGCTTCTCTTGTCTGGGTCCGCGCCCAGATCGCCGTTGGTAATTCGAGAGTAGCTTGGTCTTATCTGGAACGGCAGCTAGATCTGGCTTTATCTCATGGTCTGACGAACCGCGTAATTGAGCTCTCATTGCTGGAAGCTCAGGCCAGGCAAGCGGAAGGCGACGAAAACGCGCTTGGTCTGCTTTGGATCGTGCGCTTTCGGCTGCAGAGCCCGAAGGTTACGTCCGTATCCTTGATCAGGGGCCAGCCCTGAATCAATTGCTTGCGGAGGCTGCGCAGCACGACTTTCACCGTGATTTTATTGAGCGCATATTGGCGGTCATTCGGATAAAGTCACAGACTTCTCTTGCAGGTACACGCGATGGAGCCACCAATAGGTACAGTCTTGAATCGGGCGAACAGCTCAGCGAGCGCGAATTGGAAATAGTGCGCTTGATGGCTGGTGGTGCGACGAACCAGGAGATTGCAGAGCAGCTTGTGATCACCGTAGGGACGGTTAAAAGTCACATCAACCATATCCTTCGGAAATTGGATTCCCATAATCGGACTGAAGCAGTAGCGAAAGTTCGAGCGCTGGGCTTGCTCGAAATCTAACTCAAGATCTAACTTTCGGCAGATGACGGCGCACCTGCTTATCGTTAAGCTGGTTACATGCTGGATTATGCCCGTCAGCGTGCAATTGAAGTCTTGAAAATCCCTCGGATGGCGGTTCTTGCCACAAGTGGTCCCGCTGGTGTTCAGGTCTCCGAGCTGCCCTGTGAAGCACTGGAACTGGAATTGTATCTCCTGGTTCCGCAAACTTCTGACCATTTGTTCAACCTGGAAAACGTTTCCACTGTAAGCTTGCTGACAGATATATGGGGTTTGAAAGGAGAGGCACAAATCCTTTTTCCAAATTCAACTGATTTGAAATTAGATATGGTGCGAGAACCTGAAGCACAATGGAGCGTGCTTGTGCGAGTCCGCCCCTGTAAGCTGCAAATTCGGAAAGAGGAGGGATGGGGGAATCTTGAAACCATCGATATTCAATCGCAATGATGGGTTAACTAGCCTTGTGCACCATAGACAAAACAAGCACATTCTTAAGAAATAAGGCTTGAGAACGTAGTAGTCTGTGACACTTGTACCCTAAGGTGCAGGTGTCACAAACTCTTAGCTTTTTATTCTGCCTTTGACTGACTCAAATATCACTTCATTTATTTTCTAATTTCAGACAGAAATAGATCAGAACCAATGATGCGATTACAACCAATCCCTCTAGGACCGAGTATCCTAAGGGAGCTACTTCAGGTTGCAGCAGATGTGCCTGGTCAGCTATAACTTGTAGAATGTTTAAAATGCCTGCGACGATTCCAAACTTTCGTCCAAGACTTGGGCGTCTGAAAATCAGAGGGATTGCTGCAATTTCGGTAATCATAATAATCAGAAAGAAAAGCCCCCACAAGGGAGAAACGTTGGTTTGTGGTCTGGTTTCAAATCCAATGGGAGCCGGAAACTCCAATACTGTGATCATCATAATGGCAATAATCGCGCCAACCGCTCCCCATTTTGCTGGGATAAGGGCTTTAGGCCTATCTAGTGATGCCGCGTTGTTTTTCATACCAGACAGTTTACCAGCAATCTTATGGCCTACCGAGACGTCGATCCTCAACACATGATTGAAGAACAGTTATGTTCGTCAAACCACCAACATTGCCCCAGTACTTACAAGTTGCGCGGAGAAAAAAGAATGTATGATCATGATTTCCGTAGTTTGACGAAACTAAGTCTTGTATTCAAAAAGAAAACTTAACCATAAGGTGCTGCCAAACTAACGTTAGGTTTGGTTCAACCCAGGTTGTTTCCATCAATATGAGATGGAGGGTATGGACGTGTGGCGTGAGCAGTGGCTGTGGTGGTTCGATAATGACACTACTGCTTACACTTTGTTTGAGCTGACTGGCGCGGACCGTCCATGATTTACTCCCTGGCATGGGCTATACTTGAACGCATCACACCAAGGCAGGATGGAACAATGAAGAGAATTCTTTACAGCGTACTGCTCGTCCTACTGTGCGGTTGTCTCCTGGGGCTCTTGATCAAATTTCGTCCTAAAAAAATTCCCCAACACTTAACAATGACACCTCAGGCTCCCTCGGAGCCATTTGGATATGATGTGCCAGTGCAGCCAGACTCGCTGTGGCCGACCTTCCGGCGGGACCGCCGCAATTCGGGCGCCAGCCCACTGCCGGCTGTGTATCAGGGAGACCAGCCCTGGAGCTTCCAGACGGGCAAGGGGATTTTCTCCACGCCAATAATCGATCCAAAGGGGAAGATCTATTTCGGTTCTGCCGACCACTATTTTTACGCGCTCAACCCGGATGGTTCGCTCAACTGGAAGTACGAGACCGGTGAGATCATTGATTCTGCAGGCGCCTTGACTCCGGATGCTGTCACCTTCATTTCCGGGAGATGGACACATGTATCACTTTCAGACGGGCGAAATGGAGCTATCCGAGCGTCCCCTCTGGACCTACGAGGCGGAGCTGCGTCCCGAGATCAGCTATAACCGCTGGTTCGAGGGGAATGTGGCAGTGGGGTTCGATGGTACTTATTATTCCGGAAATACGAATTTTCTGTATTACGCCATAAACCCGGACGGCACGCTGAAATGGACTTATCCGACAACAAGCAATAACTGGTCGATGGCCGCCATTGGCGACGACGGCAGTAATTACTGGGGGTCGCTGGATACTTATATCCGCGCGGTCGCCCCGGATGGCAAGGAACTCTGGCGCACCCGGACCCTGGGATTCGTTGCCGCCTCAGCGGCCCTCGGCTCGGACGGCACGGTATACATCTGTAGCTTTGATTCGAACCTGTATGCACTCGATGGCAAGACAGGCACCATCAAATGGAAATTCCCCACGTCTGACCATATCTACGCTTCCGCAGCTCTGGATGCAGACGCGCAGGGAAAGACTGCCGCCATTCTGTTTGGATCGGCTGACGGTTCGTTCTATGCGGTGGATCCAAACGGTAAACTGCTCTGGAAATATGATACTGGCGACCCCATTCGATCTTCTGCTGCATTGGGATTTGGGCCGGATGGAAAAAGCAAGATCGTTTACTTTGGCGATGGTAACGGCAAGCTCTATGCTCTCAACGCGGCCGACGGTTCTCTCCGTTGGGCGTTTGATACTACTTCCACGGAGGCCGAGCTTGCCGACCGCAACGATCTGAACGGCTCAGTGGCCCTGGGCAATACGGGACTCTATGTGGGCGGGGAGCACGGCCAGTTATGGTACATCCCCTATGATTACTGCCTGCATGCCCAGGATGCGCGTGCTGCCTGCAGAAGACTCCTCACTGCCGCGTGATTTCACGGGGCTGTACTATGTTTCTCCGGGTGGAAACACCACTGACAGTTTTCCATCCACGCTCCCTTCGTCGGCCATGCTGACCCTGCGGCTAATAGTGCGTAAGGATGGAGAGACGATTGGGGCGCGCATCTGTGATGCGCCGGTTGGCTGCCCGGCAGATGCATTGAATGTCAGCCTGGAGCCGTCCGTGCCTCTCTCGGTGAGCCATTCAGCAGATGGCCGGTACATCTATGTTCGCCCACAGGAATTTCTCCAGCCCGGGCAGACATATAAGGTGAAGGCATCCGGGAAGTATTACACCGGAGGCTTTCGTCTGGGCAACATGACTCTTGGCGGGTCAGAAGCAGGGATATTCGACGACGAATTCAGCTTCCAGGCTGAGCAAGCGCCAGATCTGCCATTGAGTTTGGATTCTGAAAGATCCACCGCTTTTGAATGGACTCGCCTGGCGGCGCCCATTCCACCGATGTTACCCAGCCTGAACCAGATCGGTTTTGACTACATCGAGTGGATTGTCGCACCGGTCCTGGTCACGCCACCCGATGAAAAAGAACAAGGCAAATTTGTTCTTTGGGCGATCGGCGCCGGACGTGCTGAGGACGGAAGTCTTGTGCCTGACCCGCAGAGCGACTTTACCCTGCCGCTCAACGGGCGCTATCAGGGTGCTGATTTTATCGCGATCAATCAGAAATTCCCCATGCCGATCACCGGCATCAATATCCCTTTCAATCTCTTCGAGCTGAGGGGCAGATTTAACAACGACGGCACAACCACCTACCCGGCCGCATACGCTTCGACAGATGCACTTTCCATCCCGACCTTCGGTCCGTACCTGGTGATCGTGGGACTTGCGAATAATTGGTACAAGGAGATGCTGGTCTCAGGAACGTATGTCACGCGGCCTTATGACGGTACGGCAAATCATGCCCCTGATGGGATCCGCGTTTCTGATTTGACATTCACTTCATCGACGAAGGATGCTGATGGTTCGGTGACAGCCATCTTTGCGCTTGATCCTGGCACGCACTATCCTGCCGCCGAGCATCGCGCTGGTCTGTTGTTGGTAAATGGTTCCACGCAGGAAGCAATCTATATGGATTACAAAGCAGGTCTCTCTACAAAAACAGATGCAGCTGGAAATGTACAATCGGTAACGCTTACCCTCCCCAAGGGGATGGTATTGCCTGAGAAGCTAGATGCATATGTAATCCTGGATGTATTTCCAATATTTCAAAAAGCATTAAGATAGGAAACCTGTTCATGTCTTAGTCTGATACTGTGAAGCTGTCCCAGGATCCGTAGACCTTCGCCGACGACTTAACATTGCTCCGGCTTGAGCACTGGTCGTTGAGGAGAAAATACTTAAGAAAATACGCCCATTAAGATGACTATCTGGTGTCTGGATTCTAACGATCTATAGCCGCAGGCGCGAAATAAGCTTTGGATAGGGTTTCACAGCATTCTGAGCTGATAGCGAGCCCGTCCAATAATTTCAGGTATGCTGTGGAAGGTAGGAACAACAATGTGGATGATAGGAGGATGGAAAAGATTGTCAAAGAACGTAGTCGGCAAAATACGATTTCACGCCCTTATAACTATGGGTGGCGAATATGCTGTTTCATCTTTCCCTAGAAATCTTCCATTATTCGATTGGATACCAAACGACCGGAGACCATGGCAGTTGGTATACCCGTCCCCGGATGTGTACTCGCTCCGACGAAGTACATATTTTGGTACTTCAAATGGCGGTTGGATGGGCGAAAGTATGCCATTTGCGTCAACGTATGCGCCAATCCGTGTGTTGAGCCTTTCATCAGGTTATATCGTTCTCGCCAGGAGCATGGGGTGTAGACCTCTTCAAATTTGATGTGGGAATTCAGATCCGTAATACCTATGAGTTGCAGACGGCGAAAGATTTGTTGGCGCGCTTCATTTTGCAAGCTGTTCCAATCCTGCTTCGTGGTTTCGCTCAAGTGCCCGACGGGTATGATAGCGGTCAGGGTATCGTGTCCTGGAGGGGCCATCGAAGCGTCAATCCGAGAAGGAGCATGGATGTAAAGACTTGGGTTGGACGGTAGACGCAGGGCCGCGCTCGATACTTTCAAAGTTTTCGCGATAACCGTCTGCAAGGAAAAGAGTGTGAGGGCCAAGCTCGGGATAGGTCTTATCCACTCCCCAAAAGAAACTGATTACGGAACAGGAGAACCGCTTGTTGGCGAGGGACTTTGCCATTCGGTCTTGCGGCAGGAGTTCCTGATATACATAGGGAAGATCGGCGTTCGCAAGTATCACATCTGCATTTAGATCGCGATCCATCTCCCAGGAGCACTCCCCAGGCCCGAGTGGTACTTGTCTCGATCCTTTCAACCGGTGTGTCAAAGAGAAATTCGACGCCGGCCAGATCGGCAAGATCTGTAAGCGCTTCAACAATGCTATACATGCCTCCTTTTGGATACCATACACCGTGGGCCAGCTCCGAATAAGCCATCAATGAATAGGTAGCGGGCGCTTCAAATGGACTCAACCCCATATAGATATCTTGAAACGTAAAAGCTGCTTTTAAGCGCGGATTATGAAAATAGGAAGACATGTGCCGATAATGGTGGATCAACGGTTGCAGGCGAATAAGTAGGTCCAGGTTTTGGAGGCGGAAGAAATCGGAGGCTCTGCAGAAATTGCGGTTGACCAGTTTATCCAGGGTGAGTTCGTAGTGGCGTCCGCCTTCTTCCAAATATCGCAGAAGATTCTGGAAACTTCCTCGCTCGAACATTTCCAGTTGCTCTTGCATGGATTTCAAGTCAGACCCGAGCGCCAGCAGACTGCCATCATCAAAGACCAGGTGGTAGGTTGGGTCGACGCGCTGCAGATCAAGCAGTTCGTGCATCGATGCCCCCAATGCCATAAATTCAGCATCGTACAGTAATGGCATGACAAAAAGGGTCGGCCCTGTGTCAAAACGATGACCTTCCCGGTTGAAACGATCACAGCGCCCACCGGGATGCGAGTTCTTTTCTACAATTGTGACATGGAACCCGTGATGGGCAAGATGAATAGCGGCGGTCAGCCCGCCAATGCCGGCGCCAATGACGACGACAGATTTAGAGTTCATAGCTTCTCTGGTGAATTCGTCTGGATCGTGGAATGTTGAGTATCACTCGCTCGGAAATCAATCATGGATGCAAGGGTTTGCCAGACCATTCGTAAGCCAGTGGATAGGCTTTTTCTTTCGTTGTATTGAGGACGTAGGCAATATCCTTCCCTCTCAAATGTGTCCAAAAGCCATTCGAAGCGGGCAATATAGGCGAAGCAGGCCAGGCGGCAGCGTGGGTTTTCGACCCTGGCAAAATAACGCTTGCCGGCCCTGAAATATTTGCGTGACAGGAGCACCCGGTCCCTGATCCAGGCGCGGTATGCATGACTCTGTATATCCTGCGGCTGGATGTGGTTTGCATCCAAAACTTCGCGCGGGATGTTGTAATAGCCGAGTTGCATATCGTCAAAGGTATCCCGCAGCATATGAGTAATATGGGCTGCGGAAACGGCCAGGTACCGTGCATCCTCACGTGGCGCAAAATCATCATGCCCAATGAAATGGTGGATCGCTTCCATGACAGCACAGGCAAGCCAGCGCGTGTAGTCGTTCAACTCACATTCCGAGATTAACATACCCCGACGTCTTGTATCGAAATCCATCACCTGCATCATATTGCGGAGATAGAGCTGCAGGCCACTGTTGGTTTCAGTATCATGCTGGATTAAAGCAACCAGCATCTGTTCCTGAGAATTGGCATCATCCACAGTTTGTCCCTGATAACATCTTTGCAGCAAGGATTTTTGCCGCTCAAGGAAAACCTTCCGCCCGGTCTCCGAGCCGGAAGAAGCATCCAGAATATCATCCACCCAACGGAAATAGCCATACGCCCGATAGGCATCGTCGACCCGCTCGCGATCAGCCAGAAAGCGTATCGTGTAATAGGTCTGTTTACTGGCAGCCTTTGTGATTGAGGAAGCAGTGGTTGTGTGCATTGGGTTCATTTGGTCATCCTCTCTGATGAAATCGCCTTTTCTTTGTTCCTGGATTAGCCCGCCTGTGCAACGGACGTCATCAGGATAATGATTACGCCCAGAACCAGGAATGCCAGGACCAGGACATACTTGATCACGATCAGCGCGCTCCAGGGATTGTCGAAAAAGTGGCCGAGGCCCAGGTATTTCTGGTTGATCAGCATCAGGTACGTTCCAATCGCCAGGAAAATGAGCAGAGAGCCTCCAAAGTACGGACGAAGACGCGTGGAAACCTGCTCCAGCAGCTCGCACAGGGCATTGGCCCGCATACGACGTTCAAAGACCGGCAGATAGATCAGGCCTGTGAACACGTAATGTCCAACCATCACGATCGTTGCCAGGGCATGCAGCCATAGAGAGAGTGGGACAAGAAAAGTAGACATCGTATTCTCTTCTTCTTTGCTTATTGGATCATCTGTAACCATTGATCCAGAGTGATCGTTGGCGCGCCTAAGATGCAAATGTCGTTCGATGAATTGCCTGCTGCTTTCTCCGACCTTTTCAAAATAGGCCATCATTTGGCCGGCGCTTTTCAATTCCTGGTTGCCCGTAAAGGTCGCCAACAAGTTAACGAGCCAGAAAGGCATACTGGAAACTTTCTGGATCTCTGGATGAACTGTGGAACAGTAGCGTTTCAACCCATCCTGCATGGAAATCGCTTCAGGTCCCAGAATGATGAAGCGCTTGTTTGCCGATTCTTCTAAACTGTAAGCGGTCGCAACCAGTCTGGCGATATCCCTTGCAGCCACCCAGTGATAGGGACATGGCTGCTTTCCAAAAACCGCTGCCCGGCCCTGGTTTATGAACTTCGGCAGGATCTCCATCACCCAGGTGGGACAAAAAATGGTGTAGGGAATGCCGCTCTGCCGGATGGCCTGTTCTGCCAGAAATTTCCTGTTGACCATCTCAAACCAGCGATGCTCCTCTGCAACCGTTGCACCGGAGATGTAGGAAATCCGCTGGATGCCATGCCTGGCAGCCAGTTTTGCCACCCACTCCGCTACCTGCTGTTCGACCTCACTGGGCAGACTGATATGAACGCCATAGCAGCCATCCAATGCTTCCTCCAGGCAGTCGTTATCCATCGGGTTTCCGTCAAACAATTGAAATGAACGATCAAAGTTTTTTCGTGCCTTTTGCAGGTCACGGGTCATGATCCGGACATCGAACCCGGACTGTTGCAGGCAGCGGGAAACAGGTTGCCCCAGCGTTCCTGTCCCGCCAATGACCAGGATTTTCTCTTCCATGGTTCTTCCTCCTCAGACTGTACAATTTGTGTTGTATCAGGTTGAGTTATTATTTCCTTCTCATGTCGCAGAGCATCCTCCAGTTCCGGGTAACGGAAGGTATAGCCCGCAGCAAGCAGCTTGGCCGGTTGGATGCGGCGGCTGGCCAGGAGGAATTCCTCGCCCATCTCACCCATCACCATGCGTACGACGAACGCAGGCATGACACCGCCTGCTTTTTGGTTCAAAACATGGGTCGAGATCGCTGCGAAACTCAGCATTGCGTACAGGATTGGGACTGACTGCGTTCACCGGTCCTGCTAAGCTTTGTGTACTAAGCGCGAACTCAATGATGGAAGCCAGCTCATCCCGCCCGATCCAGCTCACCCACTGCTTCCCATCGCCGGCCTGAAAACCGACCCTCTGCAATGCGGAGCCGCCTAATACCGGAGGGATGCGAAGGTGAACCACTCGTATCCCAGCCTCGCTGGCCGGAGCAGTCACAGCTTCGCCATCTTTTTGGAGTGTGGCAACAAAACTTGTGCCTGCGGGACTGTCCTCGGTCAGGATCGTGTCGCCGGAAGAAGGATAGTAGCCCATCCCGGAAGCACAGATGAGCACCAGCGGGTTTGTGTGCACACTCAGCCAGTGACTTTGCCAGCAGGCGATTAGTCATCAGCCTGTTTGCGCGGATCTTTTGTTTGGCTTTATGGGTCCAGCGCATGGGCCAGGGCATGGTAGCCAGATGGATCACGCCGTCAAAACCCTCCAGGCCGGCAGAGTCGATCTTCCCTGCATCCGGATCCCACCAAACTTCACCAGGGCTCGCTGCAGACCTGACCAAGCGGACAACTTCGTAGCCACACTCGGCCAGCAAGCGGGTAACTGCCGTTCCTACCATCCCATGAGAACCAGCGATCAGGATTTTCATCGTATTCTCCTTTCTATTTACTACGACTTACCAGATACCCGGGATTAATCGATACCTCACTCGGGCCGCGTATTCCTTATAACCAGGCAACTCAGCCTGAAGGGTTTGATCTTCCAGCCGGGTCCGAATGAAAATGAGTACGACGGTCGAGCGACGCAGGGATAAAGGTCCACCAGGAGCCGAGAACGATGGGTACGAGCACGGTGTAGAGGAGTGCACCGGCATAGCCAGGATGGCGGACATATTTGTAGGGGCCGCTTTGCGTTACTGTATGTCCCCGATCTGCCTGAATACGAACCATCGTTGAAAAGAACGAATTCGTTGCCATTGCCCAAAGAACGAACATCTGGCTGGCAAATGCAATTGCAACAGCCAATCCCTGCCAGCCTGCAGGCAAAGCGGGGCTCCATCCAAAACGCGCATCCAGCGCGGCAGTGATCAGAACTGCCAGCGTGCCGAAAATCGTGATGGCGGGTGCCAGGATCCTATCCCATTCTTTTGTGTTTTCATGAGTTTTGGACCGCTCCGCCAGCATGCCTCCCTGTCGGGGGATCAGCACAACGGCACTCAGCAATTGAGTGACTGCGTTCATCCCTAAGTACACCCAGCCGGCAATCCATAACCAATTGCCCGCGATCAGGAATAGGAGCGTGCCAAAGAGAACCAGCGAAAGGATCATCTGTATCGACCAGCGTTTAATGCCAGTCGCGATTATTGATTTTGATTTTATTGGGCTTATTGGTTCCATGTTTTCTATGATGTTATTCATGGCCTTATCCTTTGAAAAATCGTTTGCGAGCTCTCATCAGTTGGGACCGACGAGTTCCTGTTCTGATATTTCACGCGGCTCGAGCTGGATTGAACGAGGCCGGGATCTGGACAATAAGAAAGAAGAACAGGCTCATACAAACCATGCCGGTGGCTGCCAGGAAAATTTCTCTTGCATCCCAGTATGGATTAAGCATAACAACCAGCGCCGGGCCGAGGATGTTCCCCAAAGAAGCAGCGGTGCTCTTAATACCCAGGTTGCGCGCCTGGTGCCCTGCTGGCGCGATATCCAGGATGGAGGCGCTGAGAGCCGGGTCGTACAGGGCATTTCCCAATCCGGCGATCACAAAGCTGACCGCAATCCACAGGTAGTTCTGAAACACTGCCAGACCGATGAACTGGGCCAGGAAGAGCAGTACTCCGACGACGATCACCGGCTTTCTTCCAAACCGATCGCTCGAGCGGCCGAGGCCAAATTCCCCGATGGCCATCGCAATCCCATAGGTGCTCATCACCAATCCAAGCATGGAAGGCGCTCCACTGCAAATCGTCATAGGCGTAAAACATAAACCTGGGTTCGATAAATGCCCAGGCAAACATGACCGCAAAGGCGATCATAAGCAGGGCAAAGAACGCGGGAAGCGATTTGGGAAGAGTATTTCGAAATGCTCTTAAAGTGGACTTCTGATGAGAAGGCTGGATCATTCGATCTTTTCGTAACTGAATTGGATTTTTATGAGTCTCTGGAACCGTGAGAAACGCCACGAGGAAGGCGATCAGCGCCATCAGGATCGAGACACTGAGAGCCGCAGCATATCCCCAGCGATCGTAGAGAACACCACCCAGGATGGGGCCGGCAATCCAACCAATCGAAGCGCCGCCGCTGACAGTGCTGATCCACTGCGCCCTTCGATCTAGCGGAGCCAGATCGGAGACAATGCCATTCACGGCAGGCATCAGGCCGGCAGTGAATGCGCCGGCCAGACCGCGTACGATAACAATCGTAATGGCGGAAGCGGCGAATTCGATAACCGGTGAACGCCAGAATGTAGGTTGCCAGCGATATTAGGACCAACCGGCGCCGGCCATAGCGGTCGGCCAACGCACCCATAAAGGGAGCTGCCAGGGTAGCAGCCAGTGCATAGGCCATGGCGCTGATCCCCAATAATTCAACCCCTGCACCAAGCTCAGTGAACCGCCTGGCAAACAACGGCAGGATGATCACAAAACTGGTCATCTGCAATGCCATGCAGGCGGAAAGGGAAAGCATCACTCTACGGTGATCAGCCGCTGGGCCTTTCGGTTGTGAATATCTCTGTTCCTCGGATTCTGCGTGGGAGAGCTGCGAGTTCATAGGGTTGGAGGATCTCCTGTATCCAGGCAAATCTTATGGCAGCTCAGTTCTATTGTCCCTACATGATGTGGTAGTCTTTGATTAAAAAGAAAGGTAGTCCTTGCAGGTATGCAGGACTACCTTTTGGAAGAAAAAAAGGACTTTTACAATCCAATTTCTTTCGCCTGCTGGATGGCTTCCAGGCGTGTACTCGCTCCGAGTTTACGATAGATGTTCTTCGTGTGATAGCGAACCGTATTTAAAGAGACCACCAGATGATCGGCGATGGCGGGTCCACTAAGGTCGGATTTGAGCAGTTGCAGGATTTCAATTTCCCGTGACTGTAATCCCTCCCCATCCAGTTCGTTCATCTGAGCAGGAGCCTGAGAATTATGAAAATTAAGTTGCTGAAGCAGACGATCGGTTTTAGCGATCCAGGTGACCGAATGGATTTGTTGTGCGATTTGGGCTGCGGCGTTGGCAAGTTCCCTGCTGTTTGCAAGATCGCCTAGTGCGAGGGCAGCACGGCTGGAGCAATATCTGCACCATAGGATACCCAGGGTAGTGCCGACTTCATCAAAAAGAGTGCAAGCCTGCTGAAGATAAGACCACGCCTCTTCGGGTTTCTGCTGCATGAGCAAAGTGTCCCCGATGTTGAGCAGCGACCAGGCGATCTTAACATGCTCCCCGGTTTCCTGACCCCGCTTCAGGCAGGCGTGAAAAGCTTTAATCGCCTCAGGATATTGCTCTAATGCCTGGTAGCACAAAGCCAGACGCATGTTGACAAAGTAAGCATCATCCAAAAGTGGATAGAGCTGCATGCCCGAGCGGTAATGCTGGATGGCGGTTTGAAAATCGCCCTGATCTTCCTTGATGGCCCCCAGCAAAACATGGCTGGCAGACGCAGCTCGTCTATCGTTGGCGGAATTCTGCCAGCTCCAGGCTGATCCCGGCCTGCTGAAAGATCTCATCGAACACTTTGAATGGCTCGATGTACACCTGCATGTCGTACCAGGAGAGCAATGCCAGGGACCAGGCAAAGTGAGGTGGTATGCCTGCTTGGGGTGCCAGACACTCTCTTGCCAGGCGAAAAATTGCCTCTCCTTCATAGAACCGGCTGCGCATGTCACAGAAAGCATAAAGGCCCGAAAACGCTGGCCAGGCAGAATCAAAATCCCTGTTTCTTATGGCTTGCGAGAAAGCCTGACGAATATTATCGAAATCTTTCTGGATTTCATCCAGGGCCTTTGTCTGAGACGGACTGATTAATTTTCTCTCACGCTGGCAGACAAATGTGATGTAATAATCTGAGTAAGCCGCCCAGATGCTTTCCTGCTCGCTGGCAGCCTCCATCCGTTCTGCGGCATACTGACGCAAGAGTTCATGCAGCTCGTAGCGACCCGTATGGGGCTCACGTGTGAGCAGCGATTTATCCACCAGGGCGATGAGGGTCCGGAGATCGGCTCCAGCGATCGCCCGGGCGGCAGGCAGGTCAAAGCCGCTTCGGAATACGGATAGTCGTCTGAAAATAACCTTGAGATGTACGTCCAGGCGGTTGAAGGAAGGAATTCGAACACGGCCCGCATGCCGAAATGGCGCGCTTCTGCATCCCGCTGTTCGTGCGAGAGAAAATCCAGGTTTTGCTGGATCTCCGGGATGATCTCTTCGGGAGAAAAATATTCGAGCCAGGCAGCTGCCAGCAGAATGCCCAGGGCATTCCCATCCAGCAGTTTGCAGATGTGTATTACTGCCATGGTATTGTTGGCATTGAGAGAGAAGCCGGGACAAACTTGGGAAGCTTTTTGCAGGAACAGACCTACGGCCCCATAGTCTTGTATGTTTTCCAAAGTGTCTTCTGGAGGGAGCTGCAGGCCGCTCAGGTGGTATAAGGTTTCGGCATCCAAATTCAGCTTTTCGCGCGAAGTAATTATGATCTTTACTTGAGGACAGTTTATAAGGATCTCCGGAATAAGAGAAGCAAAGCCCAGCAGCTGCTCAAAGTTATCGAGCACCAGCAGCATCTGTTGGATCGATAAATGGTTCAGAATTGCCTGCTCCAGATCACTCCCTGGCGGCACCTGAATGCATAAAGCTCCAGCGAGTGCAGGCAATAGCTCTTCCAATGTGTTCAAGTTGCGCTAGAGGATAAAGATTACACCTTGCTCGAATTGATCTTCCAATACACGAGCCAGCTCGATGGCCAGGCGGGTCTTCCCGACCCCGCCCGTTCCCAGGATTGTCACCAATCGAATGCTATGATTTCGAACAAGATCGACGATCTTGTTTATTTCATCTTCCCGCCCCACAATAGGTGTGATGCGAACCGGAAGCCGCTGCCTGAATTGTGCGCTTACTCCCATGATTCCAGTCCTTTGATGTCTAGAATTCTATTTTACTACTATGACGCTGTGAACAAATCACGAATGTGGAAAGCCCTGAAAAGCTACCAGAATTATGGTCGGGAAACTACAACATGATGTGGGGACAATCTGTGGGCAAGGGAGTATGCTTGCTTGCGCTAGAGATTTATTCATAGACAGAACCCAAGTTGCTGAAATGTCGGTATCACAACGAATAAGTGCATAAGGAACCGGAAACTGGTCCGGTATCCTCCTGATAAATACATTGTTGTCCTTTATCATGGGAGGGATCATGAACAAAATAATTGCAAGCAAAGGGAGCAAGATGGCCAGTGTCGTGCCCGCTCGTGGTGGAGGGGTTCGCGACTGGCAGCGCTGGGCGCCGTACGCGGCAGTGGCATGGTCGCTGGTCTACGCCGCGCTGGGGGTCTACTGGGTGGTGAGCGGGCGCGGGTTCCCTTACACCCCCGAAACCGTGTCCGACGGTTTGGGGCCGCTGGTTGGACGGTTCGGACCGGGCGTGGCCTGGATCGTCGTGATGATGGCAGGGATTCCTGCGGCGGCGATGGGAGCGGCGATGCTGCGTGGGGTGCGAGGCAGGGTGCTCCGGCCTCTCTTCATAACTGCCGGAGCACTGCTCGCCGGGGTCCTCCTGCTGCTCATGACCGGCCTCAACCTGCTGGTCAAGCTCGGTTATCTCCCTGCTGTCGTCCTTGGCCTCGCTCACCTGCGCGAGAAGGGCCAGGCCTACCTGGAGGCTTGGACTCAATGGGCGACGATCCACCAATTGCTGTGTCTCATCGGCGGGTTCCTCTGGCTGGCGGCTACCGTCAGCTATGCCCGCCGGAGCGGGGATGCCTGCCTGTATTGCGGCCGCCGAGACGGCCCGGAGGGGTGGACGAGCCCAGACCATGCCGCGCGCTGGGGCCGGATCGCCGTGTATGTGGCGATGGTGGCGCCAGTCTTCTACGCCCTCACCCGTTACGCCTGGGCGCTGGGGTTCCCGCTGGGGATGAGCGAGGAGTACCTGCGTAGCGGTCAAGAGAGTGGGATGTGGATCGCGGGGACTCTTCCTGGCGACCTTCGGCCTGGTGGGAGCGGTACTCATGCTCGGCCTGGTGCAGCGCTGGGGTGAGGTGTTCCCGCGCTGGATGATCGGCCTGGCTGGACGCCGGGTCCCCATCGCGCTGGCGGTGGTCCCGGCCTCGATCGTATCGGTGTTGCTGATCGTGGGTGGCATCGGGATATGGTCCGGCTTAGCCCAGATGGTCGCTAATGCGGCGGCCGGCTGGGGCAGAGGGTATGAGACTCATCGGGGCAATAATCTTCCAGCTCGGCCCCACCCTGCTGTTCCCGGTTTGGGGTGCGGCGCTTGCGGTGGCGACGTTGGGCTACTATTACCGGCGGCGCGGCCCGTGCAATGTGTGTGGTCGTGGCGCATCTGGCGGGATCAGGCAGCCATCCTCCACTTACCAGCTGGCAACGTGATAAAGACGTAATACTTTATCGGTGGCCAGATCAAGCTTCCCATGAAAAGCGACTTTATAGGAATGCTGAACTTACCAAGCACAGGGCTTACGCAAAGTCGGAAATAAACCAACGAAATATCATCCTGTGCGGAGCGAAGGATCTCCTCCCCGCAGTACGAGACCCTTCAGTCACAACCTACGCTCCTTCAGGGTGACATGCCTTGGACTTTAAGCAGGCCCTGTTACCAAGCATTTATTGCGCCGAAGAGGACAATATGGCCGCGACTTTAATACTTGAAAGGAGCACTCGCATGTCTGAGAGCATCTCTGCCTTTAAGTCACCGGATGGTAAAACACAGTACTTTGCTGCGTATGAGGTAGCCATGTGCCTGTGGCCGGTTTCGTATGAATTATTTGAAATTTCCACTTGCTATGGGCGAATGCACGTCATTTCATGCGGCGCAGAACACGCCAGCCCCCTGTTGCTCTTGCACGGTGGTTATGCCAGCTCGACCATGTGGTTCCCGAATATTGCCGATCTGGCTAGGAATTTCCATGTTTTGGCCTTTGATACCATCGACGAGCCTGGCAAGAGTGTTGCTACACAGCCAAATGCTTCAAAGGGCGATCTAGCAGCCTAGTTAGTGGGTGTGTTGGATGAGCTGGGCATCTCACAAACACATGTGGTTGGTCTCTCGTGTGGCGGCTGTTGGTGTTGAACCTTGCTATCCATGCTCCACAACGGCTGGAAAAAATAGTTTTGCTAAGTCCGGCAGCTTCTTTTATTATGCTAAACGGATTCTTTTGACAGTTGTAGGATCCGTCATGCATATCCTCACGAGATTTGTTGCGAAGATGGCGCTCTATTCCTGGGTCACAAAAGGTTTTACTGTCAATGAAATATACGCTGAACAATTCATCCTTGGTCTTCAAAAATGGAATTGGGAAATGGGAAAAAATGGTTACTCGGGTGTCATGCCCTCCGTTTTCCCCGATGGGGAACTGGAGCAGATCAAAAATCTATCCTGTTGCTGATCGGCGATCAAGACCGCCTCAATCCACCCAGGGTGCTCAAGCAGGCAAGGGGACGGATTTCGCAGATCGAGACAGAAATCATACCTCATGCGGGTCACATGCTCTCGCTAGAGCAGCCAGAGGTCGTCGATGAGCGCATATTGAATATCCTCACAATCGAAAACTGAGGGGTTTGGGGCGCTGGCAGATTTGCTATGATGAGGCCTTTTCAGTTTTCCCATTAGGAATAGGGCTGGTATGGGTAATAAAATCTCAATTTTCAAGACGCCTGAATTGGAAGCCGAATACAACTGGCCTATGAAGCCGCGTTGCAACTGTGGCCGGTTCCCTACGACAAATTCTATGTATCTACTCGCTTTGGAGACACGCATGTGATTGCCAGCGGATCAAAGAGATGATACGCCACTGTTGCTGTTTCACCCGGCGGGATGTGGCGCTCCCATCTGGTATCGGAATGTGGAAGCGTTCAGCTGGCATTACCGAACATATGCGGTGGATGTGATGGGTGAAGTAAACAAAAGCATCCCTGACCGAAGAATAAGCAGTCGGCGAGAGCTTGCCGAGTGGGTAGAAGATTTATTCAGTGGCCTGGGAATCAAGAGCGCTTATCTCGTTGGTAATTCCTTCGGAGGCTTTTTGACGCTCAATACAGTCTTAATGTCACCTAGCCGAGTTGAGAAAGCCGTTCTGATAAGCCCTGCAGCCACCTTTGCGCAGATGTGGCCCTGGTGGTTGTACTTTTTCCCTGCCTATGGGACAGGCTCCAAACGACTGTTGTGCAGGGCCTACGACTGGATTTGGCAGGGGTTCCCCGCGGATGATTGCATCACCCGCCTGCGGCGCATCGCCAGTGTCAATGGTATTCCGAGACATATCCCGCCAATTGTCTTTACGGAGACAGAATTACGTGGCATTCGACAATCTATCTTACTTATCAATTGGCGACCACGAGGTGATTTATAAGCCTGAACAGGTTGTCCAGTGGGCAACCAGTCTCGTGCCGAACCTGAAGAGCCGAAATCATTCCAAATGCCAATCACAACGCTCAGTACACAAACGCTCCAATAGTTAACCGGAAAATTCTGGAATATTTGGTCGGTGATGGACAAGCAAAATTCGGGAAACTATGAACATCTCAAAAAAACATTTCAGCGAGACAAGCGTTTCATCTATGATGAATAGATGACTGGCAGGATGTCGTTACCATTGTTGGCAACCAGGCCACATTTGCCACAGGAACGTACGAAACGGATTGGATCTCCACGATTTTCGGGTGGAATTCCCAACCTTTTTCCAGGCTGAACTGTATATCTAATAGTTGATGTGAGCGCCCGCAACAATGGAGCCAGAATGGAAGATTTGCAAGCCATCCGCCGCCTGAAGCGCGGCGATATGGGTGGGCTGGAATGTTTGATCGCCCGATATCAGGGAAAAGCCCTTCGAGCGGCTTTTCTGATCACACATGATGAGCCAATGGCTGAAGATGTCGTTCAGGATGTCTTCGTCCGTTTCTATCAACGCGTCCAGATACTTTGATGAGGCGCGTCCTTTCGAGCCGTATTTCATGCGTAGTGTCGTCAACACAGCGCTCGAACTGTATCGAGCGGAGAAAAAGGGACAGATCCTTTCCAGAAGAAGATACATCTGAACTGGAAAATCTTCTCGAAGAGGCAGCTTCCGTCAGGAGCAGGTGGAGTTCAATGCACTCAAATGGCAGATCAGCGAAGCTCTAGCAGAATTGCCGCCCCGACAACGCGGCGGTCATTGTCCAGCGTTACTATCTCGAAATGAGTGAAAGGGAAATGTCTGAAGCGCTGGACTTCCCCTCCGGGAACAGTAAAGTGGTTGTTGAATGCTGCCCGCAACGTCTCCGCTCGTTGCTTGGCTCAGAAAGGATGGCGGAATGAACAAGAAATCCTATTCCCAAATCCTGGATCATGTGGCTCGTGATCATATGGCTGCAAATACCGATCTGGCTCCGCGTATTTTGGCGCGAATTCAGAAAGGGAAAAGTGCAACCATGCAACCAAGTACAAGTGAAAAGCGGTGGAGAGGTCTTTGCGACAGTATTTTTGATCCTGTTAGTGATCGCATTGCGCTGGTGAATGTGCCCAGCCGTCAGAGCTGCCATCCAGCGCTGGATCGGCTATGTGCCCGGAATCGGCTCTGGTCAGTGAAGGACAGATTCGGGTGTTGGCAGAACCGGTTTCTCTCACGCGGGATGGGATCACGCTGACAGTGGAAGAGATATGGGCGGCTTCAGACCGCACACTGATCAAGTATTCTGTCGACGGGCTGGCCATGGAGATATTTGGCTGCGAATCTCCTGCAGAATGGTTGTCTCGACCCCGCGTTTCTTGCGTTTGCCCAGACGGCGAACTTGCCATTACTCAACCACAGTCTTCGTTCGGTTGGGCAACCGGCTATCAGCTGAAGAGCCTGTACCCTGCCATCCCGTCCACACAAAACGAAGTAACCTTTGTGATGCCCTGTCTGATCCTCGCCAAGCCCGGTAAGGCGCCCGAGAAGTTGGGAATTGGCGTTCCGACTGGTTCCCGCCCCACCCGGACGCCGTCTTCCCTGTCATTGAGATTTCCACCCCAGTCGAGGCAACACCAACGCTTCTGCCTCCACATCAGACGAATGCTGGTTTGGCCACCGATGGAGTTTCTCTCGCTCTTGGACCGCGCCGTACAGATGGAGGATGGCTACCTGATCTATGTGACCATTCATTACGAAAACTCAGGCCTGGGTTCGATTGATATTCCCTTCGATCCCGCCACATTCCACCTTCTGGATGCGACGGACAGGAAGTAGCCTACGAACTCGATTGGGATGCCACAAACAGATTCAGTAACCTCTATCACCCGGTCAGACCGCTTTTGCCATCAAAACAGCACCCATCCAGATTCCCGGCCCCCTGACTCTTGTCCTTGACTCGTTATCTGTCGAGCCTGGCAACGGATGCAAGCTTCACCTTTGACCCAGGGCCCGATCCGCAACCCGGGCAAGCCTGGGACCTGGGTTTGGATCTTGACGTTGGAAATGGACACTCCCTGCGCGTGTCGAGGTGTAACTTACGATCTGACAGATGGTGTGCAAGCCTACCTGAGATTCGATATGGAATCAGAGACAGGCGTAATGTATGCTACCCTGTTCGATAAAGCACATCCCCTCACTGGGAGGCAGGAGGCGGCGGTGGAGGTTCTTATCAATAGGACCGTTTACTTCGGACCTTTATTACAATGGACCCTTGCCAAAGGGTCCCCTCACAGTAACTGTCACGAGCATCTCAGCTCCAGTTCCCTGGTCACTGGGAGGCTGCCTGGACGCCACCCACACAACAAACCATGATCGACCCCTCAATTGTCTGCCTGCCTGACGCGTGAAAGCTGGACACAAGCCTTGAAGGCCATGCTCATTGCCGGCCGGTCTGAGCGGAATATTGGCTCATGTCACAGCTGCCGCCACCCGACTACTACTATCAGGTGGCGGTGGCAAAGCTGGACGGCAGCAGCTCGAAATCGATTGGCTTTGGCTCTGCGCCTTCACTCTCCCCGGATGGGACACGCGTGCGTGCACATCGGTCCATGCCATTAAGGCCCTGCAGAAGGATTATACATCACGGACCTTGCTTCGGGGAGTACATCACTTCTGCCGGGCACAACCCGGGGGATATGAACCCGCTCTGGTCGCCGGATGGTCAAACGATTGCCTTTACCCGTGGACCCTCTCGGTTTGATCGGTGCGCCCGGGCCGTATAACATCGTGGTGACGAATGTCGATGGCTCGGGCTCCCGCCAGCTCACAGAAGGCATGATGCCAATTACGCCCAGGCGTGGATGCCAGATGGGAAGCGACTTCTGTATACAGTAACATCCCGAGATGGCACCTCCCTGCACCTGATGGATGTGCAAACCGGGGAAACCAGTCCGCTGTTCGACGTTAATTACAATGGGACGGCGGTGGTCTCTCCAGATGGAAAACGGCTGGCCTTCGAAGAAATGCTGCCCCTCGATAAATATGGCTTGTTTGTTTCAGACCTGGATGGCTCCAACCGCAAACAATTGGCAGATGGCGATCCTTACATTGTGACAATTCCCTGCCTGGAGCCCGGATGGCAATTGGGTGATCGCCAGCGTTCATGATCCAAAGGCCAGCAATCAACCCGCTATTCTGACGTTGATCGGGGTAGATAGCTGTCAAATCATTCCGGTACCGGGTATAAGTGGATACGTTTCCTCATGGTTGCCCTAAAAAGATTAGGGACATCATGACGCTGAGCCTGGATGCCACCTAAAGTACAGGATCTTGATCCATCTTCTAGTTGCGGAGATCGTAAGGACCCTGCTATTCTGCCGTCCGCGGTGGTCGTGCGTACCCGAACACGGGATAGCGAGTTCGCACAAGCAGCCCAAATTCCAGCGTCTGCCGAAATCATCAATGCCATCACTGCCTGACAGCTACCGATGCAGTCCTAGGGCTGGCAGCTCCCCGTGTCATCATGGCCTTTGCCCAGAGGGCAGGCCGATTTTGTCGCAGTGGGACTGAACCGGTGACTTACCGATGTGAAGATTGCGTTGTAACGAACGGAATTATAAGAACTTGTGTATCGTCTACCCCTTATGTCTACTGCGTCTGCTGTGTTCGCTTCAGGGTTCCAGAGCAATTGTGACCTTTCTTCACTAGAGGTGGATTGGGCCGGAAATCTGACTATGGAGGCACTCTCTAAACGTTCTGAAGCGATCCATAGATTTGATATACAATGGCGGGGGAGATGGGTGATCGCCACGATCCTGCTTGCTGACGGTTACTCTCTTCATTGTTTGTGCCAATGCAGACAGGTGATAACGGTTGTAACATGCCAATGCGATCCTGAGAGGCCGCTAATCAGATTTCTGGTTGCATATATTCTGGTGATATGAAAATCTCAGACTACCTGAAATAAATCGAATGCAAGCCACCTGGTCACAGAATAGGAGAAGTATGAGAAATCAAGAAAGAACGAGTTCAGTGAGAAAGAATGGAGCTATCTCCGGTCGAGCAGAACTCTGGTTGTCGCTTTCTATCCTTGCCGCCTTCCTCGCTATTGCTGGCAATATCATCGCCTTATCAAATCCCAGGATTTATGCGAATCTCACTGCTGCCTTCCTTCCACAGGCAATCGCACAGGACGTTGCCAGTGACGATTGTTTCGCCACTTTGGTTGGTTCTTGCTGTCCTTGCGTTGCGGGGTTCTTTGCGTGCTTATCTCTTGTGGTTGGGTGTGTTGACGTTTACCGTTTATAACTACGTGATCTATACGTTTTCTGTACCTTTTGGATCACTCTTCTTGTTATGGGTTGCTGTGCTTGGGTTAACGTTTTTTGCTTTGATTGGCGGTGTTATATCTGTTGATTATGAAGCCGTTAAATTCTTCGTTCAGGAGCCAACGCGCTGTAAAAGTCGTTGCATGGTTTTTGATCGTAACTGCCATTCTTTTCGCCCTTCTCTGGCTTTCTGAGGATGTGCCTGCCCTCCTGTCTGGAAGCACACCACAGACTGTGGCCGAAATGGCCATTCCAACCAATCCTGTTCATATTCTTGATCTCGGCTTCTTTTTGCCAGCAGTGATTATCACAGGTATCTTATTATTGAAGCAAAAGCCCTTTACATATAGTATAACGCCAGCCTTTCTGGTCTTCCTGATACTTACCGGAATACCTATTCTCATTACACCGTTCGTTCAGTCGGCGTACGGACAAACAGCGGGGTGGAGTGTGTTTGTGCCCATTGGGACCCTTACAGTGCTCCTGCTCGGCTTACTCGTGTGGCTTAATTCAACAATACATTCTGAATGATCTCAGGAATCTAAATGACAAAGAAATTCCTAATAAGCGAAGAGGCCGCAACCCGCGGATATCCCAACAACTACATAGGTCGTATCTGAATTTCAGAACCTGAAGGTGGGGATATTATCTGGACGGCAGAACCTTAAACAACTTATTTTTAGGTGCTTGACTTTGAGCCACACAAACGGACAGTGCTCGATCTAATTATGGAACTCAACTGTTGTCGGTTGTATGGCCATGAACTTCAATGCTAAAGGATGTAATTTTCCTGATCGCTGATTTCGCCGAAGCACCATTCCATACATAGACATCGCAGAAGGCATATTGCTTCCCATCTGCCATCGTAATATGCCCATTTACGGAACCTGCATTGCCATGTGTGATGATATTTTCGATCTCAATCTGAGTTGCTTTATTGCCTGACTTCGCGGTTTCAGCGAGCATCCTGGCAACTGCGTCCTTGCCTTTGATCGGCTCTGCGCCTGCTATCTCCCAGGATACATCATCTGCCAACCGGGGAAGAAGTTCACGCTGGACAGCGCCTTTGGCAAACGCGCTCGTTAGCTCTTTGAGCAAGAGCTTCTCGGGCGCATTGCCGCAGTCTTCTTTACAGATAATTTTTACCATCGGTCGCTTTATTCGCCCTCGTACGCCTTTTTCAAATCGGCGATAATGAGTTTCTTCATCGGCAGGAAGGTTTGCGTCACGTGATCGATCTGCTCCGGCGTACCATTTGCCATCATCTCATCCATTTCCTTCGGAACAATCTGCCAGGAAACTCCAAACTTGTCTTTCAGCCAGCCGCACTGTTCTGCTTCAGGAACTGCAGACAGCCTTTCCCAGTAGTAATCGATTTCCTCCTGGTCGTCGCAGTGTACGATGAATGAAATCGCTTCGTTAAAAGCAAAGTGATGTTCGTGCGCGCTATCTGCTGCAGCAAACCACTGGTTCTCAATCATAAAGTCGGCAAACATGACCGTTCCTTCTTGGTCTGGCTCTTGTCCGGGGCCGAAGCGCATGATCGCGCCCATTCTCGAGTTCCCTGAATACGGAGAGATAAAGGTTGATGGCCTCTTCTGCGCGCCCGGCAACATCTCCAACAAACATAAGCGACGGAATAATGAAGGGTCTGTCTTCACCTGCCGGGATTGGTAAAATCAGCTGCCATGAAAGCCCGAATTTGTCCTGTATCCAGCCGAACCGATCACTGAACGGATACTTGTCCAGGGGCATGAGAGCAGTGCCCCCTTCGGACAGTCCCTCCCACAATGCATCAAGGTTCTTTCTTGCATCCTTATCTCTTGATGGATCGAAATTCACGAAAAACGACACGGAAGGATTGAACTTGAATTCAGGCCCCGCACTGATTGCCATAAAAGACTGCCCGGCGAGTTCAAAGGAGACAATGTCCGTGTCGCCCGATGGCGTGTCGTGAAGTGTAGTGGTATTCGTATTTTTGAATCGGGGAACAGGGATGTGTAAAATTCGGCCGCTTCTTTGGCTTCTTTGTCAAACCATAAATGGGGAGTGATCTTTTGCATGGGATTTATTCTCTCCTAAATTGATATTGATAAAACTACATGATAGTCCGCTTTTTTCGATTATAAAAGCATAAAGAGCCTGAGCCAAGTAAAAAAGCCATCCCGTTTTTACAGGGGTGGCTATTCGAGTAGATGAGTGAAGACCTGGACTAATGTGTCACAAGATTAAACCTATTGCTGTCTTTCATGTTTACCTGGTTCGCTCGGCAGAAGAATAACTACGCGGCCTGTGGAGAAACTTCTACCTTCCGTTTGTCCGCTAAGGCTGCCAGCGCTCTCCTGAACATAATGCTCAACAGCACGCTGGTTGTAATGAGCGTCAGCCAGTTGATGGAGATCGTTGTGAGCTCGAAGAGGTATTCCCGGTGGATGCCATAGAACACGGCATACAGGCCAAAGGAGATAGCGTTGAGCGCAAAGCAGGCGACATACAGCCAGCGGATTGGCTTTCTCTACTTTTGTGTTTCCAACAATTGCAGGCGCCATGAAAAGCATTGACAGGCTCATCATGAGGAAACCAATCTCTTCCAGGACAATGAATACGCCATGCGGGTTGAACTGGGAAAGTAATGCGATGCCGTCTGTTTCGCCCAAGACAACGCTTGGTTGGATGACCGAGAGTTGAAGGAAATAATCAATGACAATCGTTGCGGTGGAAATGAGTGCACATGAAATACCAAGCTGACTAAATACCTTCCTTTCGGCCGGGGCAAAATAATGGATGGAGACCATCAGGACATAGTAAACCAGGGACAAGAGGCTGGCAGGGTACATCCAGTAGTAGTCCCGTGGGAAACGGGAAGCTATGTCGGAATAGGGGTAATTGAAACAGCCGGCAGTACAGCCGGGACCTGAGAAGGGCGGGGTGTTAATCAATGATAAAGGTCACAACGGTCAGCAGGGTTGTCAGTAATGCGGCATAAAAGCCAACTTTGGATGAGGTCTTTTGTTTCCATTTTTGTCCTTTGCAAATATCAATTGCTTTTCAGGTAGCTGTTATGATCCAGCGGCCGATAATCTTGACACTGAAATCAGGTTCAGATTGAGATCGTGGATCTGGAAAGCACCCCCAACAACGCAGCCTGGTCAACCAATACACCGCTAAGAACAGTTTCACCATTCGGTTGCTTGCAGATCACCAATCCTTCAAACCACTGGGACCAGTGATCCGGGAGATGTCCTTCGACTCCAATCTCGTAAACCCAAGGAATGTCCATATTCATGAAACCTGTGTGAGTGAGCAATGGAAGGACGCTTTCGGCCCAGGCATGAATTGCCTGCCAGTCACGGCGGTCTTCTTTTGGGAAGATCCCCAGCCGCAACGACCGCGCGTAGTTTGACGAGTATCCCAGTTGAGGGCAGTCTGCTGAAATCCAGTCTTCCCGCGAACAAGCCTTCACTGACCGGTGTTACCTGTGCACGTACCGGGCGGATCCAATCCGATACCGCCTTGCGATATTGCTCGGAATTTGACATCGCCAGGGTGATGCAGACGGTGAACGTGGCCAGCGGTCTTTGTGATAGCTCAGCTCTATGGACCTTCACAAATTGCCATGGCCTCCGGCAGCCACGCCCGATCACGAATGGCGCTGCCTGCTATGACAGCCTGGTACTGAGCCAGATCCTCTCACTTCCTCCATCGGAAGGACATCGACTGGTATCCCATTTTCAGAGAAATCCTTTCCAATGGTTGTAGCAATTTCAGCCGTAACGCCCGAACGACTGGCATAGGCAATAAGGAGCTTGTTGTTGATCATGATTGCACCTCCACGGCATGGACCTTGAACATCTGCCTGGCCACTAGATCCCACAAGAAATCTCGTAAGTAAAGGACCAACCGGCCGGAGAAGGTAGACGGCAGCCAGATAACGGGGCCTGGGGTTCTGTCGTCTTGAGCACTCGCTCGATCACATGGCAGACTGCTTCCGGACCGGGCTCGTGCAGGCGCATGTCAGCCGAAAACTTTTCATTCTGTTGATAAAGCGACCAGTAAGGTGATGCTCGGGTTGGAAAGAATATCCTTTGCATGAACCTGTGCCGTATCGTCAAACCGTGTCTGGATCGCGCCAGGCTCGACCACCACAACCCGGATCCCAAAGGGTTCAAGTTCCAGCCGGAGAGCATCGCTCAAAGCTTCCAGGGCGAACTTGGTCGCTGAATAGGTGCCATTCACAGGCGTGGAAAGCCTGCCCGCGATGGAGCTGATGTTGAGGATGGATCCGGTTCCCTGTTTCCGCATCTGAGGGATCACAGCCCGGATCATCCGCAGCGCGCCGAAGACGTTTACGTCGAAGACCTGCCAGGTCTCCTCGTCGGAAACTTCCTCCAGCGCGCCCAGCATGGTGTAACCGGCGTTGTTGATCAATACGTCGATCCGTCCGAACTGCCGTATGGTACTTGCGACAGCGAGTGTGACCGAGTCTGGGTGGGTGACATCCAGAGGTAGCTTTAGAGCAACCGGCAGATCCTTCAACATTTCTACGCATCTTGCAGTTGCTACGACAATATGGCCAGACTGGGACAATTGCTCCGCAAGGCAGCGTCCGATGCCGCTCGAGCATCCTGTGATCAAAACAACTTTAGACATCTGAAGCTCCTACGAAATTGTTCTATCGCTGCTAGCGAGTTGGAATAACCGCCGGGAGGTCAGGGCGAACCATGTCAGAGCGAGAATTCCGCCAATGGATCCGAAGAAGTAGAAGGAGAAGGTGTAGAGGGCAGGCACAAAGGTGGCAAAGATCGTGAACAGGGATAGGAATGTGAAACCGATGATCCCGATCCAGGCGCTCCATTTGCCAAAGAGGCCGCCGCGCAGCATGATGATAGAGATGGCGATCGCGGCACAGCCGCTCAGGAAAAGACCGATAAATGCCCCGGGTGTAAAGTCTTCGCCGCGAGCCAGGATGGCTTCTCCCGCCGCCAGGAAGATCGTCTTTTGCAGCTCTGTCTGTGCCAGCGCATATTTGTTGGAGAGTACCAGCATCGGGATCGCCGCATTGGTGGAGACATAGATGGCCGTCGCCAGGAGAAAGACGATCAACACCAGGGCCGCCTGAATACCCTGGTGGCGGCGGTGAGCCCACAAGAGAGCAATATAGACGGGAAGCATCGCCAGCATGTAGGCAATATTGAAAATGCCAAGGGCATACAGACCTTTGAACGGGACTCTGCTGGAAAACCGAGAACCAAGCATCTGCAGGCTGGGAGCCATAAGTGATGACTTCGGAACCTCCGAAACCCAGAACGACATCCGAGAGATTTATGAGCAGGGCGACCAGGGCGGCTGTCCCTCCCATGGTGTACAGCCAGTTCCAGGCGGACATGTTCGTGTTTAGATCCCAGGTTGCCGAAAGACCATTCGCTTTTGCGTTCATCTTTAGTACTCCTTTTACTTTCTGTTCTTCATGATTCGTTCGCCAGCTGTAAAAGTTTGCGGGCGATCAGGATATACCATGCCAGGCTCAGCAAGCCTCCTGCCATGGCAAAGATCAATGCCGGAGCAGAGAGCCTGGGCAGGAAAGATACGCAGATGTCATAGACCAGCAGCAGGCTAAATCCGATCATTCCAGAATAGGCGGCTGCTTTGTTGAAAATCCCGCTTCGCAGCATGACGACTGAGATCAGGATCCCTGCCAGCTCTGAAAGGAAGAAGCCCATAAATGTGCCGGGTGTATGGCTTTCGCCCACCGATAACATTGCCTGTCCGGCCGCCAATAGGATCGTTTTTTGGGCATCTGTCGTGGCTGCGGCATACTGATGACTTAGAGCAAGCATCGAAAACGCCCGGTTGGTCGAGTAAAACACAGCCACGCCGACCAGGGAGAGAATGAGCGCCAGTGCTGGATATGGCTGATCGACATCCCGCAGCGATGTATAGAGAGCCAGGAACATCGGTATGCCCAGCAGGGTCATTACGATGTTCAGCAGGCCCAGATTGCGAAGGCCAAGGAACCAGTTGTTCTGCAGCAGCATGAACCACTCACTGACCGTGTCCGCTGAAAAGTATCCGCCTGGCAGGAAGGTGATCACGATCTCAAGCAGACCGGTGATCACAATTAACAGGGCTGCCATACTTCCCAATCTGAAAAGTCTGGCCCGGCCGGCATCCATATGTAACGGTGCAGATTCATTTGTGTGGGTCATTGAAGTTGTTCCGATCATTTTTGCTCCTTATTTTTTTCTGCCCGTACTATACAATCCCAGCCTCAAGGCGTCACTGTACCAAGGTGGTGTTTTTGGTTGGAGATAAAAAAAGCGGAAGTGTACTTAAGTACACCTCCACGAAAAGGCGGGAGCGATCCCTTATTCGTCTGTCGCGAGCAAGCCCAGTGTTCGAGCCCGCGCAACGGCTTGGGTGCGGCTGTTTACATTCAATTTGCTTGAAAGATATTTCCGGTATGCTTTTTCACTGCGCTGAGGGTAATGACCAGCTTATCCGCAATAGCCTGGTTCGACTGCCCTGCCGCAATCAGCTTTAGGACTTCCAGCTCGCGGGCGGTCAGCGGCTCGATCGGGGAGAATCCTGGTCAACAGCCCGGGACAGTGTCAAGGAGACTTGCGTTTTGGGAAAGGCAGCCAGGATCTCCTGGACGTAACTGGCTTTTACGCTGCCGGGCATCGGCGTTTGAGCAGGGTTGCCAGTACATCGGCAACGGGCTGTCCTTCTTCAAGAAAGATGCTGATAAATCCTTCCGGCTCAGCCAGCTCAAGCGCCCTGGACACATCGGCCAAACCAACCTGGTCTTCCCCAATTGCCGCATATAGTTGAGCGCGCAATAGGAGGGTTTGCAGCGCGATCGGAAGGTGCCTGGCACGGAAAGATCCTTGCAGAACAAGGCTGGCGAGATCGATCCCTTTCTTTAGCGTTGACTGCTCATGTCCCGTTTGTGAGCCGGTGCAGCAGAGTGCGCAGGGCGCTGTTGTACAGCAGCCCTTGTGGGTGTGGGAGAGGAGTGTCGGGTCCAAGTTCGGGATAGGAAAAGCCGCCTTCAAACTCAAATCCATAGGTTGAAGAGCGGATTGGGCTTCAGCAAACCGGTCCAGGGCGAGAAAAATACTGACCTGCTGGGCAATGACTTCCTCTCCAACAAGGGAGGGTGCAGCTGTCTTCATCAAATCGAGTGCTTTCTCGATTTCCTCGACAGACTCCTGAAGCCTGCCCTCCATTTGGAAGAGCCGCGAGAGAAAAACACTGTGATAGATTTGCGCATCGCTGAAGCCGCCGGGGAGGCTCCACTGGACGGAGCGTTCAAAATACTGCGTGCTTCTCTCCAGCCGATGCCAGTGATAATAGATTTGCGCCAGCTCGCCATACAAAGTTGCACTGAATGGAGGAGCGAGCCTGAGCGTTCTGCCAACCGAATGCCCTTTTGAGCGATCTCATGGGCAGATGCAGCCTTCCCTCCTGAAGAACAATAAGACCCAGGAAGGACAGGCCAAAGATTTCGGATGCCAGATCACCGGCTTTCCGGCTTTCCTGGATCATTGCCTCTGCTGCTTGTGCTGCGCGCTCGTAGTCCAGCATTTGCCGATATGCATTGGCCAGGCCCATATAGGTCATGATCCGAACCTGGACCTGGTCTTCAGGCAGGAATTTCAGCGCCTGCTCCGCGGCATCCCGGCTCTCTGTCAGTTTTCCCTGCGCGCTCAGAAGGATGGATTGGAGTGCCAGCCATTCGCCTTGTAAGGCAGCATATTTCTCAGCCTGCTTCGGGATGAGAAAACAAGATCTGCAGTTGCTCCAGGTACGGGCCAGCCTGTACCGTGTCGCGCCGCATGAGGAACATCCAGGCAAAGGTCATATTAAGCCGCGCGCTTTCCTGAATGTATTGATGGCGGAATGACATGCAGCCAGTCCTCCACAGTCTTGAAATAAGCCTTCATGATCATTTGTGGAGCGATATTTTCCAGGAGCTTTACCGCATGGGCGTAGTCGGCAGCTGCCAGCAGATGCTCCATCGCTTCATTCATCATCCCTGCCTGCTCGTACCAGGCGGCAGCGTGCTGGTGTAAGGATTTGACATCATCGGCAGCGAAGCTCTGCTGGAGACGTGCTCTGAGCAGGTCGGCAAACAGGCGGTGATAGCGGAACCATTGTCCTTCATCATCCAGGGGAATGACAAACAAGTTTGCCTGATACAGGCTCTTTAAGCATGGCCTGCGCTATCTGGATGTCCGCTGACGGCTTCACACAGGCTGGCATTCATGCCTTCCAGGATGGAAGTCCGCAGCAGAAAGGTTTGTCACTTCTTCAGACTGATGTCCCAGGACCTCCTCCATCAGATACTCGGCTACATATACATGACTGCCGGTGAAGGATTGGATAAAGCCTGTGACATCGTTGCGCCCTTTCATCGAGATCGCTGCGAGCTGCAAGCTGGCGATCCAGCCCTCGGTGCGGCTTCGAGGGCAGCCACATTGTCGGTAGAGAGAGCCAGTCCCATCACTTCATTGAGAAAGGCGCTGTCTCTTCCATTGTGAAGCGCAGATCGGCCGACCGGATCTCCACCAGCTGGCCTCGGGCCCGAAGTCGGGCCAGTGGCCAGGGCGGGTCGACGCGCGTGGCATATTACGAGATGCAGATTATCCGGGAGATGATCCAGCAGAAAAGCCAAAGCTGCATGAATGGATGTGTTCTGGATCACATGGTAGTCATCGAGAATCAGGACAATTTCATCACGGATGTTGATCAGGTCATTGATCAGCAGGGTTGGGATGGCTTCGTCTGCGATGGGCTGAGGACTTTGAAGCAGCGCCAGTGCAGATTGGCCAACTTGAAGTTGGATCGATTGGAGGCCTAATCACGTAGGTCCAGAATTGAGCCGGATCATTGTCTCCCCCATCAAGCGATACCCAGGCGACCGGCTTTCGGACGCTGATACAAATTCGGTCAGTAGGGTTGTCTTTCCAAAACCTGCCGGGCCGGAAAGCAGCACTAAAGCTGCCCGTCTGCTCGATACTGGCGAGCAGCTTTGTTGACTAAGCGTGGCCGTGGAAATGGCATTTTGCCTTGGGCGTGGAACATGAAGCTTGGTAGAGAGAAGAGCAACAGCCATGGTTTTGGCTCATCCATGAATATATTTCCGCTACCACTAAAGAAACTGCCCGGGATGTATCAATGAAATCATTATACCTTCGGTTGTGTTGTCAAATTGAATAACGGGGAAATAGAGAGTACCTAGACAACCGGCATTTGATGACAAATGTCACTAAATTAGATAGACAACTTGGTCTATTATTCCGATGAAAATTTCCTACCCAGAGAAGATGATCATGAATAAAAATGCTGTCAATACGATGGGCTTTTGGTCTGCCCTCTTGGTCTTTTATCTTCAGCAATACCTTTACCGTTGGGGCAGTGGTCGGAGGGAGGCTGCCCAAGCCCTGGGATGCGATTTTGCCATAGGTGAACTGCCGATGTCCGAGTTGCTGGCTCCGAAACTGTGCTCTCCCCAATTGCCGTCCCAACTGATACACGGCGATTACTTCTGGAGTCGTTGGAAAGTGGCCGCTCGCCGGATAAACGTCTCATCCTGATTAGCGCGCCGGCAGGATATGGGAAAACTACCCTTGTATGTGACTGGCTGCGGAACATCCCCGTGATGTTCGCTGGCTTTCCCTGGAGAAAAGCGATAACGATCCACGTGTCTTTTTCACCCTGTTGCCGGTCTGGAAAAGCGCTCCTGGATTGGGTATGCAGGCACGGAAATTGCTTGAAGTACCACAGTTACCACCCCTGCAGACCATCTAACCTCCATCTTGAATGACCTTGTACGATTAAAGAGAAGCTGGTGATTGTTTTGGATGATTATCAGTCCATCAACACAAGCGCCATTCACGAGGGAATTACATTTTTGCTGGATCATCTTCCCGCGAATAAACACATCGTATTTACGACCCGATCAGATCCGGCCCTGCCTTTACATCGCTACCGTTCTCGGGACGATGATGGAAATCCGGTCTGAAGATCTCCGGTTTTCCCAGGATGAGATCTCGAGCTACATGGAGAAGATGGCCGAAATCAGCCTCAACCCATCAGAAATAGATCCGTTGGAAAAACGTACTGAAGGTGGGCTGCCGGCGTGCAAATGGCGGCCATTTCCTTGCGCGGTAAGGCCGACCCCGGACAATTCATCCAATCGTTGGCAGGGACAAACCGGTATATCCTGGATTATCTTCTGGAGGAAGCCCTCAATCACCAACCAACTGAAGTGCAAGACTTCCTCATGAAAACGTCGATCCTGGATCGGTCATGTCCCCCACTTTGTGATGCTTTTCTTCAGGCAGAGAAGGAAAAAGTCGAGGTTGCTTCAACTCCTGGAGCATGAAAATCTCTTTACCATCTCCCTGGACGAGGAGCGCTACTGGTATCGCTATCATCATCTTTTCCGGGATTTACTGGCCATGAGGCGTGAATCACACAATTCCTGAAAGGTTACAGTTTTGCATCGCATGGCGGCCGAATGGCTCGCCTCAACCAGTGAGGTCGATCAGGCCATCCATCACTATATCCAGGGTCAGGAATTTGACACGCCGCGGATCTGGTGGAGCAGCAGCGCATAGATTTTCTTCGAAGGCGGCAGGTTGGACCAACTGTTGGGTTGGACGCAGAAATTGCCCGAGACTATCAGCAAAGCGTCCCTGGTTAAGCATTTACCAGGCCTGGACCCTGGTCTTTGCTGGTAAGAATGTTGAGGCCGACAGAAAGCGTTTTCAGCACCTCCAATCTATGATCGGAGTGTAAGAACATAATTATGTACTTCACGAAAATTGAGAAAACCGATTTGCCATTTTTCCGCAGGAATGCTACGCTCTGTCTTTAATTTTCGCCAAATGTCTTGACAAACCGTCCTTACATCAGTAAAATTAGAACATGCGTTCTAAAATTTCGACATCTGGTCGTATTACTATCCTGCTTGGTAAACATCAGGCTGCAACGGGGAACGCATGTCCCCGCGTAAATTGGCGAAAAAAGCGGGCGTGCCGAAAGATTTCGTTTATCGCCTCGATTTAGGCACGGCCCGCCATGTAGATATCGACGCCCTTGCCCGCCTGTGCGCCACCCTCAACTGCGAGTTGCAGGATATTCTCGTTTGGGAGTCCGAACGTGCCGAATTCTGTTCCACATCCTCCCGCCCCATATCTTCAACCTCTTCACCACGCAGGGCTTCACCACCCTCCAGCGGCACTACATGGCGATCCTCATCCGCATTTACAGCCTCGCAGAATTCAACCGCTTCGGTCTGGCGCGGAAACGGTCATTGCCGAGATTGTAGATTATCTGCGGGAGGCGGCGTGAATGCTGAAGAGGAGATAAAGGTCGAGATGGCGAGCCAGGCTGCAGGCGAGGTTGATCTCGGTTTCGACGGTGAATCGTAGGGCCTGAGCATACACTGCCGGCCCTATTATCCGCCGACTTGCCGAATCAGGCTGGATCGAGCGCGAGCAGCACGCCGATTATTCCGAGACCATCATCCTGCCCGATTATGCTTTTACCCTACTGGAAGCCTTGCGCTCCATCCAGGAACAAAAGCCGCGCGAATTCAACGGCCAACTCTACGCCGCGCACCAGCTGATCACGTCTGCCACAACCAATAAAGACTTTTCTCCCACTCTGGCCGTCTCCCAGACATATGAAAACATCCGCCAGGTGGTGCGTGGGCTAAACGAACTGAACCAAAACATCCGCCGCTATGTGGAACGAGCCACAAAGCAAAAGGATGTTGCCGATCTTCTGCGCCTGCAGTTCAATGATTACACCCAAACACTTGGTCCAGCCTACCACGCATTGAAAACCTCCGATCACGTTTCGCGTTACCGCCGCGGAGATTGTCAATCAGATTCGGGAATGGCTCATGGATAGTGACTGGCTCACCCGCACTGCCGAAGAACTCGCTGCGCAAAGCCGTCTCTCGCCCGCACAAGCGGAGCATGAAATCACACAGTCCCTGTTATTTATCCACCAACTGGAAGGGCTGGACCCGCTCCTTGACGATATCGATCGTGCCATGCCCAATATCTCCGCACTTCCTTCCGCCAAATCCGCTACAAGTTGGGCAGCGCCGACGGTAGTTTCAAAGACCGGCTCGTCTCGCTCGCGGAAACCCTGGCTGGCCTGCGGACTGAAGGGTTGGACGAACTCCCCGAAGTCGCACCGGGTCTGCGCCAAATGCCGGTGCGTGTCCCCGATCTGAAAAGCTTCTTTACCCCACCCCAGCGGCGCGCCCCCTTCACCCCAGATCCATTATTGTTGCCTGTCCTTCACCCCGATGACTTCGCTCTCCTTACGTCCTGACCATGCAGGATGTGGTCCAGGCCTTCTCGCCAGAAAAAGTCAACCGCAAAGTGTCGGCTTCTTCAACGGCCACAAACGCATGCCATTACCGAAATTCCGCGTATGTGACGACCTGCACTGGCTCACCACCATCATTGCCTATGCCCATCACCCCGAAGTCACTTATGGATTGAAGTTGTGGAAGGAGAAGCCGGTGGAGGTTGGGCAGTACAAGGTAAGCCTTTCGATCTGGTCAAACTATGAAAGCACGTAGACAGGAATACACGTAAACATGCAACATAATTTCGGAAATAACCATGGTACCGATCACCAGACAATTTACTCACCGAATCCCTGAAAAATCCCGCCGCGATTTCCCGCGATCGTCAACCGCCTGCTTGGGCAAACCTTTCTCTATCAGGATGTGGACGGCGATAAAGATGATTATTACTTCGTCCATCGCCACCGCGCCGACTTTGAATCCGTTCTGGCTTAACGGGTTTCAACCTGCTGCACGACGATTATCACCGTATTTTTCAGGCCGTCTCCGAATACAGTTACTGCCGCGCCCGCTATAAACTGGACGAAACGTTGATGATCGTCGTTCTCCGCAAACTATACGAAGACAGGACCGAACATCTCAGCCTCGCCAGCGATCCTGTGGTAACCATCGGCGAAGTGCGCGAAGAGTACCGCACCATTACCGGCAAGGAACGCTGATTCGGGATAGGCCAATATGAAATCCTGCTGCGCCGCTTGCGTGCCATCGGGGCTTGTCGACACCATTGACGGACGCAGCATAGATGTGCGCGACGCCGAGGCCCGTCTGCGCCTGCGGGGTTCCGTTCGTCTGATTCTCCCTGTCCAATCCGCCGACGAACTGGAAGCGTGGCTGAGCAAGTATCGGGCAGGGGGAAGATGAATGCGGAAAGTGAAGAGGAGTAAAACAGCATGAAACTTCTAACCCGCATCCGCCTCATCAATTGGCATCTGTTTGAAAATACCACCATTGATTGCCAGGGAACAACTTATTTTATCGGTATCAACGGCGCTGGGAAAATCTACTATGCTGGATGCCGTGCAGTTTGCCCTCGTAGGCGGGCAGCGAGATGTGCGCTTTAATCAGGCAGCCCTCAGCGGCGGCAAACGGACTCTCGCCAGCTACGTGCGTGGCGAACTCGGCACGGAAGGCCAGCGTTATCTGCGCGGCGACGCGACAGGCGTGGTCGCCCTCGAATTCGGAAACCCCGATGGGACATTTTTTGCCCACGGCGCAGTGATCGACGCCTACGAAGACGGGCGCAATCCGGACATAATGTATTTCATCGTCCACAACGCCGGGCTCAACGACGACTGGTTCTTCAAAGCCCCCGGGCAATTATTCGACACCCGTGCCTTCAAACGCCATCTCGAGAATTTTGCCCTGCCGCCCACAGCCAGCGCCCGCGGTCTTCACCCGCCTCGAAGATTACCGTGTCCACCTGCTCAATCGCCTCGGTCAGCTCAAAGACACCTTTCCCGCCAAGATCGTCAAAGGACTGGCCTTCAGCCCGCTCACCGATATCCGTTCCTTCGTCCATAACTATTTGCTCGACGAAAACCTGCTCGATGTCAAAACCCTGCAAGCGCAGCTCGAAACCCTGCGCCATTTTGAAACCCTGGCTGCAGATGTACGCGAGCGCATTCGGAATCCCGCACTCGCATCGAAGAGCTGGATAAGGAACGGCTCGCCAATCGCCGCCGCCGCATCACCAATAGCTACGTTCCCCGCCGCGCCCAGGGCGACGTTCATCTGGATGACCTGAGAGAGCGCCGCCTCGAACTTGATTCCGCCAGACTGGAATTTCAGCGCTGACGAGATCAGCGCGACGAACTCAGCCGCAGCCTGCGCTTTGCCCAATCGGCATTGATCGAAGCTCAGATCGCCTTCCGCACCGATCAAACCGCCCAGCGCGAAAAAGAACTGTCGCGACAAAATCACCATCCACTCACTGCCGAACAATCTCTCCTCAGCCAGCGCCAAACCGACTTCGACCAGGCTCTCTCGCGGCTGAACTCACCTGACGCCAGAAAACTCAAGAAACTCCTCATCGGCGATAAATTCGAAATTCCTGCCTGCAAACCTGGCGTAACCATTCACCTCAGCGAGACAGGAACATACATCCGACACAATCGCAACATCGTACTACATCAACACGTCAGGAAGCCCTGACTGCTCTTGGCGAAACTATTCCCGCGAACAAGACTCTCTAAAACGAACAGTCATGCCCAACGAAAAGCCGAAGCCGAAAAGCTCGATAAAGAAATCCGTAAACTGCGCACCGGTGACCGCGAAACCAGTTACGAAGCCGAATATCCCAACGCCGCCCGCCTGCGCCGAATGCTGCGCGCAGAACTTGAACTCGGGGCAAACGAAGTAATCTTTTTGTGCGATGTACTCCAAATGCCCGATCCCGAATGGCAAAATGCGGTGGAAGGCATGCTCGGATAACCGTTTTACCTTGCTCGTCCCGCCAGCCACTACGACGCCGCCATGCAACTCTACCGCAAGACAAGGATACCATTCACGGGGCGTCATTGCTGGACACGGAAGCGATTCTTCGAAATGGAATGCGCTGAGGAAACACAGCACTACATGCAAGGTTCCACGGTCTCTCTCCCCGAAGCGTCCACGACGCATCCTGCTGCCCGCGCTTTTGTAGATATGCTCTTCGGCGGCTACATCAAATGCGACACCGTCGAAGAACTGCGCAATTATCGTACCGCCGTCACCCAGCGAATGCTTCGTCCGCCGCAATTTCACCGACAGCCATCTCAACCCGCAGGTGTACCACCGCTGGTTCATCGGTGAACGCGCTGCCCCGCGCCAGATCGAACAACGCGAAGCGCGCCTGAACGAAATCGCAGGTGAGACTGCTGAAATTCTCAATGAACGTGCAAACTGCGCTGCACGAACGACTCGCCCTCACCCGCGATAAAATCCGCCCGCTGATCGAACTCGAAACCGCGCTGCCTGCCCTCAGCCGACTCGACCGTGGAAGCGGAACTCGCCGCCCACAAAAAGGAACTGGCCACGCTCGACTCTCAGACTGTCGAAACACTCAAAGCGAAGTGCAGAGATATCAACGTGGAGCGCGATCAACTGCAGGACGAAGTTTCAGCTTTACGAAGAAGTGGGAAGTCTCGAAGAGAAGATGCAGACTCGAAACGGAACGATTCCGGCCTGGAAAGAAGCGCAGACGAATCGCATCCGAAGCGCAGAGTATTCATCATCAGGAAAACGCCGACGATGAGACAAAGTCCGATGTCCAAAGGAATACGAACGCCGCCGGGAACGCCAGCCGCTGGAAGTGATCCTGCAAAACGCCGGACGTTACGAAAACGACTACCAGACCGCCGAACAGCGCTCGCGCGATCGCCTGCGCGAAGCCAAACAGGCCTACTCCCTGCGCTACGATTTCGGCTACGACGAAATGGATGAAGCCGCCCGCTACACGGCTGAACGAGAAAAGCTTGTCGATTCGGAGTTGCCCCATTACGAAAGCCAGATCGCCCACCAACGCGGGCTGGCCGAGCAGGAACTGGTCGAAAACTTCATCCACCGTCTGCGCGAACAGATCGAAGATGCCCGCCAGCAACTGGCTTATCTCAACGGCACCCTTGCCAACCTGCGCTTCGGCGGCGAACGCTTTGAGTTCATCAACCAGCCCTCGCCTGTCTGCGCCAGGTCTATGACATGGTCATGGACAGCCAGCAGATCATGGGCGATTCTCTGTTTGACTCGGACTTTCGCCAGAAACACCAGCAAGGCTGGGATTTACTCTTCGAGCGCCTGACCACGCGACGATGACGAAAATGCCGAACTGCGCGAACTGCAGGATTACCGCAACTACTTGCAGTACGATATCCGCATCCACTATCCCAATGGCGACCGCGCCCTTTTGAGCCAGATCAATGCCAAGAAATCCGGCGGCGAAACGACCACGCCCTTTTACGTGGCGATGGCGGCTTCATTTGCCCAGGCATATCGCCTGAATCCAGCCGCGCCCATCCGATACCATTCGCCTGGCGCTGTTCGACGAAGCCTTCGGCAAAATGGATACCGCCCGCACTGCCAGCGCCCTGCAATTCATGCGCGAAGCGGGCCTGCAGGTGCTGCTTGCCACCCCGCCCGACAAATCCGGCTCGCTCCTGCCTTACGTGGATAGCGTCTGCACCGTTGTCCGCAAAAACAATCCCTCCTTCGTGATCGGAATTGACAAGAGTGAGATGATGGAAAAACTGGAAGGCCAGTGAGTAGTAATCAGTGAACAGTGATCAGTATTCAGTGTTGCGTGTTTTGCGGGTTAAGTGAATGGGAGTGCTTTTTAGCCCTTCGCCTGATGTGACTGTCTTGCTGAATGCCCTGCTCGACATCCTCGAACGCCGCCGAAAACAATATAGGATATGAGAACGAAATCGAAGGGACAGAACACGCAACACGTTCCATCAAGATAACTCTTGCCGACATTCCCCTGCCATATTATTTTTCACAAGCAAAACCTGAACCGCGGCTGAGCGCCAATGAGCAGCTTCATCCAGCTCGAAAAAAACGGACTGCTGCAGCTCACCTGGATCCCAGGTGAAACAGGACATTTGCTGCAATCCATAGCCCTCCCCAAAACGAAACACGGGACGAGCAACACCGAGCTTTTTCATCTTCTCGCACGGACACCCATCGCCAATAATCGCGCCCGCCTCGAAAGTTTCTCTTCGCCGACAAATTCCGCTTTCAGGGTGATTGGCGAGACCGCGATTTCCTACATCCTGAACCAACTCAAAGCCGAAAAATCACCCGCCCCATTCAGCCTTACCGATTCATCTCAACCTCGACCTGCTCACCGTTTTACAGGCGTTTCCTGCAATGACAGCGAATCCCTATCGCGTGTCAGTGTGCGCGTCTTCAATGACACCAAACGTTTCGAAGCCATCAAGAGTCACATCGTCAGTCTCGCCCGCCTTGGCAACCCCGAATGGAAACGCCTCTCCACCGAAGAAGTACGTCACGAATTGAACCTCGTTGCCAACCCAAACTACATCCACCTTTCTGGAAACTGGCAGATCACGACCGGGAATGGCGAGATACTCAACCTGAGTGGTTTCACCCCCTCCATTGGTTTCCCTGCTGCCCAAACCTCCACCCTGCAATCCGTGCGCGCCAATCCGTTCTCTGCATCGAAAACCTCACCACCTTCCATCAACAAGTAGACAGGACATAGGTAAACACGTAAACTACGGAAGACGCAACAAGCATCATGCAGTTATTTGTACCTACGGCAATCCATCTCCCGCCATCCGCCGCATCCTCCGTTTTTTCCGAAAACCACTCCTATTTATCTCTGGTCGATTTGGATTACGGCGGTTTTAACACCTGAGCCAGTTGCGTCGAACGGTTGACGAAGAGATACAACCTTATTTGATCGATATTGAACAATTGAAGCCAGCATCCCCTGCACCCGCCCTATGACTACCTCGGATAAAAATAACCTCAAACGCCTGTCCTGCACCCCGAATTCCGCGATGTCCGTCCGGTCATCGAGCACATGCTCAAGCGTGGCGTGAAACTGGAACAGGAAGGTGTGAGGGATTTAATCGGCCTCAGCAGTGACAATTATCGTAAAGCACGAAACATATAAAGGCTGTCAGCTTTTTTATAACGAAACGTGATTTTCTGGTTAGCATAATCCAACTTGATGAAGACTGGGGATGAGTAAAGGTGCTCTAAGCCGGAAGAATAAAGGGCATCACAATTCCACAAACAGATGTCCAGCGGGGTATAAATCTGGCATATGGCTATAAATTTCGTAGACCAACGTAGGCGGCGAAGATGTGAATGAAGCGTCCTCCGGAAACGGAGGGCGCTTCTTGTTATACGTAGCAATAGAAGATTAGGCCCCTTTCGCAGGGTAGGTCTTATAATTGATCTATGTCTGCGCCAATTTTAGCCACAAAACTGTATATTCCCCCACCCGGGCTAAAATTGTCCTCCGCCCCCGCCTGATCGAGCGGCTGAACGAGGCTTGCCTGGCAAGCTCATCCTGATCTCCTGCCCTGCCGGCTTTGGCAAAACCACGCTGGTCAGCGAATGGGTTGCCGGTTGCGGGCGACCGGTTGCCTGGCTGTCGCTGGACGAAGGGGATAATGACCCCACACGCTTTCTGACTTACCTCGTCGCTGCTTTGCAGACGATTGCGGCGAATATTGGAGCAGGGGTGTTGGGTGTGCTTCCAATCCCCTCAGCCCCCGCCCACCGAATCGATTCTGACAACCCTGCTCAATGAAATCACCACCATCCCGGACAATTTCATCCTGGTCCTGGATGATTACCACGTGATTGATTCCAAACCGGTCGACCAGGCCCTCACCTTTCTGCTCGAGCACCTGCCGCCGCAGATGCACCTGGTCATCGCCACCCGTGAGGATCCACCGCTCCCCCTGGCCCGCTTGCGCGTCCGAGGCCAATTGACCGAACTGCGCGCCGCCGATCTGCGCTTTACCCCCGCCGAAGCCGCCGAGTTTCTCAACCAGGTGATGGGCCTGAACCTCTCGGCAGAAGACATCGCCGCCCTGGAAACCCGCACCGAAGGCTGGATCGCCGGTCTGCAATTGGCCGCACTCTCCATGCAAGGCCGGGAAGACATCGCCAGTTTTATCCAGGCTTTCACCGGCAGCCATCGTTTTGTGCTGGACTATCTGGTCGAAGAAGTTCTTCAGCACCAGCCTGAACATATCCGCAGCTTCTTACTGCAAACCGCTATTCTCGACAGGTTTTGTGCTTCTCTGTGCAATGCTGTCACTGAGCGGGAAGATGGCAAAGAAATGCTGGATGTCCTGGAACGCAGCAACCTGTTCCTCATTCCGCTTGATGATCAGCGCCAGTGGTATCGCTATCACCACCTTTTCGCCGATGTTCTGCAAGCACACTTGATGGAGGCGCAGCCTGATCGGGTAGTCCACCCTGCATCAGCGGGCGAGCGCGTGGTATGAGCAGAACGGTCTGCGATCCGATGCCATCCGCCATGCGCTGGCTGCAAAAGATTTCGAGCGCGCAGCGGGCTTGATCGAACTGGCCTGGCCGGCAGCAGAGGAGGGAAGTATCCAGCCCGCTACATGGCTTGGCTGGGTGAAGGCGCTGCCGGAAGAGTTGGTCCACGCCCGGCCTGTGCTCAATGTTTGGTATGCCTATGCATTATTGGGTAGTGGTGAGATGGAAGCCGCGGAGGCCCGATTGAAGGACGCCGAACGATGGTTAGAACCGGCAGATACCATGAAAGTGCAACTGGAAACCTCCAGTCCAGTTGAAGATGGTCGTTGTAGACCAAGAACAATTTAAATCTCTACCGGCGGCAATTGCTGTCGGCCGCGCCTATATCGCTCAGGCACTCGGCAATATTCCGGACACGGTCAGGTATGCCAGCCGAGCACTCGAGCTCGTGCCCGAAGCAGATCATTTCAGGCACAGACAGGCATCCATGCTCCTGGGGATGGCCTACTGGGCAAGCGGGGACCTGGAAGCTGCCAACCGGGTCTTCGCCGATTACACCATGAAACTGCGGACAGCCGGCAACATCCCGGATGCAATCAGCACAACCGTTGTTCTGGCTGATATCAGGCTGGCATTGGGGCGTCTCCACGAGGCGATCAGTACAATCGAGCAGTTATTGCAATTTGTAATGGATCAGGGTGAACCAATTCCTCTCGATACAGCTGACCTGCACAGGGGATTAAGTGAGCTGTATCTTGAACAGGGTGATCTGGAGGCTGCCGCGCAGCACTTGCAGAGAAGCAAGGAACTGGGGGAGAAAGCGGAATTACCTGTTTGGCGATACCGTTTGTGTATTGCCCAGGCTCGGCTCAATGAAACACAGGGTGACCTGGATGGGGCTCTCGCACTTTTGGATGAAGCGGAACGCCTGTATATCAGATCACCCTTGCCCGACTTCGTCCCATATCTGCCATGAAAGCTCGGATATGGGTTGCGCAGGGCAGGTTGACCAAAGCTCTGGAGTGGGTGCGTGAGCAGGGCCTGTCCGTTGACGATGACCTCGGTTACCTGCGCGAGTTCGAGCACATCACCCTGGCCAGGATGCTCATCGCCCAATATCAGAACGATCGGATGGATGGCTCCATTCACGCGGCATGCGGCTCCTGGAGCGCCTGCTGCAAGCGGCGGAAGAAGGCGGCCGGATGGGCAGCGTGATCGAGATACTGGTGCTGCAGGCGCTCGCTCACCAGGCACAGGGCAACATCACGCCTGCTCTCGTGTCTTTGGAGCGTGCGCTGACCCTGGCCGAGCCGGAGGGCTATGTCCGCATCTTTGTGGACGAAGGCAAACCAATGGCGGAGTTATTGACAAGAATTGAAGCGAAAGACGGAACACTCCGCGTAAAGGAGTATATTCTCAAATTGCTGTCTGCTTTTGAATGCACAAAGAGATCCTGGCAGCCTTCGCAGCACCCTGTGAATCAAGCCATCAGCCCGCAATCAAAATCAGACACTTGATCGAGCCGCTGAGCGAACGTGAGCTGGAAGTGCTCAGGCTGCTCAGAACCGAATTGAGCGGCCCGGAAATTGCCCGTGAACTCATGGTGTCTCTGAACACCGTGCGTACCCACACCCAAAACATTTACGCCAAGCTGGGGGTGAACAATCGCCGGGCGGCCGTCCGCCGCGCCGAAGAACTCGATTTGTTGTAACAATCACTCAATTATCAACCCACGGTCCTGGCAGGTGGTTTCGAACCACCTGCCGGTACCTTTTTTGTTTCCCTCACAGCCCTCCGATCAATAAATCATCACCTCAATCATCACATGTAATGATGACGCCTCATCATATTATCCTTGTATCTTTTGGTTGAAGAAAGAATGGATGCAAACTGTAGAAATTCATCCAAATTGAGAAAATTGCACGAGGCGCAGCATGAGTGAAACACACGCATTACCTGAAAACCATGACGAGTCTGGACTTTACGAAATTCGCCTCAAGGGACACCTTGATGACCGGTGGGCCGACTGGTTTGAGGGCCTGACCATCACGCTGGAAGACAACGGCGATACGCTTTTAACCGGCCCGGTGATCGACCAGGCCGCGTTGCATGGCTTGCTCAAAAAAGTGCGTGATTTAGGCATGCCCTTGCTCTCGGTCAATTTCGTTAACCCCGGCCAGGCAAAAACCCAGGAGGTCAAATCGTAAATCATATCTAGTTTTATGTTCCAAGTAAACCAATCAATATCAACTAAAAAAGGAGATTAAAAATGAATACGTACAGAATGAATGCAGTAATGGCAGGCGCCCTCTACTTCCTGGGGACAGTCTTTGGGGTTTTGGGCGCAGTCATTGGCGGCGAAGTGCTTACCTCGCTCATTTCCGGCAAACCGCTTGCCGGTGTGGATATGCTGGGCCTCGTTGCCGCCAATTCGTCCCGGCTTACCGGGGGTGCTTTTTTAACCCTCATGATGGGGATTTCGCTGGTGGCGATGACGGTTTTCCTCTACCCGGTCATTAGAAAAGATAGCGAAGAACTGGCGATGGGGATGGTCCTTTTCCGCGGGGCACTGGAGGGAACCTGTTATTTTGTTACGACCCTCGATATTTTGACACTTGTCGCAGCTTGGCAACGAATACATTGCCACCGGGGCTGATTCGGCTGCTTTGCAGTCCATGGGCAATGTCTTGTATCAGTTCCAAGACCTCAAAGCCCCGGTCAGTTCCATCATTTTTCTCATTGGGGCTACGTGTTTATACCTCTCCTTCTACCGCACCCGGCTGATCCCCCGCTGGTTGTCCGTCTGGGGCTTGATCGGCGTGGTTTCCTCATATGGCTGCCGCCCTGTTGCAATTTCTTTCACATGGATACCGGCATATGGGTTTTATTTGGAAATGGTGATGGCTCCACAGGAAATAGTAATGGCGGTCTGGCTGATCGTGAAGGGATTCAATCCATCTGCGATCGCTGCCCTGTCTGCGAAAACAGGAAGAAACGAAGTGTAATGGCGCAGACCTGAGGGGCTCACTCGCCAGCTGATGGTCATTCTGAATGAAGGGCTCTCAACTCCTGAGAGCGGAGAGCCCTTCACCTTTACGGTGGTGTCAACTACCAATAAAAACCTGTGATACCAGGAGAAAAACAATGACGAACAAAGAAAGAATGAATTCGCCCCAAAAGACCGCAAGAGCTGCGGCGTTCGTGTTTCTGATCATATTTTTACTGGGGATGTCCACTGAGCTTTTTATTCGTCCGGGCATGATTGTGCCGGGAGATGCCGCGGCAACCGTCAAGAATATTGCGGCTTCTGAAGCGCTCTTCCGTCTCTCCCTGGTGAGCGATCTGATCCGCCTGGCGCTGTTGATGTTATTGCCGCTGATTTTATACAGATTACTAAAACCGGTAAACAAAACCATTGCATCGCTTATGGTTATATTCTCTCTGGTCAGTGTCCCTATCTCGATGCTCAATGAGCTTAACCATTTCGCTGTGCTGCTGCTATCGAGCAGCGCTGGTTATTTAACCGCATTCAAAGCAGATCAATTGAATGCCCTGGTGATGTTCTTTCTCGAGTTGCGCAAATATGGAACATTTATCCCCCAGGTTTTTTCCTTTTGGGTGCTATCTCCTTGGTTATTTGGTTTTCAAGTCGGGTTTCCTCCCTAGAATTCTGGGCATCTTGTTGATGCTTGCAGGTTTATGCTATACGGTACTGGCCGTTTTATTCTTCCTTTTTCCCAACTTCGATTTGATGATTTTTGGCTTATTTGCGTTTATTGGAGAGTGATTATTTTACTTGTGGCTTTTGATTAAGGGTGTAAACGATCAACAACCCGCATGAGTTGAAATTGGTTTACAAACTCATTCGAAAGCGTTCCAGGAAGAAGAGAAAAATGAAAGCGATT
>CAVVPC010000046.1:0-118912 GCA_963750005.1 uncultured Chloroflexia bacterium
TGGCTCTTGCCTTTTAATCAGGCGTATCTACAGGGGAAGGTATTCGAGTTCATACGCAGACACAAACAAAATAGACATGCTACTTTCGCATGTCTATTTATTTCATCCGGTTGACAGTCATGTTGGATCAGGCGTTCAAATGGTATGTATGGTATGCATTCTGGCAGGGGTTTCCCCAGGCAATGTGCATTTCACGCGAAGTCAGATCGATGACCAGGGCAGAAATTGTGCTTTCACGATCCAGAGGATCGATCCCATCGATGTTGTGATTGCAAATGGAATTCGGCAGGTTGACATGATCCTTTTGGATCGCCTGCAGGGATTTAATGTTGTGGGCGGAGTTCTGGCGCAGTAAGCGGTTGGCACGGAAATAGCGCACGCGCGAGGAGATCAACTCCTCAGGTTCATTTTCGATCTCCTTCATGATCCGGCTCAAATAATGATTGGTATGGACGATATAACCGTCCGTGCCGTGCAAAATCTCAAATTTGCGGGAGGACACTTCCACGGAATAAATTTCTCCACTCTCATGGACAAGCAGGTGATTATAGCCGGCGGCACGATGTGGGATCAGCGTACGCCCGATCGCGCCCGATAGACGGCGGGATGCCAGGACCGCGCGCGAAACCACCAGACGCGGGATGCCGATGCGCGAGTCGTTGGGATACACTGAGTTCGATCAACTGGGCAATGCCATAGGCGTTGAATCCAACATTCGGGAGGAGCCCGCCATAGGTCATAGCCAGGAACGGGGGATCATCCCGGGGTTTGGCCGAAATAACATATACGTCGTTTTCATCCTCGGGCACCCAGTCCTCATTATGGGCGGCAAGGACATGGCCATCGGCAGTGCGCTCCTCATTGACTGCCATGCTCGTGCAGCGCGTCAGATGGAGAGCATCCGTGGTGACGGCCTCCATGACGTTAAGCACCATGACATCTTCAAAAGAGACATTTGCCCCCTCTGCAATGCCGCGCATCTCATCCACATACTGTGGGTATCGTTCCTCAGCAAAAGGCAGATATTTTTTCGACTGGACGGTTGCTCCTTCCCAGTTCAGCTCGAGTGTGGAATAAGACTGGTCAATTAAGAGATGTGCATTTTCAATACTGTGTTGGACCTGTTCTCGGCATGCCTCCCCGATCTGGCCTCCCATTTCTCGATGCGTTCCCTGCACTTCCACAAGCGGGGGCGGCGCATTGTGAACAGTGGCGTTGGGAACAGGTATTTGCTTCAAAGCCATACATCCTCCATAAAATCGTTCCGCCCCGGTACTGCCCGGGGCGGAAAAATTATAACATGGAGGATTTTAAGGTTAGGATGCGGGTGGGACCTGGCCCGGATCTGCCGGCGGAGTGTAAACGGTCAAAGCCGGCCCCTGGACAGGGCGCGCCCCAAACCGCGTGATCACCACCGCACCGATCGCCAGGAAACCGATTAAAACCGGGATCACCCAGGTAATGCAGGCCAGGAACGGTGCCAGACTGTTCAGTGACTGGATGGAGGCAACAATAAACACCAGGACAAACGTCCCCACGCCCGTTGTAATGACCGGAGTCCAGTCCTGGCGGATCGCACGGGCAAAACGGTCACCGATCTCCTGTCCCATCGAGATCACGCCAAACAGCCAGGCGAACGCCAGAGGGATCAGCCCGAGCAGGACAACCGGCAAAAGGATGATCGTAAAAGCCGCAATGATCATGACCACAATGGTCAGCAAGCCGATGCTGGTGGTCATCAATGGCTGTTTGACAACTGCCTGGGATGCGCGGTCCAGCCGCTCCTGGAAGAACAGGGCCGCCAGAACGCCCAGGAAGGAGACGATCAGTGCAGATCCCAGTACCCGCCCGGCCTCCCAGAACGGATTGAAATGCGTATTGATCACAGCCGGAATGCGCACACTGGGAGTATCCATAACGGGTGGCATGCGTCCCGTTGGGCAGCTGTATCTCCGGCGAGATATTGTTGACAACCTCCCCTTTCACAATTGCACCCTCTGCCTGCTGTAACTGGCCGCCAATGGTCACCACATCTCCGGTTACCATCGCCTTTTCTTCCAGCTTCACCTGCCCACCAATGACCACAACATCACCGTTCACATTTCCATCTGCGGAAACTGTTCCCCCGAAAACGACGAGGTTGCCATTCAGGTCCGCACCCTGCTCCACGGTGACATTTCCGCCAAAGACGACCAGGTCGCCATTGAACTCATCCCCGCTTTTCAGGGTGAAATTACTTCCGAAGATGACTCGCCCGCCATCAGTGTTCACCCCCTGTGCGTGCGCCGAAGAGGTCGGGACCAGCAGCAGGGCAAGCAGGATAAAAAGGGTTAGATAGTTAAGTGTCTTTTTCATTGTTCACGCTCCTAACGTTCACGCGGCACTCGTACGAACCGCCATATTGAAATTGTCCACAAAAGGCTGATTCCTGCCACGGCTGAGAGCAGGATCATCCATACAAATGGGAGAGATGAAATCGGGGATCACCTTGATGAGCACAGATCCAGCCTGGCCAAGCGCCTGTGCTGTGGTAATCAGGAACACCAACCAGTTCACAACCACGGATATCCAGGCGGCCGGGGCATAAGAGAAAGTCAACAGGTAGGGGGAAGCCAGCCACATCAGAAGTGCAAAGCCTCCTGCCGTGAACAGCACCGACCCCAGGTATCTGCGTCGACGCTCGGCGGCTTTTCGGGCAACCAGGCGGGCCTCAAACCGGGTGGTAAACCCGGCCTGTGGAGAGGCTTTTTTCACTGTTTTCAATGCCATGCCGGTTTCAACCAGGGCGGCACAATACGTACAGGTTCGCAAGTGCATGTCAAGCTCGCGCTTTTGCTCAGGGGTGATAGGCATGTCATTCAACAGCCAGTCTTCAAAAGGCCGGTGATTCATGGTGCCTCCTTTCAGGGCGAGTACGATGTTGGTTTTCCTGCCACATGGCGGCCAGCATACCCCGGGAGCGGTGCAGCCGGCTTTTGACTGCGCTGACCGTTAAATTCAATGTTTCGGCGATCTCCATCTCGGAATAGTCATACCAGTAACGCAAAATGACAGCGGCGCGGTCGATCTCATCCAGGTCTTTGAGCAGCAGGTGCAGGTGATCGCGGTCCTCGCGTTTGACGGATTCAGCCTCCGGGTTGGGGGAAGCGGGGTCGGCGACCTCATAGGTTGTACCATCCTCGTTCTCCTCGTCCATGGAAAAGATGGAAAGTTTCCGCCGGCGAAGCCGATCGATACAGTAATGGGCGGCAATGGAAAGCAGCCAGGTGGCAAAGGGACGGCTTTGGTCATAGCGGTGCAGGTTTTGGTAGGCGCGCAGAAAAGTTTCCTGCGCGGCATCCTCGGCTGTTTCGGGCTCGCCAAGCATGCGGTAACAAAGGTTGTAGACGTGGGTTTGATGTTCCTCGACGAGCCTTGTAAACGCTTCGTCGCTACCCTGCTGAGCCTGGATAACCCAGGTAAGTTCATCGTTCACTCGCGCTCCTTGTACTTTCTATACGCTGGATGAAGGCAAAGGTTGCAAATTCAAGGATCAAAGTGCGTGGCTATGCGACTCTCTGCTCTCCTCCGGACCGAGGTACTGGCTCCATTTCCCGAGCGTTTCCGCCCGGGGAGCGAACGGGTCGCAATGGCGGTTGTTATCGGGACCGCCGCGCTCAAGCCCAAAGATCCGTAATTCCCGCTACCGGGCCAGGACATTCTTCGACCCACGGCAGATATGTTCACAACAGGCAGTCACTCCCCGAAAGCGATGGAATGGTCATCCAGGCGACAATGCCCATCAATAATAATGCCCCCGGTCACAAATTGCCCTTCCCGTAGAGTAAATATACGCAATTCCCTGGCACCGCCCGCGCACCCGGCATTGCCGGGGCAGGTGGCAGGTGTGTGACCGATAGTATAGCTATTACCTGGATGAATACAGGATTTTTTTCATGGTCCAAAGTATACACTGCAAAGTTAAGCCATTAAACAAAACAGGCACCCGCAATTGGATGCCCGTTTGTTCATAAATTGGAAGAAAAAATGTCTATTCCGTCATTGCCAGCCGTAGATCATCCTCCCAGGGCGGCAGGGTGATCTCAAATGTCGATTGAAACAGGCTGCAATCCAAAGCTGAAAACAAAGGTCGTTGCGCAGGCGTCGGGAAGTCCGAGGTGCGGGCAGGCAGTATTTCCCGAACCTTTTGTTCGTCCCTTTTGGGATCAAGCTCAATGATCTTCCTGGCCCAATCCATGCGGCTTGCATACCCGTTGCCGGCTACATGATAGAGTCCCCGGTGCTCTCCCAGCAACTCCAGGCCCTTTGCCAAGCAAACGAGCCGTGACATCTGCCAGCCTGTGCGCCCAGGTGGGGTTGCTCACCTGGTCGTCTACAACACTCAGCACTTCCTGTTTGCGTGCCCATTCCAGCACCTTTGTCACAAAACTGCTTCGATTTCGGCTGTATACCCAGCTCGTTCGCAAAATTAGAAAACTGGCTTTTCCCGCCTTGATCGCCTCCTCACCGGCAAGCTTGCTTTTCCCATAGACACCCAGTGGATGGGGTTCATCAGTCTCCATATAAGGAGTTCCCTTTCTGCCGTCAAACACATAATCCGTGGAGTAGTGAATCAGCAGGGCACGCAGCCGGGACGCCTCCTCTGCCAACAGCCCTGGAATATCACCATTCACATGAAAAGCCTTTTCCGGCTCGCTTTCCGCCTGATCCACAGCCGTATAAGCGGAAGCATTAACAATGACATCCGGATGCAGCGTGCGAATTGTCTCCCTTACCGCCTCGGTATGTTCGAGATTAAGATTATGGAGATCGTAAGAAGCAATTTCCCCCAGGGATGACAAAGTGGATTGAAGCTCCGAGCCAAGCTGTCCCATCGCGCCAAAGAGCAGTATTTTCATTTTTTTAATTTTTTCCGATGATCTTTTGCGATTTTTTGTCTAAATAAATCAATGCGCACTTATGCCAGTTACACAAGTACGCATTGAAGATACTTCAATACAGATCTCAATCCTGCCTTGGAGGCTTTTTAAACTTATCCATAAAGCTGCGTGGTTGAGTCTTGATAGCCGTGACGGCTTTCTCCACTTCAGGAGGCATTTCACCGTGCTCGAAGAAGGCCAGTAATTTTTTAGGCTGGCCGTCATTTAATTCTGCTTCGGCCTTCGTGCCCGAAACATAATCGCTGTAATAGTTCGGAGAATATAGTGACAAATACTGATAATCACCTTCGCTATGGGCATTTTCAAGCGATATTTTATTAAAGACAACCCCAATGACCTTTGCGCCCGCCCGCTCCAGCTGGTCTTTCATGGCCCTGGCCTGTTCCTCGCGGGTTTGGCCCGGCACCATGATCATGATGACCCCATCCACTTTTGAGGCAAGATTATAGGCGTCTGAAATCACCAATGGAGGGGCATCCACAATAACAACTTCGTAAATATCCTTAAGACTGCTCAAGATTGAGCCTATCCTCTTCGAGCCTGCAATTTCAGTTACGTTCGGTAAATGACCACCGGCAGGGATCACCTCAAGTTTATTCTTCTTCCAGACCCGTATAACGCTCTCAATTTTCTTATCCCCTCTAATAACCTCTCCCAGGCCCGGCTTCACAGGGATTTTCAATTGCGTATGTACTGCTGGTCTACGCATGTCGGCATCCACCAGAATTGTTTTTTGACCGCCCTGGGACATCGCCAGGGCAAGGTTTACTGCAATCGTAGTTTTGCCATTTCCCTGGCTTGGGCTGGTGACCAGGATGCTTTTGGATGGGCTATCCAGCCCAAAGAAATCAAGGTTTGACTTGAGTAAACGGATGCTTTCCGCGAGAGGAGTATTGGGATTATCCAGCACATACGTGGCATTATTCCCATCCTCGGTTATTTCGGACAAGTAGCCGATCACCGGATAATTAAGGACACGTTCCACATCTGTAGTTGTCTTAATGGTCCGGTCGATATATTCAAGCAGGTAAGCGGCACCCGCTGCCAGGCTAAAACCTACCAATGCTGCAAGGAGAATGATCAAACCCTTGTTTGTTCCCACAGAACGGGATGGAACATTGGCAGGTTCAACCACGGACAAAATATTCAATGCGCCACTCTGCGAATTTGCGAGGAAATCAGCATAACTTTGGCGCAAATCAACAAGTTTTTGGTTTAAATCGGCGATCTCTCTTTGGGTATTTGATACCTGGCTGGCACTGTTCATCCCAACCAGACTCTTATTTCAAATCCTCAAGATTCTTCTCACTATCCTGGATCTGCAGCTGCAAACCTTCAAGCTGTTGTTTAATGAATTCCTGTCTTTGTGCAGTATCAGTTTCGCCAGCCGAGGGACTTTGCTGGATCAGCTGTTTGGCAAGTTCATCTGCAACAATTTGGGCCCGCTGCGGATTTGTATCCGTTACTGAAATTTCAATCAGCTGGGTATTCGGAATAACCCTTGCCTGATAGCTGGGGAGCCAGTTTGATTTGAGAGCCTCCATTGTTTTTACCTGAATTGGCTCGCGGTTTGCCATATCCGCATAAATGGATGCCAGTTGACCGGCAATGAGGATCTGCCCGGAATCCGGATTCGGATCCAGAATTGTACGGCCGATCATCAATGTAGTCCGGGAGACAAATACTTCAGGCTGAAGAAGTACCGAAACAGTGCTACCAATAATTGCAATTGAAGTAGCAATTAATAACAGCCGCCACCATTTGAAAAGAGGTTTTATATACGCTTGAATATCCATAGGTTATCTATTTAAATATATCATAATCGTGTCTTGATCTGTATCATTCATTAACAAATGTAATGTACCCCACCAGTTTTGACGGGTAAAAAGACCACACCCATGACGCTCCAAGCAGGGAAAAGTTACCAATTGGTTTAATTACACGAAGGCCGCATTGAGAGGCAGGACTAACCCGCTGTAAATTTGAACCAACTCGTCCGAAATCCTCTGCCAGTCGTGATTTTCTCGCACATAAATACGGGCTGTTTCTGCCATTTCCCGTCGTCGGTCCGGATTTTCTAATAGATTTATGACACCTGCTGCGAATTCCTGGGAAGTATCACTGGCCAGGAGCTCTTTTCCAGGTATTACCCCCAGGGACAGCAAGGCTTTGGTTGTCGTAACCACTGGAAGTCCAACTGCCATCGCCTCCAGGATCTTATTTTGAACCCCAGCGCCATACACAAGGGGAGCAACCGCAACGGTGGACTTCCAGAGATATGGTCGCATGTCTGCAACTGTTCCCGTTACCGTAATCCGTGGGTTTTCCTCCATTCTCTTGATTTCCGAGGGAGGATCCTTACCCACGACCAGGAGACGAACATTCTGCCGGACTTTCCAGATCAAGGGCATAATATCATTTACCAAATATTTGACCATGGAAATATTGGCGTGGTAGCTCATTTTCCCGGTAAAGATCAACGTATCGGGATCTGGAGGGAGTTCCGGATTGGGCTTAAAGAAATGCTGGTCTACCCCGTTCGATAGAATCGAGATGGGGGCAGGCATGACCTCTCCATTGACTGTCTCCATCAAAGCATTTCTATCAGTGACAGATGTAACCAGCACATGATCAAAGATCTCCAGCAGCCTGGCTTCGGCCTTTTGAGTTCTATCCAGCTCGAAGCGGGAGACCAGCCTGCCAAAGCGGCTGGCACTCTGACCAGCTGCCTGCCGGAATAAATGACTAATACAGTCAACGCTATCCCACACAACCGGAAGGTGTGGAAAATTGGATTTTAAAAACGTGCCGTATTCCGAGCCTCTAAGATGTTCGACATGAACAATATCATATCCTGAGGTGCCATTCGCCTTTCCGAAAATATCCCTCAAATGGTTGATCAGATCCTGCTGCAGGCTATATACCGCCTGCAATGGCTTACCGGAGGGGACGGCAAATCCAGCATTAAGCAAGGATTTCCAAACAGGCTGTTCATAAAAGTATACGGTTCTACATCTGGATTTAAGGGCTTCCGCATCTTTCCGATCCATCTCTCCAGAGCCGACGGTAAAAACATCCACTGCGTGGCCCTGTTGAGATAGCCCGTTAATCAGGTTATATGGCCTTGTCCGAACCTGGTTGGGGACATAGGGAACGATGAAGGCAATATTCATGATCTTCCTGTGACGGACAAATTCTTATAGACTCTGTCCAGTTCCCCAAGCACAACTTGCCAGTCATACTTTTTCTCCACCAGACGGCGTCCATTGGACGCTATCCTCTCCTGGAGTTCCTGGTCCTCCAGAAGATTTATTACTGATCTGGCAAAATCTTCCGGGGTGTCTGCAACCAGTACATCCTCTCCCGGGCAGGCATCAATTCCTTCAAGGCCCACCGTTGTTGTCACAACAGGAGCGGCCCGGGCAAAGGCCTCCAAGATGCGGACACGCATCCCGCCACCGGCACGCACAGGAACAACTGTTATGGCGGAAGCGGCAAAATAAGGATCCAGTTCCGGCACAAAGCCGGTCGTAACAATACCGCTTTCCTTGTCCTCGGCAAGCTTCTGAAAATCCTTGGGAGGATTCTTCCCGATGATCGTTAAGTGCACATTGGGCAGTTTCTGACGAACCAATGGAAATACCTGCTGGATAAACCAACGGATGCCATCTGCGTTGGGAGGGTAATATAGTGTCCCCATGGTGAGGATATTCAAAGACCCCTGCGGGCGTGGAACAGGCCAAATCTGTTGGGTATCCACTGCAATAGGTATGACCGAAATTTGCGGAGCCCCCTTATACCCCTGTTGATGGAATGCATCCAGGAGCGCAAGACGATCCGGCGCAGTCACAGCCAGGGTTACATCGAAATCCTTTACGATCATCGCCTCATAACGCTTGATCTGCCTGGTCTCAAGCGCCAGGGGAAGCTTAAGATAAGCCGCAGCATTTTGTTTCATTCGCTCAGTGATCGTCCAAACCGCATTATGGGCATCGAAGACCAGCGATGGCTTCTTTGGGCCATTCTGAAAAGGAAGCGGAAAGGCAAATTGCGTCATTGTCAGTTGGTCGGCATGGATTACATCAACCGACCCCGAAGACACAATCCTATTAACAAGAGAGCGCATTTCGGACAAATCATCCCGTTCCACCAAAAACGGCCGCCCCGTCATTTGGGAACGCAGAAAATAAATCCCATCCATGATCCTGGAGCGTCGGACAGGTACGGCGTGTACGGCGGAACAGACTTTTTTCACAACATCTATATAAGGCAATTCTTCGGGCCGGACGAACGAAGCAAGTGTGATTTTATGCCCGCATTCGGACAGATATCGCAAAACATGCCAAGTTTTGACTTTCGGCCCGGAAGCGGGAGGATAAGGCAGTATCTGGGTAAGAAAAAGGATATGCATATTTGGTTTCAGCTACATCTTCTATAATTATGGAGTGACAACACAATAAATATATACACCATACATTAGATAGTCAATTTCCTGCAGTAAAAAGCTTCAGCATATCCACCATCAGATTTGCACTCAATGCCGCGCAAGCGGAGCAGGGCGGTAAAGGTATCGGGAGAAAACCAGTGCTTATTCCCCTGGGTTTGAAAAAAGCGCATTAACAAATCCACCTTTTCAGTACACAGGCCTGTATCCAGAGATACAAAGAAATTTGGAGATCCAATATCTCCATCATATTTGGGTATTTCATATTCAAGAATGAAATGGTCACGCCATGTATTCCATGTGAGATCAGATAACAAACGATGATCCTGGTGCCGGTCATCACGATAATGGGTAAAAACCACATCGGGAAATCACCAACAATTTCAATTGTTCAAAGAAATCCTTGATCTCGGCGCCGCAAAAGGGAAAATATCCATCCTTGAAATTATGAACAACAATTTGTTTATGTTCGACATGCTTCAGGTATTCGTGAGCACTCTTTTTTGCTTCCTCTCCCCTTTCGCCCAGGGCGCTGAACACGACCCAGGTTACTTCCAGCTCCGGATACTCACGAAATCATTCTCATGAGTGTCCCACCACAACCAATTTCTATATCATCACTATGTGCACCGAGGAACAAGACTTTTAAGGAACTTTGCCCTTTAGGTATTCGCAATTTAAGCATTTAATTTATCCAATGAACAGGAGGTACTTCAATGATGGTTTAATAATACTGGCGCCCATGGAAACGCCAAACATCCCATATTTTTCATTTCGACAGAGCAGCGCCGTTCACAGGTTCAAGCATGAAAACCAGCGATCGGATTCGCGACTTGGAAATCCATCAATGGATCAGCGCGGCTGCTTCCAGACAGCCCAGGGAGTTTCCCTCTTGCATACATATCGTCAAACGCCTGCTTTTCTTTAAAGTTATCCATCCCGGCCCAAAAGCCATCATAGCGATAGGCAAGCAACTCATTTTCGTCTACCAATCGCTGGAAAGGTTCCAGGACCAATTCTTCCCCGTCTCGCATATACTGAAAAATATCCTTCTTAAAAATAAAAAAGCCTCCATTTACCCATAAATCAGCTTGTTTGGCGGAAGAAATATTCTTCACAAGGCCATCATCTCCCATGGACATAATATGAAAAGACTGGGAAGGCTTGACACAAAGTACACTTGCCACTTTGTCGTTTTTGTGGAAATAATCGATATAGTCAGGCAGATGGAGATCCGTTAACCCGTCCGAATAGTTCGCCATAAAGACAGGTTCACCTGCCAAATATTCCTCGACCATTTTCAGTCTTTGGCCGATATTTGCCTGCAATCCTGTATCAATAAAGGAAATCGTCCAGTCTCCAATATCACTATTGTAGAGGGAGATATCCTTGCCTCCGTTCGATAAAACAAAGTCATTGGACATCCACTCGGCATAATTTAAGAAGTATTTCTTAATCAAGTCCCCCGGTAGCCCAGGCAGAGAATAAAATCCTTGTGTCCAAAATGGGCATAGTACCGCATCAAGTGCCAAATAATTGGTCTATAGCCTATTTCAACCATGGGCTTGGGAATCGTATCAGAATATTCCTTCAGCCGCATTCCCATCCCGCCGCAAAACAATACAACCTTCATAGAAACACTCCAATCGATGATAAGTATTACGAGATACCTGGGAGAGTGACCCAATTAGCGATAAATGCAAACTTCCGGAATTGGGACAATAAATTGTGCACCCCATTCGCGTACAAACCCCATTTGGTCGATAATTTCATCCTTGAGGTTCCAGGGCAGGATCAAAATATAATCCGGCCTGGTTTCATTTATTTTTTCAGGAGGGTAAATCGGAATATGAGTCCCCAGGGAGGAATTTTCCATGCTTATAAGGATTCCGATCCACGGTATAGTCGACAAAATCCGTGCGGATTCCGCAGTAGTTGAGCAAAGTGTTTCCTTTGCCTGGTGCTCCATAACCGGCAATCTTTTTACCCTGTTGCCTGGCATCGATAAGGAAATCGAGCAGTTTTCTTTTTGTTTCCTTAACCTGTTCATCGAATGCTGCGTAATGCTCCATATTTGTCAGGCCAGCCTTCAATTCCCGTTCGTGCAGTTCCAGGGCACGCTCAGTCACGGGTAGATCAAGATTCTCAGTATGGCGGCCATAAATCCGCAGGGAACCACCATGGGTGGGAAGTTCTTCCACATCAAAAAGGGTCAATCCATGTGCAGAAAATATCTTTTCAGCAGTGATAAAACTGAAATATGAGAAATGTTCGTGATAGATTGTGTCAAACTGATTTTCAGACATCAGCCGCATTAAGTGAGGAAACTCAATTGTGATCACGCCACCCGGTTTCAAAAGAATTTTCATTCCGCCAACAAAATCATTAAGGTCAGGCACCTGCGCAAGCACATTATTTCCGGCGATCAGATCAGCCTGCTTTCCCTCAGCTGCCAGCTGATGTGCCAACTGCACGCCGAAGAATTCCGTCAGAGTGGGAACTCCCTTTTCAATTGCGATCTTGGCAACATTCTTCGCAGGCTCAATACCCAAAACAGGAATATGATTCTGAACGAAGTACTGGAGAAGATAGCCATCATTACTGGCTACCTCCACCACAAAACTATTCTGATTCAAGTGAAACCGTTCGGTCATGAGACGTGTGTATCTCTCGGCATGCTGGAGCCAGGTATTGGCATAGGAGGAGAAATAAGCATACTCTGTAAATATATCTTCAGGGCTCACATATTCATCCAGCTGCACAAGAAAACAACTTTCGCAAACAAACACGTGCAGGGGATAGAAAGGTTCCATCTGGTTAAGCTGTTCACGACCAAGGAAGCTCTCACATAACGGAGACATTCCCAGGTCTACAAATGTGAAGTGCAGTGGTTCGCCACAGAAACGACATTTTCGAATTGTATTCAGCGGAGCGTCGGAGTTTTTCATGAATTTTCTCTTTGGTTTTAAATTGTCCATCGTAACGTTTCATCCAGCAAGCCATCATGTATCAACTGTTTGATATGATCAATGCGCTTGTACTTCGGTCCCTCAAATTCATCCAGCTTCAAGTTGGACTTGCAATAGGCATCGTAAAGCTCCTGCGCACCTTTTCGTGCATCCCAGTAAGGCTCAAATTCAGGAAGCACCCGTGCAATTTTACTGAAGTCAACACGATATGTGCGTTTGTCAGGTCCTGCATCCTGGGCATACTCAATCTGGGAGCCTGAAACGGTTTCCCTGACAATTTCTGCAAGATCACGAATGCGATAGTTTTGGTCATTCCGCCCAACATTAAACGCCTGATTGTGTATGACTTCGCGTGGTGCATCGAGGGCGGCAATAAAAGCACGTGAGATATCTTCAATATGGATGATGGGTCGCCACGGAGTTCCATCACTCTTAATAAGAACACGTCCCATGGAAAACGCCCAGGCAACCAGATTATTCAAGACAATATCAAAGCGGAGACGCGGTGAAACCCCGTAAGCCGTGGCGTTCCGGAGAAAAGTGGGACTGAAGTGATCATCAGCCAGCTCTGCAACATCCTTTTCGACCAAAACTTTTGAATGTCCGTAAGGGGTGACGGGATTGAATTCCGCTTCTTCTGTCAGCATCTCATCGCCTGCAGCAGCTCCGTAGGTGCTACAGGAAGAAGAAAACAGGAAGCGTGTTACACCCATCTCTTTCGCGATTTTCGCCAGTCGTACAGATGCTACATGATTGATCTGATATGTAAGGTCAGGATTAATATTTCCGAGCGGGTCATTCGAAAGTGCGGCCAGATGAATGATTGCATCAAAACCTTCCAAATCGGCGGGTTTAACATCACGAATATCTTTGATGATTTCGGGAACCTCGGGAGCATCTACTCCGAAAGTACAACGCCGGTACAAATCGCTGTCCAACCCCACCACATTATGTCCTTCCCCTGTGAGCATCGGTGTCAGGATTGTACCGATATACCCAAGATGACCTGTAACTAAAACACGCATATAACCTCCAGACCTTTCGTCATATGAAATGCATTCATCAAATTTGTTTTCCCTTCACGTTGTTTTTTGAGATAATTTATCAAGGGAAAGCAGCAAAATTCCGGCTCAATTCCCTTGCAAATTGCTTACAATTAATCAAATTGACTTACCAGCCTACATAATCCCTTTTTGGAACGAAATGATAAAATCAGCCGCCAAGACAATACCCAGTGCGTTTCGGCCAAGGAACTCCAACATATTTGACACCTTAACAGATAGGCGGGGAAATATATGATCCAATGGCTTCACAAACACATCAAAATTATAGTAGACGGAATCTCGAACAATCAAACCATGGAGAGCAAAAACTTCCCGTATTTTTTCCTGAGGGATTATTTTCTCCAGCTTCTCCCCAACAGCAGTCTTGCCTCTCAGTTTCCTTACCATATTGAATAAACGGCTGGAATAAACGTGATTTTCCCAAAACCTGTAAATCCCAAACGGATTCTGCATAGTGACTATAGCCACACCTTTTTCCTGTAAAACTCTTGCTAATTCAGCGGCTACGACTTCAATATCTCCTGCATATTCCATGGAACCAAGACACAGTACTCGATCAAAACTCTCATTTAAAAAAGGCAGTTGATCTATAGTTACCTGAGACATAAAAAGCTTGTCTTCTTTTTCCAATGTGCCCTGACATTCTTTCAGCATCCCCTCTGAAAGATCGACCGCGAAATATTTTCCTCCGTTTTTAAGGATATGAGTACCGATCATGCCGATGCCACAACCGACATCCAGAATATCCAATCCGTTGACAATACCAAGCAGCTCTTTGAATTCGTCATCCGAGCGTTGAGCAAATGTGAAACCGGGGAATAACCATCATACAGACACCGATAACTAGCTATCACGAAAGGGTCACTAAAATGCCGCTTATTTTCGCTAAAACTCATCCTGTCCTCACAGAAATGTGAGTTGACACAGATTGAGATTGCAAATTGTCTCAAAGAATTGCCGCGGGGTTTACAATACTCTATTCACAGGGATAAAAGCTGTGCGTCAACTCCGATATTTTTCAAAGTCCGATCGATCTCTTGAGTGTACACCGGATTCATTATGATCACAACATCCGGTTTGTCCTCAATAAGAAATTCCGGCGTAACAATCCCATGACCGGTTCCGGCAATATATGTATCTGCCTTGAGAGGGTTAATATCAACTGCGTATTTGACTTCCTCCTTTATTTTCAGCGTTGTCAAAAAAGACACAGCCTTCGAACTCGCACCCCACAATACGATGCGTTTGCCAGCCTGACAGAGAGCGTCGAGCCGGTCCCGCCATTCTTTGACGCCAGTCTGGTAACGTTCAATGAAGTACTCGACATCCTGGCGTAAAGACAGCAGATCTTCCCCAATGTCCTGGGAAACATCCCGACCCGTGCCCGGTTTGGCAACGATCATTAGATATTGATCATCATAGTCCTTTTCCAGATCGATAATCTCAAATCCATTCCGGCGGAACAGGTGAGCCAACGAGACCGGACTAAAATACGAGCAATGCTCATAATAAATATCCCAGAAAGCGATCTCACGCAAGATGCGCACAGTGTCTGGAACCTGAAAAAAAACAATCGTATCCGGCTTGTTGCTTAATATTTGACGAAGATTGCCGATAAATTCTCCGGTATTTTGTATATGCTCAAGTGTCATTTTACAACATACAAAATCACAATATACATCAGCATACTTCTTTGAGTAAAAATCTTTGATGATCTTTATTGGTTCGCTTTTTGTTAGTACACTGCGATCTTCATCGTAGACGGGATCGAACCCTATCCCTCGATTATTCCCACTCTGGCAAAGAAGGCTCAAAAATTCCCCCTGTCCACATCCAATTTCAATAATATCTTTCTCATACAGGTTATACCGGTTCACCAAGCGCTCTGCCAAACTGCGGTGGAAAATATTAAATGAGGGCGAATAACTTTGAGTAGCTTCATATCTCACCGAATATTCAAGCAGCCGGGGATTGAAAGCCGAATTGAAAATGAAACCACAGGAATGGCAAAATCCCAACGAAATATCGCCTCGAGGAAAGTTCAGCGCCTCCTCCCGGGATTGGAGCAACAATACACTATTGACGGGAACGCCCTCGATCCCAAAAAAGACCGCTGTTTCATCCGATTCGCAGCTGGGGCATCGTCCCACTGAAAGTTGATTTTTACTTTTGAAATCCGGCATGATGTGTATCCATTATGATCTCATTCGCTAAACTTTTAATAACCCTGGTTTCCAGTTTCATGGAATGGCAAGCTACTGCAAATCATCAATAGACGAACAAATCGAATTTTTTTAGAAACGAGAAATACTCCTGACAAGATAAGGAACCCTTGAATACAGGAAAAGAACCTTTTGGAGGGCTGGGGAGAAGGGAGACTCCAGGTAGGCCGAGTGGAAACAATAGTACAGGCCATTTCATAAATTTGCTAACTTTCCGGTTTGCATATCGTCCCCTACTTAACTGCCGAATATTTTTTTTCGATTCATAAACAGTGAGAAAAATCGGATTATGCTCCCGTCTTACGCTTAAATTTCATATAAGAACGGAAAATCAGTTTTCGAGCGGCTAGCAGCACATCCTTTAGCAAGGCTCGAAGATGGGGAAGTACAAGTGCCCAGCGGGCAACCTGTGCATAGCAATATATACGCTGGTAAATACCTATTGGTGCATTTTTAACCGCTTTCAGATAGCCAAATAAGTATTGCCATTTTGGCAACACTATTTTACCTTCCAAAGAAGTGTCAAACCACACAACACGATTTCTTTCAATCCGAAAGGTTGCTTTTGTGGATTGTCCTGGATGCAATACGTCTATAAAAAAGTGGTTCAGGAATAATATAATATCTGCCATAGAAAGCTAATTCTGCCAGGAATACTAAATCTGAAGAGGGGTAACTCCCATGAGATGAGGTCTTTGCAACGCTATCCACTCGCATAAGTCCATAAACATAATTACCTAACTCGTTCTTAAGCATAAAGTTCCGGAACCTCTTTGAGGAACTCGGAATATCTGCATCTGCCTGGTAATCATATCCGCCGATATATTGGCCATGCTCATCAATCAAACATGTTAGTGGCATACACAAAACCACATCAAGCTTTTTATCAAGAACATCTACGCATCTAGCTAAAAAATCCGGGGAAATCTTATCATCGTAACCTGCCCACTTTAAAGTCTTCCCCTTCGCCAAGCGGAAAACAAGATTGTGGTTGGGAGCAGCGCCTAAATTCCTATCATTTCGATAATATCTTACTCGTGGGTCTTTTCGAGCATAGGTTAGACAGATATCTTGTGTGCAATCATCCGAAGCGTTGTCAGAAATAATGATCTCAAAATCTCGATGGGTTTGAGCAAGAATAAAGTCCAATCCTTCTTCAAGATACTTCTCTGCATTGTATACAGGTAAACCAATACTTACCTTTGGACTGTTGTGGATCATGTATGAATTCCTTCAATCGTACTTCTTTTTGGATTTAACAAATCAATCAGCTGCTCATAAGCTGATTGACCCCATTCGATCTGATCAAGCGCCTTTTTCAATAAATTTTCTCTCAATTCTTCAGCCGATTGCCAAGTTAAATCTATTGATGAGATCAACTTTTCCCTAAAATACTCATCTTCAAGCAAGACTATCTCACAACCCGGATTAAACAAGTCAGCTAGGCCTCTAAACTTATTCGCATATAAACTTGTTCTAACCAAGCAAATCACTGGGATGCCTTGAGCCAATGCCAAGAGCGCACCATGGAAGGTTCCGGTTACTACAAGACGACATCGTTGAAGATTTTTTATAAACGATAATGGCGTTTGAAACTTCTTTCGACTCATCCATATCTTGTTGTACCCACTCATCAATTGCAAGGTACAGAGATCATCTCTTTCATGAATACTAAGTGATATAGGTAGTCCTACTAACTCCGCATCGTACTTTCTTGCCATTCCTCCGAGGATATTATTAATGATTGGGATATCAACATTACTTATCTTTGTAGAAGGCATGCAGCGCATACTTATGCCAATGCCCTTACCTAGAACCGATGCACGTGCGTTAAATGCCAATTCAATTGCATCATCCCCTGTAACAATGACCCTCGCTGGATCTACGCCCAAGGAGGTAAGAAGAGCGGGGGCTTCAAGTCTCTCACGCACTAGAATTAGGTCTACCCGAGGAAGAACTTCCTTTGCTCTTGCAAGTAATTCAACATCCTGGATGGGACCCACTCCCTGCCCAACCATGGCGGTCGGAATCCCACGCTGAATTGATGCTTCCAATCGATCAAGTACCCGTAATGCCGTACCTCTTGCATGATCACACATATACTGACTCCCGGTCGCAATAAATATATCTGCACCAGATACCACGCTTGCGTAGTCAGGTTTACCAATGTCATTTTTATCTACCGCAAGCACGGATGAACTCTCAAGGGATTGCGATTTCTTTGTGGTTATATGAAACGATTTCTTTACCTTGGCAACAATCGATCTAAGATTAGATTTGGGCCACCGATACCAAAGTTCCTCACGGGTCACGAGTATAAACCTGAAAATTGCTGTGGGTATTAATCGACGAATTCTGTCATAACGAGTACCGGCTTTATACCAACTATGGCTACCATCCGGACTCACTGGAGTAACCTCAGGAAAAAACAAATTTAGTAATTGCGGGGCCAATGTTATCACTCCAATCGATGCACCAGGCCAAAGCTTTTTAACTCGTTCGATCGCTGACTGAAGTAACACGTTCTGGCCTAAATTTCTCATATCGTATATACCTTGATCCAGCAGTATTCGCATTTTTCGGAATCCTTCAATGTGTAAATATATGAAACAAATAATGGCAGGGACAGTTGTTGTCAAACCAAGCACACCATAGTAATCTAAATGATGACCATATCTTTATTACAAGCACCATGCTTCCTATTTAGGGGATAAACCAGCTTCATATTGCTTCTCTTCATGCTGACTTTCGAGGTTATGCCAGTACGGACGAAATAGTAGTCCATGCCAAAAAATTGGCATCAATTGGATAAAAACTGGCTAAACGCAACAGTGGAAACAGGCGGCTACAGGTGGTGAAAAATCGGCCAGCCCTTAGGTTCAAACCGGCTGAGAACATATAGGCCCGGCAAAGTCGACCGCGGAGGTAGGGCCTGTTACCTATGGAATCTAGTATCCTGTTCAAAGCATCGGGAGTATTTAACGCTTTTTCACGAATTAATCGGTTGTTCTGCTTAGCTGTGCCCCAATCGGTCGTGGTATTCCCTGTCGGCCCTACGCGTATAGCGGCCACTAGCTGGTCAGTACAATCAAAATCGCCCGTCAACACGATCTGACACTCCAGATCTCTATCCTGTGCTGTTCTTAATTTCGGGTCAAACCCCCCTACCTTGAAGAAGGTCTCCCGCTTAATTAGCGAGGGGCCCATGTGTATGGTTTCCCCCGCAACCAGAAGCCCAAAAAGGTTACCTTTGTCATTCGGGCTATTAACTGATATCAAACGTCCTTCATCATCAACACGGTTATGGGCACCGTATGTCCAATCACAGTTTGAAGTTTCTGCAACTAGCAGCAGTATCTGCACACCTCTGGGCAACATGTAATCATCGTCATCCAAAAAGTGAAGATATTTACCAGTTGCCACGGTAGCACCTACATTGCGGGCGAAACATCGATCACAACAATTCGTGTTTACAACTTTTAATCTGAGGAGATTTCAGCCAATCGGATTCGGGGAGAATTTGACCGCTATCATTAACAATGATAATTTCATATATCTCCTGTCCCAAACCCTGACTTAAAACGCTATTGACTGTACGTTCTAAACTCGGTCGGTTCACTGTCGGAATTATCGTTGAGCAGAGCATGGTTAACTCCTATTTGCACAATATTTCTTTCAGGCATGAGAAGGTGGGTAATTGCCTCCATGCTTCTAAACAACACATCAGATGCATAAATCTTGGCCGCGGGGAATTTTTGAAAGGCTGTACGAAACCTGAAGGAAAATCTGAATGATGATAGAGATGCATAGATAGATATTTCCCAAAACGATAGCATTACTTAATTCAGTGCCGTTTTATCAGTCGCCCACCCATCCATCAGTTATATTGGTTTAACATTCAACGATTATTTTTCTGTATGTACGTTTTTTTGTCACACCACAAATTAAGTGAGCAGATCAGTATTTCACTCTAGCTGAGTATGAGTAATATTCGTTACAATATCAGCATACACCATGATCGTCTCTTGCGCGCATCGTTGCCAACTAAACTTTGAGGCCTGCTCCAAGCCGCGGTCAATAAGTTTTAATCTGGCTCCTTCATTGGCCATAATGTGACGAAAAGCATTTATCCAAGCCTGAGGATCCTTTCCGTCGATCAGTAATGCACCATCTTGAAGGATTTCGGGGACAGATGATTTGTTCATCGCAATCGTCGGAGTACCGCAGGAGATGCCTCCAGCGGAGGTAAGCCAAAACTTTCGCGCTCCGATGGGTAAATAAAAGCTTCTGCTAGATTATATAACATGACAAGTTCCTCAGCAGGCAACGACCCCAGGATAACTGTTCTCTCCGCAACCCCATAATTGCTCTTTTAATTTCTCAAAGTACGCTCGTTTGTTTTCTCCTGCGCAGACGATGACCAGATCAAGATATTCAAATTCAGACGACAACCGGGAAAAGGTTTCAATCAGAAAATCAATATTCTTTCTCTGCTCCCACCCTATTCCCAGGATGAATTTCCTCTTAATTCCATACAAGCCAGGCAGCTTCGACCTCCATGTGCTTTTGTCTACTGCTGTGGCCGGCCTGTAAATCGGATTGGGCGCTAAGTGAATGGCACATATACGCTCCGGAGAAATGCCAAACTGAGTACTTATCTGCTGTTTTTCATAATTTGATACAGTAATGATCCGGCTGGCGGATTTTATTGAATTATTTATCGCTCCTTTTGAATAAGCAAGCATGGCCCATTGTCTGTACGCTGTCAGCCCCCCCAGAGGTTTAAAGCGATTTTGCGCTGTAACTTGGATCGTATCATGAAGTGTAACAACGCACCGATCATTTATATTTATGGGCGCCGTATTGCACAGGAAATGAACTACATCCAGTTGATCCTTGGCAATTTGCCTCTTCAGAAAGAGTTGTTCTCTTATAGGCATACCAACCACCGGCAAGGTGCCGCCAACAACCTTGTAATGCCAGTTCTCCTTTTTGTGAACACGCTCATCAGGCAATTGACGATCCAGGTATATATAGTATTCATTGGTACTATCCACCTCGCTCAATGACCTGATAAGATTATTGGTATATGTCTTGAAACCACCACGCTGAGGATGGCTTAAGAAGCGGGCATCAATCCCAATTTTCATATGGGTCTTATTTATCCTCCATTCCATCTAGTTTAATAGCAGAAGAGATTCTGAAAAATGGTAATTTCCGAGTGATATGATCCATCCCTAAAGCAGCAAATATTACAAGAAATCCATCCAGCGGAAGGCGGTATCGGATTAGGGTCCAGCTTAGCAGATGTATAAGAGTATAGATCACAAAAAATAAATAAATAATGAAAAGGTTTAATCGTTGATCTCTATATAAAGGATTTCGAAATCTTGAGATGGAGATTCCTATGCCCAGGAGCATGAAGGGCAGAAGAATACCAAATGAACCTACCCGAGAAATATTGCTGAGTAGTCCCAAATCCTTAGACGGCCAAAACCGTATGTATTCCTCAATGCGGCTGAAAGAAAGCAGCATGTAACGGATTGGATCACTCGTTACAATATGAATACCTTCTTTTAGCAGAACTTTGTCAAGCTTGCCTTCGTTAAGTATGAGTAGCTCTGGAGGAATCAAACTTTGATAGGATTGTCCAACCAGCAATGGCATAAAGTGAGTCCCTTGTACTGGATGGTTACCCCAATAAAATGCAAATCCAGCATTGGTATTTAATCGTACAAAGGTCCCGAATGCCCGATAATTTCTAATGGTCCAGGGAAGAATCATCAGTGCAATTACCATCCCCGCAAAAAATAAACCGATTAATGCAGGCATATTAAGTTTGGGCTTAGAGAAAAACCCTGCTTTGGGTGCCTCGATTTGCCCATCAAAATTCCACCAAATCCACATGAATAAAAACGGAACAAATAGCAGAAACAATTGGCGCAAAAGGACTGTTACGCCAACAGCCAAACCGAGTTCGAACCAACTACGCCATCGAGGATACTTTCGTTTTTGTTTGCTTCCATCCACGATCCGAAAAGCAAAATCAAATGTCCAAAGTATAGCAACAATGTAAAATGGCTCTGTAACCAAGCCGCCCGCGTAGTAGAAGAAATAGATATAGACTGCACTAAGTGCAGCAGCAATCAAGCCCACTCTTTGCCCGAATAGACGTCGCCCAATACGCCAAGTAAACCAGGTTTGCAAAATGCCGGTGAGTATCGCCTGGATAAGCCGGGCAATAACCGGATAAACCCCAAAAATCTTATAAACAACGACCAAATAAACCGTATAAAGATAACTCCAATGCGCTGTTGGTTCTCCTCCCCTGGTTGCCGGCCAATGATTTTCAGCAAATGAAAATCCATAACCTTGAAGCACCCGGCGTGCCAGCCCATCATAGGAGACCTGATCATAAATACCAGGCAAAGTAGATATCTCGTTTCCCTGATATATAGCTGAGAATAGGCGCAGAAAAACGGAAACCAGGATAATCACACCCAGCACCTTTTGCACAGAAATTCTAGTCTCTCTTCTAAAAAGAATAACTTTATATGAATCTGAGGAGGATTGAACTGTCATTTGGATTTAAACTTTCCATTTAATTTGATTCGACCAACTGATAACAAAGCATCGAGCAATACCACGGGATGGACCCTTCTGCCACTGAGTGAAATAATAGGTGGGTCACCTGGTAAAGATCTAATTCCGGATCTATGTGCTTGTGGCAGGCTTCCTATCGAGCAATAGACACATGATTAACTGGGATTGAATGGTCAATCTTCGTCTGACCATCACTTTATCTTTTCCAAACAAGGAGAATGAGCGACGAATTTAACCCGATCGTATTGATCAACGCCAACCCATAGCGTAACACGGCAGCGTGAGCCGCCCCATAATGCTTGCGGAAGAAAAGAAGCTTGCCTTGATAAAGCAACATAAGCTGTGTCAGGCTGGATCTGTTCGCGCTGCCTCCGCCCAGGTGATAAATTACTGCATTCGAAAGATACCAAATCTTCCAGCCCATCTTTTTTATCCGAAAACACCAGTCAGCCTCCTCCGAATACATAAAGTAATCTTCATCCAGTGGTCCAACTTCATGAACCATTTTGGCTCTAACGAGCATACAAGCTCCCGAAACCCAATCCACGTCATAAGCCGATGAGACATCGGGTACCAACCGGTGGTTTCTGAAGTTTCGGCCAAGCAGCTCAGACCCAAACGAGGGGAAACTTGCCCAAGATTCCTGCAGCGTATCGTCAATATTCAGCAATTTCGGGCTAAGAACTCCAACATCCGTATAAAGATCAGCAGTATGAACAAGCTCATCCAGGGTGCCTGGCAAAACAATCGTGTCACTATTTAAAAGCAAATAGTACCTTCCTTGTGCCATGGCAATTCCTCGATTGTTTGCCTTTGCAAATCCGAGATTCTGATTATTTTGGATGATGATGACATCGGGAAAACACTGTTCAACCGTTAATACACTGTCATCACTGGAGCCGTTGTCCACCATAATAATTTCGTATGTATAGCCGGACCCAGTCCTGTAAATTGACTCCAGGCATTGAGTCAACAATTTTGCTGTGTTCCAATTTACAATGATAATTGACAGATCCATTATTCAATCCCATCACCGAAAGGTTGGCTGCTTACGCCAACCTCGCTTCCCTGCTCAGGCGGATCTTGAAGATATATCTTCTCCAGTGCCATCACACCTCCGACGAATATCCAGAGAAGTATGCTTCCACGGAATCCTGTCAGTCCAATATTATAGACAAAAGGCAGGACCCAATCCCCCAGAAGTGCAGCAACAAGTGATGCACAAATGCCGGCAAAAACCGCGTATGAATATCCGCGCGCAAATCCATCAGGGAGACGTTGACTTAACCTCCAACTCAAACGGCCCATTTCAAAGAACAACCAAAGGAAAGCAAGCAGACCAATGTAGCCAACCTCTGCAATCAAATCAACAAACTGGCTATGTGAATTGAAACTGACCCGCCATCCACGAATTGGAAACAGGGGGGTATACCAATAGTAATTCGCGAAATCCCATGCCAAGTAAAGGACTGACACGCCCGATTTCCAGGACAATTCTCCAGGCATCCACACGTGTCCCCCAACTATAGTCCTCGGCGCCAATCAAATCCATCGCAACGAATATAGCCGCAATTGCGATAAAGGGTATCATGAAAACCACCAGTTTACGATATCGGAGACCAATCAATATCGCTACAACCAGAGCAGGGGGCACCCAGCCAGATTTCCATTCATACGACTGGAATACTGCCACATAAAATGTGATAATCATTAGCGCGATCAGAAACCATCTGACGCGCTTGGATAGCGTATTATTAAAGATGATCTGCCCGCAAGCTAGAGCAACCAGCCATGTCCAAAACATACTCTGGGCAGTAAACCCCGAGTGATAAAGACGAGCAATGGAGTTTAAATTAAGCGCACTACTTAGGATATAAGGAGTAGCAAGCCCAATAAATGTCCAGACGATGATTTTCAGCCAGCGGATATCCTTGATCAAGTGAGCCGATAAAAACATGCCGCCAATTGAGAAAATGAAAATGGACAGTCCACCGACCTGTGCATTCAGGGGCGCCTGGCGCGCAAATACAAACCAGGGAATCTGTCCCAACAAAAAAGCCAGCAGGGAAATTACCAGAAATACTATCGCCGGCAGCATAACTGGCGAACGAATGAACTTAACATTACGCTGGACGATAAACATATCCAAAAGCCACAATCCAAGCATAAGAGCAACCATCACCGTCGCAGCATTCAAACCACTCGGGCCTCTAAATGGAACAAGCATCCCCCCCGCTATCACAAGAATAAATCCCAAATTCGGCTGTCGTATAAGGACAAGTACAAGAGCAAGCCCACCCAACAGAAACAACAAAACCAAGAAAACAGGCTGAGATCCCCAGAAGGAAATTACCATGCTTGTCAGCAGGACGGCTATTACAATGCCAATTTGAAGCCAATGCCTATTGGCAGACCTTAGGAAGGAGGAAAATTTAAAATTGAGTAAGGTATCCATTCTCTTATCCTGCAACCACCTTGTCGACCAGACGAAGAAAATGAGGCATAATGACTTGCCAATCATAAATGTCTTTTACCAACCGAGTGGCATTGGATGAGAGCTTTTCTCGTAAGCTCTCCCTTAGAAGCAAATTGATCACCTGTTCGGCAAAGTATTTAGGATCATCAGCAATCAAGAGATGTTCTCCGTTTTTAGCCAGTAATCCTTCTGCTCCCTTGGAGGTCGCCACAACCGGTGTACCGAGTGCCATCGCTTCAAGGATCTTTAGTCTTGTTCCTCCACCGCTCCATATGGGAGCAAGGCTTACATCACAAGATGCAATTAATGATTTTATGTCATCCACATAACCGGTAAGGGTTACATTTTCCAGGGAGGGTAGAGGAAGATTGGCATGATCGCCGGTAATGATCAAATTTACATCCGGGATTTGTTCCCTTATCATGGGATAAACCTTACCAATAAACCACTGCATCGCCTCGTAATTCGCGATATATGAAAAAGAGCCCGAAAATATAAGGTGCCTTGGACGCCTATTAATTTTTATATCCTGGTATGCACTCAGATCCACACCATTGGGCAATATACTTACTTTTTCCCGTTGTGCCGGAAAATTCCGTTCAACAATACCAAGCTCCGTTTCCGAGACAACCGTGGTGGAACCGAACACATCCAGAACCCGAGAAATATATCTTTGAAGTTTGAGCCATGTTAGCTGAGCTCTGAAACGCTTTGCAAAGTCCTTTTCCTTCCATACATCATCATAAAACGAACCTAGTTCCATTTCTTCAAACAAGGCAGGAATACCTGTAAATGCAGGGAAATAGGCAGCCATGGACAGCTCTGACGTGATCACCAGATCATATTTGCGTTTCTGAAGCGTTGAACAAATCAAGGCGTCCATCTTAGGAGAATAAGTATCCACCAATGAGCGAGGCTGCTGACTAAAGAAACCCAGCCGCGCTTTTAATCTTCCGCTCTTGTACGGTTTCCATGGGACAACCTCAATGCTGGAACAAATCGCATCCTGCTGCAAGCTTTCCGGGGAAGGAAGAGGTAAATCCGAGAAGGATAATAACGTAATTTCATGGAACTGGGACAACCCCTGCAGCAAATGAAAAATTCTTATCCGTGCTCCATTATTGGGCGGAAAAGGGTACCAACGTGATAAAAAGAGAATATTCATATGATGATCACTAAAATGGCATTGGACCAACACGATGATTTAGAAAATCAAGCAAACCCCTCCACATAGCATTCCGGTGATCCCGTTTGCTCCTCCAGCGAGGTTTTACAGACCAGCTCAACAATGTCCTAAGGATATTGCTAAAGGCGAGCATACGAACAAAGAGAGGTGCCTTATGCTTGGCAAGAGTAAAAAGATAATTCCTAGTCATGTAATATGTGATATATGGCCTGGGTTCATAATTTCGCTTCACGCCTTTATGCCACAACTTGGCATTCGGAACATGAACAATCTTCCAGCCAGCCTGCCTCGCCCGGATACACCACTCTGTCTCCTCCCAATAAAGAAAATAGTCGGGATCCAGTGCCCCCACCTGTTCAACCAAATTTCGCCGGACCAGGATCGCACAACCCGAAAGCCAGTCCACCTGCCTGACAGATTTGAATTGTCCCTGATCCAACTCATTCATGCCCAGATGAATGGGTCGCCAGTACTTTTCCAGTTTTCCTCCGGCAGACTGAATTACCTCCGGCTCATCGAAATGATATACCATTGGACCGACCATGCCGACTTGAGTATCAGCATTACCAACCTCCATCATGCGGGAGAGACAGGAGGGAGCCAATACAGTGTCGTTATTCAATATAAAGACCCACTCAGCTCCTTGATCGAGCGCAATCTTTATCCCAACATTGTTGTTGCCGGCATAGCCAAGATTGCTATCCAACGTGACGGTCTCGACTTCGGCATGCTCTGCACGAACCGCATCAATAGAACCGTCTATGGAGTCATAATCGAGCAGAATTACACGGAAATTCTGATAATCGCCACAATACAAGGATGCCAGGCAGGCAAGAGTATCATCTCGGCGATTATTGTTCAGGACGATGATGTATAAGAGTGGCTGGGTCATTTATTCCCATTGGTGATCTTTGTGATAAAGTCTTGACAACCTTTTTCTACCATCAGGAAAATTTCTTTAGCGTCTCTATCACACAGATCTGATCATCATCGGTCATATCTGTATAGAAAGGGAGGCGCAGAAGTTGGTCGCTGATTCTCTCTGTAACGGGACAATCACCTTCCCTGCCGCCATATTTTTCTCCCATGGGTGACAGGTGCAGAGGCAGGTAATGGAAGACCGCTTGTATGCCATGTTCTTTCAGGTATAGAATTGCCGCCTGTCGCTTTTTCAGATTGGGGAAGAGCATGTAAAACATATGGTAAGTCTGTTCGCAATGCGCAGGGACAAATGGCAATTGAACCTGATTTTCCTCCGCCCATGCACCGAGTTCCCCATAATATCTCTGCCAAACTTTTTGGCGGCAGGATTGCACCTGTTCTCGCTCCTCCAGTTGTGCCAGTAACATTGCAGCCAGAATATCAGAGGGAAGATAACTCGATCCAACATTGACCCAGGTATATTTATCCACCTGGCCACGGAAAAAGCGGCTGCGGTTCGTTCCTTTCTCGCGCAGGATCTCCGCATTTTCAATATACTTTGTATCATTGATCAGCAAAGCCCCGCCCTCACCGGAAGTAAAGTTTTTTGTTTCATGAAAGCTCAGTGTTGCCATTGCTCCAAATGTACCGAGCTGTCTACCTTTATATTTCCCAAATAACCCATGTGCATTATCCTCGATTACGGGAATGTTATGACGGTTCCCGACATCCAGGATCGCATCCATTTCACAAGCCACGCCTGCATAATGGACAACAACAATGGCACGCGTCTTCGGGTTGATCAATGCCTCCAGTTTGGATTCGTCAAGATTTAAGAGTGTCAGGACGAACATCGGCAAAGACTGGTTTCGCTCCGCGCAGGACAAAGGCATTTATTGTGGAAACAAACGTGAACGATGGGACAATTACCTCGTCGCCTTCCTTCAAATCCAATAAGAGCGCAGACATTTCCAGAGCGTGCGTACAGGAGGTTGTCAACAAGACCTTGGGGACACCGATCACATCCTCGAGCAGGGTATGCACCCTTTTGGTGAATTGTCCATCCCCGGATATGTGTCCACTCTGAAGAGCCTCCTGGATGTATTTATTTTCCTTGCCAATGAATGTTGGCCGATTAAACGAAATAGTCATCATATTCTCCACTTAAGCAAAAAATCAGTATTCTAGCTTTTTCAAACAAGCTCAAAGTATTTATTCTCAAGCACATCTGCTTCTTCCCTGACCGTCCTGACACGGGGAACTCCCGATCTCAACTGGCTGAGTAATCCAGGCTCATCAAAAAAGCGCCTAATCTGCCGGGCAAGATCGGCAGCATTTCCCCGCATAAACAATAGACCATTAATATCATTCGTAACTGCCTCTGCCATACCTCCCAAATTCGTTGCGATGACCGGTGTCTGGGTTGCAAAGGCCTCATGAATAATGAGTGGGAAATCAAACCAAAGAGATGGCACCATCAGGACATCAATACTGGAGAAGACCCGGGCGCTTTCCGCTCGTTGATATGTTCCGCCAAAAGTGACATTTGAAAAATTGGATGACATTTCCCTGATCTTTTGCCCATAAGAGGGAATACGATCCAAATTTCCATAAATTACCAATGACAGCCTATCCAGATAGGCTTTAGGTAACAGTGTCAGAGCCTGTAAAATCAGATGGACGCCCTTGGACCCGCTGATCTGACCAATGAAGCCAAACCTGAGCACATCCGATTCTGATTTCCCGGTATATCTATTTAGCCAGCCAAGTTCATGCCCGTACGGTTCTACATCAATGGGTGCAGTCACATCATTAGCCATAAATATATCCCGGACAAACGGGGATGCGGTAATTAGACAATCCGGTAATGTCAAGGCATGTTTTAGCATTGATTTTCGCTCACTCATATTGCCTGCAATTCCTTGCAGCCCGCGACGGCGCGTGAAGAATGAATATTTGCTAACCCAACTCGCAGGCGACAGCAAAACCTTTTCAGGAATGATCTTCCGGCCCTTTCTATACCACTTGCTTTTCATCAACATACATGCCAGGCACTCATCCGGTGAGGTTTGACCATCACAATTGGATCCATTGGCATGCAGCAGGTTTATACGTGGACACAACATCCAGAAATCGGTTAGTGAAAAAACCAGCGGCATGCCCACATCTTTCGCTACCTGAAGTATGCTAGCGGATAATGTTTCGCAGGAGGTGACATGAACCACGTTGAACTTTTCATCCTGCAGCAGTTCTCTCAAATATCCAGCGGTGAGGGGGTTGTCATAAAGATAGCGGAATGGATCAGGAGATTTTGCCCAGTTAAGATTGACACGTCTCACCCGAATTCCATTTTGGACATCTTCTGTTACCCCATTCCAGTACTGCTCGCCCTTATCCCAATCTCCGGCGCAGATCACTTCTACGACGTGTCCCCTGCGGGCCATCTCCTCTGCAATCCCGGCTGTATAGTTTTCCGTGCCGGCCCACCGGTAAGGTTTATACCCGTTGGATATGTATAAAATTTTCATCGTTTATGTCCAATCAATTCACCAAACTTGTGTTTCATCTCAACAAAAAACAATCTTCAGGGGAGACTTCCATTCCTTATCGATCGACTTAATAGATTTTATACCGGGACGCAGTTTATCCAACAGGTATGGTTCGAGTAAACCGCGCAGCAACTGTTCTGACAGATTTTCCACATTACCACGTTTGAAAAGCAGTCCATTCACCCCATCTTCCAAAAATTCGGAAATTCCGCCAACATCCGAGGCGAGCACAGGTATTTTGCAGCAAACGCATCCTGGATGATGATGCGAGGGTTATTTTCGTGCCACAAAGATGGCACGAAAAGCAAGTCAATATCGGATAGAATCTTGCCCAGCTGGTGATGAGAGAAAGCTCCACTTGGTATCTCGCATCGTGCAGTTCAGGCAATCCAAAGCTGTTGCCTGAGCATCGCACAGGGTGGCATCACTCTTGAGATGATTCACTCGCAGGCAGCTAAAACAGAATTCGTTAAAGTTAGAACTAATGTCGGATTGTTGTATAGAAACCAGTTGGGGACAGGGGTCAGCATCCAGTTCAAATGCAGGTGGCAAACAGGAATGTCTTCATAAATCTCATCAGAGTAACCATTCCAATACTTGTTACCCTTATCCCAATCACCAGCGCAGATCACCTGTACTTCATGCCCAAGTCTCTGCAAGCTCCTGGATTAGACAAGGGTTCGTATTTCTGTTCCAGCGGTTTGGGCGGTTGGGAAAAAGCTTGTCACCAGGAGTATTCTCATGGATTATTTTCGCCAAAGCAAAATACCTTACTTAAAATATAGATGCGGTTCATCTTGCCTGTCAGACTGCGAAATATTGTTCCCCATAGGCGACGATCCAGCCAAAGCGGGAAAAAGCTGCGGATAGCAACACAAAGCCATTGATACATCAGGACTAACTTTCCAATTCGTCCTGCTTCATCTGCCAAGGCCAAGAATGCAGAGGCCTTGATCCTGGGATAATTCTTATGAATATTCACCCTGTCATCTTTTGTTTTATTAAGCTCTGTAAGCAATATCTCAATGTCCCTTTGCATTCTGTCCCAGTTTAGCTCAGATAAAAGTTCGAATTGATATTCATCCGGTATATGAGCACGTGCCAGTCCCCGCCATAGGTCTATGCTAGAGAGATAATCTAGGGAAACCAGAGCCAATTGACACAAATAGTATGCACTTTTTTCATGATTCCCCGCTGCCAGATAGCGAATAGCCGCAGAACGAAAATGATTACGGTAGGCAATTAACTTGAGCTTTGGCCAGGATGAGACAATCCCTTCCCAAGGTCCAAACACTTTTTCCATGAGCATGTTGCCGGCCGTAATCATATGTTGTGGATCTTTGGACATATTGCTTTCGTGCCGGCGATATTTAACCAGCGACACTGGTAGCCCAACAAATGGATGATTGGCTGACAATCTGATCCACAAATCCTGGTCCTCAAGGGCGCGGAGCGATTCGTCAAATAGCCCTACCTCATTCGCTATTGACTTCCGAAATAGTACCGCACAAGCAGAGAGCCAATTACCTTGAATCAGTTGGGTGCGATAGAAGAGTTCTGGAGGCACAACCCTTAGGCTTGGCTTTCCTACAATGTTCCCCTGAGAATCAATATATTGAAACCCACAATAAACACCTCCCGCATCCGGATGCTGCTCCAAGAGGTCAACCATTACCTGCAGGTATTCAGGATCCCATAAGTCATCAGCGTCCAAAAGTGCAATGATCTCGGATTTGGCATGCCGGATTCCCGTATTGCGGGCAGCTGCAAGGCCTCGATTAGTTTGATAAACATAATTTACGAAATCCTTGAACTGCCGCGTGATCTGCGCAGTATTGTCTATCGATCCATCATCTACGACAATGATCTCAAAATCCCGGTAAGTTTGAGCCAATGCGCTTTTGATGGCTTTTTCAAGATACAATTCCGCATTGTAAGCGGGAATGATCGCACTAACTTAAATCGGTTCCATTGTTAAATGACTTGTCACTCGGAGAAATGGAGAACTTTACTGGAATAATCCCATCCGACTGCACCCTCATGCTATTACTGTCGGTTTCAACGACCTCAAAGATGGCCGCTGAAGGGATGTAATCATAAACTTCGCTTGGAGGATCTGCTACCCATAGCCCGATCATATATATTCCCGGATTGAGATGCAGCTGTTCAATTTTTACATCTAAGGTATTCAGACCCTCACGCAATTCAACAGGTCTGCCAAAGGAAGAAGAATCTGCATTCACCAATTTTGTACCGTAACGATCGTATATCGTCACTGCTACACTTCCAACCAAACAATGGGATTTGGACAACAAATTTAAGGAGATATCAAGGGAGCCATTTGTATACGGATGGTAGCCCAAGGAAGTATTATCGCCCGAATAGGAGAATGACTCGAATTGGATCTTGCCCGTTCCATTTCGCTTTTGATCAGAAAGCTTAATCCAACGATTGGGGCCTGTCGCTTCAGACAGGACATTTGACAAATACTGTTCAACAACCTTGTTCGTTTGATCCTGGGCAACCAGTCTGCCGTGGTCAAGCAAAATTGATTGAGGGCATAATCGCTGTAATGCATTCATATTGTGACTGACAAAAACCACAGTTCGACCCTGCTGGGACACATTCTCCATCTTTCCCAATGACTTCTTTTGAAAGTTTACATCGCCAACAGCGAGCACTTCATCAATCAGGAGTATCTCCGGCTCCAAGTGTGCGGCTACAGAAAATGCAAGGCGAACATACATGCCACTGGAATAATGCTTTACAGGCGTGTCAATAAACTGCTCGATTTCTGCAAAATCGACAATTGCATCGAATTTCCTGTCAATTTCCACTCTTCGCATGCCCAGGATGGAACCATTCAAAAAAACATTTTCCCTTCCTGTTAGTTCAGGATGAAAACCGGTACCCACCTCCAGCAGGGAACCAACCCTCCCAAATACATCTGCATACCCGACTGTAGGTTCTGTGATTCGTGACAAAATCTTGAGAAGGGTGCTTTTTCCAGCCCCGTTATGACCGACAATTCCTATGATTTCACCGTGTTTGATTTCGGCAGAAACATCCCGCAGTGCCCAAAACTCCTGGGTAAGTTCGGAGGCGGAGTCGGATTTTCCTCGCAGCATACTTCCCATTCGGCGAAATGGGGATACGATCATATCGACAAATTGATCGCCAAGTCGATTGTGCTGTTTCTGTTTCTCACCGATGAGATATTTTTTACTTAGGCCTTCAATATGAATAGCAACGTCGCTCATCAACAATCCTCAAATAACATCTGCGAATGATTTTTCCATTCGCCGGAAATAAAATAATCCACTAATCAAAAGCACGAAAGCCACAACAAATGACACAACCACCATTAGTCCCGGTGCTGTATCTGTGCCAAGCAATGCCCAGCGGAAACCCTCTACAACGCTTACCATTGGATTTAGGCCATACAGGGTACGCCACGGCTCTTCAAGCAGGCTGCTTGGATACGCAACTGGAGTGGCAAAGAGCCAAGCCTGTGTAATAAACGGGACCATGTAACGTACATCCCTGAATTTCACATTCATCGCCCCAAGCCAAAGCCCAACGCCCAAAGAAGTCATTATTGCAAGCAGGACGAAAAACGGTAACCAGAGAACATTTAGGGTTGGGGCAAAACCATAGAAAAACATCATACCCAGCAGGATAACGAAAGCAAGAACAAAATCAACAAGGCCCGCCAGGATGGCAGCTATAGGCATGGTTAGCCGGGGAAAATAAATTTTCTTGATCATCTCAGCATTGCTGACCAAACTAACTGACGCCTGGTTCATACTGTTGGCAAAGAAGGTCCATGGAACCAGGGCAGCATAACTAAAAATGGGATAAGGAATGCCGTCAGAAGGCATCCCCGCCAGGCGGCCAAAAAACAAACTAAATATCACCATCGTCAGGAACGGCTGAAAAATAGCCCACAAAACACCAACCACTGTTTGGCGATAGCGAACTCTAAATCACGCCAGGTAAATATAGTCAACAATTCCTGGTAATCCCATAATTCCTTCAATTTTAGGGAAGTCCACCCATGTGTTGGCTGGATACGAAGCGCTGGTCTAATTTTCGATATTGGAACAACGGCGTTTTTTATAGACTGGTCAGTAATTCTCATATTTATACAATTCCGTTACTTATTTTTTATCCTGGAAAATATAGTACAGTACGACTATTCCTGCCAGCAGCAAAATAACAGGAATAACCCCGATATATATGGATGTTTGCGAGACTCTCCCCTAATCCCGGTGAGTCCTGAAAAATATTACTATTCGTGTCAGGTGGAGTCGCCTGACCCGTACTCGTGTCTGTAGGGGTTGGTGAAGCAGGAACAGAGGTCTCGTCAACCGTTAGTGTTGGACTTTCCAAAACAATGGACGGCAGCTCAGGTGCGTCCAGACGTTTGTAGGAGAACCATACGCCATTCTCGCCGCCCGCGCCATCTGTGGTCCATGTCACTAAAGCGGTATTGCCATTGACAACGATCGCCCTGGCAGATCGAGGGTCAAACCCTTTCCCTCCAATCTTATCCCGGATTTGAGGTCCCCGTACCACAGCCTCAATATTTGCAAATGTACCTCTGGTGAAAATTTCATGCCACATCCCATGATTATTATCATCAATTCTTTGGCCAAAAAAAGCATGTAGTGTATTTGCCCCGTCAACAACGAAAGAAACCTTTCCATTTGTCCCTTTGTGAACAGGGGATAATTGTTTAGGCAAACTCCAGGTTTTTCCGTTATCGCTTGATCTCCTCCACCAGTCATGATTGCCGTTTACATGGTAATAGCCGACAAAGAGCTCGCCATCCTTTTCAATGACCGAGGGAGTCCGTATACCCGGAGCGTCCAATTCAACCGGCTCACTCCAGGTCTTTGTTTGCGGGTCATAATTAGTATAAAAGCCCGGGCCAGCAGATCCATCATTCAAAAAAGTCGACCAGACTGCATGAAACATTCCGGATTCACCGGCATAAAGATCCGGATCTGTAACGATGATTGTTTCATCACCAGTCAAATATATTGGATAAGGCTCGGTCCATGAACTTCCGCCATCAGATGAGCTTGTGAAATACAGCCCATTCCCAAATTGTGACCCCGCGTAGATCACAACAATTTCACTCCTATCCTTATTCGTTGCGATGGAAGCCACATTTACAACACCCGGACGTGAACGTTCAGACGATCCAGCAATATATAGAGGAGTGGACCATGAAGAGGAAAGATTGGCATCAACGATGTTATTCTGTGAATAGTAAATATCCCCGTTTTTTTGAGTAATGAGGTGAACACGACCGGATTGATCATTGGTTACCCCAACCAGAATGAGACCGCCGCCATCCGTATCGAGCAATATATCATTCGGGTAGGTCCAGCCATTTTCAAGAGTCCATTCTCGATAGAAGACAGCACCAGGCGATCCCGGATCATCCAGGTTGAGCGGTTGTGAATTGAAGGCGTGAACCGTATTGTTGGAGTTTGCGATCAGGAACGGCGGCTCTTCCGTGTCATCAACATATTCGGGGATTCTTTGCTGTTCAGACCAGAAAGATTCGCCTTGTGCCTTCGACGGGGAAACATTAATGGCAAACAAAAGCAGCAGGACAACAAGGTACTTCAGGTAAAATGACAAGTCTCTTGTCCGTCCAATGTAAAAAGGTATCATGGTTTGTCCAGATTTGTATTAGGTAACAATATCGCTTGTGTCTGAGCGCAGAGTTTAGGGGTTTTTGGTATTATCCGGTGCCTTGCTTCTTTTGGGCACTATAAAAAACACGATGAGCACTACCAGGAATATGACCAAAATAAGCCCAACGGAATTTCTATTCGCCAGTGGCTGGGGGTCATTCAAATCAGCAAAGGGGGATCCCGGGGTCGGTGTGGGCTGCGTTACTGGTGTCGGCAAGGGAGCTGATAAGCCCGAAGGCGTGGCGATGACGGCCACAGATGGGGGTACATAATCGGATACTTCGAGGGAGCGGTTTATGCTCCAGATATCCGTCTCGATCCCCTTCTCCACTAATTTTTCGAATTGAAGCAGGGCATAAAGCCTGCCGTTGGAAGTTACACCACTATCGACAGCAGGGGGAGAGTTCAGGTCGATTGTGGGGACTTTCCTGGATTCGAACAAGTGCCATTGGTCCTGACTCCATTCCCACTCTTCAAAAGACTGTTTATCTTTCCCTATTATTTGAACAAAGTGGAGATTTCCGGTCCCATCCACTGAAACCGCCGGCTTGGAATTTAGGTTCGCATCACTGGAAATTTTAACAACGGCGTTCCATGTTTTTCCACCATCGGGCGAAGTTTGATGGTTTGTCCGGGCGACCAACTTATTCTTTTCCTGCCACAATCGATGTAATGTACCTTGATAGGCAACAAGCTCACTCCATTGAACAGGCTGTTCACTGACAATTTCTGCAGGTGTCCACGTCACGCCCCCATCTACAGATTGAGAATAGTAGAGACCAACAGGCTGTGGTTCTCCAAGCAAAGCATACCTGGTAAAAAGCATATGCAGAGTGCCATCCTGTGTGACAGCCAGTTTAGGCTGGTCCACCATCTCCCAGCCCTCGGCTACCGCATCAAACACTTTAACCGGCTGCGACCAGGTTTCTCCCAAGTCGTTGGACTGGATTAAGTAGATGCCACGCCCTTCATTTAGAGTAACTGCATAGGCAATCAGGATTCGATCGGTTGCATCCACCAGGATGTCCGGAGAATTTGTCAGTTCTGGATTCGGCAGAAAGAATGACCGGCTGGATCCACTCTACAGGTATGTTTGCCCGCTCGGAATTCGACCAGGTAAACATCAACTCACCGGTTTTTTGATTGACCCACGAGAGCAGCAGCCTCTGCCGGGTATCAATTTGCAGATTCAGACTTAGCGGCGAACCATCAAGATTCGTGAATATCGGTGAAGGCCGTGTCCATTCTTTTCCATTCCAGTGTGTATACTGAATTTCCGGAGCAAAAGCATCCGTGGGTGAGGCGGAAGACTGGACCCACACGGCGTGGGCATTGCCGTTACTGTCCACAACCGATGATATGGAAGAGAGCGTACGAGGAGCAGAGATGATATTTGTATCCCCGCTCCACTCGGAAGGTAAAGGAAACAGGTAGTCCAATGAGTCAAGCTGTCGCTCCATATACCAGACATCCCCGCCTCCCCCTTCGTCACACCCTGCAACAATCAAACGATTATTGTAAGAAGCCACCTGCTCACAGGCCAATTGTACCGGCTCAATGGTGGCGGGGTTGATAATGGAGGACGGTCCTGTCTGTACTTCCGGATCACTCCATTCAACACCGTTCCAGGCACTGATGGATAAATCTCCCTGGATCGTAAACAATTCAACTGAATAATTTGGATCTACAGGAATGAATTCGCTTTTCTCAGGACATCGAGCTAATTCCGATAAAATCGGTGTTTGCTCCCCCCAGGTCTCCCCCCCATCTGCTGATGACCAACTATAAGGCGTACAACTGACTCCTGCCTCACCTACAAACCATGTAGCCAGGACTTTGTCATTCAATACATCGATATCGCCATAAAATGGAGTTCTAAATCCCAGGTTTGCCTGGGGAGCAACCAATTCCTTGACCGGTTCCCAATTTTGTCCTCCATCAGGAGAAATCGCAATTGAGATTCGTTTCTGAGGCCTGTCATCCCAAACAACATAGACTTTTTCATCTCCCGGCCTATCTGAGACAGCCATCCGGATGTGGGCAGTTTCGGCATTAAGGGAATGGAGATACGCTGACTCATACAGAAGATCTGAAGCAGCCCAAGTTCGTCCTCCGTCGATGGAGTGCCTGTAGAAGACACCCGCAGGACCAGCAGCAGAAGCTGGATTCTTTAGATAAGCAACATGTACCCTGCCTTGAGGATCCACGCCGGCATCAAAATCGTAGACAGTACTGTCCAGGTCAACTTTTACGCGCCAGGACGGGGGATTATCCAAATTCTCAGGCAGGGTCTGTGCGTAGGTGAGCTTGTTTTTATCATCCAGGTAAAAGATATGAATGGTGCCTTTGGCGTCACTGAACATCATCGGTGGAGGAGCCGTCGGCGAAAATGGATATTTGACCGTTTCTGGCGTTGACCACGTCAGGCCGTCTGCACTCTGTGAGTACTTATAGCCGTCAAATTGATCAGCCCAAATCGCGTGGACCACACCTGTACCATCCACCACCGTGGCTGGATTGGATGCTGAACCCGACATCGAAAGATTGATTGGATCGGTCCATTCCTGAGCGGTCTGTGCCTGGCTGCTCGGAACACTGCTTAAAAGCAGGCCGAATAAGGCCAGGAGAAGGGACAATTTAATTCTGATGTTAAGTAACTTTTTCACAAAACCTGGCCATTTAATGTTGATTAGTATTATTTTTCATAGAAGAAGTCAGCTGAGACGCATTTACCGATAAATCGTGCCGTCCCTGTTCATCCCACCACCATTTATATACTTCAAGCTCAGATTGTGCTTCTGGTATTCTCTCAAGGTATAACCTGGCTTTGTCCAGCTTACCACTCCAGGCATAACTATACCCCAGATTCTTGATGACCCCGCGATGCGAAGCATCCAGCTGATATGCTTTTTCCAAATAACCGGCTGCAGACTGAAAATCCCTTTCGGACATGGCTATCAGACCAAGGCGGTAATTTGCGAGCCGATTATTGGCATTGTAGGCAAGAGAACGCTCGATCAGCATTTTAGAAGATTGCAGCTCAGCATTACGTCCCCCTTCATCCCACTTGTTGGCGGGATAGCCCGCAAGCTGGACTTTCGCCATACGAACAGCGCCAAGATTTGCAAGCCATTCTGCAGCTATTCTGTTCCAGTTTAATCCAATACCTGCGATCAAAAATCCAACCATCAACAGGCTGAAACCCCGGGGATAAATTTTTGTCGTCCACCCTTGTTTTTTTTCAGAAGGCGAGTTCTAATGAAACGGAGGAAACCGATTGCAGTTCGTGTCTGGACTGAATCCCAGCTGCCAGCATAGTCATACCGACCGGGAAAAAGGCCAGTGCAGCCCACCATCCACTGTAGAGATAATCATCCACCAACCCATGCATCATGGCAATAAATAGTGATGTAAAAACAGTCCCGTACAAGATCTGCTTCCGGGTGGTGGACCCATGGCCCAGGATGGACGCAATTTTCCAGAGGCTGATCGAATAAAGGAGCAGGAAAGCAAACCCGCCGACCATTCCTTGTTCGATGCTTACATCTACAAAAAGGTTATGGTTGTTCAACAGGGAATAGTACGGGATCACCAGAATATACTGTGAGAACAGTCCCGGAAAAGAAGTCAGCCCGCCGCCCAGAAATGGAAAATCCTTCATAATGGATATTCCGTTTCGGATCAGCTCCGACCGGTCTAGGATGAGGTTATCGCCGATAAAAAATCCGCTCCCGAAAATTCCCAGAGGCAGGATGAGCAGCAGGGCGGTCAACCCTATAAACAATAACATCCCCGCCGGGAATAACTGACGAATATTTCCCTTCGATCGTAAGCCGGTCCGCCCAATTATCATCCACAGCAGCCAGACCCCGGTTGCGGCAGCCAGGGCGACCAGCGCGCCTCGGGAGGTAGCCAGCATGACCGCAGATAGAACGATCCCAAATCCAACAAAAACCAGAAGACTTACTAACTTATTCCGGGACCATCTCCTCGTCCGGAGCGAGAAAATACAATCCATAGACGGAGGTAATGCTCGCAATACCGGCGGCGGTATCCGTCGGCTGGATGGCAGGCCAGCTCACGACCGGACGGATCGACATCCACTTCAAGCCAATCTGATTGATGAAATGAAACTTGGCCGGGGAAGCTCCAAAATCAAGGGTGAGGAGAAAATAGAGTGAGACACCCACCCCAAAAATAAACCAAAAGCCTGCCAGTACACCCAGATTTGAACTCTGGCTGCGTGCTGATGGCGTAATACAACAGAATACCTGCAACCAGCAGACAGAGTTTCATCCACGCGGCTGTTTGATCATACGCCGCCCAGTACCCGATCAAAGCTGTGACCAGGAAAACCGCCAGCAGCCCATCGACCAGGCCTGCATGGAACAAGGGCCTGTCGATGAACAGCCTGGCACCGAAAGGGATTGCAGATATCAGAACGGGCCACAACCCTGCCGCCGGGAATGCATAGATCACCAGGCAGGAAATGACCGCCAGCAGGAAGTGACTGAGTGCCAGACGCGCGATGCGGGGTACCTGCACGCAAGGATTAGAAGCCTTTATATTGACCTGACGGACTAACCCGCCCCACCGACTGGCGCTCCTTCGTCAGAGGATGCCCAGAAGAGGTGCTGCAGACCAACATTCAGGGCAGTCTTCATGCGTCGACCAATCGTACAACAACATCTTAAGATAGGTGAAAGCCGGGCCGGGCGGAACGCCCATTCACGGAAGGCGCGCTTTTGCCAGTAGAGCAGTCGTTCTGCGGGCAGGTCGGGATAGTCCAGCACCGTGCCCTTGTCCATATCGACCTGTTCCCAGCGAGTTCCGGGCGGAACCAGTTGTTCTCCACCACCTCGAAGAAGAACGGCGTGCCGGGATACGGCGCGGCGACATGGAACAGGGCGATGTCCAGCGGCAGTGTCTTGGCAAAGTCGATCGTCTGCCGGATGGTTGCTTCCGTTTCGCCGGGCAGACCGATGATGAAGTAGCCCCAGTTCATGATGCCGGCTTGCTTCGCCCAGCGCAGCGCGCGTTCCGCCTTATCGGGATAGGCACCTTTGCGGGCATGCTTGAGGATTTGCTCGTTGCCGCTCTCGATGCCCCACGAGATCAAGCGGCAGCCGGCCTTGCCCATCAGCTGCAGCATTTCCTCATCGACGAAGTCGACGCGGCTGTTGCATGTCCAATGGATGTTGATCTTTTCATCGATCATCAGCTTGCACAGCTCGATCACCTGATCGCGGTTGACCGTGAACAGGTCGGCATACATGTGGATATTATTGATGCCGAGCTTCTTCAGATACCACATTTCTTCCATGATCAACTTCGGGTGAGCGCAGGCGCGTGGAATACTGGTAGCTGACATGCTTGATGCAGTACGTGCAGCCGGCCGGGCAGCCGCGGCTGGTGACGATGAACGTAAACGGCCCCTTGATCACGGCATGCGATAGTTTTGCAGCGGCAGCAGCTCATGCATCGGCATCGGCAGATCGTCGAGACTGGCGATGAAGGGGCGCGGGAAATTCAGAATGATCTCGTCGCCCTTTCGCCAGGCAATGCCCTTGATCCCGTGCATGTTCACAGATGCCATCCTCGTTGAAGGACGGCTTGTACATCGGATCATGCTTGTCGAACATCAGCTTGACTCTCGGGTGAGCGCTCCTCGATCTTGCCTTCCAGGTGATCCAGCAGGTCGCGGATGGTCAGATCTGGCTCGCCGACCAGGGCAAAGTCCAGGCTGGGATAGGGTCGCATCGTCTCCACCGGGATCGGGGTGATGTGCGTTCCAAAGGCGATTGTCTTGGCCCCACGCGCATGCGCCAGAAAACACCCGTACATATCGTTTTCAAGCGTCGGCGCGGTCAGCTGGGTCAGATAATACTTGGGCTGATATTTATCCAGCAGTTTGGTGAACTCGGGCCAGCCCATGCGTTCGGCGTTGCAGTCAACGACTTTTACCTTATAGACCGGATGCAGCAAGGCCGCCATCTGCGCCAGGGAAACCTGCGGCCAGACCATGTTCTCACGTGTCCGCCTGCCGACGCGGTGCTGGGTGCGGATCCAGAGCTCGCCGTCGGGCGTGGGCGGGTTGACGAGCATGATATCCACTGCCTCCTCTGAGCGCGGAGTGGCAAGCAGTCCCTGTCGCACAATATCGTCCGCGTTAGGGAAATTTGCCTTGCTAAACTTGGGAGTCAGACGACTTCCCATATTGATCGATTGAAGATTGTTATCCTTGTTACTCATTTTTCTCTCCTGTTATAAATACCAAAAAAACTAAGCTAATCCCATATCTTGCCGTGTGAGCACTTCTCTCTTGCTAAGTTCTTCGAGAACTCTGAGCAGTAACCAGTAGACAAACAGCTGAATACCCACGAGAGAAATCATAGGCGCTTCCCAACAGATAAAACCAAAGCGTTCGATCGCCCAGCCCTGCAAACCAAGTATCAGAGACTCACGACACCGATGACAGTTCCCAAAGCAACCGCAACCAGGCCCATCCACCAGAATTGCTGGTCAAGCGGGGTTTTGAAGATGGGCTTTCCAAACAGTCCCTGCCGAATCGGTTTTTTGTAAAAAAGCGAAACCAGATAATTGAACGTGATACCCAGCGCAAAGATATTGATGCCAGCCATGGTGAAGATCATGGCGGTAAACAGCGCAACCACCCCCCAAGGCCCCAGGGTCGTAATACCGCTGAATCTGGCAATGATCAAACTCAGGAAAATCAACGCCGCAAAACCGATAGAAACCAATCCGATCAAGCCCAGGATCCGGACCGGATTATAGGACAGCGCCGTCCACACCATGCTCTGGAGGAAGATGCGCCCATCATGAATGACACTGAGCTTTGAGCGTCCAACCCGCTCGCTGTAGGGAATGGGGATTTCCTTGATCGTGATACCTTCATGCAACGCCCGCGTGCTCATCACAGGCGTGAGATTTAATCCATCCGGCAGAGGATAGATGTGTTCCAGGATCTCCCGCTTGAACACCCGCATCCCACTGGCACTGTCCGTGACCTTTTGCCGTCCAAGGATGGAAAGAAGGGTGGCGAAAAAGAAATTGCCGACCCGCCGTGTAAGCGGCATCTGGCTGTCCTCACCGGCCATGCGCGAGCCAATCACCAGGTCCGAGCCATTCAGGGCAGACTGGCAAAGCTTGGGAAAATATTCCGGAGGATAGGTCCCGTCGGCATCCAGGAAACCAATCAGCTCGCCGCTTGCCTGTGAGAACCCCGTCTTCAGCGCGGCGCCATAGCCCTTATTTTTCGGATGGCGGACCAGCGTCACGCCGTCAATGCAGCCGGCCACTTCTGCGGTCCGATCACGGGAGCCATCATCCACCACCAAAAGTTCCAGCTCATCAATCCCAACCTTGGTCAGTTCGGGCTTTACCTTGAGAACACGATTAGCTATTTCAGCAATCCCATTCTCTTCATTATAGGCAGGGATAACAACAGATAAGATCGTCATGAATTTACTTCCTTGGTTGTATGAATGATTGTTCGATTTGGTCTACTGATTGAGCCATCAATGGTTTTGATGAGTTTTGCGGGAACGCCACCCACAACTGTATGTGGAGCAACATCCTTTGTCACGACCGCGCCTGCGGCAACCACGGCGCCCTTGCCGACCCTGACGCCATCCGTGATGATGGCTCCGGCCCCGAGCCAGACATCATCCTCGATAATAATTCCCTCTGCCGTGATGCCCTGTTCGACAAAGGGGCGGTTGGGATCGTCAAAAACATGATTGACCGCAATGATCTGGGTAAAAGGCGAGGTGTACACCCGGTCTCCGATCTGGACACCACCCTGGCCGCGGATCACAGAGTACTCCCCCACCAGGCTATCACACCCGATCTTGATACCGGACTGCGGCATATCCCGAAAGTTATAGACATGCAGCATCGCGCCATGCATGACAATCGTCCGGTCTCCGATATCAATGCCCCGGGGAGTTGCATGCAGATAAGTGCCTTGATCGAGGTAAACTCCGTTTCCCAGCCGGATATGGTCGGCAAACCTCAACCGGACATTATTCTCGATCGCGGCTGATCCATCCATATGGAGGATAAAGCGATAGAAGATACTTCGCAGAGCAATCCCAAATATGGTTGGGATCCAGCCGAAGCACACCAAAAAGAACTGCTCATAGAAGTATCGAAAAATGGATGAAGCTTGACGATCCAAGTACAGCCGCAGACTGGATAACATTTCTTGTATACCCTGAAAGATTCCTGGCGTGCTCCGCCATTCCGACATACGCAGTACGCCGGAAATCTGGCCATCATAAGGGGCCTGCCAGTACAAACACCTGGCTTATAATTACACCATGCATCGGGCAGTATTTCTCGACCGGGACGGTGTTTTGATTGAAAATCGCGCGGACTACGTCCGCGACTGGTCACATGTGACCCTATTACCCTGGACGGTTGATGCCCTGCAAGGGTTTCATCAGGAAGGTCTCAAAATCATTGTAGTTACCAACCAATCTGCAATTGGCCGCGGACTATTATCCTTCGAAACTGCCCAGGAGATCAACAACCGTCTGACAAAAGACATTATGGAGAGTGGTGGGTGGATCGACTCTGTCTATATGTGTCCACATCAACCTCAGGACCGGTGCACCTGCCGGAAACCTCAGCCCGGATTGCTGCTCCAGGCTGCCAGGGAATTATCGCTCGATCTCCAATCTTCATGGATGGTAGGCGATGCCTGGAGCGACCTGCTTGCAGGCCAGTCCGCAGGTTTGCAGGGGACGATCATGGTCAGATCAGGACGGGGAGCAAGCCAGTTGCTTGAGGCTCAGCCGGCAGGGATCACTTCCTTTATAGTCTGCGATAATCTTTTTGGGGCTTACAGAGCAATAACAGAATTCCATCCAAAAAAAATAACCGGATCCAACGCCTATTGCGGAGCCTGAACATCTTCCAGAAGGACCTGGGTCATTGCTTCGGAATTCGCCCGCTCCTTCAGGGATTTGATGATCATGTGCTCCAAAACCAAATGAAGATCCTCAACATGCTCAATGATATCGCTGTTGATGTGAAGATTAATATCCACAAGAGTGCCCAGGATTCCACCGTCAAATCCTGTAAAGCCAATGGTGAAGGCGTTCTGGTCCTTCGCATACTGGATTGCATTGACAACGTTTTTAGAGTTGCCGCTGGCCGAAATCGCAATCACAATATCATCCGGCATCAGCAGGTTGGCAAGCTGCTCGCAGAAAACATTTTCGTAGCCTTCGTCGTTGGCATATGCGGAAAAGACAGCCATGTTATCGGAGAGGCCGATCACCTTATAGCGTGGCCAGCCTTCATGGCGTGTATTTTTGGATAGATCACAGACAAAATGAGTTGCCGTGGATGCCGAACCCCCATTTCCCATGATGAAGACTTGCCGGCCAGAAAAGCGGGCGGAATATAGCAGGTCAATCACCCTGACAATATCATCCTTGGGCAATTGATCGATGGTTTGCTGAAGCAGCATAATGTAATTTGTTACTCTGTCCATGAGTAGACCTCCTTGCATCGGTAGTGTTTTTTTGTTACCTTCGATAATTAAAAATAACTTTTGTTCCATCTGATTCGAGCCGGAAAGGCAATTCCTGCAATTCACACAATGCCTTCCGGACAGAGAGCTGTTTTTCGTAGGGAACATATAACAGGAGGAATCCCCCGCCGCCCGCTCCTGTTATTTTCCCGCCAATGGCACCGCTGCGCCTGGCCAGTTCGTATAGATCATCAATGGCTCCATTGGTTATCGAGCCCGCCAGGCTCTTTTTCAGCTTCCATGATTCATGCATCAGCAGGCCAAAAGCATCAAAATCACCACTGGCCAGGAGCATCCTGGCCTCATGAACCATTTGTTTGATTTCCCGAAGGATGGCAATTCGATCCTTTATATTCTCCTTCTGCTCTCTGAGAATATTGTCAGCCCGGCGGCTTACCCCGGTAAAGAACAGCAAAAACCGGTCATTAAAGCCACGCCGGGTTTCCGTGTCGAGCGGAACCTTCTCCACCGTCACCTGTCCATCCGGCATAAACTCGAAATAACGAAGATTGCCATAGGCTGCAATATATTGATCCTGGATTCCAATCGGTTTCTTTAATATGTCCATCTCTATATTGCAGGCATCCCGGGCAAGTTTTTCAGCAGAGACGATCTCTCCCAGGTAGGTATACAGTGCATGCAAAGCACCCACTGTTACAGTGCTGGAAGATCCCAGCCCGGATCCCTCAGAGGGGATATCGCCCATCGTGGTCACTTCGATCGAGGAGCGAATCCCGGTCATGCGAAGCGCCTCGCGGATCAACTGGTGCTGAATTTCATCCACACTGTCCACCATCTCTGTTTGAGTGTACCCAACGCGCAATTTGTTGTCGAAGCGTTCCTTGACGGAGACAAATATATATTTATCAATGGCGGAACTTAAAACACATCCACCCTCCTCCATGAAGAAGGAGGGGAAATCTGTTCCCCCGCCAAAAAAGCTGATTCTAAGGGGAGTCTGAACGATGATCACATCGCCTTCTCTGAAGTTCTAAAGTACGCGACCGTTTCCTTTAATCCCTCTTCGAGGGTCTTTGTTGGCGCCCATCCCAGATCCTTCCTGGCCTTGGATGCATCCAGATAGATGTGGCGGGTTTCACCAAGTTTTGCCGGTCCGTATTTCGCTGGGTGAGTATATTCCGTAATTGCAGCAAGGGTTGTAAAGATCTGGTTAACGGACGTTGGACGTCCCCAGCCGATGTTATAGATTCCGGGGGCATGCTCGGTTGTCACGGCCAGATAATTGGCGCGGGCACAATCACCGACAAAGACATAGTCACGGGTTTGCTCGCCATCTCCATTGATCGTTAACGGTTCATCAAGCAGCATCTTCCCGGTAAAGATCGCCACCACGCCCGCCTCTCCATGTGGATCCTGGCGGGGACCAAAAACGTTGGGATAGCGAAGGACCGTATAGTTCATGCCATAATTGACGTAGTACATATAGAGATAATGTTCCACCGTATGCTTACTGGCACCATACTGGCAGATAGGGTTGATTGGATCTGTTTCCACGCAGGGAACCCTTTCCGGTTCACCATAGGCTGCTCCGCCTGAGGAAATGTACACAAAATGCTTGACATTGAACTCCTTGGCGCATTCGATCAGGTTGATGGAGCCAAGGATATTGACATCTGCATCAAACAAAGGCTGGACGACCGAACGGCGTACATCCATTTGAGCAGCATGATGGCTGATATAGTCGGGCCGTTCCAGATCGAATAGTTCGCGGATCCCGGGTCTCGAATGTCCAGCTTATAGAACTTTGCAGCCGGATTCAGGTTGGAGGCGCGGCCCGTGGAAAGGTCATCCACGATCACCACCTCATACCCCTTCGAGACAAACAAATCCACAACGTGCGAGCCAATAAACCCGGCCCCACCGGTTACCAAGATTTTTGCCATGATGTTTTCCTTTGAAAAAAAAATTAGTACGCGCCGCGCCCTTTTAAGACTGCGGGAATCGTTTGAAATAAGAGCTGCAGGTCGAGCCAGATGCTCCAGTTCCTGATGTAATACATGTCAAGCCGGACCCGTTCATCGTAGGAGATATCCGACCGCCCGCTGACCTGCCACAACCCGGTAATACCCGGGGGAACTGTCAACAGATTCATGTCGAACTGCTTGTACATAGCCACTTCTTCAGGAGATATCATCCGCGGACCAACCAGGGACATATCCCGTTTGAGAACGTTGAACAACTGGGGCAGTTCATCCAGACTAAACTTCCGCAGGAATGCACCCACCCTGGTGACACGAGGGTCATTTTTGAGTTTATGGTGCTTCTCCAACTCCTCTTTTAATTTTGGATGCCGTTCCAGGACTTCTTCGCCGTTCACCACCATTGTTCTGAACTTCAGAGCGTTGAAGTGCTTTCCATTAATTCCCATCACCCGCCGCTTATGAAGAATGGGACCTGGTGAGCTGAACCGTACCAGTAGAGTAATGAGCAGGAGTAATGGTGAAATCAAGACCAGGCCTGTGATGGTAATAAAATAATCCAGGACCGATTTCAAAAAATCATCGGACCCTGTCAGGCGAACCTTGTTCACATACACCAGGGGAACGTAAGCAAACTCATTTACTGTCAGCCCCGTGGTAATCACCTCATATAGTCCTGAGGACATGCGGATATTGACGTGTCAGATACCCCATATTTCTTAAAAATATCCATCAAGTAATCACGGGTGGAAATGGCGCTCGATGCCGAGGATCACCTCCCCCACATTATATCTGGTAATAATCTCGCCCAACTGATCGACGGAACCGAGGCAGACCAGGTTGTGGAAAAGCGGTGTTGTAGCAGGCTCTTTTTTATCCACAAATCCCACCAGGTGCAGACCGGAAGTCCGCCAGCTGAGAAGTTGCTCGGCCAGCCAGCGCCCCTCCTGATTGGCCCCCACGATCACCGCCGGCGTAAGGAAGAAACCATGCTTGCGCGAAAAATAAACAAGCCGCCGGAGCGAAACCGGCCGGAAAAGGCAAACATAAAAGTAAATGCCCAGGCCATCAACAGCCAGCCGCGTGCGATCAGCAGGCCTGGTTGAAGGAAGCCGGCAATTACAATAATGAGAAAACCAATGGTGGATGACCGGAATACCCGATCGTATTCCCGTGTCCCTCCCAACAAATTCTGGCTGCTGTACAGGCCGTTCATCCAAAAGATCAGGATCCACAGGAAGGAGGCAAGGATAACCAGGATGCGATAATGCTCGATAGAGATCAGCGCATCTTGAGCAAAGAAATCAAAGGGGGCTTCGAAGCGGAAGAAATAAGCCAGGCGAAAGGCAAGACCTGTCATTAAAACATCTGATGACGACCAATGCACATTTGTAGATAAACCACTGCATGTGCCTTGGCAGCACTGAATTTACTTTTCCTATTTTCTTACCCAGGGCGACAATATTCAGCGATTCAGCATCGGTGCTCATAGTAATCATTAACAACTCCTGGAAATAAATCAATTTCACAATAATCAAGGGGACTGGCAAAATATATGAACAAATAAATTCAGGGAGTAAAGCTTGCGTTTAGCAAGTTCTACACACCCATGACGTTACAATGGATAAAAGGTTACTCGACGAGAAACGTTGAAGTTAGATGGAATTTGTGGGAATTTCTCCCCCAGGATTTCCCCACTTTACCTAGGATCGTTTGGCGCGCCCGATCTGGCTCTCCGCGTAATTCCACCGGGATCTTGCGTTTTTGCAGGAAGGTTAACAGGACACGAACCCGCTCCCGACCTGAGAGCTGTCCATCGAAAATTGCCTCGTAGCCGGCAAACGGACCATCGTTGATGGACACAACGTCGCCGGGTTTCAGGCCGAGCAGCACGTTTTTCTGGGAAGTGTTGATCTGGTCCACCTGACGCTCGACTGCGGAGATCAATGTCTCAGGGACCGAGGCAGGCTGCCCGTCAAAGCTGACCAGGTTCACCGCCCCGGGCATCCAGTGCAGGGACGAAACACTGATCGTTTCCAAATCCACGTGGATAAAGAGATAACTCGGAAAATAAGCCCTAAGTTTGCGCGCACGCGGATTGACAGTCTTTACCCGGACCTTCGGATAAAAAACCTTGATCCCATAGGCAGATAACTGCTCGGCAAGGAATTCCTCCTTGTTTGGTTTGCTGCGTACTACATACCATCCATCAGCCATACATCCTCAAAGCCTCCGGACTGCCTCATGCAGATTGTACCTGCGCAAGAGACATCCTAACGAGTGACACCATCTGGATCAATTTCCTTCCTAATTATACGTACCTTGGGTCATCCATCCATTGCAGTTTGGATATGAAGCAGGGTGGGATAATGGCGCTTGTCTCATGAATTGATCAACCTTTACATGCAGCTGGAAGCTACCGCCTGTCTCATAATAAAGTAAACTTTTTGAACGATCTTGTAGGCTGGAATTAAGACTTGCAGTTTACATAATTATGCGGCACTGTGCAATAGATTAATTTCACGTTGAGTATTATGCGGCACGCTGTAAACAGGATGCATCCCGGATTTAATCCTTACGGTTACAGTTTTTCATTCTTTCTCCTGTATGGTGTAATCAAGGTGTATCAAAAATTTGCCTGTTGTGATTTTAAAATAAAAAACCCAGAGTTTTTTAAACTTAGGGCTTTTTTGTGACTCCGGGGGGATTTGAACCCTCAACCAATTGATTAAGAGGCAACTGCTCTGCCGTTGAGCTACGGAGCCGTATTGATTATGCGAAGCGCTTTTTCAAGAGCACTGATTATGAGTCAGTTTCTCTGCCATTGGGCTGGCCGGATGGTTGCCTGCTTTCGTGTAAAAGCGCCACGTGCGAGCCGTATTATACCTGAATGAGAAAGATTGTCAATTCAAAGAATCAGGATCAGGAGCCGCATTATCAGCTACCTCCTGGCTCATTATTAACTTTACTTTTCACAGGGTTTCGTAGGCTGAAATTCAACCATAAAGTAAAGTAAATTATCCGTAGGAGGCACTATGTAATAGTCCTGTCAGCCCGTTGACAATTTCATCGACTGCCTGCAAAACCTTTTCACTGATGGAATCGCCGATCTCATTGAACTCGGGTTGGATGCCCAAAACTCCAACTTCACAGTCCAGCTCGAGGAGCAGATACTTTGCCAGCATGGAGAGCGGCATGGTATGCGTGGAGGCGCTCATGCCATCGATTTCATGTATCCCGACCCAGCGGATCGCGCCCGGTGCTTCGCCCATTTCCGCGGCATCGATCAGAATGACGATCTCCGGCGCAAAGCGGCGCACTTCCGCGGTAGTGTTTTCAGGAGCGTAACCGGCGTCGACGAACGAGGACCGAGTCGAGGTCCCGCGTGAAGTGGGATTGCGCCAACCGGCGGGCGACCAAAACCCCGGCGGCGTCATCCGAACGGAGGGGATTACCGATCCCCAGGATCGCGATCCGTGGCAGTCTGCTTTGCCGGGCTGCCTGCTGCTCCAACATTTGGCGCAGGGACGTTTGCCAGGAACTGGGCGACATCCTCCTCCTTTCCATAATAGACTGTAAAATCCTTCTTTAGTTTCGCATGCTCCCAATCCTCATGGGTCATCCCCATGCACTTGACCTTGCAGTTGACCACGCATTGACCGCAGTACACACAGCGAGCCATGTCATACTTAAGCACATATCTCTTTTTAGCCCGGTCGAGGATGACCAGCTCGATGGCGTTCGAGGGGCAATCCTTGACACATAAACTGCAGCCTGTGCACACTCTGGGATCATAATCCAAGGCGCCGCGGTAGCGTTTGGGCGGCTCAGTCCTTTCGGCCGGATACAGCTGCGTGGCGGATTTTGTAAAAAAGGAATCGATTACATCCTTCAACATGGTTCCGATTTTCATAGCACATAACCTCTCAGGATAATGATCAACAGGATCTGCGCCAGGACCAGGATGGTACCAAAGCGCCACCAGAGACCGACGGTCTGATCGATACGCAGACGGGTCAACAGGCTCTGCAGCAGGGTCATCAACAGCAGAACTGCAAGCGTCTTCAGCAGGAAGGGCAAAATACCGCTCAAACCGCCCAGATAAAAAGCTGACACAAGCGTGATGCCAACGATGAGCTCGATGGATTTGCCCAGCTTGAAGATCGCCAGCCCTCGGCCGCTATATTCGGTCAGCGCGCCGGCAACGATCTCCGTTTCCGCCTCCGGGGAATCGAAGGGCGGAAGCTCGAGCTTTCCCATCAGGCCGATCAGGGCGACAACAAATCCTACCGGCTGGGTAAAAACCATCCAGTGGCTTTGTGCATATTGATTGATCTCATTGATCTGCCAGCTCCCTGCCACCAGGGCAGGTCCCAATAGTGCGAGCAGAAACGGCGCTTCGTAGGCAAACATCTGGGTCAAAGTGCGGGTGGAACCGATCACTGAAAAACGGCTGCTCGTATTCCAGCCCGCGAGACCGATGCACATGGTCAACAGGCTGAGCAGGTAGATAGTGACGATCAAGTCACCGGCGAAACTGTGAACGGGCTCCAGGCCCAGGAACGGAACGTACAACGCGGAAGTCAATGCGCCCGCAATCGCGACCACGGGGAGCCCAAAGAACAGGAAAGGAGCGGCGAGCCCGGGAAGGATCTGTTCCTTGCCAAACAGCTTGACCATGTCTGCAAAGGGCTGGAACCAGCGCGGACCGGTGCGATTCTGAAAACGGGCGACCAGCTTGCGGTCGATCCATTCATAGAACATGCCTGCGAAGATCAACGTCAGCCCGGCGGGAAAGATGATGAGGGAAAACAGTGATGTCATAGTATTCATTTGTAGTACTCGATCCCATGCTCGCGCAATTCCTTCCAGGACCAGGTTCTTCGTCCCGTGTAGCTTGCGACCGTGACAAGACGGTCATTGCATGAGAAGCACGGGTCCATGCCGGCGATCAGCATGGGCACATCCGCCAGTTGGCGCCCGACCGCTTTCTCCAGCACCGAAACCCAGTTGCATAAACTTGGCGTACGGACATGAACGCGTGCCGGTCTTTCCCCACCATCACTTTTGATGTAATAAAACAGCTCCCCGCGCGGCGCTTCGACGCGCGAGACGGTCTCGCCGGCCGGGATTTTGCGTGGCATCTTCACTGTTAGAGGACCTACGGGCAGATTATCTACAATGGTCCGGATGGCAAAACAGGAGACCAGCAGCTCGTTCAAACGGACAACGCAGCGCGCTTCCAGGTCGCCATTCGTTTCGGTCACGGCGCTGATCGGGAACCGGTTATAGGCTCCATACGGCGCCTCCACGCGGACATCCCGTACCAGGCCCGAGGCCCGGGCGGTGGGACCGAGGAGACCGAAGCTTTCAGCCTCTTCAAAGGAAATTGTGCCAACATTCCGGGTGCGGTTAAGGAACATCGCGTCTGTGGTCACGACCTCCAGATAGTGCCGGATGCGTTTCTCCAGGAAAATGAGCCCTTCCTTGATGGCTTTTGCCTGTTCCAGTGTAATTTCACATTTCACCCCCCCAGCACATTGGCGGAATAATTCACCCGGTTGCCGGTGATCTGCTCGAGCAGATTCATCACGGTTTCGCGGTCGCGCCATGAGTACATGAACAGGGTGTCGAAACCCGCTTCATGGGCAGCAACTCCCAGCCAGAGCAAATGACTGTGGATACGCTCCAGCCCGGCCACCAGCTCACGAATTGCATGGGCCCGAGGAGATACCTCCACATGGGCAAGTTGTTCCACACCCATACTGTATGCCATGGCATGCGTGTGGGAACAGATCCCGCAGACTCGTTCGAACAGGTAGAGATTCTGGATCCAGTTCCGGCTCTCGGCGGCTTTCTCGATGCCGCGGTGTGCATATCCGAGACGCATGCGCGCCGCAGTGACGATTTCTCCATCCACGGTGAACTCGAAGTGACCCGGCTCCTTCAGCGCCGGATGCTGCGGCCCTATGGGAACGACAAAGGTGTTCCCCCCAACAACACCCACCTCCGGCAATTCGTCCGCGTGGCGGCCCTCGACGGGTTTGGCCTGGTCAATAGAGAAATCCTTGCGAAGCGGATATACACCCTCAGGCCAGTCATCCGGGATGAACAGGCGCTCGCTGGTCCTGGCTCCGGTAATGTGAAAGCCCAGCATTTCATGCAGCTCGCGCTCGAAGAAAGTTGCCGGCGGGATGATGTCTTCGATGGTCGGCAGTGCTGCTACCTCACCGCGCGGCTGGCGGATCCGCAGTGTGGTAATGGCGGGGCCAAAGCAGAAGTGGTAGAGCGCCTCGATCTGACCAGACTCCGCTCCCAGGTCCATGCCTGTGATCGCAGAGAGATAGCCCCAGTGAGTCTTGTGCAGCGCGCTCACTGCCGGGCGCAGATCGTCCACCGCGACAACGATATCCAGCCGGTTCGGTTCGGGATGCGTGGCTTCCTTGTTCCAGTCGGCAAGCAGGCCTTCGGCATTCTGTAAATTCAGCTCGGGGTTCTTCATGCCAGCACCTTATCCGGGATCTGTTGGGTCCGCGAAGGATGTGGGTTCCCGTTCTTCAAATGGGTCAGCAGCTGGATGATCCCGTCCACGATGGCTTCAGGCCGCGGCGGGCAGCCGGGGATGAACACGTCCACCGGGATCACCTCATCCACAGCGCCCCCAACGTTGTAGCAGCCTTCGAAGACGCCGCCCGAAATACTGCACGAGCCGACCGAAATGACGTATTTCGGATCGGGCATTTGCTGGTACGTCCGGAGGAGCCGTTCGCGCGCCTGGCGGGTGACAGGACCTGTCACGATCAGGACATCCGCATGCCGCGGGCTGCCTTCCAGCTTGATGCCAAAGCGCTCCACGTCATAGCGCGGCGTCAGGGTGGCAAGGATCTCGATGTCGCAGCCGTTGCAGGAACCGCTGTTAAAATGCACTGCCCAAATGGAATTAATACGTGCCCAGGTGCGCACCTTTTTTGCAACCTTCACCCATAACTGATCATGATTAATATTCATATGCCACCATTTTTATCCCAGGATTAATGCAACCAATGCCAGGATCAAGCCCAGCAAATACGGACCTGCCACAGGGGACAGGTTACTAGTGCCCACCATCAGTACACCGAGATGGAGAACAGCAAAGAACAGTGCAACGACGAAGAACTGGCGATAGCCGGGCGCAGCCGGGATCGGATCATTCTCTTCGCCGCTGGCGTAGGTCGACGTTTTGAATTCAGACTTGCGCCCCCTTGCAGAGAAGATCCGGCCAAGGCCGGAGAAGATCGAGGCCACTCCACAGTAAAGGAGAAATGCGACCAATGGAGAGAGCAAAATATTTTCCATATTAATATCCAAACATCGTCATGAATTGCTGACTGGCAGGAACGGTCAGCCAGTTCACCAGCCCGGGGAAGAAACCGAGCACGATGACCAGGCCGGTCATGACGACCAGCGGCAGAGTGATCGTCCAGGTCAATGGCTTTCCACAGATCACCTGTTGAGAGGGCTGCTTGCGATACATCAGGTTGACAAGCGGTGCGTAATATCCAAGCGAAAGCACGCTGTTGAGCGCCATGAAGACCATAAGAGCAATGATCCATCCATTTTGGGTGGCGAACCCAGACTCAAAGATCTGCCACTTGGACATGAACCCTGCAAGAGGCGGCATGCCGCCTAATGCGAGCACGGCAATACTAAGGGCGAGTGCCACCAATGGGTATTTCTGTGCGGCTCCCGCAAGATCATTCTTCTTCAAGGATGCATGCGAGTTGTTCTGCAGGAGCATTCCGTACATCAACGCACCGACGGCGAGAAAGGCCAGACCTTTCATCAGCATGTGCGTGATCAGATGGAAGAACGCTCCCTGCGCGCCCAGGGCAATTCCGGAATGCATCGCGATTCCCAGGCCAAGGAGCATGTACCCGATGTGACTCAGACTGGAATAGGCCAGCATCCGTTTGACAACCGTCTGCCGCAGGGCAAGAAGATTGCCGTAGAGTATATTAAGCGCCCCGAACACCATGAACAGGATGCCCCAGGAGAGCGTGGTTCCGGTCAGTACGCTCAAGGCCCGCAGCATGGCGACCAGGCCGATCTCGATGACCACGCCGGAAAGCATGGCACTGATCCCGCTGGGCGCCTGCGAATGCGCATCCGGCAGCCAGGTATGCATGGGGACGAGCGCCACCTTAACGCCAAAGCCGATCACGAACAGGGCCCCTGCGCCCAGGAGGGCCATCCGGTTCACGCTGGGGCCGGACACAGCTTCCGCGATCTCGGACATATTCATCGTCCCGGCCTGGGCCAGCACCATCGCAATCCCGATCAGGACGAGCACCGAGCCGGTTGCACTCTGAACGAGGTATTTCATCCCGGCCTCAATGGAGGCAGGCTGCTCCCGGTAGAACGCCACCAGCAGGTAGGAGGAGATGGCCATCCCTTCGAACCAGACCCACATGTTGAACAGGTCAGCGGCTGTGACGAGCCCGATCATCAGCCCCATCATGGCCAGCAGCATGGCATAATATTTTTCCTCGCCTACCTCCTCCTGCATGTAAGAACCGGAAAAGAAAACGACGAGCGTACCAAGCAGGAGGACACTGCCTGCCATCAGGATGCTGATCCCATCCACTCTTAGCCAGATGGTTTCAACGTGGAATTCCTGTATCCCATTCGCAAGGAAATTCTGTACCATCAGGACAAAGGGCAACCACGATACCAGCACTGCCAGGATCGCAAGGACCCGCACCAGGTAGGACCGGCGGTGCAATGTCACATCATGGCTACCCACCCGCCCGGCCAGGTACACGATCGGGGAAGAGATCAAGGGGATGGCGATTAAGCCTGAAAAACCCATTATGTTCATTTAACACCCAGCCATAGGATGACCAGCACCAGCAGCAGGCCGCTGAAAATGCCGAGAATATTCCAATTCAACTCGCCCGTTTGTGTAGCTCTCAGCCGTTCTGCAGATGTGCTTACACTCCGGACAATCCATTGGTTAAGAGAACTCAAATCCGAAGGAGCTTTCAACCACAGGTGTGAGCCAGCCGCCTCCAAAAAGTCGATAGCCGCGTGCACGCACCCATGAGATGATGAAACCGATAGCAACAATCAGCAAAGTGAACCAGGTTGCAGGCGCTGATAAGAGCGCAGAAACAAGTTCCGCCGTGGATTCATATTCAACTTCATGGAAGGGCAATGTAGTGGATAGAAGCGCGCTCAAGCCGCCAAACAACAGCCAGGTGGTGAATACACCCACCGCCAGGATGGCCAGTGAGAATTTCATCGGCGACCCGGCCGGGTGATAATGGAGCGTATCGCGTTCCTCGCCGTAGAACACCAGCCAGATCATACGGAAGGTATAGAAAGCCGTCAGGCCGACACCGGCCAGCATCAGCACGTGGATCCAGAGCGGCGAGTTCTCGAGGCTGACCTCCAGGATCAGCTCCTTGCTCCAGAACCCGTTCAGGATCGGGACACCTGCCAGGGCCAGCGCGCCGATGATAAACACGTTGCGCACGAACGGCATTTTCCCTCCGAGCCCACCCATACGTCGCAGATCGCGCGTGCCGACACTGTGAATGACCGAACCTGCAGCCAGGAACAACAGTGCCTTGAAAAAGGCATGATTCAATAAATGATACTGGCTCGCCAGTACGCTTCCTGCGCCAATGGCGTAGAACATGTATCCCAGCTGGCTCACCGTGGAGTAGGCCAGCACACGCTTGAGGTCGGTTGCAATAAGCGCCGAAAGGGAGGCAATCAGTGCAGAGATCCCACCCACCAGAAGCACGGACGTCCGCCAGCCGGGCACAAACTCAAAGGCTGGATAAAACCGCGCCAGCAGGTAGATGCCTGCATTGACCATGGTCGCAGCATGGATCAAGGCACTGACAGGAGACGGTGCTTCCATGGCATCCGGGAGCCAGGTATGGAACGGGAACTGGGCCGACTTGGCAGCCGCGGCGATGAGAAAGCTGAAGGCAATGAAAGCCAGTGAAGCTGCCGGCAGGGCGGATGAGTTGGCCAGAAGATCAGAAATCTGAAAGCTGCCGAGAGCTGTAAAGGCGACCAGTGTCCCTGCCAGCAGCCCAACCCCACCGACCTGGGTAATGATGAGAGCTTTGATGCCGCCTGCCACCGCCTTGGGGTCATCGTTATAGAATGAGATCAGACCATACGAACAGAGCGCCGTGATCTCCCAGAAGAAAAACGTGAACAGCAGGTTGCCGCTCAACACCAGTCCAGTCATCGCGCCGATAAAGAACAGCACCAGGAAGTAATACCGTCCCAGCTGTTCATCGCCGCGCATGTACTCCATCGAAAAGATGACGGCCAGCGAACCGATCACTGCCGCGATCGCGGTCAGTGATACCGCAAGGCCATCCGGGACAAAAGTCAGTTCACCGAACGTGCTTCCCAGGGGAATTTGAATGACGGGATCCGAGGTGGCATATCCCAATAACAGGATGGATGCTAGGGCGGCAAGCAGGCTAAAAGTAATTGCCAATACATGCTGAAGCTTCGGATGATTGTTTCGGACAAGCCAGACAGACAACGCGCCAAGCCATGGAAGCAGGATAACAAGTGCAACGAGGAGACCTGCCATCCTACCCTCGCAGCGTTGAAATCTTCGGCACATCGAGCGTGCCAAAGCGTCGTCGCACTTGAACGGCAAGGGCCAGTCCTACGACAGCCACAACGGTATCTGCCACAAGCACCGTGGCTGCTGTGGCTTGTCCGAGTCCCAAATTGCCGCTCAATTTTCCGGCCACTACCAGGGCCAGAATGGCCGCCTTGATCAGGACCTGCAGCACCATCACTACTTTAATCAGGTTGCGTGTGATGAGCAGTCCATAGAACCCTATAGCCAGTAATGCAACCACGCCCCAAAGAACAATATTTAGCGGATTAAATGTCACTGCTGAATCTCCTCTGCTTTTCCAGGTGTTTTCTCTGAAAGCAACCCCAGCACCCCCAGCACGCCGGAAAAGATCAATGCAATCTGGATCCATACATCGAGCACGCGCGTCTCCCAGAGCGAGATGGCAAGGCTCAGGGACCCATGTTCGAAATAGGCAGGAATGGCCGGATAGGCCGTCCATCCCAACAGGATTGCGATCAGGCCCACGAGCACAAATGCCAGCGGCTTCGGTACCACCGACGGTGGATCAAAGGCGTCATCTCCGACCACGCTGACCGCGTAGACGAGAAGTACGGTCACCAATCCTGCCCCCACCGACAATTCCATCACGGCCACCTGTGCCGCACCAAGCATGTAAAGCACCGACGAAACAAGGGCGCTGATACATGCCAGATAGATTGTCGCAGACAGGATCCTTTTGGACACAATCGCACGAAAGGCAAAAAAGATGGCCCCCAGAAAAAACAACCCGTATGTCATGCTTTCCATAGTAAAGAACTCTCCACAAAATTATTGGAGCCATTCCTTCGGGTCTCATGATCAAGTTTAACTTTTTTATGGATTTGCAGACTGAAATCAAATAGCAAGTTAAGTTAATGATGTGTCATCCGTTAAATTCGGCTCCAGGGCATCACCACCTCCAGGTGCAATGCCCCTCTTCAGATTGTGAAATATACCACAAATCATCCGATATTTTCACCTACTGGGAAATTATGTTACTTATCTCATGCCTGAAACAGGTACTTTTTTCCTGACTTCGGGATTAATATACCTGCGTTCCCCCATTCCCGGGTTGCCTGTATAATAATAACAGCACACATCAATGGATTATTCCGAGTCATCTCCACCGCCCGATCCTGAGCCACCGCAGGAATTTGTCTCTTCCCGCGCCCGCAGACGCCGCGCCCAGCGCCGCGCTTATTTTCCAAGCGATGAGGAGGGCCGCGCCGCTCTGTATACCCAGCTTGCCCGGCGTGCCTATCCATCCTATGAGCTGTTTGTATTTTCGCTTGTCAGCGGCGCGATCCTGGGGCTTGGGATATTTTCTCGATTCGGAAGCCCTGCTTATATTTGGCATTCTCGTTGCGCCGCTGATGACAACCTGGATCGGCATCTCGCTTGCCACGATTGCAGGCTCACTGCGCTTTTTCCTGCAAACACTGGCGGCGGTCTTCATCAGCTGCCTGATCATTTTTTTGTGTGGCTGGCTGGCAGGATTTGCCTCCCGGGCCGCATCGCCGCGGGTATTCAATGAGGCCTTTATTCACAGCCGCCTGTGGTGGCCGGATATTATTGTCCTGACGATCGGTGCGATCATCCTGACCGTTTCATTCGTCCGTTCCGAGCAGCGACCCTATCTCCCCAGCGCGCTGCTTACGTACGGGCTTATCCTGCCATTATCGGCAGCCGGCTTTGGGCTGGGCAGCGGCGTGGGAGCAGGTGAGATCTGGCCGCAGGCAATGTATGTCTTCCTGGTCCACTTCTCGTGGGCAACGCTGTTCTGCCTGCTCTCTCTTTTCCTCCTGCGTTTTTATCCCACCTCCGCCAGCGGCCTGATCTTTACCGCACTTGTCTTCATTCTTCTAATCGGGGTGATCGTCTCCCTGACCGGCTTTGGACTCTGGGCCATGCAAAAAACGGGTCTCGCTGCGCCGGTCCCTGCCACCATTATTACAGCCATTCCCTCCCCGACGCCTTCTGCCACAGTCACTCCCCCGCCAACAGCAAAAGCCACCGAGCCCGTCAGCGCCTCTACATCAATCCCTACCCGAACATCAAATCCAGTGACAGGCACTTCCGAAGCAACCGAGGCTCCCACCCAGACATCCACTGCGACCGTGACAGCCGAGGCTACACCAATCATCGCGATCATTCGGGCTTTGGAGGGAGGCGGCGCGTTCATCCGTGAAAAACCGGGTGGGCTCGTTCTGAAAACACTGGGCAACGGGGCAACAGTAACGATCGTCCCCAATGATTACCAGGAAGTAAATAAAGTGATCTGGGTGCATGTCTTCACGGTAGTCAATGATCAGCGCGTGGATGGCTGGATGATCCAGTCGCTCCTGCAAACCGCAACACCGGTCGCGAACTGGGAACCCTCCCTCACACCTGAAACCGCCCAGGCTCCATAAGAAATTCAATTCATAAAGGAAGTATTATGCCCATACATTTTGGAACCGATGGCTGGAGAGCCGTCATCTCCGATACGTTTACGTTCGATAATTTGCGCATCCTCGCCCAGGCCATTGCTGATGCCGTCAGCTCGGATCACTGGGATAAGTCCGGCAACGGCGGACAGACCCCCGATCCGAAAAAGATCGTCGTCGGCTTCGATACCCGTTTTCTCTCAGACCGTTACGCGGGGGAAGTGGCCCGCGTCCTGGCCGGGAACGGCTTCACCGTCCTGCTTGCCAACTCCGATGCGCCGACGCCAGCCATCTCATTTGCAGTGAAGCACCACTGCGCGATCGCGGGGATCATGATCACCGCCTCCCACAATGCGCCGCGCTACAACGGAGTCAAGCTGAAGGGCGCCTTTGGCGGCTCTGCGCTGTCCGAGCAGTGCCGACGTGTGGAGATCTATATCACCGACAATGAGCACCAGGCGCGCGGCCCCAACCTGATGGATTTTAAAAAGGCGCGTGAGGCAAACCTGATTCAGAAGTTCAACCCGCTGCCTGCCTACTTCGATCATTTACGAACACTCATCAACACCGACGTTATCTCCGAAAACCCGCAGCGCTTAGTCGTGGATGCGATGTACGGATCGGGCCGCGGCGTGATCAAATCTTTTTTGCAGGGAACAGGCTGTGAGGTGGCCGAAATTCGCGGCGAGATGAATCCTGGATTTGGCAGCGTCCACCCGGAACCGATCGCGAAATATCTTGGCCCGCTGGCCTCCGCCGTCAGCTCGGGGATGGGCAATTTTGGGGTGGTGACCGATGGTGACGCGGACCGCATCGGGGCGATGGACGAGCGCGGCACTTTCGTCGACCCACATAAAATCTTTGCCCTTTCTCTTCAGTATCTTGTCGAAAAACGCGGCTGGAGCGGCGCGGTCGTGCGGACCGTGTCCACGACGCGGATGATCGACCGGCTGGCGAAGCGTTATGGCCTGAAGCTGTATGAGACGCCAGTCGGGTTCAACCATATCGCCGATCACATGATGAGCGAGGATGTGCTGATCGGCGGCGAAGAGTCGGGCGGTATTTCATTCAAGGGCCATATCCCTGAAGGCGATGGGCCTGCCATGGGACTGCTGCTCGTGGAAATGATCGCCGCCTCTGGCAAAACTTTGAACGGCATGGTGAATGATCTGCTCAACGACGTGGGCCCCGCCTTTTATGAGCGCACAGACCTGCGCCTGAGCCGGCCGGTCGCGAAGGCGGAGATGACCGGGTTCCTGACGAAGCAGGCCCCGGCTGAGATCGGAACTGAAAAGGTGATCGAAATCAGCCAGCAGGATGGGATCAAGTACATCATGTCCGACGATTCGTGGCTGCTCATCCGCCCCTCGGGAACGGAACCTGTCCTGCGGGTATATGCTGAAGGCCGGTCGCAGGAAATGGTGAAGGCGCTGCTGGAATACGGAGAACATGTGGCAGCGAGTGTCGTTTGATTCTTCAATAAAACTGTTCAACACCTGAAAACCAAATATTCCGTCATTGTCTCGCCATTAGCGGAGGAATGACGGATATTTTCAAGAAGTCGGCTGTGGCTGAAGAGCTTGAAACGATCCGTTTAATCATCCCCAATCGTTGGCGCTTGTATACCGGCTCCGTGCAGTACCTTCATGCTCCCTTGAGGCGAAAATTTGGTTTGGAAGAAGAATTCAAATATTTCTGCCAGCACAACTTTGATCCCAATCCACATGGAATGGCGCATGATTTGAACATAGCGCTTGTCCTTCCCAAACAGCCAGCGTTTCAAGGCCTTGGGACGCAGGTGAAATAGTATCTCTGTGACCTTGACCCCCAGGAACAAGCCAGTGGGCGCCAGATATCGAGTGGCCAGCACCTGATTGCGATAAGACCATTTATCCTGGTCCAGTTGAATGACATCATACGGCTCGGTTGCTTTGCCCTGGGCCGTCCAAAAATGCGGGGTGAGATACATGGCGTTGAGAATGTCTGAGTCCAGATCAAGTAAGCCTTTGAATTTTTCAAGGATCGTTTTCCAACTTTCCTGCTCCAGCCCATAGATAATGTTTGTCAGGCTGATGATGTTGTTCTCCTGCAGCAATCGAACCGCTTCCTTTGATGTCTCAAATGGATTGTTCTTACGGATGCTCGTGACAATCTCATCTTTCAATGTTTCGACGCCCATCACAATGTAATCCACTCCGGCGCGTTTATACAACGGGATCAGGTCTGCATCGCGGAGAACATCAGCGGCAGTCATGTTGAGGTTCAACGAAAGTCCAAGGTCGGCTTCGACAATCAGCTCCAGGATCTTCTTCGCCACATCACGATCTGCTGCAAAATTTTCATCCGCAAACCAGACCAGTTTTACGCCGTATTGGTTTGCAAGTATTCTCAATTGTTCGACAACATTTTCAGGACTGCGGTGGCGCCATTTTTTCCAGAACATCCACTGCCCGCAATAGACACAAGTCAGTGTGCAGCCGCGGCTGAACTGCAGCCCGGCTGCACTGTGAAACCCAAACATGGAATAACGCGGCCAGTCCACCAGTTCCCAGCCGGGCCGGTATTCGTCCAGGTCCTTAATCGGCGTACGTGAGCGGTTGACAATGATCTCATTTCCATTGCGCCAGGTAATGCCCTGCACGCTGCTTAAGTCGTCTGTCCGTTCCCAGGTACGGATCAACTCTACGATGGTCTGCTCCCCTTCCCCGCGGACCACAACATCGATCTCTTCACACTCTGCCATCACCACCTGGTCAGCATAGGAGGGATAGACACCGCCATACACCACCCGAATCTGCGGGAGGACCCGATGGATCGCACGAATCGTTTTGAGGGCGGTCTTATGCGCAGCGGTGGAACCGGAGTGTCCCAACAGAATGTAGTCGGCTTTAAAATCAGAGAGTTCTTTGATCAATCGTTCCACCGGCCACCCATATAGATCATGATCGATCAGCCTTACTGTAAAACCAGCATCGATCAGTGGTCCCCCGATACAGACCAGTCCTAGTGGGATGAGATACCCCAGCCCATGTTCATTGGCAATAAAATGCCGTGCCGGATTTATCAACACAATTCGCCCTGACATATTGCCTCCTAATTGGACTAATAAGACGGTATTTATTGTGAATTTTATTACTATATATACTTCTGTCAAGGCCAATAAAAAAGGCGCTAAAAGCATCAAAGCCTTTAGCGCCTCTTGAATTCAAGAAAGAGAGATTAGCCGTTCGGTGTAGCCCGCAATCTTCTCACCAGGAAGATCACAACCACCAGGACAATCGCCAACAATAATAGACCGGGCGCACCAATGTCATCTGCAAAGCCGGTGTTGGGCAATGCGGTAGAGGTGGCGATCACCGTCTGCGTGGAGATCGCCAGCTGGGTAAAACCTGCCGCAATCGTGGCAGTGGCAGGATTCTGTGTGGAAACGGCGAGCTGGGTAAGACCGACCGTGATCGTGGCAGCATCACTCGTTTGAATGGAAGCCCCCTGGGTAAAGTTCGCGACAACCGTGCCCACTAGCGCAGGCGCTTGTGTGGAAATCGCCAGCTGAGTGAAGCCTGCGGCAACTGTGCTGGCGACGTTATTCTGTGCGGAAGCCATCTGGGTAAGGCCTGCGGCAGCCGTGCCTGCGACAGGAGGATTCTGGGTGGAGATTGCCAGCTGGGTTTGGCCAGCGGCAACTGTACTGGCGACGTTATTCTGTGCGGAAGCTATCTGGGTAAGGCCTGCGGCAGCTGTGCCTGCCACAGCAGGAGCCTGTGTGGAGATCGCCAGCTGTGTTTGACCAGCGGCAACTGTGCTGGCAGCATTATTCTGTGAAGAGGCTATCCGGGTAAGATCTGCGGCAATTGTGGCAGCGTCAGCAGGGTTCAGTTCTGCTCCAACTGGTGTCAAAGTTGCCTGGGCAATGACAGGGGTATTTGTGGGAGGAACGGTACTCGTTGGTGCAGCGGCCTGGGTGAGAGCCAACGCGGCCCCCTGCTCCACTGCTTTCTGCGTTAACCCCACCTGGATCGTAGACTGTTGATTCGTCGCCAGAACATAGGCTGTGGCTTCCGCCTGCTGTGTGGAACTTCGTGTGAAGAAGAGATATCCGGCGGAGCAGAGCAGACCAAGTAACACAAGACCGCCAAGTACACCAGCTGCAATCAGGAATGTGCGGTTACTACCTTCCTCCTCGGGCGGCGTCTCGTCCTCATTAAAGGTCGGTTCATCATCGTAATTCGACATGCTGCACTCTCCTCACAGTTCTATGTATGGAATCAATTATCCCACAACTTCAAGGTTAACCAAAGGCACAAGCAGTACATCACCGTTCTCAAGCTTCACTTCTGCAGAGGGCGCACGCAGTCCGCTGGGCAGCAGGCTGAGTCCCGCAGGCAGTTCCGAAATTGTCCCGATCATGCCTGGATTCGGTGGGCGCCGCATCCGCACCTGCCGCCCGAGTTCGAACCGTTCATACCGATTCGGCTCGTCGGGCTCAGTGGAGATCGGCAGAGGGATGATGACCTCGGGCCGGGTGCCGCTATAACGGTCGAAGTGATCGGCGTTCACGGTGGCTTCGCGCTTGTTATTGGTCGTCAAAAGCTTGAAGGCGGCGGAGTTCATCGGCAGTGCACCGAATCCCTCGGTCACCAGGATGGGATAACGCATCTTGTAGGCGGTCTCAATCAAAGAGGCGGCCAGGCTGGAAAGGATCAAGCCGCGCACTGGCAGTTCCGCGGCAGCCTTGAGCGTATCCAGATCCCGGACCTGTCCACTTAATATGACCGACCCGCGCAGGCTGACGTCCAGCCGGCCCGCCACCAGGATGTCATCCGGTTTTTCGATCAGGCTGACCATCAAGCCGTTGTCGATGCGGCCGTTGCCCCAGACTCCCTGGACCAGCGCGCCCGCGGTGCGGATGACAACGCCTTTATCCGGGATGATCTGCGTGACAACTCCGGGCATTCCGGCCCGCAGCTCGATGCGTGCATCCCCCACTTCCATCAGGATCTGCCCGCTGCCACACACCATTACCCGCCCGGCCCGCGGGGCTTTAATTGTGTTTGAAAAGAGTCCCGGTTTCTCGGCGATCAGCGCACCCTTTTCCAGGCGATCCCCTTCCTTGACCCGGATCAGCTTATCGGCTTCACTGGCAGAGACACCAAAGGTGCGGGCAACATCCAGCATTACATGTTCGCGGGCGAAGGTTGTTTCGGCAACGATATCAGTCGGGTTGACGCGCTGGTTGACGTGCATGTTGACCTTGCCGGGCACCGGCAGGATGCGTTCGCGTACAATGGTCGTGAGAGGCAGTACATGAAGTACAGGCGCAAGCATCTTAACCTCCCACCGCGTAGGACCATCTCTTCATGAGCTCCCGTCGCCGGACCGGGTCGTTCGGCAGCTGCAGCGGGCGCCCGCGCGCGTCGATGATCACGCCCAGCGCGCCGCCCGTCACCTGGATCGCGCCTGCCTTGCCGGGACCCAGGCCCGCATCCGCGCGGTGAAGCGGCTGCAAGCTGAGGCGGGCCGTCTGTCCACTGGGAAGAGGCAGGATCTCAAGTCCACCGAATTTGATCTCTGCCCGGGCTTCGGTGCCGTCGGCATAGGTCAGTTTCGCACGCAGGACCTGGTCGCCGTAGCTTGCTGAAGCGATCACGGAGATGACCGTTCCCAAACCGATGAAGGCGCCCGATTCAATCACCTGTACTGGAAGATAATGATTGCGGGAGGCTGCGGCGCCAAGCAGGGGAAGCAGGTTATTCTGGTCAAGCAAAACCGGCTGGATCCCCACCGGCTGGATCGCATCCAGCATGAGCAGCAGGCTCTGTCCAAGCGATGGCCCATCACTGAGCGCGCCTCCGCCGCCGATGATGAGATCGAGCGGCGGCAGCTGGCCGGCACGTGCAGCGCGAGCGCCAGCCGGGAAATTCTTTTGCGCCAGCCGCACGGAACAATACAGAGCCTGGCGTGCAATTGCCTGCGCCATGGCCCCTTCTTCGCGGGTCGCCGGTATGGAGGCTGGGTATATGGATTTCTGGAACAGATACTCGCGCAGTGTATTGGAGGATATATCAAGCTGGAGCCAGCGCATGATGTCTTCGATGGAAGTGTGGTGCAGAATGCCTGAAAGGTTCTCTCCCAGGCCAAACTGTGGGTAGACGCCCAGCGTGAGGTCGCCATTGAAGCCAGCCGCCACAGATGTCGCCGAAGCGCCCACATTGACACCCAACAGCCCGCGCGTGGACTGGTACATCCGGCTCAGCAGACCGATCATGCGCCCATGGGCATAGGCAGTTGGCAGAATGGTTCCACCGGACCACAGGGTCAGCTCATCCACGCCTTTGATCTGGCGCTCGCGGAGCTTCATGACCAGCGACGCCATCTCGTAAGTGGCGGGTCCTAGATCCTCATCCTCCAGGGTGGGACGGACATTCGGGCTCACCTGCAGCCTGCCGGCCTGATTGCCCAGCAACTCCTTGACATCATTCGCTATTTTTTGGTTGCCTGCATACAGCACCATCGGCCGCTTTTCCTCTGGCATGAGATAACAGGCAAGCCCGATGGTCTCCAGCATCTTCTGCATGGAACGCGATGCGCCACCATCCGTGCCGCCGGTCAGGAGGACCAGGTCAGGGCGGGAACGGACAATGCTGTCCATCTGTCGGTCCGGTTTGCGCCGGTCGGAGAGGTCAAGAGTCTCCACAATGCGGCTGTAGGTCGATTCTGCCAGACGGCGGGCACTCTGCAGGGAAACATCCGGCAACAGGCCAACAACCACTGTCCTCACTGCAGGTCCCGCGGAAACCGTGGCTACGACCGCGTCCACGCCGGAACCATCCGGCTGGGAGGGTGCGATCAGGCTGTTATCCTGCGTACTGAGCAGCGCCCCACCGGTGATGTTTTGCAGGTTGGTGACTGCCTCGCGAACACCCAGGCCAATATCCTTGAACGGCGCTTCGGCAGTGGAGGGCGCCTGTCCCGAGGCGACAAAGCGATACTGCCCCTCGACAACATCGAACAGGACGGCGCGCGTTATCGTCGCACCAACGTCAATCGCTAAAATGGATTCGTTTTGGACGAGGGATGCGGGCATGGTCTATAAACCTATGAGTTGTCTGGTGAAATGGATGAGCGAGCTCAACCGCTCGATCATGGCTGTCAACGCCGCCATGTACACACCGGCGAAAAGAACCCCAAGCGTGATCGAAATAAAGACCCGGCCGGCCTTGCCCAGGCCATCCAGGAAGCCGTTGCGCTTTGCCGATCCATCGGGAGCCCGTCCGGTCGTGAAATGGAAAGCAGCCAGGGTTAGAACAGTTCCAAAGAACATAATGGTCGCTTCGAACAGCCTGAGGAGAGCCGTCGAGCCGGTTGTAGTGCCCCGGTCAAATGCATTCATCGCAGCCTGTGCCTGGGGCACCAGGGTCCCGATCAGCGCCCCTCCGATGGCTGTTGCTGCACCCACACCGACCAGCACTGCCATCGCAAAGCTTCCCATCCAGGAAGTGCGCGGGGAGAGCTTTGCCAGCAGGGATATGCTCAGGACCAGCGGCACGATCAACAGGATCAATTGATTGATATCGCCCGGTTGAGAAAACAGCTGTGAAAACAATTTCGGCATCAGTACATACTGCCAGGCTGCGACCGCAGCATAGCCGGAGGAAACGCCGATGAACAGATAGATGGCAAACCGGAAAAGCGGATTATCGCCGATCAGGTAACTGAACACCAGCAGCGTAAGAATAAGACCGATGAACCCAGAGATAACTTCGATGGACATTTGACTTATTCCTCTGCAGCTTTCAAGCTGCGGGCACGAATTCCCGTGTACACGCTCCACAGACTGCCCAGAACGATCAGGAGGACAGCCATCATCATGCCAATGCCGAACGCATCCCAATAGGCGCGCGCCATGCCCGGGCGATTGTCGTTCAGGGAACTCATAGCGCACCGCATTGGGAAGTCCGCTGATCATCCCGGTGATCTGTCCAGAGTAGAAATAAGGCTGAAGCATGGGTCCCGTCTGGGCGCTGGTGAGTGCGAGCAGAGGCTGGCTCGCGAATGTTGCAGGATCAGTCTGTTTCAGGATCGATAACTGTTCCACCCAGGAGCGGGCTGACTCAGCATGGTCAGTCAACAGCAGAACGGCAGCATATTCCGAAAAGTTCAAAACCGGTGAGGCAGGGATGGCCGCCTGTGGGGATTGCAGGAAGGCAAGTACACCTGCCTCGCCGCCGGGCAGATAACCCATGTTGGCGTAATTTTGCCCGGAAACATATCCCGCTCCCCCAGGCTGGTTGATGTTCGCGTTCACCAGCAGCCGCTCCACGAGTGCGTTCCCACTTGGCGAGGTGGCGACAAACGAGAGGTAGGGATGATGCAGCCGCACCAATTGGTCCAACAACGGGCCACTCACTGCTTCCATCTCACCGGCCAGCGCAGGCTGGTAATCCATGATTACGAGCACAGGCGCATTGTCGGCAATGTTCATCACTACGCCAGTGATGTCCCGGGACTCGGGTGACAGAACTGGAGAAACAGGCATGATCTGTGTGCCGGAAAAAATGACTGCGCCGAGTACAAACAAAAGCAGGCCGGCAATGAGCCAGCGCAGTCTCTGCTGTGAAGCCATTACAGGCGTTGAAGCCAGCTGGACGGGGTGTGGTTTCACCCAGGAGGATCTGCTCGAGGATGGCCGCGTGCTTGCCTGTTGCTCCTCGGTAGCCTGGAGTGTCAGTGGAATGGGTTGCGGCCTGCGCAGGTATCCAAAGGCAACCGCTGGGATCACCCCTTTCAGTCCGGCCAGCGGACCTTCACGCTCGGCAGGCTGGTCGTCCATGCCTATGGCTGTTGCGGCGACCATTGCCTCCACCGGGCGCATGGCCTGCACCCAGGAAGGAAGATCTGCCGGTGAAAGCGCCTCTCCTCCCTCTGCATTAATCCCGATCTCCTCCGCTGTCTGGCTAGCTGCGGGCTGGGCGCTTGAGAGCCAGTCCGGCAGGTCCTCAGAGAAGAGTGAGCTTGCCTCGTTGAAGAGCGGCGCTGCTTCGCTGGCGGGGACAGGAGGAGCAGGCTCAACGGAGGGAGGTTCCGGTACGGGAGGAGCTGGCTGTTCATCCCTTGGCCGCATCACCGTTCCAAAAAGCGCCCTGGAGACATTCTCATCCGGCCCAGCGGGGAGTTTTCGGTCTTCACGCATCCGGTCGAGGGCCTGGGGACCAAGCGGCATGGATGGCTCTTCGGCTGCACTCTTCAACCAATCAGGAATTTCTGGTCCGGCTGTGTCATCGAGCGGAGCAGTCCGGCGGGGCGAGAACGGCGGAATATGAGGCATCCCGGCCGCCTCTCCGGGACCGACAGGGGTATTTTGCTCGGACGATGACGTTGCTGAAGTTTCCTGCAGGTCGCTGAGCCAGCTCATATCGTCATGCGGAGGTGGGTTGTTCCGTCGTGAATGGCTGTGGAGGTTGGGAAGAGCCGCCGAGTTCATCCAGCCAGCTCAAGTCATCCTGTGCGGCAGGAGATGCGGATTCTTTTTGTGAGGCTGCGGTAATCCCGCCAAAGGCGCTGAGCCAGCTCAGGTCTTCCTCAGGCTGTTTCGGCACGGAGGCAGGTATTTCCTCCGTTGGCGTTGAACCCAAAGCATCAAGCCAGCTTAGATCATCGGGCGTTGCAGGAGGTGTTCCTGCAGGCTGCGGCGGCGCCTTTGAAGGTTCTTCGAAGGCGCTCAGCCAGCTGAGATCATCTCCTGCATCCGAAGACCCCTGTTTTGGCTGTTCCGAAGCCGGGAGTGCGCCAAGGTTGTCGAGCCAGCTTAGATCGTCCTGGTTGGAGGAATCTGAGGCGGCAGGCACTCGTGACACAGAAGACCAGTTGTCTTCCGGCCTGGGCTGGGATAACTCCCCAGTTTTTTTCGATTCAGCTTCCAGATTGCGAAGCCAGCTTAGATCCTCTTCCTGTGCCGGTGAAGCTGGTTCGCCGGGTGATCTGGGAGAGGCATCCTCCTGGAAACCCCAATCCAGGTTCTGCCCGGAAGAGTCGGCTTCGAGCGAGAAGGGCTCGGCAGGTTCTTCAGCGGCCTTTGTGAACCACTCGGATAATTCATCCCGCTCGGGCGAAACCGGGGAGGATTTTGTCGCTGCACTCATCAACGAGGGCGGCTGAGGTGGTTCGGGCTCGCTCTTTGGGCCGGCGCCAGGCTGATCGAACTGGGCAAAAAAATCGGATGCGGGCCGGGCAGGAGTGACAGGCGATGGCGGCTTTTCCTCCTTTTTAGGAGTCAGGCCCGACAGCCAGTCCGGGAGTTCATCGTCGTCTGCCTTTGAAGATTGAGAGGCGAGGCCCGCCAGCAGATCAGGCGGCTCCTCCTTTTGGATCTTTGGCATGGTCGCTGCTTCGGCAGCATCCTGCTCCGCCGAATCTCTGGCCTGCTGGCGTATATCCCGTAGCCAGTCCGGCAGGACGGGTTCCAGCTCGCCGGTGTTTTTCTTGGTTGGCTTGTCCCCGATCTGCATCGCGGTCCCGGAGGAAAGAGGCGTCTGGCAATACTGGCAAACGCTCAGGAACTCAGGATTTTCCTTTCCGCAGTTGGGACAACGAATGACAGCCATGGCTACTGCCCCCCGTATGGACGGTCCACGCCAAAGATGACACGCAGGCCGGTTAACAGCACGCCAAGCGAAATGCCGATCAGCAAGCCGCGCGCACCTCCCGTGGAAAATACGTTCATGAACTGGCCAAGCACCTGGTCACCCGGAACCGGACCCAAAGGCGTAGGCATGAAGGCAATCAGGAAGAGCACCGCTGCGACCAGAAAGAGGACAGACATCACATCGAGACGGCGGCGAAGGAGCCGGATGCTCGCATAGATCAGCGTCACCACCAGGATCGCCATAAGCGAGGCTTCCACCGGGACGATGATCGAGTCAGCCACGATGCGCATGGCGAAATCCTGCGAGCCGGAGAAAAAGCCATAGGCAAGCCAGGCAATTGTGGCAATCAGGGAAATGATGAGCACCCAGCTATTGGCCGACCCTTTTTCATTGGTGCGGATTTTTTCCGTGTGGACGGCAACCAGGTTATAGATCCCGATCAACACCGCCATGGCGGCAATGAGGACCGCCCAGTTTGTCAGGAGCACCCTCAGCTGGAGCAACAGAGGGATGGGATAGAAGTATCCCAACAGAACAATGATGCCAGAGGAAATCGCGAAGACTGTAGCGAGGAGACGCATCAGAACACCCCCAGGAACTTTAACCCGGAACCAATGACGATCGCAAGGATGATCAACCAGCGCAAAATATCCTGCACCGTAAGGCTGGCTTCATGCACAGCGCCTGCCCCCACGTATGCGCCGGCGGCAAACAGCTCCTCCCCGATCAGAGCATCCTGGGAGGTGGCGTAAAAAACAGACTGCGCTGAGATATTGTCGCTGGCCGCAATCAGCGTGGAGTTATCCCGTTCGGCCGCATCCGCCATCAAGGCAGATTCGGAACCGAAATCACCCAGGAACACATTCGTCGAGACCTGCTCATCCCGCGCAACCGGAATCGTTCCTGCCGCGTAGGCGAAGGGCGTGAGACCCGTCAAGCGCCCGGTGCTGTAACGGTACTGGTCTTCTGCTCCCGCGGCCCGGTAGCCGGACTGCAGGGTATCCTGGGAGAGGATCGCCAGGGAGGCATCTCCAGTGGTCACCACCGGGGGACGGTCACTTAAGGAGGTGCGCTCCGTCAGTTTGCGCAGCATGGCAAGGCCCGCAAGTGCGGAGGCGCCGCGCGTGGTGAACAGGCTCCCCCTGCCCAGGGAAATATGAAGGCGGGTGCCACTCTCGACAGCCAGGCCCACAGAACGAGTGAGGCGGTCATAGGCAGCGATCTGGCGAAGCGCGGTGGGGATTTTACTGCGCAGCAGTGTCAGACCGATCAAAAGGATCAAGGCAAGGAGTAACAATCCGATGGAGATAAGCAGTGGCCAGCCAAGAGCGATCATGAAATCAATTCTCCGCGTAGGTAACGGGCAAAGGCTTGTGATTCTTCATCTTCTTCGAGCATATGGGCCAGTGAGTCAAGTTTTTTTCCGCCCATGAAAGGCTGACTCAAATAAACCGCCTGCGCGCCCAGGATTGTGAATGGTCCCCCTGCCTCAATAAGCCACGCGGCAAAACCGTCCAGCTTGAGGCGACGCAATGACTCTGCCCACTTCGACCACTCTGATCGCGGTTGCATGTATGAAGTATAGCATAATTATTCAATGCTAGAATCGCCTAAAAGTACGATTCCTCCGCCAGATATGGCGGTGAATAGAGTCCTCTTGGCTACCAGTACCATATCGAAATAAGGAACGATTGCTGCGTTGGAGACAGCCAGACCTGAATTTCCCTGTCCTTCACCATAGTATAATGACAGAACAATTGACTTGTGGAGGCAGCATGACTGAGAAAAAAATCCGGGTGCTCGTGGCAAAGCCGGGGCTGGATGGACATGATCGCGGCGCAAAAGTTGTGGCACGCGCCCTGCGCGATGCGGGCATGGAAGTGATTTACACCGGCTTGCGCCAGACACCCGAAATGATCGCTGAAGCCGCGCTGCAGGAGGATGTGGACGTGGTGGGGCTCTCGATCCTCTCGGGCGCACATATGGCCCTGGCACCGCGCATTCTGGAGCTTCTCAAGGCCAATGGCCAGGAGAATGTGCGTATCTTTATCGGCGGCATCATCCCGGATGAGGATATGCCGCGCCTGAAGGAGATGGGCATTACCGGCATCTACGGTCCGGGGGCCTCGACCGAGGATATCATCCGGGATGTACGGGAGGCGGTCAAGTAGAAAATTACGCAATACAGTTCAGGTGTTGCGTAATTTTATACCCCACGGTCACACACCACACAGTACGTTCGTGCGGGGCAGGAGGCAGGTGTGTGACCGGGAGCATTATATGATTCGAGGAACATGTCGCTGACAGACTCCGTATTGGAAGGGAATCGTTTAGCACTCGCACGCCTGCTGACACAGGTGGAAAATGACTTGCCCGAGGGCCGCAGCGCACTTGCGGAGCTCTTTCCGCACACAGGCAGGGCGCATCTCATTGGCGTTACCGGCGCGCCAGGCACCGGAAAATCCTCCCTGGTCAACCAGCTGGCCCTTTACTATCGCAGGAACGAGAATAAAAGGATCGCGATCATCGCAGTCGATCCCTCCAGTCCGTTCACTGGAGGAGCCGTCCTGGGAGATCGCGTCCGGATGCGGGACCTTTCCGGGGATCCCGGCATCTTCATCCGCTCGATGGCTTCGCGCGGCTCGGTGGGCGGCATTGCGCAGGCAACCGCCTCGATCGCCCAGGTCTTCGACGCGGCGGGGTTCGATACCATCATCATCGAAACGGTGGGAGCCGGTCAAAGCGAAGTGGATGTGGCCCGGCTCGCGCACACAACCATCGTTGTCGAAGCCCCGGGGATGGGCGATGACATCCAGGCGATCAAAGCCGGGATCCTCGAGATCGCCGACATCCTCGTCATCAATAAAGCCGACCGGCCCGGTGTGGAAAACACGGAGCGTGCCCTCCGCTCCACGCTCGAGCTTGCACATCCAACAAAGCGCATGACCTACCACCATGGCAGGACAATGTCTGTGGATGTTCCGCCGGCGCCGCTTTCACCAGGTGATAAACTGATGTGGATCCCGCCCATCCAGAAAACTGTCTCGATTGAAGGGAAGGGATTCGGCGAGCTGGGGGAGGCGATTGCTCGGCATGTCCAGTATTTGCACCAAAGCGGGGATTGGGCTGCCCGCGACCGCGCCCGGCTGGAAGCTGAGCTGGAATCCACACTGCGGGAAACATTGATCCAGCGCTTCATGGAGAGCGTGCAGAAACATGAATATGAAGAGACGGTTCTGCAGGTTATCAACAGGGATATTTCACCTTACGAAGCTGTGAATGCCCTCCTGAACGGGACTTCAAATCAAGCACCGTGAACAAGTGTTTCCAGGAATAACAAGGATTTTCGAATGACATATCCAGTTCATACACATGACGATATCAAGATGTATGGGGAAATCAAATTATATGCCGGGTCGGGTTCACCCGAGCTGGCCCAAAAAATCGCCGATTATCTGCAGCAAAAACTCAGCCCGCGTGATGTCATCCAGTTTCCGAATGAAAACATCTTCGTCAAGCTGAAGAGCAGCGCCCGCGGGCAGGATGTTTATGTCATTCAGACGACCTCCTCCCCGGTACATTACAACCTCATGGAACTGCTGATCATGATCCAGACCCTCCGGCTGGACTCGGCAGCGCGCATTACCGCGGTGGTGCCCTATCTTTGCTACGGCCGCTCGGACAAAAAGGACCAGCCGCGCGTCCCGATCACTGCCCGCCTGGTCGCCGATATGATCGAAAGCGCCGGAGCCGACCGCTATATGACCCTCGACCCGCATGCCGGTCAGATCCAGGGTTTCTTCTCGATCCCTGGCGACGTGTTGACCGCCTCCCATATGATCAGCCAGCACATCGCCGACAACCTGCTTTTCAATATGCATAAGCCGGTCGTAGTGGCCACCGACTTGGGATTCGCCAAGAAGGGACGCAACTACGCCCTCGACCTTGATCTGCCGATCGCCTTCATTGAAAAAAGGCGCACCGGGAACGACGCCAATGCCGAAGCGTTAACCTTGATCGGCGATGTGACCGATCGCGATGTCATCGTCGTGGACGATGAGGTCGACACAGGCGGCTCCATTGCCCAGGCGATCAGTGTCGTAAAGAGCCACGGTGCGCGGGATGTGTACCTGGCGTTCATCCATCCGATCTTCTCGAGGAATGCCGCCCAAAGACTCGCCGAACTGCCCATCCAGCGCATTATCACAACCGACACGGTCTCGATACCAGAGGAGAAAATGAAGCCACTGGAAGACCGCATGACGGTCCTGTCCATTGCCCCGATGATCGGGGAAGTGATCCGCCGCGCCCACGAGGGACGCAGCGTTGGAGAAATGTTCAATGAATGACAGAGAATAGCTAAAAGAGAATAGAGAGTAGTAACCAGTAAACCATAACTGCTCTCTTATCTCATATCTCATATCTCTGTTCTCTACTCTCTTTATTACCATGCCCGAACTTCCAGAAGTTGAAACCATCGCCAGAAAATTAAAGCCTGACCTGATTGGCAGAACGATCCTTTCCGCTGACCTACGCTGGCCGCGCACGCTTGCTTTCCCTTCTCCACGGAAATTCAAGACCCAGATCCAGGGACAAAAAATTCTGGATGTCGGACGGCGGGCAAAATTCCTGATCATTCAATTATCAAATCTCCATCTACTGGTCCACCTGCGGATGAGCGGCGACCTGTCGATCCGGGATAGTACAATCAGGCCAGAAACTCATGACCGGCTTGTAATAAAATTAAGCGCAGGCCGGTCGCTCGCCTTCAATGACACGCGCAAATTTGGACGTGTCTGGCTCACGCCAAATCCGGAAGCTGTCCTCGGCAAGCTTGGGCCCGAGCCCCTTGGCAGCTCCTTTACTCCCGAATGGCTGCACTCTGCCCTGCACAGCCGGCACCGCCAGCTCAAGCCATTATTGCTCGACCAGACCTTCCTGGCGGGACTGGGTAACATCTACACGGACGAGGCCTTGCATATGGCCAGGCTGCATCCGCTGACGATCTCCAATTCGGTCAGCGCGGGACAGGCCCAGGCACTGTACGAGGCCATCCACAGCGTATTAAATGAGGGCATCCGCCGCGACGGAGCATCCTTTGACTGGGTCTACCGGGGCGGCGAATTTCAGAATTATTTTCGGGTGTACGATCGCAAGGATCAGGAATGCCCGGTATGTGGCACAAAGATCCAACGAATTCTTGTTGGCCAGCGGAGCACGCATTTTTGTCCGGAGTGCCAAGTGAGGTAGCGTATGGTTGAGATCACTTATCTTGCAATCATCGGCATTGCCATGGTCGCCATGTTTTTCGGCTATGGATTCGGCCTGTTCGAAGGTCGCAGCCAGGGATACAAAAATAGGAAAAAGGAAGAAGCAGCTGAGAAGAAGGAGTTGCCCGTCGTGGAAACGCCGCGGCCTGCTCCCAGAACCAGTCAAAATCAAAGTGGATGACCCCGGTCTTCTACGGATCAAAAATGAGGCTGGTTACCTGGCTCTCGACCTGGATGGGACGCGCGTGGACACCACCGCACTGACGGTCGACCAGCGCAAGCGGCTGATCGAGATGCTAAGCCTGATGCGGCCCTGGCTGGAGGGGAAGCCGGTCGCTGCACCCATCAAGAGCCCGGCGGCAGAAACTCCGCAGGCTGCCTCAGTTCCATCCACACCTGCAACGCCACCACCCAGCCCGGTGTCAGGATCTGTTACGCCAAGACCTGTCACAATTGCGAAGGAAGACCGGCCCATTGCCCCGGCAGGCAGCATTGTCACCCAGATCGATTCGATCCTGCAGGCCCGTCTGGCAGGGTCGCCTCTTGAAGATCGCGGCGTATTCCTGACCCAATCTCCCGAAGGTGCTGTAATGGTCTATGTTGGCCTGACAAAATATCCAGGGATCGACGAGGTGCCCGACCCGGAGATCAAAGCCGCCATCCGGGCGGCGATCACAGAGTGGGAAAACAAGTACACACCAGGGTTGTAGAACTTCTAAACAATTACGGCTGATCCACTTGTTACTATAGTTCCGCCAGCAGTTACACTGCTGGCGGCGATTTTATGTGTAGTCATCGATAGTCATTATTTTCATCAACGCGGTCTGTACCGCGCGATCAAAAGCGGGCAACGCACGACGTCTGCGATCTCGCCAGTGACATTTGGGGCATAATACTGCCGCAGGGTATTGGCGCTATACGAGGATCCCATGCAGACCATGTCGTAATCACCGTCCTGTACCTCGTCCACGATTTCCTCGACCACGATCCCCTGGCGGCCAATCACCCGGGCGTTGAGTCCGGCCTCCTGGGCCATCTCGAGGGCATGACGCAGGCTCCGTCCTGGCAGAGTATTGGTTTCAGCCAGATCGGTAAGATGCCCGCGTACGCTGCGTGTGGTGGGGTAATCCAGGTCCGTGGGCGGGATGACATGCAGGATCGTGACTTCCGCCTGGTTGACAGCCGCGATCTGCAGGGCAAGATTTTCCGCCGCGGCTTCATATCCCAGCCCGCCTGCGCTGATCAGAACTCTTTTTGAGTGGGAAACGGACCTCAGGAACGTACAGGATCGGTTCACGGATCTTTTCCATGAGAGGGCGGATCGATCGGCCCGTGAGCATCCGGCGGATCCTCGGACGTCCCAGCGGACTCACCACGGTAATGTAATTGCCGCTGTTGGCCTTTTCAGGAATGATTTCCCCCGCCTCTCCATTCCGTACCTCCAGGCTGTAGGCCAGTCCCTTTTCATCGAACAGGCTCACTGCGCGTTCAAAGACATCCTCCAATGGATGGTGATCGTCGATCGCCGCGGGATTCAGGACTTCGGTCACACCGAGAAGCGTGATCTTCATCTTCAGGGATTCAGAGAGCCAGGCGCCATACTCGATCGCGAACCATGTCCCTTTGAATCCATTCGTAGCAATCAAAAGTTCTGAGTCCATCAAAATCTCCGTGGATTATAGAGGACGACCCCGAGAATTCCAGCCCCGATCAATACATACTGGGGAGCAATACCAAAGGACAGGGCCGCAAACGACAGGGCTGCCAGCAGGAGCGGCCGCCAGCGTATGGCTCCCGGATTTGTCGTTTTGAACAACTGCCATGCCACCATCACCAGCAGAACAACGATGGCAGGAGTCATTCCCTTGAGAAAACGCTTCATCCAGTCCTGGCCCTGGAAGCGGAGCAGAAGGGATGCCACCGTTAACATGATCACTGTGGGAGGGATGATCGCGCCGAGCAAAGCTGCCATAACCCCGGAAAGCCCACCCGCAGAATAGCCGATAAACATGGCAAGCTTGAGCGCCTCGCTGCCGGGCACAAGATTGGAGAATCCCACCGCTTCCACGAACTGCGGCTCGGTCATGATCTTCCCCACACATTCCTTGTACAAAAGACCCGTGGAGGTGGGCCCGGCTGTCGTGAGCAGGTTAACTTTCAGGAAAATCCAAAATAATTGGAGCCAGACCGCCAGGTTGAAAGGCTGCTTCATTTGAACACAAAAGCACCGATCAGTCCGGCGACAAGAATGACAATGGGGGCGGGTACTTCGAGCACGTAGGCGAGCAGGCTTGCCCCGCCGAGCCCGAGGATGATCCAGTCAAACTCGCCTCCTGTGCCATTTTTCAGCACCTTCCACGAAACCGTCAGGATCAAGACCGCAACTGCCGGGGTCAGTCCCTCCACGAAGCGGCTGACCCATGCTTCACGCTGGATCCGGTGAAGGAGGGAAACCAGTGCAAACATCAGGATGGTTGGCGGCAGGATGGCGGCAAACAGGGAGACCAATCCGCCGGCGACTCCCGCGACGGTATAGCCTACAAACATGGCCAGCTGCAGCGCATCACTCCCGGGGAGCAAAGTGGCGAGTCCGACCGCCTGGACGAATTGGTCCTCCGTCAGGAAATGCCCCACTGCTTCATTATAGAGGAGTCCCGTCGAAGCAGCGCCGGAGGTACTGAGGAGGTTGATCTTTAGAAATACCCAGAAAAGAGTTAAAAGCTTGTTCCACAGACCGTCCTTTGGTGTAGGCTCAATTTTACTGGTAAATGGAAAAAAGAAAACAGGAGCGAAGATTTCTCGCTCCTGTCGTTACATCTTCCGAATGGAATAGGTAATCCTTAGGGCAGGATGCCTCGCGGCCTGAAAAACTGCCAAAACAGCATTGGCTGTCGCAGTGCCATATAGGATCCTGGGCAGTCATTGACCGTTGCCTGGGCGGCGGCAGGCATCGTTGTATCGGGCGCAAAATCGAACTGCGCCTTGCAGGATGATCGTATCCGCTTTCACATGGCCCAGTGCATTCCGAATGTCCCACAAAGCCCGTGACCAGATCTGCCCATCATGATGGACCCGGCCATTCAGGTCTTCAGGATAATGAAGTTCCGTATCCACACGGCGCAGACAATGAACGGGCCGGGAGGTGTAGGAAACCGAGTCCCAATCGGCAACGCAGGCAGGGTCAGGGGTGGGTGCAATCACATTGCTCACCGTGACTGCAAAGTAATCGCCAAAACCTTCCCCGATGGAACCAGCTTCAACCGAGGTGCCAAAACCAAATGGGACCATCTGCGAATCCTGGATGGCATGGCCATACTCATGCAGGATGACTTCGGCGTCCTCTGCATCATCCACGCCGCCCTTTCCAAAGCGCAGAACATCGTGCTTATCCCAGGAATAGGAATTATCGATGCCATATTGATTGATGCGGATATCCTGCGATTCCATATTAATCGGGCGGATATGTGGTACCAAAGCCCAGACTCTGGATGTACTTCTGAGCCTCCGTCACCCAATAGTAGGCCATCACCTGCTCGAAGCGGTCATCATGCCGACCATAAATGAAGGTGTTGGTCTCGGAGAAGGCAGGCTCGCCTGTTTCGCCGCGAATATTCGCCCAATCCCCTTGCAGATACCCACTGCCATCCAGGTTGGTCAAGGTTACAGTCCGATACGCGGGCTGCAGAGCTGCATAGTCGGCATCCTTTTGATCGGTGAGCGATTGATCCTGCAGGGATGCAACCGGGTTGGGGAAGAAAACCTGCCCGGTTCCAGTGGAAAACCCAGGCCCACCTTTTTCGGCCAGGGCTGTGCCACTGACAAGGAAGAGCAGAACAAACAGAACCAGGCCAGCTTTCAGCAAGGAACGAAATTTCATAGCAGATCTCCTTTAACTATCGAATGAAAATCATACTGTCCCGAAGATTGCTTTGAAGCAATCTTCGGGATTTTTATTGCTGTACAAAAGTATAGAATAGGACCGGCTAATTTGCAACAACCATTTGGTTACAGATACTGCCCCAATGATTTCCCCCATTGGTTCTATGGTATTTGGAGAAGACCATCCAGTACCTTCCGGGATTCCTCGTCGATCACCTGATGCTGGCTTTCTCCATGGGCATCCATGGTGACAACTACGGGAAAGTTTTTCACTTCGATCACCCACATGGCCTCCGGGACGCCAAACTCCTCCAGCTTGTACACGCCGAGAACTCGCTGCACTGTCTGGGCCAGGAAGGAGGCCGCGCCGCCGATGGCGTGGAAATACACAGCAGGCGTTTCCATACAGCCTTTGCTGGTCTTCGGTCCCATGCCGCCCTTGCCGATCACGCCCCGGATATTGAAGTGCTTCATCACATCCGCCTGGTACGGTTCCTCGCGCGTGGACGTGGTAGGGCCCGCCGCCACGAATTTATACTGCTTCGAATCGATTCCCGAAACCACGGGTCCGCAGTGATAGAGCACGCCCTGGTCAAGATATTTTTTGATCTCTTCATAGACTTGCAGATCGTCGCCGTGCGGCTCGCGTGTCTTCTTGATGAACGTCTCGCTCATCCACTTGTGGACGGCGTCGCGGCCCGTGATCATCACTCCACTCAATTCAACCGGCTCCCCCACATGCAGGCTGCGGATGGTTTCTTCGCTGATGGGTATGGTTATTTCGCGCATGCTAAATCCTTTTTTCACCACAAAGTACACAAAGTGTCACAAAGGTTTATTGATTTTCCTTCGTGTCTCCTTGTTGTGACCCATTGTGGTAAATGCCTTAATCGTATTCCACTTCTTCGCCCCGCACCACCATCTTCCGCCGGCGGTAGGCCCAGCACATGTAGGACACAGATACAAAGTAGGAGGCGGGCAGACGGTGCATACCTGTGATCTTCGTATCCAGGACGGTCGTCTTCCCGCCAAAGCCCATGGGGCCGATGCCCATCTCGTTGGCTTCCTTCGTCAGGCGTTCCTCCAGCTCGGCGATCTTCGGGTCTTCATTGCGGGTGTCCATTTTGCTGAACAGCACTTCCTTCGACTTAATATAGGAGGAGCCGCGGTCTCCACCGATGGATACCCCCAGGATTCCAGGCGCGCACCCCTGTCCCTGCGCCTTCTGGACGGCATCCAGCACGACTTTGCGTACTCCGGCCAGGTCGCGTCCCGCGCCCAGGGTGTTGTTGGGCAGCGAGTACTGCGCACCGACATTTTCGCACCCGCCACCCTTGAGCATCAGTTCGATGACCAGCGGCTGGCCGTCATCCACTTCCTCGAAATGGATGTAGGGGAAATCCTCCCCGCCCAGATTGTTGCCCGTGTTTTTATCGTAGATCGCGTCGACGGCGTTCGGACGCATATAGGATTGCCTGGTCGCCTCGACCATCGCCGCCCGGACCTGCTCCCGCAGTTTACGCGTGCTCCACCCTTCCGGATAGTGGATGTAGAAGATCGGCGTGCCTGTATCCTGGCAGATCGGCGTGGAGTTGGCCCGCGAGAGCTCGATGTTCTTGAGGATCGTCTCGAGCGCGCCGCGCGCCGCCGAGCCCGGCTGCTCCTTTTCGATGGATGCCCGCAGTCGCTCCTCCACATCCTTCGGCAGATTGGACGAAGTACGGCGGATCAGTTCAAGGATTTCGTTGGTGATATCACGCATCAGGCGCCTCCAATTCAACTTTTATCATACACCAATTCAATTGTTAGGATGATTGAATTGCTCTTGCCCTCATTACATATTTATTCACCCCACCAAACCGATATTTGTACTCTTCATCGCCGCGCATGAAATCGAACTCGGTGCGTCCATTATCAGCGCACCATTGAATGACCTGAGCCAGCAGTACCCAGCCGGGCGAAAGCTCCATGTGCTGGCGGCCGACACCCGAGTTGTAGCCCCAGAGCTTATTCCTGTAATCGAAATTCAGGGATGCCGCGGCCTTCGATCCATCCACTTCCAGAAAGGCGAGCCAGAGATAGCCGCGCCCAAACGCGTTGCGAATGGTCACCGTCATCTGCTCGCGCATTTCGGGATGCAGAAAATTTTCCTTGTTTGGATCCTGCACCATGAGATCGAAGAAGGCGTTCGTCTCGGAGTCAATGTCTGCCGTCTGGTCGATCACGTGGAAGCGGACATTCTTCTCGCTTTCGGCGGCGCGGCGCATCTTGCGGCGGATCTCGTGGCGCTGCTTCTTGTCGATGCGCGCAAGATATTCGTCGAATGATACGTTCAGGGCGATGCGCGGTGTGGGACGGTAGACCTCTTCGTCGTAAGCCCAGCCGCGCCGCACCGATTCCGTTTTGAGCGCGGCCAGCGTGGGAGACGAATCGGGGAGGTTATACCAGTCGAGCGCGGACCACTTCCCGGCGTCGTGAGACCCGAGAAAATCCAGCAGTCCCGAAAGGAAGCGCGGCAGGTCTGATTCGCGTACGATCAGGTCCAGATAATCCGAGATCTCGATACTGCCAACCAGCATCAATGCCCGTTGTCCATCATATTCGGCAATGAAAAGAGGGGCTATGCCCACCAGCTGGTCATTCTCGGTCGCTGAAATCAAAACCAGTTCGGGCCGACGACCGTCCGCCCCTGCTCTCCATTCCCCGCCCCCCAAAGTCTTCCACCACTCGCTCAAATATTCGTGCCGCGAAAAAGGCGTGTCGCAAATGCCCTGTTCGACAAGCGCGTTCCATGCTGATTCAGAGAACTCTGAAAAGTCCTTATGCAAATTAAAATTCATGAATGTGTTTTTTCCTTGGTCAATCGTCAGTGGTCCATCGTCCCGCATTGAAATTTTACCAGTATAATGATGGCAACCTTTTGGTCATTCTTACGCTGTGGCTACTTTCGATCTAAACCTACTCCCCATTCATAGAGTCAACGGACAGGAATCGGCAGAACTGCCGGGCCTGATGGCAATCACGCCGCCACGCAAATCCGGGCGCGGGCGCGAGCAGGATACCCTGATCGTGTATCTCATGCTCTCCGGGAATGCAATACTCTCCTCCTTTGAGCTCCACGATCTGCTCAAGAACACCGCCAATACCTTCCACCAGACATCCGGCTCCCTGACCTCTGCCATGCGCAAGGCTGCCGAGAATATCAATACGGCCCTGCTGGAGCGCAACCGCTCCACCATGGGGCGGGGGCTGCAGGCGTTCGGTATTCTCGTCCTGGCTGTGATACGGAATGAACAATGCACAGTATTGCTGTCCGGGCCTGCTCATGTGGTCTGGGTCAGCGATGGACAGTCCCGTCACATCCACGACCCGGCGCTCTCGGGCAAGGGGCTTGGGTCGGGTGAGAGCATCCAGTCGTATTTTTCCCAGGTGGAGCTGCATGAGAAGGATCTGCTCACACTGTGCGGAAAATTCCCCAAGGATTGGGAAGCCGATCTGCTGAACGAGCGCCCCCCTGCCTCGCTGGATGCAAGCTACCGCAAGCTGACCATGACCCAGGGCGACCTCAATGCCGTTCTGATCCAGGCACACAGCGGGCATGGAACCATCACAGTCCTGCGTCCCGAGACGGGCGCCGCGCATCCGCTTGCTGCTCCGCCAGAGACTGCAGCATCCCCCCAGGCAGCTGCCGTCGTAGAGATTGCAGCATCCGCGCAAACATCTGTGCCTCAAAACTTTGAACCAATACCCGAGGCCCCCTCTCCGGTCACGGAAGAGCAGGTCGACGCGCTGGCTGACCTGGCTGCCCACATGGTCCAGCCGTCCGCCTATGCCATACCGCCGCAGCCGGAAAACCTGGTCCCCTCCTCCAGCCTGGAGGCTCCCAGCTCCTCGCCGCGGAATTTCCCTACCTCCATTCCAAGATCCACATCGACGGAACCGGTTCAACCCCCGATCATCATGCCTATACCCGAAGCAGATCTGGTGGAAGAGCCGGAGATCCCGCAAGAGCCGATCGTTGTGGAAGGCAGGGCATCCAGGCGACGCACCCGGTCGAATGCCCATGCCGAGGCAACCCGGCAGATGGCGAAAGTAATGGTCGCGGGAATAAAAGTCGGGCGCCGTATGACGGAAAGTTTTGGGACCATGGGAGGCAAATTTATCCCGCGCCTGCTGCCCGGCGTGAATGCGGACCATGGCCAGCCTGTTACCGTGCCGACCTACTTGATGGTATTCATCGCTGTAGTCATTCCCGTCCTGGTCGTCACAATCGCCTCGGTTGTCTACCTGCGCTTTGGGCAGAGCGTCCAGTACGATGAACTTTACCTGCAGGCGCTTAACCAGCGTGCAGTGGCAACCGGCACAACCGACCCCGCCGGCCAGCGGGATGCCTGGCAGAGCGTGCTGGCCACACTCGACAAGGCCGATGCCTACCGGCAGACAGCGGAGTCGGAGGCATTACGGAAGGAAGCCCAGGCCAGCTATGACCAGCTCATGGGCGTTGTGAGGCTGGAATTCATCCCCGCCTTTGCAAATGGCGTGAGTGGCACGAAATCGATCAGCCGTCTCGCTGCCAGTGAAAGCGAGCTTTACATGCTGGATGCAGAGCAGGGGAAAATCCAGCACGCCGCGTTCACCGGGCGGTCCCTGACGCCCGACAGCACATTCAAGTGTGAACCCGGAACCTATGGCGGCTACCAGGTGGGGACACTGGTGGATATCCTTGCCCTGCCAAAAGTCAACGCGTTGGGCGCCACGGTACTTGGCATCGATGCAAACGGGAATCTTCTCTACTGTGCTCCGGGACAGGTTCCCCAGGCAATTCCTCTACCCGCGCTGCCCAACACCAGCTGGGGAAGTGTGACAGCCTTTGCCCTCGACGGCGAGAACCTGTATGTTCTGGATGCCCCGTCACGGGCGATCTGGGTCTTCGTTGGTAAGGATAGCAGCTTTACCGATTCGCCGTACTTCTATTTCGGCAACCAGATCCCAGCCAGCATCGACAGCGCCATCGACATGGCGGTCAGCGGAGATGATCTGTATATGCTCCATTCAGACGGGCATGTCTCGACCTGCACCTTCAGCCGGATCGCTGAAACCCCCACCCGCTGCCAGGATCCTGCGACCCCGGATCGATAACAATCCCGCCCACAGCGGCATCGATATCTTCGCACAGGCGCACTTCACCCAGATTGCACTCACCAACCCGCCAAACCCGGTTGTCCTCCTTCTGGATGCTGACCGCCAGAGAGTTTACCGGCTGTCGGCGCATTCGCTTGAGTATCAGAACCAGGTTACCGGGTATGCCGGTGATGCCAGCCCTTTCCAGCCTGGACCGGTCGGAGCGATGGCAGTCAGTCCCAATTATGTGCTCTACCTGGCCATCGCCAATCAGGTCTATTTCGCCACCAACCTCCCATAAATTGATTGCATGTCTCGATGCCGGTCATGGTGTTGGAGCAGATTCCCACAAAACCATGAAGGATTCTCATGTCGAATCCTTGATTCCCTATTTTCTTCCTTTGGCAGACAAAAGCCGGTCGTGCCGGTCACCGGTCCCGAGCCCGAAGCGGAACCTCCCCAGCCAGCAATTGTTCGCACACTGGTCATCGTCTACGAGCCCAGCATGGATGGTTCCAGGGGCACAAAGCTTTCCCAGTACATGCACTGGAACAACGTGGAGGAACTTGCCAAAGGATACATGTCAGATGTTCTGGAGATGAGCGGAGGACTTGCCCGTTACCAGGTCATCGAGCGCATAGATGTGGATGAATTCCCCGCCAAGCTGGATGGCTTCCGCTACGACCCGCTTAGCTATTACAACGTTGCCCATAGCATGATGCGTCCGCACATGCCGCAGGAGGCCAATTACTCCCAGATCATCGAGCGCTTCAATTTATTACAGCGCGTGGCCAGCAATGAAATCGACGAGGTTTGGGTCTTCAACTTTCCGCACGCTGGATTTTACGAATCCATCATGGCCGGCCCGGGCGCGTTCTGGTGCAATGCTCCTCCGCTCAGGAACACGGAGGCGTCCGGACGGCGCTTCGTCATTATGGGTTTTTCGTACGAACGCGGAGTCGGAGAAATGCTCGAGAACCTGGGTCACAGGGTCGAGTCCATCATGCAAAAGACTTTCGAGAGACTCGAACCGCGCGGACAATCTGTGGGAACGCTTTTGCCGCTACGACAGGGTGAGTCCCGGGAATGCCGCCCTTGGAAACGTCCACTTCGCGCCGAACAGCGTCCGTGATTATGACTGGGGCAATCCCACCCGAGTGGTCAGTGAGTGTGATGACTGGCTGTACAATTTTCCCCACTTTAAAGGGGTTAAACGCAAGGTGTCTGCCAGGGATTGGGGGAATGGGGATACCCGTGAGCATCATAAATGGTGGTTGAAACATCTTCCCAAAACTGGCGGGCAGATCAATGGCATTTCCAATAATTGGTGGCAGTATGTGATGAATCCAAACAATGTGGAAGTGTAGGACAAGGATAGGAAGCAATCCAAGCCAGATTCGAACTATTTTACCCATACAAAACTAAAAGGTGGGTATATAAATTCTGCAATTTTTTAATTTCATCAGGGCGGAATACAATGATCTACACAGGAATACTGGCATTGCACGGTCTCTGCAAGAGAGCCTGGCTTGCTTCCAATATAGCATATGAACAGGTCCGTCCACTCAAGATTTGCCATCCCGCCCCATGTAATTGTCGCGCTATTATTTGCGTTGTACGTGGCGGCATTTGCCTATTTCCAAAACAAGCAGGGGATGGAAATCGCCTCACTGGCCGTAATTCCCGTAATTGCTGCCAGCTGGTATTTCGGGATGAAGGGTGGATTTTTGCTGGCGAGCCTGGTCTTTCTATCGAATACATTCGTCCTGTTCGCGAATGGCTATCAGTTTGCGGGGCTGCTGGAAAATCCCGGCAACCTGATCGGTGGATTCACCCTGTTCGTCACGGCCATCCTGTTTGGCAGGCTGTCCACCATCTCCCATGAACGCGAGGATGCGCTGATCAAGCTGGAACAATTTGAAAAGGAACGTGACCTGCACGCGACCTTCCTCGAAAAGCTGGATCAGATCACTGCCCTTGTACTCGAGCCGGACAACCTTCAAACCACCCTGGAGATCCTGACGGAACAGCTGGCCGGCCTGTTCCACGCTGAAGATGGCTTCTTTACCCTCTGGGATGCAGCCCATGAGCTCCCCGTTCCAACAGCCGCCTCCGGCTCCTTGAAGGAGACGTACCCTTCGGTCCGGTTCGAACCGGGTGAGCTCACACTCACGAGCTCCGTCATGCAGCTGGAACACCCCATCGCGGTCATGGATATCAACAACACTCCCCATATGAGCCGCAGGGTCGCAGCGATATTTCCCAGCCAGTCCATGCTGGGCATTCCCTTCATTACCCAGAGGCACAAACTGGGCGCCCTGCTGCTGGGATATAAGGAAAAACACATTTTTACCCCGGATGAGCTCTTCCAGGCACAGATCACGTCGGAACAGGTGGCGCTGGTCCTGTCGAAACTACAACTGCTGGAGGATGAGCGCAGGCAGATCCGCCAGCTCACCGCTCTCCATGATGTCGCTCTGACATCCATCCAGGTTGGGGATGAAGACCAGCTGATCGATCGCGTAACTGAAATCATTGGCAACAACCTCTTTTCCAATAATTTCGGCATCATGTTGTTGAACAACAACGAAGAGTTTCTCTATCCGCACCCCTCTTACCGTTTCTACAAGACTGAAAAATTGGTATTCAACAAAATCCCGCTTGGCCGGGGAATCACAGGCCAGGTCGCACAGACCGGGCAGCCCCAGCGCATTGGAAATGTTCGTAATATGGAACACTACCTTGATATGGACGAGACCACCATCTCGGAGTTGTGTGTCCCGATCCGTTTCAAGGATCGGATCCTGGGAGTCATCAATGCAGAAAGCATCCGCCAGGAGGCCTTCTCCGAGGAGGATGAACGTCTTCTTGTGACGCTGGCCGGCCTGGTTGCTACAGCTATTGAGCAGCTTCGCCGGGAGCAGGCGGAGCGAAAATGGTTCGACCAGCTCGCCCATTCCAGGGATTTGATCTATTCCATTGCTCATATCACGACCCAGATCGATAGATCGCTGAGTGAAAATGAAATCATCCTGGCTATGGGGAGAGAGTTGGATGGTATCGGTCTCACCTGTATCATGGCGCTCTACGACAATTCCCTCAAATCCTTTACGATCAATTACACTTCCCTGCAGGCGCCTTTCCTTAAAATTGTGGAAACCGGACTTGGATATCCGCTCCTCCAATACATGTTCCCGCGCAACCGGCTCGACGCGATCATGGAGACAAAGGAACTCCTGCAGCCAGCTGTTCTCTCCCGGCCGGAGGAAGAGATCAATGCGTTATTTACTCAAATCAACAGCAGGAGCAGTTCGAAGATCCTGCAGAAGATCGGCGTGGATCGGGATGTGGAACCCATGCGGCTGCCGCTGGTCTTCGAAGAATCCCTGCTGGGGATCTTATGGGTATGGGGAAAAGGCATTACCGGTTCCGACCTGCCCATCCTTTCCATCTTTGCCAAACAGATCGGCAATTCCCTGGAACGGGCCCGCCTCTTCGAGGAAGTCCAGAGTCTGGCTCTGACCGATCCGCTGACGGGATTGCAGAACCGCCGCAGTGTGTTCGAACTGGGCAGGATCGAATTCTCCCGCACCCGGCGCATGCAGCGTTCCTTCAGCTGTATGATGCTCGACATCGATCACTTCAAGAAAGTCAATGATAGCCATGGACACCAGGCTGGTGACCAGATTTTGCAGGGATTCGCGGGCCGGTGCCTGGAATCTGTCCGTGAAGGAGACATGGTGGGACGCTACGGCGGCGAGGAAATCGTCATCCTGCTGCCCGAAACAGACCGGGATCTGGCCGTGCGGGTGGCAGAGCGTCTGGGAAATGCTGTTGCTGCAAAACCATTCCAGACGACCGAGGGGGAGATCACCGTCACCGTCAGCATCGGCGTTGCGGCCCAGGACGAAAACACCCCCCACTTCGAAGCACTGATCGCCCGCGCCGACCAGGCGCTCTACATCGCCAAACACAAGGGCCGCAACCGGGTGGCAGTCAGTGTGTGAGATCGTTTTCCCAAATCTGATAGAGGCTCAAATTCCCGCCTTCCCCATCTGAAAAAAAAAGTCTCGTATGTTAAAACCTGCCGCATCCGCGATACCAAGCAATTCCTCCTCTTCAAAATAATGCACATAGCGCAATCCCTCTCCCCCACTTCGCCAATCAAGTAAATAATCACCAGGGTCCACGTCCTCGTTTGAAAGACCCACCCTTGACCAGTCCTGGATCCTGGCCCGGAGCTTCTCGCTTTTCAGGAACCGCCAGTTGGAAAGGATGAATTTCCCATCCTCCGCCAGCAGCTCACGCACGGCTCGCAGGATATTCAAGCGGATTTCCTCGGACGGAATATGATGCAGAACCGCAAAGGCAGTAACCAACGGACCAGCTGCCAATTGCCAATGATTGCTCCTGGTTCATCGATAATTGGGTAAGATCGATTTCCATAAAACTGGCTGAAAAATCCCTCCGGGCTGGAGGCTCCGCCTCCTGCAGCAGCGGCAGGCTGAAGTCCAGGCCGAGATACGGACCATGGTGGCTGCGCTTTGCCAGCTCGCGCGCCAGTTCCCCATTCCCGCATCCCAGGTCCAGGATCGATTCGTCCCCACTAAGCGTGCCGAGCACGTCGCCGCACGCCGGGCTGGATGCGGTGCCGTGTGGCTGAAAAAGAGTCACCGAAACGGGTGTAGAAATCCCGATTAATCTCAATTAAGCGTGCGGCGATGTCCGCGTCCATGAGGCGATATAGCCCGCCAATGCGGGGTTATAACGGTATAATCCTCGGATGCTTTCCAAGGACGAGATCGAAAGACTTTCCCAGGAAATTCGAAACAAAGACGCCGCAAGAGATCATACAATGGGCCGTGGATGAGTTTTGGCCGCAGGTCGCCTTGAGCTCCTCCTTCCAGACCCAGTCCGTGCCGCTGCTGCACATGGCCTCGCTGGTCCGTCATGATATTTTGATTTTCTTTCTCGATACCGGTTATCATTTTTGGGAAACACTCATGTTTCAGGAGCAGCTTGCCTCCCACTGGCAGTTAAATGTGTTGAGCTTGTACGGGATGCACGCTGGGATGAGTTCGCCCGCGAACGGATCCGCTCCCTGCCCGTGGAAGACCCAAACCTGTGCTGCTTCATCCACAAAGTCCAGCCAATGCAGCGGCGCTTGCAGGATATGAAAGCCTGGATCACTGGCATTCGCCGCGACCAGACCGCGGTCCGGGCAAATGCCAAAATACTGGAGCTGCAGGACGACGGTCTGCTCAAGATCAATCCGCTCCTGAACTGGACCAGGGAAGATGTCAAAAGATATTCGAAGGAACATCAGCTGCCGGCCCATCCGCAGTTTCAACAGGGCTATCGCAGCATCGGCTGTCGCCCTGCACCGTGGCGATCGGCGTCAACGATGATGAACGCTCCGGGACGATGGGCCGGACGCGGCAAAGTGGAGTGCGGGCTCCATACGTCCATGTTCACAGCATAAGGCTGCAATGAGATCAAGAAGGAATTCAAGACTGGATGTTTCCGGTACAGACAGGGAAACAGGTAAATAAGATTTCAAATATGCAAACAGAACGACAGGAACGCTGGCGCGAAACCCACCTGCTCACCCCCGATAAAAAGGACCTCGCACGGACCGTGCTCGAGGAAATCCGCCGCGGGCGCGATGTGACCAGGACTTTTCGCAGCCATCCGATCCGGAGCGGGGGGTATTTGAACAAGTCCATGCTGGTGGCAATTTATAACGAGATGGTCGCCGCCGGGGAGCTGGAGCAGGACGCCCACCTGCTCGAGCGGATCCGGATGAAGCCGATGCGCACGCTCTCGGGCGTGACGACGGTCACGGTTCTGACCAAGCCGTATCCGTGTCCCGGTAAATGCATCTTCTGCCCCACCGACGTGCGCATGCCGAAATCCTACCTGCCCGATGAGCCCGGCGCCATGCGCGGCTTGGAGCACCAGTTCGACCCGTACGCCCAGGTGCGCTCGCGCATGGATCAGCTGAGGTCACTGGGCCATCCGACCGATAAGATCGAGCTGCTCATCCTCGGCGGCACGTGGTCGTCCTATCGCCGGGATTACCAGGAATGGTTTATTGCCCGCTGCTTTGAGGCGATGAATGAAAACAGAGGCGCAAGGGTTACAGGGGATAGGGCGGTGAAGTGTCTGCGGTCGATCTGGCCTCTGATCCATTCCATCAACGAAACCGCACCTCACCGCAACGTGGGGTTGGTGATCGAGACCCGGCCCGATGAGATCACGCCGGATGAGATCCGCTGGCTGCGCCACCTGGGCGTGACCAAGGTCCAGATGGGCGCGCAGAGCCTGGACGACCACATCCTGGAGATCAACAAGCGCGGGCACGATGTGGAATGCACGCGCCGGGCCGTGTCGCTGCTGCGGGCGGCCGGCTTCAAGATCGTCCTGCACTGGATGCCCAACCTGCTCGGCGCGACTCCCGGATCGGACCGCGAGGATTTCGCCCGCCTGTGGGACGGCCTGTGCCCGGACGAGATCAAGATCTACCCCAACCAGCTGCTTGCCAATGCCGAGCTGTACGAATACTGGCAGCGCGGCGAATTCCATCCCTACACCACCGAAGAGCTGATCGACCTGATCGCCGATGTCAAGCCAGCCATCCCGCGCTACTGCCGGGTCAACCGGGTGATCCGCGATATCCCCTCCACCAACGTGGTCGAGGGCAACCGGCGCACCAGCCTGCGGCAGGATGTCCAGGATGAGATGAAGCGGCGCGGCACGCATGCCAGTGTGTGCGCTGCCGCGAGGTGCGCGGCGAAACTATTCATCCTGATGCGCTAAAGCTGGACGACATGGTCTACCAGGCAGGCGCTGCGGAGGAGCACTTCATCTCGTACGTTACACCCGATGACCGACTGGCGGGCTTTGTCCGGCTTTCGCTGCCAGGCGCGGATTCTCCTCAAACAGGGATGGCTGATCTTGACGGCGCGGCCCTGATCCGCGAAGTGCATGTATATGGACAATCTCTGCCGGTTGGCGCCGAGAAAAAAGGCGCAGCCCAACATGCCGGCCTGGGGACGCGCCTGCTCGAGCAGGCAGAATCAATCGCCCGGGAAAAAGGCTTCGAACGACTGGCCGTCATCTCAGCCGTGGGTACCCGCGAATATTATCTGGAACGCGGCTTCGAGCGTGGGGAACTGTATCTGGTGAAGAACCTTGGGAAATACATTTCCCACAAGTAATAAAACCCCTCCGAGGGTTTTCTACATAGTGCCACATCATTTACCTAACTTTTTGTGTGATTTTCGGCCTGTAAATCCATGGAAAAAGTTAGGCTACATATCTAGAACATGCGTGAGACAGGCGATAGAAGTCAACATTCCTTTATCCCCGCCTGGGCAGGGCTTATGAGAATGCCCTGGGCAATTACGACCCGTTCAGGGGATTAGAGTTATGTTAAACATACAATTGGGTGCTTGACTAGCAATTATCGCAGTGTGACAATACTATCTATGGACTATAAGGATTACTACAAGATACTGGGTGTGGATCGAAAAGCCAGAGAAGACGATATCCGCAAAGCCTATCGCGACCTGGCCAAGAAGTATCATCCGGATCGCAACCCCGACGATAAACAGGCGGAAGAACGCTTCAAGGATATCAATGAGGCCTACCAGGTTCTCAGTGATCCCCAGAAGCGCAGCGTCTATGACCGCGTCGGAAGCGATTATTCCAACTGGCAGCGGCGCGGCGCGCCTGGTGACTTCAACTGGGAGGACTATGTCGGCCGGTACCCGGGAGGCACGGGTGGGACGCGCCAGGTTAATTATGAGGACCTGGAGGAAATGTTTGGCGGGGCTGGTGGCGGTGGATTTTCCGACTTCTTCCGGACCATCTTCGGCATGCGGGATGCCGAACAGGCGACCCGGGCGCGTCCACAGATGTACCAGCAGCAGCTTGAGATCAGCATGGAGGAGGCCTACAAGGGAGCAACCCGTATCGTACAGAATAACGGCAAACAAAAACAGGTCCGCATACCGGCCGGTGTCAAAACCGGCTCGAAGGTACGTGTGGCTGGTGCCGGTCCGAACGGCACCGATCTCTATCTGATCATCTCTGTCACGGAGGACAGCCGCTTCGAGCGCCGCGGCAACGATCTGCACACTGCGGCAACGGTCAGTGTGTTCACCGCCATCCTCGGCGGCGAAGCCGAGGTGGAAACACTGGATGGAAAGATCAAATTGAATGTGCCCGCCGGCACCCAGCCCGAGCAGGTCTTCCGCCTTGCCGGACGCGGCATGCCCCATGTGAAAACCCCGAAAGAAAAGGGTGACCTGTACGTTCGACTGAAAGTTCAAATCCCTAAATATCTTTCTGCAAAACAAAGGGAATTATTGGATGAAGCCTCCCGGCTTAAATTCTAGGAAGGAACCATGAAACGAGTATTAGTTGTGATTTCGATTTTAGTTCTGGCCTCGCTGGCCTGCCAGATGAGCGGCCTCCCCAATCTGATGCAGCCAACTCCTCGGCCCACGCTCCCGGTGGCCGTTCCGGTTCTGCCAAATGCCCCCGACCCGGCCGCGAGTGACAATGCGCTGGTCGTCATGTACTCACAGGTTCTCCCCGGGGTTGTGTCGATTAGCACCGGCCAGGCGCTTGGTTCCGGTTTTGTGTTCGACAGCAACGGCCATATCGTGACCAACCAGCATGTGATCGATGGCGCCAACGGCGAAGTGGAGGTGGCATTCCCCTCCGGGTATAAGGCCTACGGGACGGTGATCGGTTCCGACGCCGACGCCGACGTCGCGGTCATCCAGGTGGATGTCCCTGCCGACCAGCTCCACCCGCTTGCGATCGGGGATTCGAGCCAGCTCGAGGTGGGTCAAACCGTCGTAGCGATCGGCAATCCGTTCGGCCTGAACGGCACCATGACAGTTGGCATCGTCTCCGGGCTGGGCCGCAGCCAGGTCGCCCATGCCTCACCGGAAGGCGGTTATTTCAGCACGGCCGATATCATTCAAACCGACGCGGCGATCAACCCGGGCAACTCGGGAGGGCCGCTCTTCAATATGGATGGCGAAGTGGTAGGCGTCAACCAGTCCATCCGCACGGACAACATCAACCAGACGACCGGGAACACGGTCAACTCGGGGGTCGGCTTTTCGATCTCGATCAACCTGGTAAAACGGGTTGCCGAAGCCTTGATCCGCGACGGCAAATACGATTATCCCTTTCTTGGGATTTCCTCACGCGATGATTTGCCGCTGGCGGTCATCGAGGCGCTCGGGTTGAACACCTACACCGGGGCATATGTTGTCTCCGTCACGCCCGGTGGACCCGCTGACCAGGCCGGCATTCTCGGCGGCAGTAAACCCACCAGCATTAACGGTTTACAGGCAGGCGGCGATCTGATTACCGCCATCGATGGCCGGCCGATTGCTACTTTCGACCAGCTGTTGAGCTACCTCCTTACCAACAAGTCCCCGGGAGATACCGTGGTCCTCACCATCCTGCGAGATGGTCAGACACAGGATGTAACGGTCACTCTCGGAAAACGTCCATAATTCCCATTAAAAAAGGTCAGGGACGGTGCATAACACCGTCCCTATTTTTTAACCAAACCGTTCCTCGCGCCATACGTCTGCCCGGTTGTGGTAGCCAGCCTGCTCCCAGAACCCACGCCGGTCCCGTGGCATGAATTCCAGCGAACGCAGCCATTTGGCGCCTTTCCAGAAGTAGGGCGCCTCAAGGCCCTTTTGGCTTGGAATATGGCCTACCACCCCGCGCAGGGGATAGCCGTGATCGGGCGTGATCGGCTCACCGTTAAAGTGGGTGGCCAGCAGGAAGTTGTCCTGTAACGCCACCTCCAGCGGCAGGTTGACTGTAAAACCGTATTCCGCGTGCTGCATCACGTGCGTCGCTTCAGGCCTGATCTTGAAAAGACCATTTTCGACCATCTTCCTTATGGAAACCCCCTCCCAGATGGTGTCAAACTTGCTCCAGCGGGTGACACAGTGGATGTCCATTTGCAGCCGGGTACGGGGCAGCTGGTTGAACTCATCCCAGGTCCAGCCCTTTTCCTCCACCACCAGGCCCCAGACGCGGAAATCCCAGGCGGCCGGGTTAAAGTGAGGAACAGGTCCATAGTGCAGGACGGGAAATTTGAAAGTCAGCGCCTGCCCGGGTGGAAGACGTCCTCCTTCCGGACACGCTCCTCTTCCTTGCGGCGGTCAGGTCCTTCAAATGAGAACATGGCTTTTACTCCTTTACAAAATTATAACAATTTCCACACAAAGTGGACTCAATGGGCCGAGTTTTGTTACAATTCCTTTTACCGGCCTTATGCCAGCGGTTTTTCAGACTCAACAGGTTGTCTTCACAGGGCTCAAAACAAATAGGTTTATAATGACTTAGGAGAGACCTTCATATCTCATGCTGTTAAGTAACTTTTTTGAATTTATTGACGTCTTGTATATAGAGCAGGATACCGGAAGCAGATCCCGATGACGGATGGAATCGCTCTCCTCAAAGCGGCTCAAAAACTTGACGAAGAAGCGCTGACTGCCATCTTCGATCAATATGCGCCTGCCATCTATAAATATACTCTTCGACTGTGTCACGACCCCATTGTGGCGGATAACATCGTGGGGGATGTTTTCGCCCAGTTACTGGAACAATTTGCGGGTGGCAAGGGTCCTAGGACCAACCTTCGTTCGTATCTGTATCAGACGGCCTACCACCTTGTAGTGGACCGTTCACGGGATAATCAGCATAATGCACCTCTTGAAATTGCGGTGGGAACCTATGAAAAAGGACACTTTACGCCCACCCAGACGCAAATCGAGGAACGCGTAATGATGGAAGCACTGATCACAGCCATGAACACCGAGCTGACGGATGACCAGCGGCATGTCATCATCCTGCGTTTTCTCGAGGATTTCAGTCTCAAGGAGACAGCTGAAATCATCGGCAAGGAAGTCAATAACATCAAGGTGATCCAGAATAGAGGCATTGCCAAGTTGAGGAAGTCACTCGGTCTTCAGCTTGAAGAAGGCTGGTAAAGCCGATGGAATACGATCCAAAAGACAATGAAGTCATACATCTGCTGAAAAAGCTGAAGGATTCCAATGGAGCGTATCCATCGGAAATGCTGGCATTGCGCCGCCAGGGATACATAAAGCAGGTTGCACAGATCGGCGCGGGTGCCGGTCTTGCCTTCGGACTCAGAAATATTGCCAGGGGCGGACAGGGAGCCGCAGGTTTGTCATCCACCGCCGGAACCTTTGTAGAAGCGCTGCTGGTTGTTGCCCTCGTTGCTGAAGCAGGGGCGGTTACATTTTTTTATCGTTCCAAACTGGCGGAATTTTTCCGGTCCGTTACAAATTCGCCCCACGTCCAGGAGGTCTCCGGCCCTCCCGTTCCAAGCTCACCCATCCCGGAGATGACGCTGACGCCAAGCCCCGCTATTACCTTAACAGGGACCGGGACTCTCACCTTTAACACCAGGCAGCACACCTTCGCTGGAATTCGCTGCTGAAACCGCTCAACCGAACGGGGGGAGCAGCATCGGCGGCCAGTCGGCCTCGACCAATGCGCCAAAGGGTAACCCTGGCGGCCCGTCAGTGTCGACCAAGGCACCGAAAGGGAACAACGGCAACCATTATGGCCAAACTCCCAAGCCGGAGAGAACCAAGGAACCAGGGAACAATAGCAGCCCCACGCAGGAGAGCAATAAAAAGCCCAAAAAAGATCCGTAAACAGGCAACTGAAATGTTTTAAGGGATGGGAGGCACCGTGCAGTGCCTCCCTTTTATATTTTGCTAACAATCGTATGCTACACTTGGCACTTCACGGAATATCCGTAGGTATACCCATCACGGTCACAAATTGCGCCTTTTTACTCTGCGGGAAGCGCAATTCCTGTACGACTTCGGGGGCATTATAAATTTATTAAGAGGCAGTATAATTTTTCGCCTGAGAAGGTAAATAATGCTGAAAAACTTTGTAAAATTATTCGGGGGCGACCCCAACAAGAAAGTCATCGAGCAGTACAGCGGCGTTGCCCGGGAGATAAACGCCTTCGAGCCGGAATTCGAGGCCCTGAGTGACGAGGCCCTGCGCGCCAAAACGGATGAGTTCCGGGCACGCGGATCGCCGAGTCGCTTGGGAACGTGGAGGGGCTGGACGAAAAGGAGCTGTTCAAGCTCCAGCAGGACGCGCTGGAGGAGATCCTGCCTGAGGCGTTCGCGGCCGTACGCGAAGCCTCCAAGCGTACGCTCGGCCAGCGCCACTACGACGTCCAGATGATCGGCGGTGTGGCGCTGCACCGCGGCTCGATCGCCGAAATGCGGACCGGCGAAGGGAAGACTCTGGTTGCCACCCTGCCCCTCTATCTCAACGCGTCTGCTCGGCAAGGGCGTCCATCTGATCACCGTCAACGATTACCTGGCGCGGCGCGATGCGCGCTGGATGGCGCCCATCTTTCATATGCTGGGACTTTCCGTCGGCGTCCTGCAGATGGCGGCTGCCACTGAAAATGGCAAGAAGGCCTTCATCGTTGATTTCGAAAAAGAGTCACCCCACGAAGACCAGCGACACCTGCGGCTGGTGGATCGCCGTCTGCGCTTATCAATGCGACATCACCTACGGCACAAACTCGGAGTTCGGCTTCGATTATCTGCGCGATAACATGACCATGAGCCTGGAGGACCGTGTCCAGCGCGGCCATCATTATGCCATCGTCGATGAGGTGGACAACGTACTGATCGACGAGGCCCGCACCCCGCTCATCATTTCCGGCCCGGCCTCCGGCGACCTGGAATGGTACGGGCAAGATGTCCCAGGTCGTGAAACAGCTCAAGCCCGAGGATTATGAGATCAACGAGAAGGATCGCAACATCTCGCTCACCGAGGTCGGCCTGGCTCACGTGGAACAGCTCCTGGACCAGCCGCTCATGGACCCGGACCGTCCCGAGGACGTCAGCCCGGAACAGGCGACGTCTGATGGGCTACCTGGAACAGGCGCTGCGCGCCCAGTACATCTTCAAGCGCAACAAGGATTATCTGGTCCAGGCCGGCAAGGTGGTCATCGTGGACGAGTTCACCGGACGCCTGATGCCCGGCCGGCGCTGGAGCGATGGCCTGCACCAGGCGGTGGAGGCCAAGGAAGGAGTGAAGGTCGAGCCCGAGAACGTGACCTATGCCACCATCACCCTGCAGAACTATTTCCGCATGTACAAGAAACTGGCGGGCATGACCGGTACCGCCCTCACCGAAGCCGAAGAGTTCAGCAAGATCTACAAGCTCGAAGTGGCGCCCATCCCGCCCAACCTCGAATACCAGGCCTTCGGCAAGGAGTCGCCTCTGGTGGAAATAAAATCCAAGGATTCCGAAGGCTATACCTATTCCTATTTTTCCAAACGCGGCGATGCATCCGCAGGAACCCCTTTTCTTCCGCCGCAAGGATTACCCGGATGTCATTTACCGAACGGTCGAGGCAAAACTGCGCTCCATCGCGCTGGAGATCGTGCGCGAGCATGTGCGCGGGCGTCCCATGCTGGTCGGCACAACTTCGGTCGAATTCGTCCGAGCTTCTTTCGAGCCGGCTCAAGCCGAGCCGGTCCGCCGTTTGCTGCAGATCGCCCTGGTCCGCCGTGTGTGGATGGAGGCGAATAACCGCGAGGAGGATGGTCGTCTCATCCCGGAGCTGCAGCAGTTCAATGAGCCCCTTGAAAAGATCACGCCTGAGCTCGCTGCGCAAGTTCATCCAGCCCTTTGGGATCACGAACATCAATCTGGAGGAACCCTCCAACCTGCCGGCCGTACTGCGACATTCTCAGGCTGGAAGACCGTGACATGCGAACGGCTGAAGAAGGTGATCCAGGGTGGCGTCCCACACCAGGTGCTCAATGCCCGCAAGCACACCGAAGAGTCCCAGATCATCGCCGGCGCAGGCGCATTCGGCGCCGTGACCATCGCCACCAATATGGCCGGCCGCGGTGTGGATATCAAGCTCGGCGGCGAGCTGGCCGAAGAGGTGATCACCGCTGTCAACCGGGTGCTGCGGCAAGGCAGGCTATGATGATCCCTTCGACATGACCCAGGAGGAGCGCCGCGCTGCGTTGAAGAACATGGACCCGTCCAACTATGGCATCTATGAGGCCGAGGTCAAGCTCTTCCTGCAATACTTCGACGAAATGGAGCGCGTGAAGGAGCTCGGCGGTCTGCACGTGATCGGCTCGGAGCGTCACGAGGCCCGCCGCATCGACAACCAGCTGCGCGGCCGCGCCGCCCGCCAGGGCGACCCCGGTTCTTCCCGCTTCTATCTTTCGCTGGAGGATGACCTGATGCGCTGTCCAGGGCGGCTCGCAGGTCAGCGGCCTGATGGAGCGCCTGCACGTGGACGACTCGCTCCCGCTCGAGGTGCGGCTGGTCGGGAACGTGATCGAGCAGTCCCAGCACCGCATCGAGGGCGCCAATTATGATGTGCGCAAGCACCTGCTCGAATACGACGACGTGCTCAACAACCAGCGCGCCCAGATCTATGGCCAGCGCGACCGCATCTTCGTGAAGGAGGACCTGAGCGACGACATCCAGGAAATGCTGGAGCAGGAGGTGGAGCAGCGCATCGAAACCGGACTGTCCGACGAGGAAGGCCCATGGAAGCTGATCGCCTGGCTCGAGCAGGTCCAGCCGCCGTTCATGACGCGCGACCGTCTTTTCCCCAGCTTTGGCCTGGCCCTTTTGCTTGAGCAGATCAACAACGCCTCGGCAGGGTCCGAAACATCCTTCCGCCAGGCCTTGCTCGACCTGATCACCCGCGCCATCGAGCTGGAGAATGAGCACCACCTGCACGCGATCGAAGGCCTGATCGAAACCACCGAGGAGAGCCTTGAAATCCCAGATCGAATCACGCAAGGATTCGCTGGACGCATATTTCGAAGGCCTGCGCAATATGGAGGACGAGGCGATGCCACGTCCTCAGAAGATGCTCGAGGAAATCAGCGCCCTGGTCGGCGTGCAGCTCAAGCTGAACAACGAGCAGATGCGGACACTGGGCGAGGATCCCGAGCAGGTCAAGGAAGACATTCAGAACCTCATCGCTGCCAACCTGACCGCCCAGTATGCCTCGCGCGTGATCTCTGCCGTGCAGAACCGCTTCGGCGAATCCATTGGTGAGCGTTTTGAGATCTCCAACTGGGACGACGCAGCGGACAAGATCCTGGATGCAGCCGAGGATGCCCTGGATAACCGCCGCGAGCGAATGGTCGGTGAGAACGGCCAGATCGCCCGTGACATTGACGCCCTCATGCCGCACGAGATCAACGATACGGCCAGGCTCCAGATGCTGCTCTCACTGGCACAGGGTGCACGCACCGTATTCGACCAGAAGACCCACCGCCAGGTCAGGCAGGTCTACACCCGCTTCAGTTATGTCTTCCTGATCGCCAAGCTGCTCGATGGGCAGGAATCCCGTATCGTGATTGGGCGCGTTCTCGATCATCTGGACGAGGCCCGGGAGGCCCTGCAGATGGCCTGGGGCGAACGCGAATATCCGCGGCTCGCCTCCAATGCGCAGAGGCTGGCTGATTTCGGCGAGGCCGCCAAACAGGCCTTCGGGCAGGAGCGGCTGAATGAACCGGCGGCCAGCCTGGGTGAGTCCGACCGGGAGGCGCTGATCGAGGCCATCGGCAAATATGTACTCAATGCAGTCCACCGGCAGCTGCTGCTGGGTGCCACATCCGAGCTGTGGGTCGAATATCTGACCAAAATTGAAGCGCTCCGTGTTTCGATCAGCCTGGAGGCTTACGCACAGCGTGACCCGCTGGTACAATATAAAGGACGGGCATCGGAGATGTTCTCCCAGCTTGTGGAGGACATTCGAGGGTTGGTGATCAGCAGGGTGTTCGCGTATCGCCCTCAACCCATTGAGATCACACCTGTTGAAACAACGGATACTCCCGTCTCCACCAAATCCCTCCCTGCCGACGGTGGTAAGAAAAAGAAAAGGCGACGCCACTAAATCATAGAAGTATGACAACAGAACGAGCCACCGCTTCCCTTCAGTCTTACCGCGCGCTTCCCAAGGTGGAGCTTCATCGCCATCTCGAAGGATCATTGCGGCTGGAAACGATGATCGATGTTGCCAGCCAGCACGGCATTACCATTCCCGACGATGTTCTGCGCCTGAGCAATCTTGTCCAGGTGCAGGTCGCAGATAAATTTACCTATCAGAACTTTCTGGCCAAATTCAATACACTGCGTCTCTTCTACCGCTCGCCCGAGGTGATCCACCGCATCACGCGGGAGGCGGTCGAGGACGCGGCCAAGGATAACGTCAGATATATGGAGCTGCGCTTCACGCCGGTCGCTCTCAGCCGGGCGGAGCGTTTCCCCCTCCAGGATGTGATCGACTGGGTGATGACCAGCGCCAAGGACGCCGCCCGCAAATACGATGTCATCGTGCGCCTGATCGCCTCGGTCAACCGCCATGAAAGCCCCGACCTGGCCGAACAGGTTGCCTGGATCGCCGCCGAGCGACATCGAAGACGGCATCGTCGGGCTGGACCTGGCCGGCAATGAGGCCGAATATCCTTCCGCATCCCTTTTATGGGATCTTCAAGGAAGCCAGGCAGGCGGGTCTGCATGTCACGATCCATGCCGGCGAATGGGGACCGGCGCGCGAATGTGAAGGAAGCCATCGAGGAGTTCGGCGCCGAACGGATCGGCCACGGCGTGCGCGTCCTCGAGGACGAGGATATCGTTGCCCTGGCGCACGAGCGCGGCACGGCCTTTGAAGTGTGCGTCACCAGCAATTATCAGTCCGGCGTGGTCCGCTCGCTGGATACGCATCCGCTCATGACCATGCTGGATGCGGGCGTGAATGTGACCATCAACACCGACGATCCGAGCATTTCGCGGATCACCCTAAGCCACGAGTACTACACTGCCTGCGAAGAGCTGCAAATGCCGAAAGATGTTCTTTGATCAGCGCATCCTTGCAGCCGCCGAAGCAGGGTTTCTTGCACCGAAGGAAAAGGAGAAACTGGTCGATCCAATTGAAGAAGCAATTAAAATGTAGAAGTACCACACGGCAAGGATAGCAAAGGCGCTCCTTTGTGTTCTCGCCAGCGTACTGGCCGGCAGGCGCAGTGTCGCAGGACTGTGGCCTCACCTCACCCCCTCCTTACAGGAGAGGAGTTTGAGTAAACCACCAAAGGAGACAGTATGAAAGATTTTTTCAATGCACGTGATGTACTAAAAGTTGGGGACAAGGAATACATCATCTACCGCCTCGACGCACTGGAAAAAGCGGGACTGACCAGCCTGCAGCGGCTCCCGTTTTCGATCCGCATCGTGCTCGAAGCGGCCCTCCGCCAATGCAACGACAACGAGATCACCCAGCAGGATGTGAAGAACATCGCCGCCTGGACTCCCAAAGGCGCTCCGCCCAGGCATTCCCTTCCTGCCCGCCCGCGTCGTCATGCAGGATTTCACCGGCGTCCCGGCGGTTGTGGACCTGGCCGCCATGCGCTCCGCCGTGGCCCGTCTGGGCGGCGACCCGAAGCGGATCAACCCGCTCGTGCCGGTGGACCTGGTCATCGACCATTCCATCCAGGTGGATTTCTTCGCCACCGCCGACGCGCTCACCCGCAACACCGAGATGGAATTCCAGCGCAACCGCGAGCGCTACGAGTTTCTCAAATGGGGACAAACGGCCTTCAGCAATTTCCGTGTCGTCCCGCCGATGACCGGCATCGTCCACCAGGTCAACCTGGAATATCTGGCCGATGTCGTCATGACCAGGCACGATCGATGGGCGACGAAACGCTCGCCTTCCCCGACACCCTGGTCGGAACCGACTCGCACACCACCATGATCAACGGCCTGGGCGTGGTCGGCTGGGGCGTGGGCGGCATCGAAGCCGAGGCCGTCATGCTCGGCCAGCCAATGGATATGCTCCTGCCGGATGTGATCGGCTTCAAGCTGCACGGCAAACTGCGCGAGGGCGTCACCGCCACCGACCTGGTGCTGACCGTCACCCAGATGCTCCGCAAGCGCGGCGTCGTGGACAAGTTCGTCGAATTCTTCGGCGAGGGCCTCGACACCATGTCGCTGCCCGACCGGGCCACGATCGGCAACATGGCGCCCGAATACGGCGCGACGATGGGCTTCTTCCCGGTGGACGACGAAACCCTGCGCTATATGCGTCTCACAGGCCGCCCCGAAGAAGTCGTCGCAGCGCACCGAAGCCTATATGCGCGCCCAGGGACTCTTCCGTGAAGTGAATCACGCCCGACCCTGAATTCACCGATACGCTCGAGCTGGACCTTGACATCGGTCGTGCCCTCGCTGGCGGGGCCCAAGCGCCCGCAGGACCGCGTGGCGATGTCTGAACTGAAGGAGACCTTCAAGAAGGCGCTGACTGCTCCGGTCAAGGAGCGCGGCTTCGAGCTCAAGCCGGAAGCCGTCGAAAACGGAAGCCACCTTCGGCACGAACGGCGGCTCGATGAAGATGAAGCACGGCGCGGTGGTCATCGCGGCCATCACCTCCTGCACCAATACCTCCAATCCGTCGGTGATGGTTGGCGCGGGACTGCTGGCAAAGAAAGCGGTTGAGAAGGGACTGACGGTCAAGCCCTACGTCAAGACCAGCCTGGCTCCGGGCTCGCGCGTCGTCACCGAATATCTGCGCCAGGCGGGCCTGCTCGAGCCGCTGGCGAAGCTGGGCTTCAACCTGGTGGCCTATGGCTGCACCACCTGCATCGGTAACAGCGGCCCGCTGCCCGGGCGAGGTGGCCAAGGCCGTCACCGGCAGCGACCTGGTCGCGGCGGCGGTGCTCTCGGGCAACCGCAACTTCGAGGGCCGCATCAACCCGCTGGTCAAAGCCAGCTTCCTGGCCTCGCCCTCCGCTGGTCGTCGCCTACGCCCTGGCCGGCACGGTGGACATCGACCTGGACAAGGAGCCGCTTGGCAGCGGGCACGGATGGTCAGCCCGTCTATCTGCGCGACATCTGGCCGACCCAGCAGGAGATCACCGAAGCCGTGGCCGCGAGCCTGAATGTCGAGCATGTTCACGACAAGTATGCCAGCGTGTTCGAGGGCTCGGAGATGTGGAAGGAAATCCAGGTGGCGGGCGGCGATCTTTACGAGTGGGATGAGGCCTCGACCTACATCCATCACCCGCCCTACTTCCAGTCATTTAACGCTGGATGTCCTCCAGGGTCGAATGAATCAAGGGCGCGCGCGTGCTGGGCCTGTTCGGCGACTCGATCACCACCGACCACATCTCCCCCGCCGGCAATATCGCCGCCGACAGCCCGGCCGGGAAGTACCTGCAGGAGCGCGGCGTCCAGCCCCGCGACTTCAACTCCTACGGCTCGCGCCGCGGCAACGACCTGGTCATGGCGCGCGGCACGTTTGCAAATATCCGCATCAAGAACCTGCTCGTCGCGCCCAAGGAAGGCAACCTGACCAGGCATTTCCCTGACGGGACAGAGATGTCCATCTTCGATGCGGCCATGCAGTATCAGAAGGAAGGCGTGCCCGCCATCGTGCTCGCCGGCAAGGAATATGGCACCGGCTCCAGCCGCGACTGGGCGGCCAAGGGTCCGCTGCTGCAGGGCGTGAAAGCTGTCATCGCCGAGTCCTTCGAGCGCATCCACCGCTCCAACCTGGTGGGCATGGGCATCCTGCCCCTGAAATTCATGGACGGCCAGAACGCCGAATCGCTTGGCCTGAAGGGCGATGAGAAATTCGACATCGAAGGCCTGAGCGGCAATATGGCACCCAAAGCGGTATTGACCGTCAAGGCAACCCGGATCGACAACTCGGTCCTGGAATTCCAGGTCACCGCGATGCTGAACACCGATGTGGAAGTGAACTATTACCGCAATGGAGGCATTCTCCATACGGTGTTGAGGAATTTGGTGAAGTAAGAGAACTGTGAAAGTATGGAACAGGCCGGCTCGAAATTGAGCCGGCCTGTTTGTTTATATCCAGCGATGGACACGTGACTTGAATTCAAGATATTCACTGCCGAACTTTTCTTCCAGATATTTTTCCTCCGGCAGGATCACCCAGGTCGTAAATAACCAGGCAAGAAGTGGCAAAAAGAGGATAAACCAGGGGTTTTGAAAGAAGATGGACAAACCTGCATAGGAAATCAACATTCCCAGGTACATGGGATTGCGCGTAAATCGATAAGTAGCACCGCGAACGAGAGCAGTTGTTGGGCGGTGGGGATTGGGGGTGGTGTTTACACTCAGCATGCGGCGCAAGGCTGGAAATCCCAATGAGAACCCGGCAATAAACAGGATCGCGCCTATGATGCGGCTTGGCAGAGCGGGAAAGAAGGGAAGCGGTATAAGTCGTTGCAACGCGATTGTCAAAAGGATGGCAAGTGCAAGAAGTACGGGTGCGTCGATCCTTGCCTGCGGGTGGTCAGTTTTTGTATCCATTTTTATCTCCTTATGTCTAAAATTTGCCGTTTCTGAAATTGACAATAAAGCTCATGGAAGCAATAGCCGGATCAACGTATCTGTCAACCAATAGGTGTATTGCTCATCTGTCCAGCTGCGATCCCTTGTGAATAAAAGATAAAGTTCAGGACTGGTCATCGACCAAAGCAGCTCGGCGACGCGCACCCGGGTCAATCCTTCCCGCAAGGGACCGTTTGAAGCAACCTTTTTTGCCACCATGTTCATATTCGCCAATCGTTCCCGAACAAGACGCTGGACCAGTTCGGCGATCTGCGGTTCTGTTTTCGCTGCAATGCGCAGGATCTCGAAAATTGGAGCCGCACGGTGAAGGATTTTCGTGATGTCGCTGGCAAACAGTGTCAATTGGCGGTGCTGATCGGTCTCATTCAATACCGCCTGCGGATCCGGACGATCCAGCAAGCGGATGTCTTCGTCATCTCCTCCGATGGAGATATCGAACAGAAAAGATAAGACATTCCGTTTGTTCTTAAAGGTTGCATAAATCGTCTCAGGTGATACGCCTGCCGTTTCCGCTAGCGCTTCGATCGTTGTTCCGGCATAGCCTTTCTCAAGGAAAAGCACACGAGCTGTTTCAGCTATCTGAAGACGTGTCTGGCGGGCCTGTGCCTGGCGGCGGGTGGAGTCATATTTGCGTACGGGATTTTTTATGGACATTCTCTAAGTTAATTTATTAAAGTAATACTGTATTGAATACATATTTACTTTATCAAATTTCACGCAATTTGTCAAGTTAAAAATCGTTAAAAGCAAAATGCAGGAGAGCCATACATGCCTCTCCTGCATTTTTAAATTATTCCTTTTGAATTTATCCTCCTGGCTGATCGAACCGATCGCCAGGAAGGAAAAGATCAACACATCCTGCCAGAAATGGATGAACCAGGCCCACCACAGCCCGCGCGTCTCCAGCATGGATTTGCCCAGGAACCAGCCCAAAAATCCCGCCATGAGTACGCCAATCATACCGTAGGGGACTCCATAGTAGTGCCCGATCCCAAAATAGGCTGCCATCAACCAGAGGGATTGCTGTTTTCCTACAACGTCCTCCAGCACTGACAAAAACGAGGCTTTATACGTCACCTCTTCATTGAATGCATTCAAAGCCGCCGCGATCAGGATCGCAGGGAGAAAGGGCAGGGCACGCACAACAAGATCCAGCGGCGGGCGACCGGCCAGGATCAAAAATGCCAGCGTGCCGGAGCTGATGATCAGCGCAAAGAGCGGACCCAGCTTGTTCCACCGCTCCCCCTCCTTGATGCCCATCCATCTGACAGGTTCGACTGTTGCACTGGTATTCCCCCTGACAAGAAAAAAAGCACTTGCTCGTTTTTTGAGGATGAACAAAACTGCGATGATCGATAAGGTCACAATAAGACGCAATGACTGCTCGGCCAGCATATACACATTGAAAGAAGGGTTGTTCAGCCATGCTTGATACAAGGGAAGCTGATCGACTTTGGTAAAAACAAACCATTCCACTCCCACCAGCACCAGGCCCAGGATAAAGAACGGGCGCAGAGCCTGGACGGCACTCCAGGCGAAGGTCAATACCAGGCCAATCAGGAGAACAGTGCCAGCAATTGCCGCCGCAAGATCAGCAGAAACCTGTACCTTGAAGATCTCCTGCAGAATAATTCGCGGCAGCAGGGAGGCCAGCAGAAGAAATGTCCATGCGGTGATGATCATTGCTCTAGGTTTGGCGGCCATGATTTCTCCTGGATCGATGGAATAAGGATTATTTTACCGCCTGTCCCATTACGCTCCCATTTTTCATGGATTTGCAGGTTTGGTGTTGACGATTGAGCGGCATAATTTATGCGCTACTCTGTAGCAGGTCAAGCAAACCTGTTGGGTAAAGGATGGACTTCCCCTCTCCAAACTCATGAATGTTTTTCCACACGGCCCGGATGTCGGTCCCATCCCCCTCTTTTCCCAGGATCACGTCCCGGTCATACAATCCCCGCTTGCGTAACGCTCCATCGTAGATCAGTACAACCTCATGACCCGATTTGCCGTTGAAGTTGAAAATGTTTTCCAACGCACCGAGATACTTCAGGCTTCCCCGGTCCACTTCCACGTTGAGCTCCTCCATCAGCTCACGGCAGATGGTTTCTGCGCCGGGTTCCCCAAACTTGATGCCGCCTCCCAGAGGACGATAAAAATATTCATCCTTGACCGAATCATAGCCTTCTGCAACAAGGATATGGTCATTATGGCGAAATATACAAATCGCCAGGGGACGGATGCGTTTCTTTTTGCCCATGTTTCCTCAAAAAAAGAGCGAGATTGGTCTCGCTCTAGAACGTCAGTAACTCAGGCTGCTTGTGTAAATTTGCCTGCATGGACCAGGGCCCCGTCCAGGTGACGGTGACGGGCTGGATCCTGCCGCGCAAGTCTTGGTCCGACTCGACGAAGACCAGCTTGTTGGTGGGCGTGCGTCCCTTCCAGCGGCCCTTCACCTTCTCTTCGAAGAGCACTTCCACGGTCTCCCCCAGGTAGTGCGCGTTGATCTCCGCCACGACCTCTTCCTGCAGGTCCTCCAGCAGGCGGAAGCGGCGCATCTTTTCTTCCTCGGGCACATTGTCATCCATGCGGCGGGTGGCGACGGTCCCTTCGCGGGAGGAGTAGCGGGCCAGGTGGGCCACGTCCAGCTTCAGGTCGGCCAGCACCCGGTAGGTCTGCATGAACTGCTCCTCGGTCTCGCCGGGGAAGCCGACGATGATGTCGGTGGCAATGGAGCAGCCGGGGATCCGGTCGCGGATCTTTTCCACCAGCTCGCGATAATCTGCTTTGGGTGTAGCCGCGCTTCATGTTCGAGAAGCACTTCATCGTCCCCGGCCTGGATCGGGACCTCGATGTGCGGCATCACCTTGGGGAGCTCCGCCACGGCCTCCATCAGTTCTTCGCTGAAGTAGTTGGGGTGCGAGGTCAGGAAGCGGATGCGCTCGATGCCTTCGACCTCATGCACGATGCGCAGCAGGCCGGCAAGATTTGGCCCATCGGGGATGTCCTTGCCGTAACGGTCGACGATCTGGCCGAGCAAAGTAACTTCCTTGACGCCCTGCGCCGCCAGCGAGCGGACCTCGGCCACGATGTCGCCGACCGGGCGGGAGCGCTCCACGCCGCGCCGGTAGGGGATGATGCAGAAGGTGCAGGCGTGCGAGCAGCCATAGACCACCGGCACATGGGCGCTGACCAGCCGGCCGCGTTCGTGGAGCGGCAGGATGAGCTCGTCATCCATCGCCAGGAAGCGGCGGGTCGTCTCGGAGTCCTCCAGGGAGCGGATCTCGCCCTGGGTCGAGGTGCGAGATGAGCGGGCCCGGGTCGGAGGGCGGCGAGAAGACGTCCACATAGGGGAAGCTTCTGCGCGCAGCTTCTCGTGCGCCGCGCACGCCGACCAGGCAGCCCATCAGGTTGATGACCAGGTCCGGGTTCTGCCGCTTTAGCGGGAGCAGGGACGAGAGCCGCCCGAGGCCTTGTCCTCGGCGGACTGGCGCACGACGCAGGTGTTCAGCACGATAACGTCGGCTTCGTCGGCTTTTCGGTAAAGGTGTAGCCCAGATGCTCGAGCGCCGAGCCCACCCGCTGTGAGTCGGCCACGTTCATCTGGCAGCCTTCGGTCCAGATGTGATATTTCATAGGGTGGGAATTATACCAAGAGTGGTCGGGATTCGATTAATAAAGTGACTGTCATCTGGCAGATGACAGTCACTTCGGCTTTATTGCGGCTTCTCCATTGGAGTTTATCTTATGGGCAAGTGCCAGTTCTTAAGAAAGTGTTTGCGGCCGATGGCTGAGGATAACCCGAAGCGATGTAATAAGTATAACTACCTGCATCCACGTGATAAAAATTATAGCGTGCGCCCGATCCCTCGGAAGCACAATAATTGTTAATCGGGGTCGCCTCATCGAAGCCATTTTTCCACTGCGTAGAACCGAAATCCTGCGGACCCATGGGTTCAGCCGCGATCTCTTCATTACTTCCACAGTTATTCGAACCGCCACCTTCCCCTGGCAGTGAGTTATTGACCTTATCAAAAGTGCATGAGATCTTGGGTCCCAAAACCTTCATCACTCCGATCACCACAACGGCAACCAGAGCGATGATTACGGCATACTCGACCAACCCCTGTCCTTTTTCTTGCTTTGATTTTGAAGAGAACGAAAACATTATAGAAATTATCCTTTCATTTTTGATGCTTACTGTGATGTGGTATCAGGACGAACCTGGTCAGATTAGGTACACATTTAAACTTTGCAGATTTGTTTGTTATGGGAAAAGCAAACAGAATTGTTAGGGACCATGAGCCTGGCTGATAAACCATCGAAAACAACCAATATTAGCGAACCCGTTTCCTTTCATGGTAAAATGTTGTCCGCCCTAAAAACGTAGGGACCTTGTGGAGGGATGGCCGAGCGGCCGAAGGCGCATGTCTTGAAAACATGTTTGGGTCACACCAACGTTACACGCAATTTTGCCATCATTTTACCTAAACAAATTTAGTAATTATCTGCGTCAAAAGGAACCCTACTAAGAGGGCTCCTTTTTTTGTTATTGGAAAATATCTTATTGGGCTGCTGGCTTTGCCCCTACTTTTTGACCAGTTCTAGGCATCATGGAAACCTTGTTGGACTTGATCAGCTTTTTGGATCCATTAATTTTAACTGATTCAACAAGTTTTATCACCTTTTTTCACAGGCTCAGTAGGTCGATTATCAGCAGCCTTTTTTGGCTTCCCTAGCCGCAACCATTCTGGCCCGAAAAGCAGCTTTCTGTTCATCCGAGTAAACCCGTAGCTTTACGAGTCTTGACGGGTTTGACTTCTGTTCCACCAGGATTTCCACCTGGCTCTGGGTTTGGCTCTGTTGACTCCAGAGTTCTCCAATTCAGCCAGCAATTTGATGACTTGGGCGATTACTTCGGCATTGGATCCAGAGGGCTTGAAACTAACGGTGATTGTGAACATTGGAAAATCTCCTTTGATTTGATTTACCGGAATTTCCGGTTTGCCGCAGCATAACGAGATTTGTAAAAAGGTCAAGCATCTCGCGAGATTTATAAGAAATTTGTAGAACAATGGGGCAGGGGATATAAGTTGTTTTACATTAAAGATTGCAAATCTCCGGATATTTTGAAGATTTTAAGGTGTATATATGATTTACCCAATCAGGATTTATAATCTGTACCTAGAGTATTATCTAGAACAATTCCGCATCAATCTTTAATTCGTTAGCTGCTTGCTCATAAGTACACTCATCATGGAGAAGCATCTTGATTTCACAAATCCGATTCACTTCCTTTCCAAGAACAAAACCTTCTCCCAGTTTTGTTAAGAGCGTAGTTGATGTTTTCAAGACCTATGAACCTGCTATCTCTATAATCCAACTCATCAAGGGATTGGAGAGCAATCAGGTCCTAAGCGTTCTCTGTGACGGGCTGCTAAAAATAGGCTTTGAAGTTGAAACTGGCAAAAGTGCGGATAAGAAATTACATCGTCCAGTTTTTTACGGCGAAAATGACGAACCTGCTTTGCGATATGAGATAGATGCTTTCCACCCAGGTTGGCAATGTGGTTTAGAAGTTGAAGCAGGTAGAGCCATTCTCGGAAATGCTCTGTTTCGAGATTTATTTCAGGCAATGGTGATGGTTGATGTAAATCATCTTTGTCTGGCGGTATCAAATGCTTATAAATACAAAAGTGGTGGTAAGAATATGTTGAGCAACGATCATGAAAAAGCTATAGCAGTTGCAAATGCACTCTATAGCCATGATCGTGCTCAAATTCCTTATGGGCTTACCATAATCGGCTATTAAAGTAAAAACGAAGCTAAGACAGCGTGCACCCCACTCGTGGGAATCTCCCTCGCAAAAATATGTCAACTTCTTCATACAGACAAAAATACTCCACGAATGGAGCTGAGTTTTCAAATACTGGATCCCCAGTTCTACTGGTTAAATCACTAATTATTTTAGTAAAGATGGTGGAAATACCATCAGCCAAACAACAATAACTCCGTTTACACGATCAGGATTTTATAATCAGTAAATAGGGTATTTTCCGGAACAATACCGCATATTACCTTGCATGAGGATGTTATACAGAACTACTCTGCATAAATCATCGAGTTAGCTGCCAAACAATCTCAGAAATGGAATGCACCATGTCTCATATTTTTATATCTTACGTACATGAGAATGAAGAACAGGCAGAAAAACTCAGGGGAGCCTTGATGAACCATGGTTTGGATATCTGGCTTGATCGCGACAGTATTTTCCCCGGCATGCGATGGAAAGATGCGATCAGGCAAGCTATCAATAATGGGGCATATTTTATTGCTTGCTTTTCAGCCGAATACGAGAATAGAAATAAAAGTTATATGAACGAAGAACTAATGTTAGCAGTAGATGAGTTACGCCAGTATTCAACTGAGCGACCTTGGTTTATTCCTGTATTATTTTCAGAATGCAATGTTCCCGCTCTAAGTATTGGTGGCGGTCAGACACTTTTAGATTTCCAATGGGTGAATCTATATAGTAACTGGGATTCAGGCGTTCAGAGGTTATTAAGAGTGTAAAGTCAGATGAAATAGAAAAGGGAAAAGTATTAATAGATGACTATGGCCGTAAGTACATAGAGCATTCAGGGGATAGGGACTCATCCAGATTGAGAGATTTTTCAATCGAAACATCTAGGGATCATTACCTAGAACTGGTTCGCGAACTAAAGAAAATATATGGCGTTTCATACGACCCTGTCAAGTTAGATCACAGTTAACAAAGCATGTACCCACTGGTCGGGAATGTGTGCCCTCAAATAATAGATCAATTTCTTCAGACAGACAAAAATACTCTGCCCATAAGAAGAAATTTTGGTTAGGTATGACCCTATAGGCCCATGATTAAGTCCAAAACGCAAAGTTTTGCCGTACAATGATCATGTAACAAGATACTTAAGGATACTAGCACTATGGCTGATGAATTTGACCATAAGTTTGAGTTACTAAAACTCGAAATACAGATACTTCAGGATGTTATAAGAAACTATGAAACAATTCTATTCACTATTAAGGGCTGGGCAATAACACTTTTTTCAGCTGTCATCTTTTTCACTGTTCAATCGACCAAACCGTTATATTTGGTTTTCTGCGCATTCTCGGTATTATTGTTTTGGGTGGTAGATGCGGTATTCAAAGTAACCCAGAGAAAACTTATCGAACGATATAATGTTATACAAGGCTTTCTTCAGAGTTCTCAGTTTAGCCAGGCCGTAAAGGAGCAATCTTTAAGGATTTTGTACTTCCTGATTTATTTCACAGTTTGGGTGGACGAAAGAGGAATCGTTTATTTCTCATCGTTCGAGCAATGCTGTATGTTAGCACTGCGATTATTTATGTAATTATGTTAGTTCTTATAGGACTGCTAGTTATTGTGATGCTTGCATAAAAAGAAAACAAAACAGGATAACTCTTTTCTTTACTTATACGCTGTAGCTCACTAGCATAGGAACCCTTTGTTAACCTAAGTTACCGCCCAAACAAAGCGCATACCCGAATACAACATTATCTTTGGATCTTTGATCCTAATAAAATAACCAGTACATAATTTGGAATCATTTACTTATTCTTGTTCTCTGACATTTTCCTGTAAATGTTTCCGCATAACATCCCTATTTTAGGATCTTATACAGAATACATCTGCATAAGCCCCAAACAGATTAAAATAAGGATAATAAGATGCGTTCTGAATTGGGTAGTCTTTCAATCACGACATTTGATACCGAGGAAGCACTACGGTTTCTAATTGAACGCTTACCGAAGAGCAAATCTTCGCACGCCAGGACTAATGGCTGATAGACCATCAAGACCTCAAAGTAAGAGTCAAATGAAAGACTCTTGGCGATCAGATACTACGGTCACCATCCATGTCGTTTAGGGGAATTGCGATTAATACATTTTCAAGTGATTGATTGGTTTCCGCGGGCTCCGGGGTTATATCATACACATTTGGGCCCGAGATGCACGATGGATAGCTAGTGGTTTGTTGGCTAAATAATGCACGAAATTCCTTGCTGGGTCTGGCCGAACATGGTAGCGTTGGTCATCTGCCGAAAATGGGAGATAAACCATGCGAGGTCGCAAGCCAGAGAAATTTCAGTTAAAGCCGACGGATAAAGCCTACTTGCGCAAGCTGTTGCGAGACGGTGAAACACCGTGGCGGATTGCGCGTCGAGCTCAGATTTTATTGCAACGAGCGGACCAAGAGCAGCGGGTTGACGCATTGGGTGAAAAGCTTGAGCAGAACGCCTCAACCATTTGGCGGATTTGCCAACGCTATCGAGACGGTGATCTACAAGCCGCCTTATACGATGCGCCTCGACCGGGTCGGCCACGGGTTTTTTTCCAGAAGTCAGCGCAGGAAGATTGAACGACTGTCGCGCCGCGAACCCGCAAGCGTTGGTCGGCATGCAACGCATTGGTCGTTTCGGAGTTTGGCAGAAGCGACGATCGAGCAAGGCTATGTTGATGCGATCGATTACACAACCATCCGCGAAATTTTGTATGCTGCCAAGCTGCGATTGCCACTTTTTCGGTTTTGGAAGACTACCATCTGGGACGAGGAAGCGGTTGCGCGAGCCCTCAAAATCCTGTGGTATTACGAGAGAATTGAGAGCCTGTGGCAGCGCGGCGAAGTCGTGCTTGCAGCCGATGAGAAGCCCAACCTGCAGGTCCTGGAACGGGTATATCCGAAGCAACCGATGCAACCAGGTCAGATCGAACGAGTGGAGTTTGACTATAAGCGGCACGGAACGATCAATTTGTTGGCGGGCCTGACCTTGCATACGGGGCATATGTTTGCGGAGTGCTTGGATAAGAATGATGGTGAACATTTTCGTCCGGCCATACAACGCTTCCTTCACCCTTATAGTTGGGCTCATCGCATTCACTTGATTATTGATAACGGTTCCAGCCACACGAGCGATGAGACTACGGAGTTCTTTGAGGGCCGCAAGCCACGGGTTCACGTGTTGTACACGCCTACAAATGCATCCTGGCTTAATCAAGCCGAAGCCTTGCTCGAGGCGTTCAGCACACGCTATCTGATCCGCGGCAGCTGGTGCAGTCGCCCGAAAATGCTTGAGCATATTATTGGGAGCAGACAAGAATACAATCAATGGTACGCACATCCTTTTGATTGGCAATGGACCTGTCGCGATTTCCGCTATTGGCTCAACAACACTCCTGGATTAATTCGTTGCAAAACTTAGCCAACAGACCACTAGGGATTACATTGTTCAAAAAGATTAATCTCGTTATCTTGCACCACAGGGGAAAGTTGAAATGGTAATACACGGGGGTATTGGTACTGTCCGATTTAAGCCAATGACAATTGAAAATACAGAGTGCTGGCTATGTACGGCTACTTCCGATAAATACTGCCATCAGTGGAATTCCACTCACGCAATACCTACTGATCTCTTAGAGAAAATTGATTATCGGTTCAATCATTATTTCAATCTATCAGGTCAAGATGAAATTTCTTCCCGCATTTTTGGAAACATACTTTCACCACGCAGAGAGGGTACCACAAGTTTATATTTTTGGTTGACAGTATAAGAGCAGTTCAACGAAAGATTACCAGCATAGCCCAGTTATTATATTGTCCGTGGTTTTTTTCGCTCGAAAGCCCAATTCAAGTATGTCTTTGCCAGACTTTACTGGTGTTACCTATTCGTTTTGTAGCTCAAACGACGTAGACAAAATTGACAAGCAGACAGCGTATTGGATGGCCAGAATCTATTGAACAATATGGCTACAAAGCCCTTACAAATTTTGATCAACAACGTCCAAGTTTTAGTAATGTACCGATTAGTTCTCGATAGGGTAATAAGCGGCCAAATCGATGAATTGTGGCTAGGTGCACTCACATCTCATTCTGATGCAATAATGTCAGCCTACGCGAAAATCGTTGCCAAAGAAGTGAATATAGGAGAGATCAAAATGAGCAATACATTCAATATGTCGGGTGATTTTAGTCATTATATGTCTAAATATTTAATTTCTCAGCTTTGTAGATGTTGAAGTCAAACCATTTCTGAAATTCCCAAATGCTGAGCCTGCGGTAAAAAATGAACTTAATCAATTGATCAAGCAACTTGCGAGATTTTGCAAAAGGTTCCGCAAGAAAAAGCTGAAGATGCTCAAGCTGTCGTCGATTCTCAAAAATGTTAATCGAACAGGCGGCAAAGGAAGAGCCCAAGGGAACCGATGATTCAAATCATTAGTGAAGCGCTTGCAAGCCGCAGAGAAAATAGCAAATGTTATACAAACTGTATTAGGGATCGCGTACAATAATTGCATAGTCGGTAAATTAACTGTCTATTTTTTCGGTGGCAGGTGTAAGGGGAAAATCAGGCTTAACGATGCATGCAGCCGCCAAGTGGGTATTTACCAAGGAAAAAATATCAATTTTTTTAGACAGACAAAAATAACTCCATAAATGGAGTTGAGTTTTGCAATATGTATCCAGTTCTCCTGGCGGAACCATTCACTGGTTCAGTTTGTTTAATTCAACATCTCGTTGAATTCATATTATTATCCCCGTAGATATCATTCAATAACCGTCTAGGTTATATTTTTCTGTAATCCAGGAAGGATCCATCTCGGAACCATAACACTTAATGATTGGCTTCGACCTTTAGAAGAAAATTAGGCAAGCCAGCTTCCATTTTACTGGCTTGCCCTGGCGATAATATTATTTTAATAGGATTACGTTAAACCAGCAGCCGAACGCATAAGCTCATTAAACCGCCAGCCTTCATCAATGATTCTTAGGGAAGGCAATACCTTCAAATCCTGCAATCTTACTGGCCATAGTTGAAAGTGAATTTAGGCTTTCATCTCGAACAAGGGTATTGAAAGCAGAGCCACGAGATTTTTAACGGAACTCAGGATCATAGATTTGCTTATCTAAGCTACCGTCATATGCAATGCCCTTTTCCTTATAAACGGCCCGTAATGCACGCAAGGCTGATTGGTCGAATTGAAACGACGTATTTATTTGCTGGATGGTACCAGGATCCAGGCTAGAACCTCCTAACTCAATCAGATGTAAAGCATTTTGCCATGCAGGAAAGATTTATAGACTAAAGTTATGGTAAAATCTCGTGCGCTCCTGAAAAACATCGGGACTTTGTGGAGGGATGGCCGAGCGGCCGAAGGCGCATGTCTTGAAAACATGTTTGGGTCACACCAACGTGGGTTCAAATCCCACTCCCTCCGCCAGACGAATATGATGATTGACGGTTTCAGATTTATGATTGACGATGAGAAAATCAACAATCTGAAAACTCGACAGATCGTAAAAATTGGGGAGGTGCCAGAGTGGTCGAATGGGGCCGCCTGCTAAGCGGTAACCGGGGCAAAATCATCGGTCGCAGGTTAGAATCTCTGTCCTCCCCGCCACATGAAACACGTTCCGTGAGGACGCGTTTTTTAGTTCGGTCTCTGGCCCCCGTAAGGGGATGATTCAAACCTGCGTCCCGAAACTGCGTGAAAGGGACGCGTTTTTTCTTTTTACCACAAAGTGGTCACAAAGGAGCACAAAGGATTTATTTCAGATCTAACTTCATCCCGAGATGGCTGCCTTTCAATCCCAGCTTTTCATAGAACCGGTGGGCATCTTTGCGGGAGAGGTGGGATGTCAGCTGAATGACATGGGCGCCACGTTCCCTGGCGCGTGGATCGTCCATTCCATCATGCTGCTCCCAATTCCCATGTTTCTACGTTGCTTATCTACGTGCACAGATTCGACCTGGGCACGTACCCCCCTGGAAACTGATGGATGGCAGAAACATCAGGTGAAGGGTGCCGATCACCTTTCCTTCCAATACCGCCACAATCAATTGATGGTTGGGATCCTTTGCAATCTGCTCAAATGCCGCGTAATAAGACTCCGGCAAAGGATCCTCATATTTCTCCCGCCGGCTCCCCAGCTCATCATCCGCAAGCAGGCGGACGATGGACGGCAAATCCTCACGAGCTGCGGGCCGAAAGAGGATTTCCTCGCTCATTCGCTTCGAGCCTGCTGGGTCAGCTCGGCGTACTCCGGGTGGCGGCGGAATGAATGCCGCCGCGTAGGAGCACATGGGAATCACCCGCAGTGAATTTTCCCTGGCATAGGCAAGGCTGACCTCCACAAGCCGCCCCGCGACTCCATGACCCCTTAATTCAGGGTGGACCCCCACGTGGGCAATGACAAAATTCTTCCCATCCTGGATGTAGTCCAGCTTGGAAAGATAGCCATCGATCCATGTTTCGAACCGGTTCTCTTTATTATTATGGACCACTTCCAACTTGTTCAAATCAATTTCCATGAAGATCACCTGCTCTGCTGATGTTTATTCCTGATTGTATCGCAAGCTACAGAGTGCCGCATGATTTCTTTTACTTCTTTTGATCTATGAACCACGAATTCTATCTCAAACTGAACTTGTTGGTGCAGCAGGCGGTAACTGATTAAACGAAAAGAGGACAGCCACGTTTCAGGGGCTGTCCTCCTGTATACCTGAAATTTACTTTGAATTTATGAAGGCGATCAAAACCTCAATTTCAGCTTCGCTCAAGTTCAGGTTTGGCATCTCTGTATCAGATTTCACGGAGGCTGGATCCTTAAGCCTCAAATGCAGAGCCTCCGGACTGGCGGAAAATCTTGAGAGATCAGGGGCACCCATCCCGATTGTCATATATTCCGAAGAATGGCTGGCTTTGCTGTTGGAGTGACAGGTAATGCAGCCCTTGGCGAGGAACAGTTGCCTGCCAAGCTCCACTTGTGAAACCGAAAAGTCGCTGGAGAGATCTCCCCTACCCTGGGCCTCCACTTCGGAGGCTGCGCCTGCTCCCACGACCAGCAATGCAACTCCTGCCAGCAGGCAGAAGGCAGTCACAGCCATGATGAGCCGGCTCTTGCGGCGAAATCCGATGACTGCCCCAAGTGCTCCCAGAGCAAGTACAAGCATGCTGAGGGGGACGATGGCGGGATGTGAGCAGAGAGGCTGGCGCAGTTTCTTTCGCAGGTGGATTCACTGCTGCAGTCCCAGCCGCAGCAACGGTCATCACTGGCATGGGCTGATCCATGGTAAATGCCTCAATGGCCCATTTCCAATCGCCCTCTTTTGGGAGTGTCAGGGTGGCAGCGTAATGGCCCGGCCCGCCCTCAGCTTCCACGAAGAAAACGAGTTTCCTCGCCAAGAATGGCAGTAATCTTTGGTGCCAGGCCGGACATCAACGTCCTGCCGTGCTGCCGGACGGTAAAGCCAACGGTCAGCGGCTGGCCTGCGACAGCCCCGGAAGGCAGTTCATCGAGTGTGATCACTGCCCAGCCTCCTGCAAAAGCAGGAATGGTTACTACCAGGGCTAGCAGTATGGCGAGCAGGAGTGAAATTCGCGATCGGGACAACATTCGGACCTCCTTGAGTGCGGGTATTTACTCCCTTTACACCGCCTGGGAAGGTTCGGTTCCATGGCTATGGGACGGGTTGGAGCAATTCGGCAATCCTGACTGCTTCCTCCATGGAAAAATCGGTTTCCAGGCGGTATGTGACGCCGCCCTGCTCCAGATCAACACATGACCCGTGACCATTCGTAAGATTTTCATATCCCCATTCTTTAGCAGGATCGGATAGGGTCCCACAGCCCAAACAGCATGATTGCCATTCACGCTCGTCTCATCAACGGCCTGCGGCGAAAATTTATCCACCGCCCAGCTCCCTTCGGGGATGAAATGCAGGCTCATCTTCACCCGGTGCAGGATGCTGGTGATCGATCCACACCAGGATCGTCATGGGGCCGTCCGCATCCTGAACAAACACC
>CAVVPC010000047.1:0-58681 GCA_963750005.1 uncultured Chloroflexia bacterium
ATTAGTCCTCCTTGCTACGATGTACTCAAGGTTGTACCCCTAAAAATGAGGGGTTTTTATTCGGCATTTCACTTGTAATGATCAGCAGGGCTTTCTCAAAGTAGGAAAAGGGAGGAAAAAGAGACCTTTCTCGGTTATGCTTTGTGTGAGGCACAAAAACAAAACACGAGGAAGGTCAAAATGGAGTGTAACACAGGACAAGTGCTGGATCTGGGTGGTTTATATCATTGTTTTGAAAGACTAGAGGACAAGCGCCATGCGAAGGGGAAACGCTATGCGCTGGCAACCATACTTGTGGGGATGTTTCTGGCGAAGCTGTGCGGAGAAGATAAACCGAGCGGGATCGCAGAGTGGGTGGCCTTGCGGGGAGAGTGGATCGCCCAGGTGTTGGGATTGAAACGGAAAAGCATGCCCAGCCATCATACGTATCGAAGAACCCTGGCAGACACTGTCGGATGAGCAGGAATTTGAGGCAGTGGCGAGAGAATATCATCGCTATTGTGGAGAAGCGGGCTATTTGGTTGTGGTGTCCATCGATGGAAAGGTATGTCGGGGCACCATTGACTTAGCAGGCAGTGAAGGGCTATGCCTGCTGGCTTTGTTTTTGCCTGGCGAAGGGGTAACCCTGGCTCAGATCGCAATCGAAGGCAAGCAAAACGAGATCACGGCTGCTCCTAAGCTGCTCGGCTGGGTGAATTTACGCAACAAAGTGGTGATTGGGGATGCCATGCATACCCAACGGCAGATCTCCATCCAGATTGGTAAGGCAGGCGGCAACTATCTGTGGACAGTGAAAGGTAACCAGCCCCAACTGCTCCAGGATCTCCAGGACTGGTTCGACCCGAACGTACCAATCCTGCCTGGTATGGGCTGTCCTCCAAAAGATTTTCAGTCTGCCACAGTAACGAACAAAGGGCACGGGCGTTTAGAAACGCGTACCCTCACGACCAGCAGCCAACTCAATGACTTCCTGGACTGGCCCTTCCTGCTGCAGGTCTTTCAGCTCCAGCGAACCATTACCATCTCCAAAACTGGAAAATCACGCCAAGAAACCGTCTATGGCATCACGAGCTTATCTGCTGAACAAGCTTCTCCCGCTCAACTTCTCGAGATGCTGCGCTCCTACTGGCGCATTGAGAACAGCCTACACTACCCCAGAGATGTCTCCTTGCATGAAGACCAGACCCGCTTCAAAAAACATCCCGCTGCTCACAATATGGCCATCATTAACAACCTGGTCCTCTCTTTGATCGCCAAGTCTGGCTTCCCCTTTGTTCCCTCTGCCAGACGTTTCTTCGCCGCTTACCCAGAACTTGCTCTTGCCCTCTTACTTTGAGAAAGCCCTGTAATGATCAGTTATGGTAGTTCGGACTCCTTGTTAGAATATCTGTGCTATAATACTCTCAACAATTGTGTTGTCTATTTTGAGCGTATATCTTTGGGGCGTATACATTGAAGGGTAGACACAAGCGGAACCGGTATATGTAACATCGCAGTCGTTGTGCTGAGTCTCATGAGGCTTAGAGCAACTCGCCCATCATCGTAAATCTTCCGAAGCCGAGAGAATAGTTTCGGGAAACAGGCACCTTGGGTAGCTATTTCCTTGGCTTTTTTGTTGTAGAGGAAGGTAGGCAAACCCAGGACACAAAAAAAAGATGCATAAGCCTACATGAAAGAACTAAAGCCACTCTACAACAAATCAAATTTCCCTAACAAGTATAGGTTTATTCTTATCCTTGTTTTCTTAGTACTAGATGGGATAGCTAAGATAGTCTTATATAAAGGACTTCCCGATATATTCCAACAGATGCTAGGACTAGTAGAGACATCTCCAAAGCATTGCGGCTTATCTAAAATACCCTCCCTCTATTTGCCTCTGTAAAGTGTATGTCTTCAGAACCTTTGGGACAGAGAGGACAGTTTACTAAGGTGGGGTTTCCCGGTTCGTAAAATTATACTGCTGGCGGTTGCAGGTTCAGCAACCGCCTTTGCTGCAGGGTTTGTTTCTTGATCTGGTCTCGTTTCGTGAGCACCTCCTTGGCTCTGCCAAAATAGACATCTGCCGGGGTGAGATTGTCCAGGGACTCATGGTAGCGCTGGTGGTTGTAATAGTTCACAAAACTGGCAATCTCAATTTCAAGTTCGCGTGGGAAGAAAATAATTTTGCAGGTTCACAATGTTCTTCATCGAACGGTGGTAGCGTTCAATCTTGCCCTGGGTCATGGGATGGTAGGGGGCACCGCGGGTATGCTCGATGTGCCTGCGTTTCCAGAAAGAGTCTGTAGACTCTCCGGAAACATAAGCAGGAGCCATTGTCAGACAGCAAGCGTGGACGATGTTCCACCAGCACCTGGTCCAAGCCGGTGGTGGCGAGTGCCATGTGCAGCGTATCCTGGACATCGCGTGGTAGACATGCTGGGGTGAGTTTCCAGGCCATGATGTAGCGAGAGAAGTCATCCAGCACGGTGGAGAGATAGTACCAACCCCAGCCCAGGATCTTGAAGTAGGTGAAGTCGGTCTGCCACAATTCATGGACGCGCTTGGTGGGATGTTGAAACTCATCTGCCGCGCTCAGGACGGAAGGCAGGACTGGCCATGAGATCGAAGCCCTTCAGAATGCGATAGACGCTCGACTCCGAGATGAAATAGCCTTTTTCATCGGTGAATAGCCAGGCAATCTGCCTGGGCGAACGATCTGGATGTTCCAGAGCCAGCTCCACCACCTGCTGCTTCACTTCCTGCGGAATGCGGTTCCAGATACTGGCTGCGGGTTGGGCGATGATCCATCAAGCCTTCCTCGCCTTCTTCCTGATACTGCTTGTACCAGCGATAGAAGGTGCTGCGGGGCACGTGCAGTTCGTCCAGCGTCTGCTTCACCGTCAAGGTCAGATGTTCCACCGATCGAATGATCTCGCTCTTCTCTGCCTGCAGCTGCGGATCATTCGTCCCACTTCGTTTCCCTGCCCAGCACACTTTTTTTCAACACCCGGTTCTTCGAGCGTCAGCTCCGCCACCAGCTGCTTGAGTTGCTCGTTCTCCTGCGCATCTCCTCCACTTCGTGGCTGTCGGCTTCGCGTTTTGTGTCGCCCACCAGGCGCTGCTTGCCTGCTTCCAGGAATTCCTTGCTCCAATTGTAATACATGTTCTGGTGGATGCCTTCCCGCCGGCACAGCTCGGCAATCTTTTCTTCCCCGCGCAGACCTTCCAGCACGATCCGGACTTTCTCCTCCGCTGAATATTTCTTGCGCGTCTTGCGGCGGATCTCGCGCACCGTGGCTTCCACGGCTGCGGTTGTTTCTTCGCTCATGGTCTACTCCTTGGTTAGTTCAATTCTAACCAGGAAATCCCACCTTAGTTTTTTGCCCTACTGTGTCTCACAGGTTCTGACACGAAACAAATATGAACATGCTTTGGATGGTGAAGGTGAAGCTCATCTGATTGCCCTGGCATGCAGTGAACCACCAACAGGCAGAACACATTGGAGTTTGCGTCTTTTGCAGGATCGCTTTGTGAAACTGGGTCATGTGGACAGCATCTCCTATGAGACGATCCGCCGGGTTCTTGAAAAAAACGAACTCAAGCCCTGGCTAAAAGAGATGTGGTGTATTCCACCCAAAGCCAATGCTGCCTTTGTCTGCCAGATGGAAGATGTGTTGGAGGTCTACAAACTACCTTATGATGCCAAGCGACCTCTGATCTGTATGGATGAGATGCCCAAGCAGCTTTTGGCAGACAAACAGGAGCCCATTTCCAGCCAAGCTGGAGCACCAGCCAGACAAGATTACGAGTACAAACGCAATGGTGTTGCAGATCTGTTCATGCTATTCGAGCCTCTGGCAGGCAAGCGTTTTGTGGAAGTTACCGAGAAACGCAGAAAGGTGGAATGGGCAACCGTGATGAAGCAAGTGTCTGATGTCCTATATCCGCAAGCGGAGAAGATCATTGTGGTCCTGGACAATCTCAATACCCATACGCCTTCGGCTTTCTATGAAACCTTTGAACCAGAAGAAGCCAGACGTCTGGTGGAACGCTTTGAATTCCACTTTACGCCTAAGCATGGCAGTTGGCTGAATATGGCTGAGATTGAGTTGAGTGCCCTCGTTCGACAATGCCTGGATCGACGCCTTCCTGACATCGCAGACGCTTACGGATGAAGTTCAGGCTTGGCAACAACAGCGAAATGACGAGGTTGTTAAGGTGCTATGGCAATTTACAACTGCCGATGCTCGTACAAAACTCAAACACCTTTATCCTAAGATTCAGGTGTGACAGACCACTAGGTACTATTTCTATGTTTGAGCTTGCCCCAGTTTAGTGGACACGATTAATGTCCGTGTTGTTGTTCGAACTCGACCGGGCTGAGATAGCCAAGGGTGGAATGTAAGCGCTGGCGATTGTACCAAACTTCAATATATTCAAAGATCGTGGTGCGTGCCAAAGCATGTGTTGCAAACTGGTGAGTCACACATTCTGCTTTCAGCGTTCCAAAGAAACTTTCAGCCACTGCATTGTCGTAACAGTTGCCAACTCTGCTCATGCTCAGTTGGATGTTCATGTTTGCCAAGATGCTCTGGTAGTCAGCACTGGTGTATTGGCTGCCCTGGTCCGAATGGTGAAGCAAAGAGGCTTCGGGTTGGCGGGTTTGCAATGCCATGTGCAAGGCAGTTTCCACCAGGGCTGTATTCATTTGTGCGGACATGGCCCAGCCCACGACTTTGCGGGAAAACAGATCCAGAATGATCGCCAAATACAACCAGCCTTCTGCGGTGTCGATGTAGGTGAAATCACTGACCCATTTGGCGTTCGCGGTCGTGGCAGAAAAATCCTGGTTCAAACGGTTGGGTGCCGGGATCACACCTGGGCTGACGCTGCGTGGTCACCGGATACCGTCTGTGTCGTTTTGGTGGGCGAATGCCTTCTCTGCGCATCAAGCGTGCCACGCGATGACGTCCACAAGCACATCCCTGTCCTCGCAGACGCAGCCCAGATGCGTGGACTGCCATAGGTCTGGCGACTGATTTTGTATTCCACTCGGATTTGCTCCACCAGCACTCGGTTCTCCAACTCGCGTGGACCTGCCTTCTCTGGCTGCCAGGCATAATACCCACTGCGTGTCACACCCAGCAGCTGGCACATACGCTTGACACTGAATTCCGCTCGATGCTCCCGAATGAACTGGTATCTCATTCGTTTTTCCGGGAGAAAATGTTGATTGTTTTTTTTAGGATCTCGCGCTCTTCTTCCACTTCCGCCAAGCGCCGTTGCAGTCGTTTGATCTCGCGCTTGGCTGCTTCCATATCACTCAATTCCAAATGAGCTTGCTCTGTCCTCCTTCGAGATCACTTGATACCGATCCCGCCACTTCACCAGCAACCCAGGCGTGATCCCCAAGTCACGCTCGATCTGCCGCGCTGTCTTGCCGCTGCTCTTGAGCAATTCCAGGGCTTCCAATTTGAATTCTTCTGTGTACGTCCGATACTGCGTTTTCTTTTCGTCCATCATCCGTCTCCTGTTCTTCTAGTCTACTGGATATGGACATTTTTTGTGTCTACTTTATCGGGCAGAAAAGCCCCAGTTTACGTTTTAAATTCTTCGGGGTTTATTCGGGCACAATTTGGCATGGTAGATTGAGTTCAAGGATATTAAAAAAAAAAAAATCCTTCAAAGCGGGATTACTTATTCTATAGGACGTTTGAAAATCAGCCTAACCGTCGTACTCGTGGGGCTCTGAACATAAGGAGCGGCAACTAATTCCCAGCCCTCTATGCCTTTTTTATCACAATACTCGTAGATGTTTTGGTATTCTTTCCAGTTGGATATTTCTCGACCATTTTCTAACCAAGGATATAAACTACCTTTTATGTCATCTGCCGTTACAAAAAGATATTCCCATTTCTGCATTTTTGCCTCCTAAACATGATTTAGGAAAATTCTACCTGAATTGGAAAAGAAAACCCCTCCAATCTAATTGCAGAAAAGAGGGGGAACCTTTTCTTGTACAGTAAAAATTACAGTTTTAGGCATTTCGATATTTCGCCGATAAAAAATATTTACAAAATTCCCAGAGTGCCCGATTACTCAATCTTTATTGAGGAATACAATCAGTTTTTTAGAGAAAATCATCCTTTTTCCTTTTCTTCGGCAGACGAGAAATTTGATCTTTACTAGGAACTCATTAGGAAGAGTCTCTGCTTAAAGTTTTGCCTCTCTGCATCTTTATGAATTGCATTGCTGCCTTTAATCGATTTTTGAAGATGCTTTACGGTATAATTCAGCTCTCAAGACGGGGCGTAGCGCAGTCCGGCTAGCGCGCTTGCTTTGGGAGCAAGAGGTCCCGGGTTCGAATCCCGGCGCCCCGACTTATGGGAGGATTCCCGAGAAGCACCGCCACAAAAGTCATCTGTGGCGGTGCTTTCGTATGTCAAAAACAAAAGTACACCGAAAGGGTAAACGAAGAGGAGCTGACCTGTAGGGCAATGACGGTATATTTGTTTAATGCTACAATACACACGCGGAGATTCACATTATGGCAAAAAAGTTTGACGGCGTGATCGAAGCAGTCCGCTTCAAGGACGGGCAAATTGAGGAAGTGAGGGCATTCGAACGGCGGGGGGCGGCATTTTCAGACCGCATTATGATCCCACGCGAAATGCTGCTGGATCGGCTGAAGGACGGCAGAAAATTCGTGGTCGGCCAGCGTACGATCTTTATGGCAGGCACGTTCGAGACAGGCAAGCCGGTCCAGGTGGTCAGCCGCAACGGTAATGAATTCATCTCCACCCGCAGCGATGCCGAGCGGGACGAGCTGGAACAGGTTCCCTTTTTCTAAACTCCCATGAAAATTATCGATAAAACCCCCCTCCTGAACGAGAAAGGTGAGCTCGGCTTCATGCAGCGCATCCAGGGCATGCTGAAGTACGGCTTCGACTGGCCCAGCGAGCTGCAGGCCCAGAAGGCGATCATCAACTATTTCGACCGCCAGCTCGAAAAGGGCTACACCCTCATCCGTAATTACACGCTTGGCAAAAGCGGGATCACGGTGCCGATCATCCTTTTGGGACCCAGCGGTATCCATGTCATCCACGTGGCCTACTTAAAAGGCCGCTACGAAGCCCGCGCCGATGCCTGGAACGTGGCCTCCGGGGATGGCTACAAGCCTGCACCCGACAACCTGATCCAGCAGACCATGCGCATGGCCAGGGCTGTCAGGGCCTTCATCGAGCGGCAGGGCGTCCAGGTGCCGGTGGAGATCGAGGCTGTCCTGATCGGGGGGGATCCCGGGACTGCATATCGAGTCGGTCAAGCCTGCCATCCGGGTGCTGATGATCGACGGTGTCAAGTCCTATGTTTCGAACCTGCTGACCGCACCACCGGTCCTGCGGGCGGAAAGCGTCTACGAATTCACCGAGCGTCTCCTCAACCCGCATCCCGCCGCGCAAGGCCCCTGCACCTGCCGAAGTTTCCGCCCTGCCAGAGGCGGCCGCAGTCCAGCAGGACCCGTTCGTTGCCCGGGCGCAGGCGATCTTCAAGGCCTCCGAGGATGTCAAGCCCTACGACGCGGCGGATTTTGACTTTGCCATGATGGACGATGATCCTGCCCTTGATATCACTCCTCCCGTGACCAGCCCGGCTGTCCCCGCCACGGTGGAGCCGCCGACGGCTCCCAAGCCGCGCCCCAGGCGCATCCTGGGCATGAAGCCTCTCCAACTGGTGATCCTTGGGGGGCTGGCCCTGGTGTTTTTGTGCATTATGGCGTGCTTCGCATACTACTTCCTTGTCCTGGCTTGAACAAAAATTTGATTCCCTTTCTATCCATTGTCATCCCTGCCCATAATGAGGAGAACCGCCTGCCAGGCACTTTGGAACAGATATTCCGATACCTGGATCAGCAGGCCTTTGCCTCTGAGGTCCTGGTCGTGGAAAATGGCAGCACGGATCGCACCTTATCAGGTCGCGCAGGAATTTGCCGGCCGGCACGCGGACCTGCAGGTAATCCGGAACGACTGGCGCGGCAAGGGGCTTGCCATCCAGCGCGGTGTGAAGGAAGCCCGGGGTGAGTATGTTTTTTTATGCGACGCCGACCTTTCAATGCCTGTTGAGGAGATCAGCAAGTTCATCCCGCCGCAGCTGGAACATGTGGATATTGCCATCGCCTCGCGCGAAGCACCCGGCTCGGTGCGCTATAACGAGCCGTATTACCGCCATCTCACCGGGCGCGTGTTCAACACATTGATCCGGCTGCTGGTCCTGCCGGGATTGCAGGATACCCAGTGCGGGTTCAAGTGCATCCGGGCCGAGGTGGCCCGGGACATCTTCCCCTATCAGACTCTCACCGGCTGGGCATTCGACGTGGAGCTTTTATACATAGCACGCCGCCACGGGTACCAGATCCTTGAGATCCCCATTCAATGGTATTACAACGCCGACAGCAAGATCAGCATCTTCCGTGATTCCCTGCGCATGTTCCTCGACCTGCTCCTGATCCGGCGGAATGCACGCCGCGGCCTGTATGATCCAAAACCCTGACCTGGCATACGAACTAAATTCTCTGGCCCCATTACCGGCACATCGCAGGCCTGGATGAAGCCGGGCGCGGCGCGCTGGCCGGGCCGGTCGCGGTGGGGGCGGTGATCCTGCCCGTCGACGAGCCGCTTCTCCTCCGGACCCTGGAGGGGGTGCGCGATTCCAAGCAGTTGACTGCCCGCGCGCGTGAGGCGCTTGCTCGCGCCGCGAATCCAGGAGACTGCATTGCGCTGGTGCGTCGCCTTTGCCTCTGCGCAGGAGATCGATCGCTATGGCATCGTCTCCGCAACCAGGCTCGCTGCATTACGCGCCCTGGAAGGTCTTTCCCTCTTCCCGCAATATCTGCTCACCGATTTCAGGCTTGAGCTGCCACAGCTCGACATCCCGCAGACCTCCCTTGTAAAAGGAGACGCGCTGTGCCTGAGCATCGCGGCCGCGTCCGTGCTGGCGAAGACAACCCGGGATGAGCTGATGCGCGAGCTGGATTCGCAGTACCAGGGCTACGGGCTGGGAAAACATAAGGGGTACGGCACCCGGGCCCACCGTCTCGCCATGAAGCGGCTTGGACTGTCCCCCATCCACCGCAAAACATTTCAGGTTAAGGAATTCCAGATACCATAGCTTCCCATTTCAATCCCGAAGGGATAGTCTTAGATTTGATGAACCCAAGAATTAAACCCCGAAGGGGTGACATGAATATCATGTCACCCCTTCGGGCTGGTTGGCGAACAACAATCATTAACTGGGTCAGGCTGTCTTGCTCCTCCGCAAAAAGAATTTTGTGATCTCCTCCGCCACGGCCGGGATAGGGCCAGCCCAACCACGATCGCCCATTCCTGCAGAGCTGAGGAAGTGGGTGTTGAAGACCGGCTGCAGGAACGGGACGGCACAGACCAGGATCAGCAGGCCGATCGAAAGGCCCACCGCATACTGCATGTAGCGGTTCGAGAACACGCCGATCGTGAAAATGGAGGCGCGCTCGGAGCGGACGGTATAGGCCCGGAAAAGCTCACACAGCGAGAGCGTGACGAAGGCCATCGTTTCCGCGGTCTGCACATCCACGCCGCGCCAGTCATGCTGCAGGATATAGGTGACCGGGTTCCCCGACGGCACGTGTGCGCCCGCTTCGAGATGCCAGGCCAGGCCCAGGACAAAGGCGGTCAGCACGGCGGCCGTCTGGGCGATGGTCTGGATGCCAAGGCCCCACATCATGCTGCGGTTGACGATGGGTTCCGACTTGGGGCGCGGCTTGTCGCTGCATGATGTCCGGGTCGCCCTTTTCCACGGCCAGCGCCAGGGCGGGCGCGCCGTCGGTGATCAGGTTGAGCCACAGCAGCTGGATGGCGGTCAGCGGAGCGGGCAGGCCCGCCAGCGTGGCCAGGAAGATGATCATGATCTCCGCCACGTTGGAGGAGAGCAGGAAGAACACGAACTTGCGGATGTTGGCGTAGATGATCCGGCCCTGCTCCACGGCCGCCACGATGCTGGCGTAGTTGTCGTCGGTGAGCACCATGTCGGCGGTCTCCTTGGCGACATCCGTGCCGGTGATGCCCATGGCCACGCCGATATCGGCGCGCTTGATGGCGGGGGCATCGTTGACGCCGTCGCCGGTCATCGCCACGACTTCATTGTTGGCCTGCAGGGCATCCACGATGCGCATCTTGTGCTCGGGCGAGACGCGCGCAAAGACGGCCGTCTCCTCGATCACGTTCTTGAGCTCCTCGTCCGAGAGCGAGTCGAGCTGGGCGCCGGTCAGCACCTTCCTGCCCTGGCGCAGCATGCCGATCGCCTCGGCGATGGCGCGGGCCGTGTTGGGATAATCGCCGGTGATCATGATCGTGCGGATGCCGGCCGCACGCGCGTGCTCCAGCGCCGGCTTCACTTCCGGCCGGGCCGGGTCGATCATGCCTGCCAGGCCGACGAAGACCAGGTCTCTTTCCAGATCCTCGGCGGTGAAGTTCTCGGGATTGTCGGGGACATCCTCGTCCACGCGATAGGCCAGGCCAAGCACGCGCAGCGCACTTTGGGTCATTGCGTCGTTGGCAGCCAGGATGCGGCGGCGCATCTCATCGTCAGGGGCTGGGGCTCATCGTTCCGGTCCTGGTATTGGGTGCACAGGTCCAGCACCACGTCCGGCGCGCCTTTGACGGCGATCACATCCCAGTCCTGGAGCTTGTCGTTGGTCGTGAACGGGGAGGGATCCTGGGCGCGCGGCATCTGCCACATCGTGGATGGTGACCATGCGCTTGCGCTCCGAGTCGAAGGGCACCTCGTTCTCGCGCGGGTAGGCGTCCCTGATCTCCACGTGAGTGACGCCGGCCTTGGCCGCGGCGACCAGCAGGGCACCCTCGGTTGGGTCGCCGACGATGCGATAGGTCTTCTGCGAATCATCCTCGCCAGTGGTCTCGATCGAGGCATCGTTGTTCAACAGCCCCAGCCACAGGACGGTCTGGACGGCGGGATAATCGGCGATGTCGACGTTTTTGCCATCGAACTGAAATTCACCTTCCGGGATATACCCGGTCCCGGTCACATCGATGAACTGTCCATCCGCCCACAGGCGGGTGACGGTCATTTCGTTCTGGGTGAGGGTGCCGGTCTTGTCGGAGCAGATGACGGTGGCCGAGCCAGCGTCTCCACCGAGGACAGCTTGCGGATGAGGGCATGGCGGTTGATCATCTCGCGCATGCCCAAGGGCGAGCGAGATCGTCACCACTGCGGGCAGACCCTCCGGCACGGCGGCAATGGCCAGGCTGACGGCGATGATGAAAACATCGGTGATCTCGGTAACATAATGCTGCAAATAGGCAAGGGGATTACTGAATAGCAGGCTGATATCCGTGGAGTTGATGAGCGCAACGATAAAAACAATCGCCACCAGGAAGAGGGCGGCTACGCTCAGCGATTTTCCCAGCTGGTCCAGGCGGCGCTGCAAGGGCGTCTCCTCGGCCTCGACGTTTTGGAGCATGGAGGCGATCAGGCCCAGCTGGGTGTGCATGCCGGTGCTCGTCACCACGCCGCGCCCGCGGCCATAGGAGACGACCGTGCCCATGAAGGCTGTATTCTTGCGGTCGCCGAGGGGAACATCCTTTTCAAGCACACTGGCGGCGTTTTTCTGCACCGGCCAGCGATTCGCCGGTGAGCGAGGCCTCCTCCACCCGCAGGTTGACCGCCTCCAGCAGGCGGATATCGGCCGGCACAAAATTGCCCGCCTCCAGAAAGACCAGGTCGCCGGGCACCAGATCATAGGAGGGGACGGATACCCGGTGTCCATCGCGCAGCACCTGGGCATCCGGCGAGGCAAGCTTCTTCAGGGCGGCCAGGGCCTCCTCGGCGCGCCGCTCCTGGACGATCCCCAACACGGAATTCAGCACGACGATCGCCATGATCGCCCCGGCTTCCACATAATCCCCCAGCAGCGCGGAAATGACCGAGGCCACGATCAGCAGGATGACCACGAAATTATTTAACTGCTCCCACAGCATGTGCAGAAAGGATGGGCGCGGCGCCTCCTTCAGCTGGTTGGGACCATAATGTTCAAGACGTCTTTTTACTTCTTCGGTGGTTAAGCCATTCCCCTCCACTCTTTAAGTGACTGAGAACTTCCTCGGGCTTTAGCGCATGCCACTCCTGCTGCTCAACCTGGGCCTTGCCAGTTTTTTCAAGGGTCATACAAAACATCTCCTGGGTGATGTTTGTGGTGATACCAACAAAAAGACCACCACAACCTAGTGGTGGTCTTGCCAACGCTTGAGAGCGCATGGATCACCGATGGCACAATGTAGTTGTGCCAATGGAGTGACGACGATCCATTGGCGCCTCCACTTACAAGGGGATTTGATGAGGCGCCACGGCTACTCCCCATCCGAATTCAGTTTACTCCTCAAATCGAAGGCCTGTCAAGTCAGACCGCTGGATACTTTTGTTGGGTGGTATGCATCCCTGTGAAGGTTTTTATAACCTAGGACAGTGGCTTCTCCATCCAGACCAGGTGGGTCGTTCCCAGATGAGGAGTGGGAATGCCGGTCAACGCGGAATCCCGAACCGCTCGAAATATGCGCTGGCGGTCGTGCGCGCCGTCGTCCCAATGATTTTGAAGCCGCGTCTCACGGGCGCGCTGCTCCACGGCTTGGAGCAGGAGATGACCGATCCCTTTATGCTGATATTCGGGCGCGACCGCCAGATGGGAGACGTGTCCCACATCCTTCGTTTTCTCGTAAAGCTTGGCCACGCCGACCACTTCACCCTTTTCATTGAGTGCCATGAAGTGCTCGCTGATCGGCTCATAATCATCCTTCTCGGTCCCTTTGGGATATCCAAAAGGCTCACGCAGGACCCTGTAGCGCAGGGCATAATACGCCTTGAAATCGTCACGGGACTTCGGTGTTTTGATCGTATACATCTTTCCTCTGATCGATTACGCGGTTGTAGTTTTGGAAGAAGGCTTGAATACATGCACCACGGCGCGGCCAAGACCACGGAACGGTGCAAAGATCCAATCCACTAATTCGTTGATGATCCCAATGCCCTGTGTCAGCCAGACCAGCGCAAAGCGAAACCTTTGCAGGAAGGGGCTGTGTGCATAGGCCAGCGCCATTAGGATAATGCCCACAGAGACTAGAAAGCGCAGGATGTCCGAAATTTCGATCTTCCAGACCTGTTCCAAAATAAGCTCAATGCCGATGCTGAGCACCAGCACATAAGCAGCCTGCTTGAGGATCGGCTCCCTCAGTACGGCATAGCTGAATATGCCGGCGGCAAAACGCATGGTCAGAATGCCGATCGCCACGCCGATCATCACCACCCAGATCTTATCTGACAGGGACACGGCCGCTACCACGTTATCGATGCTGAAGATCAAATCCATTGTCTCGACGGTCAACACCGTCGCCCAGAAGGCCCGTGATCTGATGGGCTGAAGATCATCCCCCTCCTCGCTTCCCCCACCGGTCATATCGCCCAGGTTCTCGAAGGCCAGATGGATCAGGTAGGCCGCGCCGATCAGCTTGATCCACGAGTTGTTGATGAGGAAACTGGTCATGAAGAGCATGGCGCCGCGTCCCACGTAGGCACCCAAAAGGCCGACCCGCAGGGCTGCCATGCGCTGGTTACCCAGTACCGGATGCAGCCATTTCCCGAAGCCCTGCAGTGCGTGGGGCCATTCCACACGCTTGTCATCGGGCAAAGGTGTGACCAGGGCGCCAATCACAGCAGCATTATCAATGGAAAGGATTCCTTCCAGAAATATCAACTGTACAATGATGATCACGATGGGCCAGATTTCAGTCATAGACTCTCCGTTTGAGAAATAGTCAACTTGGCAAAATATAAGCCGCCACACCTCCGTGTGACGGCTTGTATATGCTCCTTGGGCAGATATGAGTTTACGCCTCGCATCTATCCCTGTCAATGTGACATAAATACCGCTTGCTGCATAAGCAAACTAACTTTTTACTTCAACTGTCAATTTCAGCAGTAGAGGCAATGTTTCCCTTATTTCGGCTCGATACATGTGCCCGGCGGAATGACCGTATCCTTGGCGATCACCACGATCCCATCCCGGACGAAATACAGCTCATGGTCAATGATCCTCGCTGTCCGCGAACGGCCTGATGATCACTCCATCGCCGATCTGGACATTTTTATCGAGGATCGCCAATTCGATCTGGCAGTTTCTGCCAATCCCGATCGGCACTTCCGGGCGTCTCTTGGGGAGGTAATAATCGGCGCCGATCACGATACTATCCTTGATCATCGTACCCTCCGAGATCTGGCTGCGGATGCCGATGATCGAATGGGTGATCTCCGCCTTGCGAATGCGGGATCCCTCGGCGAGCAGCACATCCTGCAATTTGCTGTCCTCCACAATGGAACCCGGCAGGTAGCGTGCATGAGTATAGATGGGCGCCTTCGGGTCGTAAAAATTAAAAGGCGGGTTCGGACTGGTCAATTTCAGGTTCGTTTCATAGAACGAGCGGATCGTCCCAATGTCCTCCCAATAGCCATCGAAGTCGAAGCCAAACACATTGAGCGATTTGATCGCCTCCGGGATGATGTCTCCCGCCAAAATCGTCGTATTCCGGGAAATCTCGTCAGCATGTCGATCAAAACTTTTGTCTTGAACAGGTAAATCCCCATCGAACCCAAAAACGGGCGCTCTTCATCATGAAGCCGGCTGATGAAATTCTTCTGGACTTCCGGGTCTTTTGGCTTCTCGACGAACGACGGAGATCCTGGCCATCCGATTCCACCTTCAGGATCCCAAACCGGGATGACTTCGCTTCGGGCGACGGGTTGGACGGCTACCGCAATATCGCCACCTTTCTCCCACAGGAACTCCGCCATCTCGCGATAATCCATGCGATAGAGATGGTCACCCGCCAGGATCAACACATACTCCGCGCCCGAGGCCTGGATCTCGAACAACTGCTTGCGGACGGCATCTGCCGTGCCCTGATACCAGTCCGCCCGTTCGGGAGTCTGCTCGGCGGCCAGGATGTCCACCCAGCCGGTATGGAACACGTCAAAGTTATACGTCTGGGAAATGTGCCGGTGGAGCGAAACGGAATTGAACTGGGTCAGGATCGCCACGCGGTAGATCCCCGAGTTGATGCAGTTGCTGATCGGGATATCAATGAGACGGTACTTCCCCGCGATCGGCACGGCAGGCTTGGAGCGCATCTTCGTCAGTGGGTGCAGGCGGGTTCCTTTACCTCCTCCCATAATCATACCCAGGACATCGTTCATTGATGGCATAGTGGACCTCCACATTCAAGGATTCATCGCGCTGAGCGGAGCAGACACATGTTGCCCTGCGGTGCGCAATAAGTCGAGCGCAGTTGACACCTGCCCTCGCATTGACATAGAACTCGATTATCTCTTAAATTTGAAAATCTGTCGCATCTTTCCCGCCAGAAATGCGAAAGGATAAACCACCATAATCATATATCGATCAGGATACAAAATCAATTTAAGTTTCATCTCTTCTCCACAAAGTCGTAACCCCGGTCCGAGGTCCACGTTTCTCCTCATTGCCCTGGGCGAGTGTCCGGAGGACTTACATTCCAATTTAGCCACGGCTACAGAATTGCGCTAGGGCTGCTCACGAAAACCTTAAAAACATCCTCCTAGCATGGAGGATGTTTTGGTATGGACATACCCATCAGGGTATAATTCCGGGCGGTGCGAGTGCCGAAGGAGGGAATTGAACCCTCATTCCCGAAGGGAACACGATTTTGAGTTCGTGCGCGTCTGCCAATTCCGCCACTCCGGCTTGTTTGTCACAGATCCCGCTTTAGCGGGGCGCCCCAAAGTATACCACCACTCTCAATACGAGGGTCAAAAATTTCGTAGAGTAGAGAGACCCGTTCTCGTTCTACTACAAAGGACAACATGAAACTCGGAATCATTGGATTGCCCCAATCAGGAAAGACCACCATCTTCAATGCCCTGACGCGCGGCCACGCGCCCACCACCGCCTCGGCCGGACGCTTCGAAGTCCACAACGCGGTTGTGGAAGTCCCCGACCCGCGCGTGACAAGATTGTCAGAGATGTTCAAGCCGAAGAAGACGATCTATGCCAAGGTGACCTATGCGGACATCGCCGGACTGGAAACTGGCGCGGCCAAAAGCGGCATCTCCGGCCAGCTGTTGAACCAGCTCACCCAGATGGACGGCTTCCTGCTGGTCACGCGCGGCTTCGAGGACGACAGCGTCCTGCATCCCATGGGCAGCATCGACCCGGCCCGCGGACGCCGATATCATGCTCAGCGAGCTGCTGCTGAACGACCTGATCACCGTCGAACGCAAGCTCGAGCGCCTGACCGACGAGCGCAAAAAAGGCGGCACCGATAAAGCGGACAACGAGCGCCAGACTGCAGCTGTTCCAGCGCCTGCAGGAAGTGCTCTCCGACAATACCCCTCTGCGGAAGGTGGAAGTTTCAGCCGAGGAGAGTAAAATCCTGGCAAGTTTTGGTCTGCTCACCCGCAAGCCGGTGCTGATCGTCTTCAACATGGGCGAGGACCAGACCGCGCCCGAACTGGGAGTTCGAGACTCCGTCGGTGGCTCTGCAGGGCAAGCTTGAGATGGAGATCGCCCAGCTCTCAGCCGGAGGATGCCGCCCTGTTCATGCAGGAATACGGCATCGAGGAACTCAGCCTGAACAAGATGATCCGCCTTTCGTACGAGCTGCTGCAGGTGCAATCGTTCTTCACGGTCGGCGAGGACGAGGTCCGGGCCTGGGAGACGAAGATCGGCGCGACCGCCCAGGAGTCCGCCGGCGAGATCCACACCGACCTGGCGCGCGGCTTCGTCCGGGCGGAGGTGGTGGCCTACGACGACCTCGTCAGCCTCGGCGGGATGACGGAAGCAAAGGCCAAGGGCAAGCTGCGGCTGGAAGGCAAGGAATACCTGGTCAAGGATGGCGACATCGTCCACATCCGGTCCAGTTTGTAAATACCTTCATCCCGCAGGGGGCAGCAGCTGCCGCCTCCTGCGCGATGGATAATAAAAAATAGAGGAGAGAATTAATGGCATACACACTTACCAAATGGAATCTTGGTGAGCTTTATCCCGGCTTCGACAGCCCGGACCTGCAAATGGCGTTCGACAACGTCGAGGAACAGGTCATGTCGTTCGAGGGCATCCGCGGCAAGCTGCTGCCGGATATCGACTCCAACCAGTTCATGGAATTCGTGCGCGCCTCCGAACAGACAGCGCGCATCATCAACAAGATCTACGCATTTACCGGCCTTTCCTTTGCCGCCGACACGCAGGACCAGGTCGCGCAGACCTATATGGCGCGCGTCCAGCAGTTCGCGGCGGAGATGCAGAACCGCACCCTATTCTTCAGCCTGTGGTGGAAGGAGCTCGATGACCGCAATGCCGAGCGCCTGATGAGCTCGGCCGGAGATTACCGCTACTATCTCGAGGAGATCCGCCACTTCAAGCCGCATACCCTCAGCGAAGCCGAGGAGAAGATCATCAACATCAAGGATGTGACCGGCGCCGGCGCACTCATCACACTTTACGATGCCATCACGAATCGCTATGTCTTCAAGCTGGATGTGGATGGCGAAACAAAGGAACTGACCCGCGGCCAGCTGATGGCCTACGTCCAGGGACCGGATGCCGGATCTGCGAGCCAAGGCCTACCAGGAGCTGTACCGCGTCTATGGCGACGATGGTCCACATCCTGGGGCAGATGTACCAGATCCCGGGCGCGCGACTGGCACAATGAGAACATTGGCTTGCGAAAATTTTCGAGCCCCATGTCTGTCCGCAACCTGCAGAATGACATCCCGGATGAAGCCGTGGATGCCCTGCTGGACGTGGCCCGCAAAAACACGAAAATCTTCCAGCGCTATTTCAGGCTGAAGGCGAAACAACTTGGCGTCCAAAACGCTTCGCCGCTATGATATCTACGCGCCGATCGCCAACTCGGATAAGAAGTTCGAATACGACACGGCCACCAGGCATGGTCTTTGATTCGTTCAATCCTTCGACCCGCAGCTCGCCGGAATTGGCCCAGCGCGTCTTCGATCAGCAGCATGTGGACAGCGAGGTCCGCAAGGGAAAACGTGACGGCGCGTTCTGCTGGTCTGTGCTCCCCGATATGACCCCCTACGTACTGCTCAACTACCAGGGACGCGCCCGCGATGTGGCGACCATGGCCCACGAGCTGGGACATGCCATCCATGCCATGCTGGCTTCCCATCACAGCACATTCACCTTCCATTCCTCCCTGCCGCTGGCGGAGACTGCCTCCACCTTCGGCGAAATGATGCTGACCGACAAGCTGCTGGCCGAGGAAAAGGATGAAGCCGTCCGCCGTGATCATGCTCTTCAAGCAGGTGGATGATGCCTATGCCACCATCATGCGCCAGTCCTATTTTGCGCTGTTCGAGAAGCAGGCGCACGAGATGATCCAGAAGAATGCCTCGGTCGAATGACATCGCCGCGGCGTATATGGAGAACCTGAAGGAACAGTTCGGTGACTCGGTCGAGCTGAGCGATGAGTTCCAGTGGGAATGGGTCTCCATCCCGCACATCTATCACACCCCGTTCTATGTGTATGCCTACGCCTTTGGCCAGCTGCTGGTGTTCTCGCTCTACCAGCAGTTCAAGATGGAAGGCGAATCGTTCAAGCCGAAATACCTGAAGATCCTGTCCGCGGGCGGCTCGGAAGCGCCGGCAAAAATCCTGGGAGATGCCGGCATCGATATCCGCAGCTCAAAGTTCTGGCAGGGCGGGTTCGATGTGCTGGATAAGCTGGTGGGGGAGTTGGAGAGATTGAAATAAGTAAGCATGTAGACAAGTAAACAGGTAAACAAGGCAATCCCCTTGTTTACCTGTTTTTTATCAGGATTTACCGCTTATCTTTAATTTACGACAGGTCCATAAACACTTCTGGTTTTTGTTCTGCAATTCGCAGGAGTGCAACAGCGGGTCCGCTTGGTTTACGCCGTCCCTGCTCCCAATCCTGGACGGTGCGCAGACTGACTCCCATGAGTCCGGCAAAAGCCGACTGCGACAACTTTAATTTTGTTTGAATCACCTTTGGAGGAGCAGGCTCTTTTAATGTATGAAACACGCAAAGGCTTTTTGCCAGCCTTGTATGCCTTGATGTCCCGAATGCCATCAAGAATTTCCTGTCCAATATCACGCTTAGACATTTTCAATTTCCTTTGCAATCTGGCGCAATATGTGAGCCGGGATGTTTTCCGTTTCACTCTTGCTATAAATGGTTCAATAACCAGATCTCATCCTCTCGCTTTTTAAAGTAATAGATTACCCGAACACCACCACTTTTACCTTTGCCCGAAATCGCCCAACGAACCTTTCGGATACCGCCTGTTCCTCGGACAACATTTCCCACCTCTGGATATTGGAGAAGGAAGCTTTGCAAACCCACGTACTCCTCTTCTGAAAGGTAGTCATAGACATATTTTGTGAAGGCGGAAGCCTCAATGAACTCCACAATACAATTATACGGCAAAGCCGTATAGTCTGCAAGATGAATACTCGATTGTTCCTCAAAGTTCTGGTAGGACGGGTTCGATTTTACCTGCCGACAAATAAATCCATCAAATCCTTTGGCAGTCTACCTGTCGTTTTCTTGAATTCAAATGTTGTCCGTTTGATGGATACCTGTATGACGTAGTCGAATTTGAATCCCTGATCAGGGGAATCAATGTTCATCCAGGCATGCGAATCACGGGGCAGCAGTGGCAGGACGAGCGGCTTGAAAATCTTTATAAAGCTGAAAATTTCCAGCGGATAATAAATTTTGCCGGATCGTAACACGCCGAGGATCAAGGATGGCAGGTTCAACAGGATCTACCATGAACGGAGCTGGCCGCGAGCCATTTGTATGCAGGGAGAGCCACAGGTCAATGTAATTGCTGTGGGCATAAAAGTCCTGAACGGTGTGAGTCAGCCTTCCGAAAGCCGACCTGGCTGCCAATGCATTACCTGCCTGCAGCGAGGAAACTACCTGCGAACGCTGCTCCTCGATATAGGCATACGATTTGTCAAAGGCATTGTTGTCAAAATGATATTCATCGTGACCGAGCTGGGCACTCACCCGGTCCTGGTACACGTTCGCCTGGATGATTTTTGCCAGCGCAGCCGCGCTGAAAATGTCTCCAAGGGCCTTTTGTAGGATTTCGACATGATATTTTGGAAGCATAATTGTTCGATTATATGCGATTGATTACCCACAGGGTACGCTTCGCTTATAATGACCCCATGACTTTTTACACTTCCAAAGGCGATGACGGGACCACCAATCTGCTCGGTGAGGGGCGCGTGGCGAAATATCACGCCCGTATCGAAGCCGTGGGCACCCTCGACGAATCCACGGCGGCCCTTGGGCTGGCCCGCGCTCAATGCCTGGAGCCGCACTCGGCCCCGATCCTGCTCGAAACCCAGCGTGACCTTTACAAGCTGATGGCCGAGGTGGCAGCCACCCCGGAAAATGCCGAAAAATTTCATTTCATCGACGAGGCACGTGTGGCCTGGCTCGAAAAGCAGGCCGACGAGATGAGTAAACTGGTGGAAATGCCGCGCGAATTCATCCTGCCCGGGGATTCCCTTGCAGGCGCGGCACTGTCGCTGGCGCGTGCAATCATCCGCCGGGCAGAGCGGCGCGTGGTGGAGCTATTCGACCTGAACGAATTGAGCAATCCCGATTTACAGCGCTATCTGAACCGCCTATCATCCTTATGTTTTGTCCTGGAATTATTGGAAAATAAAGCAGCGGGGCATAAGACAACACTGGCGAAAGAATAACCTCCGCGCTCCCGAAAGAATCGGGACAATGTGAGCGGAGGGCGAAGCGTTGTTGCGAAGCCCGCAGTCAAAGGGCGCGTTTTCACAAGAAATAAAATTTGAATCAAGCGCTGCGCTTCGACTACGCCTACGGCTCCGCTCAGCGCGGAGAGTGGGAGAATCCCATGAACCCTGAAGAATTTCGTAAATATGGTCACCAACTGATCGACTGGATCGCCGATTATCGCTCTCAGGTAGAGGACCTGCCGGTCCGGTCGCGCCTGGAGCCGGGTGCAGTACGTGCCCAGCTTGCCAGCCACACCACCCCTGCAGCCCGAGCCCTTTGACGGCATTTTCAGCGATCTCGAGCAGATCATCGTGCCGGGTCTTTCCCATTTTCAGCACCCTAATTTCTTCGGATATTTTCCAAGTAACGGCGAGCTCTCTTCGGTGCTGGGAGATTACCTCAGCACAGGCCTGGGTGTGCTTGGACTTTCCTGGCAGTCGAGCCCGGCACTGACCGAGCTGGAGGAGGTGGTCACCGACTGGGTGCGCCAGATGATCGGCCTCTCCGATGGGTGGAGCGGGGTCATCCAGGATACGGCATCAAGCTGTACGCTGGTCGCTCTGCTGTGCGCGCGCGAAATGGCTTCGAACTACTCCCTGGCACGCGGCGGCTTGCAGGGGGAGGAACATCCACTGATCGTTTATGTTTCCAGGCACAGTCATAGCTCCGTGGAAAAGGCGGCCCTGCTGGCAGGCTTTGGCCGCGCCAATCTCCACATGCGTGGATACGGATGAGAAGCTACGCGATGAAACCGGATGCCCTGGCGGAAGCGATCCAGGCGGACCTGGAGCACGGTCTCGTTCCCTGCGCTGTCGTCGCCACAACAGGGACAACGACCACCACTGCCCTCGACCCGATCGGCGCGATCGCAGAAGTTGCGCAGCAGTACGGGCTCTGGCTGCACGTCGACTCTGCCCTCGCAGGATCTGCCATGATCCTGCCCGAATGCCGCTGGATGTGGCAAGGGATCGAAGGGGCCGACTCGCTTGTGCTCAATCCGCATAAATGGCTGGGGGCGGCCTTCGATTGCTCGCTCTATTATGTACGCGACCCGCAGCATCTCATCCGTGTTATGAGCACCAATCCAAGCTACCTGCAGAGCGCGGTGGACAGCCAGGTCAAGAACCTGCGCGACTGGGGCATCCCGCTTGGACGTCGCTTCCGTGCGTTGAAACTATGGTGCCTGATCCGGGAACAGGGTGTGGAGGGATTGCAGGCCCGCCTGCGGCGCGATATTGCCAATGCCAAATGGTTCGCCGAACAGGCAGGGGCCACGCCTGGCTGGCGTGTGCTCGCTCCCGTGCCCTCTTCAAACCGTCTGTGTGCGACATGAGCCGGAAGGTCTCGAAGGCGAGGCGTTGGATAAATATACACTTGCCTGGACGGAGCGGGTGAACAATTCCGGTGGTGCCTATCTAACACCGGCAATCCTGGATGGACGCTGGATGGTACGCGTCTCCATCGGTTCCCTGACGACCGAGCGCCAGCATGTGGAAGCGCTTTGGGAATTAATGCAGCGGGAAGCGGAACGCGAATAGGCATCCAACGTTCAATGGATTCATCGTAAGGGCGACCAACTGGTCGCCCTTACTGCAGAAATATCCCCACAGGTAAATCTATATGACAGGCACAATTATCAACGTCGCAGCAATCGTAGTGGGCAGTATGATCGGTATCCTCTTCGGCGCCCGGCTCTCCGATAAATTGAAATCAACCATCATCTCCGGCATGGGCATTTTCGTGGTCGCGCTGGGCATCCAGATGTTTTTGAAAACGGAAAATTCATTGATCGTCCTGGGTGCGGTATTGATCGGGACCCTGCTAGGCGAGTGGTGGCGGATCGAGGACGGACTGCAAAAACTCGGCGAATTCCTGGAAAGAAAATTTTCCCACGAAGAGGAGGATGGCTCAAATAAATTCGTACGTGGGTTCATGACCGCCTCCCTTTTGTTCTGCATTGGCCCGGTCGCGATCCTGGGTTCCATCCAGGACGGACTGACTGGCAACTACAACTTGCTGGTTGTCAAATCCATCCTGGATGGATTCGCATCGATCGCATTCGCTTCCACGCTGGGGATCGGGGTTGCCTTCTCCTCGTTGATCATCCTTGTTTACCAGGGCGGGATCAGTTTAATGGCGACGCAGCTGGATGCCATCATTACAGCGCCCATGATGAATGAGCTGACGGCCACGGGAGGCATCCTGCTGGTCGGGGTCGGCATCTCCAGTTTGCTGGAGATCAAAAAGATCCGGGTGGGGAACATGCTGCCCGCTCTGCTGGTAGCACCGCTGATCGTGTGGGTGTTGAGCCTGTTCTAGCCGCCGCGGTAGCTCAATCAGCTTATCCACGGAATTCCGGGTATAAGTATCCAGGGGAAGAATTACAGCTTCCTCCAGCCGGACCCAGATGTGCTCTTCTGCTTCGTCGTTCAACTGCACATCGGTGGACTCTGTCTTGCAGGCATAATCAAAGAAAATGAAATGCCTCGGCTTCCAAAAGGATGGATCGTAAATAAACTCCTGGAAGAGGATGAATTCCAGGTCATAAATATCCAGCCCGGTCTCCTCCTTCGTCTCACGAATGACCGTCGTCTTCGATGCGTTCGCCCAGTTCCACGTGCCCGCCGGGGACCACATACCTGCCAGGCCATTTGTGACTCTTCAGGAGCAGCAGCTCACCGGCCTGGTTGAAAATAAAAACACCGACAGTGGGTTCAGGGAAAATTTGATCAGCCATAAACATTGTTACATGAAAAATTCACCGCAGAGACGGGGAGCGCTGAGAAACTTGAATTCTCATAGACCCTGCGTCTCTGCGGCTTGAAGGCATATGATTATCCAAAGAATGCAATGACAAGGATGCCGGCAAAGATGACCGCCGCGCCCAGCACGCGCGTTCCGCCCATCTGCTCATTCAGGAACCGCCAGCCGAGGAATGCAGCGATCACAACACTGACTTCCCTGATTGCACCGGAATAACTCAGGGGGGCGAAACTATAGGCGATCAAAGCCAGGAGGTAAGCGACTACGCCGAGTACCGCCGCCAGGATCAGGGGAAGGCGCGGTCCATTCCAGCCGGCCGCGAACTGTTTCCAGCCGAAACGGCGGACATTGTAGCTGGTGGTAAAAATGGGGACAAGCATAAACATCGTCAAGGCATATGGCAGCGGCGGGCCATTCTTGACAGCCGTCCCATCGATCAGGGTGTAGAGCGAAATGATCACGGCAACCGACAATGCTACGAGCACTCCCTTTACGTGAAGCCTGCTCCCCCGACTCTGGATCAGGCTGGTGGCGCCAATGATCCCCATCCCGGCCACGATCATGCCGATCCCCAGCATGCCGCCGGTCGTGAGCGTCTCGTGCAGAAAAAGGATGGACCATAACATCAGGAAAGCCGGCGCCGACCCGCGGGCGATCGGGTAGACCAGCGAGAAGTCATGGTCGCTGTACGCATTGGAGAGCAGGATGAAATAGACCGCCTCCAGGAACATGCTGACCAGGGCGAACAGCCACATCGAGCGGGGCGGGAAACCGGTGAAGAGCAGCAGGAAAAAGGCAAAGACTCCGCTGATGATCACCTGCCAGCCCATGGCAATATATTTTTCCTCGGATTTCTTAAGGAGCAGGTTCCAGAGCGCGTGTAATGAAGCAGACAGAAGCAGGAGGATAATGGCAGCGGTGGGCATAACAGGAGCGAATGTACCATAAAAGGATCGGTGCTGACAGCCGTTTTGTTTGGAAAGTGTAATTAAAAATCGATAAATCCGGTGAGCATCATGCTATACTTTATTTCTATTTCATCAAAGGAGATGCTATGAAACACCATTCGTCCGATGCTCTTTTTTATAACCTTGCTCATGCTCGTCAGCCTGGCATGCTCTGCACTCAGTGGAGGTGGAGGCAGTGCACCAACCCAGGAACCCGCAAAACCGGCGACGGAACCGGCAACCAAGCCGCCTGAGAACCAGGGCGGAGCCATTAATAGTGTCGATAATGTAAAAGACGCCACAATTCAAATTGAGGCCCAGGGCACCTTTGTCGACCCGCAATTTGGACTGCAGCTGAATTCCGCCGGGCGAGGCTCTGGATTCGTGATCGATCCTTCCGGACTCGCCGTAACCAACAATCACGTAGTGGCAGGAGCAGCTCTCGTGAAAGTTTGGTTGGGTGGTGAAACGACCCCGCGCAACGCGAAAGTACTGGGCCTGTCTGAATGCTCGGACCTGGCCGTGATCCAGATCGAGAATGGAGGCAATTATCCCGACCCTGAACTGGTATACGGACCAGGTCAAGCCGGGATTGGAAGTCTATGCGGCTGGTTACCCCCTGGGTGAACCGCAATATAACCTGACCAAGGGGATCATCTCCAAGACCGATGCCAGCGGCGATACCGACTGGGCTTCCATCGATCATGTACTTGGCCATGACGCGACGATCAATCCAGGCAACTCGGGCGGACCACTGGTGACCGCCAATGGGGAAGTGGTCGGCGTGAATTACAGCGGCCTCAAGGATGCCAATCAGTATTTTGCCATTGGCTCGGATGTTGCCCTGCCCATTATCGATCAATTGAAGACCGGCAAGGATGTGGATTCGATCGGCGTGAACGGCACCGCAGTCCTTTCGGATGACGGCACATTGAGCGGCATCTGGGTCTCCTCCGTCAAGTCAGGTTCCCCGGCGGACAAGGCTGGGATCAAGGCTGGTGACATTATCAACCAGCTGGAAGGACTCGTCCTGGCAACCGACGGCACGATGAAGGATTATTGTGATGTCATCCGCAGCCATAACGCGACGGACGCCATGTCCCTTTCGGTGATCCGTTACGCCACCGGTGAGCTCCTCGAAGGACAGCTGAACGGACGTGAGCTGGCTGTCACCGGCAATTTCGATACGAGCGGCAGTGGCGGTGGGAATACATCCACCTCTGGTGGCGATGCACAGGACTTCTACACCGAGGAGTTCGATGCGAACTATACCCCTGACAACTGGCAGTATCTCACACTCGGCTCGGGTAGCGACAAGGACCTGGTCATTCAACAGGAGGATGATCACCTGTTATTTGACCTGGGCGATAAAGACTTGTATGTCTACTTTATGTACACACCATACACCTATCAGGACGTCTCGCTTACCCTGAATGCGGAAAATCGCGGCCGCAACAACAACAATGTCAGCCTGGTCTGCCGCATGAATAGTGATGTAACCCAGTGGTATGAGTTCAGCGTGGAAAGCGGTGGCGTGTGGTACTTGTATGCCTATTACAAGCGGCAAATACAACATCCTGGACAACGGCGGTACCAATGCCCTCAAACAGGGCAAGGAAGTCAATGAGTACCGGATGGACTGCGTAGGGTGATGAGATAACCATGTATATCAACGGCACCGAGCTCAAAACCGTCAAGGATAGCCACCTATGGATACAATGAAGGAGCGGTTGGATTCAACATTTCCTCCCTGAACGTCCTGCCGGTTACCGTGAATGTGAACTGGTTCGACATTGCCCAGCCGTAATCAGCAGCGTATACATAATCAAAAACGAAGTCCCACGGGTTCGGAGTTTTAAAAATCCAGATTGCTTGGGACAGTGCATGTATCAATATACAGGTATTCTGGCCCCGCTGACTTTCGCGGCTTCCTCTGATAACAGGTACGTCATGGCAGCGACGATCTCACCTGGGGTTGTGCCCTTGCCTGTGTTCCCCACGTCAATGGCCCGGACCTGGATGATATTGGCAGTCACACTCTGATCCTTCAGCTCCGCGGCCAGGGTCAGGACCATGTTTTCCTGGGCGGCTTTGGCGGCGGTATAGACCCCGGTCTTTCCCGGGCGGATTTGGAACCGTGGAAGCAGAGACGACGATCACGCGTCCGCTGCGGCTTTTGACGAGCAGCGGCGTAAAGGACTGAAACAGGTGGAACGTCGTCCACACGTGCTGCCCGAGCATGGACTCCAATTCATCGGCGCTGGCCTCCGTCAGCGTCTTGCCACCCACCCAGCCGCCGACGAGATGGATCAGGCCGTGCACCACGCCGAATTTAAGGACACCGCTTCGGCTGCAGAGCGAACCGCATCCCCATTCCGCAGGTCCACAACCGAGGCGAGGATCCGCTCGGCGGAGAGGTCCAGGTCCCGGGTCAGTGCATCCAGTTTGCCCTGATCGTTGTCGAGCAGCACAAGGGAATGACCGCCTGCCGCCAATGTGTGTGCGGTTTTGGCGCCAAGTGCACCGGTGGCGCCCGTAATGACAATGATCTTCTTATTCATAGATCGCCCGGATCTGGTCCTGGCTCATGCCTTCCACGATGGGGAGGTCAGACTGCTCGGGAAGATGCTCCTTGCCGTGGAAGTCGATCAGGTGCCCGGATTTGGCCGCCTTGGTCTCAAGATAAAAACGGTTGTGCTCGTTCGGCTGCATGATATGCGGAATGCGGTCGTTGACCTGGATGCCATATTGTGTGAGCTGGTTGATCTTCTTGGGGTTGTTGGTCATCAGCTGGATGGACTGGATCTTGAGCGACATCAGCATGTGCGCAGCCACGGCGTAATCGCGCTCGTCGTCGCGGAAGCCGAGGGCCAGATTGGCCTCCACCGTATCCAGCCCTTCATCCTGCAGGCTGTAGGCGCGGATCTTGTTGATCAGGCCGATGCCGCGTCCCTCCTGGCGCAGGTAGAGAACCATGCCTCTTTCCATCTGGCCGATTGCTGTCAGCGCGGCTTCCAGCTGATCGCGGCAGTCGCAGCGATAGGACCCCATCACATCGCCGGTCAGGCATTCCGAGTGCAGGCGCACCGGCACATTATTCCGTGCCGATCACATCGCCCTTTGTAATGGCAACATGTTCCTTGCCATCCCGGTTATTCTCAAAAGCCACAATATGAAAATCACCAAAGCGGGTGGGCAATTCAGCCATCGCCACGATCCGTACACAAATATTATCCTTCCCCAAGCCCTTCACATTCATGATCGCCTTCCGTTGCCAGAAGAAAATCGAATTTTTCATGCATGGTAGTTGTCATATTGACCTCACTCTTCGGATTCAGCCTTGCGAAGGATTTGTCCGCTCCCTGATGGTTGATGGGAAAGAACCTTCGCAAGGCTCATCACTTATTTTCCGGGGATATATTTTAGTACACGCCGCCATCCTCCCAGGCTTCTGCGTTCACAAGTTTCAATGGGATGGCTTCGTTTCTCTCCAGGCCCGGGCCGGCCGCCAGGGTGGGTGCGTTTGCGCCGCCAAAGATCATGGGCGCCACATAGGCAGTGACTTCGTCCACCAGCCCAAGACGCAGCAGCTCAAAATTGAGGGTGGCTCCTCCTTCGACCATTAAGCGCTTCACGCCTATTTGTTTTAACGTCTCCAGTGCCTCTGGTAGATTTACTTTTTCGGAATCGTCCAGATACATATCCACGCCGCGCGATTCCAGGAGGGAAACGTGGTGTTTAGATGTCTGGCGGGTGGTAAATATTACGATTTTCGCGGGCCCAGTTGTGAGAAAACGGGAATCGGGCTGGAGGCTGCGCCTCACGTCACGATTCCCACCTTGATGGGATTTGGCGTCAGCCCGACGCTCGAGGCGTTCCCGGCGCAGCGCCTCCGATTTGACGGTAAGCTTTGGGATCCTCGTCCAGGAGCGTCCGGCCTCCGACCATCACCGCATCGGCGTCTGCCCGCAGACGGTCGACACGCTCCTTATCCCGGGCGGAGGAGATCGCCGCGCCCTTTCTCTGGAACGTGTCGATCTTTCCATCGGCGGTCATGGCAACATTGATGAAAACAAAGGGACAATTCATATAGCTTGCCTTAATACGATTCTCATGCAGGTCAAATCCAAAATTAGTTTTAAATCATTTATACAGTACTCTGTAATACAATTGTAAAACCAACCGTTAAATAGAGTGATGTTTTGCGGAGGAAGGGAATATCCCGAGAGGAGAGTGTATGCGCCAATCCATGCTGAGCTGACGATCAGGCTCGGTTCCTGCGCGAGGAGAAGGAAGCCCTGTCCGAAATCCGCCTGGCCCTGGCCGGGATCGATGTGCCGCGCGAGGCGCTGACGACTTTGCAGGAGGCGATCCTGCAGCTCGATGAGCTGTTCCTGATGGTGGTGGTGGGAGAGTTCAACGCCGGGAAGAGCGCCCTGGTCAATGCCCTGCTGGGCGAGAAGGTTTTGCTCGAAGGCGCCACGCCCACGACCTCGCGTGTGACACTGGTGAAATGGGGTGAGAAGGCCGGCGAGCAGGTGGTGGATGAAAACTTTGCGGTATACACCTATCCACTGGCCTTGCTCCAGGAGCTCAACATCGTGGATACCCCGGGCACCAATGCCGTCATCCGCTACCACGAGCGCCTGACCGAGGAGTTCGTCCCGCGCAGTGACCTGGTGTTGTTCACCACTTCCGCCGATCATCCTCTTACGGAGAGCGAGCGGCAGTTCCTGGAGCGGATCCTGGCCTGGGGCAAGAAGGTTGTTTTTGCGCTGAACAAGGCGGACATCCTCGAAGATGCGAAATCCCTGCAGGAAATCCGGTCCTTTGTTCTCAAACATGCCTCCACTGTTTTGGGAGATACACCCGAGTTTTTCCCGGTATCCGCCCGCAAGGGGACAGCGGGCGCTTGCTGAGCCTGACGAAGAAAAGCGCAGCCAGCTATGGGCGGAGAGCGGCCTGCAGGCTTTGGAGCAATACATCACATCGACGCTCGATGACGCCACACGACTGCAGCTCAAGTTCAACAATCCGCTCGGTGTGGCGGATAACATCGTTGCACAGTTTGGCAGGGAGAACCAGACCCAGGCAGAAGGTTTAAAGGAGGACCTGCAGACGGCCACATTCCCTCGAAGCGACTGTTAAGGAATACGAGCGCGACCTGCAGAATGAGCTCCAGCCGCGGCTGGCGGAGGTGGAGAACATCCTGCACCAGCTCGAGCAGCGCGGCCTGGATTTCTTCGACACCACCATGCGCATCACCAACATCGGGCAGTTGATCCGCGGCGACAAGGTCCGGGCGGAGTTCGAGAAGCGGGTGCTGGCGGATGTGCCGAAAGCAGATCGAGGAACAGGTCCAGCGGATGATCGACTGGCTGGTGCAAAAGGACCTGCAGGAATGGCAGCGGGTGATGACCTATGTCCAGCGGCGCCAGGCGCTCCACTCGGAACATATCGTCGGCGAGGGGATCGAGCCTCGCGAGCTGCGCCGGCGTGATCTGGTCGACAAGATGGGCAAGACCGTCAAGGGGATCGTTGGGAGCTACGACCGCGACAAGGAGGCGAGCGAACTGGCCAAGCACGTTGAAATGGCGGTCGCCCAGACCGCGGCCCTGGAAGTCGGCGCGCTGGGATTTGGCACCCTGGTCACAGCCGCAGTCGTTTCCTCCAGCGTGGACATCACCGGGATCGTGGCGGCAGGGACACTGGCCATCGTCGGCTTTTTCGTCATCCCCTATAAGCGCAACCAGGCCAAGGAGGACTTCAAGAGAAAGATGAAAGGGCTGCGCACCCGGCTGCTCGAAACATTAACGACCTCGTTTAATACTGAGTCAAAGAATGCTGTCGAACGCCTGAACAACGGCATCGCGCCCTATACAAGATTTGTGCGTACAGAGCGCGAGCGGATCGAAAAGAACGAGAGTGTGCTGGCAGGTCTACGGCAGAAACTTTCCTCCCTGCGCGCAAGAAGCCAGGTTGTGACGGGAAATAAAAACAATCTCAACTCTTTGCTTTCGAATATCAAGTTTCCACAACCACCTGCCAGCGGAACCGTGCAAAGCGAAATGATTGCTGGCAGAATCATCTTTACAGGAGCTGTTGCCGATCGCGGTGGCAGCCGTTCCGGAAAGTGGAGTTGCCGTGCTGGCAACTTGTTAATTCTCCCGGGCTGCTGGTGTGCCGTAGCTGTCGCCACTCCTCCTGATTCTTGCGCCTGTCGCTGGAGCCTGCTGCGTATTCGCCGGCCCGACAGCGCCTCCCTGGGTCAACGGGCAGGCCAGCAGGTCTACCGGGAAATCGGTACAGTTGCTGGCATCGCTACAAATATTGACTACCAGCGGGGTCATTTCAGGGCCGCTGCACAGCACAACCTGCCTGCCATTGTTCACCTCCACGGTGGTACACGGTGGGTTGGGCATCGGTCGTTGTGGTCGTGGACGAGCAGGCCGGGGCTGAATTTTAAAGGTGGCTGTATCGGGCAGGACAAGCAGGGCATGGGCCCGGGTGTCCACACAGAACTGGCATTCCACCAGCATGATATCCTGTCCCGTCACAGGAACGACCGGTGTCGGGGTCGTCCCAAGGCTGGGTGCCTGCGTCCCAACAACCAGTGTGCGTCAGCACGCCCAGCACTGACCGTTGCTGTTTCGAGACCTGTCGTGGTGGTTTCAGCCGTGATAGCCGATTCCTGATCCGGTGGCAGTCGGCGTGGTCCCGATCGTTTCGGTGGGGCCGAACGGAGTACTGGTCAGAATGGCCCGGGAGTAGCGTACCCACAATGGTGGTGGGCGTTGCTCCCTGCTCGGCGCCACAGGCTGTTGTGAGCAGCACCAGAGCAGGGCAAGGAAAAGGAGATTCTTGAATACTTTTTCATAATTCTTTCTCCTCATAAAGCCTGCACGCATGGCTGGGATCTGCATGCAAATTTCCTGTCTTGCACAGATGGGAACATGCAAACAGCAATTTCTTGAAAAATGGGTTGGTTTTGCTCGATGAGAAACGGTTATGGAATTCCAATTTATCCCTGGTGTCTGTTTCCATGGAACTAAACGAAGCAAATCCCAGGGATGTTATCGAAGAGCCGTTGTTTGATGGGTCAGGGACAGGACGTTACCGTTGCTGCAGGGTGAGGTGTGATGATGGTACAGCCGTGGGTTTTTTGGTCGGTTCTTTACTGAGTATTGACGGGGTCAGGAAGAAGGGGGCAAAAGGCGTTGATGGTTGCAATGGGGGCACCCGGCCTGTAACAGCGGACAGGTCTGCAGGGCCACCGGGAACTGCAGACAGTTCGAAGGGTCTGAGCAAATGTTCAAATTGAAGGATGTCGATTGAGGGCCATGGCAGATCAGGATGCGTTTGCCGCCTACCACATCAGCAGTGAGACAACTGACAGGAGCGAATCGAGCCCACATCGAAGTAGGCGACATCCGGCAAAACCAGCACGGCATGGGGTTCAGCATCCACACAGAACTGGCACTGCACGGATACAAAATTTTCACCAGTGATGGGGATATGCGGTGTTGCGGAAACGGACGTGCCTGTTGCAGTGGCAGAGGCAGCCAGGTGAAATCGTGGGCAAGGACGGTTGTCCCGCTGGGGTATCTGTCCACACGGGAGTAGGGGACGCCAGTAGTCAACCTTCCGCAGCCAGAACTCAAAAATATCAAGGTCAACGCGCCGATCAGGACCTGACGCGAAATCTTACTCATTTCACAAGCCTCCGCAAAAAATATTTGTTTCGTCGAGCGATATCGATGCCGGTTTTCGTTTGAAGTTCCCCGTTATCTTCTTTACCTATATAAAAAGAACGAAACAATCCTTAATCCTGTTATAGACAATAGGTTACACTCCCACTCGAACGGGTGGGCGTACTCAACTGATGCAGTCGCACTGACGGCAAAACATCCTCTGGATGGATTTCATTTTGTCACTGCTATAATCTGTTGAGGTATAGAGGGGACCGGAGAAATTTATCAATTTACAAGGAGACCAGCAAACCATGGAACCAGTTATCCTTATCATTCTGATCGGCCTGGCAGGCGGTGCGGCGGTGGGACTGCAGAGTCCCCTGGCAAGCATGATCAGCCAGCGGCTCGGGATATTCGAAAGTGTGTTTATTGTCCATCTTGGGGGCGCCATCATAGCACTGGTCCCACTGCTACTCTTTATGGGCGGAGGCAAGCTTTCGCAATGGCGCAGTGTGCCGTGGTATGCACTGTGTGCGGGAGTATTTGGCCTGATCGTGATCGCGGCGGTCAGTTACATGATCCCGCGTGTGGGAGTGGCCGCATCCATTACCGCCATTGTGGCGGGACAATTATTGGTCGGGTTGTTCCTGGATCACTTTGGCCTGCTGGGTGCCTCCGTCCGGCCAATCGATGCGACCCGGATCCTGGGCATTGGCGTGGTCCTCGCAGGGGTTTGGTTGACGGTGAAATAAAGCTCATAATGCGATCATCGAAATGACGTTATAGAGATTAACTTATCCGTCATCGTCCCGGTTTAAGCAAGCCAGGCAGTGACGGAAATGCGGAGGTTCCGATGATCCGAAAATTAAAATCAGGCAAATATCGTCTGTATTCTGAAAAGAAAGATCCAAAAACCGGAAAGCGGAAAAACCTGGGAACGTTCGACACACGCGAAGCCGCCAAGAAACATGAGAAGGATGTACAGTTCTTTAAGCGGCGTTAACGGGCTGCCTGTTACGACACCAATTGTTTTATCCAGACATGGTTTGTATCAGTCGCCATAAGCGCCCAGTATAACCAGGCGCGGCGTTCCGGCTCGAGCTGAAGGAACGTTGTTTCAAAATCCAGTTGATCCTTGGCGCGCTCGTGATTGCTTGTATTTTTACTTTTGAACAACAGCACCAGTTCAGGCGCCAGATACGGGATGCCGCTTGTGCTCACAAAACTCATCTTTTCCCTGGAGCGTAACACCAGCGGCTCGCGGCGATAGCGCCACACATCCTCCATGTCGGTCAGTAGAATATCAATAAACTGGTCACCGCGATGTGCGTGCACCTGGTGGCGCGGCAATTCAAGCCGCATGTGAAGCGGCCAGGGTTCCAGGCGCTTTTCGAACGGGGTCACGAATTTCCAGCCGCGGTCCGTCAGATGCTTTTGCAGATCCAACTGGCACCGCCGCGGGACGATCACATCCACATCATGATGCACACGCCGGACCTTCCCTACAAAAAGCTCAAGGGCCCAGCCGCCGGAAACATACCATTCAAACGGGGCATCCTTCATTTCGTCCGCGAGTGATTCGAGAGGGGCAAAACCGTAATACTCGATCCACCAGTTGCGCACATCCGGCAGCAGCCTGGCGAAGAGAGCGGACTTGTCCATCACGACATCTGCCTTCATGGCAGAAACTTCCTCACGTGCCTGTTTATTATGACGCAAATAGTCGCCGATCGAAATAAAGTCGTACCAGGGTTCCGTTCCCGGCTCAACGATAAACAACTGGAATGATCCAGAAGCGTGTCGAAATCTCTGCTGAGGGCTTTCGGCATAGCCTTCCAGGATTCGATAACCGAGCGCTTCCAGCCGGTATCTTGGAACCTCTTCCAGGGGAAACGGCCAGGCCGCCAGGCCAATATCCACGCAGGATGAACCGCGCAGCCCTGGCACACTGGTCGCGCCGATATGCTGGATGGCTTCCACGATTCCGCCCTCCGTCACTTTACCCAGCGCCTCGATCAACCGGGAATGTTCGCGCTCGTAGTGTTGTTTCCAATTTTTGGATGTCATGAAGCATTTTCGTTGAAGATCGATAGGCGATGGCGGAATAAAATTCCCTCAGGAAGCGCGAGGGGACTTTTGCCAGTAGGTTCGGCTCGCTGAAATCCGGCACGTGGGGCAAGGGAATAAAACGTTTCAAATGATAGCGGGTGCGGCACCCACAGGTTGCCGGAGTCCACGTTGTATTCGACCAGCAAAAGCCTGCCGCTCCACTTCAGGAACGAGCGAACGTGCCGCAAGTACCTTTTCCTTTTCCCGGTAGTAATGCAGTGAGTTCGCCATCAGGATACCATCCAGCGGAGGCAGCGACAGCGTACCGGTAAAGTCGCCCCGCAACGGAGTGGATGTTCTGGGAGGTTCCGAAAGCGCGCCCGGTGGGATTGTTCCAGTTTGGAAAGCGCGCCGCTATCCCGGTCGATGGCATAGATCTCGGCGCTCAACCCAACCAGACTCGCTTAAAGCCAGTGTGAATGCGCCCGTCCCGGCGCCGAGGTCCGCCCAGGTGCCGCCCTGAGGCAGGCTCGCCGGACGTAAAAGGCTCACATGGTCGCTCGTGCTCCATTTGGGAATGGTATCATACATGCCTATCTCAAACAATCGGGTGAATATGACATTACAGAATACGGAACGTCACGACCCGTACGCCGCGCTGCGCTACCGGGATTTTCAGCTGCTGCTCACCGGCCGCTTTATCACCTCCTTCGGCAACGAGATGCTCTCGTTCGCCATCGGCTGGGAGCTTGTGGCTGCGCACCCACCAGCCTTTTGTCCTCGGCATGGTCGGCCTGGTGCAGGTCATCCCGGTCATCCTGCTTTCCCTGCCAGCGGGACATGTGGCGGACCAATACAACCGGAAACGAATTGTGATCATCTCCGAGCTCTTCCTGGCGCTCTGTGTGCTGGGCCTTGGGTGGCTTTCCTATACCGAGGGGCCAATCTCTACTGGATTTACGCGCTCCTGCTGGGGGTCGGGATCTCGCGTGCCTTCAACGACCCGGCCTCTTCGACTCTGCTGCCCCAAACGGTGCCGCCTCCCCTGTTCTCGAACGCGGCCACCTGGAACACATCCACCTGGCAGTTCGCCTCCATTACCGGACCCGCAGCTGGCCGGCCTGCTGATCGGTTTTTTCAATTCTGTGACCTTTATCTACATCTTCGACGCCCTGGCCGCCCTCAGTCTTTTGCATCCTGTTGTTCATGATCAAAGGCAGGCCGCTGGCCCTGGCGCAGAAATCTCCCACCTGGGACTCGTTGAAGGAAGGCTTCCGGTTCATGCGCGATACCAAGGTGATCCTGGCTGCCATCACGCTGGATATGTTCGCCGTGTTGTTGGGCGGCGCAGTGGCCCTGCTCCCCATTTACGCCACGGACATCCTCCACGTCGGCGCGCAGGGACTGGGCATCATGCGCGCCGCGCCTGCCATGGGCGCTCTGATCATGGCCTTTGTGATCGCCCACCGGCCGCCCATGCAGAATGCCGGCCGGACTCTGCTGCTGGCGGTGATCGGCTTTGGACTGGCCACCATCGTGTTTGGCCTGTCCACCTCCTTCATCCTGTCTATTGCCATGCTGCTGTATCCTTGGGCGCGCTGGATAACATCAGTGTCGTGATCCGCGGGACATTGCTGCTCACCCAGTCTCCGGATGAAATGCGCGGCCGTATTGCCTCTGTGAACAGTATTTTCATTGGCATATCGAATGAGCTGGGCAGCTTCGAATCCGGGCTGGCGGCAGCGTTGTTCGGCCCGGTGATCGCCGTAGTCGCCGGAGGCATTGGGACGATCATCGTCGTACTGGTCGTTGCAAAGGTCTGGCCTGAGATCGGGCAGTTGAAAACATTAAGCCCGCCCTCCCATGAACCCGCTTGAAATAGATGGCGGCAGACGTAGAAAGCGGTTCCTGCTGAGCAGGTGTCCATCACAGGCGAGGACAATCCAGGCACAGGAACCAATGTGGAATATAGGCGGGTCTCTAAAGCTGGGTTTTAAAGTTCGTCTGCCTGGGAGTCAATTAATTTGTCAATTAATAACAACTTTGTCAATTAACCTTTTGATAAAGTAGGCACATCTTAACCTACGCGGATGAATTGTTTCGCCCATCAGAAGGAGAAAAAATGAATACCCAACAAATTGAACTCGTTCAGGCGTCTTTTGAGAAGGTTCGCCCTATCGCTGATCAGGCTGCTGAGACCTTTTATCAACGTCTATTTGAAATTGCTCCCGAGTACCGATCTCTCTTCAACGAACAACATGAAAAAACAAGGCGCCATGTTGATGAGCACCTTGGGACTCGCGGTGAGGCAGCCTGAATAATTTGGAAGACCATTCTGCCCGCTGTCCAATCGCTTGGCAGACGCCATGCCGGATATGGAGTGACCGCTGAACATTATCAACCGGTGGCTGAAGCCTTCTTATGGACCCTTGACTACTATCTCGGTGAAGCCTTCACCCCTGAATTGAAAGATGCCTGGGTTGAAGCCTGATACGATCCTTGCAGGGGCAATGATTGAGGCATCCTCCGAAGCGGTCCCAGTGTAAATTACCTGTTTGAGTTGATCTCACTGACAAATGCAATCTGGAATACTCAATTCCAAAAAATGTATGAAAAGGAGCAGGGCCGTCATGCGGCCCTGCTCCTTTTAGTAAAACACCTTCATTCTCGTTTATAAACTGCATAAACCGAAGAGATCGCCGTTTAAATTTAACTGCTGGTCACATCGATCATGGCTTGAAGTAGGGCGTCGAAAGCTGCGGCCCATGCATCTTTCAGCACAGGTGTAAACTCCATTCCCAAATGTTTTTCCATTGCCCATAAATAGGCTTCCTTCGAAAGCGGAAAATCCTGGGCTTTTACTCCATAGCTTAAATGACGCTCGCCCAGCGCCTGGATTGCTGGCAGAATACTTTCCGGATCATCCAGGTTGCTGACAGCCAGTTCAAGACTGGACATCAGCATGGAGCCCTGCCTGTCCATGTCACCTTGAAAAAGTTTCCGAAGACGAGGAGTGACCTTAAACAAATGCGCGTAAAAGCTTCTGGCAATCTGATCGGCGATCGGATGCACCTGAATCAGGGAGTGGCGTATGAGTTCAACCTGTTCAACGTTCATTTGTTTTTTTCCAATCCTATCGGCTTTGCAGTAATACTGCATGACTTCTCATATCACCAGTTCAAATCGGATCGAATTTTTTGAAATCCTCAGGCTTTTACATGGAGGATACCATATCCTGGCTCCATCCACTTCATCTATTGGCCTGCCTTTCCAGAGATGTATAATCAATATCATGCAAGGCCTGATTTCAGTTTTCCCTCAGAGTTTCACGAACTTTGGGGAACTTTTGCGCTTCCTTCGAGAGCGGGCAGATCTGTCCCAGAAGGAACTTGCCTTGCAAGTGGGTTACCACTACAGTTATATGAGCCGCATCGAAAAAAACCAGCGGATACCGGATCCAACCACGCTTATGGCGCGTTTTGTACCGGCTCTTGACCTGGATGAGGAACCAGCATGGACAGCCCGCCTCCTTGAACTGGCCGGAAGTACAGAACCCGCGACAATCCTTATCATCTGCTCCTTCGGTGAGCTCAAGACCCACCCCTGCCGCTCCACCCACCGCGTTGCCAATTTTTGATCTTTCCTCAAGCAACCTTCCTCTGATCCTCACCCCCCTGCTCGGGCGCGATCACGAAGTTGTCGCACTGACCGATCTGCTTACTCGTAACGATGTACGCTTGGTTACACTGATTGGTCCTCCGGGCGTTGGAAAAACGCGCCTGGCCGCGCACATCTCTGCCCAGACTGGCTGGATTATTTGCGCATGGCCCATTATTTGTAGACCTGACCGCCATTCCGACGTTGACGCCTTTTTACCCACTCTGGCACAGGCTCTGGGTATTCAGGAAACATCAGATGCGCCTCTTTTGAAAAGCATTATCACCTCGCTGCGTCAGCGCAATCTGCTTTTAGTGCTGGATAATTTTGAGCAAATCATTAATGCGGCTCCTCATGTTCCGCGCGCTGCTGGTGGGGGCTCCAGGGATAAAGATCCTTGCGACCAGCCGGGAAGCTTTACGTGTTTCCGGCGAATACGAATTTCCACTTACGCCTCTGGAGTTGCCGGATTCATTTTCCGAAGCCAGTCCCTTCCAGGGAGACTACAACGAAATTCTTGAAAAGTATCTACGTACTGCATCGGTGAAATTGTTTGTCCAGCGGGCACAGGCTGTTCAGCCTGCTTTTAGACTTACCCTTGACAACCTTGCTGTAATCGCTAAAATCTGCCGACATTTGGATGGCCTGCCTCTGGCGATTGAATTGGCTGCCGCCCGCATCAAAAGTCTGGGTCCCTCAGCCATGCTTCAACAGCTCGATCACCGGCTTGACTGGCTTACTCACGGTGTACGCGACGCCAAATATCTGGAGGCAAACCCTGCGCGGGACAATTGAATGGAGCTACAATCTCCTCTCAGAGCCCGAGCGCATCCTGCTGCGGAGATTGTCTGTTTTTTCAGGGGGCTGGACATTGCGCGCCGCGGAAGTTGTATGCTCTGACCCGGTTGACGGTGTAAACCAGTCTCAGGCAGTACTCCGCCGTGAAGATGTTTTGGATATCCTGATTAAGCTGGTCGATAAATCACTGGTTGTTGGCGAAGAGAACGATCAGCAGGCACGGTATCACTTGCTTGAAACCATACGTGAGTTTGGGAATGAAAAGCTTTCACAAGCTGATGAATTGACTGAAATTAGAAATCGACATCTGGTGCACTTTGCCGATTACGCCGAAGAGTCTGAAGACCACCTGGATGGTTTTGATCAGGCAAAATGGATATTCATTACTGAAAAGGAACATAACAATTTCCGGTCTGCGATCGATTATTCCCTCAACGTTGAGACAAATTTTATTTACGGCTTTCGCATTGCTGCGGCAATCAGCTTGTTTTGGATCGAGCGGAATTACTTTCATGAGGGTGTGGATCGTCTTTCGAACCTGTTGAAGCTGGCAGTAGCCTCGGGTCATCAACGTAGCCGTGCCAAGATGCTATACCGTGCAGCTTCCATTTACATCCGCATGGCTGATTACAATTCCGCCTACAAACTCTGCCAGCAAAGTATTGACATTTGTCGCATGCTGGCGGATCAACGTTCACTCGCCAGCGCGCTTTATTATATGGGGGATATATGCATTGCCATCCATGACCACCTACAGGCGAAAACGGTTCTGGAGGAAATCCATATCCATTTGTTGGAGCATCGAATTTTCATCAGCAGCTGAACATGGCGCTCACCAGCCTGGGGCGAGCTTTTGATGAGCAGGGCGATCACGAGCACGCCCTCCATTACAACCAAGGAGGCGCTGGCAATTGCAGAAGAGGTCGATGACCTTTGGGGAATGATCTGCCCTCCAGCAATTGGGCACCATTAATCGTTATGCCGGTGAACACGATCTTGCGATCGAATATTTTGAGCGTAGTTTGACTGCCATCCGCTTGATAGGCGACCGTCTTGCGGAAGGGATAACACTGGCGAACTTATCCATCCTGTATTACCTGAAGGAAAACTACCAGCCTCCGGGAATGTGGCCGAGCGTGCATTTGTTCTGTTTCAAGCCATCGGCGATGAAGTCCAACAGCCTTTTCCTCTCCGCATGATGGGGTATTCTGCCATTCATGCTGGGAATATGATCCGTGCCCGGACACTGGTGACGGAAAGTCTAAGGGGAAATCGAGGACAGGGGCATATTTCTGGGCAATTGGCTTGTTTGGTTGCGTGGGCTGTGTACGTAAGCAACGAGGGAAATGTACAAAAAGCCATGACGCTTGCTACATTTATTGAGAACTATCTCAGTACGGGATCCTACTTGTTAATGGAGCCAGATACCATAGCTCTAAGTCGTATTCTTGCAAATGGGAAACAAAAGTTACCCACAGAAATTCTAGAGCAATGCTATATCGACGGACAAACACTGCGAATGGAAGATATTGTGGTTCAAGAATTTCCATCAATCGTATAAGAGATAGGCTCTCCAGTTCCACAACGGTTACTGAAAGATGCATAAAATTTTCCCGCCTTTGGGCGGAGCCTGCCCCGGCAGCTAGGAGCCGCCCATCGTACTGGTGCGAAAATCTATAAAAAGAGCCTGGCCAAACATTAGAAAACTCTCATGTATTCTGGTTACCATTAAATTTGACTGAAAATGTCGATTTCAATCCCTGTCGTTCGATGTATTAATAGAGCGACACCTCGGGACAACCTTTAGCCGTCCAAGGGTCCCTCCAAATCGTTAATCCTGAAGGAGAAACGAAAATGAGATACATGATGATGACCAAAAATGACGCCAGCAACCCGGCAACTCCCCCGAGCCCGGAAATGTATGCTGCCATGGGAAAACTGATCGAAGAGTTAACCAAAACAGGCGCGCTTCTGGCGACCGGCGGTCTCGGTCTCAACCCGACCCGAAATCAAATCCAGTGGTGGAAAGATCTCGGTGGTTGATGGCCCCTTCACCGAGGCGAAGGAGGCGGTGGTCGGCTTTGCCCTGGTGGAAGCCAGGACTAAGGAAGAGGCGATTGAGCTCTCGAAACGCTTCTGGCAGGTGGTTGGCGATGGCCAGGGTGAGATTTACGAAGTGTTCTAGCCAGTCGACTTGCACGGGCCATCTTTTGCCATGACAACTCCTGATATCCAGCGCACGATCGAGGCAGTCTGGCGGATCGAATCCGCCAGACTGATCGCCAGCCTTACACGCTTTGCCGGCGATGTGGGTTTTGCAGAGGATCTCGCCCAGGGAGCCCTGCTTGCCGCGCTGGATCAATGGCCCAGTACAGGCGTTCCAGAGAAACCCGGTGCCTGGCTGATGGTCACGGCAAAACATCACGCCATCGACCAGATCCGCCGCAATGCCAACCTCGAGCGCAAGCTGGAGGAGAATAGGGCGTGATCTTGAGATCGAACAGGCTGCCAGCGGCCTGGAAATCGATGCAGACACAGACGAAGACATGGGCGACGATCTGCTGCGCCTCATCTTCATTTCGTGCCATCCGATCCTCTCCAGGGACGCACGCCTGGCGCTGACCCTGCGCCTGCTCGGCGGCCTGACGACCGATGAAATCGCCCGGGCTTTCCTGGTCCCCGAGGCCACCATTGCCCAACGTATTGTCCGTGCCAAGCGGACCCTTTCAGAAGCGCATGTCCCCTTTGAAGTCCCGTTGGGAACCGATCGTGTTGAACGACTGGCCAGTGTGCTCGAAGTCATCTACCTGATCTTCAATGAAGGGTATTCGGCAACCGCCGGCGATGAATGGATGCGTCCTGCCCTGTGTGAAGATGCGCTTCGCCTTGGCAGAATCCTGGCCGAGCTCATGCCGAACGAAACGGAAGTTCATGGTCTTGTCGCCCTGATGGAAATCCAGGCCTCGCGCCTAAAAGCACGCACTGGGCCCTCCGGAGAGGCGATCCCGTTGCTCGAACAAAACCGCGGGCGCTGGGACCAGCTTCTCATCCAGCGTGGCTTCGCCGCCCTGATGCGTGCAGAGGCGGTCGGCGGCGCCCTGGGACCCTATCGGCTACAGGCCGCGATTGCTGCCTGTCATGCGCAGGCACGCACTGCAGAGGAGACAGACTGGGAACGTATCGCAGCGTTGTACGATGCGCTGGCCCAACTTACATCTTCCCCTGTGGTGGAGCTGAATCGCGCGGTGGCTGTCGCGATGGCGTTCGGTCCGCAGGCCGGTCTCGAAATTGTCGATACCCTGCGCTTTGAACCTTCGCTTAAAACCTATCACCTGCTGCCCGTCGTGCGCGGAGATCTGCTTGCAAAGCTCGGGCGTTTTGACGAAGCCCGCGAGGAATTCAAACTTGCAGCCTCTCTCACACGGAATACGAGAGAGCGGGAACTACTTTTGGAACGCGCAGCTGCCTGCATACGCGGATAATTGTCCGCTAAAGTCTTTTCTTATACCAAAACCATAACGCAAAGGAAAATCATGATGAGTAACGCAACTTTAACCATTGCGTCCTCGGACGCTGCCAAATTAACAAAGACCCTGCTGGTATGTGGTGTCATCGCCGGTCCCGTCTACATTGCCCTGGGCATATTTCAAATGCTGGTCCGCCCGGGATTTGATCCCACCCGTCACGACCTGAGCCTGATGAGCAACGGCGAATTGGGATGGATCCAGATTTCCAATTTTCTGCTTTCGGGACTGCTCACCATGGCAGGTGCGTTTGGCCTCTGGCGCGCCCTGCATGGCGGGCGCGGCGGGACCTGGGGTCCGATCCTGATCGGTATGTATGGCCTGGGCCTGATTGGCGCCGGGATCTTTGTTGCAGACCCTGCACTCGGCTTTCCTCCCGGAACACCCGCAGATGCCCACCAGATCAGTGGACATGGGCTGATGCACTTCGTTACCGGCGGAATTGGCTTCCTGGCACTGATCGCCGCCTGTTTTGTATTTGCCCGCCGATTTGGCAAACAGGGACAAAGGGGATGGGCGGTTTATTCGGTAGTAACAGGCGTGCTCTTCCTGGTCGCTTTTTTCGGGATCGCCTCGGGCGCGCAGCAGGGTGGAACCGTCCTGGTCTTTGTCACCCTGGCATTTACTGCCGCAGTAATATTTGCATGGACGTGGATCTCGTTGCTGGAGGCACATCTTATGAGGGAGATGAAAATCAATTGATCGTTCACTGGCGTGCTCCGGGCATTGTTCCTTTCCACACTGGCTGTCGGTGATGTCGCCGGTGGCTGACAGCTGTTGCTCCTGCTATAGATCGATTTGTCTTACAGAGTTCCAGGAACTCACGCGGCTTGTTGAATTGAACCGAATAGCCTTGCCTGGAGCACAGGTCAGGTAATAATTCCTCCAGGTAAGACTTGGGCAGGTCGGGTGAAAGATAAACAGGTCTCAGGGGAGCGGCAGGCAGTATATTAGTGGAAATGATCAGTACTTTCATTCAGTTCATCCAAAATTCGCTCGGATACCAGGCGACCGGAGACCATGGCAGTGGGCATGCCGGTGCCGGGATGCGTGCTGGCGCCCACGAAGTACAGATTTCGGTAGCGTGGATGCCGGTTGGATGGCCGGAAGTAGGCCATTTGAGTCAGCGTATGGGACAGCCCGTGCGTTGAGCCTTTTACCAGGTTATATCGTTTGCGCCATGAGAGCGGGGTATATGTCTCTTCGAATTTGATGTGCGCTTCCAGGTCGGTAATGCCGAGAGTCCGCAGCCGGCGAAACACCTGCTGGCGCGCCTCGTCTCGCAGCTCATCCCAATCCTGCTCTCCATTTTCGCTCAGGTGCCCCACCGGGACGATGGCGGTCAGGGTATCCTGTCCGGGCGGGGCCATGGATGGGTCGAGCCGCGCCGGGGCGTGGATATAAAGACTGGGATTGGCCGGCAGGCTCAGGTCCCGGATGATGCGTCTCGAAGTTCTCGCGGTAATCGTCCGCCAGGAAAAGCGTATGCGGGCCAAGCGCTTCATACGTCTTGTCCACTCCCCAGAAGAAGCTGATCACCGAACAGGAGAAGCGCTTGCGCGACAATGTCTTTGACCATCCCATCCTGCGGGAGCAGATTTTGATAGACATAGGGTAGATCGGCATTGGCAAGGATCACATCCGCCTCCAGGCGCGAGCCATCGGCAAGACAGAACGCCTCGGGCATCGCGTTGCATCTGCATCGATCCGTTCCACGGCCGTGTTAAAGATGAATTCCACGCCGGCCTGCGCGGGCAAGATCCATGAGGCCTCGACGATGCGATACATGCCGCCTTTGGGATACCAGACACCATGCGCCAGCTCCGTGTAAGGCATCATCGAAAAGGTGGCCGGCGCTTCAAATGGGCTCAACCCCATGTAAATATCCTGAAACGTAAAGGCGCTTTTCAAGCGCGGCTCGTCAAAGTAGGCGGACATGTTGCGATAATGGTTGACAAGCGGCTTGAGACGAAAGAGCAGCGGCAGATTCTGGATGTTGAAGAGATCGGAAGCCCGGCGGAAATCACGGTTGACCAGCTTATCCAAGACCAGCTGGTAATGCTGCTCGCCTTCCTCCAGATAACGCAGAAGACCCTGGAAACTTCCTGGCTGGATCGATTCCAAGTTGCTCCTGCATGGATTTCATATCGGAAGTGAGCGCAAGCTGGCTGCCGTCATCGAAGACCAGATGATAGGTTGGGTCCACGCGCTGCAGATCGAGCTGTTCATGCAGCGAAGCTCCCAGGGCGCGAAATTCGGCTTCGTACAACAGAGGCATGACAAACAGAGTGGGTCCCGTGTCAAAATGATGGCCCGTCGCGGCTGAAGCGGTCACAGCGCCCGCCGGGCTGCGAGTTCTTTTCCACGACCGTGACATGCAGCCCGCGTCTGGCAAGATGGATTGCGGCGGTGAGCCCGCCAATGCCCGCACCGATCACAATCACGGATTTTGTTTTCATAATTTACCTGATGAAGCGTGGGACGACAGGCTCGAGGCGAGCGCGCTCACTCCTCGCAAATTGACCATGGATGAAAGCGTAAGCCAGCTCATCCACAATCCAGCCCCTGTGCTTTTTCTTTCCTGGTATTGCGGGCGCAGGCAATAGCCTTCCCTTTCAATCGTGTCCAACAGCCATTCGAAGCGGGCGATATAGGCGAAGCATGCCAGACGGCAGCGCAGGTTCTGTACCCGCGCGAAGTAATCTTTGCCTGCCTTGAAATACTCGCGTGCCAGTTGCACCCGGCTCTTCACCCAGGCACGGTAGGCATCGCTCTGCACATCCTGCGGGCCGATGTGATTGGCCTCCAGTACTTCGCGCGGGATGTTGTAATATCCGACCTGCGCATCATCAAACGTATCCCGCAGCATGTGCGTGATATGCGCGGCAGAAACTGCCAGATAACGGGTCTCATCGTGAGGTGAGAAATCGTCATGCCCGATGAAATAAGTGTATGCATTCCATGACCGCCATGGCGAGCCAGCGCGTGTACTCGTTCAGCTCAGCCTTGCGAGATCAGCCTGCCGCGGCGCCTGGCATCAAAATCCATGACCTGCATCATGTTGCGCAGATAGAGCTGCAGGCCGCTGTTCTTTTCCTGGTCGTGCTGGACCAGCTCGACCAGCATTTTTTCCTGGAGGTTCGCATCGCGCGGCGCCTCGCCCTGATAGCATTTTTCAAGCAGGGATTTCTGCCGCTCGAGGAAGGCCATCCGTTCAGGCGCTGAACCCGAATCCGCATCGAGGGTATCGTCCACCCAGCGGAAGTAGCCATACGCCCGATAGGCGTCGTCGACGCGGTCGCGGTCTGCCAGGAAGCGGATCGTGTAATAGGTCTGTTTGCTGGCAGCTTTGGTGATCAAAGAAGCGATAGATATAGTCATAGATTTCACCTCCAATTGTTTGTACTCGATCGAGTTTCATTAATTCTATGGGCTGGCCCGCCGCTGATGACCGAGCGCAATGTCAGGTTGAGATCACGGACACGCTCGAGCGGCCCGTGAAATGCAGCCTGATCGGAGACAGGCAGGCGTAATTTGGTATGGAAAAGCAGAGTCAGATCTTTGCATACAACCCTATCAGCCCAAACATGAGGCAGATAAAAATCACCCGAGAGATGTGTCGACAATAAAAATAATATATCCAATTCCCTTGAATTTCACGTGTCATTCGTCATATAAACGAATCGGGCCCTAAATTGGCCAGGCGGGTCTGTCCCATCACATAGGTGCAAAATCCATGATTATCCCCTCTTCCATCTGCTTTTTGGCAGGAGCGTTCCAAACAGCCAACTCTCAATTCACACGAGGCCGGTCAGTGCGATGGCCGTATAGGCAAGGGAAAGCGAGAGGAGAATATTCACGATCGTTTTCAGACGGGGATTGTGAAGATAGGTCTTAATGGCGGTCCCAAAGATTGCCCACACCGAAGTGGCGCCAAACGAAATGGCTGCCAGAAGAAATGCGGCCAGCATCACCAGAGCGGTATTATTTGTCACGGGGGCTAAAAAAGCGGAAAAGACGGTGAAAGCGTAGACGATCAGCTTGGGGTTCAATACCTGGAGCATGAGTCCCTGGACAAATCCCGAGGGTTTTGCACCCTGGTCGGCAAAGGTATAGCTGGCTTTGAGAATGCCATAAGCAAGATAGAGGATGTATGCCGCGCCGGCATAACGGAGCACCAGCTCAAGGCCCGGGAAGATCCGCAGAAGCGTCGTGGAAATCCAGCCGCTGAGTGCCATGATGAGGAAAACCCCTGCAGCCAGGCCAACCTGATAGCGCAGCGTATTCCTATACCCGTGCAGTACCGCGACCGAGGCGCTGGAGATATTACTCGGGCCGGGCGTAAATGTTGAGATCAGAACGTAGGAGAGTAACGGAATAAAACCGGTCGACATCGCTTTTCCAGGAATACGTTAGCGAAGCTGTCTGGCGTATTGGCCGGGCGTCACGCCGATGATCCGCTTGAAGCGCTCGGTCAGGTGGCTTTGACTGCTAAACCCAGTCTCGGCTGCCACTTCGGCGAGAGGTTTGCCAGCCTCGATCAGCCGCTGGGCGTGACGGATGCGGACACTTTCCAGGTAGGCGTAGGGCGGCATGCCTACTTCGTCGCGAAAGGCCCGCAGCAGATGGTAACGGCTCAGGGAAACGTGGCCGGCCAGTTGGGTCAGGCTGACACCCTCGGCAAAGCATTCATCGATATAGCGGCGGGCCTGCTGGACGGCTTTGTGCTCCCTGCCCGGACGTACTTCGCCAAAGCGCAGGTCGGCATACCGCTTGACGAGTTGTGCCAGGGTCCAGGTGAAACGCGATTCGCATTCCAATGCGCTCGCTCCCTGCGTAAGGGCTTTGTGCAGGGCCAGGATGCTGTTACCCGCCCAGCGATGGTCGACGCGAACATCCTTGAAGAATGGCAGCTCCTGGTGGCGACCCGTCAATTCAAAAGCAGCCGCTTGCATATGGGAATGGGTGGGATACAGGGAACGCATCTGGAAGCCCTGTTCGTCGGCTGCCTCGCCGGTATGGACGGCACCCGGATTAATAAGGATTACGCCGCCAGGGGGCGTAAAATGTTTGGCATTTTTATGGGTAAAGGACTGAAACCCCCGTTCGATCACACAGATCACGTAGTATTCATGAAAATGACGGGGATAGGCGTGCTGAACGTAGGAAGCCTGTAAAAGTTCCACGTCAAGCTGGGCGTTATGCCAGATCTGGGACCATTCCTGGGTGAGCATGATTAACCGATAAAGCTGCCGATCTACAAAACCGGTTGTACCACAATCCGATCCCGGCTGTCTTACAGGATATTGCCCTCATGAGGGTCAGCCTGCATAAGTCACACACCAATATCCAAAAAGTTGTTTTTACGCCGCAGATGTAATAAAATGGCACAGGTCCTGCCACCAATCGCCTGGCAGGGTGCCGGAGAAATATGCGCTCGAAGACCGCTGTTCGGCTATAATTTTATCCAGGCCAGTTTTTAAAGGAAATCTCGACATATGACAGAAGAAGATCAAGTACCTGTATGGGCGAGAGAACTTGCTGAAGCAATTGCTGATACAGTTGAGTTTAAAGGGGCAGGCTTCCATAGATTGTCGACAGTCAGGCCCGGAGGAGACAGAATGGGGTGTTGATCTCGTTGAATTATGGCCTGCAGTCATGGAAATTCAGGAAGCCGGCCCCAACGACGGTGAGTTTGTGTTTGGGATCGTCGATCGTTTTGATATTCTGGCGGCTCAGAAAATCTTTGAGGAAGTGAATGCACTCAGATTTGAAATTGAAGATACTGGCGAGCCTAAAATAACACTGGAAGGAAAGTATAAAGGACGGGAAGTCGTTATCATTGTCTACTTTGAACCTGATGTCGATGACGAGATGAAGACTCTGAATGAGACGGCTGGCAGGTAAGGCACCGGTGTATGCGATTTGACATTCAGATCGGACCCAGGCGTTTACTATTTGATTTCAATCTGCATGGATTGCGGATCAACGGTAGCGGAATACGTATCCGGCAGGGACGGGGTCTTGATCTACGACAAAATTAGGGACCTGCAGCGGGCCGATGAGGTCGAGTTGCAGATGTCCACCAATACAAGCACCCTGATCCCGGCCTTGCGAGTACTGGGGATCTCATATGCTGCCTACTTTGATGAACGGCCGGTTATCCAACTCCCAAAATGACATTACCTTCTACTGGAAGCCTTCAAAACTGGCGGCGTTCTACAACCGGTTTTCAACAGATGAACTGGATTACGCCGATCGAGAGCCGGTCATTCGCCGGGCGGTGGAGTTCCTGGTCTCCAACAACGAAACAATCCCGCTGCCGGAAGAACTCCTGGAGCGCATGTTGGAGCCATCCCGGCTGCTGGGGTTCTATCAGGGATTTCCGATCTTCGATGGTTCGACGGGCTTTGCCAAACTCCAGTCGCGGCTTGGAATTCACCTTGAGCCGGACGCCATCATGATCTCCACGCCGCTCGATAAATATGAAGAGGACATTTACGAGCTCGCCGAAGGCCTGGCAAAAGAGACCGGCTTGGAGTATTCAAGAAAGAAAAACAGGGTGATGTTTGCGAAAGATGGGAAACTGCTCAAGGTACTTGGCATACAGGAGAAGGAAAGTGGATACGAAGGGTGAGTAGCCGGGGATCGGTCCCGGTGAAACTCGAGCAGCAGACGGATAGGCGATATATGATCTACGATCTAATTTACATAGTGCCGCATAATTTACTTTTACTTTTTATTCATACTTCGGCATACAAACCATGGAAAAAGTTAAGTGATTAATGAGACAGGCGGTAGGAAAACAACGAAGGGAAAAACAATGACACTCACTCATGAATTCCACAAGGGGTTTCTCTGGGGAACCGCGACCGCTGCCCACCAGGTGGAAGGCAATAATGTCAACTCGGATTTCTGGGTTTTGGAGCATATTCCGGGGACGATCGTCACGGAGCCTTCCGGGGATGCCTGCGATCATTACCATCGCTACCGTGAGGATATCAAGCTTCTGGCAGAGCTTGGGTTTAAGTCCTACCGCTTTTCAATCGAGTGGGCCAGGGTCGAGCCGGAGGACGGCATGTTTTCGCCGGCCATCCTTGCACACTATCGCGACATGCTGAATGCCTGCCATGAACATGGACTGGTCCCCATGGTGACACTGCACCACTTTACCTCGCCCCGCTGGCTGATGAAACTGGGAGGCTGGACCGCCGCGGAAACGCCCGGGCGGTTTGCCCGCTACACAGCCCATGTCATGCAGGAGCTGGGCAGCCTGATCCCTTATGTCTGCACGCTGAACGAAGTCAATTTACCGGACCTGCTGGCGTTTATTATGGCTGCCCGCAAATCAGCGGCAAGTCATGCCCCGGTCGGGAATCAATGATCAGAAACAGGATTCATCCTGGCTGGAGCAGGCGGCGCTCGCGTTTGGCCTGCAGGAGGGGACGGAAATCCATCCTTTCCCCTATACGTATATCAACAGCGGCAATTTTGTAGAAACGGCACTGGCAGCACACCGCCTGGCAAGGAAGCCATCCGGCAGGTCAGCCCGCAGACCAAAGTGGGCTTTTCGCTGGCACTTCATGAAATCAGGCTGTACCGGGTGCGGAAGCGAAAGCGGAGGCTGTATGGCATACCCTGTTCAAACAATATGTACCCACCCTGAAAGAGGATGACTTTTTCGCCCTGCAGAATTACACCCGCGAGGTCCTGGGACCAGACGGCCCCATGCCGGGGGCCAAGCGGCTGAGCGCACGCAGATGGGATATGAATACTACCCGAGCTGGGAGCGTGGTCCGGCAGGTAGCAAAAGATCTGGACATTCCCATGATCATCACAGAAAATGGTGTGGCCGTCGATGACGATCGACGCCGGGTTGAGTTTATTGAGCGTGCCTTAAAGGGACTGCATGGCTGCATGCAGGATGGCATTCGGGTGGATGGCTATTACTACTGGTCGGCTTTTGACAATTACGAGTGGATTATGGGCTACAGCAAAACCTTTGGGCTGATCGCCGTTGACCGCCAGACCCAGCAAAGAACGGTAAAAGACAGACACGCATTACCTGGGTAGGATCGCCCGGGCAAATGGGTTTTGACAGGATCGATCAAAAGAAAGCTGGCTTTGCCTAGATTCTGGAAAGTTTTCCATTTACACCCATCTTTATAATTGTCAACATTTCTGCGAAAAGGTCCGGGTCGTCATAGATCTGCCAATCGACTGAGGCCGTCTTGATAGATATAATTTCACCGCCTTTACCTTCTATGTTTTGTGATTTGTGCGCCTAAAACAGAAGGATAGTCTACCGCCCAGGTTTTATCGCCCTGATAGGCTTCTCTATCGCTTCCTTTCCCGAAAATGCGTTCGTGAATAGCACGACTCAACCCTGCAGGGCCACTCTTGAACAGAGGGTATTTTTGAGTCACGGCTTGCAAGGCGACAAAGTATATATTTTTGTTCGTAAAGCAAATACATCCACTGGCATACGTTTCTGAACCATGCTTATCCGACCGGTTCTCTGCCATGCCTTGTTGATCAACTGTCGATTCGCTAAACAAAAAACAGGACGGATAAAATTCAACAAGGTTTTCACTTTGTGCTTTTATTTGAGGCAAAAGAGCCTTTTGCATGTTGTTCCAAACGGATGAAAACCACAAATACATTTCATCCTTTTTGTCTAAATTGAGCTGCCTGATACCTTTTGTTTTATAAGATTTTGCATTGTTAATGATTTCTTTTTCTGACAACATCAAAGAGTCTCCTTGGGGACAGGATGCGAGCCAATGGATCGCCTTACCTGCCGCGTTTTCGCTTAAGTGGCTTTATATTACCAAAAGTTTTTCCGTGTGGAAAAAACGAATGTCATTCCCCCCTTTCGACATCAGCCTGCAACCAGAGGGAAATCCCTACCTCAGCAGTCGAACTTCTCCCTTCTGTAGGCGTTTCATTTTCTCTTATTCCTCGTATATTAAAGAGTATCACTTGCGCGCTAGGCATGTGCGGTTAAACCTTCGTTTTGGATTTTAGCCTTTTTATGGCATTCAAAAGTTTAATTACGCATGAAGAAGTATGGGGTCATCGAATTTTATCCCTTGAATTCAGGCAAACTGCCCTACACTTTAAGATTGTAGCAGTCCTGGAAAGAGATTTGAATGTCTGTAATCGTTTCTACAAAAACCGGTTTCCCGGAACATTATTACCCGCAAAACACGCTGCTCGCCGCCGCACAACAGGAGTGGAAGATAGAAGCGCGCCTCCATCGTGAAACCCCTGGAACAGTTCTACACAAACGTACAAGTGAAAGGCCGCTATCTGGCCTGGCCCCTCGAACGCTACAAGGATCCGATCGACGTTTGAGGAACGGAATAACGCCTATATCGAAACGGCGCTGGAGCTGGGCGAGCGAACAATTTGCGCCCTGCTGGACCAGGTGCACATGAGCCCGCAGGAGATCGACCAGTTGACCATCGTCTCCACCACGGGTATCGCCGTGCCGGCCCTGGATGCGCGCCTGATGAACCGCATCCCGTTTTCCCGGGGCATGAAACGCCTGCCGCTGTTCGGGCTGGGCTGTATGGGCGGCGCGGCGGGTATCGCCCGTACGGCGGACTATTTGCAGGGGCATCCGGGGGAGGCCGTGATCCTGCTCGCCGTCGAGCTGTGCAGCCTGACCATCCAGCGGGATGATCTGTCACTGGCGAACCTGGTCGCCAGCGGGCTCTTCGGTGATGGCGCCGCGGCGGTGCTGATGGTGGGCGATGACCACCCCCTTGCGGAGCCGGGCCTGCCCCGGGTGATGGATTCGCAGTCGCAGTTCTTCCCGGAGACGGAGCACATCATGGGTTGGGACGTGGCGAACAGCGGCTTTAAAGTGCGGCTCAGCGCCGATATTGCCGGGCTGGCGCAGTCCGAGGTACGGCCCAGCCTGGAAGCCTTTCTTGGCAGGCACGACCTGACCATCGCCGATATCGATCACTGGCTGGTACATCCGGGCGGGCCCAGGGTGATCCAGGCGCTGGAAGACGGGCTGGGCCTGCCCAGACGAAGCCCTGGCCATGAGCTGGGAGAGCCTGGCGGAGGTGGGGAACATATCGTCGGCCTCGGTACTGCTGATCCTGGATAAGACCATGAAACGCCTGCCCTGGGGTAAACCGGGCGAACGCGGGGTGCTGATGGCGATGGGCCCGGCATTCAGCGCCGAGCTGGTGCTGCTGCAGTGGTAAAGCGCCTGCTGTTCCTGGGCTTTGTGGCTGCCCTGGGTATCCAGCGCCTGTTCGAGCTGCGCCTGAGCCAGCGCAACGAGCAGCAGATGCGCCGGCGCGGCGGACGCGAACACGCACCCGAGACATACCACTGGATCGTGGCACTGCACGCCGCCTGGCTCGCTGCCATGCTGCTGGAAGTCTTCGCTGGAAGGCGCAAGTTTCACCCCCGGGTGGCGGCATTGGCTCTCAGCCTGTTTGCCGCCGGGCAGGCATTGCGCCTGACTGCCATCCGCACACTGGGTTGGCGCTGGTCGACGCGGATCATGACCGTGCCCGGAGAAGCACCGGTGCAGCACGGCATCTACCGCTATATACGCCATCCGAACTACCTGGGGGTGGAGCTGGAGATCCTGGCCGCGCCGCTGGTGCATTCCGCCTACCTGACCTCGGCCGTGTTCGGCGCGGCCAATGTTCTGCTGCTGCGCGCCCGCATCCGCCGGGAGGAGCAGGCACTGGACGCCTCCGGCAGAGACAATGCATAGCGGAAGTCGTTCGTGGTCAGATGGAAAATCCCCAAACCCATCACCTGGCTATATTGAGTATCAATCCCTGCTCTTTGCAAATTTGCTCCACCTGCTGGATCATGTCATCCGGCGGGAAGGATAGAGGTTCTTTTGCCGACCAGGTGATGGTTTGTCCCGGGGAAACAACTTCAAGCGCGGAACGCAGCGCATCCACGCCGTCCAAAACAGTGTCAGTCGATGTAATTTCGTCCAGGGTCTTTTCACAATTCGTGCCGGTGAGCAGTGAAAATTTCCATTGACTGCCATCCTGCCAGCTGTAGAGCTCGAAGCCTTTCATTAGACTCTGCTGCCTGGGTGGCGGCTGGCCGAGAAGCGGTCCTGCAGCCTGAAAGCAATATTGCAAGCAGGATTATGAAGAAAAGGGATGGTTTCGTTCTCATTTTCATACTCCTTGTTGAAAATGGGTGTGATATCCCTTTAAACTCTTCCCGTCATAAAAAGTTCCAGCAGTCTCACGCATGTTCTCCATGCGTCATTAAACTTTTGAACGCCATAAATAGGCTAAATTCCATATCGAAGGTTTCATTGGGCGTGCCTGACATGCGTGCGGCACTCTGTACTATGGTACGATACTGTGGATATTGATTTTCAAGGAGGAACAAATGCAACAGCAAACCCGATCGACGCTGGATGTGATCTATGAGAACTGGCGGGGCTATCAGGAAAAGCTGCGCGACTGCATCGCACCGCTGACGAATGAGCAACTCTTGCTGCAACCTGCCGCGCATATGTGGCCGCTGGGGCAAATTGTGCAGCACATCATTTCTGTCAGGGCGGGGTGGTTCAGCGGCACCCTACAGGATGACGACAAAGCGATGAACGAGTACATGTCGTGGGGCCGACGTGATTCACCAGCACGCAGCGCGGTGGAACTGGCACGCGGCCTCGATGAGACGTGGGCATTCATCGAAGCCCGCTTGCAGCGCTGGACACCCGCCGACTGCGCCAGGACCTTCCCGGATGAATGGGACGGTCAGGTGTACCAGGTATCGCGCAGTTGGGTGATCTACCATGTGATGGAACACGATCTGCATCATGGCGGCGAAGTCTCGTTGATCCTTGGTATGAACGGTCTGCGAGCCCCCGATCTTTGATCGATGGGGAGACACAAACGGGGAATACAAGAATAATGTCTGCGAGTAGGATTTGGGTATCTAGCGGAGATGTGATGGAAAATCGAACTACGGCATCGGATTTACAATCGATCATTATCTCAAGATCCTCCATGAGTAGATGGCACGTCTCAGGGGGTTCCATATAATTGAACCTTCCCCCCATAGAAATCGCGCTGCCGGATTAATTTCATCTGCGATGCAAGCGTTTGCGGGATCAGCCCCGTGGGATCCGTATAGGAGTCATGGCTGTAGACCAGCCAGACTCTGTCATGCCCACTCAATAATGAAATTAACCCGGGTATATCGTTAGCCGTCATCCTGGGTTCCAGGATGCCACTATCGAACAGATCTGCGGGGACCCCACGTTTCTGCACCTGGATACGATACTGCTTTTCATAGGGTTTAAAATAATAGTCGAACGGGATTACCACAAAGTTGGAGTTGAAAAGGACCAAATCATCCTTTTGAGCGAAATTTGCGACATAACCGGCAGCGGTGCTCCAATCCTCTTTTTGAAAGAACCTGTAATAATCGCCGGCAGAAAACAGGTAGTTTGTAGCTAAAATCCCCAGCGCCAGGATGATAAGAAACGAAATCTCAATTGAGCGATACCAGCCGCCAGTAACAGGAACAATGGGATCGTTATCCAGATCAGGGTTCGATCCATAAAAATGGGCCGGCGGATGCTCACGATCAGCTCACCCAGGACGGGGATGGCGAACAGGGCAGCCAGAAATAAGAATATCGAGAGTTTTTTCCGATAATACACGAGCCCGAAACAAAGCACCGCGCACAGGATCCAGGTCATGACCTGGCTGGCTTGAGTTGGCGCAGATGCATTCAATAAGGCTCGAAGCGACCAGGTAACGGTGTCCAAATCTGGTTTCGGAAGCCAAAACTCCTGATAGACCCGGCTGGCTTGCCGGATAAAAACAAATATCCATGGGCTCCACAGGAAGAAGATGCCAATCTGAGCCTTCACCCAGTTCCCCAAAGAGGGAGCCTGCAAGGCGGGTGGAGATCCTGATCTCTTTATCCTTTGAAAAAGCATCAGCCCCAGAACGAAGATATTGGTGGCGAAAGGGAAAAAGACAGCCGTGTTGTGGCTGAGCAGGGTGGCAGCCGAGAATACGATAAATGCGACCCAGGCCAGGTCAGTCTCAATGGTCTGGATGGGTGACCAACGATGGCGGTAAATCCAGGCTCTCCATCCGGTTTGAGGGCGGGTCTCTCCTGATAGCTGAAATCTCCTGCGGGGTCTGGCTCAACCGGCCCCAATGTACGCCAGGCATGCAGATATTCCCGAAATTGGCTGCCGATGGGCCTGACGGAGCGTGGATCCGTAAGCAGCCTGGCCAGCGCATAAATCGCCACGGCTGCATTGAACATCAGAAGGGTGTACATGCGCGTTTCCTGGGCGAAGTAGATGTTGAAGGGCGAAAGCGCCAGGAACACTGCTGCGGCCAATCCCACCAGCACACTGGACAGGCGTCTGCCGATCAGGTAAATCACCGGGATCGTGGCTGCGCCGAACAGTGCAGAAAACAGACGGGCATAATAGGGCGTATCCCCATTGAGCGCGATCCAGTAATGGAGCAGGAGATAATAAAGGGGTGGGTGCTGGTCGATCTTGACGATCCATTGCAGCATATCGACAACACTGTGGTTGGCCAGCCACACACTGAACGTTTCATCCAACCACATCCCTTTATTGCCGAGCATAACCACGCGCAGAAAACCACCAATCAATGCAATGATGATCACCAACCAGGGTGCAAACTCTTCAAGTTCGTTTTCTTTTTTCATGGTCTTTTATACGTTTGCTGTAGAGGTGGAAATTGCAACAAGCTGATCTTACAGTTATTCCCCTGTAAACTCCCCGTGCTATAGGGGGGTTCCCTCCTAGCCGGGTGGATAGTTTAACATCATGTTGACAGCTATTTTTCGTGTTCGACCATCATCTGCGTGAACACATTGATCGGGCTCAGTTTTACTCCGGTCTTTAGATTTCTGTGGAAATTCGCCAACAATCCATATTTTCCAGGTGTCCTCATTGGGTGTCAGGTGTTGTTTGTCATCATATTTATGCGGCACTATGTAGGCACCACTTATCCCCCCGATCATCGAAAATTCGATGCCTGGTATGAATTCCGTAAATGGCCCGATTACAATAGGTACGCTGCAATCGCAGAGATCAGGATTAACCATATCCCAATCAGCACGCCAAGTATAAAAAGGTGCAGAGAGCTGCTCGCGTTAACGATAAAGTTCGCCTGCTCGCTACTACTCATACTCGCGAAAACTTTCCGCATGGAACAACTGGAAATTATTCCTCTCCCCACCTGCAGCAAGGCGGGACGAGGCTCCCGCGACGATTACTAAACAACCAGCCACGAAAAACGCATCGCTATATGCAACCGACGAATTCCACTTATTGACATAGCCAAGAATACCGATCGCGACTTCAATCAGAGTGGCGAGCAGGATGGATTCCGCGCACATTTTGAGGATCGCCTTAATAACTAATCGATTTCATATGGGCTTTATCAACTCCTTTCAAACTAATTCAGCCGGGTCCATGTTCCATATCCTGTGAAGGATGAGCCTGCAGCATAAGGAATACGTCCCTTGGCCAGCCTCTCTGCCCCGTGTGATCTTCACTGGGTACCCGCGTGCAGCACCATGCAGAACATCTGCCCTTCAACAGCGAAAAGCACATACCAACGCTATCTCGACACTTCTAAAATTGGGTTTTCAAAATTCTATGCCACCGCCATGTCATTTCCGTCAAAATCGCCCCTTTCGCATTAAGTATAGAACAAATCAGGTCAAATTTCAATTACCTTTACGCCCAGCTGATCAGCAACACTGAAAAAATGTGGAATAAACACACCCTAGATTCGCTCTTCGCAATGGGTGCATCAAAATAGATATGCCTTTTATTACCTTTTTTGACACTGGAAATTATGACCGCCCCGGGTTCTTTGCTCAGGCTCATCGGGCTGGCTGACGATTTTCTCAGGCCCTTGCGTCTCTCCGGGCCCGGTTTTCCACAGCAGGATTCCCTGCCAGATACTCACCACCACGCCCAGCGCCCCGACGGTCCCCTCGATGTCCGGCAGCACGTACACAAACAGTGATCCAGTCCCCGCCACCAAATATAGCACGCTCAATACACGGGGAAGGCGGCGGGATGTCCAACCAGCCGATCCGACCAATATAAACGTCCACCCCAGGAAGTACCATCCCGTCCCAATCACGCCCGCCACGAGGGTGGTCCACACAATGAGGACCGTCGAGGACGTCTCCGAGTGCAGCTCGGGATGAATCAGATGGTAATGGCGGTTGGCAGCCCGGATACAAGCGACGGCTACAAACGCACCTGCCGCAAGGGCCGCGGCCAGCAGCGCCAGGGTCATACGGCGCGGAGCGCGGTCGCCGATGTGCTCACGGAGTGCGAAGACTGCCATGATCAGGCTGGCGGCACATACCGGCCCGTACAGGAAATCGGCCAGGTCATAGGTCAATGGCCCAAAGGCTTCTCGCAGGTCCCCCATAAGGTAGATCAACGACGCGACGAGAAAAGCCACGGCCATCAGGAAGGAGGCCAGCCCGCCCCATTTCTGTACCGTCACGGCCGAAGCCCTCGCGTCTGCATCTGTGCGAACTTTGAAAATCGTATTGTCTGGCATATTCAAGTACCTCTCTATCAACGCACTTTGTTATGGATTAACCAGCCACACGGCCTTTGTTCGCGTGTCCCATTCAGGGGTGAGGGTAGCGGCGTCTGTTCCATCATGTTCTTCACGTGTAATTCAACTTTTGAATGCTATAAATAGGCTAATTTCCAAAGCTAAGGTTTTTGTGCATGCCCAATATACATGCGACACTCGGTTGTTAACACGACAAAAGCGATAACGATTATTCTAAATTCCCTGGTTGAAATCCTTTCGCAAATCAACTGCTATGGTTTGATCGGGCTGCAATTTTGGTTCGCTGACAATCTGATAACCATTCCTTTGCCAGAATTGCGCTGCCTGAGGATTATTGACTTGAACTCCTAAAAGAATTGTGCTTACCTTTCCATCTTTCCGGATCTGGACTCAACCGCCTCGACAACTGCTTTACCGATACCCTGTTTCCGATAGGACGCAGCGATCATGAGAAGCTCAATGAAGGCAGTATGAGGTTCTCCTCGATAGCCGCCAGGGACATAATCAACAATGCCAATCAATTTTCCGTCTGCAGCGAAATACCGCAGAAAAGACCTTTTTCGGCTTGCGAAAGCTCAATATCCTTCAAAACCATTTCCATGGAGGCAGTCGACACTGGTCCCAGCGCCAGGAAGTCTTCACATTGCCTATACACCTCCAGAACGGCATCCAAATCATCTTGCGCAATGGGATGTATTTCAAGGGGATAACCCTAACAACAATTGTCATCATTTGATGAATAATCCTTTTTTCGCGTAGCTGCCCAACAGCCCA
>CAVVPC010000048.1:0-169635 GCA_963750005.1 uncultured Chloroflexia bacterium
TCATGGATGTCAACAATTTCACACCGCAGCAAATGAACTCTCTGGCGGAGTTTTTTTGATGGTGATGAACCGTTTATGGTATGGATGGTGGAAGATTGGGGCTGGGAAAAGCAATAAACTTGTGGCCCGCGGGGTTTGGCCGGATCATGGTCATTAAACATCGGGGGCGCAGGAGCGGCAAAGAATATCTTACCCCGGTTAACTATGCCATCGTGGCAGGTGAGATCTATTGCACGGCAGGCTTCGGCTCCATTTCAGACTGGTACCGGAATATGCTTGTAAATCCAAGGGTGGAACTCTGGCTGCCCGAAGGAAAGAAATGGTATTGTGCAGAGGATGTTTCCGCTTCACCCGACCGGATGTTCCTGCGGTAGATTGGAGAAAAAATGACAGAAGAACAAGTAAATGCTTACTGGCAAAATTTTTCCATTCTCCCGCCCGATTTAGCCTATCGCCAAAAGCCTACATTGCCGAAGGCTGGGGAGACAGCCCTGAAATGGCAGATGAGCTTGGCGAGCTATCGCCCGCGGCATCAAGACTGCCACCTGCTCCGCGCTCTGGGAGTGGGAGGCGGAAGGTAAGCCGATCCCTCACAAAGGGCTGATCACCATCGTAGTGAATGGAGGCGGCAACCCGCTATGTATTGTCGAAACCACCGAAGTAACAGTCCGCCAATATAATGAGGTGGATTCTGATTTTGCCCAGGCCGAGGGCGAAGGCGACTTTTCACTGGAATATTGGCGTCAAGTTCATAGGGATTTCTTTTCACGAACCCTTCCCAAAATTGGAAGGGAATTTTCAGAGGAGATGCCGCTGGTATGCGAACGATTTCAGGTGATATATAAATAACCCCGTAGGTGCAGGCAGCCGCTGCACCTACGGGAATTAAACAAAATAAAGGAAAACAATATGCCATATCTTGCCTCAGACAACCGCTATGACACCATGACCTACAACCGCGTCGGCAACAGCGGCCTCAAACTGCCCGCGATCTCGCTGGGCTGGTGGTACAACTTCGGCGGCCTCGACCACCTCGAAAACGGCCGCGCCATCGCCCGCCGCGCCTTCGACCTGGGCGTCACGCATTTCGACCTGGCCAACAACTACGGTCCGCCGCCCGGCTCTGCCGAGGAGACCTTCGGTCAGCTTTACCAGCAGGATTTCCATCCCTACCGCGATGAGCTGATCATCTCCACCAAGGCCGGCTACGATATGTGGCCGGGCCCGTATGGCGAATGGGGCTCGCGCAAATATATGCTCGCCAGCCTCGACGCGTCGCTCAAGCGCATGGGGCTCGACTACGTGGACATCTTCTACAGCCACCGCTCCGACCCCGAAACGCCGCTGGAAGAGACCATGGGCGCGCTGGACTACCGCCGTCCGCCAGGGCAAGGCGCTGTACGTTGGCATCTCCTCCTACAATCCTGAAAAGACGCGCCGCGCTGCAGAGATCCTGCGCCAGATGGGCACGCCCTGCCTCATCCACCAGCCGTCGTACAACATGTTCGACCGCTGGGTCGAGGATGGCCTGCTGGATGTGCTCGTCGAGGAGGGGATCGGCTGCATCGTCTTCTCGCCTCTCGCCCAGGGACAGCTGACCGACCGCTACCTGAACGGGATTCCCTCCGGCGCGCGCGCCACCAAAACCGAGCGCGTCTGGCTGACCCCGGATGATGTGAAATCGAATCTCCCCAAGGTCCAAAAGCTGAACGAAATGGCACAGGCCCGCGGACAATCCCTCGCCCAGATGGCCATCGCCTGGGTCCTGCGCAAGCCGCGGTCACATCGGCGCTGATCGGCGCCAGCAGCGTTCAGCAGCTTGAAGACAATCTGGCCTCGTTGAATAACTTGACTTTAGCGATGAAGAGTTGAGTCAGATCGAAGAAATACTAAAGAAGGATAACATTGCGACCGAGGACCGGGGATAGATGCCATCTTTCTACCCTGGTCTCAGAAAAATCATGAGCTTTCTCAAAAACCTCTTCGGCGGCGGACCCAAAAAGCCGGAAAAGAAATATTATGTTTTCCAGGTCAAATGCAAGCGCTGCGGCGAGATCATCGAAGGCCGCGTGGACCTGGATAATGATCTCAGCGTGGAATATGAAGGCAATGACAACGTGTACTTCGCCGCAAAGTCCTGATGGGAAACAACATCTGTTTCCAGCAGATCGAAGTGGAACTGAAGTTCACGTCCGACCGTGAATTGATCGATAAAGAAGTCAAAGGCGGAACGTTTGTCGAGTAGACAGGCGCAGGGTACAATAGGCCGACCTGATGGGTTCATGATTTTTCGGTTTGCATAGAGGAGAGAAACTGGATGAAGGTTCCGTGCAAATGGAAAGCGAGAGAAGGCTTGCTGCGTTAATGTTTACGGACATGGTCGGTTACACTGCGCTTACCCAGCGGAATGAGCAATCTTGCCATGGAGCTTCTCGAGGAGCAGAGAAGCCTGGTGCGGAGATCCCTGGCAAATCACAAGGGGCGGGAAATTGACACGATCGGGGATGGCTTTCTCATGGAGTTCGCAAGCGCCCTCGAGGCGGTCAAATGCGCGGTGGAAATACAATCCAGTTTTCGAGAAGTAAATGCAAGCCGCCCCGAGGAAAAGCAAAATTTGGATCCGGATCGGAATCCACCTGGGAGATGTAATTCATACCGGGAATCAAGTAGCTGGCGACGCGGTCAATATTGCATCCAGGATTGAGCCATTGGCTCCGCCTGGAGGCATCTGCGTCACGGCTCAGATATATGGCAGCGTGGTCAGTAAGTTCGAGGGCGGGTTTGAGTCGCTGGGGATTCCCGAATTAAAAAATGTTGCCACACCGATCGAAGTCTATCGGATCTCCGGCTTGGGAAAGGCAGTCAGCGGCTCCACTCCCAGCAAAAATTCCCCTGCCAGAGACAGGGTCGCCGTCCTGCCGCTCACCAACATCAGCCTGGATCAGGCGGACGAATACTTTGCCGATGGCATGACAGAAGAGCTGATCTCCTCCGTATCGAGAACAAAAGGATTGCGGGTGATTGCACGGACGTCCGTGATGAGATACAAAGGATCCGGCAAATCCATCGCTGAGATTGGCAGGGAATTGAACGTGGGAAGCGTTCTCGAGGGCAGCGTCCGGAAGGCGGGGAACAAGGTCCGAATTTCCGTTCAGTTTGTGGATACATCCAACGAGGAACCACGTTGGTCCCAGGATTATGATAGGGAAATCAAGGATGTACTGGACATCCAAAGCGACATCGCTCAAAAGGTGGCGGAAGCACTTCGTGAACACGTCCTTGGCGGCACACTGCGCCCGGAAAGAGGGAAAGTCACGAGAAACCCGGAAGCCTATCTCAATTATCTGCGTGGACGGCAGTTCTGGAACCAGAGAACGGAAGCGAGCCTAAAAAGGGCCATCAGCTTCTTTGATGATGCGCTAAACATTGACAGCAGGTATGCGAATGCCTATACGGGCGTGGCGGATAGCTATGCAACCCTGGCCCTGCTCGAGTTCATGGCTCCTCATGAGGCCTATCCAAAAGCCAGTGATGCTGTCCAGAAGGCGCTCGTCCCTGGACCCACAACTGGCGGAGGCACACACTTCCCTGGGATTGATCAAGTTCCAGTATGATTGGGATTGGGCAAGGGCAGAGAAGGAATTCAAAGAGGCAATCAATATCAATCCCAATTATCCACCTGCACATCACTTCTATGCCGATTACCTGAAGGCAATGGGACGATTTGATGAAGCATTGAAGGAAATCGAGAAAGCGCAGGAGCTGGATCCCCTCTCGCTTGCGATCAATACCGGCGTAGGTCACGTCCTTTATTTATCCGGGCAGTATGACGAGGCCATCGAGCAATATAAAAAAGCGGTCGACCTGGATCCGGATTTCATGATCACCCATGTCTGGTTTGGGAGGCCGTACCTGGAAAAGGGAATGTTTACAGAGGCGATCTCGGAACTGGAGACTGCGGTCAAACTCTCCGGAGAAAGCACCCTGGCACTGGCAATGCTGGGCCACGGACTGGCTTCTGCCGGACGCAGGGAGGAGGCGATGCAGATTATCGAAAAGCTCAGGAACGATCCCAAAGCCAGTATGTCCCATCCTATTGGATGGCGGTGATCTATAATGGATTCAGGGACCGGGACCAGGTGGTCGCCTGGCTGCAAAAGGCATTCGAGGAACGTTCCAGCTGGCTGGTGTGGTCCAAAGTGGAGCCCAGGTTTGCGTGGCTGCGGGATGACCCTGATTTTGCTTCGTTGTTACACGAGATGAAGTTACCATGAAAGGTGGCGTATGCGTTACTCAACTCCTCCCAATCAGCAGGCATATTATGAACAGGTTTGGAACCTGGTACGCCAGGTCCCGCCTGGAAAAGTCGCAAGTTACGGGCAGATCGCCCTGATGATTCCTCTGCCGATGGGCGTGGATTTCGACAGCTACAAGGCATTCAGCCCCACGCTGGGTGGGAGGCGCCATGGCTGCCTGCCCGGATGATGTGCCCTGGCAGCGCGTCATCAACTCGCAGGGCAAGATCAGCGAGCGTCCCGGGGCGGAACGGCAGCGCACGCTGCTGGAGGAGGAGGGGGTCGTATTTCGTAAAAGATAAAGTGGATATGAAGAAATACGGGTGGAAAGGTCCGGGCGAGGCGGACGAGCCGAGACAGGAAACATTGTTCTAAGACAGCCATCTAATGCGCCGCTCAAAACTTTCAGGACGTTGTAAATCATGTATATCCTGATTCATAGCCCTCTGGTCGGACCGCTGACGTGGAGTCTGGTCGCTGTCGAGATGAGGCAGCGCGGCCTGGATGTTCTTGTTCCCACTTTGGAAGATTCCCCCAGTTCAACCGATCCATTTTGGAAACAGCACGCCCATTCAGTCGCCAGATCAGTTTCCAATTGGCGCAAGGACTCGCCTGTCATCCTGGTCGCGCACAGCGGCGCGGGACCTTTGCTCCCTGTGATTCGACTATCCATCCCCAACCCGGTCGAAGCCTATATATTTGTGGATGCAGGCATCCCAAGGAACGACGCCACCCGGCTGGACCTGATGAAATCGGAGGATCCCGGTTGGGCTAAACAATTTGAAACCGACCTGGAACGGGGAGAAACTTTCCCCAATTGGAGCTTTGACGATCTACAGGAAGTCATCCCGGATGAAACACTACGCAGGCAAATGGTCACCGAAATCCGTCCGCGGGGAGTATCATTCTTTGCAGAGCCCATCCCGGTGTTTGAGGACTGGCCGGATGCGCCCTGTGTGTATATCCGCTTTAGTCCGCCTTACGAACGAGCGGCAGCCCAGGCCCGGGCATCAGGCTGGCCTGTCTATGATCTGGACGCGGGTCACTTCCACATGCTGGTCAGCCCGATTGCTGTGACCGATTTGATCATCAATTCTGTAAATATGATTTCATCAAAATCTTAATGAATACAGTTCCCATCCGCATCGGCGTTCTTGGCGCGGCGGCCATTGTCCCCCTGGCATTGACCAACCCTGCACAAAGCGTCCCTGAAGCGCAGATCCTTGCCATCGCAGCCCGTGACCCAAAACGTGCCTATAAATTCGCGCAGAAACACCATATTCCCCGCGTCCACCAAACTTATAGTGCCCTCCTTGCGGATCATGACATCGACGCGATCTACAATCCACTCCCCAACAGCCTGCACGCAGAATGGACGATCAAGGCATTGAAGGCAGGCAAACATGTCCTGTGTGAGAAGCCGTTTTCCTCCAACGCAGCAGAGGCGGAGGAAATGGCGAGGGTCGCAGGTGAAACAGGGCTTGTGCTTAGCGAGGCCTTTGCCTATCGCTATCATCCGCTGACAGCCCGGGTCAAGCAGGTCATCATGAGCGGTGAGCTTGGGAAGGATCAAACACCTGGAGGCGGAGTTTAGCTTCCTGCTCCCTGCACCCAGGAATATTCGTTTCAAGTATGAGCTCGGCGGCGGCGCGCTGATGGACTGCGGCTGCTATCCGGTCAGCCTGGTCCGATTTCTGGCGGGAGCCGAGCCGCGCGTCGAACATGCGGAGGCGCGTCTCTACCGCCCCGAGGTGGATCACCGGATGAGCGCCGACCTTTCCTTCGAGGATGGCCGAACCGCCCGCGTGGTCTGTGGCATGCTATCCCCAAAATTATTTACCTCCATACTAAAAGTCGAAGGGGAGACCGGCAGTTTACGTGTCCTCAGCCCATTTCAACCCCATCTGTTTCACAGGTTGACCATCAAGAAATCAGGAGTCACGGTCCATGAGAGGGTACCCGGTGAAAATTCATACACCCTCCAGCTTCGGGCTTTTATCAAAGCCATCCGCCGGGGGACGAAACTCAATACCGATCCCATGGATGCCATCGGCAACATGCGCGTGATTGATGCCATCTATGAAAAGGCAGGTTTGAAAAAGCGGGGCACTTAAGGAATGCCAGTCTTGAATTGAATTCTCTACTGGGTTAATTCAACAACCAGCGTATCCATTGCCAGGTCGAGTGTGAACTGGCTGGTCTTGACCCTCTCGTCGATGTTCAACAGCCGGTGGTAGATCGCTTCGAGTGATTCGATCGAGAAGCGCGCTGCCTGCTGGGTGGCCTTCTCGGCGACAAATGGATGGATGCCCAACGCGCGCGCTACGTCATCCTTGTTGCCGCGCCCATCCAGGATCTCGCGGGCCTGGATCAGCAGACGGAACTGGCGCACTACCATCCCCCACAACGAGAATTCATCCTCGGTCTCGAGCAGGCGGTGCAGGAGATACTGCGCCGATTTGCCGTTCCCGTTCGCCAGCGCGTCGACAAAATCGAACACGGACTGCTGGGAGGTAACAATGCAGACCGCCTCCACATCCTGACTGTTAATCGGCCGCGCCCAATTGGCATAGGCCAGCAGCTTGGCGATCTCCATCCCAGCCTGGCGTGTGTCCACGCCGACCATCTCCTTCAGCATTTCTGCGGCGCGCGGCTCGATCTTTCCACCCTGGTTTTTGGTTTCATTGGCGATCCAGCCGGCCATATCCCTCAAGCGCGGCAGCATGAAGGCGCGAGCCTGGATCAGTTTTTCATTCTTCTCCGCCCATTTCACCAGCCAGTGCTTTTCAGCTTCCTTCGTCGTCTCAACCAATTCATATATGACCAGGCGCGCAGTTTCAGGAGTCTTCCCAATGAACTCCAGAAACTTTTTACGCGCCTGTGTATTGTTGTATTTCGAAGAGGGATTTGCCAGCAGCACCAGCCGTCTCTTGGCAAGGAACGGCATGGAATTGAGTGCGTTCCCCAGGCCATCTTCACTCAGCGAGCGGGCATCCAGGCGGGCCGTGTTCATATCTGCGCTGGTGGGATCGCTAAAATCGGATTCGAAATCCTTTAGCTTGCGCGCGATGGCGAATTCGTCGTTGCCGTAGAGGAGGAAGATGTTGGGCATGAGGATTGTAAACAAGAAGGGTCACAAGGGTATACGAATCGCATAATTACTTGTGTACTTGTTTCCTTGTATACTTGTGTTACCTACTTTGTGAGGACGCGATGCAGCCCTTTCCGGACGGGAATGATATCCACGACGCGCATGCTGCCGAGGTCGGCTTCTGTGGTGACGTTACGCTGCAGCCAGGGACCGAGCGGCTTGCTAAGGAAAAACCCAAAGATGGCGAGGCCAACCGCAAACGGGACGAGCATCAGCTTCCAGGTGGTGGAGCGTGCCTGGCTCATCGGGATAAAGGCAAAGGTCGCCGGGAGAAGCGTGGAGGCAGCAATGTTGGTACCACAGCCTTCATGGATGGCGAGCTCTCTTTCGCCCGACCGGATTCTATCCATAGCTTCGGCAGCGGCAGTCATGATATCGTCCCTGGTGAAATTTCCCATCAGGTAAAAGCCGCTCGGGTTGGAATGACCAGCCATGGACATGTTCTTGTATTTGCGGGCGAGAATGTGGAGGGTTGCGTGTTCAACCGCGTGGTTTCGTCTGGTTTCGAGTAAATAAGGTAGATCGAGTATCATAAATTCATTATAGCGTTAATTGAAAAGACAGTCATCCGAAAGTGACTGTCTTTATATTAGGAATATTTAATCAGGAAAGGGCTTTGGCAGTACTGGTTACCGGCGCCCCTGAAGTCGCCATTAGGAAACCGATAAACATCAGGATCGCCCCGATCAGCTCGCTGAGGTAGAGCATGTCGGTGAGTCCTGCCCGCAGCAGGGATCCTCCCATGGCAGGTGAGAGGGCACCTATTGCAATCAAAATATTTCCAAACATGCGATTCATAAGAATCTTCTTCCGCCAGAAAAGATACGCCGAATAGATCGCGCCACCCACCAGGGTAAGTGTACCGTAGATGTTCAGAAGGATGGTCAGAAGAATGATCAGGCCGCTACGGGTAAAAATTTCCTTGTACTGCTCAGAGGCGGGATGGGTAACATCATAGGCCGTGGAGGTTACCGGGGCCAGCATCACAAGGATAAAAGCAAGGACGGAAACACCTGCCAGCACCCAGGTCAGGATCCGGGCAGTGTTCCCCTTGCGGATCAATAAATGGACCGTTCCCATACCCAGCCAGGCCGCGGTCAGCATTGCCCCTGTCAGGTACCAGATCTTAAGCGCAAACACACTAAAGCTCAGACTGAGAATGACTTCGCTCAATGTGCCAATGCCATACAGGAGCAGGCCAAAAGCCCACAGCAATAAGTGCATGCCGCCGCGTTGGCGGTAGCGGTTGTAGACAGCGATGGCAAATACAAAGGTGATGATTGTGGAAAAGTAGGGAAGAAAGTTCATGAATTGTTCCTATCGATGGCAAATTTTATGCCGGTGGAAAAACTCCCGCCAGCGACAAGCCAATGACGACAAACACACCCAGCAGAAATACAATGAGCAGCACCAGTATGATCGGAACAATTTTCTCGGTGACTGTATTGGGTTTGAAGCGTTTGGAACGGGAAGTCACTGCCATATTGATTCCTTTCCTGCCGGTAAAAGGCTAATGATTGACACTTTCCAGCTTGTGATAGGTTTCCAGCAGGCTGAGCAGAATCAGATCGGTAAAGTGATGCATCTTGTGCAGCATCTCCTCCCAGGCCCGGCCGGAATGGATGTTGGCTTCCCGGTAAACCTTCATTACCAATTCAATCAGCGCATTCCGGAAGAACAACAGGGCGCGGGTCGCGTCGACTTCGCTGAGACTGTAGCGCCGGGCGCGTGAAGCGTACTCATACCCGATGGCGTGCGCTTCCGAGTCATCGTCCGTCTCGGAGGCAAGGTAATTCATCAAACCCTGCGCCAGGGAGCGGGCACTCTCCCGGTATTGTTTGCGGGCGTTCTCATCCAGCTTTTGATACCAGCTCTCGGACTCCAGGTTTGCCTCTCCGATCTGCACACGGACATTCTTCATCGCCATGTGCATCATGCCTTCCGGTTCGGCACGGACCTCACGGGCGGTATCTGACCAAAGAAGCACTTCATCGCGGCGATAACGACGATGCCCTCCTGAGGTCCGATGGGTGGGTAACACGCCTTTATCCGACCAAAGCCGGACGGTGCTGGGATGTACTCCCAACAGTTTTGCTGCATCACTCAGGGAAAGCCATTCATCTGTCATTTTGATATCCGATACTTTTATATTTTCTTAAAGAGGAAGGAGATATGCAACGAGAGTCAGGAAGAGTGCCACAAAAAACGCCTTTATGATCACCCGCCGCGCCTGCCGGCGAACTTGAAGTAATTCCGCCTGGTCATCGATCTGCTCTTCGTTCTCACCAAATTTGCGCGAACCGCGCGAAGCCAGCGATACTCAGGTCTTATCGCGAGCTTGAAAATAACCAACCGCCGAAGCCCAAAACAGGAGCAGGAGAGGCAAACGCCAAATAGGATTTACATGCAGGGCAATCAATACCCCCAAAATCACAAGCGTAAGGATGAATTGCTGGATTCCAAATCTCAGCCGTTTCTGCCGTTCGAGGGGGCTGATATTCGCAACGCAGACTTCTCCTGCATCACCATTCTCTTGAGAGGGATCCATCCGTTTCAGATCCAAGTAAGAGGCCAAGTCTATAACTGACATGATTTATTCCGCTGCAAGCGCCACCTTTTCAATGTAGGATGGTTCATAGACCCGTTTCTGGAATGCCTTTACGTCAATTCGATAAAGCATAATCGTGGCAATGAGAAGCATGAGTGCTTCTATGCTGAATACAATTAGATACCCACTCAGGGGTCGTCCTGTTGCCAGGGTGACAACATCGCGCATCACCCCGCCGAGGATGGATCCCACCAGGCGCGACAAGGCATTCGATAAACCCCAGATACCCATGTAAAGACCAACCATACCTGGGACGGTGAGATCGAACATCAACGAAAGGTTCGCCACTGTGGAAAGTCCCGTGCCAATGCCAAGCAATGGTCACACCAGTATAGAAGATATACTTGTTGAGCATAAACCCACTCAGCCACAATGACCACAAATCCAAGCAATGCACCAATGTTTCCAAATTGTGCGACAATCCGTTTGGCAACGCGTCCCTCCAGCAGTCCTGCAAGGACCATTGCCACCAGGACAAACGTTCCCCAAATGGCTGTAATCCTCGTGGTCTGAGAAACAGTCAAGCCAAATGCTTCACCAGCAAACGGTTCCAACAAAACATCCTGCCCAAGAATGGCGGCAAGAAGCAGGAACAAGTAGATGAAAAATGTCCTGGCAACAGGGTTTTCAGTGATGGCAGCCATCATTTGTTTTGCGGTGTAGTTTTCAGACGCATTGGATGATGAAGTGTTGGAGCGCGGCTCGAGTTTGATGAGGCCGATCAAACCAAGGAACAGGGCAATGGCAGAAACAATCCCAAACGCTCGGATCATGGCAGCAGGGGTATATGGGTCTACCATGCACCTAACCCCAATGGATGTCACTATCATGGATACAATCATCATAACCACATGTAGCAACTGTTTTACTGCGCCCATTTTCGCCGGAAAGCTCGGTTGCCAGCGAAAGATAGGAAACCGCGGAGAAGTTGTAGCCCATTCCCCACGCACCAAATGCCAGGACACCAGTCAGCAGACCCAGCAGGAAGTTATCCTCTATAAGGAATGCGACATACGGTGAGACGATCAAACCGAGCACACAGAGAAGCAAGCCTGCGAGAATATAGGGGGAGCGACGATAGCCGAAAATGGGATGGCGATCTGAGTACGAACCAATGGCGACTTGAATGGGGGCCAGCAAATACGGCAGGGAGGCCAGAATTGCAACCAGGGTGGCAGAAATGGCCAGTTCCTTGATCATCACACGGTTGAGGGTGCTGTTGATCGGAACCAGGGTCATGGCAACCCCGACATGAATGAGGCCGAGCTGAAAGCGTTTGAGGAACATAAATTCTTTCTGATTGAGGAGTATCCGGTTCTCCTGCAGTTGCACTATGGGAGATATAAGATACAACACATTTTTTTAAACACAGGAAGGGCGCAGTATGACGCCCTCGCTCTGATGCTGGTATTTTAGGCTGAAATCCCCAAAATTCAATGTAGATTTATGTAGAATTTTACTAGAACTTGGTAAGTAGGTCTAGGATCGCAAGGAATACAAATAGAAAGCACAGGACAAAATCCTGTGCTTTCGTCTCTGTCCATATCTTGTGCAGGAACTACTTTCCTTTGATCCTCTGCCTGGCCACCTGCATCAGCTCGTGTGCAGATCGCAGAGTCCCCTCACCCACTTCGCCGAGCATCTGGGAGAGTTCCATCAGGCGCGGCTCGCCGTCCAGACGTTCGACACGGGTCAGGGTACGGTTGCTCTGGACCAGCTTCTGCACCTGGTAATGCTCATCGCCAAAGGCTGCCAGCTGCGGGAGATGAGTCACGCAAAAGACCTGGTGCATGCGGGAAAGATTCCAAAGCTTCTGGCCCACAACCATGCCCACACGGCCGCCAATGCCCTGGTCGATCTCGTCGAAGATCAGGGACGGAATTTCGTCGGCACGGGCAAGCACATTCTTCAAGCCAAGCATCAACCGCGATGTTTCACCACCGGAGGCGATCTTCGCAAGAGGCTTGAGCCCTTCCCCGGGGTTGGGTGCGATCAGGAATTCGACCCTATCAAAGCCGTTCTGATCGAAGGCGATGCGCGTGCCATTTTCGATCGGCGCTCCGTTCGGGTCGGGCCTGGTCTGGAAATCCACGCCGAATTTTGCCGCTTCCATTCGAAGATCATCAAGCTCAGCTTCGATGCCATTCCCCATTTCAACAGCCGCGGATCTTGCGCTTCTCACTCAATATGCCGCCCTGTTTCGCAATCTTCTCCGAGCAGTTCGGCCTCCTGCATCTCCAGCTCCTGGATGCGCTCTGATGCAGTGGTGATCAGTTCAAGCTGCTTGCGTGCCTCAGCGCCATAGGCAATGACCGCCGGAACGCTGCCGCCATACTTGCGTGTGAGCGAATGGATCAGGTCCAGCCGCTCCTCCACTTCATCGAGCCGCTTCGGGTTGAACTCGATCTCCTCGAGATAATCCTGCAGGCGGTGGATCAGGTCGGACATGTTGTCGAGCACGAGCTCGGCCTGGTCTGCCATGTCGTTTTGGGCCGAGTTCGATCTTGGCGAGGGCCGAGAGGGCCTGGACCACCTGGCCTATCAGGTCGGTCGCGGCCGGCGTTTCAGGCGATCCCTCCTCCAGGACGGCCAGCGCCTCCTGGGCATTGCGGGAGAGGGCCTCCGCATTGGCCAGCCGGTCCCGTTCCTTGCGCAGCTCTTCGTCCTCGCCAGGTTTCAGGCGCGCCGCTTCCACTTCCTCGGCCTGGTAGGTGAGCATTTCGACGCGGCGCTCAGCATCTGCCTGGGCTTTGCGCAGGTCGGTGAGCTGGCGGCGCAGGTTGAGCAACGCGTGATACGTTTGGCGGTAGTCGCTGAGGAGGCCGCGCAACTTCTGCATACCGGTCGAGCAAGCCCAGGTGGGCACGCGGATCGAGCAGAGAAAGATGTTCTGCCTGCCCGTGGATGTCGATCAGCAGGGCGCCGAGCTCCTTGAGCAGGGACACATTCGCCGTCCGGCCGTTGACCCGCGCCACGCTGCGGCCCTCACGGCGGACCTCACGGGTCAGCACCACATAATCGGGATCGTCCATCAATTCTTCGCGCTGCAGGATGGCGTGCACCGCCTCTTTTTCCGGACCGCGCAGGTGGAACACGCCCTCAACAAACGCGGCATCTGAATCGGTGCGGATGAGCGTTGAGTCCGCCCTTCCGCCGATCAGCATCACGACGGCATCCAGAATAATGGATTTACCCGCGCCTGTCTCACCCGTCAGGATGATCAGGCCGGGGCCGAAGTTAAGGTCTAGTTTGTCGATGATGGCAAAATTATGGATACGTAGTTCTGTTAGCATTTATTTGAAGGTTATGGTTCATCTGGACATTTGGATTCCAGAAAGTCGGTAAAAAACAGTCGGCACGACAAGCACAAGATAAAGCGCCTGGAAGAGGATCGGATACAGGCTTCCATTGGCCAGCGCACCCAGAATAATGGGTAACGCACCCGCAATCACACCGGCAGCCACTGTGATAAACAATGGGCGTGAGCGGCGCTTGCCCGTGACCCTGCGTACAGCTTCCGCAATAATGACTCCGGCGGTGGGCGCACCTGCCAACAAGAGGAACCAGCCGAGGATGCCAAAACCGATGCCTATAACGATTGTGACAAGAAATGCTGCACCCAGCGAAAGAAGCGCAGCCACGATAAATCCAAAGATGTAGTCCTGGGGGAGCGCTGTGTCGAAAATCTTTTGCTGCAGCTTCACACATTCCTTGCAGCGATAGCCCGTCGGCGTGTGGACAGCGCACTCGGCGCAAATGGGACGGTTGCAGTTATTGCAGCGCAGGGTCGTCTCGCGGGTGGGGTGAACATAGCAGTAGAGGGTTTCAGTGGTTGTTTGTGTCATCTTGGCAATCCTAGAGAATTTTCATTCATATGAGCTGTGATGTTGCGATAAAAATAGCCGGGGTCTCCGAAACGGACGAACTGTGTAGTGACTTCAGCAGCACGTGCAGTGATGCTGTCATCCTCCATGAGGGTAATCGAGGGCTGTCCATCAACGCTCATGACTGCATTCTCTCCATTCACACGAATGTTCACGGTTGATCCCTCAGCTAGCACCACCGCCCGGTCCACGGATAGATGCGGTGCAATCGGGACCAGCAAAATGTTCCGCAGCTCAGGCGGGAGGATGGGTCCTCCCGCTGCCAGAGCATAGGCTGTCGAGCCGGTGGCTGTGGAGGCGATCAGCCCATCCGCCACATAACTTGTGAGATGGCGGCCATCCACTTCCGCAGACAGGCGGACCGGGCGGAGGGTCTGGCCGCGTCCCACCACGACCTCATTCAACGCGTCCCAGTTCCCAACCATCTCGCCGGCCCGGATGTGCTCGGCATGGAGCATCATGCGGTTCTCGATCCAGGCTTCGCCGGCCAGCAGCTTGTCAAAGTACTCGCGCCATTCATCGGCCTCGACCTGGATCAGAAAACCGATCCGGCCCAGGTTGACACCCAAAATCGGCACATTACTGGAGGCACACAGGTTCCCTGCCCGCAATACACTCCCGTCCCCGCCTGCCATGATCAGCAGGTCAAACTCGCCGCGGCGGACACGTTTGCGCAAGGTCTCGTCATAAAGCGATCCGAAGGGGGCCTCAATTCCCTTTTCCTTCAGATATTTGGACATTGCCTCCGCCTCAGTGAAAGCCTGCGGCACCTTGGGGTATGCCGCAATTACAGGATGCTTGGGGATGAAGTCACCGGGCATGGTGCAGCAATTATAAGGGAAAGACGCATACAAGTACACAGGGAGAACGGTTGTCCGCTGAATTGGTCTTTACTCACCTCCTTTTGGGCTTATGCCAGCTTTTGATCGCACACTTTTCTGTAGCCACAGCGGGCGCAGCGGGAGGCCTGCTCGTGAGAACGGGGTACATCGCCCTTATGTTCATCACGCTTCATCTCGACCAGAAGATCGAGCAGCTTTGATTCCAGTTCCTCGGTGTAATCGACAGCAAAATCACGGTCGCTGTAATGGATGATTCCATACGGCGGGCGCTTGCCATAGGTCTTTTCCACCAGCAGGCAGTAGGAAGCCAGCTGGAAGATATGCGAGTCATATGGCACATCCGGCGCCCGCCCGGACTTGACTTCGACCGGGATGATCTGTCCCTTTTGCTGGACGAGGTAATCGGGCTTGCCCGTCAGTCCCAGGCTTGCATGGAAAAGGGGTTGCTCCAGTTTGCCCCAGCCGCGCGTATCCGTGTAGATCACCCGTCCACCGGGCAGCCCGGCAGCTTTGCGCTGGCGGCCCGAGATCCAGAAAAAGACGATGGCGATCAGGAAAAGTCCAAGAGCGAGGGAAAGCATGAGTTTGGATATGAAAATTTCGAGATTGGATATTAATGAAGTTGAGCGGTGCAATAGGCAGCAAGCAGGACAAGGACGATCATCAACAGGATCAATCCGACTGTGCGGGTCAAATTAGACGCCAGCACCTGACGCCCATGCTTTTGATGGAGCTGGGTCCCGGCCGCCAGCTCGACCCGGTTGTCCGATTCGATGCCCTGTTTTCGATACCACCAGGCGCGGCGACAGTAGAGGTAATTCCCAATATCAGAAGAGCGGATGACAGACATGTTTCACCACTTTGTTTATGGAGCGCTGCACAATTTGCTTGACTTGATCTTTGAATATCAGCCTAGATATCCGTGTAGAAAGTTTACTTATTTACAAGGTGAGCGCTAGAAAAATTAAGTATAGCACAAATTTTCTAGTTTCTTGACACTCTCGCGCTGAGCGAAACTGCTGTAAGTTGGCGGCGTAGAGGCTCATCTCTACGCGAGAGATAGAGATATATGCATGTGAAATATTTCCCACCATCCTTGAGAATACTTTCCTTGAGAAAATTTCCCGGCAGCAGATAATAGAAGTGTAGGAGAGAAAATCCTTTGTAGAGGTGTGGGATGGCTGATGAACTGAGAATCAAATTTTGGGGCGTACGCGGGAGCTATCCCACGCCGGGTCCGGGGACGGTCAAATATGGCGGCAACACGGCCTGTGTGGAGATCCGCCTCGGGGAGCGGACGATCGTTCTCGACGCGGGAACAGGTATCATCCCATTGGGCCGCGAGCTGGCACGCAGACGTGCAACCGAGATCGTCCTGCTGCTCAGCCACCTGCACCACGACCACACCCAGGGACTCCCGTTTTTCATCCCGGCGTATCTGCCAGGTGTAAAACTTCATATTTTCGGGCCGGATGGCACAACCGAGTCGCTGCGAAAAGTATTGGAACGTAACCAGTCGTTTGATACCTTTCCCGTCAGTTTGCGGGATATGGCTTCATCGAAGAACATCCAACCGGTACGCGAGTCGCAGACGATCGTTTGGGAGGAGGGCGGAGTCCGGCTGGCGGAATCAACTGCGGGCTTAAGCGATGAGGCGGTCGGCATCCGCGTCCACAGATCCTATGCCCACCCGGGCGGCGTCCTTGTCTACCGGATCAGCTGGCGCGGAAAGTCAATCGTGTACGCGACCGATACGGAGGGCTACGCCGGTATGGACCGCAGGCTGGTGAAGTTCGCGAAGGATGCCGAGATGCTGGTCCACGATGCCCAATACATGGATGAACACTACCGCGGACAACTGGCAGGATTTCCATCCACGCAGGGGTACGGGCATTCGACCGCCACCATGGCCTGTGAAGTCGCCGCCTCCGCGGGAGTGGGACGGCTGGTCCTGTTCCACCATGACCCGGCCTACACTGACGCAGTGATCGCAGGCATGGAGGCGAGTGCGAAGGAAAAATTCAACCGGGTACAGGCCGCGTATGAAGGACTAGAAATCGTAGTAAACGAAAGGAATAATATAACAAGCCTATTACAACAAGATCAGGCCAGGACAAGAGATGTAAAATATGCGGAACCATGACTGACATCAAGAAGGACAGCACCCGCAATTTACTTTCTGATATTGCACTGTTTGCCAACCTGACACCCACCCAGTTGGACTGGGTCGCACAGCGCTCTCACCGCCGTGTTTTTGAGGCGGGCCATAATGTGATGACGATCGAGCAGCCTGGTGAGGCAGTCTATGTCATCCTGCATGGGACAGTAAAGATCCATGTCGAACAGAACGAACGGGATGTCATCCTGTCAATTTTGGGGACCGGGGACCTGCTCGGCGAGATGAGCCTGATCGACAGCGTCGGCCGCTCCGCCAGCGCGGTGACCCTGGAGAACAGCCTGCTGCTGTGGATGGATAGGGTCACCTTCCACTACATACTGGACAACTTCACGCCGGTGGCGCGCAATCTGGTAAAGATTCTTTCGGCGCGCGTACGTCTCTCCGATCAAATGATCCAGGCCCTGGCAACCCTGGATGTGAACGGACGTGTCGCTCGCCAGCTGCTGGCCTTTGCCGAAAAATATGGACATGAAAAGGACGGCGCGACCCGGATCCGCATCCTTCTGACCCAAGGCGATATCGCCGACCTGGTGGGCGCTTCACGTAAACGGGTGAACCAGGCCATGGTGCTGTTCAAGGAACAGGGATTGATCGACACGGATGCAGAGGGGAGAATTTCCATCAGAGATAGAGAAGGGCTGGCGAGGTATTGTCGATAGATCCAGTTATTGTTTGTCTGTTTTCATTATTCAGATAGTTGCTCATGAATGTAAACTGATGTATATTTACCATCAGGATATCAACGATGGAATTTGAGCGGGATCCACGGAAAGCTGCAATCAACCTGAGGAAACATGGTGTTTCATTCACCGAAGTATGATATGAAATCCCTGCTCAAAGATGGGGTTCGTGGAAAATACGCCGCAGGTTACCGTGCAGGTACAAACTTAGTGTTATTGGAGCCTGAAGTCGCCAGGGCGTTTCCAAATGATAAAGCTGTGAATGATGCTCTAAAGCTGGTCATGAAATTGAAGCAGGTACAGGAAAACGCCGCTCAATATACAACGAATCGATAAATATCCTGTTTTTAAAAATCACCATGCATATTCAAAGCATGAAATCTTCCTAACTTACTCATCACAAGCAGACTAGCGAACAAATGAATGTGCAGACTATAATCGCTCCATGAGCGATTTTCGTTTCTATCATCCCATCGAGGTCCGCTACGGGGATCTGGATCCGCAGGGACACGTCAACAACGCAAAACATCTCACTTATTTTGAACAGGCGCGGATTGCCTACTGGATCAATCTGGGCGTATTCAAAAAAGGCCAGTCCTTTACGGAGCTTGGCGTGATTTTGGCAGATGTCCACATTACTTATCTCGAGCCGGTTTACCACGGGCAGAACATCAAGGTTGGCGTCCATATTTCCAGTCTGGGGAACAAATCCATGAGGTGGGAACAGAATATCGTGGATGCCGATACAGGCAGGGAATTAGCCAGAGGGGAAATCGTCATGGTTGCGTACGATTATATAGCTCAAAAAGACGATTCCTGTTCCGCAACAGTGGCGAGAAAAGATCATCGAATTTGAAGGTTTAAGGTTAAACGTTGTAATATTCAACCCTCTATTCCTTCGCCCTTATACTTTTGAACAGAGAGGCAAACAATGTCATCATTACCTGGGATCGATCAAAAATATCTGCTTGACTTTCTCGTAAAGTTATTGAACATAGCCTCCCCCACCGGCTTTGCGGAACCGGCCATTTCCTTTGTGGAAAAGGAGCTTTCCCAATTCAGCCAGCTGCAGTTGACCCGCACACGCAAAGGAGCCCTGGTTGCAAAATGGGATGTGCCATCGAATTTACCTCCTGTGGCCTTGACCGCACATACGGATACGCTTGGCGCAGTCGTGAAGGAGATCAAGCCTAATGGACGACTCAAGCTAAGCCGTGTTGGCGGGATCCAGTGGCCGAGCGTCGAGACCGAAGGTGTATGGGTGTTTGCTTCGAACGGCGAGAAGATACGCGGTTCGGTATTGATCGATACGGCATCGGGTCATGTCCATGGCGCGGCTGGGGTGGAGACCCTGCGCGATGACGATCACATGGAAGTTCGCCTGGACGTCCGCACCTCGTCCGAAAAGGAAACTCGCTCCCTGGGTATCAACATCGGCGATTGCGTCGCATTCGACCCGCGTGTCGAAGTGACGAACGGCTTCATCCGCTCACGGTTCCTGGATGACAAGGCCTGCGTGGCAAATCTTGTATCGGCGATTAAATCCCTGGTGGACGCTGGGTCAGAGCCCGACGCGAACCGTTTATTTCCACATCAGCAATTATGAGGAAGTAGGTCACGGCGCGGCCGCGGGAATTCCTTCCGATGCGGCGGAGCTGATCTGCGTGGATATGGCGGTGGTTGGGCGCGGGCAGGAATCCGACGAGTTCCACGCGACTCTGTGTATCAAGGACAGCGGCGGGGTGTATCATGAGGGTCTGAACAAAAAATTGCGGGCGCTCGCTGAACAGCATACCATCTCGTACAAGACGGATGTATATCCGTTTTACGGATCGGACGGTGAAGCCTTTTGGCGGGCAGGCGGTGATGTGGCACTGGCCCTGATCGGTCCTGGCATTGATGCCTCGCACAACTACGAGCGAACCCACACCGACGGCCTTGTCGCTACGACCAACTGGATCCTGGCATATCTCCTAAGTGAATAGATGACGGGAGAATAGTGACAATCTCTATTCTCTACTCTCAAGGAGCTACTCCGTGAAACTCGATGCCGCACTTCCACCTGTCCATCTGAAGGATGTCGCTGCGATCGCGAGAGCCGCAGAGGAAATTGGATTCGATGCCCTCTGGACGCAGGAGACCCAGCATGATCCATTTCTGCCCTGTACCCTGATCGCCGAGCATACGGGGCGTCTCAATTTCGGGACGGCGATCGCCGTTTCCTTCGCCCGCTCCCCGGCGAACTTTGGCCTACACCGCCTGGGACCTGGCCGCCCAATCCGGCGGCAGGTTCATCCTTGGGCTTGGCACCCAGGTCAAAGCCCACATCGAGCGCAGGTTCGGCCAGCCCTGGCCTGAGTCCGTGACCGGCAAGCTGCGCGAGCAGATTGAAGTCATCCGCTCCTTCTGGGACTGCTGGCAAAACGGGACGAAGCTGAATTACCGCGGCGAGTATTACAAAATCACTTTGATGTCTCCATTTTTCAATCCGGGTCCACTCCCCTTCCCTGTAGGGTGGGGGTCGGGCGAGAGATCCATTCCCATCTACATCGCCGGTGTGAATACGGGTCTGGCAAAACTGGCGGGCGAACTCTGTGATGGATTTCATGCGCATCCATTCCACAGTGTCCGTTATCTAAAGGAAGTAATATTGCCTGCGATCGAAGAAGGTGCGTTGAAGGTACACCGAAAACGGGAGGATGTTCCAGTTTCCATCACAGCGTTCATCGCCACGACTCCTGAAGAGATGAACCTTGCCCGTGCGCAGGTCTCCTTCTACGCCTCCACACCCTCCTACCGACCCGTTATGGACCTGCATGGCTGGTCCGGCGTGGCGGAGAAACTCTCCACTCATGCCGCAAAGGGCGAATGGGCAGAAATGCCCATGCTGATCACCGATGAGATTTTGCACGAATTCTGCCTCGTGACTGATGGATCCGACCTGGCGAATGAATTGAAGAAACGCTACAGTGGGATCGCAGATCGCCTGACGATCTATACTCCCTTTGTACCCGGCGAAAAGGATGAATGGTGGAAAGCATTAATAAACGCGTTTAATGGTTGACGCTCCTTGATCCCTTCAGTCAAATCAAATTGGATGCCAGGAGATCCGTATACATGAAACATCTGACCAGTCGAAGCTACGAATGTGGAAAAGACCTTCAAATCATCCTCGACCTCACTACCAGGGTCCGTCCTCCACAGCATCGCAATGATTATCCCGGCAGGCTGGATATCGAAGAGGCTATAGCTTCTGTCATCGTCCGTAAAAATACGCGCTTATGGTTTGACGATAGCTGCCCGATTGCCTGGGCCTATGTGGACAAGTTCAACAACCTGCTCTGGGAATTGGACCACCAGTATGCCGGGCAACTGGGCTCGGAAATTGTGGGATGGGGGCAGGAGTGCATCCGAAGGCATCGCTCCCCTAAGAGAACCGGTGCTTTGGATGCAAGTTGCCGCGAGAACTATGCGGAAAGGATTGCATTCCTAAAACATCATGGTTTCAGCCAGTTGGAAATTACAACCATCACTATGATACGGCCTCTGTCTGATGTCATTCCGGAGCCTGAGCTGCCGCCGGGATTCGTCGTCCGCCCAATTGCGGGGAGGCAGGAGGCGGAGGCGGTCGCCGCGATGCACAGGGCGGCCTTTGGCACGGAATATATGACAACCGAAAATCGTCACATCATTATGAGCACCAGCGGATATGATCCATCTCTCGACCTGGTCATCATCGCTCCCGATGGGAGCATAGCCGCCAATTGCATCTGCTCCGAAAATCCACAGGAAAAGATCGGTTATACTGACCCGGTATCCACCCATCCACAATTCCAGCGGATGGGCCTGGCGCGTGCGCATCCTGCTGAGAGGACTACGATTGCTCAAGGAGCGCGGCATGGATCAGGCGCGTTTGGGGACCAGCGCTGATAATACCGGGATGCAAAAGGCCGCAGAATCGGCTGGATTTATAGTGGAATACAAAACCATCTGGTTTACAAAGGAAGTGAATTGATCCATGGACTTTAGCGATTACCAGACCAAATCCCGCAAGACCGCCAAATATCCCGCCATTGGGCATCCAGTGATCTATCCTACCTTGGGACTTGTGAACGAAGCCGGGGAAGTGGCTGGCAAGATCAAGAAGGTGTTCCGTGACAAGGATGGCCAGATCAGCGACGAGACGCGCCAGGCGCTCAAGGCTGAACTCGGGGATGTCCTGTGGTACCTTGCCCAGGTCGCGACCGAATTGAACTTATCGCTGGATGAAATCGCCGAATACAATATCGTCAAGCTGTATGACCGGCTGGAGCGAGGCAAGATCCAAGGGGAGGGGGATAATAGATAAGGGATATCATAACCGGCACTTGCACCCGGTACAAGTGTTGACCCGACACAATCAATTGCTCTTTCGATCAAGACATACCGTTTAAGGTGAGATTGCTTCGTCGGGCAAGCCTTCCTCGCAATGACATAGTGTTCTTCCAAAATCACACAACGTGATGACCGGGCACTTCTCGCAATAGGGTCTGCGCGCGGTGCAGATCTCGCGTCCCAGACGGATGATGTTCAGGTGCGCGGCGTAGTACGTCTCCGGCGGAAAGAGGCTCTCGAGGTGCGGGTGCGCTTGTTCAACGGTCATCTTTTCGGGCCGGAGACCGATGCGGCCCGTCACGCGGTAGATGTGAGTATCCACAGGGAAGGCAGGTTTTCCCAGCGAGAAGCAGATCACGATGGCAGCCGTCTTGGGTCCTACACCATTGAATTTTGTAAGCCACGCCTTTGCGTCTTCAACAGGCAAATCGCCGAGAAAAGACAAATCCAAATCGCCTCGTTCCTCTGTGATCGAGCGCAGCACCTGCTGGATGCGCGGTCCCTTCTGGTTGGCCAGCCCCGCCGGGCGGATGGCATTCACGACCTCCGCTTCCTCCGCATCCCGCACTTGCTCCCAGGTTTTAAATTTCGCCCGCAATGCATTGAACGCACGGTCGCGGTTGGTGTCATTCGTATTTTGCGAAAGGATGGTCGAGACCAGCTCGTCGATGGGAGGCAGGGGATTGCGCCAGACCGGCTCGCCATAGAATTCAAGCAGTCGTTCATGGATATCAAGGGCGCGCTTTGCAAGAGGGTTCATAAGTAGCCGGTATCCTTTATTAGCTGCAATACATGATTGACCACCGGGGGATGCCTTTTGGAGATCAGCCCATCCAAGAATGGGTTGAATGAAGGTGTCGGAGAGAGTCATATATGTTTTCCGCGCTGAGCGGAGGAGCGTGCTCTTTGCCCTGCAGTCGACAGTGACGGAGGTATTCACTTCTCCAGCCTCCCATTTTCCACGCGCCACACTTCAGCGGCCGCGGCAAACTCCGGGGAGAAGAGATTCAGATCGGTCGTCGTAAACAGCACCTGCTCGGTCCCGCCGACATATTTCAACAGGTCCGCGCGGCGCTGCAAGTCCAGTTCTGCCATCACTTCATCCAGCAGGATCACGGGCCACTCCCCGGTGCGTTCCTTCATCCAGTTGACTTCGGCGAGCTTCAGAGCCAGCAGGGTTGTGCGGATCTGGCCGCGTGAGCCGTAATAGCCAAGGTCGATGTCGTTTGCCAGGAAGCGCAGCTCGTCGCGGTGCGGACCGATCGTCGTCACACCGCGGGCGATCTCCTCGCTGCGCAGTACGCGCAGTCGTTCGCTAAAACCGGCCTGGATTTCCTTCAACCCAAGTCCTGATCGATCCACGACGGTGGGCATCTTCAGGCCAAGCTGTCCGACAGGTTTGGGGAGGGGATCGAACGCAGGCTCATAGGAGAGCCGCAGGACTTCGGCCCCACGGGTCAGTTCGTTATGGACGCGGGAGGCGAGCCGCTCGATCTGCTGGACGGCTTCAATGCGCCAGAGGATGATCTGCGATCCGAGACGGGCCAGCGTTTCATCCCAGACTTCGAGCTGGTCACCGCTCCCGCCGCGTTCCCCCAGCAATTTGAGAAGCGCGTTTCGCTGGGTTAATGCCTGGCTGTACTCGCTCAGGACACGCGCATAGGCAGGCGTCGATTGCGCCAGCGCCAGGTTGAGGTAGCGCCGGCGGTCATCCGGGGCACCCTCGATGATCTGGGACATTTGCGGCACAAAGATCACTGCGTTGAAATGGCCGATCACCTCGTTCACATGCCGCTTGACACCGTCCAGCAGGATTTCCTTGCGCAACCGTTGTCCGTTCACGACACCCAGTCGGCTCAAGGATGAGACGCGCCTCCAGGCGATGCCGGCTTCTGCCGCGCTGGTAATCGGCAACCAGGCGCGTGACGGTGAGGGAATTGTTTTTCGCCTCGTCAAAGTTTACGATCTGGCGGTCGGCATGGGTCTGGAAAGAGGTAAATGCCGCCAGAAAATAAATCGCTTCGAGGACGCTGGTCTTGCCCTGGGCATTGGCTCCCAACAACACGACCACCCGCGGGGGAACGTCGATATCCAGGCGGGTAAAATTTCGAAAGTTAGTCAGGGAGAGGTGTTTAAATACATTTGTTGCAGGTCACAGGTTGAATGCAGTGCCTTGAGCTTGGCAAAGGGTCAAAAGTCGCTGAAATTTGACATTCAACCTTTAACGTTAAACCTTCAACACAATTTCAAGTTCAATTTCATCCCGCAGGGGAATGTTGTTCATTCCGATCAAAGGAATACCCGGCTTGATCTTCCTGGATTCATTCACCGCGCCGCGATTGATCCTGACCAGCTCGAAGCCGCGTTTTTGATAAAAGCCCAGGGCGTTCAGGTTGTCGTTCGTCGTGATGAGAAACACACGCCTGCTGTGCTGCTTCCGGGCCTCCTCCACAACGGCGTTGATCAGTTTTGTCCCCAGTCCCTGGCCTTCCCGTTCGCTGTCCAGGGAAACAATCTCACAATCGCCGTCCGAAAAAGTGTAGGTGATCTCACCCACACATTCGGGACCATCATAGGCAATAAACCCTTCCAGTTTATCTGGTTGGAAGACGACTCCATGCACAACAATAAATTCGTTGCCCCAGTTTTTGCTCCACAGCTGGCGCAGGCGCGGCAGGTCTTGTTCGTTGATTCGCCGAAGCATGATCATGGTCAGACTTCCTGCTCGGGTTCCACTTCCTGCGGCGGCTGCCAGACGCGGGTGGCGCGGTCGGTGAAGAGGACACCGTTCAAATGGTCGATCTCATGCTGGAAGATGCGCGCCAGCCAGCCTTCCGCTTTGACCTTGAACGGCTTGCCGTGCCGGTTCAATCCCCTGACCTGGATGGCGGCATGGCGCTCCACCTCCCCGACCAGGTTGGGGATGGAGAGGCAGCCCTCCACGCCCACCAGGGTCTCCTCGGAGGCTTTAACGATTTCGGGATTTATCATCGCCCAGACCTTCTTGGGCGCGTTCTCAACATCTTCCTCCTCCTCCCGCTCGTAGTATTCAACCACGATCAGGCGTTCGGAGAGTCCAATCTGCGGCGCGGCGAGGCCGACCCCTGGAGCATCGCGCATGGTCTCGACCATGTCATCGATCACGGTCTGGAGGTCCTTGTCAAACCGGGTTACCGAGTGCGCCTTGCGGCGCAGTACCGGCTCGGGAAGTGTTACGATCTTGCGAAGTGTCATATGACTGAATTACCCTTTATTGATTGTTCCATACGCTTTTCTGCACGTGAAAGTTTTGCCAGGATGACCGATTTTACTCTGATTTCTTATTTTGCTCGTTCTCTTCCTGCCTGAATTTTTCATCGTTTTGGTGATACACAGCCAGCCATTCGGCAATTTCATCACGTTTTGCTGCCTTGTCCTTCTCTTCTTTCCTGGCCTTCTGTGTCATGCGCCGGCGATCGATATCCGATTGGACGGTGGCAGGATCAACCACATCTTCAAAGGTAAGCTTCGTGCCGCCGATCGTTGATGAAGACATCTCCATAATTAAACATTTGGCCAATGATCCCGACCCGCTCGAATTCCGTTCCGAGGATGTTTTCCAGCTGGGATGCATTGCGGCTTTCCGTGCTGAGCGGCTTTTTATACACGTCGATGATCTGTTCGTTGTTGACTTCGAAGCGGTCATTGCTCCAGTCCACAAAATCATAGATGAACCAGACAAGCATGAGGAAAAACAGGATAAACAGCGCGCCCGCCCACGCATCCACGTTCACGCCGTTTGTCGTGGTGACGAGCTCATCGGGAGAAGTGGCAATCAGGTAGAGACGATAAAGGAAAAGACCGGATATTGTCAGCAATCCCAGGATGGGGATCCAGGCTTTCCGAATAAGTACAATCCAGTGTTTGCGATAGACGACGGTATCCCCCTGCTCGTAGCGGAGGCGGAGGCGGTCTGCACCGAAATTGTTCATGAGCTTTGCAAGACCGCGCGGCGGGGGAAAATCCGCCTTCTTGGGAGGCGGCGTCTGAGGCGGTGGAACCGAAAGCATCAGCTTTCTACGGATCGCTTCCTTCATGGCCTCCTTTTCCACCCCGGCTGCCTGCTCCTTTGTGCGCTTCCAGTATTCCTCGATCATGTGCTGGGCCTGCTTGGGATGGCTGACATATCGAAAAATGATCTTACTGACAAACGTCCGCACGACAACATCGCCAAAATCGAACCAGCGCCCCAGCAGGCTGGTTTCCACCGCCACAGCCAGGATCGTGTTGAGTGGCGATTCCTGCCGGCTGTCGTACACGGCGATGACCTTTTCCAGCCAGACCACGCGCTGGCTTGTCACAATGTAATAGTCATTCCCCCAGTCGATGATCAGCCAGATCGCCCAAAGGATGTCCACCACCAGGGAAACAGATGCTGCGAACAAAATAAGGAATGAGTGTACAGAGGCGACCCACCAATAAAGCAGTATGGCGGGCACAAATAGCACCAGGAACGGCAGGATCAAATTCCTCAATAAAATGATGGGATGTTTACGCGCCAGAAAATAAATTGCCTCATCCTTCGCAACCCATCGGAATTGCAGGGAACGTGCCAGACTGGCGGGTTCGAGTAGCAAGATCCAGGTTTGACTGGAAGCCAGGCGACGCCTTCATCAGCCTCTGAAATTTCTCATTGGAGAGTGCGAGCAGGATGGTCTCGGTCAAAGTCGTGACTGTCCCGGTGCGGGCGTGGCGTTCGATCAAATCCAGATAACCAAAGTAATCATTGGCCACCAGAGTGGCAGGATTGATTTCCTTTCCCTTCCTCCTGCTGACGATCCTTACACTTCCCTTATAAATTAAAATAGAAATTATCCGCCTTTTTATTCTGTTCGTAGATCACCTTCCCGGCTGTGTAGGGAATCTCTTCCAACTGGTCAGCCACCACTGCAAGATCTTCATCTCCCAGGCCATGGAAGAGATGGATTTTTTTAAGGAAGGCAATTCGTGCAAAGGTGTCGATCACAATTTGATTCTATCAAATTTCACGTACGATGGCGCATCCATAGGCAGGCATTTCCTGCAATTCGGGCAGGCGGCCGGCAAGCAGGCGTTTCCACAGCCTTCTGCAGATAAAAGCGCGTTGCTTTTCGGTACCGGAAGGTGACGTCATCGATGGCGCCAATATAACGCAGGAGCCCCTCACGATCCACGACATAAGCATGAGGTGTTGTGACAGCCTCATAGAGGTCCGCCACAACGTGCTCCGCATCGGTCAGGACGATGGGAAGCCGCCGCGCCCGGGAAACATCCTTCAGCATCTGAATGGGTTCGTTTTTATTCGCCGCGATGGATAACAACTGCACATTCTCCCTCCACTGCTCGAGACAGGCCAGCATGGAGCGGTCAGTCCGCTCCGAATGCGGGCATTCGGCTGACCAGAAATTGACGATCACAATCCTGCCGCGATACTCCTTCAATGTGTGAAAATCGCCCTGCAGGTCAGGGAGCTCGAAATCCGGCGCCGGCTGGTTGAGCTGCATAATGGAGATTATAGCCCTAAAGAACCAACTGCCCTGCAAACATGCCCGGTCGACTTTCGAGCAATCAGGCCCCGGGAGCCTCTGGTACAATCCTGGCCATGAAAAGATGGCAATTCTGGGTCGGTGTATTGATCAGTGTCCTGTTCATCTGGCTGGCTCTGCGCGGCCTGCGCATGGATCAATTTTGGGAAGCGATTAAACAGGCAAATTACGCCTGGGTCATTCCGGGCATCGCTGTCTATTTTGTCGGCGTGCTGGTCCGCTCCTGGCGGTGGCAGTATCTGCTCAATCCCATCAAGAAGATCCCCATGCGAGTCATGTTTCCCACCACCATTATTGGGTACATGGGCAACAATATTTACCCGGCCCGCGCCGGGGAGGTACTCAGGGCAGTCATTCTTAAACGCAAGGAAGGCGTGGCCATTTCGGCATCGCTGGCAACGATCATTGTGGAACGGATCTTCGATGGCGTGGTGATGCTCGGATTCGTTTTTATCAATCTGCCGGAACTGGCCAAGCTGACAGGAAGCTCCGGCTTCCTGGGAAACATCCAGCAGGTGGCGCTGGTCGGCACAGGCGTCTTTCTCGGCGCGCTGGCGATATTTCTCCTGGCCGCCATGTTCCCCAGGCGGACGGAAAAGATCGGTTCCTGGTTCATTGTGCGGCTTATCCCGCACAAATACCAGGTGGGCATTCTCAACCTGATGAATTCATTTCTCGAAGGGCTGGCCGCCCTGCGCTCGCCGTTCAATATTTTGATGATCTTTATCACCACCGTCATCATCTGGCTGCTGGAGACGGTAAAGTACTGGTTTGTCATGCACGCCTTTAACTTTACAGTGTCGTTCTTTGCCCTGATGCTGATGAACGGCATTGTCAACCTGGCGACCACGATCCCCTCGGCGCCTGGCTACATTGGGACCTTCGACGCGCCGGGAATCGCAGTGCTGACAGCCTATGGCGTGCCTCTTTCCACAGCCGCGGGTTACACACTCGTGCTGCACGTAGCCTTATGGCTTCCCATCACATTGCTTGGGGTGTATTTCCTGGCCCAGGAAGGCATCAAGTGGAACGAATCGCTACGTTCTGAGACTCAAAACGTATAATAAAGTGAGCTCCATATCTCTGACGGAAGGGAACCATGGAAAAGCATCACTTTTTACGATTGGCAGGAAAGATTTTGGGGACAACGGCATTAATTTCACTCGCTGTTTTCCTGGCCGGTTATTTGCTGCATTGGAATCAGCCTGTACAATACAGTAACGCTTTTTTCATCGCCGGGGCAATCCTGATCGTCCTGGGCGTCTATTCCGTTGCTGGCGGGTTTTTCCAACGCGCAAACTTTGGAATAACGTATGCTGAATCGGCGGGCCAGGCAAACCTGGCTGAACGAAACCAGCGTATGGCAGCGGACATCATGCAGCGCTATGGGTCCATGATTTATCTAATGATCACAGGTCTGCTGCTGCTCCTGATCGCAATCGGCATCGGTAGATTGCTTATTCCCGCATAACTTTGTCTGCACATTTCCTACTGTAAGGCGACGGTGTCGCCTTGTATCGTTTAACAATGATTTCGCGATTGGGCATGGGTTATACTTGATACAGTGCAGCGAACCATCCTTATTCGTTCAAGCGAAGGAATGCAGCGATGACGCAGACCCCAGTTCCCCCCCGCAGAAAATTGAGAGTGTTGATAGCAGACGATATCCAGGAAACGCGCCGCAACACCCGCCTGATGCTGGCCACGATCGACGATGTGGAGGTGGTCGCGATCGCGTCCAACGGTCTCCAGGCTGTAGACCTGGCGAAGCAGCAGCACCCCGACATTCTCCTGCTCGACATCAACATGCCTGAGCTGGACGGCTTGTCTGCCTACAAAAGGATTGCCCAGATCCATCCGGATACCGGCTGCATCATCATCTCGGCCGAAAAGGATACGACCACCCTGCGCACGGCCATGTCCATCGGCGTACAGGAATATTTGATCAAGCCCTTTACTGTGGACGAGCTTGAAACTGCGATTGCCCGCGTCAGCCAGAAAGTACAGCAGACGCGGATCAAGCTTGCCCAGGCAGAGCAGCTGCGCAAACGGAATGAATCCTACCTGGCACAACTGGCAAGTGAGTATGCAAAGACACGCCGCACCGACGACAAGGCGGTGGAGGTCTTCGAGCGGCTGGCGGAATATCCGAACTGCGAAATGCGCTGGCTGCAGAACCTGGCCATGATCTATATCGTCCGGCAGGATTGGGGTAAACTCAAAATCCTTGCGGCAAAAGTGGAGCAGCGGAACAAAAAACAATAACGGGAAAACTTTGCAGTCCAACAGCTTGCTGTTGGAATATCCAGGAGCAAGCTCCTGGACTCCATAATCTGATATTCGGAGAATCAATGAAAATCGCGATCATCGGAGCGGGATTTGGCGGGATGGCAGCCGCCTATGATTTGAGACAGGCAGGACATGAAGTGACGATATACGAATCCGCAGGGTACGTGGGCGGGCTGGCTTCGGGGTTCAAGGAGCCGCACTGGGACTGGTCGGTCGAAAAGTTCTATCATCACTGGTTTGAAAGCGACAAGTACATGCTCGGTTTGATCCGGGAATTGGGCTGGGAGAAAATGGTGATCTTCCCGCGTCCCCTGACGGTGATGTATCACAAAGGCAGGTTCTACCCGTTCGATTCGATCATGAAGGCGCTTCTCTTTCCGGGACTTGGATTTGGTCTCGATAAAATCAGGTTCGGCTTCGTCGGCTTGTTCCTGCGCCTGACGAACAACTGGAAGGCTCTTGAAAAAGTAACCGCCGACTTATGGATGATGAAGTGGGCCGGTAAAAACGTCTATGAGAAGATGTGGAAGCCGCTGCTGGTCGGGAAGTTTGGTCCGTATTACCGGGATGTCAACATGGCCTGGATGTGGGCCCGCATCAAGGCGCGGACCACGCGCTCTTGGCACATTCGAAGGCGGGTTCCAGAATTTCGCCAGCCTGTTTGGGGAGAAACTGCGCGGGATGGGAGTCAGGATCCGGCTCGGAGCGGTCGTCGAGTCCATTAAACGGGAGCACGCTCAGTTGTGGGTCCGAAGCGACGGCAAGGCTGAAGCGTTTGATAAAGTGCTGGTCACCGTATCCCCCAATTTACTGGCGAAGCTGAGTCCCGATCTCCCGGAAAATTATTTGAAGGGACTGCTCGAGCTTAAGTCGATGGGTGCGGTGGTGATGGTGATGTCGCTCCGGCATCAACTTTCCAAGGAGGGTTATTACTGGTTCAACCTTCCCAAAGAGGAAGGCTACCCCTTCCTGGCGCTGGTCGAGCATACCAACTTTGTATCGAAGGATCATTTTGGCGGCGACAACATTGTGTACGCCGGTGACTACCTGGAAGCGGGACACAAATACTTTTCGATGAGCGATGAGCAGCTGCTGGAACATTTCCTGCCGGCCCTGAAAAAATTTAATCCCGAGTTTTCGCGGGATTGGGTGAGGAAGGTCTGGGTGTTCAAAACCAATTACGCCCAGCCTGTGCCGCTGGTCAATCACTCGAAGAATATTCCCGCCATCCAGACGCCCATTGATGGCTTGTATTTCGCCTCGATGAGCCAGGTCTACCCCTGGGACCGGGGGACAAATTTCGCAGTGGAGATCGGAAGACGGGCGGCAGGCTTGATGCTCGGGGAAAAGAAGTGAATCCGGAGTTCCTTAAGCCGCGCTACGATGCCGGCGGATTTGCCGGGATTCCCAATCGCATACAGGAAGCTTTTGCCACTGGCAGCTACGATGCCGTGGTTTTGTTTTTAGTAGACGGCTTCGGCTGGCGATTCCTTGAACGATTTCAGGACGCTACCTTTCCTCAAACGAATTGCCAGAGGCGGCACAATCGAGAAGCTGACCTCCCAGTTCCCTTCCACGACGGCTGCTCACCTGACGACAATCCATACCGGCCTGCCGGTGGGAGCCAGCGGCATATATGAATGGTACATCTACGAGCCTGTGCTGGACCGGATCATCGCACCATTACTTTTCTCCTACGCGGGGACGAGGGAGCGTGAGACGCTGAAGGCCGCCAGGGTCGATCCTTCGGCTTTATATCCCAAAGGGGTGTTCTACCCTGCCTTGAAACAAATGGGGGTCGCCCCCTACGTTTTTGGAGTACGCGATTACACACCTTCCACGTTTTCCAAAGCAATGATGGCAGGCGCGGAAATTCTTCGGTTCAACACCCTCCCGGAGGCTCTGGTCAACGTCGGCCTGCTGCTGGAGAAGCAGAGCCGGCCCGCTTATATTCACATCTATTTCGACAAGATCGACTCGATTGCCCACGAGTATGGACCGGCTGCCCCGCAAACCGAGGCAGAGATCGAGACGTTCCTGCTCATCATGGAACACTATTTTGAGCGCGTCTTTCAAGGGAAAAAGCGGATTTTATTTTTGATGACAGCCGATCATGGCCAGGTGGAAGTGGATCCCAAAACGACAATCTATTTGAATACAGACAGGCGCTTCCGGGGGGTCGAGCACCTCCTGAAAAAGAATCGCGCCGGGCAGCTGCTTGTTCCCGCCGGGTCAGCACGGGACATGTTCCTCCACATCCGCGAAGACCTGCTCGATGAAGCCCAATCCTTTCTTACCAGGCGGCTGGATGGAAAAGCTGACGTCATTAAAGTTGAGTTGTTACTGGAAAGTGGGTACTTTGGCACGGAAATTTCCCCCCGTTTTCGCGAGCGTGTGGGCAACCTGGTGATCCTTCCCTATCGGTATGAGTTTGTATGGTGGTATGAGAAGGATAAATTTGAGCAAAGGTTTTACGGTCACCATGGCGGGCTGACGGCCCAGGAGATGGAGATAGTCCTTTACTCATATCCGGCATAGGCGCTTATTTCTCCCCCCAATGGATCGCGATGGTGCCAAACATATATCTTTGAAAATTGATTTTCTTAAATCCGACGGCTGCCATGCGGGCTGTCATCTCTTCGGCAGTGACAAATCCCTCGGTGGTCTCCGGCAGATACCGGTAGGCGTCCTTCACGCCGGTCAATAAACCGCCCAGGGTCGGAATGACAAAATGCATATGCAGCCAGATCAATGGCGATAGAATATTTTTCTTCGGGCGCGTTGTGTCGAGTATGACAATGCGGCCGCCCTTTTTAAGCACCCGATATTGTTCCTGGATTGCCTTTTGCAGATCAATCACATTGCGCATGAGGAAGCCAGATGTGAGTGCGTCGAACGACAGATCCTTAAATGGAAGCTGAAGTGCATCGGCTGCAGAGAAATTGAGCGCCCCGTTTTGTCTTCCAACCCGCATCATTTCAAGGGTGAAGTCGGCGGCAATCACACGGGCATGAGGGAATTGTGCAAGGGCCTCACGCGCCAGGTCACCGGTACCGGTGCCAAGATCGAGCAGGCGCGAATTGGATCTCATTCGCGCCTGCTCGATCACGCGCTTCCTCCAGCGGACGTCCTGGCCGCCGGTCATTAACCGGTTCATCAAATCATATCGTCTGGCGATCTGTGTGAACATGCTCTGAACGTATGCGGCGCGTTCCCTGCCTGTCAGTTGGGTCATGAATTCTCCTGCAGCTTTTACGTTATACTGCGCAATATTACATCAAACTCTTAAGGTGCACTACATTGAACGATCAAAGCGGTAATTTAAGTGAAGAAACCTTTAACTGGAATACCTGGAAGCTGGCGATCCGTTTGCGGACATTACCAGCCGCTGCGGCCGGTGTCATCACAGGCAGCGCACTTGCCTGGTGGGATGGATATTTTCGGCTCGATGCTGCCCTGGCATGCCTGTGCACTGCCATCCTTTTACAGATTGGCAGCAACCTGGCAAACGATGTCTTTGACTTTGAACGCGGCACCGATACAGCAGAACGGGCCGGTCCTGTACGTGTTACCCAGGCGGGACTGCTCACGCCTTCGCAAGTCAAGGCTGGGATGCTGGTTGTCTTCGGTCTCGCAGCCTTGTTCGGATTGTACCTTGCCTGGCTGGGCGGCTGGCCGATCATCATACTGGGGCTCGCCGCCATCCTGTCGGCGATTGCCTACACGGGCGGCCCTTTTCCTCTCGGCTATTATGGCCTGGGGGATCTGTTCGTCTTTCTCTTTTTCGGGCTTGCCTCTGTGGCCGGGACGTATTATGTGCAGGCGGGTTTTGTCTCCACTGCCGCCTGGTGGATGGCCGTCCCGCCGGGATTGATCATCACTGCAATTCTGGTCGTCAATAATTTGCGTGATCTGGAAAATGATCGAAAAGCAGGCAAACGTACATTGGCCGTCATCCTGGGTGAGCGAGGCAGCAAGGCAGAATATTTGATCTGCATGATTGCTGCGTATCTGGTGATTCCCCTGGCTGCATGGATGGGCATTGTACCCTGGCTGGCACTCGTCACCTGGCTTTCCTTGCCGCTTGCCGTTCGCACAGTCAACATTGTCCTTACACAGAAGGGCCGCCTGCTCAACGCCGCTCTGGCAGGGACAGGGCAGGTCGCTCTGTTGTTCAGTATTTTATTTTGGATCGGCCTGTTCCTAAGTGAGAAACTTCCATTTGCACCATTTTCTTTCTAGCCAATCCACACTGAAATACATGCCAAGCCCCAGCAGACTCATGGCAACCACGCCTGCATACATGGCGGGATAATCCAGCAGTGTGCTTCCATTGTAATAAATATAATAACCCAGTCCGTACCTGGTAGCGGATAACTCTGTAATATACAGCACTGCAACCGCCGTCCCAATGGATTGGCGCAGGGCGGTCAGGATGGCAGGCAGACTTGCCGGAAGGTAAACGAACCGCAACAGGGCGCGCCGGCCCGCGCCCAGGCTGTTCAGGCTCTGGATCAACTGGGGAGATAATCCGGCTGCCTGATCGCGGACCAGGACAACGACCTGGAAGAACAGGATCAAAAACAGGATACTGATCTTTGCCATCTCGCCAATTCCGAGAAACAGGATCACCACCGGCACAAAAACGACCTTGGGGATGGGATACAGCAGGTAAATCAGTGGGGAAGACAGCCGGTCCAATGTTTTGGACGCACCGATTGCCAGCCCGATGGGAACCGCCAGCAAAACCGACAGCATCATCCCTGCCAAGACTCTCCACAGGCTAAACACAAAATGTTTCAACAAGCCGTTTCCCAATTCCTCAAAGAAGACAGTGAACACTTTGACGGGCGCGGGCAGGATGGGCAGGTTCACAAACATTGCCAGGATCTGCCATACAAGCAGTAATCCAATGGCAGCAAAAAATGCATCATGCCTTTTCATAATGCATCTCCTTCCAGAGCAAATCACATAAGGTGTGATAGTCCGGGCTGCTTCGATAGCCATTTTGACCTGCGCAGGGATTGTCGTAAATGCGCGCGGTTTTGTTGGGTGCCTCACCCAGCAGCAGAATCTTTTTCCCCAGCGCAGCCGCTTCCTCGATCGCATGCGTCACAATGACCAGGGTCAGATCTTGCTCGGCGCACAAGCTCAGGGTCAGGTTTTGCAGGTCGCCGCGGGTGATCGCATCCAGGGAGGAGAAGGGTTCATCCATCAGGAGCAGGTCCGGCTCGAGGGCCAGGGTGCGCGCGATCGCCGTGCGTTGGCGCTGTCCGCCTGAGATCTGGGAGGGAAATTTCTCTGCGACGTCAGCGATCCCCAAACGTTCCAGCCAGTGGGACACAGTATTGGCGGGTTGAAAATTGAGGGGCGCATGCTTTCCGTCTTCGCCATAGAACTTGCGGACGCGCAATCCCAGCTCCACATTTTGCCGTACGGTGGACCAGGGCAGCAAGCCATAGTCCTGCAGGATCAGCCCGCTGCGAGGCCGGGGACGCTTAAGGGTTTCTCCCTCAATGGAAATTTGTCCTCGCGTTGGTTGATTTAAACCGGCAAGTAAATAGAGCAATGATGTTTTTCCGCAACCCGAGGACCCTAGAATGGCCCACGTCTCGCCGCGCGAAATAGTCAGCGAGAAGTCCTCAAAAATGGGGGCTGCATGAGGATAGGCGAAGGTGACAGACTTGAGGTGAATCATTTGATCCGGTGACGGTGGCGATCATTACTCGATAACGGACTCCGCTCTCGGCTAGGGAAGAAGCGAGGCATTGACCGAATCCTGATAGGAAACATCGGTCGTCAGGATGCCTTTTTCCTTGAGCCAGCTCAGCGCATCCTGCCACTCGCTTTGCGTGGGTACACCCGCGCTGGGAAACACTGGCGGTTGATAGGTATCCAGCAGCGGCGCCGGTACAAGTTTTTGTTCGCTCAATACGTTTTTATATTTTGCAGGGTCCGCGTTGACCAGCGCGGTCGCTTCTTCAATGGCAGCCAGGAAACCTTTGATGGCTTCCGGCTGGGCATCGATCACTTCCTTGCGGAAGGAGATCACACTAAAACCGTATTCCGGATGCTTCGAATCATCGGCAACAATCCTGCCTCCCTGGCTCACCACAAGAGCCGCGAGCGGATCAGGCATCACGCCTGCCTGCAGCTCGCCGGAGGCAAGCAAGGCCATGCGGTCGGAGATTTTAGGGACCGCAATGGTTTTGATTTCATCCGGCGTGAAACCGTCCGCCTGCAGGAGACGGTCGGTGACGTATTCGATGACGGTACCCTGCGACACGCCGATCTCCACTCCTTTGAGTCCCTCGATGGAGGAGATATCGCTTTTGGGAGATGCAATAATAAAGAAATGCCCGTTCCCTTCGGTGGGACGCAGTGCATAACGGACAACCTGCATCTGCGGCTTCTCCTTATTGAAGAGCATGACCGCCAGCGTTTCATTGATCGTTCCATCCGCTCCACCCGCGGCCAGCAATTGATCGCGCTCGGGCGCGGAAGCAACGGGAATAAACTCCACATTGACTCCATGTTTGGCAAACAGACCCTCCTGCTGGGCGACATACATGGGCAGTGTATCGATAATGGGCAGGACTGCAATCTTCAGAGTTGGCTATTTGCAGGTGCTTCTGTGGGATTTCCTGTCACAGCCCTGGGCGCGCAGGCAGAGAGGAGGAGAAGTAAACAACCAAGCGAAGTGAGATACTGTTTTTCGTTTCATTGAAGTGTGATTCCTTTTCCATGCTTTTGATCGGTGGTAATTATTACGGAAGTACAATCATACCCTCTAGTGAAGATTATCCGCGTTTTGATGCTAATTCTCACAGATTTTGTCTGAATATCTTCACCATGAAATCAAAAGGGCGACCTGGTCAGGTCGCCCTTTTCGATCTGATCTATGGATTTGGCATCACGTCCATGTCCGTCCGGTGCATACCAATCGCAGAGATTGATGTATGGATTTGCTCTGCACACGCCGACTGGGACAGAGATGGTCAGTGCACATCCATCAGTCCAAGTATTGCATTGGTATAGCCGCCTCCAAATGGAGCCGGGTGCCCATAGCTGTAGGAATCCACCTGGCAGTGTTCCTGGAACTCCCTGAAGGAGCAGGAAACATGTAGATAGTTACCTGCGGCACATCGATGGAATAGGAACCTTGTCCTTGGCAGTATCCACAAAGTATGCCTTCCCATCGTTCGACTGAACAGCACGAGTCCATGGGAGGGATAAATTCAGCTGGGTAGCACAGGCTCCTGAAACTTCTGCCATGCGGCAGGCGTTCGTTGGCGACCTTGATATCTACATAGAAGGCCTTTTCAGCGTTGTTGCCGTATCCAAACAGGACTCCATTGGGATTGCGCAGCATCCAGTAGCCAACCTGGCGGCCCTGGGAATTGGGAGCCGTCAGCGGGACGGACACATCCACCGTCTGGCCGGGAGCCACCGTGCCTGGCAGACGCACGGCCAGTGTGTCACCCATCTGCGTACCGCCTGTGAACACCAGGTAGTAATCGGATGTCCACGTGCAGGTGCCGCGGTTCTGCAGGCGCCAGGTCTTCGTGAAGACTTCACCTGGACCCATGACCGTCCCATCGGGGATGTTCACATCCTTGAGGAACGTCACCCAGTCACAGTATGTCACAGCCGTGGATGTGGGCAGCGGCGTCCTGGTCGCCGGGACAGGCGTGCTCGTTGCGGGGACAGACACAGAAAGCGTGGGCGTGGGTGAAGGCGCGTTTTGCGTCATCGCCACCATCGTCTGCGAGATTATGGCCTGGAGCGTGGCAGCAGAGTCATCCTGGGAGGGCTGGCCCTGTTCGAGCAGGGGCATGGCAAAAATGGATACCGGCAGACAGGCCATGATGGCCAGGGCAATAATGCCGAATAAAATAAGGATTTGGTTTGTCGTGACTTTCATTTTGCACCTCCAATCATGTGCTGGTGAAGGGACGATGCATGCAAAATGAAAGTTCCCCGTTAAGCGCCATGTTACAAAACTGTCACATAAAAAATATCGGGCTGAAACACAGGTAGTTCTCGAAGCTTCCAAAGGACTCATTGCTCATAAACAGGACCGTAAAGGCATCGATCCGATAGCGGCGCTCTGTAAAATATTGGATCGCCTTCCTGTTGATCAGCGGCGTTTCGACGCCAAATTCCTCCCCGCGTTCCGCCATGAGGCTTTCGGCGTGGGCCAGAACGGCCGGATAGTCATTCTCGTCCAGCAGAGCGAAGGGACCGGTCCCCGTATCGCCGAGATAGCCATAGCCTGTGACTTCTCCATTCCGTTTGTACACAAAACCCGAGCGTGTGGTGGCCACCCAGCGATGAACCGGCTCGCGCACATGGCCCAGGATCTGTTTGTCGATTTGATTTATCGCTTCCAGGTGGATCTCATGCTGCATCGGCTCGAACTGAAGGTCGGAGTCCACATCAACTTTCTCAGCCTGGCGGTAAAAGTACTTGATCGGGAAACGTGCATATACGCCGGCCTTCAAATAGCGGTACAGGGCACGCTCGTCCAGGGTGGCGACGATGGTCCGGTAGTGTGCATCCGAGCTGGGAAAGGCGCGGGATAACAATTCGCTCCCGATCCCGGCCGACTGCTGATCGGGGGAAACGAAGAATTCAGTCAGCTCCTGCAGCCCGTCAAACTGGATGGAGCGCGCGTAGGCGACGATCTCCTCATCCTTTTCCGCCACCCAGAATTGAGAGGCGGTTTGAGCGAGGAATTCAAACATGGGCTTGCGTCTCTGCCAGAGGGACTCCAATATCTGCGGGTCATTGCCCCCGGTAATCGCCATCACGTTCGTGCGCTTGCCAAAATCCATAAGGGATCTGACAAAGATCTGGAATACAGACTGCGAGTTTTCGATTGTTCCCGGGCGATAGGTGATCGTCATGTTTCAGATTCCTTTAAAGAACAGATAATGGATGCTTTAAATCATAGGTTTACACTACGGACGGATGATAATGATCGTTCCTTACAGGAAACAGAATCGAGACACATCTGTTGCAGTTGATTAACAAATCACACAACTACGGGTACAATACAGTCCAACCTAATTCTTTTCCCCACCTGGAATGGTGGGTACCTATATCTAAAGGAGAGCTCCCCATGTTTCATACCATCATCATCGTCGGCAATGTAGGCAAGGACCCTGAAATGCGCTACACCCCCTCAGGCCAGGCCGTCACATCCTTTTCGGTGGCAACCAATCGACAGTATACAACCGGGAACGGCGAGCAGGTAAAGGAAACTATTTGGTTTCGCGTCACCACCTGGGGCAAGCAGGCGGAAGTTTGCAACCAGTATGTCAAGAAGGGCACAAAGGTTTTGATCGAAGGAAGGCTTACACCAGACAAAGTGACCGGCGGACCCCGCATCTGGACCAAGCAGGACGGCACCGCAGGCGCATCCTTTGAGGTAACGGCCGGGACAGTCCGCTTCCTGTCTTCGCGCGGCGAGGGAGGGGAAGGTCCCATGATGGGCAGCATGGAAGGCGCGGAGCTCCCCGCCGAGGACGATATCCCCTTCTAGTGCGGCACAGCATGTCGGTTTGGTTGGTCAGGCCGACTGGCTTGTAAATTGCAGGATCTCAGGATAATACCTTATGACGACACCCGCACAACCCGCCGGACCCAAGATCAACGTACCCGAGGGAACCCAGCCGGTCTACGCCAACCTGGCTCGCATCTCGCACTCACCGGCCGATATTGTGATCGACTTTGCACATATTCTGCCCGGAGAGGATACCGCGAACATCCAGTCACGCATCGTCATGAGCCCGCTGAGCGCCAAACTTCTCATGCGTGCCCTTACCGAAAACCTTGCCCGTTACGAAACGGCTTTTGGAGAGATCAACGTACCGGGCAACAGTTCACTTGCTGAAAATCTATTCCGCCCCCATCACCCCCCTGACCCTCCGAAGGAATAGGCCTGCAAAATAATTTTGTCGAAGTGAGAGTCCCATGCACAAACTTGAGGGTATTGCCAATCAAATCCGTGAGAAGTTCGATGTACTCACAAAATTACGCGACCTGGCGCTCTCTGAAGCACGCCAGTTGACGCGCTCCTGCTCGCTGGCCATTCGCGCCGTACACCGCGACGATCATGCCGGGATGGAGATGCACCTCAATGATGCGCACAACCTGGCAAATAAACTTCGCGCCGAACTCATGGACTATCCCGATCTCTATTACGCGGGTTATACCCAGGATGCCCTGAAGGAATTCGTGGAGGCAAACGTCACGTGCGCTCTGATCCTTAACCAGCCGCTCCAGACTCCTGAGGAGCTGCGCGTGGAGGAGGCGACGTACCTCAATGGATTGGCTGAGGTTGTGGGTGAATTACGCCGGCGCACTCTCGACATCCTGCGGTCTGGATATTCGGAGGAAGCAGAACGCCTGCTCGGTTACATGGATGAGATTTATTCGGTGCTTGTGACCATAGACTATCCCGACGCTATTACAAACGGATTGCGCCGCCAAACCGATCTGGCCCGCGGCATCATCGAAAAAACCCGGGGGGATGTCACATTCAGCCTGCGCTCACATCAATTAACCCGGGCGATTACCCAGCTAAGCACTCAATTGAATAGCGGTCAACCTATTGATTTGGAGGAGAGCGGGGTGGCCATCCAGAGGAATGAGGATGACTGAGAGATGCCGCGGCGGCGCAAGTATCCGCTGATCGTCTATCAGCACATGCTGAATCGCTGGTGGCCCGCCATTCTTGCGCTGGGATTGGGCATGTTTGCCCTGGCGTATAGTGAATACACCGACCCGATGGCGCATTTCATTCCCTTGCGCTGGCAGCTTTTTGCCGGCATAGGTGTGCTTGCCATCCTGGTCGGTTTGTTTTTTATCATCATCAAGCGGTTCGCCTATGTGCAGGTATTCCCCACTTACCTAAAACTTGTCACTCCCTTTCTGCGTCTGAAGATTTCCCATAAGCGCATCATCCGGACAACATCGACCGAAATGCGCCAGCTCTTTCCTCACAAAAGCATGTCCTGGTGGGTCCAGGAGATCTTCTCGCCTCTCTCCACCCTGACGGCGATCGTCATCGATCTCAGCAGCTACCCGATTTCTCCCAGGCTGATGCACCTGTTTCTTTCGAGATTTTTTTTCAAGGATAAGACCCCTCATCTCGTGATCCTGGTCAATGACTGGATGCTGTTCAGTACCGAGCTCGAAAGCATGCGTACGAATACCGACCCGGACTCAGGCAGGCGCCAAAAACGTCCCCGCGATTCCATTCTCTCACGACTTCCACTAAAATGAAAATTTACTTTGCTTGCTCCATTACTGGCGGACGGGAGTTCGAGTTTGTCTATCAGGTCATCACACAGGCACTGGCGGAGGATAACCACCAGGTCCCGACAGCTCATCTGGCGGAATCGGGTGTGGCATCCATTGAGGCAGTCATTGACCCGCTCGAGGTCTATACCCGTGACACAACCTGGATCAAGGCCAGTGATGTCCTGATCGCAGAGGTCAGCGTGCCCTCTCATGGCGTGGGCTATGAAATCGGGTATGCACTCGGCCTGGGAAAACCTGTCCTGGCCCTATATCAGGAGGGTCGAAAGGTTTCCAAAATGATCAGTGGGAATCCGGATCCAAAGCTGTTGGTGAGGTGTTACGAAAGTCCCGGGAAAGCCGTTGAGATCATAAGGGGATTCCTATCCACGAAGTGTATTCGTGAAAAACGTCACTAGTTATCCGTTACATTCTGCGATGGCGAAAAAATCATGCCTACGATATTATGAATGCGGAGACGGAACAAAGACACCTCCAAAATGCTCCTCACTGTCTCCTCCTTTGGCGAAAGCTACCGCCGAACTGCTCAGTTCGGCGGTAGCATTTTAAATCAGGGAAAACCTGTAAAATAATTATTTTTTGGCGACAGTGGCAGACTCAGTAATGATCGGCAGAACGATGAAGAAGGAACTGCCCTTTCCTTCCACAGATTCCACCCAGATACGGCCCTGATGGCTTTCCACAATGGTCTTTACGATCGCAAGGCCCAGGCCGGATCCCTCCACCTCGGCGATATTGCTGCCCCTGTAAAACTTGTCAAAGATGCGCGGCTGGTCAGCAACCGGGATGCCCGGTCCGGCATCCGTGACCTGCAGGATCAGCTGCTCCCCCTCCGCGTGAATGGAGACATATATTTCCCCGTTTGGATAGGAATATTTGATCGCGTTCCCCACCACATTATCCATCACCTGCCGGAGCCGGATGGGGTTGGCGCGCAGTGCAGGCAGGGAGGGGGCAATATTCGTTTTTACGATCAGGCGCTTGGATTTGATCTGCCCCTGCAGCATATCCAGTGTATAGCGCAGGATGCCTTCGAGCTGGATAAATTCACGGCGGGTGTCAAAGCCGGCTTCGATGCTGCCGATGTCCAGCAGGTCGTTGATCAATTCAGTGATCTGCTGCACACTGCCCTGGATGCGGCTCAGAAAATCCTTTTGGAGATCATTGAGGGAGCCGGCGCGTTCCACCAGCTCGGTATATCCGATGACAGAGGTGAGTGGGGAGCGCAGGTCGTGTGAGACCGTATGGACAAACTCACTCCTCATCTTGTCCATCTCCTTCAAATAGGTGATATCCTGCATGGTCAGGGCACGCCCAACATCCAGGATTTCGGTCAGCTGGGCATTGCCCACCCTGCCGTCGGCAAAACTAACCTCATGATATTGCAGCGGATCGCTGTGGTCGGTCCGGGAGAGCAGGGAGCGCATGTCGGGATGGGAGATGACATCCAGGACCGGCTTGCCAATGGTAGAATCCTCATCCAACCCAAAGGTGCGGCACATGGCCGGGTTGATCAGCATTACCATGTTTTCCAGATCCAGGATCATCACACAGTCCTGAATATTATTAAAGACCGCCGCCAGACGGGAGCGTTCCGCTTCGGAGATTTGAGCGCGCTTCTGCAGGGACGCCGTGGTGCGTCTGACCTCCCGCCGGAGCCAGTCTCCAACTCGATGCGCGTTCTTGATGCCGCTCTCCACCGCATCGACAATGTCATCCGTCCGAAGCGGCGGGGAAAGATAGCCGCCCATGCCCAGGCGGAAAATGCCCTTGATCAAATCCGGCTGGGGTTTTTCAGTGTAGATCAGGATCGGCATGCTGGGAAATCGCTCACGGATTTCCCGGGCGATTTTCAAACCATCATGTCCATCATATTTTTCCCCGATCAGGATGAGAGCGGGAGAGTTTTCCTGCATCACCCGGGCCAGGGCCTGGGTATTTTTGGCGATTGCTGTCTCATAATTCATGGCCCGCAGAACGCGGTCCATTAAATTAAGGATGGGAGAGTTTTCCAGTGCGAGCAGGATTAAATCGGGCTTGGGCATAGAATTAATTGATGAGATTTTACTGCTTTTTTAAGGTAATTGGTATGGACGGTATTCTCTCCACAGTACGAGCGGCGCGTTCAAGTGCAGCCCGGGTGGTTTTCAAAGCCTCACGTTGAGACTCTGAAAGATTTCCTGTTTTTTCCGCAAGCATGAGGTCGATGGGTCCGACGGCAGACATTATATCCTTGACAAGCTGGCTGTGCATTGACTTCAGGAATGCAGCCTGCCTTTCCCTGGCCTCACGGGATGCCCGGACAGAGCTGTTGAGGGCGCTAAATAAGCGGGCATTGACCATCGCTATGGATGCATAGTCAGCGGCTGCTTCGAGCAGGGCCTGTTCCTGCCGTTCAAAAGGACGAGCTTCCCTGCGCATCACAAGCAGCATCCCAATGACTTCCTTTTGGACCTTGACCGGGACGGCGCAGATCGATTTACCCAGGGTAGCCACCCGCATCTTCAACAGCGGATCCCCGGAAATGGACAGCGTCTCACCTGAGAGAGCCACCAGCCTGCTGACGCCATCATCCAGAGGCTTGTTCAGCCTCCCAGCCCATTCATCCGGCAGTCCGCGCTGGGCGATAAGGAAAAAATCCCGGCTTTTCTCATCCCGGACCAGGAACCAGGCAAGGTCTGCACCACCCAGTTGGATGGCTCCATCCACAATCTTCTGAAAAAGGAGGCGCTGGTTCGTCGTCGAGCTGACCGCTTTGCCGATACTTATGATGGTATTCAGTTCATGAATCTTATGCTGTAAATCCTGATGGATCGCACTTAATTTTGAATCGAGACGCTGTCGGTCACGCAATTCATGGACACGGCCAAGGACGCGCTCAACGGCTGACAACACTTCTGCATCCTGCGCCGGCCAGAAAATATAATCCGCTGCACCCAGGCGAAATGCCTGGATAATATCGTGCTCCTGCCCTTTATTGGCCAAAACAAGTATGGGGGTATGGATGCCCTGGGAGGAAAGCGCAACAATCATATCCTTTGCGCTCAGGCCGGGCAGATTCAGATCCGCGATGATCAGGTCGGGCGGAGACTGCACCGAGGATTTGATCGCAGAAGATGCATGGGAAACAACGTCCACCTGATAACCCACTGACCTTAGGGTCTGGCGGGCAATTAAGTCACTGATGTGTGGGTCGTGTTCGACAAGTAAAATACGGTCCCCGGCAGATAACATAAACTCACTCTCATCTACATCACTTGTACGCTGTATTTGGATTGTAACACCCTTTATCACCAGATTCGGCTATGGATGGGATCATGCTATACTTGCCATAATCTGTCCGATTTATCAAAATTTAATAAGGCTGCCTATGACTCTCAGGGATCTGAAAAATGATTTCAAGCCCAATATCCTGCTCCCGAGCATTACGGCAGGTCTGGTTGCAGGGATCATCACAATCAGCATTGAAATCTCGCTTGCAGCGTTGATTTTTTCTGGGAACCTGAATCAATTCCTGGCCGGCGGGATCGGGTTGATGCTGTTCGGTGCATTCGCCGTGGGGATCACAGTTACATTGACCACCTCCCTGCCAGGCATGATCGCTCTTCCACAGGATACACCTGCCGCCATTATGGGGCTGGTTGCAGCGGCAATCAGTGCCAGTATGGCAGGGCAGGAACCAAACGCTGTTTATTTTACGATCGTCGCAGCGATGTCTCTGACATCCATCCTGACGGCCATTTTCTTCCTTGGCCTCGGCTGGTTCAAAGCCAGCGGATTTGTGCGCTACATCCCCTATCCCGTCGTGGGCGGATTCCTGGCCGGGACGGGTTATCTTCTCAGCACGGGCGCATTTGGGGTCATGGTGGATGTGCCTCTGACGCTTGCCAACCTGCCACTTTTGTTTACGGCTGAAAATATGATCATCTGGGTGCCTGGCCTCATCTTTGCGGTGACGCTTCTGATCCTGTTGAGGCGCTGGAATCACTTTTTGATCACACCGGGCGCCTTGGTCATGGCAACCGTCCTTTTTTACGGCTGCCTTTTTGTTGCCGGTATACCTGTCAGCGAAGGGTCGAGTCGCGGCTGGTTATTGGGACCTTTTCCATCCGGGGGGTTGTATCAGCCGCTCACGCTCTCCTCACTTGGGTTGATCAACTGGGGAGTGATTCTGCAAAACATCGATCAGATCGCAACCATCCTTGTCCTGAGTATTATCGCACTTCTGCTCAATGCAAGCGGCCTGGAGGTAACTGTAAAACAGGATGTCGATCTCAACCGTGAGCTGCAAGCCGCAGGCTGGGCAAACCTGGTCGGTGGCCTGGGCGGAAGCTCGGTGGGGTATCAAGCTCTTGGACTGTCTGTGTTGACGCATCGCCTGAAGGCGAAAAGCCGCCTCGTCAATCTGATCTCAGGGCTGCTCTGCGGCCTGGCACTTTTCTTTGGTGCCTCGCTGATCTCCTATTTTCCCAGGCCCGTCCTGGGCGGCATGATTCTTTTTCTCGGCCTGTCATTCCTGACTGAATGGTTGATCGATGCGCGCAGAGTACTTCCCTTCCTTGATTATGTGTTGGTCTGGGTCATTCTGACCATCATCGCAACCGTTGGATTTTTGCAGGGAGTAGCTGCAGGGATCCTGATTGCGGCCATCCTGTTCGTGATCAGCTATAGCCGCATCAATGCCATCAAAACAACACTTGATGGTTCGATCTATCACAGCAAGGTGGATCGTCCCAAGGCCCACCGCGACATCCTCCACCAGCGCGGAGCCGAAATTTTTATCCTCCGGTTACAGGGATATATTTTCTTCGGAAGCATCCAGAATATTCTCGAAAGGACCCGGCTTCGCATCCGCGATCAGGCATCCGGACCTCTCCAATACCTGATCCTCGATTTTCAGCGTGTCACGCGGCTGGATTCCTCGGCGGTCTTTGGCATCACCCGCTTGAAACAGCTGGCCGAAGCGAACAAAATCCTGATGGTCTGGACACAGGTTGCACCGGAAATTGTCTCACAACTGGAGCGTGGTGGACTGCATGACCAGGCTGACAGTACTTTCCTGATCCAGCACGCGCTCGATGAAGGCGTGGAATGGTGTGAAAATCAAATCCTGGCATCCGAGGGCATCCCTGACCTGATCGGTGTCAATGAGCGGATTGAAACACAGCTGCAGAATGCCTTCCCCGGCCTCCAGGATGTCAGCTGCCTGATGAAGTATCTTGAGCACAGGAAAGTGGGAATGGGCGAATATCTGATGAAGCAGGATGAGCCTTCGGATGAAATGTATTTTGTCGAGTCTGGGCTGGTCACTGTTGAGCTGGAATTACCCAATGGACGGCGCGTCCGTTTACGCAGTATCAGCAGCGGGGCAACCGTCGGCGAAATGGGCATCTACCTGGAGGGGACACGGACTGCTTCGGTGGTGGCTTCGCGTCCCAGCACGGTCTATCGCCTCTCATTGCAATCGCTCACCGAAATGCGTGAAAAAGACCCGCAGGTCGCAGCTCTGTTCCATGAGTGGATCGCCCGCCTGCTCGCCGAGCGCATCGCCGATAATCATCGCATGTTCGAGGCGCTAATGGATTAAATTAAAAATGCCGGGAGCTCCGGCATTTTTGAGGACGGTTCATTTCATAGATTAAAAACAGGATGCGATTTTCCTGTAATAATCCCACGGTGGTTCGTGATGGACTTTTCCGGTCCGAACCCGGCCAGTGCCTGTTCCTGCTCCGAGGAGAGGACGCCAAGCTGGCGCAGGATCTCGATCACGACAGCCGGGCGGACGCGGTTGGTGGATTCAAGCTCGCTTCCCATCCGGGAGGCATCACCATCCGAGACTTTGATCGCAATGCCCACGCCGGGGGAATCCGCGCCCCTCGTACCGGGCAGCAGGCCGACGATCTGGTATCCCTCGGCGCCGCGCTTGCAGACGATCCTTCCATTGCCGGTCTTCATTAGCTGTTCATCAAACTCGCCATAACCGCTGACCATTTCCGGGTAGGCGCTCATCGCAGCAGTGATTTTGCGGCATGCCTGGGCGCGTTCCTCGGGCAGACCGCGCGGGTCGCACATGCGGGCGAAGCCAAGGGCAGCATTGAACAGCGGCACGGCGAAGTTGGGAGCGGAACATCCATCCGTGCCGAGCTCCACCTGATCAACCGGCAACTGGCACATCCAGGCGAAAGTGGCAAGGATGTCCCGCTGGATCGGGTGATCCCGGTCGAGATAGTTTTCTAGGGGCAGGTCCCGCATTTTGGCATGAGCGAGCATGGCCGTATGTTTGCCAGAGCAGTTATTGTGATTGGTGGTCGGTTTGCGGTCATGGACGATCAGCGACTTCAGCTCATCCACGTCGCCGGGCAGGTGGGTGCCGCACAGCAGACTGCCTTCTTCAATTCCGATTTTTTGCTGTAGCTGGCGCACCGCCTGTACATGCATCTCACTACCTTCATGCGATGCACAGGAGAGGGCAAGCTCGCGGGGTGTAAATCCAAAATATTCCACTCCGCCGCGTTCGACAAACGGCAGCACCTGAAAGGGCTTGGCGCTGGAGCGCAAAAAAGCGACCATTTGCGGGTCGCCATAGGATGCAATCAGGATACCAGTCGAGTCAACGACTGCGATGGATCCATAGTGTATTGACTTAACCACCCTTCCACGGGTGACTTCAAATAAAGGCTCCGAGCTCACTGCTCCTCCATGATCTGTTTCGACGCTGGAAGATAGTGACGGATGTAATAATGCTGCAGCCCATATCGCAGGCGGTTCAGATACTGCCTCTGCCGCGCCACGGGAATTTTGAAGTCCTTCAGAAGCTGGTCGGCAAGCTTGTCAGTGGCGGGCACTGCAGGTTTTTTCTTTCCAAGTTTATCCACCCGGTCATAGATATGCTTGAGGGTATCGATCTCACTGCGGACAACCTGCTGGTTGACAACACCACCGCGTCCGCTCACGATGATATACCCTTTAAACTCCGGCTCCATTAACACCTTGAGATTTTCAATCCACTGCGGGAGGTCGGCATGGGCCAGGAAGGGAGGCTGTCCCTTCAGCACGGCATCGCCGACAAAGACAACCTTTTCTCCGGGCAGCTGGACCCAGATGGCACCGGATGAGGGACCAGGACGGCTCTCCAGAAGAATGGGCGTGTCACTCCAATGGAGCGTCATCTTTTCCACAAAGGATATCTCCGGAGGCGCCCAGCGGACACTCCCCAGGCCGGAAATGGATTCCCAGTTGGCGCCGGTCTCATCACCCTGGGCCTTGAACGTAGTGGGACGGTTGCGGAAGGCCTGGGCTGTCTTCTCGTGAGCAATCACCGTGCAGTCCATGGCGCGGACTCCCAGGGTCCGATCGGGATGGGCATCCAGGTTAATCAGGACGCGCTCCGGGCCGTTGCCCATTCCCATCAGCGAAGCGCGCCAGGCGCGGCCGTCCTCCGGCGAGGGCGGGGCATCGATCTGGATCAATCCACGTGTCTGGGTGATCACGCCCAGCGTTACGCCCAGGTATCTATCTTCGATGTAAACATTATCTGCAATCGCATCCATTGAAAACCGTTGCTCCTGTTTAAGGTGCTTGCACCTTTATTCGGCTTCTCCAGCCAACTGTTCCCGGGTCGCGATCGGGAAGGTGAAGTGAAATGCCGCGCCTTTGCCGGGCTCGCTCTCCACCCAGATCCGCCCGCCATGTCCCAAAACGGCCAGGCGGCAAAACGCCAGGCCAATACCCAGCCCGCCTGGCCTGCTGTTGCCATGCAGCCGTGTGAACTTGTCAAAAATGTATTCCTGCTCCGCAATTGGGATCCCGGGGCCGTTATCCTTGACCCAGATGTGGACCATGTCATCCTCTTCACGGGCGCCGACCTCGATCCTTCCGCCTGACGGGGTGAATTTGCTGGCGTTCTCCATCAGGTTGATGAGCACCCGGCGGGCCATGTCCTCGTCCACCCAGACGGGGGGCAACTGGTCAGGAAGATCAGAGGAGAGCGCCTGGCGGCGTCCACCGGTCACCGGCGTAACATCCCGGATTGCATTCTGAATCAACTCCAGCGTAGCGACCACTTTTTGATCTGCCACTGGCTGGCCGGATTCCAGCCGGCTGACATCGAGCAGAGAGCTGACCAGGCGCTGAATGCGATCGGTCGAGTTCTCGGCAATTTTCAAGATGGACTCAACTGTTTCCCGGTCATTCTCCGGGACCATGCTGTAAAGCACATCCAGGCTGGAGACGATGTTGGCGAGGGGCGAACGCAGATCGTGATAGATCATCGCGGTCAGGTCATTCCGCAGGCTGTCCAGCTCCTTGCGTTCCGTAATGTCCCGCAGGATCCACTGGATCGAATCGGCTTCATCGAATTCCACGCGGCGGGCATGCACTTCCACCGGCAGGGTCGAAGTCATCCCTGTGAAGTACCGACTCGTAGGAAGAAGTGCGGTTCTCACGCAGGGTTTCGAACATGGTGCCGGTGCGGTCCCAGTCCACGTCATGCAGCTGGTCGATCCGCAGCGAATGCAGCTGGTCGCTCGAATAGCTGCTCAGCAGCATGGCCTGGCGGTTGGCCTCCAGGATGTTCCCCTCCCAATCGGTGATCAGCATGGGATCGATGCTGTCCTCAAACAATTCCCGGTAACGCTGGTGGGCAGCCTGGAGCTTCTCGAACAGCTGCGCATTCTGGATCGTTGTCCCGGCCAGACCACCGATGCCAGTCATCACCAGCAGGGCATCGGGATCGAAGGAATTGGACACGGGATTGATCGCCTCGATTATGCCGATCACGCCTATTGGGGACTGGATCGGTGCGACGATAATGGACCGGATCTCCCCGCCACCCAACCTGTCCGCATCACTATAATTTTTGTCCTGGCTGATGTTTGATATCACCACCCCGCGGCCGTCACGGGCTGCGGTACCGACGATGCCATTGCCCAGGCTGATCTTCCGCCCGATAATATTCCCCGCATTTTGTCCTGCTGCGGCGCGGTAAACAAGCTGGTCACCATCGATCATGCCAATGGCAGCAGTCTCCACTTGCAGCGCCTGCACCGTCTGGATCAGGATTCGCTGGAACACATCCTCGATCCGCAGGGAGGCGTTCATCGCCGAGGCGCCCTCAGCCAGGGCAGTCATCACCCTGGCCTGGCGCTGGCTCTCCGTGTAGAGGCGCGCGTTTAACACTGCAATGCCTGCCTGGTCGGCGATTGCCTGCATCAGGTCGAACTGTTCAGACGTAAATACATCGGGCTTGGGATGGACAAGCGTCAGCACGCCCACCAGCTTCTCACGTGCCAGTAGCGGCACGCAGATCGCAGATTTGACACCCGATTTATCCATCGCGTCGTCGGGACGCATCAGCCAGCGCTCATCCTTGCTCGTATCCGGGACCAAAACACCTCTACGGTGACGGATCACCCAGCCTGCCAGGCCCCGCTCGGTGGTATCGCGGAGCTGCTGGGTGGTATGCTCAAGGATCTGTTTACCATAGACAATGGTCGCATCCACAGCCTTCCCGGAATCGTCCAGCACCACGATGCTGCAGCGTTCCCCACCCACGTTCTGCATGGCCTCATACAGGACGCGTTGAAGCACAGTTCGCAAGTCTAGCGCAGTTGCTACCTCGCGGCTGACGTGAAACAATAGCTCGAGCAGAGCCTTGGTACGGTCTTTTTCCTGTGGCAGTGACATAAATGCCTACAATGAATACTATCCGCTTCCTGAGCAAATAATACCATGCGGTGAATGGAACAGGTAAAGTATAGCACAACGGAAGTGGAGCAAAAGGTGAGCCGTGGTTTTCCCAGCAGGGAGTGCACGGAGTTCATACATATGCCTGAGGCCCGGTGCGGGCGGAGGAAATTACACAAAAACTCGGTGTTCTCCATGGTGAACTCGCTTACGCAAAAATCACAATGATCCACTCCTCTACAGGTTTTATCCACCCTTCCCGCGGTAGAATTACGCCCATGTCCCTGGATATAGCCCGGATAAAGGCCCTGTGTTTCGACGTGGATGGCACCCTCAGCGATACCGATGACCTGTATGCCCGGAAAGTTACACCCTACCTTCCACGGGTCATTTTTTCAGATCCTGAACAAACTGCCCGCCGCCTGGTCATGTGGGTGGAGTCACCGGGAAACGCCCTTTTAGGGTACGCCGATAAGATTGGCATGGATGATGAAATGGGTGCGGTCATCGACTGGTTCCAGCGCGCCCGGCCCAATACCACCAAAAAGTTCATCCTGATCCCCGGCGTGGACGAAATGCTGGCTGCCCTGAAAGGGCGCTACCCAATGTCCATCGTAAGTGCACGCCATGCAAAAAGCACCATGCGTTTCCTGGAGCAATTCGACCTGGTGAAATATTTCGATGTGATCGTCACCGGTCTTTCTGCGCCGCATACGAAACCCTTTCCCGATCCCATCTTCATGGCCGCGAAAAGGATGGGAGTCAAACCCCATGAATGCCTGATGGTCGGAGACACCACCGTGGACATCCGCGCCGGCAGATCCGCCGGCGCGCAGACTGTGGGAGTTTTATGCGGCTTTGGTGAGGAAAAGGAGCTGAGAGATATGGGGGCGGACCTGATCCTGAGCAACACCCACCTGCTGGCAGATGTTTTGAAACCTGAACAAGCAAAGTTTTAACTTTCTGTCAATAACTCATATTAGCGAACGTCCCGAAGGCGTTCCTTTTAAACTGTCAATTCAGGAACTTGACATCCTTCGGGATGGTGCTTTTTAAGCGAAAAGCCATCACTTCACACCAGAGCAGGATCGCCAGCAGAAAAAAATAAAAAGCAAATCCCTTCATCCAAAAAGTGGGAACGGCCAGGGCCACCGTGATCCAGGTATAGACGGCAAGGTTTTTCCAGCGGTCATCCTTTAGGAAGACAAAGCCCAGTAATATCATGGCAGGCATCAATGTCAGGCCGATGACTACAAAGGAGGAGTCATGCAGTATTCCATGCCATGTCTTAGGCGTTGTACGGATGGTTTTATCGGTGGGAGAGATCAGCCCGATCAGGCCAACACCCGCCAGGACCAATAACCAGATACAAATGGTTACCAGGCGGTTGTGCGGCAGGCTGAAACGAAGTCCCATTGCGAAGATAATGATCAGAAGGCCGCTGATCACGAACGTCAGTGTCATGATCCATCCATAAGGACCCAGGGCAAGTCCGCTGGGCCAGTCAAGGGGCGCCCGCAGCGTCCAGCCGATGGATGTCATGAAATTCCGCTCGGCGATTGTCAAAATGGTGATGACACTTCCCAGAAGCAAAGGGCCGATGATCCCGGCGTAAGCTGCAAGCCTGATTCTCTGCTGCGTGCTCATCGTGAGAGATAAACGAGGAGGATGGCAATTGCCGCGGGCAGCGCCTGGATATAAAGAATCCTGCGTCCGACTGTGAAACCGCCATAGATCCCGGCGATCAATACACAGATCAGGAAAAACAGGATGACATTGACCTGGCCACTGACCAGCCCCCAGACCAGGCCCGCCGCCAGAAAGCCATTGTATAGTCCCTGATTGGCGGCGAGCACGGCCGAGGCCTTGGAGAACTCAGGAGTTGTGTGGAAAGTTTTTCGTCCAAATGGACGGTCCCAGTAAAACATTTCGAGTACGAGAAAACCAACATGCAGCACCGCAACGATAGCCACAAGAATACTTACAATAAGCGTCATGTTACCTCCAAATAAGAACTCGCGATCCTCACGCTTTCATGCAGGCTACTTCGGGTAAAAACCTGGGTGTAAGCAGCCACAACGACAACAGAATTAAACCCCCGGCCAAAAAAGGCACAGGAGCACCAAACCATTGGAAGAGTAGGCCATAAAAGATTGGGGCAATCGCATTGGCCGCGCTGTAAAAGGCTGCCGATATACCGAGCATCCCGCCTACATCGCCGGGGTCGCTGGATTTGGTGATCAGGCTGTTCACGGCGGGATGCAGCACGGCTCCTCCCAGTGCAGCCGGCAGACTGACGATGAGCAGCCAGAGGATGCCCTGCCAGCCGCGCGCCGACGTATCAGGCAGCTGGATCTGGATGCTCTGCAATGGGACGCGCACCGCGCCCTCTCCGGCGAGTCTGCTCCAGGACTTTGTGCTGGTCATACCAGGGGACGGCAATGCGCGGGGTAAGCGCGGTCCCGATCAAGCCAATCGCCAACGCCGAGATACCCAGGACCACCAGCCAGCGATCCCCTTTTTGTTTCGACCAGCGCCCGACAAAACCACCCTGCACGATAATGATGAAGATGCCTGCCAGCACAAACAGGCCGGTCGTATCCCGGGCGTCCATGCCCAGCTGTGTGAGCGTAAATAATGAAAAAAGCTGTTCGTAACCGCCAAACGCGATCTGGTAAAAGAACATCAGGATTAGGAGAAATCCGATCCGAGGCCTGGTCAGGGCGGACGTCATGGCGGCATATGAAAAAGGCCTGCGGCTGGAGGCGGATGGTGAGTCAACGGTCTTTGTTTCGCGGAACCAGAACAGCGTCAGAATGATCGAAGCAAGGGAAAAGAATGCCGCCGTGAATGCGACCGCCTGGTAATTCTGTCCTGTAGCGGCCAGCACGATGAATGCAATCACAGGACCCAGGATGAATCCCATCCCAAACGCCGCGCCGATGAGGCCCAAGCCCTGCGTTCGGGTCTTCTCGTTGGTGCTGTCAGAGATGGCGGCCTGGGCAGTGGAGATGTTCGCGCCGGACAAGCCGTCGATGATCCGGGAAAGGAACAGCAGGAAGAGTGTGTTGGCAAATCCGAGCAGGATGAAACCGGCCAGGGTCCCCAGCTGGCTGATGACCAGGATTGGCCTGCGTCCATATTTATCCGACAGCCGGCCCAGGATCGGCGCGCCGAGAAACTGCATCAGCGGATAGGTGGCCTGGAGAAGCCCGATCGTGAGCGGTGTTGCGCTGAAGCGGGCGGCGTAAAGAGGCAGCAACGGAATGATGATGGAAAGACCCAGCAGGTCAACAAAAACGATGACGATGATGGGCAGAATGCTTTTCAGATCCAGCTTGTCCGCCGGCTGTGATCCTACCGTAGTCATGCTATTATCTGGTGAACGCACCTGGCAGCACCGAAATCCCAATCAACACCAGGGCTAGAGAAGCAAGAATGATCAAAAAGTAGTTACGGTAGCGCAGAGGCTCATCCGTTTTCCTCCAGCGGGATGACAGGTGGGCAACCACCGCGGCAAGGACCATGATCAGTCCATGCTCGATGCGGTAGGTTGGAAATCCGATTCCCCCCAGACCGCCCCATATAAGAAGGACTATTCCGATCGTAGCCTGCAGATCCATGAGTCCGCTAAAACCGGACATCAACCCGCGATCCATGCCCTGGAGCTGGCTGCGCCTCAACCAGCTAACTAGAAATACTACGATGGCAATCACGGCAACAAGCAGGATCACCCAGCGCAGAATGGAATGGATCATAAGAAGGATATTCATAATGTTCTCCTGATGAGATAGAATGACTTTCACAAATTCTTGGAAACCCAGGCGCAATAGTAGCATAATTTACGCCACTTCGTAGTATTCTTTATGCAAAATCATAACGGGTATTTCCTTACTGGTTGCCGGGTGATTTAAGGCATGAAATCTGTACAAACAATTTTACCGATCAATTGGATAAAGTTTTTTTGTGTTGCTGCGGCCATTTATGCAGTATCCGTGGCAGCTTATCTTTTTAACGAAACAGGAAAACCTCTCGGGTCCAGGGATTATCACCAGTTCTGGTATGCGGGTCAATTTATCATCCAGGAACGTGATCCCTACGAAGCTTTTTTCGACGGCGAAAAACCCAACCTCCCCATCCACTATGCGGATGGCGTGACCGTCAGCCAATACCCGGTTGCCCAGGCCAGACCTGGAGATCACACCTTCCAATACCCCGGCCATGCTCCTCATGCTCACACCATTTTCCTATTTTTCCTGGTGGACTGCAAAGTGGTCATTCCTTATTCTAATTTCGGCCTGATGCTGGTTACCGGATGGCTGGCATTACGCCATATTCCCTTTGGAGGGGTAAAGCTGCCGCGCATCCAGGAACTTCTTATTTTCCTGATCTACTTTGATTTTTCCGCGACCCGGATTGCCATCGAGAACGGCCAGACAACCCTGCTCGTCTTCCTGTTGATGTTGATCGCATTGATCTTTTCAAAACGTGCCTGGGTTATTGCCGGACTTGCATTGGGGCTGGCGTTGTCAAAGTATTCGCTGTCCATTCCCATTTTTCTATTCTTCCTGTATCAGAAAAATTTTAAAGTTCTTCTCCTGGCAGTTGCAGTGCAGCTGTCGGGTGTGATTGGGATTGCAGCCTTAGAGCGGAGGCACACCTGTCAAGATCATCTCTGAGAACATCATGCTGTTTTTCCGCCTCTTCGACCAGCCCGGCGTTCATCTTTCACGATGGTTTGAGTTTATCTCCGATAATCATTTCATGACCATCATTCCATCGCTGATCATGACGGCGCTGGTCTTTATTCCGATGTTGCTCTGGCTCAAAGGAACACCACCGGGAACGGCGGAAGAGGAGGAGATACGTGATTTTCACGTACTGACCGTCCTGTTCATCTGGACGATCCTGGTGGCCTATCACCGGCTGTATGACACCTTTAATTCTGATCTTCTTCGTCATTCTCGTGTTCAAGGGCCTGGCACGTCCCGCCATTTGGGATCTTTCCAACCGGGGACAAAATGCGTTGCATGGCGTTTATGGTGGTGTTTATTCCCCTCATTTTGATCCTGCCTGCGCGCATTGTCGATTTGCTGCTTCCGTTTTATTATGGAAGGGTTAGTGATTTCATCACCACCATCCTGCTGGTGATCATGCTTGCCATCTCCATGTTCCTGCTCTGGCGCTATCTGCAAAACATGCAATTGAAAATCACCACAAGGAAACGGAAACCCATGAGCTACGAAATGATCCATACCGAGATACGCAACCGCGTTGGGCTCATCACTCTTAATCGTCCAAAGGCATTGAATGCCCTGAACAATCAATTGATGGGAGAAGTGATGGATGCGCTGGAGGACTTCGACAGGCAGGAGGATAGTCGGCGCCATGGTGATCACAGGGAATGAAAAAGCCTTTGCCGCCGGGGCGGATATCAAGGAGATGGCCGATAAGTCCGCTTCCGAAATGAAGGACAGGGACTACACGGCCGTGTTCGATCGGATCCGGTCGATCCGGAAACCGGTCATTGCCGCGGTCTCCGGATGGGCATTGGGGGCCGGCTGCGAAGTCGCCATGTCCTGTGACATGATCGTCGCTTCGGAGTCCGCCAAATTTGGCCAGCCGGAGATCACGATCGGGGTCATCCCCGGTGCAGGTGGGACGCAGCGGCTGACCCGCGCCGTCGGTAAGGCGATTGCCATGGAGATGATCCTCAACAACCGCACCCTGAATGCCCAGGAAGCGTATCAGTTCGGCCTTGTAAACCGGGTTGTCTCCGTGGAGTCATATCTGGACGAGGCGCTGAAGCTGGCGGAGGAGATTGCCTCCCGCGCTCCTCTGGCTGTGCACGCCGCCAAGAAAATGATCAACCAGGTATATGAAGAGTCCCTCTCCGATGGCCTGGCAGAGGAGAAGCAGGAGTTCTACATGCCTATTTTCCAGCGAGGACCAGAAGGAAGGCATGCAGGCCTTTATCGAAAAACGAAAGCCGGAGTGGAGAGGGAAGCTAGCGTGGTGGATTACAACGATTCTGAAATCTGCATTTCAGGAGTTGGGTCTCGCCCAACAATCCGTGATTGTGCACGCATCTTTCAGGCCGTTCGGCTACATCCAAAATGGAGCAGATGCTGTCCTGCAAGCCCTGGCAGAGTCGGTGAAGAGCGTGATCATGCCTACGTTCACCTATAGGACCATGATCACACCTGAAGTGGGACCTGCGAATAACGGGATCAGCTATGGGGACGATGAATATTACAACCGGGAGGCCAGGCCTTTCACCATGGAAATGCCGGCCAATTCCCTGATGGGCATCCTGCCCGAAACCCTGCGCAACCATCCCCTCGCAATGCGGACCACCCACCCGATCCTTTCCTTTGCCGGAATTGGAGCAGATCAAATCCTGGATACACAAACACTCCAGGAACCATTCGCTCCCATCGGCGCCCTGGCTGAGGAGGATGGCTGGGTGGTGCTGATCAATGTGGATCACACCGTCAACACAAGCATCCATTATGCCGAGAAACTCGCGGGGCGAAGGACAATTCATTCGCTGGGCGCTGTTGAAAGACCGGGTGGTGGAATGCCCAAACTTTCCCGGCGACTCGTCTGGTTTCAACGCCATCGCAAAATACATCCAGGCGGATACCCGCCGCGTGGATCATGGAAGATGCATTTATTCAAGCTGTTCCATTGAGGAAATTGTTTGAGGTCGTTCAGGAATTAATAAAACATGATCCGCTGGCGTTGCTTTGCCACCGGACCGATTGTGAACGATGTAATGCAGTGAGAAATGTGCAGGGAGAGATATGATCTGCCGGTCCTGCGATATTATTGAAACGTAATTTCTTCCACCCGCCAGCTCTCCTCCCCCATCAGCTTCTTCAGACGATCGACCATCTCTGTGCAGACACGGGTCGTATCGTTCGGGAAATCGATCAGGTATCCCGAGCCATTCTCGAAGATCTGGAAGCTGAACCGGTCACGTCCATGGAAGGAGATGAGCGTGCCAAAGATCGTCTTGATCCGCCGACGATCGTGATCCTTGTCACCGGTTGAGCGCATGACACGGTGATCTGCTGCGGCGGGTGATCCTTGTCCTTTTCCTCTTTCGCCAGCGGGATATACAGAGAGGCCGGAACCTGAAGAGATTCCACTCTCATGGTCTGAATTGCGATGCTCACCAGTCTCAACCTGTTCACGCTTCTCTTTTTCGATTGGGACTTCAATCGACTCCTCGGCTGCAGGCCTGGTGCGCTGACGGGTTTAACGTCCACTCTCGGCTCAGGCCGCGCCGCAATGGTAGCTTCTTCGAATGATGGCTGCCATTGCGTCTCCCAGTCATCCGGGAAGTTGTCGGGCGGAGGTGGGACTTCTGAATCATCCCAGGTCACTTCGGCCGGAGGCTTTTCAGCATACACAGGCGCCGGTTTTTCCGCGGTTTGACGGGGAGGTGGTGGAGGAACTGGCTTGCTCTGCGGAGCGATTTTGCAGGACATTCTTCTGGCTGCACCGTCGACGGCCCAGGCTGGGTGGACTTATAGCTCAAGTCCGTAACCTTGCCGCCATTCGGCGTCGGCTCAAAATCTGCATCGAAAATGGAATCGACGGGAGGAGTTGAAAGAGTCGCAGACTCCAGAGGCTCGAGAATTTTGATCTCCGTCCGTATGGTATCCACCAGGATTTTCGGCGGGCTGGAGTTCGTATCCGCTTTGCCTTCGACGATAATGATCTGACCCACAGTCATCTGTTCGCGATATTGTGCCCATGTTCGCGGGAAGAGCACAAGCTCGATGTTGCCCTGCACATCCTCGATCGAGACAAAACCCATCGGCCTTGTTGGTCTTGGTCGTATATGGGCGCACAGCAGTGACCAGCCCTGCCACGCGCACTTTCTCTTCGTGCTGTGCTTCGGGGAGCTGGCCCGAGAAATAACTGACGATCTGCGCGAAGGTTTGCTGATATGGCGTGAGCGGGTGATCGGAAATGTAAAGGCCGATCAGTTCGCGCTCCCAGTTGAGCATCTCGCGGCGGTCCACATTCTTGACATCAGGCAGGATGATTGTTTCGGTCACACCGGTTGTCCCGCCGAAGAAACTCATTTGTCCCGCTTCGGCGGCGCGGAAGTGATTGCTGCTGATGGCAACAATGCGATCCAGCGATGCCAGCAGTGCGGCGCGATTGCCAAAACCATCCATCGCCCCCACTTTGATCAGACATTCCAGGGCCCGTTTGCCAACCGACGCGAAGATCCACGCGGCGGGCGAAGTCGTTGAGGTCCGCGAATTTGCCGCTGGCTGCGCGTTCCTGCAATAATAATTCCACCGCGGCCTGGCCTACATTTTTGATCGCGCCCAGACCAAAGCGAATATAAGGCTTGTCATCGATATCTTCGATGGCGAAATCCCAGAACGAGGCGTTGATCTCCGGCGGCAGAACGGGCATGCCCATGCTGCGCGCATCTGCAACATAGAGGGCAACCTGTTCGGTCTTCCCGGCGTTGGCCGAGAGCAGCGCCGTCATGTACTCAGCGGTGTAATGGACTTTGAGATAGGCCGTCTGGACGGCGATCACGCCGTAATCGGCGGCATGGCTCTTGTTGAAGCCGTAGCGGGCGAACTCTTCCCAATCGTTGTAGATCGCCTCGGCGGTCTCCTTTGTCCATGCCCTGCTCTGACGGCGCCATCCACAAACTTCTTCCGGTGCTTCTCGATCTCCTCCTTCTTCTTCTTGGCGATTGCCTTGCGCAGGTCATCGGATTCAGAAGGCGTATAGCCCGCCAGCTCCATCGCGGCGCGCATCAGCTGTTCCTGATAGACCGGGATGCCGTAGGTCTCCTTGAAGATCGGCTCCAGCTGCGGGTGGCGATATTCCACCTCCGCTTCGCCGTGCATGCGGCGGATGTAGCCGGGGATGAACTCCATCGGTCCCGGGCGGTACAGCGCCACCATGGCGATGATGTTATCCAGATGTCTTGGGCTTCATCTGCACCAGCCAGCGCGTCATTCCGCCGCCTTCCACCTGGAACACGCCCGCCGTCTGCCCGCTGCCCATGCAACTCAAAGGATTTCGGGTCATCCAATGGGGATGTTGTTCAGGTCGAATTCGACGCCGTGGCGCTTCTCGATCAGGTCGCAGGCGCGTGCCATGACGCGTCAGGGTGATGAGCCCCAGGAAGTCCACCTTGAGCATGCCGAGCGAATCGAGAATACCCATCTCGAACTGGGTCACCGTCTTGATGGGCGTTTCTTCCGAGTTGGAGGTGGGGCGGTGCAGCGGCAGATATTCCATGAGCGGCTTGTCGGCGATCACCACGCCGGCGGCGTGGGTGCCGGCATTGCGCACCATGCCTTCCATCTGCGCGGCGGTGTCGATCAACTCCTTGCAGGTGCGGCTGGCTCTTGTAGATCTCCTTGAACTCGGGGACTGCCAGCGCGTCTTCCATGCGTAGTGGTTGCGCCCGGACACGAATGGGGACCAGCTTGGCAACCCGGTCCACTTCAGGCAGCGGGATGTCCATCACCCGCGCCACGTCCCGGATGGCGGCCTTGCGCCCCAGGGTGCCGAACGTGATGATCTGGGCGACCTTGTCGTCGCCGTATTTGCGCGCGCAGTATTCGAGCATCTCGGCGCGGCGGTCGTCGCGGAAGTCCAGGTCGATATCGGGCATGGAGATGCGCCCGGGATTGAGGAAGCGCTCGAAGATCAGCCCGTGTTGGAGCGGATCGACCAGGGTGATGTCCAGCGTGTAGGCGACGATCGAGCCGGCCGCCGAACCGCGGGCGTTGTACCAGATGTCATGTTCGCGGGCATAGCGGCACAGGTCCCACACGATCAGGAAGTAGGTGTCGAAGCCCATCTTGTGGATCATGCCCAGCTCGTAGTCCAGGCGTTCGCGGACCTCTGGGCTGTTCGCGTCGTGCTCGATAGCGTCTCTTCGCCCCCTCTTCGCACAGCTGCCGCAGGTAGGTCTCGGCGGTGATAGCCTTCCGGGACAGCGAAATCGGGCAGGTGATAGCCCTTGAAGCTCAGGTCGACATTGCAGCGCTCGGCGATCAGCAGGGTGTTGCTCAACGCCTCGGGGACTTCGGCGAACAGCTGGCTCATCTCCTGCGGGCGTGCGCAGGTAGTAGGAGTCGTCGGTCATGCGCATGCGGTCTTGGGTCGGAGAGCAGGCTGCGTCTGGATCGCCAGCAGGATGTCCTGCAAGCGGGCGTCCTCCTGCTTGATGTAGTGCACGTCGTTGGTGGCGACGTAGCGGGCGTAATAGCGCGCGCCCAGCTCGACCAGCTTGCGGTTCAGGTCGGTGATCTCTTTGATGTTGTGCTGCTGCAGCTCCACGAAGAAGCGGTCTGGGCCGAAGACGTCGTAGTACCAGTTCATCCGCTTGACGGCTTCTTCGGGCTTGTCGTTCAGCAGCGCCCGCGGGATCTCCGCCGACATGCAGCCGGAGGTGCAGATCAACCCTTCGGAGTGGGCTGCTAGAAAGTCGTGGTCGATGCGCGGGATAGTAGTAGAAGCCGTCCAGCTGCGCCGCGGACGCGATCTTGAGCAGGTTGTTGTAGCCGGTCTCATTTTCGGCCAGCAGCAGCAGGTGATAGGAGGACCGATCCAGCTTGGAGTCGCGGTCGCTCATGCCGCGCGCCGCCATGTAGGCCTCCACGCCGATGATCGGCTTGATCCCCTTCGCTCTTGGCGGCGTTGTAGAAATCGATCACCCCGAACATCGTGCCGTGGTCGGTAATGGCCACGGCTGGCATGTCCAGTTCCTTGGCGCGCTTGACCAGCTTCTTGATATTCGAGAAGCCATCGAGCAGCGAGTATTCGGTGTGGACGTGGAGGTGGGCGAAGGACATGTTTGTTATGTGGTTTGGAAATTGGTATATTGGAAAATTGGTAATTGGAATACCGGGCTTTCAAACGGAACACAACTGTTCCAGCCGGGATTATAGCACGCGTGTTCGGATATAAAAGCAACGATATGCTTAAAATATTCCCGGCAATAAAATCCCGCGGAGGTGGAGCCTGAGAGCGCGGTGACAGGATGCTTCGAATATCCATCTCCTTACGGAGGCTCTCAACCAAAAAAAAATCCTCCAGAAGGAGGAACTTTGTGAGCGCGGAGAGATTCGAACTCTCAACCAATGGCTTAAAAGGCCACTGCTCTGCCATTGAGCTACGCGCCCATCTTACCGCTTTTCCAGCAAAAATTAACTCTTTGCACGTACTTGTAGAAGCAAACTTAAATGCCAAACCAAGTACGTTATGCGGCACTTCGGAAAGCGGACTGCATTCTAACATGGGAAATATTCACCGTCAACGTAAGACACCTTGTTATAATGGCGTCTATCGAAACTGGAGGTCCCAATGGCTGAAATGTTACATGTGACTGAGGATACGTTTAAGAACGAAGTTTTAGACTCCACCGAGCCTGTTTTGGTGGATTTTAGCGCGGTGTGGTGCCAGCCCTGCAAAATGCTTGACCCGGTGGTCAAGCAACTGGCAGGTGAATGGGATGGCAAGGTCAAGGTGGTCAAGATCGACGCGGATGAGAATCCCGGACCTGGTCATGCAATATGGCGTGATGGGCATCCCCACCCTGCTGTTCATCAAAGGCGGCGAGGTCAAGGAACGGATGACAGGCTATATGCCCAAAGAAAAACTGGTGGCAAGGTTCAGTCCCCACTTCAATTAAATTAACGTGAATAATGTTTAAGCAGGGAGCAAACCGGCCGGGAACAGGTTCAAAGACGGTTTCTTGGGCTGATGGCAATAAGCGATCAAGCCAGCAATGATGTTGATGAAGCAGTTCATCGGGCTGCGATGACGGGTGTGCTCAATCTGTGAGATATTTTTGAGTTGATCCACGATACTTTCGATGATGGCTCGTTTCCTTAAAAGAAGCTTGTCCATCAGAGGCATCAAACGGTTTTTCATGTTCTTTCTCAGCTTGGTGATGAGCTGGACACCGAATGTATCCAGGAGTTGTTCAAACAAAGCTTGAGAGATATAGCCACGATCGGCGATCAACTTGCCAAACAGACGTCTGGATAAGGTCGGAACAGGCTTGCGATCATCCACATTGCCTGGCGTGATCTGGCAAGCCAGGAGTTCACCACAATCATTGATCGACCAGATGGAGCTTGAACCCATAAAACCAACCCATCGACCCTTTGCCACGCTGGGCCAACCCGGCAAAAACCTTGTGATTGTGGATCCGATGATTGTCACACACCGCCAAGGCCGTGGAGTCAATGAAGGAAATCCCGTGACAGCGTCCGTACAGACTCTTCAAATAGGCACTCAACGGTCCCAGGACAGACGGCATCAGGATCACAAATCGTTCGTAGCTGACCAAATGCGGAAATTCACTTCGCAAGTGCTGGCAGACATGCTCCGTGTAATAGGTTTTGAAGTCTCGATAGTGTGATTGATGAAAGTGAATAAGGATCGTCATGATCTCACTCGCACTCAATTGCCCTGTACGTCGGCGCTTCTTGCTGCCATCTTGCATCAACTTTCGTTCCCAGAAAGGCAAAAAGACTTGGCAAAAATCATCTACACTCACAAACAATTCGAGTAAACTTTCCATGGCGGGGTTCCTTCGGGTCATTCTTTTTGGGTCACACCTAAAGTTTACCCAATGAGCCCCGCCTTATCCATTATTCCAGGAATTAAAAGGGCACCGGAATTCCGGTGCCCTTTTCGTTTTATTCTGCCCGCATGGATTTCTCAAGCGCAGCCAGACCGATGCGGGAGGACAGGTCCAGACTGAGAGGTGAGACCGAGACAATGCGTTTTTTTCTCAGCGCATACACATCCGTACCCTCGGTTCGTCATCCAGCTGGCCGGCTTCCCGGTACTCGAGCAATACCCGGTTCTCGCCCAGGAGAGACGCTCTGCAGCGATCGGCTCATAATAACGCTGACGGGAAACACGTGTCAGCTGCCAGGGCGTATCCACCGAGGCGTCCGAGGGGAATATCGACCTTTAAAACATCCACATCTGCCGGGAATTGCTTTTGCAGCAGCATTTCGGCAAATCGATGGGTAAATTCAGCCGCAACCAGAAAACTCATCTCTTCAGAATAGGACAGGTGATATTCCGGAGCTGCCTCGAGCGAAACAGCCAGGGAAGGGATTCCCAGCGCCGCGCCTTCTAGCGCCGCGCCCACCGTCCCTGAGATGGTGACACCGGAGGCAACATTCTCTCCATAATTGATCCCCGAAACCACCAGGTCAGGCTTGCGCTTCATGACATCCAAAATTCCATACAGCACTGTCTGGGCCGGACTGCCCCCCACGGCATATACAGTCCATTCCTGTCCATTGACCTGGACCTGTTTCTCTTCGAATGATCCCATCCGATGTACTTGGGAGGCTGCGTCCCATGCCGGAAGACTGGTCACGGGGCGCGGTCACGGTGACGAACCCAAGCTTCGAAAGGGTAGCCGCCGCCGCCCAGAGGCCCGGGGAAAGAATCCCATCGTCGTTGGTTAGAAGGATTTGTGGTTTATTATTTTCCATAATTTCCATATTCCAGAGAATAAAACAGGAGCGGATATTCCGCTCCCGTTTATGAAGGCGCCCTCGGCGCGAACTCGAACACGCGACCTATTGCTCCGCAAGCAAGCGCTCTAATCCACTGAGCTACGAGGGCATGACTGGCAGGCAGGGATTTTAATTCATAATCAAAAGCGGGTCAAGGCGTCGCGTCCACTGTGTTAGCCCAAAGCAGAAATGTCCCCTTTCGAAGGGATAAGAAATGGACAAAGTACCTTTGGGCTGGCAGAGAGGTCGGGTAACTGCGGCGAGCTTGTCAGATGGCGTCCGTTTGCACCAGTCCCATGAACACAGGCATCATGTTCGGGTCAAAATGCTGTCCGGACTGGCTTTCGATGTACTGGATGGCATCCTGCTTGCGCCATGCCAGACGGTAGGGACGGTTGGAAGTCAGGGCATCGTAAACATCCGCAAAGGCAAATAAGCGCGCCGAGAAAGGGATCTGCTCCTTTTCCAAGACTGTCAGGATAGCCTGTCCCATCCCATTTTTCATGATGCCAGTGTGGGATGTCGAGAGCCGCCGACAGGTAGGTAACAGGCGACAGCAGCTCGACAGCGATATCCGGATGCCTGCGCATGATTTTCCATTCCTCTTCAACAAGCGGTCCCCGCTTAAAGAGGATCTGATCGGGAATGGCCACCTTGCCAATGTCATGGAGGATCGCCCCGCGGCGGATATGGACCATATCCGCTTCCGCCACACCGAGAGCGGATGCCAGTTTCAAAGTGATCTCGGTGACCCGGCGGGTGTGCTCCTCCGTCTCCTTATCGCGCAGGTCCAGGGCACGCGACAGGCCCTCGATCGTGACATCATAGGCAAGGTTCAACTCGATATTCGAGATCTGCAGCTCCTTGAACATGATTGCATTATCAATGGCGATCGCCGCCTGGCCGGATATGGTCTTCAGGAAATTCAACCAGTCGGCATCCGGGTTGAGAGGCGACCTTTGGAAGATCTCGAGAACTCCAAGAACACGTCCTTTTGCGATCAGAGGAACGCCATAATAGGAAACGAAATTCTCCCCGGTAAACAGAGGCGAGCGCATGAAATCCATCCGGTTTGTTTCCAGGTCCGGCACATGGATCAGCCTGCGTTCGAGGGCTACCCTGCCAGCGCAGCCTTCGCCCAGCTTCAGGCGGGTATAGCGGAGACTGTTCGATCGAAATCCCCGGCCGGACACAAATTCCAGCACATTGGTCCTTGGATTAAACAGCAGCACCGAAGCTGCATCCACCCCCAGCAGTCCTGCAACCTGCTCCAGCAGCATGGAGAGCAGGAGGTTCAGGTCCAGTCCGGAGGCAATCGCCAGGTCAATGGAGCGGAGAGCCGATAGCTGCTTCATCTGCATTCTCAGCTTGGACTCGGTCTCATGGCAGCTTGTGACATCCCTGGCGGTCAGCAGCGCCTGGGTTTCCGAAAGGGGAACCAGCCGTACGTCGAACCAATATACGCGCTCCTGTACAGACAGGGAAATTTCCAGATTCTCCGGCGTCCCAGTTTGCTGGACAGTTTTCAAGGCACTATCGATTTTTTCCACGACGCTGGATGGGAAGACATCTCTTAATCCCCGGCGGACGATCTCACCGGTAAATATATGGAGGAAGATGACTACCCCACCTGCTGTCAAGAATCAAGCCATCGTAATTAAGAACAATAATTAAATCAGTAAATGCTTGAAAGCTGCTTTCAAGCATCTGCTCAATACCTAAAAAGTTCCTCAGTGATGTCTCCATACATGTTTCGAGGCACGGACGCGGGGCACTGTGATTCCCTTTATCACCGCGCCCCCACTACCGCCGCGTCACCCAGTGACACCAGTGCGACGTTATTCTGCTGCGCCTGATGCTTTTATCCAACTCCTAATTGGTTTTCAAAGCCTGGTTGACCTTCTGGGCAAGGTCGGTCAGGGTCTTTGCACGAACAGACTGGATGATGGACTTTTCCTGATCGGTCAGCGCAAAAGGCTGGCCCAGGTATCCGTTTGCAAGTGCGGTCTCAGGTTCGCGAAGCAGGGTCTCACGGAACTGGTTGTTCACGATCGCCGCAGCAAAGAGACGGTGAAGACCGTTGCGTCCTACTGCCGGCTTGCGATAACCGGAATAAACGTCTAAAGTGAGCATGGTCATGAAATATCTCCTTTTCAAGAATTAGCGGGTACCACTACCGCCGTCAGAGGGTGAACGGCGAGTGCCGCTTCCGCCATCAGAGGGGGAACGGCGGGTGCCGCTTCCACCATCAGAAGGGGATCTACGAGTACCACTTCCACCATCAGAAGGGGAATGAAGAACGATGACATTGTTCAAAAGCGGGCGGAAGTGTTGTTCATGGGGTAGTACCTCTTTATTGTTTGATTTGCCCTATATTACCTACCCCCAGGATGCAAAACAGGCTGCAAAAATATGGCTGGCTGATACTACAAAGTCGATAAATGCAATCCACCCTAAAAAATTTACTTCGATTTGATTACGCGCAAACAACGAGAGAGGGAGCAACAATCTTTCAAAGAGAACTAGAGCCAAAAACTGATCGAACCGAATCAGAATTACTCTACGTGTCATGCAGTCAGGTCCTGATAAAGGGTTTCTGTTTCCTGGGATGGCAATATTCCCAGCCCTTCTTTCAATGCGGCTCTACAGGCCTGATAACATCGGACAACTGAGGCACGATCCCCGAGGGAAGCGTACGCTCGCATTTCCAATTGATAGATCAATTCGTTATAGCGGTTTTGCGTGATCGCCATCTGGCTAATGGAAAGGCAGTTTTCCAGTTGATTGGCATTCAAGTACAGTTGAGCCAGTTCCTCGAGCGCCGAGTTATACACCTGCCCCAGCCTTTCACGTTCAGCAACAACCCACAGTGCATCCACCTCACTTGAAATAGGGGCCATAGACCAGATCCACTGCTTTTCGATACCACTCAATGCGCCTGGCTATGTCCCTGGCTTTACGTGCACGTGTTAGATAGGATTCGAAGGCTTCCACATCATACTCATAATCCAAGGTACGGTTGAACCGGTAATAGACTTCATCGAATACGATTGCATTCCTTCCTACCGCACGCCGAAGGCGGTAAATTTCATCCTTGAACCGTGCCTTTAATGCCTGGGGATCGTCTGTCTCGGGCCAAAGGGCCTCACCAATCTGTTCCTTGGTCAGTGCATCCTGCCTGAAAAGGAAATAGAAGAATAGATCCCGGACCGATTTTGTCCGCCATTCAGACATGGGGATGACCCGTCCATTGACACTGACCTCTGCACGTCCAAAGGCCCGGATTGTGAGGCTGGCTGCTGGCAATTGGATAGTTTGGGCATGGCGGCGTAAAGCTCTGCGTACAGAAATGATCATTTCACTTAACTGAAATGATTTCTCGAGCAATCCAGCAAGACTGCGCCCGATTTCCGGATCGCTTTGCAGGACTTTCAGCCATGCGGATGCCTGGTGCAGAGTAATCAATAAAGCATGAGTTGACTTATTCCTCATTGTCATCAGCTCACGGAATTGCGACCTGGCATTTTCGCGCTGGCCGGCCTGCTCATAGGCAGCCATGAGCCATACTAAGCACCACTGTATTTCGGATTCTCTGCCATCCTGTATGGAACAGTCCTTTGCCTCCTGCAATAAGGAGACTGCCTTTTTGGCCTCATGCTTTTGAAGATGGTTTCGGCCTTCCAACAACGCCCACAGGCCACGCTCATAAGCGGATGGATTTACTTTCAGGTACTTGCGAAATGACCTAAGAATCCGTGATGCAGTTTCCAAATCCCCCTGCAATAATGCAAGATTTGCGCGTGCCAATATTAGATAATTGGAAATAAAAACGCTTGAAAGCCCTGGAGCGATCGCTTCGGCCTGTTCATATGCCTGTACGGCAGCCTCAAACTCTTCTATCTCAGTATAAAGATCCCCAAGGCCGGCAAGAATAAGCGACTCTGCCCGCAGATGATGGCTGCTGCGAGCACAAACAAGGCCATTCTCATAAGTTTCTGATGCAAGCTCATATTCACCGATCTGGTGATATAGAACCGCCAAGTTATTCAAGGTCTCTGCCTGTGAATAAAAATTCTTTTCCTTACGCCAAATTTGTAAAGCGTCTTGATAGAATGTTTTAGCGGACTCCACCTCTCCCACCGCTGCGTAAACCATTGCAGTCTCTCCCAGTAACATCGGGATACTACCCATTTCCTTCAATTCTTTGTAGAGAGATAGTGAATGCTCAAGCTCTTCAATTGCACGGCGGGACTGCCCCAAACGATACAGATTCAGGCCTTTGATACGCAATGCCTCCGCATACAGAGGCTGCAGAGACAAGTCCATTTCTGCCAGTTGTAAGGCCTCCTCCACATCCTTCAGGGAGGCATCGTATTTTCCCAACAGGCGCAGGGTGTGGGCACGGCGCACCAGTGCCAGGGCTAACCCTGGGATATCCTGGTTTTTCCGATACATGGATACACCAGCGTTGAGCAGCTCATTCGAATTCATTCAGATTCCCCTTCATGGCCAGAAGCGGACCCCGCAGAGAGATCAAGCCCGGGCGGGTCCGGACCAGGGAGGGAGGCAGGCTGTTGATCCAGCCCTCCAGCGTCACGAGTGCCGTTTGCAGCATGGAGGTGCCGGCTTTCTCAACAACATTCACCAGCGCTTCCGGGTCGTTCAATTGTTTGCAGGTGAAATAAGCCTTTTCCCATTCGCCTGCTTTTTCGTAGGCCATGACCATTCTCTGGAGTATGGGCTGCACTTCCTGCGGGCGTTCCTCCCTGAGGCGGGCCTGCAGGAACTCACGGAAGAGAGGATGATAGCGGAGCCAGCGTCCATCCGCGCCCAGGGGGAGGACGAACAGGTTCTTCTCCAGGATCCAGCCCATAAGGGAATACCAGCTTTCCTGTCCCGAGTGAAGCGGCCCCAGGACCGTCTCACAAAAGTCTGCGCTGAACTCATCGAGAAGGGATGTCCGCAGGAGGAACAAACGGACCTCCTCAGGCTGCTGGTCCAATACCTGGCGGCCCAGATAAGCGAATGTATCCACACCCGAAACGCGCGCCACGCCGGGCAGATTGGAAAGCACCATGCCGGTGATCCAGCCGCCGGTCTGCTCGACAAATTCGGATGCCATTTCGTCGGAGAGATGCTGGTGATGGTTCTGGGCGTACAGGGCCTGGACTTCACGCGGCACAAAGGCCAGGTCCACATGGCTGAGGCCCGCCACCTGTTCGCGTGCCACCATCAGGGTGACATCGTCCAGCTCAGGCAGGGTGCGCGAGGAGAGCAGGAGATGACAGTTTTCGTCCACCAGCTGCAGGAAGCGGTTTACCAGGGTTGCGATGATGGGGGCTTCATCGAGCAGGTGGAAGTCATCGATGATCAGCAGAAAATCATTTTCGGCCTGCTCATATAATTCATTTGTAAGGGTAACAAGGATGGATTCTGCGTCCTCTTCGATCGATCTCAATTGATGCAGCTGGACACGGGAGGTTTCCCCCACTCTTGAAAATTGTTCCGCCAGCGAAGCGATCAGGTATGCAAGAAATCGTTGCGGATCCCGGTCCAGGAGGTCAAGCGAGAGCCAGCAGACCGGCATGCCCACGTGAGCTTGCAAGATCGATCAGGAGCGAGGTCTTGCCATAGCCGGCCGGAGCGGAAAGCAGCAGGAGCTTGTTATCCAGCAATGCCTTCAAACTCTCCAGCAGGCGGGTGCGGGAGAGCAGCTCAGGGCGGCGATGAGGGACGATGATTTTGGTCTTGCTGATCGGTATCGGTTCGGTTGGCATTGCTTCAGATGAGTTCTCTCTATTGTAACCATTTGCGGAGCTTTTTCATCTGATTTTCGTCCTGTCTTGCAGGCACTTTACGAACTGTTTTTTAACCCAAGCCTTGTGCCTTAAGTTCCTGAACGATGCGCGCATGGATACCAGGTCCGGCGGCGACCACAGATTGAGGTGATGAAATATAATCCCGATCCCCGTATACATTGGTCACCTGTGCGCCCGCCTCTTCAGCGATCAACCCACCGGCAGCAATATCCCAGGGCTTCAGGGACATTTCCCAGAAGCCGTCAAAGCGGCCGGCCGCAACATAACAAAGATCGAGAGCCGCAGAACCCAGCCGCCGCACTCCCTGGGTCAGTTTCCCAAAATGGGTGAAGTTGGCAAAATTATCCTGCCTGGTATTCCAGGCATCATAAGGAAAGCCTGTCACCAGCAGGCTTTTCTGCAATTCCGTCACGACCGAAACATGGATGGGTTTGCCGTTGAGAAAAGCCCCCTTGCCCCGTTCGGCAGTAAACATCTCATCCCGCATCGGCTCGTATACCGCGGCCAGCAGCATATTTCCCTGCGATGCATAGGCGATGGACACACAAAAGATTGGGACATGGTGGGCATAATTCACCGTTCCATCGATCGGATCGATAAACCAGATGTGCTCGTCGTTCCCCTGGATGATGCCGCTCTCCTCGGCAAAGATATGATGATCAGGGTATTTTCCCTGGATTTCACCGAGCAGAAAAGCCTCGGACTGGTGATCCACCTCTGTGACAAGATCGATGACGCCCTTGTAGTTGACCTGATGATCCTTGCTGTAGCCGGCGCGGAGGATTGCACCCGCTTCGCGCGCAAGGCGTTCGAGTTCAGAAAGAGTAGGTGACATTATTTTTTCAATTCGTCCAGGGTTTTATAGATATCGTTCAGTTCGTTCTGGATCTCATCGCGGTCGCGCATGGACTGTCTCAGCAGTGCTTCAAACGCGGGCTTTTGATCGGCCGGCAGGGTGTGGAGCAGGCGTTCGGCACGGGCGATCTGTGTATTCTTATGGCGCAGCTTGTTTTCAAGGCGTGTCCGGTACCCGTTATAGAATCTCTCCATATCGAGCGGCTGAGGCATGGTAAAAGGCTGCTGGGTGACAAGTTCGGCCACAGTCAGTAAAAAGTCCTCGGTATCGATGGGCTTTTCCATGAAACGCGCCGCTCCCAGGCTCAGGGCGAAATCCTTGTCTTCGGGCGTCACATAGGTTGCGGAGAGAAAGACGACCGGTATGGAACGGGTCTCGGGATTGAGACGAAGTTTCTGCACAAGGGCATATCCATCCAGCTTGGGCATCAGGATGTCAGTGATGATCAGCACCGGTCTCTGGCGTGCGATCACTTCCAGCGCTTCCTCCCCATTACGGGCGGTCAGGACCGCATAGCCTTTGAAGCGCAATGTAACTTCCAGCAGCTCCAGGACATTGGGGACATCTTCAACGATTAATATGGGACCATATAAGGTGCTCATGCTGGTATTGTAGCCTTGTTCTGAAGACAAACAAGAGAGGCCATTAAGCCGCCCCAAATGCGTGCGAGCCCGAGCGCCGAGCGGATGAATTCCACGGCCAGGATGGCGGTCTGGTTCTGCACGTCGAGGATTGGATTGACTTCGACGAGATCCATGCCGACCAGCCTGCCCGTTTCGGCCACCACCTCACAGGCAAGGTGCGCCTCCCGGTAGGTCAGCCCGCCGGGAACAGGGGTCCCCACACCTGGCGCGTGACGCGGGTCGAGCGCGTCCATGTCCAGGGAGAGATAGATCCCGTCCACATCCCGGCTGACGCGGTCGATGGCCTTCTCCAGAGCGGCGACCATGCCGATGCGGTCGATCTGTTCCATGCTCTGGACCATGACATCCGCCTCCCGCAGGTTGCGCTTTTCACCCGGGTCAAGATCCCGCGCACCGATCACGGCCACCCGTCGTCGGGTCCAGGACCGGAGTCGTTTCATCCTCCCACAGACAGACGAGACGCCGGTCGCCAAGTCCGCATAGTGCGGCAAGTGGCATACCGTGAATATTTCCCGAGGGAGTGGTCTCGGCCGTGTTGAAGTCGGCGTGGGCATCCACCCAGATCACCCCCAGCTTCTTATGTTTGGCCGCGCCACGGATGGACCCCGCCGACAGGCTGTGATCGCCGCCGAGCACCAGCGGGAAGCGTCCCCCCTGCATGGAAGTCGCCACCGCCCCGGATACCCGGCGCGCCATCGGGATAATGCAGTCCATATACTTGAGCCGGGAGTCGGTGATGCTGCACGTCTCCTGGATGGGAGCTTCGATATTCCCCTTGTCATTGAGTGTGTAACCCAATTCCGCAAGCTTCTGGTGGAGATGCGCATACCGGATGGCGCTGGGACCCATGTCCACGCCACGACGGTCCGCGCCGAGGTCGATGGGAACGCCGATAACATCAATTTGCATGAATACCTCTATCTATCCATTTAATTTTATAAATTGTACACTGCGGAGGGGAATTATTCTACATACTTTCAACACAATTTCACAATGGAATTTCAGCAAAAATTCATGTTGCAAATCTATATTGCTATGCAAAGGAGCATTGATTTTATGTCCACCAATTCTGTGAGTACTGATCCAAGCTTGACACCGGCAGTGCCATCAACTGCTGAAATCAAACCTAATCGTTATCATCCGGCTCTGGTTGCTTTACATTGGCTGATTGCTATTCTCATCTTTGGGGCATTTTTTCTTGTGCAGGAGAATGAAGGGGGTCGGGAGCGATTCCGGCCTGGGGAGGGCAACTTTCCTCCTCAGGGATTTCAGCAGGGGACGCCTCCCCAGAATTTCCAACCGGGGAATCCACCGCCAGGCGGCTTTCCACAGGAGGGAGGGCAGAGTATCCTTTCAAAGATCGGCATTCACATGGTTTTTGGCATTATCGTTCTTGTACTGCTGATCGCCCGTCTCTTTGTGCGCTGGAGGACCCAGCATCCCGAGTGGCTGACTGCCGGGAATAAGTTCCTCGATTGGGTCGGCAACATGACCCACCTGGGGCTTGTATATCCTGACCTTTGCCATGACCATCACCGGCATCATCCTTGCTGATCAACGCGGCACTCTTGCCAGGGTCTTTGGCATCGGCTCAACTCCAACCCCGGGCAGTTTCCGCCGCGGCGGGTTTAGCCTGGGCATGTTCCACGGCGGGATTTGGACCCTGCTGCTTTTATTGATCATCCTGCACGTTGGCGCGGCCTTATATCATCAGTTTATCCGCAGGGATAATTTATTGGGAAGAATGTGGTTCGGGAAAAACGTATAACGGCATAAAACGTAGGGTCGGGCGGCCGCCCGACCCTACGTTTATGCCGTCCGGTAATATCCCACATCCACCGAGTAGACCTGTCCCCTCTTGATGACCTGCCTCACCAGGTTCGTCCCATAGCGGTAGCCGAGATGGCGGTAATCGGGCACGGACAGGATCAGCATATCCGCCTGCTTGCCCGGTTCGATGGAGCCGATCGTATCGGACCTGCGGATGGCGTGGGCGGCATTGATAGTCGCAGCAGCGATGGCCTGCGCGGGGGTAATGCCCATATAGCGGCAGGCCAGGGCGATCGCCATCTGCATGGACTCATTCCAGGACGTGCCCGGATTGCAGTCGGTCGCCAGGGCAAGCATCGCATCTGCTTCGATCAATTTGCGGGCCGGGGTGTACTCCTTTTCGGCGAGTCCGAACGGGGTGCATGGCAAAGCCACGGCAACTGTATCCGATCTTCCCAGTGCGGCGATGTCCGCATCCGAAGTCCTGACGAGGTGATCGGCCGAGGCCGCCCCCAGCCTGGCAGCGAGAGCCGCACCTCCCAGGTTATCGAACTCATCGGCGTGGATCTTGAGCGGGAATCCCAGTTCCTTTGCCTTCCCAAGGACTTGCTCCGATTGCTTCAAGTCAAAGGCCTGGTTTTCACAGAAGACATCCACGAACGGTAGAGGCAGGCGCGGGGCATGAGTTCCCCACCACTCCTTTGAGCATCGGCAGCATCGTGTTGCATACAAGGTCGGTATAGCCCTGCGGGTCGTCCCGGTACTCGGGCGCGATCGCATGCGCGCCGAGGAAGGTGAATGACAGGTCGAGGGGCGTTTCATCGTCCAGGGCGAGCAGGGCCTTGAGCAGGCGCAGCTCGGTGGCGGTCTGCAAACCATAGCCCGTCTTGGCTTCGACCGTGGTAGTGCCATGGGAGAACATCCGCAGCAGACGGGGGCGCGTCTGGGCGATCAGCGTTTCGATGGATGCCGTCCGCGTGGCGCGGACCGTGGAGATGATCCCCCCACCGGCGGCCAGGATATCCAGATATTTTGCGCCTGCCATTTTCATCTCGAACTCGTTGGCGCGGTCGCCGCCCCAGATGACATGGGTATGCGGGTCCACAAAGCCAGGCATCAGCACGCAGCCGCTCGCATCCAGAGTCGGCTCGTTGGGATAGGAGGCCCGCAGTTCGGCAGTGGTGCCGACCGCGACGATCCTTTCATCGCGCACCACAACTGCGCCGTTTTCGATGATCCCCAGCGTGCCGAGAGCGTGTCCACGCTGCGGCCCGCCTGCGAGGGTGAGAAGTTGGGAGGAGGAATGGATAAGCATGGGTCAGGTTCCAGGGGTTGGGGGATAGGGGTTTGTGAGGTAATTAACCACAAATTGTGATACAAAGAGGCCTCACGGAGGCTTACCATGTGGCTTTTCTATATTGTACTGGCTCTCATTTTGGCGGTCCTGGCCGCCTACTTCTGGCAGAATATTCGTCCAGGGATCAACACCCGCCGCAACCTGTCCCTGCTCGGGAAGGAGGCGCCAGGCTCACCGAGGATGGCATCACCTTCCGCGACTTGAACAAGAACGGAAAGCTGGATGTCTACGAAGACCCGCGCCGGCCGATTGATGAACGCGTCGAGGATTTGCTCAAGCAGATGACGCTCGAGGAAAAAGCGGGCTTGATGTTCCAGACCATGATCGGCATGAACAAGGATGGCACGATCCTGGAAAAGACAGGTATCTTTCCCCTGCCACCGACGTCCGACATGCTCGCCCGGCGGTTGATGAACCACTTCAACATTCTGCAGGGCTCGGACCCACGCCCCATGGCGATCTGGCACAACAGCATCCAGAAGATGGCAGAGATGACGAGGCTGGGAATCCCGGTCACGATCTCCACGGATCCGCGCCATGCCTTTTCGAACAATCCGCTGGCAGGCTTGATGGCCGGCAGTTTCTCGCAGTTCCCCGAGCCCACGGGATTGGCTGCCACGCGAGACCCGGAGCTGGTCCAGCAGTTCGCGGATATCGCCCGGCAGGAATACCTAGCCGTGGGGATCCGCCTGGCCCTGCACCCGATGGCAGACCTGGCCACCGAGCCGCGCTGGTGCCGCGTCAACGGGACTTTCGGCGAAGACGCGGATCTCAACGCCCAGATGACCGCCGCCTATATCCGCGGCTTTCAAGGGAAATCAATCGGCAGGGAGAGTGTCGCCTGCATGACCAAGCACTTCCCCGGTGGCGGACCGCAAAAGGATGGGGAGGACGCCCACTTCCCATATGGACGTGAACAGGTCTATCCTGGAAATAACTTTGGGTATCATCTCAAGCCGTTTGAAGCTGCGTTCGCAGCAGGTACTTCGCAGATCATGCCGTATTATGGAATGCCAGAAGGCACCCAGTACGAGGAAGTTGGCTTCAGCTTCAACAAGGAGATCATCACCGGGCTGCTGCGCGGCAAATATGGATTTGACGGCGTGGTCTGCACAGATTGGGGCCTGCTCACATCCATGAAAATCCTGGGACGTGAAGTCATGCCAGCCCGCGCCTGGGGCGTGGAGCATCTCTCCCTGGCGGAGCGCGCCCGGAAGATCCTGGATGCGGGCGTCGATCAGTTCGGAGGTGAAGCCTGTCCTGAAGTCATCGTCCAGTTGGTGCGCGAGGGGAAGGTCAGCGAGGAGCGCATCGATCAATCTGTCCGCAGGTTGTTGCGCGAAAAGTTCCGGCTGGGCCTTTTCGACAATCCCTATCTGGATGTGGATGCTGCCGAGAAAATCGTAGGCCAGGCGGAGTTCCGCCAGGCAGGCGAGCTGGCACAGCGCAAGTCGATTGTTTTGTTGAAGAATGAAAAGCAAACGCTGCCTTTGAAAGATGGACTGAAGATCTATGTGGAAAATATCCAGCCTGAAACGATCGCCAAATACGGACAGGTGGTCCAGGATATCGCTCAGGCCGACATTGCCATCCTGCGTCTGAGCTCTCCCTTTGAAAAGCGCAAGGGCATGATGGAGAGCTACTTCCATGCCGGCGACCTGGATTTCAAGGATCCGGAGAAATCCCGGATTCTCAATATTTTGAACCGGGTGCCGACTATTGTCGATATTTACCTGGAGCGGCCCGCCGTCATCCCGGAGATCGCCGAAAAGAGCGCCGCGCTGCTGGGCAACTTCGGTGCAAACGATGGGGCCGTGCTGGATATCATCTTTGGGAAATTCGAGCCGCAGGGAAAACTTCCCTTCGAACTGCCATCCTCCATGGATACGGTGCGGAAACAGAAGGAAGATCTGCCACACGATTCGGAAAATCCGCTGTTTCCGTTCGGGCACGGGTTATGTTATTAGAATTCTGCTGAATGAAAAGCCACTCTTTTGAGCGGCTTTTCATTTATTTTTCCCCTATTCAGCTTGCGATCTCTGCCATTCGACTGGATCGCCGGCGCCAAAGTCTTCGATCCCGAAATGTTCAAACGCTTCGATCACCGCTGTCCGACGATAGGCAGAAAATGTGACTACGTGAGCGATCATTCCGCCATAGGTAAACGTCTCGGGCGGCCGGCATACCATATCGATAAAACTGGTCTCCCATAGATTCTCAGCCTGCACTTTGCGGACTAACGCAATAAATTCGCCGAAGGCAGAGTCCAAACGCTTGAGCATGCCGGTGATGGATTTGTCTGATTCTCGTTTTCCTGGCGACCAAGGGTGGAATCCATCCAACGTTCCCTGGTGAATACAAGCCGGTGCAGCATTTCGCGCAGAGTTTTCTCCTCCCCAAGAACTGAAAGAGGATTGCCAATCCCTATGAGTGGCTCATCGAGCTGTGCATCAGTTAGGGATTTGGCCTTCTCAAGGAACCTTCGTGTTAACCACAAGTCGTGTTCCAGCAAAATATCATTAAGGTTCATGGGTTCTCCTGATTTTCTCCGTTGGGTGAGCCGGATCGCAGCTCCCACAACAGGATCATAATGAATATCGTTTGGCGTCTGGAGCAACCAACTCACAGGGTGAACGCGCCGAAATTGATTGGGGGAAATTCCCGCCATTTTGCGAAACGCCCGGGAGAAACCTTCCAGGGAGGCAAAGCCAGCTTCGATGGCAATCATTGTGATTGAAGGACTACCCTGCAGAAGCTGATAGGCGAGCGCGCTCGAGTCTTAGCCTTCGCTGACAACTTCCCGGCGTTTCCCCGGTCACCTGCCGGAACATTCGCTGAAAATGAAAACGACTGTAATGTGCATCCCGGGCGAGCGCCTGTCCACTTGTCGATTCATCCAGGCTTGTGCCAAGCAGGTCAGCCATTTCATCCATTAATGAGCTGTTCTTCATCGCCATGAGTTTTATTGTATTCAGAAAAGAATATCCTGCTTGACCGAAATTGCTATAAAAAAACCGCCCTGTAAAGAGCGGCGGGTTCTAATTTTCCCTTTTGAGCATATAGGATGTAATATTCCCCTTGGTTGGCGGCATTTCATAGATGAAGATCAAGTCATGTTCGTCCACGACAGACGGTTCCCATTCGCTGAAATCGGCCGAAATGGAAACCAAACGGGCTCCCTTTTTCATCTGCGTATCCAAATGGGGAGCAAGCTTCATAACCTCCTTCGAAGTCGCATACACAAAGACAACGTCTGCATCTTTTAGGTTTGCCTTATGGAAATCTCCCCAACGGATCTGGATCTGATGGCCAAATCCGCTGGCAGTGGTACGCAGCCAGATCAGTGCACACTGGATGGGGCCAATTTCGATCCCCACAGCTTTCGCGCCAAAATCGCGTGTCGCGATGAGCAGTACCCGTCCATCGCCTGCGCCAAGGTCGTAAAGGGTCTCATTTGGCTGCAGATTTGCCAGTTCCAGGGCGTGGCGGATTCTTTCCCTGTTTGTGGGAACGGGAGGCAGGCCATACAGAGCGGGTACGAGAATCCATAACAGGACAATTACAAACAACAGGATGCTGAGACAGAAACCTGCGAGGGTGGTCATGCGTTACTTCCCTCCACCCGGAACCAGGCTAGAATGCGTGGGATAATGGCGATCTTTTGGGTCAGCTCGGCCAGCGCCACCAGGGCGAACAGGTTGAATATGACCGCGAGCAGCGAGACAGGCAGGAACCCGAACTGCTGATAGATGAAGGTTGCAAGCAGCGCACCGATCATGCGTCCGAGCGAGTGACCGGCCAGGTTGAAGGATAACACTGTCGCGCGTGCACCTGGCATCACCTCGGTCATCAACGGAATGTGGCTCACCATCACGTATTCGAATGTGATGTAAAAAAGGAATAATCCAAGTAGTGCGCCTGCCTGGGTGGTCCCTACAATGGGCAGCAGCAGGGCGGCGAGTGCATTGCCACTCAATCCCAGGACCAAAGCGCGCGGCTTGCCGAGGCGGTCCGTGGTCAGAGCCACAAGTCCCTCACCGGTCAGCTCTGAAATTCCAATTACTGCCGAAGCGCCTGCCAGTGCGGCAATTTTCAATCCAAACGAATCTTCCAACCAGACTCCAAAAATCAGATTCACCAGCTCGTTGGCGGCGCTTGCCCATAAGGCGATGGAGATCCCAGCCAGTGCTGGGACGTTGGTCAGTACCGCGCGGACATTCTTTAGCGACGTCGTCCCCGGCTGGAGCGCAGCGTGATCGTCCCGCGGGATCATCCAGCCAATGATCGCAAATGTGCCCAGGCCCAATATCACTAAAAGGGGGAACGGAGCTGCCCACCCATACGTCGCAATCAGGTATCCCATCAACGGAACACCCAGGATAAAGGAAAGCGACCAGGCTGCTTCAGTCACTGCGAGGGCAGTGCCGCGCCGCTCATAGGGAACACGATCACCAATGTAGGCCTGCATGGAAGGATCAAACAGATATTTACCCAGAATGGTGAGCAGGATGGCAATGCTAAAAGTGATAAAGCTTGGATGAATCGCAACGGTCACCATACCGGCAGTGAACAAAATGATGCCTGCCAGCATCCCGAACCTGCGGCCGCGCTGATCGGCCACAGAGCCAAAGAGGGGAGCGAACATCCCCACAAACGAGCGCGCCGTAACGACGAAGGACAGGGTCGTGAAGTCCACACCCAGCCCACGCGCAAATACCGCCAGGAATGGGTACACCATCCTGTGCATCGTATTCAGGACAGTGCGCACAAACATGAAGATGACGAGCTGATAGCGGATACGCATGTTGTTTTCGTGCTTGGAATGTGGGCAAGAATACCATAAAATAAAGCGCCCAACCGTATCATTGATTAACAGGCTGCCGATTGGTCCGTGCGATGCGGCTGTCCAAGCCACGGGACTGAGACAGAGGAGAAATACTAAATCAAAAAGTGACCGCTTAGCGACGTCTCTTCAATATCCATTGGTTATACAGTCTCTTTCGTGAGATTTAAAAATACAAGCGTCAGGAAATAAGCAGCAACCAGGGTAAGAATGATCATCGCCAGAAAGAATCCAATGATGAGGTAGTTGCCTGAATTGAAGATCGGCGATGGAGGCGGGTGCATGATGTTGCTGGCCGATGAAAAAGCCAGCCGCAGCACAACGATGAAAATAATATTGGCAAGCGAGGTAAGCCAGTTGATATTGATCATCCACAGCCCCACCTGCAGCAGGACTCCCGTCACGGCGAAGATCACCGCCAGGCGGAAGCGCGGCTCGGAGAGGAACAGGCCATTCCAGTTGGATTCCATCGCCCAGAGCGAAAGCGGAAGATAGGTCAGCCAGAAGAAGATACCTGTCCGCCCGAGGGCAGCCGACCAGCGGTGGAACGAGACACGTTTTGTGATCAATCCAATTGCACCTGCAATGGCGGCTGCGAAAAAGGCAATCTCAGCGGCCAGCACCCAGGCGCCATGCAGGTACACAATGCGCACATTGGAGCCGAGTGTTTTTTCCTCGGGACCGAAAAGCGCCAGGAGTGCGATTAGAATTACGGTAGCGATGAACAGGATGAGAGGAGTTCTGATCTTTGACATTGCCCGATTTTACTCGAAAGCATCCCGCGCAGAGCGGAGCGCAGGCTACAAAAGGATAATAAATGACAGACCAACCTCCCGCCAGTATCGCCCTGGAAAAATTGAATATCCCCCATCAAGTCTTTCGGCATACAACGCAGATCAACTCCCTCGAGCAAGCCGCCTCGGAACGGGACCAGCGACCGGAGCAGGTGGTGCGCAGCATCCTCTTTCAAATCCGGCCGGAAGAGTTTCTGATGGTTCTTGTGGCCGGGCCCGCTCAAATCGATTGGAGGAAGCTTCGCCAGCTCGTGAAACGGTCCCGGGTGCGGATGGCGACTGAGGAGGAGGTGCTGGACGTGACGGGATATCGCGTCGGGACGGTAAGTCCGTTTGGATTGAAGAATCCGGTCAAGGTCCTGATCGATGCGAGCGTTTTGAACGAGGAGGAAGTCTCGATTGGTTCAGGGGTTAGCGGCGTGGCGATCATCATGAAGAGTACAGATATCCGGCGCGCCCTGGGAGAACCGGAAATCGTGTCCTTGTTGGAAACTTCTTGACATAATTCAGTCGCTGAATTATGATTAAAGTCAATAAAGTCTATTGCACAGCTAGACTTTCAAGGCAACCATGAGACTTTCCAAACGCGGTGAATACGGCCTTCGGGCAATGATCAGACTGGCGGAACCCGCTCCTAAAAGCGACGTCCCGGTGATGATGCAGATCAAGGATATCTCGCAACGCGAGCAGATCTCTCCCAAGTTTCTGGAGCAGATCCTTTTGACGCTCAAGAATGCGGGATTGCTGCACAGCAAGATGGGCGTCGGCGGCGGGTATTACCTGGCCAGGTCGGCCAGCGAGATCACCCTCGGGCAAATCTTCCGTGTCCTGGATGGGCCTGTCGCTCCAATCAGATGCGTGAGCCAGACAGCCTACGAGCCCTGTGGCTGCCCTGACGAACAGACCTGTGGTCTGCGCCTGGCCATGAGCGATGTGCGTAATGCCATTGCAGATATCCTCGATAATACATCGCTTGCCGATATCACCAGGCGGCAAAGCGCGCTTCGCAAACAGCTTAGTTTCAATTAAAGCTGAAAAAAAGCGCGAAAAGCGGTGTTTTTATTTAGGCCGAAAGTCTACTGATAGCTATAGACTTTATAATATATTAACTGATGGGAGATATGTTATGAGAAAACAAACGTTCACACTGTTGTCCATCTTAATTACCTTATCAATGTTAATGGCAGCCTGCGGGACTGCCGGCGAAGCAACCCAGCCTGCCGCGGACAACGGAGCCTCCGGGACAGATCAATTGAGTGGGACAATTTCCGTTTCCGGCGCATTCGCCCTCTACCCCATGATGACTGTCTGGGCAGATGAATTCTCCAAGCTCCATCCGGATGTGCAGTTCGATGTCCAGGGCGGCGGCGCAGGTAAAGGCATGACCGATACCATCGCCGGCGCCGTTGACATTGGTATGATCTCACGCTCGATCAAGCCTGAAGAGGAGGCACAGGATATCTTCTGGGTCCCGGTCACCAAGGATGCGGTCTTCCCCATGATCAGCGATGCAAATCCTGTAAAAGACCAGATCCTTGCCAAGGGTATTTCGCAGGATATCTTCTCGAAAATCTTTATCACAGGCGAGATCAAAACCTGGGGGGAAGTGATCGGTGATGCCTCCGTCACGGACCAGATCAATGTGTACACCCGCTCCGACTCCTCAGGTGCGGCGGAGCAGTGGGCCAAATTCGCCGGCGGCAAAGCCCAGGATGAGCTCAAAGGCATCGGAATCAATGGTGAGCCGGCCATGGTGGATACAGTCCTCAAGGATCCACTGGGAATCGGCTACGGCAACCTGAACAGTATATTTGATTTGAGCAGTGGTAACATTGTGACAGGAATTGCCGTACCGCCTATCGATATCAATGCCAATGGACAGGCGGATGCTGAGGAAATTTATAAGGTAAAGGAGGACGCGTTCAACGCTGTTGCGAACGACACTTATCCCTCCCCTCCCGCCCGCTTCGAGAATCTTGCCACGAAGGGCAAACCCACCGGGCTGACGCTGGCCTTCATCCAATGGATTCTGACGGACGGCCAGCAGTATCTTGAACAGGCCGGTTATGTCCCCCTTACCGCAGAGCAACAGGCTGAGTCGCTTGCAAAACTCAAATGAGTCCAACAGATCAGATCCTGACAACTGAAAACACCCTGAAAGCAGAAGGCCGGTTCAGCCGGCCTTCTGCCGCGCCCCGCAACCGCCGTAATAACGCCGCACGGCGCACATTTTTTATCATCACGCTTGCTGCCCGTTGCGTTGATCACGATCATTACCGTTGCGCTGTTCGTGCGCGCCTGGCCGATCATCAGCACATATAGTTTATCGGACACCATATTTGGCCAGGTGTGGCAGCCCAGTGCTGGAAAGTTTGGATTCTGGCCCTTTATTGTCAGTACGATCTGGGTGACGATTGTGGGCATCATTCTTTCGGTACCTGCCTGCCTGCTGGTGGCAACTTATCTGGCCGAATACGCCCAGAGCAGCACGCGTGCGATCGCCAAACCCATCCTGGATGTACTCGCCGCTATTCCCCCGGTCGTCTATGGTGTCTGGGGTCTGCTGGCGATTGTCCCGTTCGTGGATGAAGTGCTTGCGCCTCTCTCAAAGCGCTCGCTCGGTTCCATTTCGATCTTCGCCGTCAACCAGCCGACCGGATTTGGGATCCTGGCAGCGGGTATCGTCCTGGCAGTGATGATCGCGCCGCTCATCATCGCCATCGTCTATGAAGTATTTGCGACCGTCCCGAACGACCTGAGACAGGCATCCCTGGCTGTCGGCGCCACCCAGTGGCAGACCATCCGCAACGTTATCTATCCCCAGGTCACACCGGGGATCCTTGCCGCGGTCGTGCTGGGCGCCTCCCGTGCCCTGGGCGAGACGATTGCTGTCTTGATTGTCGTCGGGAATGTTGCCAAGGTCCCCACTTCCATTTTTGACTCGGCCTATCCCCTGCCGGCACTGATCGCCAACAACTACGGGGACATGATGTCGATCCCGCTCTACGACGCGGCCCTGCTCGGCGCGGCGCTCGTCCTGCTCGTTGTCATCCTGATCTTTAACATTATCTCCCAGCTGATCCTCCACCGGGTCATTTTGAGGCGAAAATGAGCATGAAAAAAAAGCACTGGCAGAGACGGCATCTCATGGAGCTTTTCATGAAGACCCTCATGCGCGTCTCTTTGATTATCGTGGCTGGCGCACTCGGCCTTATCTTATGGACAATTCTTTCGCGCGGCCTGCCGGCCCTCAACTGGGCGATGATCACCGATGTTCCTCATGGCGGCTTCTACATGGGCAAGGAGGGCGGCATTTTGAATGCAATCCTCGGCTCCCTCTACCTGGCACTCGGTGCGACGCTTCTGGCAATCCTTTTCAGCCTTCCCATTGCTCTTTATCTAAAAGCATATGCGGGTGATTCAAAATGGGGAAACTCTGTCCGTCTTTCGCTGGATGTCCTATGGGGCATCCCGTCCATCGTCTATGGCGCGTTTGGCTTTACTTTAATGATCGCCATCGGGCTGCGCGCCTCCCTGCTGGCGGGAATCATTGCGCTGGCTTTGGTCGAGCTTCCGATCATGACCCGCGCCATGGACGAGGTGATCCGCCGCACGCCTGCCGACCTGGAGCATGCCGCGCTTGCCCTGGGGTCCACCAAATATGAGGTGGTGCTCAAGATCGTCACGCGCCAGATGCTGCCCGGCATTGTCACTGCCATCCTGATCGCCTTCGGCCGCGGCATCGGCGACGCGGCAGCGGTCCTTTTCACGGCCGGGTATACGGACCGCCTTCCCACCTCCCTGATGCGCCCGACCGCCTCCCTGCCGCTGGCAGTATTCTTCCAGCTCGGCTCGCCCTTCCCTGAAGTACAACAACGCGGTTATGCGGCGGCATTGATCCTGACCATCATCGTGCTGGTAGTCAGTCTGGGTTCACGCCTGGCATCCTCCTACCTGAACAAGTACACGGTCAAATAAAGGGAACCTGTAATGGACGCACATATTCAAGTCAAAAATCTGAATGCCTACTATGGAAAGAATCAATCCTTAAAGGATATCAACATTGAAATCCCCAAAAAGCAGATCACCGTCATCATGGGAGCCTCGGGCTGTGGCAAGACCACGCTTCTCAAGACCTTTAACCGGTTCCTTGAATTAACGGATGGCACCAAAATCACCGGTGAAGTCCTGGTGGACGGCGAGAACATCTACAACAGCGACGTGGATGTGACCGAGGTCCGCAAGGTGGTGGGGCTCCTGGCCCAGCGCCCGTCACCGCTGCCGATGTCGATTTACGACAATGTCGCTTATGGCATGCATATTCACAAAATGAGGAAGGCACGCAGGGAATATAAGGAGGCGGTCCGCCATTATCTGGAGATCGCCGGCCTGTGGGAGGAGGTTGGGAAGCGGCTGCATGATCCCGCCACCAGCCTTTCCATCGGGCAGCAGCAACGTCTGTGCCTGGCCCGCGGCCTGGCCGTGGAGCCGGAGATCATTCTCGGCGACGAGCCCACCTCCGCCCTGGACCCGATCTCGTCCCAGAACATCGAGCAGCGCCTGCTCGAGCTGAAAAAGGAATATACCACGGTGATCGTAACCCATACCTTGCGGCAGGCAAAACGGCTTGCAGACTATGTGATCTACATGTACCTGGGTGAAGTGATCGAAGCCGGTCCTGCAAAGGAAGTATTCAATAACCCCAAAAACGAGCGTACCCAACAATATCTCGAGGGTTTATTTTAGAAAATTTCCGATGCGGCAGCAGTCCTTCAAGGGGATTATGGCGCCATTGCTGTCAGCCAGCAGTACAACTGCTGGCGAAACGAAGTGGTTAAATTTCTCAAATACAGGCGGCCTCTCGGCCGCCTGCGCTTTGGAGTTATAATCAATTTCGTGAAGAGAATTGGTCTGTTATTCATCCTTCTCGCCGCAATGCTGGCAGTTTTCCAAACGGTCCAGGCCCAGAGTGACCAGCCGCTTGCCCTGGTCATGACCGCGGATGGCCCGGTTATGCCGCCCATGCTCGACTACATCAAACGCGGCATCCAGACTGCGGAACAGCGGAATGCGGAGGTTCTGATCATCCAGCTGGACACCCCTGGCGGTGACCTGCTGACCACGCTCGATATTATCAAGGCGATGCGGGCCAGCACTGTACCGGTTGTAGTTTACGTAGCACCCAAAAATGCGATTGCCGGGAGTGCCGGTGCGCTGATCACGGTTTCTGCACATGCCTCGGCCATGGCACCCGAAACTGCCATCGGCGCATCCACACCGATCAGCTCATCCGGGGAAAACCTGAATTCAGATGAAAGAGCGAAGGCGGCAAATGCCTCCAAAGCCGCCATCCGGGATATCGTCGCGCCGCGCGGCGAAAAAGCGCTCAAGCTGGCCGAATCGATGATCGACGATGCCAAGGCAGCCACCGCCACTGAGGCGCTCCAGGCAGGTCTCGTGGACTTTGTGGTCGACAACGTCGATGACCTGCTGGAAGCATTGAATGGTTTCACGGTGCAGGTCAACGACCAGCCTGTCACCCTGAATACTACCCACGCCACCACCGAGCCTCTCAATATGACCTTTATCGAGCAGTTCCTGATGATGCTCACCAACCCGAACATCGTCTTTACACTGCTCTCGATCGGGACGACCGCCCTGCTGATCGAAATTTCCAGCCCGGGCGGCTGGGTGGCCGGCTTTGTGGGCGTGGTCTGTCTCGCCCTGGCCACCTATGGACTGGGCATCCTGCCGGTCAACTGGTTCGGTATTATTTTTCTGATCACAGCGTTTGTGTTGTTCATCCTCGACATCAAGGCGCCGACGCATGGCGCGCTCACGACAGCCGGGGTGGTAGCCTTCATTATCGGAGCACTTGTACTGTTTAACTCGGCGAGCGTACCGCAATTCCAGCGTGTCTCGGTGCCCCTGATCGTGGGGTTTGGGATTTTCCTTGGACTGGTGTTCTTTGGTATCGTGATGATCGGCCTCCGCGCCATGGTTGTGCCCCAGCGCATGGGCATGGAAGCCATGATCGGGAAAACCGGAACGGCCCGGACTCTGGTCGGAGAGACAGGCGGCCAGGTCCAGGTCGGATCGAGAATCGTGGACGGCTGAGCCCATCCTCGGGTCTGAACAGATCGGTAAGGGAGACCGGGTGGAGGTAGTCGAAGTGAAAGGTTTACGACTGAGAGTACGAAGGATAAAATAACATTTCTGCTCTCGGCGCCATCCGCGGGGCTGAATTCGCCGCCGAGGACAGCGGCGAAAGCATATTTACAAAAGGATCTTATGCCTGTTACACCTACAAGAGATAGAGTCAACCCCGAAGCCGACGTCCGCCCGCTGCGCCGCCCGGATTGGATCAAGGTGCGCGCCCCCTCGGGCGAGACATACGAATGGCTGCACGGGCTGATGCGCAAAAAGGAATTGCATACTGTATGTGAAGAAGCCATGTGCCCGAACCTGGGCGAATGCTGGGGCAGCGGCACGGCAACCTTCTTAATGCTTGGCGACGTCTGCACGCGCACCTGTGCGTTCTGCGATATCAAGCACGGCAAGCCGGTGCTGCTGGATTGGGGCGAAGCCGAGCGCGTGGCCCAGGCCGTCAAAGCCATGGAGCTGAAGCACGCCGTGATCACATCCGTGAACCGCGACGAGCGCCGGGATGGTGGCGCGCCGATCTTCGCCATGGTCATCCGCCGCATCCGTGAATTAAGGCCGGGCTGTTCCATCGAAGTGCTGATCCCCGATTTCAAAGGCTCCGTCGAAGCGTTGAAGATCGTCATGGATGCCCGCCCTGAGATTTTGAACCACAACGTGGAGACCGTGCCGCGGCTGTTCAAGGCCGTCCAGCCGCAGGATAACTACGAGTGGGCTGCCGCGACCCTGTCGAACGCCAAAAAGCTCGATCCTGAGGTGTTGACCAAATCCGGCATTATGCTCGGCCTCGGCGAAACCATGGAGGAAGTCAAGGCCGTGATGCGCGACCAGCGCTCCTGGGGCGTGGATATCCTGACCGTCGGCCAGTACCTGCAGCCGAGCAAGAAGCACATGCCCATCTCGCGTTATTACACGATGGAGGAGTTTGCCGAGCTGCGTGACTATGGAAAAGAGATCGGCTTCAAGTGGGTCGAGTCGAATCCGCTGGTGAGGTCGTCGTATCACGCCGGGGAGCAGGTCCGGGCGTTGAGCGTGGTGCACCGCAAGCTGTATGGGGAAATGCAGGCAATCAGTGAATAGTAACCGGCGAACCGCTAAATCGTAATTTGCATAACAAAAACAAGAGAGGTTCCATATGATTGAATTGAGAAATAAAGAAACATCAGCGCCAATCGGGGAGATTACGGATGACCAGCTCTCTTTTCTGATCGATATGCTGGAGGAGGAGGACGTCGAAGACCAGGATTACTGGATCGATCCGATGACTCTCCAGTATTTTCAGGAAAACGACGGCGACCCTGGTCTCATTAAACTTCTTCAGGAAGCAATAGGAGAAAGCGAAGGGATTGAAATTGAGTGGAGTACTGAGTAGGAAGAACCCTCCAATCGGAATCGATGACCGGCGTTCGTGGAGCGTGGACATCCTGACCATCGACCGGATGGTAAAGGTCATGCCACGCAGCGGAGCCGGTCTGTGCGTTAAGTACGGGGAAACGACCGGTAATCGGACAGTCCTGCTTAAATCATGACAGTCGATGAACTGGCAGCTCAATTTATTACCATCCAGGGAGAGCTGAAATCCTTCCTCCTCAGAATGACGACCAGCGTCCAGGACGCTGAGGATGTAGTTCAGGATACATACATCAAAGCCCAGGCGAAGATCGACACCTTCAGAGGCAAATCCTCGTTGAAGACATGGATCTTCAGCATCGCATCGAACCTGGCAAGGGATCTGTTGAGGTCGAAGAAGAGGTGGCCTGAAACCGTAACCGATATTTGCAGGGAGGAGACCCTGGGCAACCGGCAATTCCTCCAGGAAGCCATTCACATCAGGGAAACATCGCCGCAGGGGAATTTCGAGATCAGGGAACACATCGCCTTTTGTTTTACCTGCATCGCCAAATCCCTGCCCCTGGATGGGCATCTTGTGCTTCTACTAAAGGAAGTCTACGGTTTCAAGGTCAGGGAAATCTCTCATATCCTTGAGATGAGCGAAGCAATGGTGAAATATCACCTGCATGTAAGCCGCAGCAGGATGATCGAAATTTTCGACCAGCGCTGTTCCCTGGTCAATAAACAGGGGATCTGTCATCAGTGCACGGAGCTGAATGGCATCTTCAATCCAAAACAAAAAGCGCAGGAGGAGCTGGTGAAGATCGAAATGGCCAGGGAGGCTGAAAACAGGAGCAAAGACGAATTGTTCAAGCTGAGGCTGAAAATCCTGCAGGAGATGGACCCTTTTGAATCTGGGGCAGCAGAACTACAGCTTCACCATCTGGAGCACAACCGCCAGGTCATGGAAAAATTCCTGGAGGAAAAGAGCTAACCTGACTATCATTTTTTTGCTCCCAATCGTCTAAAAAGAAAAGGAGTTTAGAAATGAATCAACAGGCAATCTTACAGAAAAATGATGGAAAAGCCAAAACCACCAAAAAGACCTTTAGCCGGGAAACTTCCGTCAACACCACGATCCTGGCGGATCCCGCAATTGTATGGGCATTGCTCACGAACGCATCCGATATTCCGCGTTGGAACTCGACGATCACATCTCTGAAAGGTAATATTCGGGAAAATGAGACAATCGAGCTCAAGTCTACGCTGGATACTAAACGGACGTACAAATTAAAGGTAAAGGAATTTGTTCCCGAGAGGCGCCTCGCCTGGGGCGATGCCATGGGAAACCGGGTGTATACCATTGACAAATCTGGCGGAGGGAGTGTACTTTTTTCCATGGCGGAAAAAATTGGGGGACCCCTTTTTCCACTTTTCGCCGGATCCATACCGTCATTCGACGAATCATTCGAGCAATTTGCGGCTGATCTCAAGAAGGAAGCAGAAACCATTCAGCGTTCCCAAAAATAAAGGAGATTTAATATGGATAAAAGAACCAAAGACAACCCCTGGAAATTGAAAACACCTCCGCAAACATCGGACTATGAAATGTATGTCGATACAAAGGACGGAAAGGAAATCCTGGTCTGCACGGTTGGCACGACCGTGCTGCACTATGACTATCGCGGCCTTGCAGACCTGCACGAGATGCTAAAAAAGCATGGTGATTGGATGGAATTGGGCAGCAAGGATGAAAAACAGGAGCCTGTGGAAGGCACCGTGGAATATTGGGCCCGCTCCCCCAAAAATCCGATCGGCGGCTGGTATGGACTTAAAAAAGGATTTAGGGGACGATTTGGCATGTATATTCCTCCGCTCATGGAGGAACTGGGGCTGGCAGAAGTGGAACATAATGCCCGGAATAACAGGATGAGAGCAAAATAGCCAACAACTGAGTCAACAGATCTGGCACAAACAATTCGTCCGGTAAGGAAGTTGTGCTTCCGCCAAAATCCCCCGTGGAGTAAACGTTCGCGGGGGATTTTTTATCAGTTGCTGTTATCATCAAGGAAATAAGGATGGAATTTATGAGTGAAATATTTCAAGTCAGCATTGTACGACATACAAAAAATTATGATGCAATGGTGGAGTTTTATCAGGAAAGGCTCGGGATGAGCATCAAACAGTCATGGGATCATCCTGGCGACCGCGGCACCCTCCTTTCTTTTGGCGGAAAAGCACCCGGCATCGTGATCGAGGTGATCGAGCTGGGAGAGGAAGCCGTGCCGGGAGTCAAACCGGTCAATGTGGTGCTCAGCATCGAAGTCCCCGCTGTGGATGAGTGGCATGACCAGCTTGCCGAACGCGGCGTGACCATTGCCCGCGGCCTGGAGGACGCTCCCTGGGGACACCGCAGTTTCGGCATCGACGACCCGGATGGGTTCCGCATCTGGTATTACCAGGATATTAATCCAAAATAGATTGTTGGACCCTCAAACAACGTTTACAGCCTCTCCTGACTTGAAAGGTCAGCGGGAGTTTTTTTATTTGATTACCTTTTGTTTTGTGCAAGCATATAATCCAGCCAAAAGGACTTATACAGCGCGGTCCTGGATAATACCCCTCAATAGGGTGCTGTCAAACTGACCCTGTCTCCTCCCGCCCACACTGTGTGGCGGGTATAATCTGTGCATTAGCCATTTATGGCATGTCGCTCAGCATCGATTATCGGTAATGGACGTTTCGCCTACTGTTTTCCCCACTCACTATGCCATCTCCAATCAATGAATCCCTGCTCGATACCGCCCTTACCAGGCTGGAGCAGGTTCGCGCCTGGTCACCGCGCGTCATCTCCAAGCTGGAAAGTTTCATCCGTACCGCGGACGATGCGGCGCTCTTTCGCGTGAACCCGGTCCAATATGCTGCCCAAAAAAGTCTGGAGGAGAGCGAAGCTATTGATTTGTTCCTGCACAGCGCCAAGCTGGGTCTGTTTGAAATGGAATGGCACATGGTCTGCGCCTGTTGCGGACATGTATTTCAGAACCTGCGCGGCATGGGTGATTTGCACGCGCACTTCGTTTGTAATATCTGCCGCATGGATAATACGATCACGCTGGATGACTTTATCCAGGTAGTGTTTACGATCGCCCCCACCATTCGCCTGCTCGCTTATCACACTCCTGCCAACCTGGCGCCGGAGGATTACCTCTATCGCTATCGTCTGGCAGTTGGGTTGGACCGCAACCCGCAACACATTTCCAATGAGAGCTACTTTCAGAAAGCCACGAAAGCACTTACCTACTTGGAGCCGGGTTCAGAACTGGAAGATGTTTGGGAAGCCACTCCCGGGCTGATTTATGTGGGCGACATTATCAAATGTGTCGTCGCCGCATTTTATGTCTACCCAGGCACGCCCGGTGCTGCACCCAATGTGCGCCAATCCTTTGAGATCCGTTTTGATGCGGAATCGATCATTAGTACCACCCCATCCATGCCTGCCCACGTCGAGGAAATTCCTACTTCGACTGGACCGAAAGAGTTTGAGTTTACTCATTTCGCCGCTCTGCCGTCTGGACCTATCAACCTGCGTCTGATCAACCAGAGCGCGGATCGGGTCTTGCTCTGGGGGCTTAACCTGCCCGCCGATGTTGGAGATACCTGGGTCGCCTTTCAGCCCTTCCTATCAGGCAAACGCCTGCTGACCACGCAGACGTTCCGAAACCTGTTTCGCACCGAAACCGTCGCCAGCGATGAAGGGCTGGGCGTGCGGGATATCACCTTTTTGTTCACTGATCTCAAAGGCTCAACGGCGCTGTACGACCAACTGGGCGACCTTCAAGCCTATCATCTCGTGCGGCAGCATTTTGACGCGCTCACACAAGTCATCACGCAGCGGGCAGGCGCGGTTGTCAAAACCATCGGCGATGCCGTCATGGCGACGTTCATTTCGCCGTTGTCTGCTGTCCAGGCCGCGTTGGATATGCTCAAGAAAATTGACGAGTTTAATCATGGCCGCGCCGAGCCGCTGATTCTGAAAATCGGATTGCATCGCGGGCACTCAATTGTGGTCTCCCTCAACGATCGCCTGGATTATTTTGGCCAGACAGTGAACATTGCCTCGCGTGTGCAGGGACTGGCTGAAGCCCACGAAATTTATTTAAGCCAGGATGTTTACGCCGCCCCCGATGTGGCCAAGTGCCTGGCAGACTATTTCATCACACCGGGCCAGGTAACAGTGAAAGGCGTGAGTGGAGCACTGCAGGTCTATAAGGTGAAATTACGCACCGATTAAACTTAAGATTCAACAGAGGCAAAGCAAATGAATTCTGCAAACGATTATGAAACCCTCGACCCCGAAAATTGGGAGGAGATGCGTGCCCTTGCCCACCGCATGGTCGATGATGCCCTGACCTATCTGCAAACGGTGCGCGAGCGCCCGGTCTGGCAGCCGGTACCGGAGGAGGTGGCTGCGCACTTTGAGGAAAAAGCTCCTCATGATCCGGGCAGCGCGGAAGACGTCTACCAGGAATTTGTGGAGAACATCCTTCCCTACCCGATGGGCACCATCCATCCCCGGTTCTGGAGCTGGTATATGGGCAGCGGGACCGTCCTCGGTGCTCTGGCAGACTTCCTGGCATCGACCATGAATAACAATATGGGTGGTGGGAACCATGCCGCAGGGATGGTCGAGGAACAGGTGATCAACTGGATCAAGGAAATGATCGCTTTCCCAAAAGATGCCAGCGGATTACTGGTCAGCGGCGGCTCGATGGCAAACTTTGTCGGCCTCACGGTTGCAAGAAATACAAAGGCCGGCTTCAACGTTCGAGAACTGGGGATGCTTGCCGCTCCTCAACCGCTGACCGTCTATGCCTCCACGGAGGTGCATAGCTGCAATCAAAAGGCGGTGGAACTGCTCGGGACTCGGGGCAAACAGCCTGCGAAAAATACCGGTCAACCAGGATTTCACCATCAACCTGGATGCACTGAAACAGGCCATCGCAGACGACCGTGCCGCAGGCCGCCGTCCCATTTGTGTGATCGGGAGCGCGGGCACTGTCAATACTGGCGCGGTGGATGATCTGAATGCGATCGCCGATCTATGCAGGGAGGAAGATCTATGGTTCCATGTGGACGGCGCGATCGGCGCCGTAGCGGTCCTGGCAGAAAACATCAGAGCCTCAACTCACAGGGATGGAGCGAGCCGATTCGATTGCCCTGGATCTGCACAAATGGATGCATATTCCATTCGAAGCGGGCTGTGCCATTGTCCGCTCTGAGAAGGCCCACCGGACTGCGTTTTCACTCACACCCGAATATCTTGCCCATGAAACGCGCGGACTGCCGGCGGGTCACTGGTTCAGCGATTACGGCCTGCAGCTCTCACGGCAGTTCCGCGCTCTCAAGGTGTGGATGTCGATCAAGGAGCACGGCCTGGACCGCTTTGGGCGGATGATCGCCCGTAACGTAGAACAGGCACATTATTTCGGTCGGCTGGTGGAGCAGGATCCAAACCTGGAACTGCTCGCCCCGATCGGCATGGACATTGTCTGCTTCCGCTTCAACCCCGGGGACCTTGATGATACAGCGTTGAACGCATTGAACAAAGAAATTCTCATGCAGCTCCAGGAGCAGGGGATTGCGGCGCCTTCCTACACCACCCTGAACGGCCGCTACTGCCTGCGGATCGCGATCGCCAACCACCGCAGCCGGCAGGAGGATTTTGACCTGCTCGCAAAGGAAGTGGTCCGGATCGGAAACGAGCTGGCTTCCCCCCAGGCTGAATGACGAAACATCCCGCCCCATGGGAGTGACTGATTTTGCCACCGATGCCACGGTTTTACAGCAATTCTATTTCCGTGAACATTCGTGAAATCCGTGGCCGTAAACTTTATCCTCCATTCTGTTAAAAGTATCAAATAACTCCCGGTTGCCTTTTGACTGTCGAGAGCATATAATCTATTAAGTGTTGCATACCGTTCCGGTGGAAAACTTACAGGTATCCATTCTCCTCAGCAGCTTATTCCAGCACCGCATTCCCCATTGCCTTACTCATCGAAATAACTTTTCCATACCGCCTGGCATTAAAACCCGAACTTTGACAGTGCCTCAAAGTGCAGATGCCCAGTTAGCTTAATTTTATCCGTACAGGAGAAGCCCTTGTGACGCCCGCAAAACGAAAAAAACAAAAGTCAAACCTCCTGCCCAAATCTCCCACGGGGATCCCGGGCCTGGATGAGATCACAGGAGGAGGCCTTCCCGAGGGCAGACCTACTCTTGTCGCCGGGGCCGCCGGCTGCGGCAAGACGCTCTTCGCAATGGAATTTTTGGTGCGAGGGGCGACCCAGTACGATGAGCCCGGCGTATTTTTGGCCTTCGAGGAAAATGCCGAAGAGCTCGCCCAGAATGTTGCCTCGCTCGGTTTTGACCTGCAGGAGCTCGCCAGGCAGAAGAAGCTGGTCGTCGATTACATACGCGTCGAGCGCACCGAGATCGAGGAAGCCGGGGAATATAACCTGGACGGTTTGTTCATCCGCCTGGGCCATGCGATTGACTCCATCGGCGCCAAACGGGTCGCCCTGGATACGATCGAAGTTCTTTTTTCGGCAATCCCCAACCAGGGCGTTCTACGGGCGGAACTTCATCGCCTGTTCCGCTGGCTGAAGGACAAAGGCGTGACCGCCGTCGTGACCGGGGAACGCGGCAATGGGACCATGACGCGCTTCGGGCTGGAGGAATATGTTGCCGACTGCGTGATCCTGCTCGATCATCGTGTGACCGAACAGCTATCCACCCGGCGGCTGCGGATCGTCAAATATCGCGGCAGCCTGCATGGGACAAACGAATATCCCTTCCTGATTGGCAGGAGCGGGATCTCCGTCCTCCCGATCACCTCCCTTGCCCTGGATCATGCCGCGTCCAGCGACCGGGTTTCCTCGGGGATCAAGGAGCTGGACGAGATGCTCGGCAACAAGGGCTTCTTCCGCGGCAGCAGCATCCTGGTCTCGGGGACGGCCGGCTCGGGGAAGACCAGCCTGGCCGCCACCTTCGTGGATGCAGCCTGCCGGCGCGGGAAACGCTGCCTGTACTTCGCCTTTGAGGAATCACCCAGCCAGATCATCAGGAATATGGCGTCCATTGGGCTGGATATCGCGCCGCATGTCAAAAAGGGACTGCTCCGCTTCCACGCCACCCGGCCCTCCCTGTATGGGCTCGAGATGCACCTTGTGACCGTCCATGACCTGATCCGGGAGACGGAACCGGAAATCGTTGTGTTCGATCCTATCACCGACTTCATTACGATTGGCTCGGTATTGGAGGTCAAGTCTGCTGTCACACGCATTATCGACCATCTCAAAAACACGGGGATTACGACAATGCTCACCAGTATCACATCCGAGGAACAGGGTACCGACCAATCGCTGGTTGGTATTTCCTCCCTGATCGATACATGGATCAGCGTGCGAAACCTCGAAGACAGCGGGGAGCGGCGCCGCGGGATATTCATCCTGAAATCGCGCGGCATGTCTCATTCGAGCGAGATCCGACCCTTCCTCCTGACAGACAACGGGATCGAAATTGGCACACTGGACCCGGCCGTGAGCCGGGCCGCCCTGGAAGCATCCCAAAGAGCAAAACAAAGGGTTCGTCTTTATTGAAAATGGAAAGTACGCGAGGAGCCATACATGGAAAAGGGTAAACAGCGAGAACGGAGCAAACGCCCGCAAAAGGAATGGGAGCTTCGACTGTACGTCGCCGGGCAGACGCCCAAGAGCCTGGCCGCCTTCGCCAACCTGAAGAAGATCTGTGAGGAGCACCTGGCCGGGGAATATCATATCGAGGTCATCGACCTGCTCAAAAATCCCCAGCTCGCAAGTGGAGACCAGATTCTGGCCATCCCCACGCTGGTAAGGAAACTGCCGGAGCCGATCAAAAAAATCATCGGCGACCTCTCCAACACAGAACGCGTGCTGGTGGGACTCGATCTCCGGGAACAGAAGTAAATAGGACCCCTGTTTGACCCGTGTTATTTCAGGCGCCCGAAAGGTTTTGTATGCCAAAAAAGAAGCCAGCCCAGGAAGATACAGCCAGGTTAAAAAAGCAGCTATCGGAGACAGAGGAAACCCTCGAAGCTATCCGTCAATACCTGGTGGACGCTTTTGTCATCAAACGGTCAGACGGCGAGCAGGTCGTCACCCTCGGCGATGCGAATTTTCCCTACCGACTGATGGTCGAATCAATGAACGAAGGGGCAGTGACGTTGAATTCCCGATGGGACGGTCTTTTATTCCAATCTCTGCTTTGGCAACATGGTCGGGGTGGAGCCTGACAGGTTGATCGGTGTCCAGTTCCGCGACCTGATTGTGCCGAAGGACCTGCCGGTCTTCGAGAGCATGTTCAAGGGGGCCGAACAGAGTGACATGAGAGGCGAGCTTCACCTGCGGGATGCTGATGGGAAGGGTGTGCCTGTACAGCTCTCCGTCTATAAGCTCTCCACGAGAGGATGCCAAGGGGATTGCCATCATCGCCACGGATATCACCGAGCGCATCCGGGCGGAGGAAAAGATCCGCTCCCTCGCCGCCGAGCTGACACTGGTGGAGCAGGAGGAGCGTCACCGCATCTCGCAGATCCTGCACGATGACCTGCAGCAGCGCCTGTTCGCCATCCGGGCGCATTTGTCCCTTCTGAAAGATGAGAACAATTCGGCAGCAGGCCACTCCGACAGAAACCTGAATATCGACCAGATCCAGGACTGGTTGTCTGAAGCCATCACCATCACCCGTAATTTGAGCATCAACCTCAGCCCGGTCGTCCTGTATGGCGATGGGCTGGCGGAAGCTGTCACCTGGCTGGCCGCACAGATGAAGGAGCAGTATGGATTACAGGTCGAGGTCGAAGCCAGCCAGGATTTCCAGCCGATGGAGGAACACATGCGGGTCCTGCTCTTCCAGGCGATCCGCGAGCTTCTGTTCAATGTCGTCAAGCATGCCGGGATTCTCGAGGCAACCGTCAGGCTGACACAGGAGGACGGCCGCGGCCGGATCACGGTCAACGATCCGGGAGCGGGGTTCGATGCCCCGCTGATCATGAGCGACCCACAGGTCGCCCACGGACTGTTGATCATCAAAGACCGGCTGGGCCTGATGGGGTGTGACATGCAAGTCGATTCACAGCCGGGAGACGGCACACGCGTCACGATCGAAGTCCTCATCGAAAAGTCTGCCAGAGCCTGATACAAGTTTAAATTCCTGAAGAGGCAAACATGACCTTCCCCTACTCACAACAAAATGCTGACTCCCGCCGCCGGTTGGAGTCCCTGGTGGGCGGGCTCTCTGATAAAGATCTCGCCTGCACCACCGACTACGGCTGGACGGTCGCCGCACTGCTGGCCCACCTCGCCTTCTGGGACCATCGCATGTCTGTCATCCTCCATGCGCTGGCAGGAAGCAGGGATTTGATCCTTCGCCGATCGACTCCATGGCGGTCAACGACGCGCTGAAGGTCATTTGTCACGCCCTCGAGCCGCGTACCGCTGCCCAGCTCGCCCTCTCGGCTGCAGAAAAAGTGGATGCGGAATTCGAAACATTGTCGGATGAATTCGTCAATCAGATCGAACAGCATATCGAAGCCACGTCCACGCAGTTCCGCATGAACCGCTCCCTGCACCGCGACGGTCATCTCAACGATATTGAGACATTGCTCCAACAGAATCGGTAATTCCTACCAATGGAGCAGTTCATCAATCCTCCTGCCGAGGAGGTTATCAAATCTTTGATTCAATGGGGAGAACGACGGGAACCAGTTCGCGCCATGCTGATGACAAGCACACGAGCCGTTCCGAACGCGCCCGTGGACGATTTGTCAGATTACGATGTGGTGCTGGTTGTCGAAGACATCCATCCATTTTATGAGGACAGAAGCTGGCTGAACGATTTTGGAGAAGTGCTGGTCGTCTACTGGGATCCCATCTATTCCGACCCGGATACCGGCTATCGAGAAGTTCGGCAATGTCACCCAGTATGCCGACGGGCTGAAGATCGACTTTACCGTCTATCCTGTCACATGGATTCAAAATATTGTTCAAGCCCCAGCGCTCCCTGCCGAGCTGGATGCCGGATACCGCCTCCTGCTTGACAAGGATAATTTGACCCATGGGTTGAAGCAGCCAACCTACTCGGCATACATCCCTGTCAAGCCATCCAACGAGATCTATCAAAAATGGATCGAAGACTTCTTCAGCGATGTCCCCTATGCAGCAAAATGTCTTTGGCGGGGAGAGCTTTTACCGCTCAAGTGGTGTCTCGATTACGATATGAAACATGTCTATCTCCGGCAGATGCTGGAGTGGAAGATAGGGCTGGATTCCAACTGGTCCATCCCCGTGGGCTGCCCTCGGCAAAGGCTTGAAAAAGCGACTGCCGTCCGAGCTTTGGGCCCAAATGGAAAAATGTTACGCAGGTGCAGGTGCGGCGGAAAACTGGGAGGCGTTATTCCGCACGATGGAGCTCTTCCGCCAGGTGGCGATGGAAGTTGGCGAGAGGATTGGGCTACACTTATCCTCTTGGAACTGGACCAACGCGTGACAGCCTATGTGCAGAAGATACGACATGTACAAGAAATGAGAGGTAAGGATGGAGTTTGATGTCGAGGTAAAACTGGCTGTTTACAGACACTTTGCCGAAACGGGGCGCAGGCCATCGATCATGGAAACGGCAGAGCGTGTCGGTTCAGATGCTCACAGCGTGCTTGACGCATATCAAAGGCTGAGAGCCCAGCGGCTGCTTGTCCTGGAGGCAGATGGATCATCCATTCGCATGGCATCTCCATTTTCAGGTGTCCCCACGCAACACGTTGTGGAAGCTGATGGAATCCAGTACTTTGCCAACTGCGCCTGGGATGCTCTTGGTGTGCTGGCCGCCCTACAAAAGCAGGGCACAATCCATTCCTATTGCGCGCAATCTGGTGAGCCTCTTCATCTGAAGGTGGATCTTCAAGGACCGGTGCCTTCGGACTGGGTCTTTCACTGTCTTGTCCCTGCTGCCAAATGGTGGGACGATATTGTCTTCACCTGAGACAACATGCTCTTCTTCCGGTCGGAAGAACAGGTTAGAGAGTGGTGCGCAACGCACGAGAGCCCAATCCGTCCGCTTGTGAATATGAGCCAGTTATGGAAGCTTGCGACAACCTGGTATTCGACCCGGCTGCTCGAAAATTCCCGCCGTCCGAAGCCGGATGAGATGAAAGAAATCTTCGCCAACCTGGGGCTCGAGGGCGAATTCTGGGATCCAACTTCGGATCGCTTCGGCTAGCTCAAGGCCATAACAAGCGGGGCACGAGACAGTAATCCGGGGGAGTGCTGTTAACCAAAAAAGAGGCCGGCATCCGCCGGTCACTCCTTCTTTTTGCGGTATGATTGCCCGGACCTGTTTGTTTTATAATGCCCCCGGTCACACACCTGCCCTGGCACCGCCCGTGATTTTGAATTGCTAAGCAATTCATGGCAAATCAGGCAGGTGTGTGACCGAGAGGGGTATAGATATAAGTTCAAAAGGATTAAATGTCACGTAACCGAATCATTCTGGTCACGGCTGGGATCATGCTCAGCCTGTTTCTCGCCTCGATGGAATCAACGGTTGTGGCCACTGCCATGCCGACCATTGTCAGCGATCTGGGCGGGTTGGAACATTATGCCTGGGTCTTCTCGGCCTACATGCTTACCTCCACAACCACGGTTCCTCTGTATGGTAAGCTTTCCGATCTCTACGGCCGCCGTAATTTATATATCATTGCCATGGCGATTTTTCTGACTGGCTCGATCCTGTGCGGGCGTGCTGGCAGCATGACAGAGCTCATCCTGGCGCGTGGCCTGCAGGGCGTTGGCGCGGGGGGAATCATGCCCCTGGCCTTTATCATGATCGGCGAGATGTTCACGCTCGAGCAGCGCGCCAAAATGCAGGGGTTGTTCTCGGGGGTATGGGGCGTCTCGTCCATTGCAGGCCCGCTGCTGGGTGGGCTCCTCGTGGACCAGTTCTCCTGGCGCTGGGTGTTCTACATCAACGTCCCGTTTGGGCTGCTGGCAGCGGGGTTGGTCGGCTTTGCATGGCGGGACCAGATCCGCGTCCATGGCAGACCGGTTGTGGATTATGCCGGCGCGGCCTTGCTGACGTTTAGCGTGGTCAGCCTCCTGCTGGGCCTCACCGTACCGCCTGGCACCTCCACCAGCTGGATGCTGATCGCAACAGCCGTGATTCTCTTCGCTCTCCTGCTGTGGGTTGAAAACCGGGCAGCAGATCCGATCCTGCCCCTCCATCTCTTCCGCGGGCGGCTGTTCTCCATTGCAGTTACACAGGGCCTGCTGACGGGCTGGGCCCTGTTCGGCAGCATCTCGTTTATCCCGCTCTTTGTGCAGTCGGTGCTGAGGACCAGCGCCACGCAGGCCGGCATCACCATCTCGCCCATGCTGTTGGGCTGGGTGGGGGCAAGCATTATCGGCACGCGCCTGCTGCTCAGGGTGGGGTATCGCCCGCTGGCCATCCTGGGCACGGCAACGCTGGTCGTTGGCGCGTTTCTCATGACCACGGTGCATGCGAACATCAGCCAGGCCCAGCTCATGGTCTACGTGACGCTGATGGGCATCGGTATGGGACTGTCCGTCCCATCGTTCCTGATCGCCGTGCAGACGACCGTGGAGCGGCGCCATCTGGGGACCGCCACTTCAACGATGCAGTTCAGCCGTTCGATCGGCGGTACTCTCGGCGTGAGCGTGATGGGCGCGGCCTTGAGCGCCAGCCTGGCTGCCAACCTGAGCGCCTCCGGACTAAGCCTGGACCTGATCTCGCAATTACTCGATCCTCTGCCCGGTGCGCAGGCGACAATCAACGCGGCGGGGCGGATTGCCGTGGCAAATGCCATCAACCTGGTGTTCGTGATCGCCTTTGTGGCGTCCCTGCTTGCACTGGTTGTTACCCTCTTTGCCCCGCGGCAGAAGTTACAGGATCAGGCAGTGGAAGAGGAAGTTATCCCGGTGAGCATGGATTAAACCTCCTGCCTCTGCGATCCAAATGTAATTATGCCAAGAAGTTAATCATACAAGGGGATGACATATGACACTATGTTTAGACCAGGCCAAACTAATAATATAGACATAATAAATGAAATAAATCACAATTAATGGGAATGCTAACATGATTTAAGCATTCCGAGATATTTGGGCGGCGAAGATCCGATGACTTGCATGGTCGCTCCATCCTTTAGGATAAAGTCATCGAAGAGCCAATAGCGAAACCGGCCCTCTGGGTCGGTCTTTGTTTTAAGAAAGGAGGATTGGATCAAACATTTCATTTTTCATGATAGCTCATTCTGGGAGATAGCTTTATTGATCGAGGGTTGAATAAAAATACAATCATTCTTTGGAGGACAATATGATTTCCAGAAGAGACTTTCTAAAACTTAGTGCAGCGGGTATGGCAGCCTTATATGCCTCGACGCGTGCCAAGCTTCGATTGCGGGCGCGTGCCTACCAGAGCAGTGGGCTGAGCAAGTTCGTGCGGCCCCTGCGCGGCGTATTTCCGCTTGACGGGAACGGTATTCCTGTGGCGATTCCGGACGGGACGGTGGCCTATAAAAAGGCAGGCATCGTAGCCAAGCACTACACGATCGACATCCAGCAATACACTGACCAACTGCATCCCGATATCGACCCCACGACCCTATGGGGCTATCATTCGCGAGCAATCTGGGCGGAAGTGTGGCGCAAAGGCACCTGGGCGGCATCATGGTCGCGGAAAGGGGCAAGCCGATTCAGATTACGTTCCAGAACAAACTACCCAACCAGCACATCCTGCCGGTTGATCACACAATCATGGGTGTCATGGGCAATCAGGTCAACCGGACGTCGGTGCACGTTCACGGCGGCCTGGTCCCGTGGATCAGTGATGGCGGGCCGTTCGCCTGGTTCGATGATGCCGGCAACTATGGTTCAAGTGTCATGAGTGGAACTCAAAATCTCTACAAATTACTGAACCCCAGCCTGTTGCCCGGTCAGGCCGAATATTACTATCCGCTCGACCAAAGCGCCAGGCTCCTGTGGTACCACGACCACGCTGTAGGTATCACGCGCCTGAACGCTTATGCAGGCATTGCCAGCGCCTTGATCATCCGCGACAAATTTGAGGGCAATCTGCGGAACATGGGCCTGCCCGACTTCATCGAGAACGGTGGGCGCGAAATCCCGATCGTCATCCAGGATAAGGTCTTCGTGGGTGAAGACATCTCTGTGGCAGATCCAAAATGGTCGGGCGTGTCTACCCCCGGCAGCCTCTGGTATCCGCACGAGTATGATGGCGATGTAGCGGAGGGAGGCCAGCCGCCTGAACTCTCCGAAGTTCCGGAGATGTTTGGCGACACGATGCTGGCCAATGGCGTGGTCTCTCCCTTTGCGCAGGTCGAACCTCGCCGGTATCGCTTGCGCGTCCTCAACGCCTGCCAGGCGCGGTTCTTGAATCTGCAACTTTATGAGGACGACGGCTTCGGTCAGCCGGATACAACCAAACCGGGTCCCAACTTCCTCGTCATCGGCACTGAGGGCGGCTTCCTGTCCAAGCCGGTGCTGGTCCCGTCAGGTGTTTCATTCAACCCGACAACGCTGGGCGGAAGCCTGATCACTGCCCCGGCCGAACGCTGGGACATTATCATTGACTTCAAAGGTTTTGAAGGAAAGAGCCTGATTCTCTATACGGATGTACCTATACCATTCCCAATGGGCGACCCTGAGACCCAGATGATCATGCGGTTCGACGTTGCTCGAGGCATCAGCGGCGCGCCGGACCTGCCACTGGCGATTGATCAAAATACGAAGCTGTTCCCTGGCAGCGATCCATCGCTGGTAGGTCTCTGGACGACTGCGCCACTGCCACCGCCTCCTGGTGTGAAAGTGCGGCGACTGACTCTGAACGAGGACTTCGACGAATTTGGCCGTTTGATCCAGTTGTTGGGGACGAATGTTCCTACAGGCGCGGAACTTTATGGCCGTGCTTACATGGATCCGGCCACGGAGACCCCAAAATCCGGAAAGGTGGAAGTCTGGCAGATCGCCAACCTCACCGCCGATTCGCATCCCATCCACTTCCACCTCGTGAACGTTCAAGTGCTTTCGAGGCAACCGTTCGCCTCTTACGCGAACGGCGCACCCAGTGGCCTCGGTGCTCTGCGCGGCCCGCAGCCGACCGAGCTTGGTTGGAAGGAAACGGTACAGATGCATCCTAACGAGATCACGACGGTTATTATGCGTTTCAACCTGGCAAAAGTCCCCTTCACCGTTCCAGCCAGCCCGCGCACAGGCGGTAACGAGTTCGTATGGCACTGCCACATCCTGGAGCATGAAGAACATGACATGATGCGTCCGCTGATTGTCACCTGAACTTCAATGTTTCATTCTGATAAGAGACTGGCGAAAGCAGTCTCTTGCAGAATACCGAAGCCACATTTGCTCTGAGGAAAAGAACTGTTCCTCAGAGCAAAAAAATACGAAGCTTTTGTAACATAAATATTACAATATGTTACATATTCTTCGTGAAACCGGACAATTCCGTTTATATTCGAATAAGAAATAGGAGGTTCCAATGAAGAAGTTCATCTATGTCCTGATCGCACTGACTTTCGTTTTAGGTTTTTCCCTGGCATGGCAGCATGCCAATGCGTCTGCAGCAGAGGGTGCAGCTCCGGATAACATGGTTGTCCTCGGAAAGGCAATCTTCTTCGATCCGTCATTGTCGGCCAATGGCACACAGTCCTGTGCCACCTGCCACGCGTCCGAGGCTGGCTTTACCGGCCCGGACAGCCTGGTGAACGATGGCGGAGCTGTTTACCAGGGAGCGCTTCCCAACCATTTTGGGAACCGCAAGCCGCCGACCGCGGCCTATGCTGGGGACAGCCCGCTGCTTCATCAGACGGCGGATGGCTGGTTTGGCGGCATGTTCTGGGATGGACGCGCAACCGGTGAGAGGCTTGGCGACCCGCTGGCCGAGCAGGCCCAGGGACCGTTCCTGAATCCCCTCGAGCAGGCTGTTGCAAACGCCCAGGTTCTGTGCCAGAAGGTTAAGAAGGCTGGCTACGCTGGTCTCTTCGAGCAAGTCTGGGGTAGGGGCTCGCTCGACTGTGCCAAGAACGTGAATGGCGTATACGAAATGATCGCCAAATCCGTGGCTGCCTATGAGGAAAGCCCGGAGGTCAATCCCTTCAGCTCGAAGTTTGACATGTTCTGGGATAATGCAGTATCCAAAGGCAAGGATGTGACCAAGATCAAATGCGGCACCGGCGGCATGGGTGGTGGCGGAATGGGCGGAGGCATGATGGGAGGCATGGGATGCCCGGGCGGCGGTACGAACGCCTGGATGTCCTACCGCAACCTGGGATTCACGGACCAGGAATTGCAGGGTCTTGCAGTCTACAACGATCCCAACCGCGGCAACTGCTCCTCCTGCCACTCCATCCAGCCCGGTCCCAATGGGCGCCCGCTGTTTACCGACTTCGGCTATGACAATATCGGCATTCCCAAGAACCCCGAGAATCCCTTCTACGCAATGCCTGCTGCCTGGAATCCAGATGGCGTCAACTGGGTGGATTACGGACTCTGGCGCTTATCTGAAGAGCGCAGGATACGCATCCAGTGTCTACGAGCCGGAGATGGGCAAGTTCAAAGTCCCCACCCTGCGCAATGTGGACCTGCGTCCAACAGCGGATACAGTCAGGGCGTATGGGCATAATGGTTACTTCAAATCGCTGGAGGATATCGTCTTCTTTTATCACTGGCGCGCCATGATGGATAACGGCGGCTGCATGGGTGGTGGAATGGGTGGCGGTATGATGGGCGGCGGTATGGGCTGTGAAGGCATGGAAACCATGTTCCCCGCACCGGAAGTCGACCAGAACCGGGCCGAGCTGGGAATGTTCCCTCGCCCACAGGTGGAAATTATCGTCGCTTTCCTGAAGACACTTTCGGATGGTTATAAACCATAAGAGCAGATGTTCCCTTCAGTTCGTAATGTGATTGAAAATAAGAGACTGGCTTGCGCCAGTCTCATTTCATTTCACCCAGAATTGACCACATCAACAACGGTGCCAGGAAGGTATATAATCTTATTGAGAATCGAGCCTCAATCATCTGGACGTTGGAGGAAAACACAAATGAAAGCTGACCGATATCCAGAGTCGTATTTCGAAAAACTGTCAAACGACCCCATCGTTTTGAAACCTTTTGATCCCGAAAGCAAACGCTCTGCAAAGGCCTATGGAACACAGCTGGATACCTTGCTCTCACAATTTTCGGTCCACGCGGAGCTGTTTGGCTCGACGGATCTGGAAATCGCCGGCAAAGGGGAGTGGGAATTTGGGATCTGGCTGGACGATCAGCAGTGGTTCCCAGTACTGGTGGTACTGGTCAATCATTTCGGCTCCATCCATTTCTTGAGCGATGATCTGGCGGTATTCACCTGTGTTTTTGGGGGGACGGATATCGAGATTATCCCCATGCGCGGAGAGGCGGCTGCACGGAATCAGGCGCTCATGAGTTACTGGCGGAACAACCCGGAGGCTGTGATAGCCTACCAGGCTGGGAAAATTGCACACGCATATTCGAAACGAGAATACTACCGCTGGAAGAATCAGCATATCTGCGATATTGTCGAGACGTTGTAATTGGAGAGGATATAACTTTGTCACAATGAATTTGTGACAGGAAATACAAAATAATTGATATAATAAATATCCTCTATACAACTTGAACAAGGACCCAGGAAGACCATGGAAAAAAATGAAGGTTCTCCAATATGTTTTACTGGGTCTGGTGATGTTTATTAACCCCGACCGTGCACTATTCTGGGACTGAGCGTTATATTACGGTCATGGTATATATGCCATCCCAGGTAAAAGCCGGTATCGATCGGGTGGAATGAAATTTAACAATAAAACGCCTCGTATGAGGCGTTTATTATTTCCAATATCCTTCAAGCTCGAAGGATGAGCACGTACTCCTAACGCTCCATTTCAACTCTTTGGCGCTTATATTTCTTCAATGCGTTCCAGCCTACCAGCATCCTTTCCTTCTCGTCCCAGAGCCGGAAATACAACGACTTCAGGCTTCCTCGGAAGGTCAGCGGCTCGATCTGAAGATCGGGATTCTCCTTGTGGCATTGCTCCAGCTTGTAGTTGGGGATCCTCGGGCTGAGGTGATGGATGTGATGGTAACCGATATTCCCCGTAAACCACTGCAGCACTTTGGGAAGCTTGTAGAACGAGCTGCCGTCCATGCCTGCGTTGAAGAAATCCCAGCTTTTATGCCGTTCCCAATAGGTCGGGTCAAAGTTGTGCTGCACATAGAAGAGCCAGACCCCGGCGCCGCAGGCGATCAACATGACGGGCAGTTCCACCATCAGGAAGGCCGCCCAGCCGACCTCCAGCACGATCCAGCCGATAAAGGCAGCCAGGGCGATGTTCGTCCAGATCACGCTGTTGCGCTCGCGCTTGCCGGAACCTGCCACCCAAAAGCGATGGCTGACCCCAAAGACGAGCATGGCACCCACGGTAAATAAAATCAACGGGCTGCGCATGATGCGATAGCCCACCTTCTTGTACCACGGCGAGGCGAGATACTCTTCGACCGTCATGGTGTACACGTCACCCGTGCCACGTCGGTCGAGGTCACCTGAGGTGGCGTGATGGATGGCATGCTCGTGCTTCCAGTGGTAGTAGGGCGTCATCACCAGCACACCGATCACCAGTCCCAGCCGGTCGTTCGTCTTGATGTCCCTGAAAAAGGATCCATGGCAGCAATCGTGGAAAATGATAAAGCACCGGACCATAAAGCCTGCCGTCGGTACAGCCAGGAGCAGCGTCAGCCAGTAACCGACCGACAGGCTCAGGTACATCAGGTACCACCCGAGCAAAAACGGGATAACCGAGTTCGCGACCTGCCACAGGCTGCGCCATGTTTCAGGATATGCGTATTTTGAGACAACCCCCTGCCATTTAAATTTTTCAGTCGTCATAGGGACCTCCATCCTTTGGTTGTATTTATTTTACTTTATCCAAAAGGACCGGCAAAGGCATCTCTGAGAGACTACTCAGGATCAGATCCGCCTCGTCAAGGGGCAGGGTGGAGGTCAGCTCGTTGGGGACTGCCACCACAAAGATCCCGGCGCGCCTGGCCGCCTTTACTCCATTGGGGGAATCCTCGAAGACGATCGCCGCCTCTTTCGGGACCTGGAGCCGGTCCAGCGCTGTGAGGAACAGGTCCGGGTTGGGCTTGGTCCTGCCAGGGCCCACATCCTCCCGGGTGACGACCTGGTCGAAGTAGTCGAGAAGGCCAATCCGGCTGGCGTGTCTGTGCACCCACGCCCGGTCCGAGCTGGAGGCGATGGCCAGTTTGAGCCCGAGACGCTTCGCCTCATTCAAATAATCCATTACGCCCGGCAGGGGTCCCTGGCTGGCGATCAGCGCCCCGCTCTCCAGACGGTTGCGGTCATTCAGGGAGGCCGAATCCAGCCGGCCCTCGATCAGGAGTGAGAGGTGTTTCAGCCGCGTCAAAATCCGAATGACCGCCGCCGCCGACTATGGACGCCCACTTTTCGGCGGGAAACTCATATCCGTGCTCGCGATAAATATCCTGCCAGACGCGGAACTCAGGAGTCTCAGTATCCAGGATGAGACCATCGAAATCAAATATCAGAGCTTTTATCATATCCAAATTTTAACATGCTATACTTTTCTATGGAGTGCAGGAGCTCGCTCCTGCACATGCCAACGGCAAGCCGTTGGACTCCATAGATAAAGGAGCTCTTATGGACGACCTGTATTATTCCGATTACATCGAGCTCGACAAGATCCTGAACAGCCAGCATCCGAAAAGTTTTTCCTCCGTGGAGGAGGGCAACGATGAGATGCTTTTCATCATCATCCACCAGGCCTATGAGCTGTGGTTCAAGCAGATCCTGTTCGAGCTCCACCTGGTGCGTAACATCTTCATCCGCGGCCGGATCAACGACAACTCCGATGACATGAGCCGGGCCGTGTACCGGTTAAAGCGGGTGGTCAAGATCCTCGAGCTGGTCAACCAGCAGGTCAGCGTGCTGGAGACCATGACCGCCCTCGACTTTTTGGAATTCAGGAATCACCTGCTGCCGGCCTCCGGTTTTCAGAGCAAACAGTTCCGATTGATCGAAGCCAGACTGGGCTTGAAAATGGGCCAGCGCTACAAGGCTGAATATTACAAGTCCACGCGCCGCGGCAGCCTGTCGGAGGCGGACCTGCAGGAGGTCAACCAGGTGGAGGCTGAGAGCACGCTGAAGGAGCTGATCGTCCAATGGCTGGAGCGGATGCCATTCTTCGACGAAGGCTACTGGAAGGAACACAGGGGTTCCAATACCCCGAACGACGGGCAGGAGCATCCGTTCTGGGCCGAGTATCGGGAGGCCTACCGCAACAGTCTCTCCAAAAATGAGATCGGCAGGCTGACGGAATTCGACCGCGTTTTCTTCCAGGAGGGGCGCGGCGATATCCCACCCGAGGCGATGCGCGCTGCCCTCTTTATCACCATCTACCGCAACCTGCCGATCCTGCACATGCCGTTCGAACTGCTGAATACGCTTTCCGAGATCGACGAGCTGCTCTCCAACTGGCGCTACCGCCATTTCATGATGGTCCGCCGCATGATCGGCATCCGGGTCGGGACCGGCGGCACCAGCGGTGCAGGCTATCTCGAAGGGACACTGAGCCAGCATTATGTATTCAAGGAGATCACCGAGGTGGCGACCTTCCTGATCGAGAGAAGCAGGCGTCCTCAGTTACCGAATACGCTAAAGGAAAAGGTAAGCTTCAACGTTTAGAATGCCCAATTTACGAAACTGAGCAACAAAAAGAGGAATATATGCACTCATCAGATTTGCTTACCTCGGAATTAAAAGAAGAGCTCGTCCTGTTTGCCCAAAGCCTGGTCAGGATCAAGAGCTATTCCGGCCAGGAGGAGGAAATCATCCGCTTTATCGAACGCAAAATGAAGGACCTTGGCTATGATGAGGTTAAAGTTGATTCCATGGGCAACGTCCTTGGAAGGATAGGCAGCGGCGAAAAGTCGATCCTGTTCGACTCGCATGTCGATACCGTGGAAGTCAATGACGGGAAGGAATGGGATTTCCCTCCGTTCGGCGGGGAAGTTGTAGAGGGCCGGCTGCATGGCAGGGGTTCCGTGGATATGAAGTCATCGGTCGCGGCTTCGATCTATGCAGGTGCGATCGCCAAAAGATTGGGACTTACCTCCGGGAAGACCGTTTATGTTTCCTGCACTGTGTTCGAAGAGGATTGTGACGGGGAAAATTTGAAGCACCTGTTCAGGGAACTCGATCTCAGGCCAGATTATGTGGTGATCTGCGAGCCCTCGAACAACAAAATCGCATTGGGCCACAAAGGGAAAATACAGGTGTCGATTAAAACCCAGGGAGTCTCCGCCCACGGCTCGGCGCCGGAACAGGGCGTGAACGCCATTTATGAAATGGCCGAGATCATCCAGCGGGTGGAAAAAACCAACCTTGCGCTCATGAAAAAAGAGAAGCCACGCGGCACCCTGGTGCTGTCAAAAATATCCAGTGTCAGCGCCTCCCTAAATGCCGTCCCGTCCGAATGTGAGATCTACCTGGACCGGCGAATCATTCCCGGTGAGACGGAGGCGGACATCCGTCAGGAAATGGATGAGATCATAAAGGGTAAAAATGCAGCCTGGGAGGTGGGGACCTTACAGCGGAAAAGCTGGACCGGAATGGACATCCGTTATGAGCCGTTCCACCTCGCATGGAAGATCGATCCCGATCATGAGCTTACAAAGGCATGCAAAGCCGCCTACCGGGAAACGTTTGGAACTGGGCCCACCGAATTTGATTTTTGGGATTTCAGCACCAACGCGGTGACACCGGTTAGCATGGGAATCCCGACGATCGGGTTTGGGCCTGGGGAGGATAAACTGGCCCACATGCGCAATGAAAACTGTACAGTGGATCAAATCATTGAGGCATGTGATTTTTACGCGAGATTGATCCGGAAAATATAATTACTTGTATGTTTCTCCCGCAGTTGCACTGCTGGCAAGTTATAGCAGTAAACGGCGGCAGTACAATATCATCCCCTTTGCGGGCCTGCCGCCATAACAAGTGTTAACATGATACATTTGGAATAGCGAACATACGTTCTGATATACTATATTTTGCATATGGTGACGGATACTCAATCCCTTCGGGAAACTATCGACTGCATTGAGGATGTGAAGCGCTATATCCGTGAGCACATCCAGGAACCACTGGACCGCGAGACGCTGGCGGCGGTGGCTGGTTTCTCCATTCCCCATTTCCACCGCGTCTTCACTGCCCAGGTCGGCGAGAGCGCGGCCAGCTATGTCCGCCGTCTGCGCCTGGAGCGGGCGGCACGCAAGCTACGCATGGGCGCGGTGGACATCACCGAGGTGGCGCTCGCGGCCGGGTACGATTCACACGCAGCCTTCAGCAAGGCATTCAGGCAGCAGTTCGGCCTCAGTCCCAGGGAATTCCGTCAGCTTGGCTGCACGGCAGCCACCCAACTTCTGACAGAGTACCGCATAAAGTTCTAAGCATGAATCTTGGAAATCAGCCTGCAATCGGCTTCCAAAGTTTAATTATTTATAAACTAAGCGGTAGGAAAGGATAAAGGAATATGAAAATCAAACTTACCAGTGTTTCGATCGAGGATTATGACAAGGCTTTGAAGTTTTATACAGAGGTGATCGGTTTCAGCCTAAAGAGGGATATTCCCCTCGGAGAGGGCGCCCGCTGGATCACCGTGGTTTCCCCAGAGGATCCGGATGGGACTGAGCTCCTGCTTGAGCCCAATTCTAATTACCCCGCCATGAAGGCACTCAAAGAGGCGCTTGTGAGGGATGGGATCCCATACACGGCATTTGAAGTGAATGACATCCAGGCAGAGTACGAACGGATGAAGAACCTTGGTGCGGAGTTTACGATGGAGCCGACCAACATGGGAATGACAACCGTGGCCGTGTTGAATGATACCTGTGGGAATTTGATCCAGATCTATCAGATGACGGGTTGATAAAAAAGAACTCCGAGTTCTTGAAGAACTCGGAGTTCTGCATTCAGACAAATTAGAACAATTTTAACACTGCGTTGGTAGCCCAGGCAAACAGGAATTGTGGAACCAGGCTGATCACAACTGTAGCGACGGCGGTGAAGCCCGTTGTGAGGTCGAGAAAAGCTTCTCGGGACATTGAGGGCTCTCCATCCTGCATATACATGGTGACGACCACGCGCAGGTAGTAGTATGCGGAGATAAGGGAGGTGATCACGCCGATGATGGCGAGGCCAACAAAGCCGCCTGCCATGACGGCGCTGAACAGATAGAACTTGCCGACAAAACCCAGGGTGGGAGGCAGGCCGATCAGCGAGAGCATGAAGATCGTCATGGCCGCGGCCAGGGCAGGATACTTGCGCCCGAGGCCGGCGTAGTCTCTAATCTCTAATCCTCTTCCCTCTGCTCTCTCAAGGGCAATGACCACGCCCCAGGTGCCAAAGTTGGTCAGGGCATAAGCAACCAGATAGAAGAGTCCGGCCGCGATGGATTGGGAGGCAACAGCAGGATTGCCATACGGCACAAAGGCCATCAGGATATATCCCGCGTGGGCGATGCTCGAATAGGCCAGCATGCGCTTGATGTTGGTCTGTGAGATGGCGAGCAGGTTACCAAGGATCATCGTCGCCGCAGAGACCGCCCAGAGCACGCCGGTCATGTCCACGGCGATGGACGGGAAGGCGGTGGCAAACACGCGCAGCAGGGCGGCAAACCCGGCGATCTTGGCACCGGCAGCCATAAAGGCAGTCACCGAGGTGGGCGAACCCTGGTACACATCCGGCGTCCACATGTGGAAGGGGACCGCGGCGATCTTGAAGCCGAGTCCCACCAGGATGAGGGCCGCGCCGATGGTCAGGAGCATGGATCCCCCTGAGGCCCCCGAAGGACTCGCTGCGCCATTGTTGCCGATGAACGCCACGATCCCGCTCAGGGATGTGGTACCCGTCGCCCCGAAGACGAGCGCAGTCCCATAGACGATGAAGCCTGTGGCGAACGCACCCAGCAAAAAGTATTTAAGTCCCGCTTCTTCTGATTCCGCCCTCGGCCGATCAAAGGCTGCCAGCACATAGAGCGGAATGGAGAGCAGTTCCAAAGCCAGGAAGACAACGATCAGGTCCCCGGCCTGGGCCATCAGCATCATCCCTGCGATGCTGAAGAGCATCAGCGTGTAGTACTCGCCGCGCTCCAGGTTCATGCGCTTGATATAGCCAAACGAGACAGCGATACCCATCAACCCGCAAAGAAGCAGCAGCGCATTGACGAAGACCGAGAAGCCGTCCAGGATGACCATGTTGCTGAAGCCTGCGGCTTCCTGTCCCACCTGTGCAAGGGTAAACCCAAGCGTGAGCGCCAGCCCAACCGCCGCCAGACCTGCTGTCAGGCTCTTGCGTTCCTTGGGGATGAAGAGGTCACCCACGAGCAGGGCGCAGGCCCAGACGACCAGCAGGGCGAGGGGGAGAATGGTGTAAAAATTGAGGTTAGCCATAAATAGCTTTCAGCTGGGCACCGATTAGTGCATCGCCAGCGAGGCAGTCTGCAAGGCGGCAACCATTTTATCCACAGCGGGCGCCATCAGGGCAAAGAAGGGCTTGGGATACAGGCCGATCCAGAAGATGAAGATGAGCAGTGGGGCGACCGTGGCGATCTCGCGCCAGTTCAGGTCGCGGATCCCGTGCCCGTGCTGCTTGACCTCGTCCACGATCTCGCCCTGCGGACCCAGGAACATTTTCTGGAACATGTACAGGATGTAGACGGCAGCCATGATCACGCCCAGGGCGGAGAGCGCCGCAAACCAGGGATTGTTGATCGCCTTGGAACCAAACGCCCCTAGCAAAATGGTAAACTCGCCGACGAACCCGTTCAAGCCGGGCAGGCCCATCGAGGAGAGGGCAACGATGAGCATGATCGCCCCAAAGACAGGCGTGATCTTCCACAGACCACCATAGACTTTTATTTCGCGGGTATGCGTTTGCTCGTAGATCATGCCGACCAGGAGGAACAACGCGCCCGTGCTGAGACCATGGTTGACCATCTGCAGGATCGAGCCGGAGACGCCTTCCGAGTTGAGGGCGAAGAGACCAAGCATTACGAACCCCAGGTGGCTGACGGAGGAATAAGCAACCAGTTTCTTGACATCCCGCTGGGCATAGGAAACCGCCGCGCCGTAGATGATGCCAATGGTCGCCAGCACAGCGATCCAGGGAGCGGCCTGGATGGAAGCCTGCGGGAAAAGGGGAATATTGAAGCGCAGGAAGCCATAGGTACCCATCTTCAGCAATACACCCGCCAGGATGATGGAACCTGCAGTCGGCGCTTCCACGTGCGCATCCGGCAGCCACGAGTGGAGAGGCCACATCGGGACTTTGATCGCAAATGCTGCCGCAAATGCCAGGAAGAGCCACATCTGCACGTTCGCCGGAATATTGCCCTTCGCGATCAGGTCAGGCACGTTGAAGGTCCCGCCGTAGATGCCCAGCCATAGTATGGCAAGCAGCATCAGGATGGAGCCGGCCATCGTGTACAGGAAGAACTTGATGGCGGCATAGATGCGGCGCGGTCCGCCCCAGATGCCGATCAGGAAGTACATCGGCACGAGCGTGAACTCCCAGAAGATGTAGAACAGGAACAGGTCCTGCGCCAGGAAGACGCCCATCATGCCCACTTCGAGCAGCAGGAAGAAGATCATGAAATCCTTGACGCGGTCTTCGACGGAGGTCCAGGTGGAGAGGATGGAGATCGGGGTCAGGAACGTGGTCAGCAGGACGAGCAGGATGCTGAGCCCATCGATGCCCAGGAAGTACTGGATGGTCCACGTCGACACTGTGATCCAGTCATAGCGCACCACCAGCTGCAGGTCGGGGTCTGCGGGTTTGAACATCGTCAGCACCCAGAGCGAGAGCAGGAAGGTCATCAGCGTGGTGCCGAGTGCGACCCAGCGCAAGGCGCTCTTCCTGTCGCCGGGGATGAAGAGCAGGATGAGCACACCCAGCAGCGGGAAGAAGGTCAGCAGTGTAAGCGGTTGCAGAAAAAAATTCATGTTCTATCCTCTTGATGCTCAAGCGAGCGAGAGATTATCGCAAAATCAAATATCCTAGAATAATGACAACACCCAGCAGCACGGACAGCGCATACGAACGCACGAATCCGTTCTGGATCCGGCGAACGACCGCCGATAATGATTTGGTGCCCTGGCCCAGGCCGTTCGCGAGCACGATCGATGCCGCGCTGGTCCACATACTCGTTGAGCAGAACATTACTGAACCAGTTGTACGACCCGGCGATGACCTTCTCATGGAACCAGTCATGCCAGAAGCGCCAGTCGATCACATCCGCCAGGAAGTAGGAAATCTTCCTGTAGGGCGTGATGATGATCGCGTTATACAACTCATCCACATACCACTTGTTTTCCATGCCGGTAAAAACGCCGCGCAATGGTTTCTTTAGCGGATCCACCTGTCCGGTCTTCAATGGATTGCGCCCGTAGAGATACCAGGCAACCACTATGCCGATCAACGCGAGAACGGTGGAAAGGCCGGCAACCTGATAATTGAGCGGCAGGGATTCCACTTCCTTCAAAGTGTATCCGAGCCACTGACCCAGAGTGTGGAAGCGCTCGAACGGGCAGATTGAGCACCCCGCCAAACAGCGAAAGGAAAGCCAGGATCATCAACGGGATCGTCATCACCAGGGGGCTTTCCTTCGCCTGCCTGGCCGCCTCGGTACGGGGCTCGCCGAAAAAGACCATCAGGATCTGGCGTCCCATGTAGAAGGCCGTAAAGAACGCAGCAAGACTCAGAAGGCCATAAATCAGGGGGAACCGCCGGCTGGCATCCAGCAAAACTTCATCCTTCGACCAGAAACCGGCAAACGGGAAAATGCCTGCCAGGGCGAGCGTACCGATGATGTAAACCCAGAACGTCACAGGCATGGTCTTGCGCATGCCGCCCATGTTGCGCATATCTCCTGGGTCGAACACCTCCCTCACTTTCCTCATGAGTGTTCGTCTCCTCCATGTTTCTTCTTCTTGTGATGACCATGAGCAAGGGCATGATGCCCGCGCTCGACGCCCAGGAGGACGGAACCAGCCGAGAGGAACAGCAGCGCTTTGAAGAAGGCATGGGTAATCAGGTGGAACATCCCGGCCACGTAGGCGCCCATGCCCACCGCGGCAACCATGAAACCGAGCTGGGAAATGGTCGAATAGGCCAGAACCTTTTTGATGTCGTACTGGCCCACGGCAATCGTCGCAGCGAAGAGGGCCGTGACTGCACCCGTCAGTGAAACGATGTACTGCACATTGGGCACAAGATTGTAGAGCTGCAGCCGAGCGGGTGATGAGATAAACGCCGGCCGTGACCATGGTCGCGGCATGGATCAGGGCCGAGACCGGGGTCGGGCCTGCCATCGCATCCGGGAGCCAGACGTAGAGCGGGATCTGCGCCGATTTGCCGGTCACACCCAATCAGCATGAACAGACAGATCGCTGCAATGATCCCTGGCGGGAACCTGCTTTCGCCGCATTCGAAGACAAGATCAAACTGAAGGCTGCCCATATACCAGAACATCAGGAAGGCGGCGATCAGGAAGCCAAAGTCGCCAACCCGGTTGGCGATAAAGGCCTTCTTGGCAGCGTTGGAGTTGGCCCACGAAGGACGGGCGAGCGTGTCCATCTCAAACCAGAAGCCGATCAGCAGGAAGGAGCACAGCCCCACGCCTTCCCAGCCGACGAACAGCATCAGGTACGAAGTCGCCGCGAGACCAGGATCATCATCATGGCGATGAACAGGTTGAGGAAGACGAAGAAGCGGGCGAAGCGATTCTCCTGGTGCTTGAAGCGCACATCCTCGTGCATGTACCCGATGGCGTAGATGTGGATCAGCGTCCCCACGCCTGAGACGAGCAGCATCATCGCCGTCGAGAGCGTATCAATGCGGAACGTCCAGTCGACATGCAGCGCCCCAACATGGATCCACTCGGCCAGCCGCCAGCGGATCGCTTCGCCGTGATTGGCATAGCGCCGTATAGGCCAGCAATACTGAAATGACGAATGTGAGGCCCGAAGCAACGCTGGCAATGGTCCCAATGGCGGCCTCACCCCAACGGCGTTTCATGAGCCAGCCGCCGAAAATCATATTAAGCAGCAGGCCAATGACCGGGACAAAGACCAGCCAGGGGGCGAGGTAGGCAAAACCTGTGAACAGCTTCGACTTGATGCATGTTAACCCTTCATACTGTTCATCTGGTCCACGTCGATGCTGCGCTTGGACTTGAAGATCTCGACGATCAAGGCCAGGCCCACAGCCACCTCCGCCGCGGCCACCGCGATCACGAAGAACACAAAGATCTGCCCGCTGAAGCTCTTGAGCACGCTGCTGAAGGCGACCATCACCAGGTTGGCGGAGTTCAGCATCAGCTCAACGGACATGAAAATGATCAGGGCATTCCGGCGGATCAGCACACCCAGCGCCCCGATGGTAAACAGGATTGCAGAAAGAAGAACGTAATAATCAATTGGGACCATGGTATCAGCGTACCCTTCTCTCTTTGCGGATCAGCACGATGGCACCCACCATCGCCACCAGCAAGCAGGATGGAAGTTACTTCAAATGGCAGAAGGTACTGGCTGAAAAGCACCAGGCCCAGCTCCCGCAGGTTGACCATGGTGTTGGAAGCCACACCCGGCGCGAGGGACGTCCACGGCAATCGTTGCCCGTGTGATCAGAAGGTAGGCTGCCTCACTCACGAGGATAACAGCCAGCCCGATCGCAAACGGTCGCTGCCACGGCAGGACTTCCGCCTGAGGCAGGCTTTCCGCGCCCAGCAGCATGATGACGAACAGGAAGAGCACCATGATCGCGCCCGGCGTAGACCGTGATCTGCGCCATGGCAATGAACGGCGCACCCAGCAGCAGGTAAAACACCGCCACCGTGGCGAAGTTCAGCACCAGGAACAGCGCCGAATACACCGCGTTACGGCTGAGCAGCATGCCCATGGCGGTGGCGATGGCAACCAGGGCAAGGACGAGGAAGAGAATGAGGTCAAGGTTCATAGGCACTCGGTAACAGTTTGGATTTTTGATTGATCGACAATCATCAGTCGAAAATCCAAGTGTCTTCAGTCTGTCGGGTCTTTCATCTCAGGCACGGACCGCCTGTCATATAAGCCAGGCTCGGTCTTGCGCGGGGTGGTCATATCCTGCGTGGGGACCGGCTCGAGCAGCATGTCCTTGGTGTAGATCGCAGAGCGGCGGTCATAGAAGGAAAGCTCATAGTTATCGCCCAGAACAATGGCCTCGGTCGGGCAGGCCTCCTCACAGAACCCGCAGAAAATGCAGCGGAGCATGTTGATCTCATAGGTGGAGGCATAGCGCTCTCCCGGCGAGAAGCGCCGCTCGTCGGTGTTCTCGGATGCTTCCACGAAGATCGCATCCGCAGGGCAGGCCGCTGCGCACAGGGAACAGCCAATACATTTTTCCAGGCCATTCTCATAGCGCTTCAGCACGTGACGGCCGCGGAAGCGCGGGCGAACCTGGCGCTTCTCCTCAGGATATTGGACCGTCACGGGGCGCTCGAACATCATCTTCAACGTGGTGCCCAGGCCACGCATAAGCTCAACAACGGGATCAAGCACGCTCATACGCTTTTCTCCTCAATTCACGGTAAACCATGGCAACAGTAAACAATCCCACAGCAATCGAAATCACAGGGATCAACCAGAAATACAACTGATTTTTATATTGGTCCGCAAGCAAAATTCCTGTGGCAGTGATAAAGGCGACCGCCAGCGAGAGTGGCAGCAGCACCTTCCACCCGAACGCCATCAGGCGGTCGTAGCGGATGCGCGGCCAGGTGGCACGCACCCAGATCATGAAGAACAACAACACAACCACTTTGATCAGCAGATAGATGGGACCCAGCCACCAGTAGGTATCCACGCTGAAGACAGTGCCCTGCAGGAACCAGAACTCGCGGTAGCCGCCAAAGAACAGGGTCGCAGCGATCATCGAGATCACGATCATCTTCTGGTATTCGGCCATGAAGAACAGGGCGAACTTCATGCCGGAGTATTCGGAGTGATAGCCGGCGGTCAGCTCCTGCTCGGCTTCCGGCATGTCGAAGGGAGCGCGGTTGACCTCGGCAAGCGTGACGATCAAGAAGACCAGCGCGCCCACCGGCTGCACAACCACATACCACATGTTGGTCTGCTCGTTAACGATGTCATTCAGGTTCATCGAATTCGCCATCATGATGGCAGTGACGAACATGAGCCCCAGCGACAGTTCATAGGAGATCATCTGGGCCGAGGACCGCAGGCCGCCCAGCATGGCATACTTGTTATTCGAAGCCCAGCCTGCCAGCACGATCCCATACACGGCGATGGAGGCGATGGATGCCAGGTAGAGCACGCCCACATTGATATTGGCAACCGAAAGCGAGATCGGCGCGCCCAAACATGTTTGATGGCTGGGTCCGAACGGGATGACTGCGGCAATAATGATCGAAGGGACCATCGTGATGACAGGCGCCCAGAAGAAGAGGATCTTATCCGCCTTGGCGGGGACAAGTTCCTCCTTGAAGATCAGCTTGACCGCGTCGGCGATCGGCTGCAGCAGGCCAAAGGGCCCGGCGCGGTTCGGTCCAATGCGGGCCTGGATGCGGGCCAGCGCCCGGCGCTCATACCAGGTCAGATAGGCGAAGCCTGTCAACAGCGCGAAGATCACGAACAGTGATTTGACAAGCCATTCCAGCCAGAGAGTCCAGTCCGTTAACATCATTTCACCTTTGCGGGCACGCTTACGGTCGCAGGCACAGGCTCACGAATGGCAAGCCCCATGTCACGCGGCACCAAGGCAACGCCGACCGGGATCGTCGGATCGAGTTTTACAACCACTTCACCACTCGCACCATCAAAACTTAGATTGACCAGCTGTCCCTCTTCGATGCCCATTTTCTCAGCGGCATCGGGATGCAGGGAGATCGCTCGGTCCGCCGATCCAGCTCTCGCAGGCGGTCCGCAGACTTCATGACGGTGGTGCCGCGGTCGTACAGCCTGGTTAACTGGGAACAGCCAGCAGCTCATTTTCCCTGGGACGGCGCGAGCCGCTTCTCTCGTCGACCTTCGGCAGGCTGACCGTTTCGCCGCGTGACGCGGCGGCTGAGAGCTGCGCACCCATCCCGCCCTTGTTCTCGTAGGAGGTGCCGCCATAGAACAGGTCGCTGCGCCCGACAATGGGCCACTGCGGCCTGACTTCGGAAATCTTTGCGTAATCCAAACCGGCATAGGACGGAACAGCCGCAGCCAGGAGATCAAATACTCTGAGCAGCCGAGATCGCCTTCCAGTGCGAGTCCCATCTGTTCAGCGATCCTGGCAGTGATCGCAAAATCGGTCTTTGCTTCGCCGGTCACCGGCACAGCGACATAGAAGCGCTGCACACGCCGCTCGCCGGAGGTATATGTGCCTTCGCGTTCGGTGAAAGCCTGGGCCGGGAAAACAACATCTGCGATCTTGGTCGTCGCAGTTTCCATCACATCCTGCACGGCGACGAACTGTGCGCGCTTCGAGCGCTTTCGCCAGAGCCGGGTCATCGTTGACCGGATCCACACCAGCGAGATATACGGTCTTGCCTGTGAGCGCGGCTGCCAGATCCTCTTCCACGCGGAAGCCCAGCTCCCAGGCGCCCTGGTCGTTGGCGCGTTCCCACACACCGATCAGGCCGCTGTTCGGTTTGCCCGCCAGACCGCGTCTCCTGCAGCAGGTTCGCACAGGCAGAGGCCAGGCTCGCCGAAGCAGTCAGACCCAGTCCTTCGCTGCCGATACAGAATGACGGCATTCTCCGCCTGCTTGATCGCCTCGCCGATCTTGTCCGCATTGCCCGCAGATCCTGCGACGCTCTTCACCTCATCGCCATATGCATAGCGGACGACGAAGGAGGCAAAGCGATCCAGCTTGGTCTCGCGCGGGTTCAGGACGATCAGGGTCGCGCCGCGGTCGGCAGCCTGCTTGACGCGCAGGTACCAGATCGGAGCTTCCTGGTATAGGTCGGAGGCAACCACGACGATCACCGAGCCCGCGCCCATGTTTGCAAAATTCGAATTCGCTCACACCCACCAGGGAGGTCAATTCACCGCCGCCCATGCGGGAGTAGAGATACGCTGTGCCGCCAGCGTGGTCGGCAAGCTGCTTTAGATTGAAAAGATCTTCGTTGGAAAGGCGGCCGGAAGCCAGGACCACCAGGTCGTTCTTTGGCTTCGCTGGAACTTATCGGCGGCCAGCTTTGTCGCCTCGTCCCACGAAGCGCGGACCTGCTCGCCATTCTTGCGGATCGTCGGATAGGAAAGCCGCTTCCTGCTCTCGGCATAGTGATAGGCGAAGCGGCCCTTGTCGCAGATCCAGATCTCGTTTACTTCCTCGTTCTGGCGCGGCATGACGCGCTGGACGGTAATGTCGCCGCTGGCACGCGGCTCGCGGCGCACATTCAATGTGGTGTTGCAGCCCACCGGGCACTGCGTACAGATGGAAGCATGCGCCCCCATCTCCCAGGGACGGGCCGTGAAGCGGAAGTCCGTGGTGGTCAGCGCGCCGACCGGGCAGATGTCGGTGGTGTTGCCGGAGAAAACAGAATCGAAAGCGCGGTTCCGAAGAAGGTGATGATCCTGCGTGCCGCGGCCGCGGTCGTCGAAGCCGAGCACCGGTTCGCCGACGATCTCATCCTGGAAGCGGATGCAGCGCGCGCACTGGATGCAGCGCTCCTGGTCGAGGACGATCAGGTCGCCCAGCGGAACGTGCTTGCCCAGGTGATATTTCTCGTCGAACAGGAAGCGGCTCTTGCCCGGCCCATAGGCGATGGTCAGGTTTTGCAGAGGACATTCGCCGCCCTTGTCGCAGACCGGGCAGTCGAGCGGGTGCGAGGTCAGCAGGAATTCGACGGTGCTCTTCTGGCCATCCTGGCCTTCTCTGACTGTTGGTGACAACCACCATGCCCTCTTCGACCTTGTTGGTGCAGGCCGTCTCGAGCTTGGGCAGGAACTGGATCTTCGGCGCGCCGTTCTCCATCACGAATTCACCGGTGGCGCGGTCGCGCATCGGGCGGCCGATCTCCACAAGGCACATGCGGCACATGCCGACCGGCTCGAGCTTGGGATGATGGCAGAAGACCGGGATATCGATGCCGACCGTCTTGGCGGCATCCGCCACCCCATCCCCTCCGGGACGGTGACCTTGATTCCATCAATGGTAAGTGTTACCTGTTTTGCCATAATTCTCCTACGCTCGCTGGTTTTCGATGATTGCTGGAGAGGGAGCGGGTTGAACAGCTTTTCTGAAATCCTGCGGGAAGCGCTCGATACCGGTAACAACCGCCATGGTCGAGAACTCGCCCAGGGCGCACAGACACTTCCCTTGAATTTGCTTTGCCACAGTTAACAGCAGGTCCACATCCCCGGAGGTGCCATGCCCGCGAGCGGATGCGCTCGGTGATGGTGCGACATCCAGTAGGTGCCTTCACGGCAGGGCGTGCACTTGCCGCACAACTCGTGCTTGAAGAAATGGACCGTCTTGTTGACCAGCCACTCGATCGAGACCGTATCGTCGATCACGATCACGGACGCGGAGCCCAGGTCCGAGCCGAGGGTGCGGACCGTGGCGTAATCCATGGGTGTGTCAAGGACCTTGTCGTCATTGACAACGATCAGGAGGAGGAGGCACCCGCCGGCATGATGGCCTTGACGGACCGCAGTCCTGCACGCCGCCGCCATGGGTGATAGATCAATTCACGGAAGGTTGTGCCGAACGGCAGCTCGTAGTTGCCGGGCTTGCGCACGCGGCCGCTCAGCGAGAAGACCTTCACGCCCGCGCTATCGGCCGTGCCCATGGATTTGTACCACTGCGCGCCGTTGGCAGGATCAGCGGCACATTGGTCAGCGTCTCGACATTGTTGACGATGGTGGGCTTGCCGTACAACCCAACAGCGGGCGGGAACGGCGGGCGGACGCGCGGCTGGCCGCGTTTGCCTTCGATCAATTCGAGCATGGCGGTCTCTTCGCCGCAGATGTAGGCACCTGCGCCCAGATGCGTATAAATCCGAAGCGAGAAATCGCTGCCAAACAACTTGTCGCCGAGCAGGCCTTCCTTCTCCATTTCAGCGATCTTTTCATCCAGAAAGGCAGCCAGCTCCCAGAACTCGCCGCGCAGGTAAATGTAGGCGGCATTCGCGCCGACGGCATAGCAGGCCAGGGCAACCCCTTCCAGGAACTGGAAGGGATTGCCTTCCATGATCTCGCGGTCCTTGAAGGTGCCCGGCTCGGATTCGTCGGCGTTGGCGACCACGTAATGCGGCCAGCTCTTGTTATCGATGAACGACCACTTCATGCCGGTCGGGAAACCTGCGCCGCCGCGGCCGCGCAGACCCGAAGTCCTTGACGATCTGGGTCACATCGGCAGGCTTCATATTTTTGACGGCATTCGTAAATGCTTCGAAGCCGCCGTTCTTTTTATAAACATCGAACTTGTCGAGATCCGGGATATCCCGGTGGCGGAGGACGACGTATGCCATTACTCGACCTCCCTGACGGATTTCTTCAATACAGAGATCAATTCCATCGTGCGGTCCACGGTCATGTTCTCGTGGTATTTGATGCCATCGGGTCCCTGGGTCTGGAACATGGGAGCCTTGTCGCAGGCCGCCAGGCAGGTCACGGCTTCCAGCGTGATGAACCCATCGGCCGTTGTCTCACCAACCTTGATGCCCAGGTTCTCGCACAGGGCATTCATGAACTCATCCGCACCGCGCAAGGCACAGGGCAGATCGGTGCAGACCTGCATGCGGTATTTGCCGCCCTTTTCCTCATGGTACAGCGTGTAAAAGCCGACGATCTGGGCGACATCTGTTTCGCTGATGTCCACAATGTGGGCGACATCCTTCATGGCGGCCTTTGTGAGGTAGCCTTCCTCACGCTGCGCCAGGTACAACAACGGCATGACCGCCGAGCGCTTATGCTCCGGCGGATATTTCGAGAGAATTTGCTTTACTTCATTCGGGTATTTTTCGGTCAGGCTCATCGGTCGATGTCTCCGAGCACAATATCAACGGAAGCAAGGATGGCAACCAGGTCTGCCACCAGGTGCCCCTTGACGATCTTGGGCAGGACGGACAGGTTGTCGAAGGAGGGCGTGCGCCAGTGGACGCGGTGCGGCTTGGGTCCGCCATTCCCTTCCAGAAGGACACCCAGCTCACCACGCGGTGATTCCACCGCCGAATAGATGGACCCGACCGGCGCATTGAAGCCTTCGGTCCACAGCTTGAAGTGATGGATCAGGGCTTCCATGCTCACGCCCAATCTCCGAGCGCGGCGGCGGGACGAACTTGCGGTTGTCGCTGCGGACAGGTCCCAGCGGCAGCTTGTTCAGCGCCTGCTCGATGATCTTCATCAATTCGCGGAATTCCTGAATGCGCACCACGTACCGCGCATACGTGTCGCCTTCGGTGGCAACAGGCACGTTGAAGTCATATTGCTCATAGCCCGAGTACGGGCGCGCCTTGCGCAGGTCCCAGTTCACGCCGGAAGCGCGCAGCATCGGGCCGGTAATACCATACTGGAGGGCGCGTGGCCGCGTCCAGTTTGCCGATGCCCAGCAGGCGGTCCAGGAAGAGCGGGTTTTTCGTCAGCAGCGCTTCATATTCGTCGACCCGCCTGGGGAAGATCTTCAGGAAGTTGCGGACGGCCGTTTCAAATTCCACCGGGACATCGCGCCACAGTCCGCCCGGGCGCATGTAGGTCGTCATCATGCGCTGGCCGGAGATCAGCTCCTTGATATCCAGGATCATCTCGCGTTCGCGGAAGCGTACAGGAACATGGACATGGCCGCCAGGTCCAGCCCGAAGGTGCCCACCCACACCAGGTGCGAATTGATCCGCTCCAGCTCGGCCAGGATCACGCGCAGGGCCTGGGCCCGCGCCGGCACATCCAGGTCGACCAGCTTCTCGACCGCCAGGCAGTAGGCCAGGTTGTTGCCCATGTTATTCATGTAATCGAGCCGGTCGCTCATCACTTCGGCCTTGACGTAGGTCTTGGCTTCCATGTTCTTTTCAACGCCGGTATGGAGATAGCCGATATCGGGAATGGCAGTTCACGATGGTCTCGCCATCCAGCTCCAGCAAAAGGCGCAGCACGCCGTGCGTGGAGGGATGCTGCGGTCCCATGTTCAGCAGCATGGTCTCACCCGTCAGCGCGCGCTCCGACACGAGGTGCTTATATAGATCTATGCTGACTTCTTCAAGTTGAGGCATACGTTATTCCTTTGCGTACGGCTTGCGCAAATCGATATCTTCGAAATTAAACGTGAACTGCGACTTCTTCATACCCAAGCGGGAAATCCTTGCGCAGCGGATGCTTTTCATCCCAGTCTTCGGGCAATAACAGGATGCGGCGGATCGGGATGGCCTTCGAGGGTCGATGCCAAACATATCCTTGAGCTCGCGCTCGCGCCAGTTGGCCGATTTCATATACGCCGGTCGCGGTCGGGATCTGGGGATCGCTGCCATCAACCGGGACTCTCAGCTGCATGGTTGTGTTCCGGGCCAGCGAAGACAATTGATAAATGACATGGAAGCGCGGCGATTGCTGGGGGAAGTAATCGGTGGCCGTCATGGCCGAGAGCAATTCGAAATCATACTTATCGCGCAAAAGGGTCAGCGCTTCGATGATGTCCGCAGGATTAACAAAGACATGCACTTCGTTGCGGAATTCCTCCAACGAAGTGCTGAATTTCTCCTGCAAAGCCTGAACGATGGGTTCCAGTTTTATATCCATAATTCATCAAACCCTTATGCTGAGGGAGTACTTGCAAGCACGTCGTCCATGCCATCGATTCCACTCAGTGTAATATTGTTCAATCCGATCCTTGAATTTTTCGCCCTTTACCTTTTCATACAGCGTCACCACACCGTGGATCAACGCTTCCGGGCGGGGCGGGCAGCCGGCCACATAGACATCCACGGGCACAACTTCATCCACACCCTGTACGAGGGAATAATTGTTGAACACGCCGGTGCAGGAGGCGCAGTCGCCCATGGCGATCACCCACTTGGGCTCAGGCATCTGGTCATACAGGCGGCGGAGAACGGGTGCCATCTTGCGCGAAACGCGCCCGGCCACGATCATCAGGTCCGACTGGCGCGGGCTGGCGCGCATCAGCTCCATGCCGAACCGGCTCATATCATAGTTCGATGCCTGCGCTGCCATCATTTCGATGGCGCAGCAGGCCAGGCCAAACAGCATCGGCCACATGGCATTCGTGCGCGACCAGTTCACCAGGTCTTCGAGCTTGGTCGTCACAATGCCCATATTGCCGAGTTTTTGCTCTACTCCCATTCCAAGGCTCCTTTCTTCCAGGCATACACATACCCAACCAGTAAGATCACAATAAAGATGACCATCTCAAGCAGCCCAAACAGGCCGAGCTGGCGAAACGTGATCGCCCAGGGCAGGAAAAAGACCACTTCAATGTCAAAGAGGATGAATAATACGGCAACAAGATAGAAGCGGATCGGCATGCGCCGCTTCCCTTCGCCGTATGGATTCATGCCCGATTCATAAGGCATGGATTTTGCTGCTGATTCTTTTCTGGGTCCGAAGATTGTCCCCAGGCCAATCGCGATCAATGCTACTGCGGTCGAGAGAACGACCATCAGTCCAATGGCAACATACTCGATCATCCTGACACCTCACATAGTCCCGGTATTCTTCGGGAAAAGCCCTTAACGGACGGTATTTGTGCATCTTGGCACGTTCGGCGAAGTATAACATAGCCGTTTTTAAAGGGCTAGTGAAAGTGTCACTTTTCACAAAATTGATGATATTTATCATATTGGTTTAATGTAACGCTTTAAAATCCCCTGATCTGTTCAGCGGATATTTTGTTTCTCAATGAAGTACAGGTCACGCTTGAAGCGTGACCTACAAACTTATCCCAAATAATCCCGCAGCTGCCTGCTCCTGGAAGGATGCCTCAGCTTCCTGAGCGCCTTCGCTTCGATCTGGCGGATGCGCTCGCGGGTAACATCAAAGTAGCGGCTGACTTCTTCGAGGGTGTGGTCCTTGCCATCCTTCAGTCCAAAGCGCAGTTCCAGGACTTCGCGCTCCCGCTCTGAGAGGGAGGTGAGGGCGCTCTGGACCTGTTCGCGCAGCATCTGGCGGGCGGCCGCGTCGATCGGCGATAGCGTATCCTCATCAGGGATGAAGTCGGCCAGCGAGCTGGACTCCTCATCCCCCACCGGGCCATCGATCGACACCGGTTCCTCGGCAGAGCGCAGGACCCGGTCGATCTTTTGCGTGGCGATCTCCAGCCTGCGCTGCAGGTCGGGCTCGAGCGGCTTTTCCTCCGAGTGGGCGCGCAGGATGGCCTGCACATCCGAGAGCGGGCAGATAACCCATCTCGAGGACCAGTTCCTCGCTGGTGGGATCGCGACCCAGCTCCTGGGTGAGCATGCGCTGTGTGCGCAGGATACGGGTGATCGATTCGAACAAATGCACCGGGATGCGGATAGTCCGTGCCTGCTCGGCGATCGAGCGGTTGATCGACTGCCGGATCCACCAGGTGGCATAGGTGCTGAACTTGAAGCCGCGGCGCGGGTCGAACTTTCCGACCGCCCGCAGGAGTCCCATGTTACCCTCCTGGATCAGGTCGAGGAAGTTAATGCCGCGCCCAAGATAGCGCTTGGCAACGCTGACCACCAGCCGCAGGTTCGCCCGGCTCAGGGACTGGTTGGCATCCACGCCGCGCTGCTGGGCGGCATCCAGCTCGCACTGGAGCTCATTGTCCGAAGGCAGGTTGCGGAAGAGCGTCCGCTGGTTGGGAAAATTATGATGGTGGTTGATGTGATCCAGCAGCCAGCCTGCATAACTTAACGGGAGCAGGTACACGCCCAAAAAGACGCTGTACGCCTGGCGGGCGATCTCATTCCAAAGCTCGTCCGTCCCCCACATCCCATTATCCAGAAAGGCCCTTAGATAGGAGGGCTGGTCCGATTCCCAGCCGGCATGCAGGGCCTGCGACTCGGAAAGAATGAGACCAAGATCGGGCGGCTCATGATTGAGCCGCCCGGCATCCTCCACCAGGCGATCCCAGGAGGTGACAGTATCGGCGAGCAGGGAATGGTAGATGGCGCACGTGAGCGTCATGTTCTTGCGAAGCGGGCGGCGCCGATACGTCACGATGAGGCGGTTGGCTTCGATCATCGTTGCCAGGCGGAACTCGCTGTCCGAATCCAGCAGCTTGACCTGGCCGATATCGCGCAGGTAAAGCCGAACCGGGTCCTCCGACAGCTCCGCGGCCACCTCGGGATTTTTCAAATCGATGGCATCGTCTTCAAAAAGCTCTTCATCCTGAATGAGCGCGCTGACATCGCTTACATCGGGGTCGCCTACTTCATCCATAGCTCCCCATGTCAGGAAATTCATTGGCATCTGTAGTAACGGCATCCTGAACATCGGCCTCGATCTCATCGAATTCATCATCCATGTCCCGCGGCTCATTCTGCGCCATCTCGCGCTGGCTGGTCATATTTTATCTTGCGAGGGTGTTTCCTTTTTCAGAGCCATAAACCCTTTCCTTACCAGACGACTGAATTAAAGTTAAGTTACGCGGACCTGTTCTATTCCAGTTTTTTTAGGGACATTTTACGGGAAGCCTGGTCGAGATCCCTCAAAAGCTTCGTATTCTGTAACACCAGTTGCTGGTAGGAAGTTGCACGCAAGTCACCCGATTGGTGGGCTTCCTCCTGCAGGAAGCGCAGCTGGTTCAGGTTTTCCCCGGCTGCCACCCGGCGCAGCTTGATCACCCCGCGCAGCAGCTCCTCCAGCAGCTTTTCATCCATGCGCTCCATTTTTTCGGTCTGCGCAATCAGCTCGCGGGAGAGTCCCTGCAGCGACTCGGGTACGGCGTCGACCACAAAATCGTGATGTTCGGTCTTGTCCTGCTCCACCAATTCGCGGATGAGGTGGAACATCATCTGGTGGTCGGTATACTCAAAATCCTGGACAGTAAGTGATACCAGGCCAAACTGCTGCAGCCAGCGATCCAGGCGGTATACCAGCTCCGGTCTGCGGAAGAGCACACCGATAATATACTCCTCGGCCATTTTACTGGAGGAGACTGTTACAACAGGCTTCTCGCTTGGAAACCACCTGTTTCTGGGGGATGCGCCTCGCAGGCTGTTTCAGGCGCGGCGCCTGGGACCTGTGTTCCGATAAAAGCGCGTTCGTCCACCCGGAGATAACGCGCCAGCCGCTGGGTAAAGAATTCCCGGTCGGCCGGTGAGGGAAGGTCCTGGATCAGCGGCAGGACCTGGTCTGCGATCTCATTGACCACCTTGTGATCATTCAGGTCCCTGCCTTCGCCGAGGGCGATCATCACATGCTCGACGATCGGCTTGGCATTCTCGATCAAATGTGCCCATTCGTCCCGGTTGCGCGCCACGATCTCGTCCGGGTCCAGGCCATCCGGCAGGGAGGCCACGCGCAAGTCTGCCTGCAGGCGGGCTTCGTTGCGGAGCAGGCCGCGCGGATCGAAATCGAGCTCGCCTTCGCGGTCCATGGCGGCGCGGGCCGCATCCAGGCCGCGCAGGATCGCTTTCTGGCCGGCGGTATCCGGGTCGAGGGCCAGCACGATCCGCCGGGTAAACTTCTTGAGCAGGCGCAGCTGGTCCTCGGTCAGCGCCGTGCCCATCGGGGAGACGACGTTTTCATAACCTGCCTGGTGCAGGGCAATGACATCCAGGTAGCCCTCGACGATCACCGCCTGGTCCGCAGTGCGGATGGCCTTGTGTGCCCGGTCCAGGCCATAGAGCAGGCGTCCCTTGGTGAAGAGCACGGTTTCAGGGGAATTCAAAAACTTGGGAATATCGTTCGGGTCCACGATACGGGCGCCAAAGCCCGCCATTCGCCGGGTCGCGTCGCGGATGGGGATCATGATCCGGTTCCGAAAGCGATCGTAAGACCCGCCGCCATCCCGCTCGGAGATCATGCCGGCCTCCATCAGATCCCGCACCTTGTAGCCGCGCTGGGTGAAATGGTTGAGGAAGGCGTCCCAGGTTTTGGGAGCGTACCCCAAACCAAAGGTCTCAATGGTGGCATCGGTCAGCCCGCGTTTTTCGCGTAAATACTTGAGGATCTCCGGATTTGCAAGCAGGTGACTCCTGTAAAAGATGACCGCGTCATCCAGCAGTTTACGGAGATGCTCGTAGGCTTCCTTTTGCTGGGGAGACTCCTTTGCAATAGATGGGGAGCTCCACGCCCGCCCGGGCGGCCAGCTTTGCGAGCGCATCCTTGAACTCCAGGTTTTCCCGCTTCATCACAAACTTGAATATGTCACCGCCCTCGTTGCACTGGCCAAAGCAGCGCCAGGTGCCCGATTCAGGCCAGACTACGAAAGCGGGAGTCTTCTTGTTCTCGTGAAACGGGCAAAACCCCGTGTAGTTTTTTCCGGCATGGCGCAGCTTGACACCCGCCTCGGAGACGAGGTCCACGATATCTATGCGCGATTTGATTTCGTCGATTGTGGACATAGCTGAATGAATTATAGGCAGGTTCGGGAATTTGGCAAATGCTCCCTTGAAACGCTCACCATGATCTAAGAAACTCGCCAGGGATTCGTTTTTTGAACACGGACGAGATGGTTCTATACCCCTTTCGGTCACACACCTGCCTGATTTGCCATGAATTGCTGAGCAATTCAAAATCACGGGCGGTGCCAGGGCAGGTGTGTGACCGGGGCATTATATATTTGATTTTCACGGAATTTCTCCAACCTGCTCCAAATCGTCCGAGTCCAAACTTAAAGAAACGGCGGGGCAGTCGACTGCCCCGCCGTATACTTCGTGAGGCAGGAGGAAAACCCCGCCCCACGTCTATCCCGGAAACGCCCACGCAACAGGCCTGCACTACCACTCAAACAGCCAGGGAGAGGGCTGCTCAAGCCCTCATTTGTCCTTGCTGGATGCATTCCAGAGGAACCCCAAAATCTTTTTCCAATGTCTCGCTTCCATTCTCCTATCAAATCACTAAAAGAGTGATCCCTCTGCAATACAGTCCACAGCAACTCGACTCCGGTCTTGCGGCTCGTTCCGATCTAGCAAAACCAATGGTGACGTCTTCCGCCCAGCTACTTGTTATCCTTTGGTGGATTAAATTCAATCTTTACCTGGGAAAGACTTCACCCAGAATTGTCGTAAGGCATTTCCAAGCGCATCCCAATTGATCTGTATGATGGGCTCGTTGCTCGTATCATTGTCACCGGTAACCGGGATCTGCTGCATCATTATCTGCACTAGCAACAGACGTTGCAGTGGGTACCGGGGTTAAAGTTGTACTCGGCGTGCTGATGGAGGGAGCATTGACAACAACTCTGCTATCCAGCTGCTTGAGTGCCGGCTGCCAGCTCTGAACGGTCTCGACAGCCCTCCTGCGCGCCTGCGGATCGAGTGCGATCACAAGCGCCACAAGCAGTACCAGCGCAAACAACAAATTTACGATCCTGTCAAATTGACCTCCTTCGCTCGTCATCGAAAACTTCAAAGGAAGCTTCGCTCTGACTAACGAAGGAGGGATCGGTCGTTATGAAAGCAGTGGATTACTGATGTAATTTTTAAGGGTAGGCTAAGGAGCAGGCAGGTCCGGAGCGTCTCCGGTTCCCCCTGAAAAGTAACGATCCAGTTCAGGGATGGAAAGACCGACCTTATGCAGCGAATCCTGCTGGGACCTCAGTACACTGAGGATACGCGCCCGGTCACCTTCATTCTGTTCATCCTTGAAGCGGACAAGCAGTTTGTTATATCCCAGCAGCACTTCCGTTCGGCGCTGTTCGTCGGAAGATACCGCTACATATTCATTAACCCGGCGGTCTGAAAGTTTCAGGTCCGTCCCAAGCGGATCCACTGTCACTGCCCGCCAGACATCCTCGCTGGCAAGTTTCCAGTTGTAGAGTGATTCCCCGGGCAGGGCTTCCTGGGCGAAGGCTGTATTGGTCATCACCATTGCGAACACCAGCACAGACACATTCAGGGCCATACGCCAAAAAAAAACCGGGAACCGGCTTTTCTTCTGGGGATTGTTTTTCATCGCCTGGTTGAGTTCACCCCGAATGCGCGCCCGCAGGCGGGAGGGAGGGGTTACCTCCCGTCCCTCCTCCTGCAGGCAAACTGTCGTATTTAGGATTGGCTCCAGTTGAGCCGCATATTCAGGGTATAGTTTCAGACACTCTTCGGGAGAGGATTCCCCGCTCGCGATCAGATCAACGCACTCTTCCAGGATTAGATCGAATTCGTTCATATTGGTATCTTTTCTGCCAGCCTTTTCGAGAGGGCCTTCAAGCCTCTCATCTGTAATGCACGGATCGCTCCTTCACGTTTTCCGAGATGCCGGGCGATCTCTTCATTCGACATCTCGTCTATAAACTTTAATAACAATACCTGGCGTTGATCATCGGTCAATGTCTGCAAGGCAGTCTTGATCGATTGCATCTCCACTGCGGAGTCAATGCCATTCTCCACAGTCTCGGCGTGGCCCGGATCGGACAGCTTGACATCATCCAGGGCGGCTGTTACTTTGCGGGTCCGGTAATGGTCGATGACCGCATTATGTGCGATCGTATATAACCATGCCAGAAACGGAGTTCCACCGATCTGAAACCTGCCCAGATTTTCCCAGGCCTTTAGAAAAACCTGCGATGTGATGTCTTCAGCGGTCTGCTGGTCCTCCACTCTAAAATAGACGAAGCGATAAATTCGCTCCAGGTAGGCATCGTATAACGTTCCAAATGCCTCGGAATCTCCAGATTTTGCCTCACGCACCAGTGCCGGCTCATCGGCCAATGGCATTCTGGATTTTTTGACACCACGTAAATCCGTTAACAAGCTTCACCTCGCTTAACGTAAGATAATAAGAATTTGTTACACAGGGATGCAAAGCCGCCCGAAATCTTCGGGGAACTTATAGATCTGCGATGCGGCACGATGGGGAAAATCAGCGACCTTACAGCACCTTGATTATTTGCTGCTAAGGTTATTCTGAGCTAATTGCAATCATTCTAGCACGTGAATGCGACAAATACAGTAGTAATTCCCCTACACATAACATCCAATATTTTGATTCGTATGCACATCTTCCCTGACAAATCACATGGGAAAATCCCCCATTTTTGGCGGTTTTTTTGCCCTTTCCGGGCTTCAAATTGAAAAAGGACGGGTTTCTCCTACCGCCCTTACAGAAATCTTCCTACTTTTTCCCCTACAAAATGGCCTTTGCAACTCCCGGTCAGGGAACTGGAGCGATCTCGTGGCCATTGAATTAAGAAACAAAAAAGGGTAGTCCATGGGACTACCCTTTCGCAGGAAAGCAAACCTAATCATCCGGGCTGGTTTGATTCTCGTGTTCGCAGCCGCCATACCCATTACTACGCAATGAACTCGGAGGCCGGGGCCGGCGCGGCTGCCGCCTCCCGGTAGTGATCGAGGTTGACTTTCGCGCCGCTGACCAGATGGCTCCCGGCCCTGGCTTCGGAAACATTTGACGAGGCGCCAAAGACGGTCGTATAGATCCCCGCGATCACCATAAGGCTGATCAATATGGACAAAGCAATACGGGTGGATAACCTGGACATTCTATCTTCTCCTTGTTAATCTTTGTCTGGTTGAAAGCGGGCTTCCTTTCGATGGACAACCCTTTGTGACATTCGAATGGATCGGAATCCGCTTCCCCCGTTTCTTCTACACAAAATTATACCTAATCTTGTCCGAATTTACAACCAACGCTAATGTTTCACTTAAGAAGAAAGCGGCCCGCTTGGGCCGCTTTCATGGAGTGTAAAAAATTCCGCTCTAAAAGCCTTCAAGCTTGCTCAGATCTGCCATTCCTTTTGATAACCCGGCAATTTGTCCCACCAGCGCCAGCCGGTTTTGCCTGACCTTTTCATCCTCCGCCATCACCAGCACCTTGTCGAAAAAGGCGTTTATGGACGGGATCAGTTTGACTACGATATTCAGGAACCCGTCAACAGTAGACGGCTGTGTTTCTACATTCTCCTGGATCGCATCGTACAGCTCTTTCTCCTCCGCTTCGACCAGCAGGTCAGGATTTACGGAAGATGGGACAGCAGCCCCCGGGGCAGAGCGGATGATCCGGACGCAGCGCGCGTACCCCGGCAGGATCGTGGACCAATCGTCCCGTTCGACCCACGCCTGGAGCTGCTTCACCGCCCGGGCCGCCGCGGCCGGGTTGGCCGCGTTGCGTTGCTCTGCCAGGACCGCGTCCACAACATCGTAGCGGTATCCCATCTCGTTCAGGACGACTCGCAGCCGTCCGGTGATGAAATCCGAGACCTGTTTCCGGGTTTCCTCCCCGGTTTCGACGGGCTGCGCCTGGGCGGATTTTCCAACCGCAGCGGCCAGGTCGAAATCCACGTCATGTTCGATCAGCGGCTGGACGATGCCGATCGCGGCGCGGCGCAGCCCAAACGGATCCTTCGCACCGGTGGGAGCCGCGCCCGCCGCAAAGAGGCCGACCAGCGAATCCAGCCTGTCTGCCAGGGCCACGGCCAGTCCCGGCCTGGATTTCGGCACGGGCTGGTACTGCTCACCGATGGCATTGGCAACATCCTTCTGCTCACCGCTGCGCAGTGCGTATTCGCGCCCGATGATCCCCTGCAGCGAAGTCATCTCGGTGACCATCTGCGTCACCAGGTCCGCCTTGGCCAGGTGGGCTGCACGGCGGGCAAAAATCGCTTCATCGTTCTCAAGTTTCAGCATGGGGATCAGAGTCATTGACCAGTTTGCTGATGCGCTCGGATTTATCCAGCATCGAGCCAAGCTTGGTATGGAATGTCAGGCCTGAAAGTTTGGGACGATAGGCCTCAAGCGGCTGTTTGACATCTTCACGCACGAAGAAATTCGCATCTGCAAAGCGCGCCCCGAGAACGTGTTCGTTACCCTCGCGGACAGTGTCAATGTACAGATCATCACCGTTGCGGATGGCAATAAAATACGGCAGAAGGGACGCAGAGCTCTGCGTCCTTACACTCCGGACCGGAAAATAGCGCTGATGCTTCTTCATCACCGAGATCAACACATCCTGCGGCAGGGACAGATATTCCTGATCGAACCCGCCCATGACCGCGGTGGGCATTTCGACCAGGTTGGCCACTTCATTCAACAGGCCCTCTTCGATGATGGCTTCCCCACCGACCAGCGAGGCGGCTTGATTGACCTGTTCAACGATGGATGCCTTGCGCTCTTCCTTATCCAGCACGATGCCGGCTTCGCGGATCCTGTCGAAGTATTGATACTGCAGAAGGAATGGTGATTTCCGGCGAATCGTAGGGACGCAATCCACGCGTCACATTCCCTGAAACCACACCCGCATATTCGAATGGGATGACCAGATCGCCAAGCAGCGCCACATACCAGCGGATCGGGCGCGAGAAGGCCGCGCCGCTGTCATTCCAGCGCATGGACTTTTCGAACTTGATGCTCTCCACCAGTTTCGGCAAAGCTCCGGCCAGGACTTCGGGAGTCGGGCGTCCCTTTTGTTTGACGACCGCGAAGACATATTTGCCGCCGCCTTCTTCGCGGATTTCCAGATCCTTTGTATCCACGCCGTTCTTTTTGGCAAACCCCATCGCGGCGGGTAGGGCAATCCCATCCTTGTCGAACGCCTTATCCGCAGGCGGACCCTTGACCAGGTCTTCGCGGTCGGGCTGGTTCGGGGCAAGAGTAGTCGATCGAAACGACGATCCGCCTCGGCGTGGCAAAGACGCGGACATCGCCATGGTCAAGATGAAGCTCATCGAGCAGAGTTGGCACCCGCTAGATAAATGTTCCTGAGCCGTATCCACATCATTCGGCAGGAAGTTCTTCAACGCCGATTTCGAGGAGAAAAGATGCAGGTTGAGTGATGGATAGATGAAGGTACGGCAGGTTTAACTCGTCTCCGTTCTACCGTTTGCACTAGTCTCCTTCAATAAGCGGATATTCCAGCTCCTTGCGCTGGTTCCTCATACCCTTCCGCCACCCTGCGGGCCAGTTCGCGCATTCGTCGAAAGAACGCCTGGCGTTCGGCAACGCTGATGGCGCCGCGCGCGTCGAGAATATTGAAGGTGTGCGATGACTTGAGAACGTAATCATGTGCCGGGACGATCAGACCCTGGGCGAGACAGGCATCGGCTTCGGCGGAGATAAAGTTCGTACATCTGGCGGGCGCGCTCGACATCCGCGACCTCATAATAATATTTGGAGTGCTCGAACTCCTCGCGGCGGATGATCTCCCCGTAGGAAACGCCCGCGCCCCATTCTTCGTCCCAGATGGCTTTGGCGTTGTTGAGCGCGATGAGGATACGTTCGAGCCCGTAGGTGATCTCGACCGAGACGGGGTTAAGCGCCACGCCGCCCATCTGCTGGAAGTAGGTGAACTGGGTGATCTCCTGCCCGTCGAGCCAGACCTCCCACCCCAATCCCCAGGCAGCGATGGCGGGTTGTTCCCAGTTGTCCTCCACGAAGCGGATATCGTGCTGGCGCGGGTCGATGCCAAGCGCTTTGAGCGACTCGAGGTACAGTTCCTGCGGGTTACCCGGGTCAGGCTTGAGGATGACCTGAAACTGGGTGTGCTTTTGAAAGCGGTTGGGATTCTCGCCGTAGCGCCCGTCATCCGGGCGGACAGACGGCTCGACGTACGCCACATTCCACGGCTCGGGTCCGAGCACGCGCAGGAAGGTGGCAGGATTCATCGTCCCTGCGCCGACCTGGGTGTAGTAAGGCTGGGTGATCAGGCATCCATGCGATGCCCAGAAGTCTTGGAGTTTGAGGATGATTTCCTGGAAGGATGATTTTGGCATTCGATATTCGCTATTACCCTTGCGGGCACCTTGTCGATAGTTGGGATTTGTTGTTCGGCAGGAATTATAACTTATGGACAGACGATGGGCTGTTGTACCTGGTCTATCTACTGCCCGGGGAACCCAGCCTGAAGAGATTGAAGAAACCAGACAGCATATCCAATTAAATTCTTATATTCCCGTGCCACAATAGAGCCATGGATGTTCAGCCAGGTCAGAAGCAATTCATGCTTTGGGCAGATCTTATCCGTGTCGTTGCCACTTTTCTTGTCATTACTGTTCACGTCTCAGGCCAGATCACCAACGTCTGGGGGAAAGTACCTGAAGTTGACTGGTTCATCGCCAACATCTACGGCGGGATCGCCCGCATCTGTGTGCCGCTGTTCTTCATGATCAGCGGCTATCTGCTTCTGCCCCGCTCGGAAAGCCTGGGTACATTCTACAGGAAGCGGATACCCAAAATATTGATTCCGTTAATCGCCTGGTCCCTGATCTATCTGGGCTGGTATTGCGGCAATCATCCAGGAACCTGTACGCCGCCTCTTATCCAAAACCTGTTATTCGTCCAGGGCGCTTATTATCATCTGTGGTTTTTGTATTCCCTGCTCGGGATTTATCTCATCCTGCCTGTTCTGCGCCTGATGTTCAGGCCGGAGGCAGACAGGAAGATCCTCTGGTACCTGATCGGGCTGTGGCTGGTCTTCCAATCGTTTTTGACTTTTGTAAATCATTTTTGGGGCTTGAGGGTCGGCATCAGTGCGCCGCTGGCAACAGGCTTTGTGGGATTTTTTATCCTCGGCTATCTACTGGGATCCTGGAAACTCTCACGTTTAATGGTCTACCTTGCCGCTGCAGCCTGGGTCCTGGCGACTCTCGCCGACGATCCTGGGCACTTATTTTTCGACCAAGGCCTCAGGCAAATTCGATGGCTTACTTTTATGGCTTCACAACCCCCAATGTGATTGTCGCCTCTGCAGCTGCCTTCCTGCTGTTGAAATGGGCCTCTGAAACCTGGGACTTCGCCTCCCCAAAAGCACATAATCTCATCCGGTTGCTGGCGACTGCCAGTTTTGGGATTTACCTGGTCCATGTCCTCGTCATAGAAATATTAGGCGGCTGGATCCCATGGTTCCATTTGGACTCGTTTATCGGGAATCCCCTCTGGAGCATTCCACTGGTAACCACAATTGTTTTCATTCTGTCTTTTCTGATCGTGCGCCTGCTGCAAAGGATTCCGGTTCTCAAACAGATTGTTCCCGGGTAAAGGCATTTCAAATTCATGTTTAGCGCCTCACAAATTTCAAGTCTTCTGGTAAGATAATCCTCAGCGAGGTATTCAATAGGAAGGTATGAAAACAACGACCTGCATGTGTACACGGCGGGGCTAGCGCCACCGCCTCTGAAACCCAGAGCATTACGGCTGACTGCCGCACCGGTGGGCTTGACCCCGTCTTTTTAGACGAGACCCACCGTTTGCAAAGCTGAGGAATTTCCCCGGCATGGCAGACAGCCGTTTTTTATTTCCTGCAATTACCGCTAGTCTCATAAAAAAAGTTAACTTTCCGTACAGCTTGCACGCTGAATTCCATGGATAAAGTTAACCAAATCATGCGGTACGATGTAAAACCCATAAGGAGCAAACAAATGACAATCGCAAAGGATGTAACAGAACTGATCGGCAACACGCCCCTGGTCCGCTTGAACCGCGTCACCGAGGGCGCAAAGGCGGAGGTGGTCGCCAAGCTGGAGTTCTACAATCCGGCCCACTCGGTCAAGGACCGGATCGGCTTCTCCATGATCGACGCCGCCGAAAAAGCCGGCCTGATCAACAAGGACAGTGTGATCGTCGAGCCGACCAGTGGGAACACAGGCATTGCCCTCGCCATGGTGGCAGCAGCACGCGGATACAAAATTATCCTGACCATGCCCGAGACCATGAGCAAGGAGCGCCGCATGTTACTACGCGCATACGGGGCTGACTTGATCCTGACCCCCGGCCCGGATGGCATGAACGGCGCGATCCGCAAGGCGGAGGAGATCGTCGCCTCCGACCCGAAGAAGTATTTTCTGCCCCAGCAGTTCAAGAATCCCGCCAACCCCGAGATCCACCGCCGGACCACCGCCGAGGAGATCTGGAACGATACCGACGGCCTGGTCGATTTTCTGGTTGCAGGCATCGGCACCGGCGGAACGATCACCGGCGTGGGTGAGGTGATCAAGGCGCGCAAACCGTCGTTCAAGGCCATCGCTGTCGAGCCGGATGCATCCCCCGTCCTGTCCGGAGGCGTGAAGGGACCGCATCCCATCCAGGGTATTGGCGCGGGCTTTATCCCGGATGTGCTCAACACAAAGATCTACGATGAAGTCATCCGGGTCAAAAATGAAGATGCCTTCCAGATTGCCCGGCGCATGGCGCGCGAGGAGGGGCTGCTGGTCGGCATCTCATCCGGCGCGGCGACCTGGGCCGCGCTCCAGGTGGCGAACCGTCCCCAAAATGCCGGGAAACTGATCGTGGTCATCATCCCCTCCTTTGGAGAGCGGTACCTGTCCACGGCCCTGTACGCTGACCTGGCTGATTAATCGATCAATGAAGTAAAACGCCTGCCACTCCTCTGACAGACGCAGGAAAGTTGAGAAAGACCATGTTCAAGACCATCCATGACGACATCCAATCGGTGCTGGACCGTGACCCCGCAGCTCGTAATGTGCTTGAGGTGCTGCTGTGCTACCCGGGACTGCATGCCATCTGGGCACACCGTCTGTCGCACCGGCTGTGGAAAAGCGATTATAAACTTTTGGCGCGCTCGATCTCCCAGATGATGCGCTTCTTCACCGGCATCGAGATCCACCCGGGCGCGACCCTCGGACACGGCTTCTTCATCGACCATGGCATGGGTGTCGTGATCGGCGAGACGGCTGAAGTTGGCAATAATGTCACGCTCTATCACGGCGTCACGCTGGGCGGCACGAGCCTGCACAAGATCAAGCGCCATCCCACCATCGGAGACCATGTGGTCATCGGTGCCGGAGCCAAGGTGCTGGGCGCGATCACGATCGGAAACAACAGCCGCATTGGCGCGAATGCGGTGGTGATTAAATCCACGCCTCCCGATTCGGTTGTGGTAGGCGTTCCGGGGCAGGTCATCATCCGCGATCATGCCATCCATGCGCCCGATGAAAAGGTTGACCTTGAGCATGGCAGCCTGCCCGATACGATCGGCGAGACCCTGGCAGCTCTGATCGCCCATGTCAATTCATTGGAGAAACGTGTCGGCGGTCATACCCATGAGCCTGCCCTGCACGGATCTGAGCAGGGCATCTGGCACTGGGGTGACTTTTCCATATAAGTACACAGCAGATCCGATTTAACAGCAAAAACCAGTCCATACGCGATGAGACTGGCTTTTGTCTTTCTCCTGGCTATTTCTCCTCCAATGCACGGAGCAATTTTTTATATCCTCCCGGCTGGAACAGGTCCACACGGTGGAGGTGACTCAGTGCAGCAGGCATCTTGCAGCTTTCCAGCCGCACCGGAATGATGAAGATCCTTCCATCTTCGAGCAGCTTTGCCTTTTCAAGGGCAATCTTCAATTCCTCATGACGGTATCCCGGCTGTTTGTCGAATCCCCGCGTGAGACAGACAAGGACCAGGTCACTGTTGAGTATCGCCCTGCGGATTTCATGCTGCCAGTCCTGACCGGGCTGAAGGTTTTGCGCATCCAGCCAGGCATTGATTCCATCCCGGACCAGGCGCTGGTGAAGTTTGCGGACCGTCTCCTTGTCCCCATGGGCATAAATAAGGAAAATGTTCACCTGCCGTGTTGATCGTTTCATTCAGCATCCGTTGCTGACTCTGCAAAGGCAAAATCAGCCTGACCACCTTGAGGGTGGATAGGAAAAACAGGAGGGTCATTTTATTAGAACAAGTGTTCTAAGTCAAGGATTGATATTTTACCTCATGCAATAAATTAACCTTCCATAGAGCCAGGATCCAATATTTACAGTTTTGATAGGCGGTAGTACTCCGGTACGGTCTATACTATACTTGCCGGGAGGAGTATTCATGATCGACCCAACCCAACTACCCATTCTGCTTAAGGCCATTGACTTCGTATTCGAGGAAGGACGCAAAATCCTGGAGGAACGCCGTGAGCGCAGAAAGATGCAGGCTCCTCCCCCGGGAAACGAGGAAAAGTCCTCCCCCAGGGAAATCGTCCCTCTCGAGCCTGAAAAGGCAGTTGAGATCAAGCAGGATTTGCTTGCCTCAAAAGTGGATGAAATTTTGTGGCACAACCACGAACAGGAACTCCAACACCTGGTCCGCTTACTGGATACCTATTCGAGCAATTATTATCTTTCCAGGGAGCAGTACGCCAAATGGGGCGATGCATTGGTTCCAGCGATCATTGTCAATAATTTGAGGGACGCAGAAAATTCGATGATCGAGACCATCAAGCGGTTGGAAATAGTGCTTTCCAAGATTTATAAAAAAGAGATCCCTCCCATCCAATAGAAGACAAGGTGCAACATGGACAAGGAAGAAGTTCTCCATCTGGAGAGGATGATCGATTTACATAAGAAAAACCTCTATACCCTGGAGGAGATGCTGGCGAAATATGGCGCCGATCAGCCTCTGCACCTGATCAACAGCGTGACCATGGAGCGGGAGGCCATCCTTCGCTACTCCAAGCAGATCGAGAGCCTGACCTCGAGCAGCCGTGAACAGGAAAAAACATTCGTGCTGGCAAACCTGCCGCGCCGGCCTTTTTTTGTGGGAAGGGAGGAGGAGCTCAAGACCATTTTCGAGTCCCTGCATCCGAACAGCAGGACCTTCATCATTGGCATCGAGGGGATCGGCGGCGTGGGAAAGTCAGCGCTTGCGATCGAGGTGAGCCATCGCTGCGTGGAAAAAGAGCTCTTCGAATCGGTCATCTGGATCTCGTCCAAGGAATCCATGCTGACCCTGCATGGCATCGAACCGGTCATCCCGGAAGCCAAATCCCTCTCCGATATTCTGATCACGATCGGCACAAGCCTGGGAAACCCCACAATCGGCAACCTGTCCATCCAGGACCAGATCAAGAGAGCCTACAACCTGCTTGCCCGGAACACCACTCTGCTCGTGCTGGATAATTTCGAATCCCTCTCCAAGAATGAACAGCACGACATCCTGGACTTTTTACGTCGCTCCCCCATCACCTTGAAAGTCATCGTCACCTCCCGGGAAAGGGTCACCGAGGGACAGATCATCCGCCTGCAGGGGTTATCCTTTGAGGAGAGCAATGCCCTGTTGACGTGGGACGCCCAGCAAAAGAACATCCAGCTTACCCAGAACCAGAACAAATATCTCGTCGATCTGACCGGCGGCCTTCCCCTGGCCCTGCTCTGGGTCCAGGGACAGATCGCCGTTCTGGGATATTCCGTCACGCAGGTCCTGGACAAGCTAAGCATGGATGCAGACATCCCCGTCCTGCAATACTGTTTTAACCACAGCTGGAATTTACTGCGGCACAACAACGAAAAAAAGCTTTTGTTCATCCTGGCGTTACAGCCTGAGGCGGTCTCGAGGGAGGCGTTGAAGGAAATTGCCGGCATCGGTGATGATGACATCTTTGAAAGTGCGATCAGCGATCTCCTGCAGTTAACCCTCATTGAACACGAACCCGGCAGGGATTACTTTAGCATCCTTCCATTGACGCGCAGATATATCCGCTCCCGGTTTGGCGGTAACCGGGCCTTCGTCCGCCAGGCGGAATTGAAGGCAGCCCAATATTATGTGAAACTCTTGTCCGAAAAAAGCAGTTTCAAGGAATGGCGGGGGTACGACGAGCTGTTACAGGATCGGAACAATATTCTAGGTGTGGCGCAGTGGTGCTATAAGTCGATTCAGAAAAAGCCTGCCAGCTCCAAATCCATGCCGAAGAATACCGTGAACATTGCTGAAATCCTGGTCCAGATCGGCATCCACTTTGGAAGCGTGCTGTGGCAGCGGGCATTTTGGTATGACCGTCTGACTCTGGCGCATGCTGCCATCAGCGCGGCCAAGTTACTGTCAGACTGGAAATCCGTCAGCACGTTTGCCCGGAACATCTCCTGGATCTATTTCTATCAGGGAGACTACCTGAGGGCGCTGCACTGGGCCGAGGAAGCGCTGTCCGCGACAACCAAAACCGAGGATCCATTGCTGATCGCCGCTGCCAAACGGTCCCTCGGTACGGTTGAGCTGCGGCTCGGGAATTTCGACCGCTCCGAAAAGTTATTGAAGGAAGTGCTCCAGACCAGCGAGGAATTCGCCGACGACGATTATGGCATATACAGCAAGGGATTCGCACAATATGGCCTGGGCGACCTGGAGTACGAACGCGGACACACACACAAAGCCATGGAGTGGTATCAAGGGGCGCTTGAAACCTGGCGGGATCCTGTCCGCAAGGATCCAGTCCGTCACATCAGTTATGCACTGAACGGGCTGGGTTTTGTGGCATTGAAGGAAAAAAGGTTCGAAGAGGCGCAGCAATACTTCGCCGATGGCATCAGATCGGCGCAGGAATTTGGCCGGGTGGATGAACTTGCCCGGGGGCAGCTTGGACTCGCCTCCGTTTATCTGGAGACAGGCACGGATCTAAATACCGCCCTGACACTCATCAATGAATTGACTGAAAGTTTTCAACAGCAGGGCATGCAGTACGAGATCCAGAACAGTCAGTTACTTAGGGAGAAAATCATCAGTGCACAATCTTGAGCGGCAGTCCCCGGCAGCGGTCATGGACAATGAGCTGAAGATCTTCCTGCAATCCTTCAAGGAGCTGGAAAATCTTTTTCGAGCTCTGCCCATCACGGATGCGCAGTTTCATGACCTGCAGTGTTTCCTTTCAGAAATTGTTGAGGATGCCAAAAACCTGGCTCTCTATGACTCGATCACCCATGCCTTAAACACACGGGCGGAGAAATGGCTGGTGCCCGCCGGGCAGGTCATGGGCATCGCCAAAATCGATATTTATGACCTGCGACAGGCAAATAAAGTCTATGGGGCGCTGGTCGTGGATGCGGAGTTACAGAAGCTGGCTTACCAGTTCATGTCCATATTCACGATGGATGATGGCGATTTTGTCCGCCGGTCTCCAGGCAGCGATGAATTCAAGATTTCGTCCACAACAAAAACCCCGTGGGAAATCAGGCAACAGCTGATGAAGCTGTACGCCAACCAGGAATTGGACTCTCTTCTTTCCTGGGATTTTGGCACCGGTTTTACAGAAACAGAAGCAGAGAACGAGCTTCAAAAACAGCGAAAGACCTTCCGGCCCATTGTAGTCAGGCAGACGATCCTGGAAAGTCATTCTGAAATCCCCAGGCGCATCGAGGATAACAACCGCTATACAAGCTGGAATGACTTTAACATGCCCTACCATGGACTTGTAGATACAATCCGTTTATTCGCGCTCCCGGCTGCGCTGGAACAACAGGCATCGGAACAGGTCCAGGTCACCAGGGATATTGTTGAGAATATCGTTACACGAGAGCCTCTGACTGGCACGCTAAATGGGCTCGGGGCAAAGTGGTATTTGGATGCACGGGTGGTGCCGGGCGTGGCTTTGACGGACATGCTGAACATGCATGAAGGAAATGCCCGTTTCGGGACCACTGCCATAGACCAGGATCTAAAGCGGTTCGCAAAAATCCTCTTCAAGAATTTCCCGAAATGCGAAGGCTATCTGACTATTCCGGTCGGAGCGCGCAGGTGATGAATTCAAGATCGTATCGACCAGGGAAAATATTGCCGAGCTGCAAAACAGGATTTTCAAGGTCTGGCAGGCAGACCACAATCATGGACTGCTCACATGGAACTACGGTGTTGGAAGCAATGACAGCGAGGCACATGTTGATTTGTATAGGAACAGAGTGAAGGAAACAGAAATCATGGAAATCTCAATTTCAAACGGCAAATCAACCTTTATTATCGTCAGGCCCGAGAGCGATGACTATTCCAGCCTGTTCAAGCTCTCGGAGGACACAGCCCGCATTGCCGACGGAACACCGATCATCGATTTGCACCTAACCATCCAGGCAATTCGAAATGTCGAGGACTTTGACATCCTCAGAAAGCGCCTGGAGGAATACTCTTCGAAAGTACGCCCATTCAATGTCAAGCTCAAGAACATAGTCAGGATGAACGTGAACAATCAACCAGGCAGGCTGTGGCTGCTGGCAGAAAGAAATTCAGAACTGGAGAAAATGTATAACGATCTCAGTGAAATTGCACGGGACCTGGGATGTGAGAGTTATCCTTATCAGGCTCAGAACTGGCTGCCGCATATGAAACTGATCGATCTGCCGGAAAACAAGTCGACCCAGATCAAGGATCCAACATTCGGGGCCATAAAAGAGATCAATTTTGCCGTAAGACGGTTCGAATGGACCGTGCAGAAGTCAGCCGAGCGCTGGGAACTTCTGGACCAGTTCTCATTTCCAGGCTAATGGCTACCATCCTCATCGTTGACTCAAACCCGGTCGATCGCCGCCCGTACATTACACCTGCTGGGCAATTTCGGCCATAGACTGTTGGAAGCAAATGATGGCATCGAGGCGCTGGAGCTGGCACGCATCGAACTTCCCGACCTGATCATCACCGATATTCTTATGCCAAACATGGATGGCTTCACCCTGGTACGCCGGCTGCGCGCCGAGCCGCTATTGTCGGGGGTGCCGGTTATTTTCCAGACTGCCAGTTATGATATCGAGGAAATCCATAAACTGTCACAGGCCAGCGGGGTAAAGTACATTTTGAGGAAGCCTGCCGAGCCTTTTGAGGTTTTGCGGGCAATCAATGAGTCCATTAAACGCCCGCATGCCACATCACAGATTGCCTCAGACCGGTCAGCTCCAGCGTGCACACTTGCAGCTACTGGCAGACAAGCTCTATGAGAAGGTCTCGGAGCTGGAAAAAGCCAATGAGCACCTGCGCACCATCTCGCTCACGGATGGATTGACCGGCTTGAATAATCGCCGCGGCTTTATGATCCTGGCTACCGGGCTCTTGAAATTCGCCCGGCGGATGGGCTACTCGATGTGTCTGATCTACATCGACCTGGACAGCCTAAAATCCATCAATGATCAATTTGGCCATACCGGGGGTGATGCTGCCATAAGTTTGCTTTGCCCGAATTCTGACCGAAACATTCCGGGACTCGGACGTGGTCGGCCGCCTGGGCGGTGATGAGTTTGTGGTATTCATCGTCGACGCAACTGAAAGCGACCTGAACACCGTGGAGGCCCGGCTGCACAGCAATGTAGACGCATACAATCTTCAGGCTGGCCCGGAAAGGCCATCTCATTCAGCATGGGGACAATCTGGGAAGATTTAAAATCCTCCATCAGCATGGAGGAAATGCTCTCCAAGGCAGACACGGCAATGTATGCTCCACAAACAGCGCAGAAAGCGCCCGGTAGGGGCGTTTCCCCGGCTTAAAATCCCCTTCCTAGATCACCACATTATCCTCTCCATCCACAGTGACTACCACTTTCGTCCTCTTTAAAGCCAGCAGCGGATCACGCCCCGCGCCGCATGGACAGACCGTGCAGGACAAGGCCAAACTGGGAAAACCCAAACCAGAACAGGAAAATGGTAAGGGCGATGGATGCCTGGTCGATCCATTTGGGCGTGTTCACCTTCAGATCGTCAGCCTGCTGGCGCCAGATCCGCCACTTTCTTTTCATACTCCTGGATGGAAGTCAGGAAGTTTTGCAGGCTGTCACGCGTCCCGGAAAGATCGCCCGCCCAGAAGGAAAGACGTATCGCTCACAAAAGTCGAAGCCTGCTGGGCCACCGTCTCCACGTTTGCAATTTCCGTGTCCAGCGATTTGGTGGAGGTGATCAGATCCGATAGAACCTTCCCCGGAGCGCTGAGATCCACGCCGGGGATGAAATTGCCCACTCCCGCAAGCACCGATTGCAGACTCTCCAGGGTGGTGCGGGCTGATTCGATCCGGGTGCGGGTTGTCTTCAGCTCAGGAAGCAGCCGGTCATCCAGGGTGCTCTGGATGTTGTCGAACAGGCTTGCGGCGCTGCTGGTCTGCTGGGTCAATTTTTCGAGCGCGGCCTGGGAGGCGTCCACAATTCGCAGCGCTCGCGCCAGTTCCTGCTCGGAACTTTTCAGCGTCGTTTGGGCCTGGGCCAGCTGGTTGTCAATGTCGCTTAATTGAGCGGTCACCTTCCGGGTCAGGGGTTCGTTATAGATCCAGATCGCAAAGATGCCGGCAACACTTAAGACGAGAAACAGGCTGCCCAGGATGATCAGGATCCATGCAAGGATTTTTCGGGCCATAAAATCTCCTTACCAACGCCTTTCGGCCCATAAGCCGCATGAGCTTCCCTGGAAACGGGCTGAACTACATCTCCCTACGGAACCAAACGAATCTGCCGTTGTTTTCGCACGGCGTTGGGTCTTACCGATATACCTGGCCTGGTAGGCAGCCTGACTGCGCATGAAATGCTCCAGCCAGGACCGTCTTTGACATAACAAGCGTAAAAAATTATACACTGCGCCAGAATAACAGGACTATAATTAATAAGCCAAAGATTATCCGTTCTTTTATAGGAGGAAATTCCCATGCTTGTTATAATCAGCGACCTTCATCTGGGGGATGGAACAACCGCCGACTCCATCCCGGCCAGCGCTTTCTGCCTGTTCGCAAAACGCTTACGGCAGGATGCGCACTTCGCGGCAATGAACTATCGAAAAATGAGCCCTTTGGGAGTTACCAGCCTTTTGAAGAGCTGGATGTGCTGTTAATGGGGGATATCCTCGATCCACTTCATTCCACAAGATGGCTGTACTCCGAGGATGGGTGGGGATGAATCCTACACTCATCAATGAGCGGGAAAAAAGGAATATATTCCCCTCACTGAACAGGAGGATAAGGACTACATCCGCCCATGGAGCGATCCACAGGACCCGCGCTTCGCTGCAAAACTGATGGAAGTGACGCTCGCGGTTCTTGAACATAACAAGGAAGGCTTGCAGGTATTTCGGGACCTTGCAGAAGGTAAAGAGGATCAGCTTTGATGCCGAGGATGGTAAAGGCGGAAGGATACCCGACGAAGACCCAAAAACGCCCACTGAAGGTGAATTTTTATTACATGGTGGGTAACCATGACTGGTATTATCACCTCAAAGGGGAGGCATTTGACGAAATCCGCAGGGTCATCGTTGAAAAATGGGGTTGTGCAATTCACCATCTATCCCCTTCCCATATGACCTGGGCAAGGACAGGCCCAAATCCCATGCCAAATATTCCAATTGGAAGACGGATATCGAATGAAGGAAATAATGATGCCGGGAAAATTAAAGATCTTATTGCAGCAATATAATGTCTTCGCCCGTCATGGCGATTATTACGACATGTTCAACTTTGATATCGAAGAGGGGCGGGACCGGTCAACGCTGGGCGATGCATTTACCATGGAAGTCTGCAATCGGTTTCCTGCCCAGTTATTGCGGTCAGGATTGATCGAAGAGGACGATCTGAAGTCCATCAAAATGCTGCGCCAGATGACCAATATCCGTCCGGCGCTGGCAACACCCCTGTGGGTCACCGGGCAGCTCAAGAAACTCAGTGAGGATATCGCCCGCGGACAGATCAGGAATGACATTGATCCTGAAGAGGATCGAACATGCTATCAAAAGAGAACGAAGCGATCTTGAAGAAGGAATGGGATAAACAAACCGACCGATTTCCTGAATTCTGGACTTTGTCCGCCAAAAGGACAAATGGGGACTTGGACGTCGTGGATAAGATGCAGCTTGCCGTCAAATTATCGAAGATAATTTCATCCAAGCAGCTGGACAGACCTGATTTTCCTGATTCAGAGCAAGACAGGCACAGGCCATGATCGTTCCTTTGCCCAGTTCGCACTGAAGGAACCTGCCTTCACAGAACGACACCGCCCGGTACATCGTCTACGGGCATACCCATCATCATGAGACCATCCCTCTGGATTATGACGATGGGAAAGGTGCCCAGGTCTATTTCAATTCCGGCACCTGGCATACCTACTTCGACCTGACCAGAAAAGATCCCAAGGAAAAGAAGTTTGTTCCCTATAAGGCGCTTACCTATATTACGTTTTACAAGAAGAAGATTGAACATGGCGACCAGGATTTCGAGACCTGGTCCGGCGCCTACGCCTAGAGGCAAAAGACCGGAACAAGCATGACGCGTTAAGTCCTGAATTTATTTCCATACTGCGGCATGCATGCCGCCCACTGCTATCTGCATAAACGATCGATAGAGTAAATGTTCGAGCGAGATATCCTGATCATCGGCGGGGGACCCAGCGGGCTTTCCACGGCTCTTCATATTGCAAGGGACTTTCCGCATCTCGCGCTCCCGCATGCTGGTCCTGGAAAAGGCGCGTTACCCGCGTCTCAAGCTGTGTGCCGGTGGACTGGTCCTCGACGCGGAATCATCCTCCAGCAGCTCGGACTGGACGTCAGCGAGGTCCCGCACGTGGATGTGGATCACATCCATTTTGATTTTGAAGCCAAAGGGATTGAACATCACGTATGCCAGGCAGACAGGCTTTACGCGTTATCCGCCGCGACGAATTCGATACACTGGCTGGCAGAAAAGGCAAGGGAGAGGGGAATAGAGATTTGGGAAGGGGTTACAGTAAAGAATATTAGCCGAACCGGACGGTGTGATCGTCGAGACAGATCAGGGAATTTTCGCCGCACAGATCGTTGTCGGCGCAGATGGCTCGAATGGAGTGACGCGCCGCTGCATATTGCCCCAATGCCCCGGTTCATACAGCCAGGGTATTGGAAATTATTACCCCAGACGAATGAGGGAGACCGACGCAAGGGTTGCATATTTTGATTTCCTTCCGGTTCCAGAAAACATTGCCGGCTATGTCTGGGATTTCCCCACACAAGTGAAAGGCGAGACAATGAGATGCTGGGGGATCTATGATACGAATATTCTTGCAGATGGAAGACGCCCGCAATTGAAGGATCCGCTTGCCAGGGAAATGTCGCGGTCGGATTCAACCTGGAAGATTATGAGATCAAGGGTCATCCGATCCGCTGGTTTTCCCCGGAGAATCCAATGTCGGCGCCGAGGGTGTTATTCGTGGGAGATGCAGCCGGCGCCGATCCGCTGTTTGGGGAAGGGATCAGCATCGCACTGGGGTATGGCGCACTGGCAGCGCGGGAGATCGGCGAGGCGTTCCAGCGGAATGAATTTTCGTTCACAGGGGTATAGAGAACCGGGTGTTGAGAAGCGCACTGGGCCAGGCATTGATCGCCCGCTGGATCATCGCCTACATCGTCTATCCCCTGAAATGGAAATGGTTCCAGATCCTTTTGTGGAGGATCATGAAACCGATTGTGATTTTGGTTGCGTGGCTGTTCGTTTTGAACTGGGGGAAACGTTTGCCGTAAAGGTGCTGCATGTATTCTGTATCTTTACGATTTGATCTTTTTCAAGAACCCCGGAGTGTTCAATTCGCGTTCAAGCAGATAGGTAAAATAGCCCTGCATCAGCGTCTCGGTCTCCTTTTGAACATCCAGGTCAGGGCGCGCCTTTGTCGCTTCGGCATAGCTGCTGCGCTGGAAGTGGCGCAGGTACTTCAGAGCTTCGACGGAGATCTTGTGCACATTCGAAGCCCCTGTCCACAACGCGGGCAGATAACCCCGCCTGCACTGAAGGAAAAGAACTGGTCTTCGGGTCTGATCTCGCGCCCACAGTTGGCGCACTCAAAGAGCTGCGGACGAAATCCAAGGTGATCGAGCAGGCGGATCTCATAATAACGGATGACAAGCCACGGATCCGCTCCGGAGGCCAGCCGGGAGAGGGTATCGGTGAGCAGGCGAAAGATGGCGTGTGTTTTCCATCTCATCCTCATAGGTAAAACGGTCCAGCAGCTCAAGCACATAGGCAGCCTGGCTGGTTAGGATGAGGTCTTCCCTTAGCGCCTGGTAGGCGTCCACCGTGTCGGCCTGCGTGACGAGCGGCATATCACGTCCCTTGGCGAGCTGCAGCTTGACATGGGTAAACGGCTCGATGTGCCCAGCTTTGCGGGAGGCGATCTTGCGCGCTCCCTTGGCGAGGGCACGCGTTTTCCCCAACTGGCGCGTATAGAGAGTTAACAAACGATCGGCTTCGCCATAATCCGCATGGCGGAGCACAACCGCCTCTACTCGAAAGGAATGGAATTTTGTTTCGGGCATGGGATAAGTATACAAGGAAACAGGGACATATGGTTTCTACTTTTCTACCTGTTCTCCAGATGTTCCGTGGTAAAGGCCTCCGGCAGCAACTCTTTCACCGTCGTCTCCTTGAGGATGCGCCCGCTGCCATCGGCCATAATGACAATAGTGTCCAGGCCGAACTCCGCCATGACCTGACGGCAGCCTCCGCAGGGTGAGCCGCCATTATCGGTCACGACGGTGATGATCTCGAATTCCTTCTCCCCTTCCGACACCGCCTTGAAGATGGCGACGCGCTCGGCGCACATGGTCTGTGGATAGGCGGCATTTTCGACATTGACGCCGGTAAAGATGCGCCCAGTTTTGGTGCGCAGAGCGGACCCGACCGGATAATGGGAATAAGGTGACATAGGCGTGTCTGCCGGGCTGCATTCGCCAGGTCAACAAGGGATTGTTTTTCTGTTCGGAGGTCATTATGGCCTTACTGCCACGATGTTCAGCGCAGTCTCTGCTGATATTATCCTTTCTTTTTTCTTTCCACTTTTCGGATGGCCCGGGCAGGCATGCCAACAACCAGGGTATCGTCAGGGACATCTTTGTCACCACCGCGCCCGCACCGGTGCGGGCTCCAGCCCCCAGCTTGATCGGGGCAACCAGCATGGTATCGGAACCAATAAAGGCATCCTCGCCGATCTCGGTAGGATGTTTCTTTTCTCCATCGTAATTACAGGTGATCGTCCCGGCGCCGATGTTGGTATTGGCGCCAATATTTGCATTCCCGATATAGGAGAAGTGTCCCATCTTTACGCCGTCGTGCAGCGTGGAATCCTTCACTTCCCCAAAGTTGCCCATGTGGACGTGATCTCTTCAGATGCGCGCCCTTTCGCAGGCGGGCAAATGGACCCATATCCACATCATCTTCGAGCACTGCACCTTCCATCACGGAGGCAAGTATCCTGCAGCGGTTCCCAATTTTCGTATCACGGATGATCGCGTTGGGGCCGATCACATTTCCTTCGCCGATCTCCGTATTTCCAGTGAGATAGGTGTTTGGCATGATCAGAGTATCCCTGCCGATCTTCACGCCCACTTCGATGTATGTCTCGGCAGGATTCATCATGCTCACACCGTTCAGCATGTGCTCGCGGTTGATCCGCACCCGCATGGCAGCTTCCGCCTCGCTCAAGTGGACGCGGGTGTTGATCCCGATGGTCTCGATAAAATCGTCATGGACGACAGCCTGCACTGGCAGATCCGTCCTCGTACGGCGATCTCGACGATGTCTGTCAGATAATACTCACCCTTCTTCGGATTTCTTCTCGATGCGGTGCAGGGCATCCCACAGCCAGTCCGCGTTGAAGCAATAGGCGCCGACATTTAATTCCTTGATCTGCTGCTGCTCGGGTGTGGCGACATATTCCTCGACAATGGCCTGCACTGTCCCATCGGACTTTGCGGACGATGCGCCCAAAGCCGCGCGGGTCGTCTGCAATGACGGTCAGCAGGGTCACAGGTCCGGGGTTGAGGCGCTGTGTCTCGACAAGCCGCTGGAAGGTCTCGCCTCGCAGCAGGGGCATATCGGCATAGGTCACGATCACAAGATCCGTTTTGCCTTTGAGCAAAGGCTCGGCCTGCATGGCGGCGTGCCCGGTCCCAAGCTGTGGCTCCTGCAAAACACAATCTGCCGATCTCCCCAAGGTATTTCTGCACAGCCTCCGCTCCATGGCCCACGACAACAACAGGCTTTTCGGTGGTGGCTGGTTTCAATGCTTCGAGCACATGCCATAACATGGGCCTGCCGCACAAGGGATGCAGCACCTTTGGCAGGTCGGATTTCATGCGTGTGCCCTGTCCGGCGGCAAGTAAAACGGCTGTTATTTTCATTCCTGGTCCTCACTGCCCCCGGGCTCAACATTCCCAACAAAAAGCGGAAAGTGCAAGAGGGCCAAAACAAAAATAGGATTCATGCGGCGGGGCTGTCTGTCGCATTCATCCTATTTGCATTCTGCTGCACAAAGCGATCCATACAGCAGCTGTAGAAAATAAGCCCCGCCTGAGCGGGTTACTGGCTGGGGCGCCTGGATTCGAACCAAGATCCACAGCTCCAAAGGCTGGTGTGCTGCCCTTGCACCACGCCCCAGAACGGACGAATTGTATCATAGCGACTGGGGATGGACAATGATGTTACTTCTTTTTCAGCAGACCGGTCAGCCCTTTAACGGTCCTGTCGATTTGATGGCCGAGCCTTGCCCGGGTCCAGTCCCAGCTTGCGGGCTTCTTCAAAGGTGATGACGTCGGGGTTGGTGGGAATATTTTTGGACTTTTCGACCGCCTCATCCCAAAAGGCATCCACATCCTTGACCTTGGACTTTTTGCCGGCATTCGCAAACAGCGCATCGACATCCATTTCCGGCTCAGGCTCGCTCAGGCGCAAACGCCGGCGTCTCTTCTCGGTCACCGGAGAGTTCTGCTTCCGTCACGGATCGGCGCAGGTGCCACGCCAAGTGATCTGCAAGACATTCTCCACATCGCCGCGCACGAACAGCATCCCTTCCACGGTCTGCATCATGCGCTGGGCACTTGGCAAGCTCCTTGCCTGCCAGCAGCAAAGCGTGGGAGCTGTATCGACCGGGATCAGGATCAGATCGTGATCGCCGCCGCGGAAGACATGAAAGTTATCCGAGGTTATCCTGGTGGATGAAACGCGAGACTTTCAGACCGGCGCTGTAGATCGCCATCAGCGAGGAGAGCAGGGAGACTTCCATGCTGCTGTCGTACAGGTCGCCGGCCCGCGCCAGGACGCGCCCGCGATCGCTGATGAGGAAGACCGCATCCGCTTTGATCTTCTGGCGGAAACCACCCAGCAGCTCGGAAAGGGTCTGGCGATGCGCCTCGGCCTCCTTGCTTGATTTCGGGAGGAAAGATCGTCCGCACCAGGCCCAGGCTGCGTTCCACGGCATCGAGAAAATCCGCCATGGGGATGGGCTTGTCAAAAATGGCAATCGCCGCCTGCCTGGAGCATTTCATCGCGGGCTTTGCGCTCGTTATAGCCGGAGATGAAGATCGTTTTCAGTTCGGGGTTGCGGGCTCTTGATCTTGCGCATCAGTTCCACGCCAGAGATGCCTGGCAGGAGATAATCTGCGACCAGCAGGCTCACTTTGCTGCTGGGAGGCCACCAGCAGGGCTTCCTCCCCGGAGGGCGCGTCCACAAGCTCCAGCTCGTGCCCGAGAGTCTGCAGCGATGAATGCAGCAACCGGACTAATGTCGCGCTGATCGTCAACAATAAGGATGCAGGGTGTGGCCATGATGTGTCGGAAGTGACTTCCTGGCTTAGTTATACATTCTTCTCGGCCACCCAGCAAGCGACCCAATGGTCAGGCAGGAGCTCCTTGAATACAGGTTCCTCCTGCGAGCAGATCTCCATGGCCACCGGGCAGCGCGGGTGGAAGCGGCAGCCCTTCGGCGGGTTCAACGGGCTGGGCACATCGCCTTTCAGGATCATGCGCTCCCGCTTCAGGCGCGGGTCCGGGACCGGGATGGCCGACATCAGCGCCTGGGTATAGGGATGCAGCGGATTGCGGAACAGCTCCTCGCGGGTTGTCAGCTCGACCATCTTGCCCAGGTACATGACCGCCACCCGGTCGGATAATGTTCCACCACCCTAAGGTTGTGGGCAATAAACAGATAGGTCAGACCAAACTCCGCCTGCAGGTCCTTCAGAATATTCAACACCTGCGACTGGATGGAAACATCCAGCGCCGAGACCGGTTCGTCACAGATGATAAAACTTGGGCGCAGGGCCAGGGCGCGGGCGATCCCGATGCGCTGGCGCTGGCCGCCCGAAAACTCGTGCGGATAACGCCGGGCATGGTAGTCCTCCAGCCCCACCTTCTTGAGCGTCTCGATCATGATATCGAAGCGCTCCTTCTTGCGTGCCGATATTATGGATGTTCAGCCCCTCCATGACCGAATTCGCCGATCGGCATGCGCGGGTCGAGGGAAGCGTACGGGTCCTGGAAGATGATCTGCATGTTGCGGCGCATGGCCTTCAGTTCGCTTGGGCTTGAGCTTGAAAACATCCTTGCTCTCAAAATGGACCGAGCCGGCGGTGGGCTCGACCAGGCGGAGCATGGTGCGCCCGACGGTGGTTTTTCCGCAGCCCGACTTACCCACCAGTGCCCAGGGTCTCCCCTTTCCTCACAAAAAAGCTGACATCGTCCACAGCCTTGACCTGGTTGACAACGCGCTGCAGGAACCCGGCGCGCACCGGGAAATACTTCACCAGGTGTTGCACATCAACCAGTACTTCCTCTGAATTTTGCTTAGCGGCGGGTGCATTCTGCATGGTCACGGTTTCCATAGAAGGGCTTCTCCTAGCCAGCTTTCAGCGGGGGCACATGTCCCTCCGCGCATTTCATATAGCCAGCAGCGCACCATATGCCCCGGCTTGACTTCGATCAAGGTCCGGCTTGATTTCCGTGCAAATGCTCAAATCGTATTCAAACCGTGCCCGGCAGCGCGGCGCAAACTGGCAGCCTGGCGGCAGGTTGACCAGGTTCGGCACTGCGCCGGGGATGACATCCAGCCGTTCCTTGATCTGCCCGAGGACGGGGATGGAGCCGATCAGGCCCTGGGTGTAGGGATGCAGCGGCTCGTCGAACAGCGTCTAGACATCCGTCTGCTCCACGATCTCGCCGGCATACATGACGGCCACGCGCTCGGCCATCTCGGCCACAACGCCCAGGTCGTGCGTGATCAAAATGACGGATGTTCCCATCTCCCGGCGCAGATCGCGCATCAGGTCCAGGATCTGGGCCTGGATGGTTACATCCAGAGCCGTGGTCGGCTCGTCCGCGATCAGCAGTTCGGGGACGCAGGCCAGGGCCATGGCGATCATGACGCGCTGCGCCATCCCGCCGGAGAGCTCATGCGGATACGCTTCTGCGCGCCGCTCCGGATCGGGGACGCCGACCATCTGAGCAGCTCCACGGCCCGCTGCCAGCCTGCCTCCTTCCCCAGGTCCTGGTGAACGTTCAGCACCTCCGCCAGCTGGTCCCCCACTTTGAAGACAGGGTTCAGGGCGGTCTGCGGCTGCTGGAAGATCATGGAGATGCGGTTGCCGCGCACCTTCATCATTTCATCTTCAGGGATGGTTAGCAGATTCTCGCCATCCAAAAGGATTTCCCCCGCGTCGATATCGTCCCGGCTTGGAGATCAGCCGCATGATCGACAGGGAGGTCACGCTTTTTCCGCAGCCCGACTCACCCACCAATCCCAGCACTTCTCCCGGATACACTTCAAAGCTCACCCCATCCACTGCCCTTACTACACCGTCTTCCGTGTAGAAGTAGGTTTTAAGATTTTTGACTTCCAACAAAGGTTTGCTATTACTCATTTATAGGAGCTCCCAAGTCCAGGAATGAACGCATTATAGCAAAGAAAATGCGCTCCATGATTTCCCGGGATAGTATTACAAGAAAACAGTTCCAGAGTATGTGCTGCTTTCGAATGCCTGGTGCCGCAACCCCGGCTGCCTTCGCCGGGGCAACAACGTGAGATTGTAGGGCTACTTGTCATTTTTTCACTGCTTGCGAATCAAATGCCCTACAACTTAACAAAGTTGCGGTACTAGGGCTTGCATGCCTCCCCATAGTCGAATGTTTCAATGCTCTCGAGCGTTGAAGGCGAGGAGGGGTCAAGGGTAAAGCCGCAAAAATCGGGACGCGTGGCAGCCACCTTGAGGCGCTGGTACAGGGGAATGGAGGGCAGATCGGCTGCAAAGATCGCCTGGGCCTGCTGGTGCAGATTGTAAGTCGGGTCAGTCGACAGGGATTGGCTGGCCTGCGTACAATCAGCATCAAACGTGGCATTGGAATAACCTGTCACATTTGTTCCAACCCACTGATTTTTTTCGTTCGGGATCTGTAGGGTGGTATACCATCCGCACTGGGGCTCGAGGCTGTTCACGCCAATGGCATACTCGGCCAGGTCGAACTGGCGGCCAAACAGGGGCCCTGCAGGTCCCTGTGCGTAGAACTGGGAGGCATCCTGAAATACGGTATCCACTCCGATGCCGCACTGGGCGAGCGACTGGATCAGGATATCTGCCACCTGTACACGCTGGGTTGCAGAGCTCGTGAAATATTTGAGCACCAGCGGCGTGCCGTTGGGCACATTCGTGACACCGGAAGCCAGCCGCGGCGTGGTTGGGTCATTATCCAGGTCATCCCAGCCTACAGCGTCAAGGATCTGGCTGCCGGAGGCAGGATTAAACGTATAAGTCTGTACATTGCCGTTGTGGAGGGGATGGTCAGATGGCAGATAGCTATCGGGTACCTGGGACAGTCCAAAGAGAACGGTATCCACCACCTTCTGACGGTCCAGGCACTGGGCGATCGCCTGCCGCGTACGCTTGTCGCCAAACAGATCAGGGCGGTCCTGGTTATTGGTCAGAACATAGCCATTGTCATACGAAGCGGGCACAATTCCAAAGCCAAGCCATTCCATGGTCATGGTTGCCGCGCTCAGTAATTTTGCCTGTCCATCGTGTGCCATTTGCTGCAGCAGTCCAACCTGTCCATCCAGACCCACGGATGGATCCAGCACATCGCAGGTCCCATTCAACAACTGGGTCATGGCGGTATCGGCATCCGGCTCGAAGAGGAAGGTCAGCTCATCGAATTTCGGCAGCCCGCTCGAGGCCAGGAAATAGTTCAAATTCTTGACCAGATGGATGGACTTGCCTGTTTCCCATTTATCGATGATATACGGTCCCCAGCCCACCGGGAGTTGTGAGGAAATCTCCAGTTTCAGGAGGTCAGCCGCCGGGAACTCACTCCAGGCATGCTGAGGCAGGGGCATCCAAAAGTTGGTGTAATAGTCGGGATCGATATACCCGGGAAGGCCCCACCACTGGACGGTGAGATCATCCGCAGCTTCATAGGAGGCCGTCCGGTCTATGACGTATTTCGAAACCGGTGTATTTGGATCCGTGGCAAGCTGAAAGGAATAGAGGGAATCCGCCGAGGTGAGAGGCTCACCGTCCGACCACATCAGGTCTTTGAGCAGTGTGAAGGTCACAACCATCTGGTCCATCTGGATGCTGCTCGAGCCATCATAGGTGATCACGCAATCGTCCGCCCGGCAGCTGCCCGGCCGCACCTTTGTACCGGTAGCAAGCGTCACCACATTGCCGCTTGAATCCACTACCTTGTCCCCCGCCTTGACTGTGACCGGGCCCACCTGTGCATCGCCATCCTCCAGGTTGGGAACCTTTTCGAGGATGATCGCCTCGTAGGTATAGTCGGACACATCCATCGGGCCGTCATAGACGGCAGCTAAAACACTGCGTGCCGAGGGTGTCAAATTCCCATACGGATAAAGCGAAGTCGGCTCTTCACCAAGACAAATGGTAAGCGAGCGCAGGGACGGTGTGGGTGTGACCGTCACAGCAGGTGTCACTGTTGCCGTCACTTCAGCGATGATGGGCGGTTCTGTCACCTGTGGGGCACAAGCTGGAAGCGCCAGGGCAATAATCAGAAGAACGATTAGATAATAGCGAGTGCGAAGCATGTAGGTTCTCCAGAACAAAATAGGATCCAGGTTGAGCTAAATCCTCTCGCAACTTACTAGAACGAGCAAGCAGAATTGTCTGTCATTGTGTGCCGCGCATGCGCGGATCGAGCGCATCGCGCAGGCCATCGCCGATAAACGTGAAGGCCAGAACAACCAGAGCTACACAAATTGCCGGAGCCAGAAGTATATACGGTTGGGCATTCAGCGCTGTCTGTCCATCCAGCATCAGAGAACCCCAACTTGTAACGAAGAATGCGTTCGGATCCGTGGTAGGCCGCATCCCCAGACCAAGATAACCCAGGATCGCTTCGAAAATAATCAAAGTCGGAATTTGAAATGCGATGAGCACGACAAGAGAGCCCATGATATTGGGCAGCAGATGGCGGGTCATGATCGCGAATCCTTGACACCCAATGCTGCGGGCCGCCTCAATGAACTCTGTTTCCTTAAAGGAAAGCACCTGGCCGCGTACAAGACGCCCCACGCTCACCCAACCCACAATCGCCAGGGCAAAGAAGAGCAGGAATAAGCCGTTCATCAGCTGGCCCAGCCAGGTATCCCGCAGGGCGATCAAACAGATGATAAAGAACAGCAGGTCGGGGAACCCATACATCACATCTGTAAAGCGCATCAGCGCATTATCCCACTGTCCGCCAAAATAACCGGCGACCATGCCAACCACCGTGCCAACCAGGATAATAATAATCATGGGGATCAAAGCCCACAAGCATCGAAACACGGGCGCCATACAGTCACCCGGCTCAACACATCCCGGCCAAGGGTATCCGTACCCAGCAGGAACTGGGGATCACCTGATTTGCCGTTGATCGACTTTTCCACCCAGGCTGGCGGTAAAAAGGCCTTACCACTGTGCATCTGCAACGGGCTGTGAGGGGCAATCACGGAAGCAAAGATCGTGATAAATACAAAGACCGCGATGATGACCAGGCCGATAACGGAGGCCTTGTTTTTAATAAAGCGTCCCACGCCTCCGCCCATGGACTGCGGCTCCGAACATTCAGCTTGGCGACATTTGGCGCACCTTGATTAGATGGAGTAGTGGTTAATTCTGTCATTCTAAACTCCTTGTATGGAGGTTATTCACCCAGACGAATCCGTGGATCAATAATCACGTACATGAAATCCACGATCAAATTGGCAATGGAGATCAGGAGCACGTAAATCAAAGTTGTGCCCATGATCATGGAGTAATCCCGCTGGCTGATGGCTGTGACATAGGCTCGTCCCATGCCCGGAAAAGAGAACATCGTCTCGATAATGAACGAACCGGTTACCAGTGCCGCCAGGGCAGGACCAAGAATGGTCACGACCGGGATGAGGGCATTCCGCAGCATATGGCGGTACACCACGACCCTTTCTTGCAGGCCCTTGGCCCGGGCAGTGCGTACGTAATCCTGCCGCAGTCACCTCCAGCATGGACGTGCGGGTGAGACGGGCAGTATAAGCCATCGTTCCAAATCCAAGCACCACCGCAGGCAGAATCCAGGCTTTGGTTTGGTCCCAATTCTTGGGAATTACACTGACCCAATGCAAACCGGACGCAAAAATAATGATCAGGAAGATCGCCATGACAAAACTTGGAAGGGCGATCCCTATCGTGGCGATGAACAAACTCGTATAGTCCGCCCAGCTGTTTTGTTTCGAGCGCGGCAATGATACCGACCGGAATGCCGATCACGGTTGCCAGGGTCAAAGCCAATAGATCCCAGCCGGAGGGAATACCCGAAGCGACTGTACATAGCGTTCTTACCCTTCGGTGGATCAAAAAGTATATCCTGTCACAGTGCGGCCAGCGAACACGATACGAAGGCCCAAGGTTTCCGCAAACGGCTCCACAGAACGAATTTGCCATTCGCGAGTTAACATCACCGACAATACGTAAGCCTACGAACTGACGCCAGTAAGGCTTATCCAGGCCATATTTTGCATTGAGGACTTTTTGAGTGGCCGCATCCACTTGACGGGCATTCAGGTCACGATCCCAGGGACCACCAGGCGCGGCATGCATCAGGCACAAAGGTAATAAGTGCAGCAGTAAACAGCGACCGGGATCACCGCACAGAGATACGTCTGAGAAAATAAGTGAACAATCAGCGCGGACACTCCAATCTTAAAAACTAACTTTGCTTCGGTGGACTTGGCCGGTACATTCATTGTACCGGCCAAGGTTTGAATTTTCGAACACGAATTAAATGGTTAATGCGGCTTCAACCGTGATAGAAGTCGGAACCATTGCGCCTGGGAAAGTCTGCATCCATGGCGGTCTGGGAAATACCCTGCGACCCACGGCTTGACCAGGTAGGTGTTGACGTTGTTCCAGCGAAGGCCACGTGACCGCCTGCGATCAGCAGGTCCTGGGCCTGCTGATACAGGTCGCAGCGCTTGGCCGGATCGGTCTCGACGTCGGCCTTGTTCACCAGCGCGTCGAAGTCCTTGTTCGAGTAGCCGATGCGCTCGCCGAAAGCGCCGGTCTTCCAGTACACGCTCAGCCAGTTCTGCGGATCGGGATAGTCGGCGCACCAGCCGAGGATGAACATCAGCGGCGCGGTCTTGATGTCCTTGGTCAGGGCAGTATAGGTGGTGGCTTCAACCGGGTCGAGCGTCAAATTGACGCCCAGACTTCCTTCCACTTGGCGGCCAGCCACTCGTTGCGGGTGCGGTTGCGCGGCGTGTCGCTGAAGGTCAGCTTGATGTCGAAGGCTTTGCCATCCTTCGTCAGCTTGCCGTTCTCAACCGTCGTAGGCGGCATCGGTCAGCGTTTGGCCAGCCTTTGCAGCATCAAAGCCAAAGCGCTTCTCGCCATCCTTGTACCCAGGGAAACCCTGGCGGGATCCAGGTCAGGGTGGGCTTGCCAAGTCCTTGAGGACATCCTTCACCCAGGCGTCGCGATCGAAGGCATAGGTGAAGGCCTGGCGCACCTTCGGATCGGTGAAGGGTTCCTTCAACTGGTGGAACATGACGGCGAAGGTGCAGGAGCCGGGATAGTTCATCAATTCCTGTGCTCAGATTCGCATCGGCCTTGATGGTGGCCAGGTCTTCGGCCGCGCCAGGGACGATATCAAACTCGTTGTTCTTGTAGGCCTGGAAGGCGACGGCCGTGTCGGTGATGTAGGAGTACTCGATGTTGGTCTTGGCTTTGTCGCCCCAGTAGTGCGCGGTTCGGCGTGAACATACCCTTGACGAAGGGCTCGAGGCTCTTCAGGACGTAGGGGCCGTTGCCGATCTGGAACTTGGAGCTGTTCCACCAGTTCTCGCCGCCGTCGTGATGTTCCTCCTTGGCCGGGTAGGTGACCCACAGCGACACCACGGTGTGGAAGTACGGAGCCGGCTGCGTGAACTTGAGGGTCAGGGAGTTGCAGGCTTCATCGTCATAGCCCGTGCAGGCTGGCCGGCTGCATGGGAGGCCTTGATGCTCTCCATGGCAGCTGCTTTTCTCGTCGTCGCAGCTATCGGTACAACCGCGCCATTCGGGCGCGCCACGATATCGTCGGTGATCGCGGCATATTCGCCGGCGGTCGCCGGGTCGATGTTGCGCAGGAGCGAATATTCGAAGCGCTTGGCATTCAGCAGGCTGCCGTCGCTGTACTTCAGGTCTTGCGCATAGTGAAGGTCAGCTGCGGTGGCATCGTCATTGTATTTCCAGCTCTCGGCCGCGCCGGGCACGGTCTTCCAACTCTCATCCTGGCTGGTCAGGCCTTCGTAGATCATCTTGAGATCAGCGATCTCGTTGACGAAGGAGGATTTCTGCGGGTCAATGATGTCCGGGAAGGTCCGCAGATTGATCCGCAGGACGCCCGGCGTCTCCACGGCTTCGGTTGCGGGGGCTTCGGTCGACGACTGGGTTCGGACGAGCCTCTTCCGTCTGAGTGGCAGCAGCAGGCGGCTCAGTCGCTGCAGCAGGGGGCTGAGTAGCGGGCGGCAGCACCACCACAGGCAGCCAGCACCATACTGGCAAGCACCAGCAGGCTCATCAAAGCAAATAGTTTACGCATTTCTTCTCCTCACAAAATATTGAAGGTTTAATTTGACACTTACAACGTTCTTCATCAATTCAGTACACACTGTCTCGGGCAACCACCTCCTTTCAATCATCGGTTCATGTTTTATTACAAAAATCTTTCAGCGAAGAAGCAGGCAACGAAGTGTCCGGGCCTGATCTCGCGAAAATCCGGGCGTGATTCGGCGCAGCGTCCCTTCGGCGATCGGGCAGCGGGTGCGGAAACGGCAGCCGGAAGGGGGATTGGCGGGCGATGGCACATCACCCTTGAGAATGATCCGTTCGCGTTTCGCATCCGCAACCGGATCCGGGATGGGCACAGCCGAGAGCAGCGCCTGGGTATAGGGATGCAGCGGTCTGGCATACAGCTCATCCCGGGTGGCAAGCTCCACGATCATACCCAGGTACATCACTGCAATGCGGTCACTGATATGCTTGACCATGGAAAGATCATGGGCGATGAACAGATAGGTCAGGTTGAACTGCTGCTGCAGTTCTTCCAGCAGGTTCACAACCTGGGCCTGGATGGAAACATCCAGCGCCGAGATCGGTTCATCGCAGATGATAAAGGATGGCTGCAGGGCCAGGGCGCGGGCCACGCCAATGCGCTGGCGCTGGCCGCCGGAAAATTCATGCGGATAACGGGAGGCAAATGCCGGGTTCAGCTTTACCAGTTCGAGCAGATGCAGTACACGCTCCTTGATCTCCGCTACCGGTGGCAATATTGTGAACCATCAGCGGCTCACCCACCAGCTGGCCCACCGTCATGCGCGGGTTCAGGCTTGCATACGGATCCTGAAAGATCATCTGCATTTTCCGGCGCATCTGGCGCAACTGTTCACCTTTCAAAGTGACCAGGTTCATGCCTTCGAAATCGACTTCACCGGCGGTCGGTTTATACAATTGTAAGGATGGTCCTGCCTGTTGTTGATTTTCCGCAGCCTGATTCCCCCACCAGGCCCAGTGTTTCACCGCGCGTGATATCAAAGCTGACACCGTCAACGGCGCGGACCGCGCCGACCTGTCGCTGAAACACACCACGGCGGATCGGGAAGTGCATCATCAAATTCTCCACCCGGAGAAGGGTGGTGTTAGTGGAGTTTTCGATGGTCATTAGCGATGTCTCCCGGTCTTCGTATCCACCCAGCAGGCTGCGCGGTGTTCAGGTCCCACTGCCATCAGCGCAGGATTTTCCTGCCAGCAATGCTCCACCACCCATTTACAACGCGGGGCAAATGGACAGGCGTTGGGTTTCTGGAAAGGACAGGTGGTTGTCCTTCGATTGAGTAAAGTTTTTCGCGTGTAAGCTCATTGACACGCGGCAGGCTGCCGAGCAACCCGAGGGTGTAAGGATGGGTCGGGTTGGCATACAGCTCACGGACGGGTGCTTCTTCAATAATAAAGCCGCCATACATCACGATCACGCGCTGGGCCAGGCCGGCAACCACGCCCAGATCATGGGTGATCCAGATGATCGCCATGCCCAGTTCATCGCGCAGGCGTTTGACAAGCTCAATAATCTGCGCCTGGATGGTCACATCCAGCGCGGTCGTTGGTTCGTCGGCGATCAGGATTTGCGGGCTGCACGAAAGCGCCATGGCGATCATCACACGCTGGCGCATACCACCGGAGAACTGGTGAGGATAATCGTTCAAACGATCCTTGGCATTTGGAATACCGACCATGCTGAGCAGTTCAGCAGCACGAGTCGCGGGCCTGATTCTTGGTCATGCCAATATGGAGCATGAGTGGTTCTTCCAGCTGCTTGCCAATGGTAAGAACAGGATTCAATGAAGTCATTGGATCCTGGAAGATCATGGCGATTTGTGCGCCACGTATGTGGCGGATTTCTTCATTCGACATTTTGAGGAGGTCCTGCCCGGAGTAAAATGCTTTCCCCGCCACTATTTTCCAGGAGGGTTGGGGATCAGGCCCAGTACAGAAAGCATGGTAACGCTTTTCCCACAACCGCTTTCCCCCACCACCCCTAGCGTCTCGCCTTCGTTCAATCCGAATGACACACCATTTACCGCGTGAACGACCCCATCTGGAGTCTTAAATGTCGTTTCAAGCCCTTGCACATCAAGAATGAAGTCGGGCATCCATGGATTTCCTTTACTGTATGGAGTAATAGAACATGAGGTTCTAGAGTACCAAGCAGACAGAATTATACCTAATTCCCTAAGAGCGTCAACAGTAATACGTTCGTAGGGCAATCGTAGGACGGTCGAAATCACTAAAAACAGTTCTGCAGAACTGTTTTTACCACCTCCAAGAGGGGACGATTCATGGTCACTTGACCTTGTCCATGCACGTTATTTTCAGGCGTTGAATTCAAATCGTTGACAGCACCTTTTGCAAACGGTAGAATAACTTCCCACTACATTCTTTCACTGGAGGCTACAATGCTAAAGGAATTCAGGGACTTTGTGATGCGGGGCAATGTTCTTGACCTGGCGATTGCCGTGATCCTCGGGGCGGCATTCGGGGCGATCATCACATCACTTGTCAACGATATCCTGATGCCGCTGATCGGGATCGCCATGGGCGGGGTCGATTTCACGACGCTGACCTATCAGGTCGGGGATGCGGTCGTGTATTATGGCAAGTTTATCCAGGCGATCATTAACTTCCTGATCATTGCTTTTGTGATCTTCCTGATTCATACGCTACGATAAACCGTTTCAAGAAGAAAGAACCTGCACCTGTCCTGCGGCGCCAACCACAAAGGAATGTCCGCATTGCTTCACAAGCATACCGATTAAAGCCACCCGCTGCCCGAACTGCACATCGAGCTCTAGAGCGCTTCATTCAGTCAGGCGGGTCAAAGTGACCCGCCTTTATTTTCTCTCATGGATTTTCTCGATAAACTCAACCCCCAACAAAAGAACGCCGTCACAGCCGGGAACGGTCCTGTTTTAGTGGTGGCAGGCCCGGCTCCGGAAAGACGCGGGTGCTCACCCAGCGGATCGCCTATCTCATCGCCGTCGAAGGCGTGCGTCCCTGGCAGATCCTGGCGGTCACCTTCACCAACAAGGCCGCCCGCGAAATGGGAGAGCGCGTCAAGCGCCTGCTCCCCGACCAGGCCATCGAGGGCATGATGCTCGGCACCTTCCATTCCATCTGTGCCCGCATGATGCGGCGCGAGGCGGAGATACCTGCCCATTCAGTCGAATTTTGTCATTTTCGATACCGACGACCAGGAACGGATCGTCAAGAGCGTCATCCGTGAGATGAAGATCAACGAGAAGCTCTATCGGCCTGCCAGTGTCCTTGGCGGCCATCTCGCGGGCGAAGAACGAGCTGATCGGCCCGGACGATTTTCCCACGCAGACCTATCGCGATGAAATCGTCAAGCGTGTCTATGCCGAATACCAGAAGCGGCTGATCGCCAGCCAATGCGGTGGACTTCGATGACATGTTGCTGTACACCGCGCGCCTGCTCGAAGAGCAGCCCGATGTGCGCGACAAGTACGCCCAGCGTTTCCGCCACGTGCTGGTGGATGAGTTCCAGGATACCAACCTCGCGCAGTATGCGCTGGTAAAGCAGCTTGCTTCTTTTCATAGGAATATATTTTGCGTGGGTGACCGGACCAGTCCATTTATGCCTGGCGCGGCGCTGACTGGCGCAACGTCCAGCGCTTCGACCAGGATTTCCCGGATGCGCAGACCATCCTGCTCGAGCAGAACTATCGCTCGCGCCAGACCATCCTGGACGCGGCCATGGGCGTCATCAACCGCGCCCAGAACCGCAGGAAAAAGAAACTCTTTAGCGATCGCGGCGCAGGGGAGAAGATCATTTTTCTATGAAGCGCCTGATGACTACGCCGAGGCTGCCTTTGTAGTGGATGCCATTGCACAGCTGGTGGCCTCCCGCCAGTTCGAGCCAGGCGAGTGTGCGGTGATGTATCGCACCAATGCCATGTCCCGCCTGCTCGAAGAGGCCTTCCTGCAGGCGCGGCTCCCCTATCGCCTGGTGGGCGCGCAGCGGTTCTATGGACGGCGCGAAGTCAAGGACATGATCGCCTTCCTGCGCCTGGTGCACAACCCGGCCGACGAAGCCAGCCTGGACCGGGTCATCAACGTCCCGCCGCGCGGCATCGGTGACAAGACCCTGACCACGTTACATCTAATTGCACGCCAGAACAACATACAGCCCGGGCATGTGCTCCTTGACCTGGCGCGCGGCGCCGACTCTCCGTATTGGCAAGCGTTTACCGGTCGCGCCTCCATCTCCCTGGCTGATTTTGGCGGGATGCTGGCCAACTGGCGCACCGCCGCACTTTCCCTGAATACCGCCGAGCTATTCGACCGCGTGGTCAAGGACCTCAACTTCAAGGAATACATTGACGATCAGTCGGAGGAAGGCGAGGACCGCTGGGAAAACGTGCAGGAGTTGAAGCGGCTTGCAGACGAATATGCGCTCCGCTCACTGGATGAGTTTCTTGAAAATGTGGCTCTCGTCTCCGACCAGGACACCATTAAAGGAAGGCAATGTCCCCACACTGCTCACCCTCCACGCCGCCAAGGGACTGGAGTTCAGTGTGGTCTTTATCGTCGGTCTGGATGACGGCATCCTTCCCCACAGCCGGTCCTTCGACCAGCCTGAGTCCATGGAGGAGGAGCGCCGTCTCTTTTATGTCGGCATCACCCGCGCCAAGGACAAGCTATATCTCATCCGCGCCATCCAGCGCGGTGGACGCGGTTCCGCCGAGGAGACCTACCCCTCCCGCTTCCTGGATGATGTGCCGGCCGACCTGCTCGTTGGAAAGACCCGCACCGGCCGTTCCATCCGGGGACGTGTGCCGGATACGCAATGGTCGCTTCCCTCCCGGCCTCAATCCGCTCCCGTTATGGAGTCAAAATTCCGGGCCGGGAACTCACGTCCGTCATGCGGTCTGGGGCGAGGGCATCGTGCTCGACAGCCGCATGCAGGACGATGATGAGATCGTTGATATAGTATTCGAGAGTGTAGGAATTAAAAGACTCGCTGCGAGTTCTGGCGAATTTGAAAATACTATAATCACGCGTCGTCCGACACCGGACTGGAGGTTGAAGGTCCAGTGACAGCACCTGCTCCCGCCGCCGTCCCCGGCGGCGGATAACCTTCAGGAAATTTGATTAAATGCCAAGTCTTTCGCCCAAGACAAGAAAGTGGACGGTGAAAGAAGCAATAAACAAATCATGACTTTTCCATCCTTTCATGATCCAACCCATTTATACTTTATTACCGCATCGCTTATCGGTTGGAAACATCTATTTCTAAAGCATGAGTATGCAATAATTCCATTAAACTCGCTTGCTTGGCTGCAGCAACAAAAGCGCATCCTGCTCTTTGCATTTGTCATCATGCCCTCCCACCTCCATGTTATTCTCAAGCCAGAAAGTGATCTAATGGGAAATATTATTCAGCAGTTTGGTTCATTTACTGCACATGAAATCCTAAAGACACTTCGAAAGCAAGACCAAATTGATTTGCTGCATCTTTTCCAACAAATGAAACGCGATTCCAAAGACATGAGCAGGTATTAGTAGTATCGTGAGCGAAGAAAAAGGATAGGGGTATATCCTACTGTAGCAAAAGAATATTTTCTGCAAACCAAAGACATGAGCATAGTATCTGGGCAGGCGGATATCCAGGCAAAGAATATTTTCTCAATGAAATTTTTGCAGCAGAAGTTGGAGTATATTCACCAGAATCCTATTGCAAAAGATTGGAAGTTAGTTCAAGATAGAGCGGATTATCCATACTCAAGTGAAGGATATTATGATTATGGGAGAAAACCGATTATTGAGATTACAGATTTAAATGAATGGCTGACATCGAATCCTTCGCCGAGGACGAGGAACGGCGAGTTAAATCGTTCTTGTTATTTGCTCCAGCCGCCGTCCCCGGCGGCGGCGGAACTGTAAATGGAGAAACCATGCAATATGTAAATCTCGGAAAAACCGGAATGAAAGTCTCGCGCCTGATGCCTGGGCATGATGAGCTATGGATCGAAGACCTGGCGCGAGTGGATCCTGAATGAAGAGGAGGCCAGGCCCTTTATCAACCGGGCACTGGATGCCGGCATCAATTTTTTTGACACGGCGGATGTTTATTCGCTCGGAGAAAGTGAAAGAGTTACCGGAAACCTTCTCAGATATTTCGGGGTGAAGCGTGAGAACGTCATCGTCGCCACCAAGGTCAACGGGCAGATGAGCGATGACGTCAACGACCAGGGTCTCTCGCGCAAGCATATCCTGGACTCGATCGACAAATCCCTGCAGCGCCTGCAGATGGATTATGTGGACCTCTACCAGATCCACCGCTGGGATTACGCAGTCCCCATCGAGGAAACGCTCGAGGCGCTCAACGATGTTGTCCGGGCCGGGAAGGCAAGGTATATCGGAGCCTCGTCCATGTTTGCGTGGCAGTTTGCCAAAGCGCTGCATACCTCCGAAAAGCACGGTTGGACGAAGTTTGTATCCATGCAGAACCACTACAACCTGGCCTATCGCGAGGAGGAGCGTGAGATGATCCCGCTCTGCGTCGACCAGGGGATCGGCCTGATCCCATGGAGCCCCATGGCGCGCGGATTTTTCGCGGGCAACCGCACTCGCGGTGGGGGCGGCGAGACAACCCGCGCCCAAAGCGATCCATTTGCGAATGGGCTGTATTTCCGTGACGAAGATTTCGACGTTGCAGAACGCGTGGCGGAGGTGGCAAATGAGCGCGGCGTCACCGGTTCACAGATCGCCCTGGCCTGGATCCTGAACAAGCCCCATGTCCACAGCCCGATCATCGGCGCGACCAAAATGGATCATCTCGACCAGGCCATCGCCGCCCTGGATATCCAATTATCGGATGAGGAGCTGAAGCGGCTGGAGGAGCCATACAAGCCCCATCCCATCTTGGGTCACGGCTAGGCAGAGTCGCACCAGTTGACAAAATCGTTTGTTTACAAATAGGATACAGTTCAGGCTATCTGCGAAATATCACGCGGTAAAATTGACCTATGGAAAAATCTCTCACAGTTGTCATTCCCATGGCGGGCTGGGGAACACGCATGCGCCCGCATACTTATAGCAAGCCCAAGCCGCTGGTCAGTGTGGCGGGCAAGACCACGCTGGAACATCTGCTCGATATGTTCAAGACTCTGCCGGACCCGGAAAACGTGGAATACGTATTCATTCGTGGGCCCCTATCTGGGCGAGCTGCAGGTGCCGAAGTTTATGCAGGAAAATTATCCGGATCTCAAGGCCCATTATGTGCATCCAGGCGGAGATGAAGGGCCAGTCTCATGCGCTCTGGCTGGCGCGGGAATATCTGCACGGCCCGATGATGGTCGTCTTCTCCGACTCGATCATCGCAACGGATTTCTCCTTCCTCGACCAGGAAGAGGCGGACTGCGTGGCCTGGGTGCTGCCCTTCCCCGACCCGAGACGGTTTCGGCGTGGCGGAAGTCGGCCAGGACGGTTGGGTCAAGCGCTTCATTGAGAAACCTACCAACATGGAAAATAACCTGGTGGTGATCGGCTGCTATTATTTCAAGAACGGCGACCAGTTACTGGATGCCATCAAAGACCAGATGGATCGCAACCTGATCGCTCAAAGGGGAATTCTTCCTGACCGATACGATCTCGGTCATGATCGAAAAAGGCGCCAGGGTGCGCACCCAGACCGGAGAGAGCTGGCTGGATACCGGGACAATCGATGCCACCCTGGAGACCAACCACATCCTGCTCGAACAGGGAAAAGCCAATTGGATGGCGAACGAGTCGAAGGATGGGGTGCAGATCCTGGCAC
>CAVVPC010000049.1:0-70646 GCA_963750005.1 uncultured Chloroflexia bacterium
CCTTGTAGGGCACGTGCGTCATCTGAATGCCGACAAGATCGGCAATAGACGGGACGCCTAGATGCGTCGGGCTGCCGACGCCGCTCGACGCGTAGTTGAGCTTCCCGGTATTGGCTTTGCCGAAGGTGACAAAGTCCGCGAAAGTTTTGACCGGCGTCCCGGCGCGGATGCCGATCAGCGAGCCGCCCTCGAGGACCAGAGCGACCGGCGTAAAGTTTGCCGCAGTATAAGGCGGTGGATCGTGAAACAGTGCCGCCGGAATGTGCCTGGCGACGCGGCGACGAGGGTGTAGCCGTCGGGGTCTGCTTCCGCGACCGCGCGCGCTCCGATCATACCCCCGGAGCCCAGCTTGTTTTCAACGATCACCGGCTGGCCAAGTTGGCGCTGCAACGGGTCGGCCAGCAAGCGGATGAACGTGTCGATCAGGCCACCGGCGCCGACACCCACGACGATGTGAACAGGCTTGCTTGGAAAGGGTTCGGGCATTTGGGCGCGCGGAGCGACCGGCGCCAAAGCTACGAGCGCTGTCACCGCCGCCGAAGCCAAAGCGCGCATCACGAGGCCGCTGGCACCCAGGCGATCGCACGAACTTCGCCAAGTCGGCGCGGTAGCCTGACCCATGTCTCTCCTCCGTCAGTCGTACGATAAAACTGGCCAAGGGCTGACGCCGCGAACATCAGCGACGGGTCGGCCAGGTTAGTCGCCAGGAAATAGAGCGAACTTTCCACCTCGCCAGACAGCGGCACGGCTCTCCAGCTCGTGCCGCGATCGCGGCTGCGATAGAGCCTGCCGTGCCAACCCGGGGCTCCGCTGCCGTTGGTCAGAAACATCGTGCCGGTACGGTCAGCGCGCTCAACGATCGAGCGGGTGTATTGCCAGGGCGAGTTGATGTGCTGAAGCCGCCAAGTAGCGCCGTCGTCGGTGCTGGCGTGCAAGCCGAACGCGGTCGTAGCATAGAGCGTGCGGGCACCATTGCGGACGATTGCCATGCCATGGACGTCGCCGAGAGCGATCCCGTTGTTGCTGCGCTGGAATGAACGACCGCCGTCGCTGCTGATCCAAGTATCGTCGATTTCGACGCAGGCGCAGACCATTTCGGGATCGTCATAGTCCCAGACGATCTGGCAGACCCGCGTCCAATGCTTAACCGGATCGTCTGGTGACGTCGGCGCAATAGTGGCTGTCGGGTGTTGTTGCTGTTTTTCGAGCCGAAGTGCAGCGCTACCGACTTGTACATTGCCGCATTAATCGGGCAAGGTTTTGCCGCCGTCTTCCGAGCGGAACAGCGCAGCCGGCTGAGTTCCTGCCACTATGACATTTGGATGGTGCGGCGAATACGCGATTGCCGTCACCATCCGTTTGGCATCGAGCGGACTTTTCAGATGGGACCATTGTTGCGATTTCGGGTCGAATCCAAAAATCCCCTCCGACGTGCCACACAGGATTTCGCCCGAATTGGACGGATGAGCCGCAAGTCCCCAGACGGGAGCCCCGGAGCAGAGGCCCGCCTCAGTTTGCGTGCGCAGAAGGGTTTCCCCAAGATCGTCGCTGTACCAGACGGACAAGCCATTGGTAGCGATGTAGAGCCTAGGCTTCAAAAAGAAATTCCTGTCACGAGCCGTGTTTACCGCGGTGCGGCGGTCGATGCCTCGAAAGCCTCGGCCTCTTGTTTTGGGATCGCGTCATAGGCCGCGTAGGCCTTCTTTGCGATCGGGCTTTCGAGGAAAGACCCGTCAGGCTCCGATGACGGATTGAATACGCTCTCAAGTACTTTCACCTCATGCTTGAGCATATGATAGCTCGCGACCGGAAACACCGCGTCACGCTCGGCCGACTTCTCGTAGATGTCGAGCTTGTTCTTGCGATCCTCGCGGATGCGAACGTGCGGATCCACGTTATCTGGTTCTTGTCCTTGTCTAGCCAGGCGCCGAGGATCGGGATGCCATACTTCTTGTGGTTCGGGACAATTAGCTTGTTGAAAAGCTGTAAATAGGTCTCGAGCATTCCGTCCTTGACCGTGTAGGTCCGCATTTCCGCGATCATGGTTCCTCCCGCTGTGCCTATTGGTCGCGGTTCAGTATAGCTTCTAAATTGCGGTGCGATATGCCCGTGGAAGCAAACGGGCTACCGGAATGAGTGGATGTCGTCGCCCAATGTCCGCTATTGGCACAAAGCGGACTCCGGCGATGTCCGTATTCCAGTCGCTATCGGCGGCAAAGCGGACAATCGACCGAGATCTACGGGTTGTGTAGTTATTGATGGAGCCTGTTGAGCGTCGGTTCGGACACGACCGTGTTAGGTAATCCCATTTCCCTGAATTGCAGAAATTTTTGGCTGATACGCTCCCGAGAATTCCCTGTTCAATTGCGTAGGGAATCTCACCGTAAGCTACTGAATTGACGTGGCATCTGAGCGTGCCCCATGCTCTGCACCGCCAAAAATGACGAAATTCCCTGTTAATTTCCCTGTTAGCAGGGAATTGCGCACGGAGACTGGTTCGAGAATGACTGGGTCGTCAGCCATCGATAGTCTAGGTTATCGATCGTTTCACGACTCCAATGAAATGCGCAAGAATTCCGACGATTAGCCCGCCTAAGCTCTGTCTCAGACCGATAATTTTGCGAATTTACACATCGAAACGCGCGAATTTGGGCCGCAGTCTCAGCTGCGCATTTTCCAATTTCCGGTTTTTGAACGCCGGCAAACCAGAGAACTGATTTGTTATCGACTGAGACCGGTTCGATAGTCCGCGAATCCTGTCCGTGGGTCGTCCAAGACCATAGCCTCAACCAAGGTAGCACGTCGACTTTTCAGCGGCGATTTCGAGCGCTTGCTGCGGCGCGTTCGCAGCCCGGTCCTCCTCGGTGTAGAAGCACGAGAAGTGCTGGCCGACGATCTCCTCGGTACGGTAGCCCTTCATGCGCTGTGCGCCGCGGTTCCAAGTCGCTGGAGCTGAAATCCCGGCATCGTTCTTCCGGCCATCGAAGCGGAAATGTTCCAGCTCGCGAACCTAGCCGGCATGCGCAGCCACGGCGGCGGACATGACCGCAGCGCTCGCCGAAACGCCCAGCACCAGATGAATTATCGCTTTTTTTTCTTGGCGAAAATGATGTTCCAATTATCCCTATAGGCTTGAGAAACCGGCTTCTGGCCCTCGCCCCTACTGTAGGTGGAGGACGAGGCGGCAGGTGTCTGGGCGCCCTCAGTCGTGGATGGTTTTGCACCTGAAAAACTCTGGTTCTCCGGAGCAACCTCTTTTTTTGGAGCGGGGCTAGTTTCAGTTTTCCTCTCTTCGCCGGCCATCGTTTTTCCTAACGCTCATTCGCCTGATTAAGTTGACCTGCCCCGGAACTTCCATCCAGCGCGTTGATACGCGTTGCGGAGCCGCCGGGGCAACATGCCATCGCGCGGACCATCCTTCTTCTTTTTCGCCTTTCATCATGGATCCAGACGAGATACAATCCGCACTCTGTACCGATCTGGATCGCCTGACGTAGTTCTTCCAGACGTACGTGTGCCACAGCCAGAAGGAACCATTCCTTATTTTACTTCGTCTATGCAAATAAATATTACCGTAGTTTCAGTGTGTTAGCCTCATTTTGGCGGAGCTGCCGACGACGAGTTGGCAGTCACACTTGACGAGTGCCAAAAGCGCACCAACTCTTGGGAAGAGGCCGCATTGTTTTGCGACCGTTACGAACTTCCCCGCAACCCTACTTGGAGAACCGATATGAAGTTTCGGCCGCTTCACGACCGCGTTGTGGTTACGCGCATCGACGCGGACAATAAAACCGCAGGCGGGATCATCATTCCGGATACCGCCAAGGTCGATACCCTGGTCGAGCAGGCGCTGGCCGTGGGTCATACGACCCCTGAATGGCACGCGTTAACGAGGCCGGGCTGGGGCGCGGTCGAATCCACTTTAAGGGTGGCGGGCATGGCGTCCGCGGCGGATGCGAGCGTCTACATCGTCCATATGAACATGGGCGGCGAAGTGGACATGCTCCAGTATGCACGCGAGCGCGGCGTCAAGGTGATGGGGGAGACCTGTCCGCAGTATCTGTTCTTCACGATCGACGACCTGCGGCGCGAGGATGGCGCCAAATGGATCTGCTCCCCGCCTATGCGGTCGGCGGAGGATAACGCCCGACTTTGGGATGGACTGACCCAGGGCATCCTGCAGACAGTCGGCACGGACCACTGCCCGTTCTTCTATGACGGTACCCGGCCCATCCTCTACGAGGGAGGTGAGATCGCCATCCCGGGCAAGGAACTCGGCAAAGGTGACTTCACAAAGATCCCGAACGGGTTACCCGGAATCGAGGATCGCCTGCCCGTATTGTGGACAACCGGGGTGCGCTCCGGAAAGATTACGGCCAACCAATTTGTTGCCTATAACTGCACGAACCCGGCGAAGATCTTTGGCCTTTACCCGCGGAAGGGTGCACTGCTGCCCGGCTCCGATGCGGACATTGTGATCTGGGATCCCGAAAAGAAGGTGACTTATGGCGTTGCACAGGCGCACCAGCGCACCGACTACAACCTGTACGAAGGCTGGGAGCTAATCGGGATGCCTGAAAAAGTTTTCCTGCGAGGCAAGCTGATCGTGGACGGTGACCGATGGCTGGGCAGGCGCGGGGAGGGAAGATTTTTGAAACGCGAGGAAGGGGAGGTTCTATAGCCTTCATGGCACTCCGTAAAACAAAAAAAGCCTGTCATCCACTGTGACGCGCTGGTCGTCCACTGCATGGATTACCGCCTGCAAAAATTCCTGCAGCCGTGGATCACAGTCCGCTTTGGGTACGATAATTTCGATATCATCTCGCTGGCCGGCAGCGTGCACGATTACGAGATGGTACTGAAATACGTCCAGCTGGCGGTACAGATCCACAGCATCGATACGGTCTGCCTCATCAATCATGAAGACTGCCGCGCCTACGGGCGGGACGGCACCCATAAGCGTCACCGGCACGATCTACTGGATACCCGGGATAAACTCCGCGTCCTTTTCCCCCAGCTCAGAGTCGAAACTTTTTTTCTTCATTTGGACGGCACATTCGAGCCGATCGAATAGGGTGTGAATTAAAAGCGATTAAATCTTTTCAACTCCTGTTGCGCAAATTCAACCGCGGGAAGGTGGGTGACCAGTTTCACCCTTATCCCCAGATCCTTTTCAAGAGTTGAAAGCAGAAGGGCAACCATTGGATTCTCTGGTTTGCAGCTCTTTGGGCAGAAGGGAATTGGCCAGGATTTCTATGACCTGCGCGGGAAGACCTCCCCACATTTCCTCCAAGGATGGAAGCGGGGTAAGCAGGTTAACGCCAAGGATCATGCGGCTCTTTTTCTCGGCAGCCAGAAACAAAAAGGGAAAAAACGGCCGGTCGAAGCCCTTGTCCCTGACTGCTTCCTCCATCATTTGGACATCGATCTCAACGATGTCGTTCTGCTTTGGCATGGTTTTGAGACGGGCAAGAGCCTCCATGTTCATCATCAGACGAATCGGTGGCTCTGGCGAGAATTTGATCTCCTGACGCTTGTCGACCCATCGAACTCTCTTCGAGCACACGCACCAGAAACTTTTCATCCGCCTCAGGTGATTCGAGAAGATCAGGATTATCTTCGAAACGTGGACCGATATCCAGTACTTGTTCCAGCCCGGTGATCAGCATTTGTGCTTCATCCTTTTCCAGATACCAGGGAAAGCAGCCGGGCCGATAACTGCGGAATTGAGGCCAGGCCTGTCTGCCGCGATATTTCAAATTAAGTCCATTGATTATCTTTCTATCCTCCGAGGTAAGGATTTCCCTGTCCTCCAGGGATGCTTGAAGATGCGGAGTTTGCAGAATAAGATCAGGTGAAAAATCGTCGCCTGCCTGCTGCATTGACCAGAAGCCTTCAAATCCCTTTCTCCCCAGATAGACTGCAACCGACAGGTGTTCCCCTAGATTTCCCATCACGCTTACGAATCCTAATTCGTCCGTTCCGGGAAATCGGATACCGAATAGGTCAGTTTCAAGCATAAAATCCCACGGGGCGAGCCCTTTTACTTCGTCCATTAATTCATACAGGCGTTTCCATTGCTCAAGGGAGGGTGTGTTGGCTTGTCGTGACATGAGTTCATCCTTTCAACTTATATCCTAAACATTATTCAGGGAACGATTTTGCATCTCTGGCCAGCAATTCCTTCAACCGCGGGAGGTCCGCATACACACCCCGGTATTTTTCAGGCAGCAGTGCGGCGATGTGGCACATGATCTCATCCGTATACTGTTTGAGCACCTCGTCGCGGTTTTCCCGGGGAAGCGGGGGAAGTGTAAAGGCAGGACCGGCTGTCAGGGTGATGTGGGCCCGGCGCAGTTTTTTAAGATTGCCGAATAGTGCCTCATCCTCCGACCCGGTAATGGCAACCGGGACGATCGGGCGGTTCAGCTTTGATGCCAGATAGCTGACCCCCGGCTTGGCCTCGATCAATGACCCACTCCGCGAGCGCGTGCCCTCCGGCGCAATCACCAGGATATTGTCCTGCTCCATCAACGAGATTATTTTTCGCAGGGTTTTGATGTCCGGGTTAAAACGATCGATAAAGATAAAGTTGAAATATTTCCCCAGCCAGCGAAAAAGCGCCACCTTTTCCCATTTTTCTCCAATCAGCACAAACATGTCCCAGCGGTCGAGTGCATAAAAAGCACTGGGAGCATCCAAAATCCCCAGGTGATTGGTGGCAATGACGAAACTGCCGTCCTTCGGGAGATATTCATACCCTTTTGGTTCAAAACGAGCAATGATGTTGAAAATCAGGCGGACCAGCCAGCGGATCACGTTACGCATGGGCTTCCAATAATTCCTTCAGTCGGGGATGATCGGCATACACACCGCGATACTTTTCGGGGAGCATTGCGCCGATGCGGCACATGATCTCGTCGGTCGCAGCCTGCATGGCCTGCTCGCGTCCCCTTCCGTGAGGGATGTGGACCTCCATCCAATCGCCGGCCGTAACCGTGATCTTCGAGCGGCGGAAATGCTTCAAATTTTCCACCACACGGCGGTCCTCCGTCCCCGTCAGCGCAACCGGCAGGATCGGATAGCCACTTTTGGAGGCCAGAAACGCAACCCCCATTTTGCCTTCCTGCAGCGCTTCCGTTTTGGAGCGCGTCCCCTCCGGCGCGATGGCCAGGATCCCGCCCTGCTCCATGCGGCCCAGGATCTGGCGCAGTGCGGAATAGTCTGCCTCGAAACGGTTCAGCCAGATGCCATTCAAAGCCCGCCCGATCGCCCCATAGAGTGGATGGTTTTTGTACTTTTCCGCAATGGCCATAATGATGTCTTGCCTCTCAATGACACAGATCAATACGGCCGTATCCAGGCGTCCCAAATGATTGGCTGCAATAATGAAATTTCCGGGCGGTTGTTTTTCGATCCCATGGACTTCAATATCTGCAATCATGCCCATGATAAAGCGAACGATGGAGCGCAGCGTTGTATATTTCATTCTGTCCATTGTACAACAAGCGAAACACTATTGCCCCGCCTTTTTGCGGGGTTCCTGTCGAAGACCTCGCAACGTTCTCACTTGCACCTGGTGCACACCGCCCTGGCGGTCGGTGCCGGGGAGTGCAGGAGTCTGCGGGGTGGATAAAAAACGGGCGGTTCGACACCGCCCGCCTAGCACGCAAAGCCCTGATTTATTTCCACAGATAATCGTCGGACCTTTTATTCTTTAAGCCTGTTTTCCGTTCCATACCGGTCGAACATGCGCTGGAAAATGACCATGTCGCTGGGTGTCATGTTGATGATTTCGAAGCCGACGTTGTACGAGTTCGGGTCGATATGATCCCGATGGCACCACTTGCTGCGCGCAATAAACAACATGACATTTTTATCGGCGATCTCAGGTGTGAGTTCAATGTGAACACGAAAGTCCTGTCCGGGAGTGACCGGTTTCTGGCTATCGAGTTTAAATCCGCCCGTACTGATATCCGACAGGTAACCAAGCACTTCCTTTGTTAAGTCGTTCGTGACTTGCATGTAATAGGTAAAGTCACGACGACCGATTTTTCGCTTGTCTGTCATTTGGGCTCCTTTCGCTCTTATAAGTATAAGATATGTGCAAAAGGGAAACAAGAGGTGAGGAAGTACTTTAACAAGGTTGTAATGATGGTGCCTATGCCTGGTGTAAGGTCAAAAATACGTGCATTTTTCATCCTGGTGGAACTTCTGGAGCGTTTGTGGGTTTTCAGAGGGTATCAGTTTTTTATCATTCCTTGAACGCCAGGCAGGAGTCTTCCCTTGGAAACAGAAATTAAACGGCCCGCACGCCGGCCTGTATTGATCTGGCTGATCATCTCGCAAGCCCTGGCAGTTGCCTCCCTCTTCTTCTGGCTTCTTATGGCAGGGCTTTCCGTCATGGCATTTGATTCCGGCGTTACGGCCGGGGCCTGGACGATTGTGATCGCCGTGTGGTCCTACCCGCTCTGGCCGATAGCCTTTGCCATCGCTGCGTGGATTGCCTACGCCTGGCACAAGGACAGGCTGGCTGCCGTGCTGACCACCCTTACTTTTCTTCCAGTACTGCTTTTGCTACTTATCATCGTGATCGGCAATTTTCTATTTTTCCTCAGGATGCCGGCTTTTTAGTCTGCCTTGAGGATATGGGTCAGGATGGTTGCGCCTGACCCGCCGATGTTCTGGGCCATGCCAATTTTCGCGCCGTCAACCTGGGTCCTGTCACATTCACCACGCAGCTGCTGGACCACCTCGACAATTTGATACATTCCAGTCGCTCCAACCGGATGGCCGCGGGCTTTCAATCCGCCGCGGGTGCAGACGGGCACGCGCCCGTTGGGGCCGATCTCGCCATCGAGGCCGAGCTTCACTCCCTGGCCGCGTTCGGCAAATCCGCACGCTTCAAGGGAGAGCGCAGACATGATGGAAAACGCGTCGTGCAGCTCGAATACGTCAATATCCCCCGGCCCAACTCCAGCCATTTCATACGCCTTTTTGGCGGACAGGTATCCAGCATTCAGGAAAAGCGGGTCCTTCCTGGAATGGACAGCGATCGAATCAGTCGCGGACGCGGAACCGGCTATCGTTATTTTGGGTTTTCCCGGGAACGCTATCACTTTTTCTGCCGGGACGAGGATCACCGCAGCCGCACCGTCGCCAGTAGGGGAGGCGTCCAGCAGGTTGATCGGCGTGGCAACCATGGAGGATCTCTCGAATTTCTCCACGGTGATCTTTTCATGCAGACGCGCATACGGATTGTTCATGGCGTTTGCGTGAGCGTTGATCGAGAAGGGCGCGAAGTCCTCGTGTTTCCAGCCAAATTCGTGCATGTAACGGCGCATGACCAGGGCGTTGATCCCCACGAACGAGATGCCCTGTTCCACCTCGTAATCCGCGTCGGCGGCAGTAGCCAGAGCGGCGGTTACATCGTGGCCGGCCTTGTCGGTCATCTTTTCGACGCCGACCACCAGGGCCGAGTCGATATCCCCCGCGGCGACCGCCATCAGTCCCGCACGGAGCGCTGCGGCCCCGGAAGCGCAGGCTGCCTCCACCTTGACCGATTCCTGATCCCAAAGACCGATCCAGTCTGAAAAGAAGGTCCCGAGTTGATTTTGTCCGCTCACCAACGGTGAAAGCATGTTGCCGACGAAGAGAGCCTCCACCTTGTCCATCCCGGCATCCTGCAGCGCGGCAAAGGCGGCATTGCCACCCAGCTCACGCAAGGACAGATCCCAGTGCTCATCGACTTTGATTTGTCCAATTCCAAGAATAGCAACTTGTCGCATTGTTTACCTCAGTAATATTTTACCGCTTGTCTTCCTGGGAACGAAACTTTGTATAGGAACTTGATAGCAAACCTTAAAATACAGATCTGGGGATTTATGCGGCAGCCTGCAGCCGCTCGGGCTCTCAAATCCTATCAAATAAAAAGGAGCAGCTTCCGCCGCTCCTTTTTATCACTTAAGTTTTTATCTACGGGTTTTTATTCTTGTCTTTGCCTTTGCCCTTGCCCGGATTATTATCCTTGCCATTTCCATGACCGTTGTTCTGGCTGGGCCTGGGTCTCATCGTTGTTGGCATGACCGGAAACAATGATCCCCAGATTTTTCTTGTCCTTGCCCATGACAGCCTTTTTGAACTGGCCCCAGTTGGTCGGGGTGGAGCCATCCAGCAGCGTGAAGGCGCTGTAGTCGCCGGTCTTTTTGGCCTGGAGGATCAGGCCTGCATCCGCCAAATCTCCTTCGCCCAGGCTCTTCGCCATCCACATGGCCTGAGCGATCACGCCGAACCCATAGCCATCGTCATGGTAGCCCTGCACCACGCCTGGCTCCACATTAAAGAACCTGGCAAGTATGGCTGCAATGGGATGGATATCCTCTTCGCCAGGTTCCTGATCGGGGATGACGGTGGCAGGATCGATCGTTACCGGATCGTCGGTTTTCGCTACAACGGTTACTACATTGGGGGTTACCGTCGAATCCACTGTAACCAACCCGAGACTCACCGCAGTTGCGAGACTTATGCGTGCGGTTTGTTCTACTCCCGCACCGTCCTTATAGGTGACAAGCACAGTGTTGATAACGCCATTTGTATCCGCCTCGGGAGTAACGCTTACGATCGTACCTGTAATAGTTGTTGTGTCCTGCGCGGCCGGAGCCGCAAATGCCGCACCCACCTGTGCAAACAAGACAGCAAGCACCAGTAAAATTCCTGTCAGTAATTTTGTTTTGTACATGGTTTGCTCTCCTTTCGACATAAAATCATTCTACCTAAAACTCTTGGTATTCTGACTTACATCGATGTAAACGTGACCTTTCTACTAATTATTCCCAGGCCCATCTTCTGGTTCAGCAGTGTTTATGGCTGAAAATCGATTAAATCAGCCAAAATTGATCGGACGCGGTTCTCAATCCTTTAGAACGGAAATCGTCTACATCCTCATGGTAATGATATTTCGTTGAGCCAGGTTGGGGTAACGAGATGAACCGCGTGATTCACGCGCCTTCATAAATACAGGACGTTGATACATGCCAAAAGGGTACGGCTAAATTCCTGCAAATCAGGGAGAATTTCTTTGATTTCGCATATACTGGATAAATGTATATCGGATAAATTCTCCTGCAATCATACATTTTCCATGATATTCTTCACTTTCAGAGTATGACAACCCATCTTAGAATAGGGCGATTACCCCATGAAAATTTGTGGGTAATTTCACTGTATAATCTGGAGACTACAGAGACCACTTTAATGAGGAGTGTGCAATGAGAAGATGGTTCAGGGCGCATACAATGCAGCTTGGACTGGCAGGTCTGGCGCTCGGAGTGTTGATCCTCCTGGCGGCCGTGATCTTTTTTGAACCCAATACTGTGGCGGCTGCGCCTCAGTTTCAAGATGATAAGCCGTCCGATGAAACGTGTTTAGCCTGTCACCAGCAACAGGGAATGACAGCACAAATTGGGGGACACGCTCTTCCCATCACGATCGATGGCACAAAATTTGACGCATCCGTTCACGGACAGGAAAAGGTAGCCTGTGTGGACTGTCATACGAATATTACCGGTTTTCCTCATCCCGAGGTGACAGCGAGCAGTCCGCGCGATTTTTCGCTGGAGATGTATCCCACCTGCGAAAAATGCCACAACGATCAGTATCAGAAGGTTCTCGATAGCGTTCACCAAAAAGCCCTTGCGGCAGGTGACAATAATGCCGCCGTTTGTACGGACTGCCACAACCCTCACACCCAGACCAGGCTGACAGATAAGAATACAGGTGAATTGTTGCTGGGTGCCCGGCTGGCCATTCCACAAACGTGCGCCAAGTGCCACAGTGCCATCTACGACACCTATAAGAAAAGCGTGCACGGCGCCGCCCTGACCCAGGAAGGCAACCAGTACGTTCCCACCTGTATCGATTGCCATGGCGTCCATAATATCCAGAATCCCACGACGGCTTCCTTCCGGAATAGCACACCTGAGCTCTGTGCGAAATGCCATACCAATGAAACACTCATGAAGCAATATGGCATATCCACCAATGTGCTAAACACGTACGTGTCCGACTTCCACGGCACAACCGTGGAAATGTTCCAAAAGAATTATCCCAGATCAACCCACCAACAAGCCTGTGTGTACCGATTGTCATGGCGTTCACGATATTTTGAGACCAGACGACCCTCAAGCTGGCATTGCATTCAAGAAAAACCTGCTGGTGAAATGTCAGCAGTGTCATCCCGATGCAACCACTGACACCTTTACCGATGCATGGCTAAGCCATTACGAGCCGAGCCCCAAGGCTTTCCCGATCGTGTACTACGTAAACCTGTTTTACCTGTTGTTCATACCGGTTGTTCTCGGAGGCATGCTCTTCTATGTATTTACCGATATTTACCGTAGGTTCAAAAACCGGCGCTCCGCACGCGTGGAAGGAGAATCGGAAAAATGAGTGAGCATACATCACGCAGCTATGAGCGTTTTCCGATCTGGCGCCGTATAGAGCATATCGTCATGCTCTCCTCCTTTATCATACTGGGCCTTACCGGTTTGCCTCAAAAGTTCTCCACTTCCCCGCTCTCAATTGCCTTTGTAGGTTTTCTTGGCGGTATTGAAAACCTGCGTTTGATCCATCACACTGCTGCAATTGTGATGATGATCGGTGCTACCTGGCATATTCTTGTCTTTGGCTATCTGGCATTTGTCCGCCGGACGAGACTGAGCATGCTGCCCAGCCTGCAGGATATTAAGGATGGCTGGCAGGCGCTCATGTATAACCTGGGCTTCTCCAAATCGTTCCCCCAGATGGGCCGCTATACCTTTGAAGAAAAGCTGGAGTACTGGGCATTTGTGTGGGGCGTGATCGTCATGGGGACGACCGGCTTCATGATGTGGAATCCGCTCACTACAGTCAAAATTCTTCCGGGTGAAGCGATCCCGGCTGCCAAGACGGCTCATGGCTGGGAGGCGGTCCTGGCGATCCTGGCCATCATCATCTGGCACATGTACAGCGTTCATATCAAGCGCTTCAACAAATCCATGTTCACCGGGAAGATGAAAGAAGAGGAAATGCTGCACGAGCATCCGCTCGAGCTGGCAGATATCAAGACCGGGCTGGTGGACCGGCCTGTTGAGCCTGCCGCGTTGCGCAAGCGCCAGATGATCTATTTCCCGATCGCAGCTTTGCTTACCCTCTTTATGCTGGGCGGCGTCTATGGGTTTGTCAATGCGGAGGACACTGCCATCACGACAGTGCAAAGAATGGAGCCGACAATTCAGATATTCGTTCCGCAGACAGCCACACCCGCTCCCACGCTGACTGCGACTCTCCCGCCGACCGAGACTCCGCTGCCGACCCAAACCCTGGCTCAGCCAACCGGGGATACCACCACCCCGCAAGCCGGAGAGACTCAACCACACCCGCCGCGCCGTCCAGCTCCCTGACCTGGGATAACGTCGATCGGCGCGATGCTGCAGACAAAATGCACCATGTGTCATGGAGCGGCTGCATTGGGAGGCTTGAACCTTTCAACCTATTCTGACGCCATGAAAGGCGGAGCCGGATGGTCCGGTCATAACCCCGGGTGATGCCGCAAACAGCCTGATCGTCCAGAAGCAGCAGGCAGGCGGGCATCCCGGCCAGTTGACTCCTGATGAGATTGCACAGCTTGTCGAGTGGATCAACGCTGGTGCACCTGAAAAGTAGATATAGCTCAATCAAGCGCCGGGTATACACCCTGCGACTTGATGATGTTTTAATAAGTCAGTTCCAGCACCATTGATCGAAAGGAAGCACTACCCAACGGAGGAGTCAATGAAAAAACTACGAGAGCGCCTTGCAAAATTCTTCTTCCCCGGGCCTGGCTCGCCATGGTGGAAGCTGATCCTGCCTTATGCAGCCCTCGGTGTACTTACATTAATGGTGATCGGCGGAGGGGTATCCGGATGGGAATATACAAACTCATCCCATTTCTGCGGCACGGCCTGTCATTCGCATGCCTCCACAGTATGCTGTTTATAATGTCTCCCCGCATGCCAATGTAACCTGTGAAGAATGCCATATCGGACGTGCATCCTTCTTCAATCAATTGACACGTAAATCACAAGGCGTAAAAGAAACGTACGACCAGATATTCCACCTTTATAAATATCCAATTTATGCCAAGGCCTTGCGCCCGGCACGCGATACCTGCGAGAAATGTCACCAACCGGAGACATTCTCCGCCGACAGCGTGCGCGTCATTCCGCATTTTGCAAATGACCTGACGAATACTGCCTCACGTGTCTATCTGATCCTCAAGACGGGTGGTGGAGCGAAGCGGGAGGGCCTGGGAAAAGGCATCCACTGGCACATCGTCAACAAGGTCGAATACTATCCGCTGGATGAGCTTGAACAGGATATTCCCTATATCCGTGTTTACAACGATGATGGGACAACCAGCGAATATGTGGATGTCGAGTCCGGCTTTGACAAATCCACGATCGATGAGACCAAGCTCAAGACCATGGATTGCGTGACCTGCCACAACCGCGTCACGCACGAGTTCTCGTTCCCGGAGGAATCGATCAATACCGCCATGGCGCGCGGCCAGATCGATCCTGAATATCCCGCTGATCCATAAGAAGGCTGTCGAAGTAATGACGGCCCAGTATAAGAATCAAGCGCAGGCCTATGCAGCCATCGACAACCTGGAGACATATTACAAGCAGACGGAATATTATGCCGGGAATGCAGACAAGATTAGTGCTGCCATCCAGAGCCTGAAGGATATTTACAGCGGCACCGTATTCCATGACCAGCAGGTCGATTGGACAACACATCCGAACAATGTGGGCCATATTAACTCACCCGGATGTTTCCGCTGTCACGATGGCAAACACCTGGATGACAAGAAGCAGGCCATCCGCCTGGAATGCAATCTCTGCCACTCCGTCCCGGTCGTAAAAGCGGAGGACGATTTTGTGACCAACATCGAGATCAGTACCGGACCTGAACCGGAGACCCACCTCAACCCGAACTGGATCAGTCTCCACAACCAGGCATTCGGTCCCTCCTGCTCGGCCTGCCATACGACTGACGATCCAGGGGGCACCAGCAATACCTCCTTCTGTTCGAACTCTGCCTGCCATGGGAACGTATATACTTTCGCAGGTTTTGATGCCCCCAAGCTGCATGAGATCCTGAAATCGCAGCTGCCGCCCCCGGAACCGACCCCTGAGCTTCCGACAACAACTGGCAACCCAACTTATGAAAGTTATGTGGGACCTCTTGTGACAGCAAAGTGCTCAGGCTGCCACGGTGATCTGGCGACTGCAGGCCTGAATATGCTCACTTATGCGGGCCTCATGAAAGGTGGCGAGGATGGAGCGGTCATCGTCCCCGGTAACTCAGCCGGCAGCCGTCTGGTGCAGGTTCAGAGCACGGGCAAGCACTTTGCCAACCTGACCGCGGAGGAACTGGCGGCCATCAAACAGTGGATTGATGCAGGTGCACCCTGAAAAGTAAGGAATAGAACCCTAAAAAATGCGCTCGAGAATGAGCGCATTTTTTGTTTAAGGTTATTGATAATTGCTCCTGGATTTATCGAAATTATTCATGACAATTTGCCGAACTATAAATGACATTCAATACTCCGAATTTGTGATTATCCGCACAATAATAGGACTAGGCGGGGTAGATTTGTTTGGCTATCGCGATCACAAGCGGTATGGGTTTATTTTGTCATGCCAACAGGGCGGCGTTCAGGCATGTGATTTATTGGAGGGAGTATGCCCCAAATGACGGAAGAAAGATTCCGAGCGGGCCTGGCCCGCGAGGAAGATCTTTCCCTGTTACATGAAGTCAGCATGAAAACAGCAGGGGTTTCCCACCTGGAAATGTGCATCCAGTGCGGAACTTGCGGCGGGTCCTGTCCGGTAGCAATGGATATGGACCATACACCGCGCATGCTGTTTGCCATGTTGCGCGCAGGCATGCGTGATGAAGTGTTACGCAGCAACACCCCCTGGATCTGCGTCTCCTGCTATCACTGTGTGGTGCGGTGTCCGCAGGAGGTGCATATTGCTGATGTCATGTACACGCTTAAAAGCATGGCGATCAAGGCCAAGCTGTACCGTGACTTCGACGGCTCCGGATTTTTCACAAACCTTTGTCGACATGGTGGAGACGTTCGGCCGCAGTTATGAGCTGGGACTGGCTTCACGGCATTATCTGCGGCATTTCCCTTTGCGGCTGCCGGGCATGGCGCCCATGGGATTTGGCATGATTACAAAAGGGCGTATGGCGATCATGCCAAAGAAAATCAAGAACATGGATCAACTGAAAAAAATCCTTGACCAGGCCAAAAAGTTGGAGCTTACCTCATGAACAGGTATCTTTTTTATCCCGGTTGCTCCATGGAATCCAGCGCCAAAGCGTACATGGAGTCCTTGAACACCATCCTGGAACCGCTTGAGATCCATTTCGAAGAGATCGATGATTGGAACTGCTGCGGCGCGACGGAATATCTTGGTATCAACCTGATCCCGGCCTATTCGTTGATTGCCCGCAACCTTGCTCTGGCTGCAAAGCAAAGGAACGGCACCCGCACGGTTGTTGCCCCATGCTCAGCCTGTTATCTCAACCTCGCCAAGGCGGACTATTACATGCAGGAGCGGCCGACCCTGGGAGCAAAGGTTAATGAGGCACTCGCCGCGGGTGGGCTCCAGTACAAACCAGGCACGCTCGATGTGCGTCACCTGATCGATATCCTGGTCTACGACGTGGGACTGGAAACAATTCGGAGCAAGGTCACGCGTCCGCTGACCGGGTTGCGGGTCGCCCCCTATATGGGATGCATGCTGCCGCGACCCGATTACCAGCATCGCTGGTCTGACCATGAACATCCCACCGAACTGGATGACCTGCTGCGGGCGCTGGGCGCGGACGTGATCGATTATCCGCTCACGACAAGCTGCTGCGGCGGGCACATGACCCAGATCGGACCGGAGACCGCCTTCGAATTGATCCGCCGCCTCGTGGCTGACGCGGATGACCGCGGCGCGGTCCTGATGGCGACCGTCTGCCCGATGTGCCAGATGAACATCGACGCTTATCAAAATGAGATGAATCACTACTTCGGCACGGATTATCACATGCCGGTCCTGTTCTTCACCCAACTTATGGGGCTGGCCTTCGGCAGGGAGCCTGAGGACCTCGGCATTGGCGTGGAACTGGTCAGCTCGCGAAATGCACTGGCAACGATCGGTGTGGAAGTGCCAGTGACGCAGGAGCCGTCCGCGACCGCGCAAGAAGGATGAAGGACTGCCGATGCCCAAACGCTGGACCAAGCATGAGGGGAAGGAGGTGATGAAATGAGCGAAAGGAAACAGGAGCGTGTGGGTGTATACGTCTGCCATTGCGGCAGGAATATCGCCGGCACCGTGGATGTAGTTGAAGTTGCCAAATGGGCGGCGGAAAAGCTCAAACATCAGGGCGTGGTCATCGCCCGTGAATATAAGTTCATGTGCTCGAGCCTTGGTCAGGAGCTGATCGAGAAGGATATCAAGGAACTTGGATCTCACCCGTGTCGTTGTCGCCGCTTGCTCGCCACACCTGCACGAAAAGACCTTCCGCACCGCATGCAAAGAATGCCGGGCTAAATCCTTACTTATGCGAGTTGGTCTCGATCCGCGAGCAGGTCTCATGGGTGCATACCGATAAGGTTGCCGCCACCGAAAAAGCCAAGGCGATGATCTCGGGCGGCGTTGAACGCGTGATCTGAGCATGAGCCGCTCGATGCCGATCAAGGTTCCGATCCATCCCGATACATTGGTCGTCGGCGGTGGTATCGCCGGCATCCAGGCTGCGCTTGAAATTGCCGATGCCGGTTTCCACGTCTACCTGGTGGAACGCGAGCCTTCGATCGGTGGGCACATGGCGCAGTTCGACAAGACCTTCCCCACCCTGGACTGCTCGGCCTGTATCCTCACCCGCAAGATGGTCGAGGCTGGGAACCATCCGAACATCACCCTGCTGACTTGGAGCGAAGTGACCAATGTAGACGGTTATGTTGGCAACTTCCAGGTGACCATTCGACAGAAAGCCACGCTACATCGACACAACACTGTGCACCGGATGTGGGATCTGCCAGGAAAAATGCCCGAAGAAAGTGGTCGATGAGGTTTTTGAAGCCGGGTCTGGGATATCGCAAAGCTGTGTATACTCCATTCCCCCAGGCGGTTCCGAAATATCCCCGTGATCGATCAGGAGAACTGCACGTACTTCCAAAAGGGCACCTGCAAGGCTTGTGAGAAATTCTGCCCGACCGGCGCGATCGATTTCAACCAGCAGGAAGACGAACCTGCAAAGTCGATGTTGGCAAGATCATCCTGGCCACAGGTTACGACCTGTTCGATGCCCGCCGCATCCCGCAGTATGGTTATGGACGCCTGGCGAATGTCTTCACCAGCCTGGAGTTCGAGCGCCTGACCAATGCTGCCGGCCCGACGAGCGGCAAGATCGTCCTGCGTGACGGGGTCACAGTGCCGAAAACCATAGGCATCGTCCATTGCGTGGGTAGCCGAGATAAGAATTACAACAATTACTGCTCGGGCATATGCTGCATGCAGAGCTTGAAATTTGCACACCTGGTGCAAGAGCGAACCGGTGCTGAAGTCTACAATTTCTACATCGATATGCGCACACCAGCGAAAGCGTATGATGAGTTCTACCAGCGGTGCATGGAAGAAGGAACACAGTTCATCCGCGGCGAAGTGGCAGAGATGACCGATGCCGCCCGCAATGCCCGGTGAAGAAGGCAAGCTGATCATCCAGGTGGAGGATACACTGGTTGGCAAGCAGCGCCGTATCCCGGTGGATATGGTCATCCTGTCCTGCTGGTTTGGAGCCGCGACATGATGCAAAGGCGGTCGGCCAAGATGTTTGGCATTTCCTGCAGCTACAGATGGCTGGTTCATCGAGCGCCACCCCAAGCTGGATCCGGTCGCCACGATGACCGAAGGTATATATATCGCCGGTTGTGCACAGGGACCGAAAGATATTCCTGCCAGTGTCGCCCAGGGTGCTGCGGCTGCGGCTCGCGTGCTCGGTAAGATCCAGCAGAAAGAGGTCGCCCTGGAGCCCGTCCGCGCTACGATCGATCAGGAAAGTGTTCGGGCTGCCGCATCTGCAACAGCTTGTGTCCATTCAACGCCATCCTCTTCCTCGACGATCGCAAGGTAACCGAAGATCAACCCGGCGCTGTGCCAGGGATGCGGTACCTGTGTGGCGGCCTGCCCCGCCGGCGCGATCAGCGGAACAGGCTTTAGCGATGAGCAAATCCTGGCTCAGATCGAAGGGCTGTTGATGTTAAACGTCAACAGCTCGAGCCGAGTCTGTGCCGGTATAGGAGTGAGAACACGATGAGCGAAAAATTTGAACCCGTAATTATCGGCTTTACCTGCAACTGGTGCAGTTATCGCGCTGCTGACCTGGCCGGCACGGCCCGCATGAAATATGCACCCAACATCCGTCTGATCCGCCTGATGTGCTCCGGTCGCCTTGACCCGACCTTTCGTGCTGCAAGCGCTTTTGCCGGCGGCGCGGATGGGGTCATGATCACCGGCTGCCATCCGGGTGAATGTCATTATATGGAGCAGAACTACAAAGCCTTGCGCCGCTTCATCCTGCTCAAGCGCATGCTGCAGCAGATTGGGCATTGAACCTGGGCGTGTCAAGCTTGTCTGGGCCAGCGCGGCAGAAGGTGCCATCTTTGCCGAGCGAAATCAACACAGTTCGTGGAGGAGATCACGGACGCTGGGTCCGCTTAACTGGGGCCAGACCAGACGTGGCCAGTTTGGAAAGGATGTTCGCTGTACCTGAACATCATGCTCGTAGACTGGAGGTGCCCGCATGAGCACCAACGGAAAACCGAAATTCGCCATGTACTGGGCTGCCTCTTGTGGTGGCTGTGAGATTGCCGTCCTCAATACCCATGAGAAAATCCTGGACGTGGATGCCAACTTCGAAGTGGTCTTCTGGCCCGTGGCCATGGATGCCAAGTACAAGGATGTCGAAGCCATGGAGGATGGCTCGATCCTGCTCACGCTCTTCAACGGCGCAATCCGCAACGATGAGAACGAGCACATGGCCAAACTGCTGCGCCAAAAATCAAAGATACTGGTGTGCGTTTGGTTCCTGTGCCTGCGAAGGTTGTATCCCGGGCCTGGCAAATTTAGTCCAATGGCAGGAGATCATCGATACTGCGTTCAATACCTCACCACCGATAACCCGCAATGAGATCTACGCCGCAGTACCACTTACATGGTACCTGAAGGCGAGCTGCACATCCCAACGCTGTTTCCGGTTGCTGCGGACGCTGGACCAGGTGGTGCACGTGGATTACTACATGCCGGGCTGCCCGCCAGAATCACACCAGATCGCGGCGGTGATCGATCTGGTGATCAAGGTCCATGCACGGCAAGCGGAGCTGCCCGCCGAAAGGCATCGGTGATCGGTGCAGGCAATTCAACCGTCTGCGATGAATGCCACGCGCAAGCGCAATGTCAAGAAGATCAAGAACTTCAAGCGCATCCAGGACATTGCCTCGATCGATCCGGACTCTCTGCATCCTTGAGCAAGGCGTGCTCTGCAATGGTCCCGCCACCCGCAGCGGCTGCAATGCCCGCTGCCCGCAAGCAGGCGCACAGTGCATCGGTTGTTACGGTCCCGCCGAAGGTGTGATGGATTATGGCGCACGCTTGATGACCGCTTTCGCATCCGTCATCGATGCAACGAACCGGACGAGATCGAAAAGATCTTCGACGGTATCCCCGACCCAGCCGGACAGATTTATCGATTCAACCTGGCTGGGTCGCTGCTGAAGGCATCCAGAGTCCGCGTGGGAGAAAGGGTAACCGGAGGAGAAATCATGCCAAAAAATATCCATTGACCCCATCACCCGTCTGGAAGGCCATGGCAAGATCGAGATTTTCCTCGATGACAGGGCAATGTCGCCAACACCTACTTCCAGATCCCGGAGCTGCGCGGCTTTGAGCGCTTTGCGTCGGCCGCCCCGTCGAGGAGATGCCGCTCCTCACCAACCGATCTGCGGTGTCTGCCCGGAGGCCCATCACATGGCAGCGTCCAAGGCTGGCGATGCGGTCTATCAAGTCGATCCGCCGCGCACTGCCAAGATGCTGCGCGAGCTGCTGTACAGCGCATTCTATTGCACCGACCATACCACCCACTTCTACGCCCTGGGCGGTCCCGATTTCATCATGGGACCGGATGCGCCGGTCGCCGAGCGCAATATCCTGGGCGTCATCCACAAAGTGGGCTTGGAAATCGGCGGCAAGGTCATTCAGATGCGCAAGTACGGGCACACCGTCGTCGAGATGATCGGCGGGCGTAAGGTGCATCCCTGCACCTCGATCCCAGGCGGCATGACCAAGGGCATCACCGAAGAGCAGCGCAAAGAAATCGAAGAGATGGGACGTTGGGCGATCGAGTTTGCCCAGTTCAGCCTGAAGATGTTCAACGATATTGTGCTCGGCAACAAGGAATATGTGGATCTGATCCTCGGCGATATTTACACCCACCACACCTATTACATCGGCACTGGTGGATGAGAACAACAAGGTCAATTTTTATGATGGCAAGGTGAGTGTGGTCGACCCGAGCGGCAAGCGAATTGGTAAAGTACGAACGCCAAAGAGTACATGCGATTGGATCGCCGAGCATGTCGAGCCGTGGACCTACCTGAAATTCCCCTATTTGAAAAAGGTTGGTTGGAAGGGATTTGTGGACGGCACGATTCCGGCGTGTACATGGCCACACCGCTTTCCCGCCTCAATGCCTCCGATGGGATGGCCACCCCCTTGCCCAGGAGGAATACGAAGGTTCTATCAGCACGCTCGGTGGAAAACCAGTTCACCAGCGTCTCGCAACACACTGGGCGCGGCTGATGGAATTGCTCTATGCGGCCGAGCGCTGGGTGGAGCTGGCGACCGATCCTGAGATCACCTCGCCGACGTGTCCATGCCAACCCAACGGAAACCCCGACTGAGGGCGATTGGGATCGTCGAGGCGCCGCGCGGCACCCTCACGCATCACTACTGGACCGACGAGCGCGGCATCGTGACCAAAGGCGAATCTGATCGTGGGCACCACCAACAACTACGCTCCCATCCAGATGTCCACGCAAGAAAGCGGCTCAGAGCCTGATCAAGGAAGGCAAGGTGACCGGAGGGTCTGCTCAACATGGTGGAGATGGCGTTCCGTGCCTACGATCCCTGCTTTGGGTGCGCCACCCATTCCCTGCCCGGGCAGATGCCTCTCGAGATCACGATCCGCAATGCAAAAGGTGAGACGGTGGATTTGATCAAACAGTTCATCGATTGAATCCGCCTTTCAATGGGTTGGCGTGCCGGGGTGCCTGCCATTTCGGCACGCATCTCTATTTACAAAACAAAGGAGTATCTATGGTCTCTCTCGAGCTTCTACATCGGTTCCCCTTTTTCTCCTTTATGGATGACAAGGAGCTAAAGGCAATTGCCATGATCGCCCAGGAAAGACAGCTTCAGCCTGGGGATGTTCTGTTTGAAGCCCAAAGTCCGGCTGATGCACTCTACTTCCTGATCCAGGGAAATTTGCCCTATTACATTGTGGTCACCAGTGAGCATATGCCTGACTACCATCGGGAATACTTTGTCGGCTACATTAATCCTGAGGAGATCTTTGGCATCTCGGCGCTTCTTGAGCCCTACCTCTACACTACAACCCTGCGCGCAGAGAAACCCTGTCGGGTCATCGAGATCAATGCTCATGCACTGCGTGCTCTGTGTGAAGTGGACGTACGGTTGTCGGTTGGGTTGATGAAGGCCGTTGCCAGGTCCGCCATGGAACGGCTGAATATGACCCGCGTCCAGCTCGCTGCACAAATGGTGGATGTCACCCAAACAACGGCTAAATGAAAACTTTGGTTATCGGTCTTGGCAATCCGATTCTTGGAGATGACGGAGCCGGATGGGTTGTCGCCGAGGAAGTGAAGAAGCGACTCGCCTTACCCCCAGCTTCTCTTTTTGGAGAGGAGCCGGGAAATGTCGATGTCGACTGCCTGTCGCTCGGCGGCATCAGCCTGATGGAACGGCTGATCGGATATCAGCGCGCCATCCTGGTCGACGCGTTCATATCCGAGGATGCGGAGGGTTCCATCATCGTCTCCAAGCTGGAGGAGCTTCCCAATTATTCTGCCTTCCACTTGACCAGCACACACGATATGTCCCTGCAGAATGCGATGCGGCTCGGGAGACAGCTCGGTGCGGAATTGCCGGAGGATGTAACGGTGGTTGGCGTTTCGGCCAGCCACGTCTATGATTTTAGTGAGGAACTGTCGCCGCCCATAAAGCAAGCAGTACCTAAAATGATCGAAATTGTGGTTGAAATTTTGGCGCAAAAGATCACAATTCATTGATGAAGAAAGTCATCCGCCTGGGTGACTTTCTCCATCTTGGATGCAACCTGATAAGGGATTAATCTAAAGCTACAGAGTGCCATATCATAAACCTGAACCTGGGAATTTGAACTACAAATGGCATTCAATATATAAGGCATTGGAAACAACGGTAAGTATGCATGAGTTTTCCAGAACACAATATTTGCTCGATCTTGCCATAAAAAAATCCAACTCGAAACGCATTGTACGTGTGAACTTGTTGATCGGCCCCTTTTCAGAGGAACGTGAAGATACGATCCGCTTTTACTGGAAAGACCTCGCAAAAGGCTCGCCCGGAGAGGGAGCCGAGCTCCGATTTAATCATGCTCCTATCGAGATGAAATGCTTCGATTGCAGTGGGACATTTTATCCTGAGGAGGAAGGGTCTCTCTGTAAATTTTGTTTCGGTGAACATTTGCAGTTGCTAAGCAAAGAGGATATCAGGCTCGAAAGCATCGAAGTTGAATAAAAGATTTGCATGAGCCTGTCAATGCGTTGAAAACGGATTCGGTCGGCTCAGGACGATGATAATAATGGCCAAGCATATTTTAGTTACAGGTGTGGTACATGGAGTTGGGTTTCGTCCGTTTGTTTATGCACTGGCGACCCGGCTCGATTTGCATGGCTGGGTGATGTAACACATCTGCAGGGGTGGAGATTTACATTGAAGGCAGTCCCTCGAACGTGGAGTCTTTTATCAAAAGGTTGACCGCCGAAAAGCCTCCCCTGGCCAGGATCGATTCCATTAAGGTGCGCAGCAGAGAATCCTGCAGCGAATACCAAACCTTCGATATACTTTCCTCCCCTGCCATCGACGGTCTGTACCAGTCTCTTCCCGCCGACCTCGCCATATGCCCCGACTGCGAGCGTGAGCTGTTCGACCCAAGGAACAGGCATTATCTTTACCCATTTATCAACTGCGCCAACTGTGGACCGCGTTTCTCGATCATCCAGGACATTCCCTACAACCGTCAAAACACCACAATGACTGAGTTTGGGATGTGTGAGCACTGCAGCTCGGAATACCACGATCTCTCAGACAGGCGCTTTCATGCGCATCCCATTGCCTGCCCGGAGTGCGGCCCGTTTGTAGCGCTGCGCGAAATCCATTCGCAGTTCCCGTACGTCGGCCTGAAGATCTCAAGCATCGAGTGCCGCACCTCGGCGATTCTCAAGGCCCGCCGGCTGCTGCGGGAGGGATACATTCTCGGGATCAAAGGGCTGGGCGGTTTCCACCTGGCGTGCGATGCATCCAATTCCCTGACGGTGGAGGAACTGCGTGACCGCAAGGGACGGGTTGACAAGCCGTTTGCCATCATGGCCTCCGATGTCGAAGTGGTCCGGTCCATTTGCAGACTTAGCCCGGAGGAGGAAAGGCTGCTGACCAGCCGTGAAAAACCGATCGTCCTCCTGGAGAAGAAGGCACAGAATGGGCAGGGATATAACGTCTCCCGCTGGGTGGCACCTCACCTCGACACCCTGGGAGTGATGCTGCCCTACACGCCTCTCCATCATTTGCTTTTGAACCAGACGGATCTTCTGCTGGGGACCGAGCCGGCTCCGCCTGTGCTGGTGATGACCAGTGGCAGCCTGGCAGAGGAGCCTATTGCCACCGACGATGAAGATGCGCTCCTTCGGCTTTCCCCTCTTGCCGATGCATTCATCCTCCATAATCGCGAGATCCACATGCGCTGTGATGATTTAGTCGTACGCGTGGATCACGGATCGCTCGCTGGGGACGGCCAGGGCCATCCTTCCTCCTCGACAATTTATTTGCGCCGCAGCCGCGGATACGCGCCATACCCGCTGAAGCTGCCTTTTGAAGTAAAACCAACGCTGGCGGTCGGAAGCGAATTCCAGAACGCGTTCTGCCTTGCCGGCGACCAGGTTGCCTTCCTCAGCCATCATATTGGCAACATGGAGAACGTCCAGACCTACGAATCGTTCGAGCAGAGCGTGGAGCACCTGGCACGCGTATATGACATCCAGCCGGAGCTGATTGCCCACGACCTGAATCCGAATTACTTTAGCACACAATACGTCAGACGTTCCGCGTTATTAGCCCGGCGCGTCGAGGTGCAGCACCATCACGCCCACATCGCCTCCTGCATGGCAGACAACGGCCTGGATGACCGGCGGCTGATCGGTCTCTCTTTTGATGGGACGGGATACGGTACCGATGGCGCTCTTTGGGGCGGTGAGGTCCTGCTCGCCTCCTACTCCGACTTCGAACGCTTCGCCCACCTTGAGTATCTGCCGCTCCCCGGCGGTGAGTTTGCCAGCCGCGCCCCATGGCGTATCGCCGTTGCATATGCAAAGGCGCTCGGCCTTGAGATTGATGGGCTGCCATTCCTGCAGCATGTTGACAGCCAGACTCTTCAATTCGCTGAGGCAGAAGGTCGACCGGCGGTCGAGACCTGACGCTTACCTCCTGCATGGAAAGTCTTTTCGATGCAGTCGCAGGCTTGATCGGGCTTCGCAGCGAGGCCACCTATGAATTGCAATCCGCCATGGAAATGGCAGCACTGGCGAGGCCGTTTGTCCCCTCCATGAAGTGTTATCCCTTCGTGCTTGAAACAGCTGGGAATGGGACTGTCATGCGCTTGAAGGATTTGCTCGCCGCCATTATCCAGGATGTTCGTGTCCGCCGGCCCACCGAAATGATCGCGGCCCGCTTCCACAAAACGATCGCTGAAATGTCAGTGGATGTCTGCCGGCGGGCGCGCCGGTCAACCGGCCTGAACGAAGTGGCTCTCTCGGGAGGTATCTGGCAAAATCAGATCATGATGGACCTGGTTCGCAAAGGACTGAAACGGGATGGATTTACCGTCTACGTTCACCGCCTGGTACCCGCCAATGATGGCGGCCTGGCGTTGGGCCAGGCTGTGGTGGCGAATCACGCCGCGGGCACGCGGGAGCTTGCATCCCCACCGGGATTTGCTCCTGTCTCAAAGGATGATCGGCCATCCGGCGAAAAAATATCCGAATAAGCTTCACAGGCGTTTGGCATTTCCGTACGAGATTAGTTAAAGACAACAAGGACACTCACTGCGCCCTTGTTGTTTTTAATCAGGGATTTTGTTTTAGATCCTGACCGGCTCACTGCTTTTTACATGAACCTTCTCATGCTCTTCTTCGATCAGGGTATGGTCAACCACTCTGAAATACTTCACACCGAGTGTGAAAGCGGTGAGCCCGTAAGCGATGATGGCGGCCCCTGTCAGAATTTCGATCAGGGAGGGGCGGTAGCTTGTGTATGTAATGGGCTGGCCCGTGACGAAAGGCATCAACACCAGCTGTCCTGTGATGTTTGTGTCCCAGCGGAAGGCGACCACACCCGCGGCGACCAGTAACAGGGCAACCATGCGCCAGAAGCGGTTTGTGCGGGTTGGCTTGTACAGCAGCAGTGTCATCGGCACGAGCATCCCAAGGAATATTTCCATCACCCAGAAGTTGAAGGCAAAGGGTCCCTTGGTCAGGTATTGCAAGCCTTCCGTGCGGCCTGGATAATACACGTAGGTTTGGGCAAGCACGTCCCAGATGCGGAAGTAGAAGTAACCGATCAGCAGATAGCCAACGAACTGGGCAACGCGCTCGATCAGGTTATCGTTGATCTTTGCCTTCCTGGTCAGTCGGGACGCCAGCATGGTGGCAAACAGGGTCAGGGAAATGCCGCCCACGATGGCTGAAAACATGAACAGGACGGACATCTCAGGCTTGAACCAGAAGGGCCGGGCCTTGATCACACCATAAGTAGCGCCGAGCGAGGACTGATGCAGGCTTGAGAGCCCCAGGCCAACGATCGCCAGGATGGGAGCATAATGGTGGGTGTGTGACATCAGTGAAGCAATCCTGGGCATGTGCTTGCGCAGCCATTCCCAGTTGGCAACGATGGGCATCGACTCGAACACCAGGACGGTCAGATAAAGGACCACACACATTGTCACTTCCCAGAGGAGTGAATGCGGGTTCCAGTACACCAGCGAGTGCCAGAAGCGATCGGGCCGCCCGATATCCAGGACCAGGGAAAGCGTGGCCATGGTGTAGCCGATCAGGCCAATGAACGTGGCTGTGCGGGCGATCGGCTGGAAGCGCTTCAGACCGAACAGGTATACGGCTGCGCACATGCTGAATGCACCCGCGCCCAGGGCAATGGCGGAAAGGTCGATCGTGATCCAGAGGCCCCACGGGACCTTGTCGGTCAAATTGGTGATCCCCAATCCCTTCCAGAAGACGAGGATACCGGCCGCCATACCGGCCAGCAGGATGAGACCCATGAGGCCGAGCCAGATCATCCACGGGGTAATGGCAAACTTGGAGCGTTGAGATTCTGACATGGCTACGACTCCTCTACAGCAACGGCCGGAATGTAATACACGCGTGGTCCGGTGCCGAGGTCTTCGCGCAGACGATAGGTCGGGTTGTTGTGCAGGGCCATGCTCACATTCGATTTGGGATCGTTCAGATCACCGAACATGCGGGCGCCGGTGGGACAGATGTTCACGCAGGCGGGAGTCGCTTCCGCGTCCACACCCGGCGTGAGAGCCCATGGCAAGACCGCGATCAATCGTCTGGTAGCAGAAGGAGCACTTCTCCGGCACACCGCGCGGGCGCCGCTCCACTTCCGGCGATCCCCATTCGGGAACCATTGGATTCTCACCCGTGAACTTCTCCCAGTTGAAGGAGCGGGCATCGTACGGGCAGGCGATCTGGCAGTACCGGCAGCCGATACAGCGATCGTAATCCATCATCACAATGCCGTCATCACGGTAGTAGGAGGCCTTGACCGGGCAGACTTCCACGCACGGGGCTTTCTCACAGTGCATGCAGGGGCGAGGTACATAAACCTGCATGCCGCCGACGGTGCCATCTTCGACAACCTTGTTCCATTGGATATCAGGGTTGACATCGTTATGAGCCTGGCAGGCCCGGGTGCAGTATCCACATCCCGTACACTTCGACTGGTCGATCACCATGGCCCATTGATGTTTGCCCTTGGGTGAATCACTAGATGCCTTTGTTGGGGAGACCGCCCGGGTCCCTGCCGCGACTGCCACGCCAATGGCAGTCAGCTTGAGAAACTCGCGCCGGTTGACATTCTGACTAGCCATTGTCATCCTCCCGGTTGTGCTTGATTGTCTTCTGATACCAGCGCTCCAGCCATGGGGCCAGGACCATGCCGCCGGCCAGACCGAGCAGGCCAGCCAGGGCTGCAAAGCCTATCGGGCTGACAGGCTCAGGTTGTTCCGTTGTGGCTACACCTGCTGCCAGACTTGTTCCCTTGGTCTGAGACGCGGGCATGGGAGCTGAATTTCCGCTCACTGCCTCTGCAGTTGTGCTGTGCATCTGTTCCGCATGGCATGTATTGCAGGAATCCAGGCTGGCATTGAAGGAGTGATCGGGAACGCTGTGAGCAGCGCGGTCGGTGTTCTCGATATGATTTACATGGCAGTCCACACAAGAGACGCCCTTTTGGTTGTGGGCGGTGTAGGGAAAGTCCATGCTATGCTCCTTGTGGCAGTTGATGCACAGAGCAGAGACATCATCGGTGGTGGCTGCCTGCCCGCGAGGGCCGGTGATTTTCTTCAACGAAGCGCTGTGGGGATCATGGCAGGTGGTGCAGTTCATGCCACGCTGGTAGTGCGTGCTGACCTTCCAATCCTGCCAGCCGAAACGTGTATCACTATGACAGCGTCCGCACAGGTCCGGTGACCGGTCGACGGGCATCGGTGACTTGGGGTGATCGGCAGGCGCCTCACCGTGACAGGCCTGGCAGGTGACCCCATTCTCTTCGAATGTGGCGGTGGCAGGGTCGTAACCGGTCGTATGGCAAACCAGACAGGCACCGGGCTTGCCCTGCCTGGTCCATTCATCCAGAAAGACCGGATCGCTGCCAGCCTGTCCATGGGCACCGTTTTGCCAGGTCATCTGGTACTCGGTATGGCAGACGGTACAATCACTCGATGTGCCGGATCCCTTGGCGGGTGGGGGAGCACCGTCCTGGGCACTCGCTGCAACCAACGTTACCCCGGCGGCAACCAGGGCGAACATAAGGGCGATCAAGAAGGCGTTGGATACGAGAGGACATGGTTTACAAACTCCTTGTTTCAATCGTTAAGGTGGGTACAGGTGCCTCTATGAAAACCGGGCAGGAGAGGCAATCTTCATTCAAATAACCGTTGGGTAACCGCTTTACCTGCCAGCAGGGCAGCGGGGCTTTGGCAGCCGTACAATCTTTGACCTGCTCCGGTGAGCAGCCCTTGACTTTCCAGCATTCAGCCTTTTCTACTCCTACCGGCTCAAGCTCCGCTTCTGTCTGCCAGCGCTTATCCAGCTTGCGCAGGATATAGATGACCAATAGGGTTCCCGCGATCGGGATGGCAAGCCGCACGAGCAAACCGGCAAGCAGGTAAGAGGAAGGAGGTTAGTGTTTCCATAAATGCCTCAATTGTGGAACCAATAACGGATTTCGCGGCGGCGGACCCATTCCCCAAGAACGAGGAGCAAGGTAAATGGGATGAGTATTCGAACCAGGAATAAGAGGGCAAAGGTAATGGTCATGGGATTTTCCTTTCGTTCATTCGTCTCCAGTGTATGAGAAATTCCTTAGAAAGGAAATTCGGCGCACGACCAATCTTTATATTGGCGGTTCATCCCATGAATAGGCTGAGTTTTTGGGTAGGATATGAGATTGTTCCCCATAAAATCCCAAAGAAATCTACGTAAAATGGGGTATTTCTCCCATGCAAATTAATGTATTTTTCCGAAATTGTTATATAATGTTTACATATAAGACTTTTTATGTAAAACGGATTACATTCATCTGATAGGGGGATGACATCCGTTATTCACACACAATTTACTTTAGATTAAGATAAAAGGGGAGATTAAATCCCGCATAATAATATTAAGATTTGCAGGAGGTGCCGCTCCACCAAAACAAACCCCACCGTCTCATCGCAAATCCACGCAAAGGAGAATACTGCAAAAATGTCAACGAAGAAAATGCTCATCCTATTAGCTGTCCTGATTGCCGCCACGATGCTTTTCACCGCATGTGCGGGCCAGCAAGGTCCTGCTGGTCCCCAAGGACCTGCCGGCCCTGCTGGTCCTGCCGGCCCTGCTGGTCCTGCTGGTGAGTCAGCAACAACTGCAGACCTAACCTGCACACAATGCCACAATGACACCAGCCAGCTATCAGGAAAGAGGTTGCGTGGGCAGCCTCCGTTCATGGAAGCGGCCCGGCCGCGGCTTATGCAGGCCCCAACCCGACCTGCACTGGTTGTCACTCCAGTAGTGGGTTCAACGGCGCTATTGCAGCAGGTGTAAATAATGCAGATGCACAAGCATCGGCGCTGGCGAATCCAGGCCGCATCGATTGCCGCGCCTGCCATGAAATCCATAAAAGCTACACAACTGATGACTGGGCGCTGAAGACCGTTGCTCCTGTAAAGCTTGTTGCGCTTGACGCCACCTATGATGCCGGCCTGGGCAATCTGTGTGCCAATTGCCACCAGCAGCGCACTGCATTCCCCGCTGCGAAGGATGGCAAGGTTAGTGTCACCAGTACTCACTGGGGCGGCCATCATGGTCCTGAAGCCGCGCTTGATCCTCGGGGTCGGTGGTGCTGGTGGTGTTACAGGCAAGCCTGCAGCCCACTATACTGCTGTGAAAGATACCTGCGTAACCTGTCACCTGGGTGGCGCAGGCCCAGACGCCAACCACACATTTACGCCTAATGTAGCCACCTGTGTGCAATGCCATGCAGATGCCACGAGTCTGGATGTCAATGGCGTGCAGACTGAAATCAAGGGTAAACTCGATGAAGTCCAGAAGGCTTTGCAACGCAAAGGCCTGGTTGACAAAGACGGCGTAGTTGTTGTTGGCGACTACCCGAAGCAGAAGCGGCCGCCCTCTGGAACTACCTCTTTGTTCTGGAAGACAAGAGTGATGGTGTCCACAACGCGGACTATGCCAATGCTCTGCTCGATGCTGCACTGGCAGCTTTGAAATAAGAATCATATTCGTCCGTAAGGACTAACACTACAGCAATAGGGAAAATAAGATAACGGGCGCTGTGCGGCGCCCGTTATCTTATTTTTCATCGAAGGTCCAATCCCCCCTGCCGTGTGATAAGAATGCTGCAGGAGTTATTAGGATAGTATGGCATATTTTGCGAAGCTTAATCAAACCTTTGTATTTGGTAAATTATACATATATTGTGAAACCTGTTACTTTTATCCGATTTCGGGTGTGACATCCGTTATTCACACTACATTAACTTTAGATTAAGATAAGGGGGCAAACTAAATTCATAAGATTTAATGTTTAGGAGGTGCCTTTCACAAAGAGAAATCACACCATCTCGCAACAAACCCTTTGAAAGGAGAATATCGAAGAAACAATGAAAAAAATCTTAGTGCTCCTCGGTACGATGCTTCTGCTGGCGGTTGTTTTGGCAGCCTGCGGTGGGAAGCCCGTACCCACAGCCGCTCCCACAGCTCCTGTGGATACAACGGCAACACCTGTCGTTCCTATAGTGGTAATCCCCAACCTCGCAGCCTGGGAAGATTCCGGACACAATGCAGTCAATGATGAACCTTTCCGCCATTGGGATGGGGACACTCCTGCAGAAGTACCTACTACTTGCGCCAGGTGCCATACCGACGCCGGTTACAAGGATTATCTTGGGGCCGACGGTTCTGCAGTTAATGTGGTGGACGCCCCCGTTCCCGCACACGATGCCCAGGGCATTCAGTGCCAGACCTGCCACAATCCCGCTGCCTCGAACCTGAACAGTGTTGAGTTTCCCGGTTACACCGTCGATGAGGCAGGTAATCAGGTTCACTATACAGTGACCGGATTTGGCGATGCCTCCCGTTGTCTCGTCTGCCACCAGGGCCGTGAATCCAAGGCCTCTGTAGATGAGCAGATCGCCACATTCAATGCCACCGATGCACCGGATACCGTCGTCGCTCCCATGAAGGACGACGCGGGTAAGGATGTCACTTTCGGCTTCAAGAACATCCATTACTATGCCGCTGCTGCGACCCTGTTTGGTACAGAGGTCAAGGGCGGTTATGAGTATGATGGCCAGCTCTACGACTCCAAGCACATGCACGTCGATGGTTATGACACCTGTATCGGCTGCCACGATCCTCACACCCTCAAGGTGAAAGTTGACCAGTGCGCATTGTGCCATGGCGATGGAGTGAAAGAGGAAGGTGGCCTCCAGAACATTCGTGAGCCACAGGCATCCGCCTGGGATTACGATGGCGACGGCAACAAGGAAGAAGGCATGTACTATGAGATCCAGGGCCTGCAGGAAGCTTTGCTCGCCCAGATCCAGACCTATGCCAAGGATACCGGCGGCGCAGAGATCAAATACGATGCTGCCACCTATCCGTACTTCATGGGTGCTGATGGCAAGGCTTATCCAAACTGGACGCCTCGCCTGCTCAAGGCCGCCTACAACTACCAGGTGTCCGTCAAGGATCCCGGTGCGTTTGCCCACGGCAACAAGTACATCGTCCAGCTGCTCTACGATTCAATCGCAGATCTTGGTGGTGATGTAAGCAAGTACACCCGCGACGATGCCGGCCACTTTGCTGGCGATACCATACCGTTCCGTGATTGGGATCGCTGAAGGCGAAGTACCTTACGGCTGTGTGAAATGCCACACGGCTGGCGGTCTGCCTGAATTCATCAAGAACGGTGGCACAACCGTCATTTCACCGACCGGTTCAACTCTCACCACCGGTGTTGCGAATATGGCTCCCACCAACGGCTTCAAATGCTCGACCTGCCACGATGAAGCCAATTGGCCCAATCGCTACGCAGATTGCCTCGGTGGTCTTCCCCAGCGGCAAGACAGTCAGCCTCGGCGGCAAGGATGCCGACGGCAAATTCGTAGCTGACGACTCCAATCTTTGTATCACCTGCCACCAGGGACGCGAGTCCACAAACAGCGTGAACGCTGCGCTCAAGGGCAAGGAAGCAGATACCGTTGATCCAAAGGTCAGCTTCAAGAACATCCACTATCTTGCTGCCGGTGCAACATTGTTCGGTGGCGATGCCATGGGTGCCTACCAGTATGCAGACCAGCAGTATGTTGGCCAGAATACCGAGCACCCGCTGAACAAGTGCAAGGACTGCCATGACGTCCATGCGCTCGAGCCCAAGCTTGAAGCCTGCGCCGGCTGTCACGGTGACACCAAGCCCGAAGATATCCGCTACAACTCGGATACCACTGACTGGGATGGCGATGGCGATGTGACCGAAGGCGTGGATGGCGAAATCCAGACCCTGTCTGAGGCACTCTATGCTGAGATCCAGGCTTATGCGAGCCAAGAACTCTGTTGGCCATCGTCTATGACGGCAATGCCTATCCGTACTTCTTCGTGGATGCGGATGGCGATGGCAAGGCCGATACAAGTGACAACGGACCCGTTGCTTACAATGGCAACTGGACCCCGCGACTTGCTCAAGGCTGCCTTCAACTATCAGTACAGCCAGAAGGACCCGGGTGCGTTTGTTCACAATCCGAAGTACGTTATCCAGTTCCTGTATGACTCGATCAAGGACCTGGGTGGCGATGTGAGCAAGCTACACTCGTCCGGAAGCTCCGGCTCCTGCTCAGTAATTCAAGTCAGACCTGTAGGAAATAAAGGGGATGAGCGGGCGCAACAGCGCCCGCCATCTTTTAAGTCGTATTCCGATATGTGTATCTCTGACAGCCCAACAAACTGAATTACGCCTTGATGATCCCCTTGCGGATGGCATAGCGCACAAGCTCGGAACGTGAATGCAGGTTCAGCTTCCGCATGATGTTCTCACGATGGCGCGCCACGGTCTTCGGTGAAATGACCAGGGCTGTGGCAATTTCTTCGTTATTCGCACCTTCGGCCAGATAGGTGAGCACTTCCGCTTCCCGCTCGGTCAATTCTGAATCTGGGCTGGTCGGCAGTAACCGGACGTCCGCCGCTCAGGAAGTCGCGCACCAGGAGTTTGGCCAGGGAAGGGTACAGGTACACCTGTCCGTTGGCAGCCGCGCGGATGGCGGTAAGCAATTCATCGGGAGCAGCCCGTTTCGGCACGTAGCCGGTTGCGCCGGCTTCCAGCATCTTAAAGAAATACTCCTCATCCTCGTGGATGGTCAATGCCACGATCGCAGCGTCGGGGACACGCTTCTTGATCTCACGCGTCGCATCGATCCCGGAAAGATCGGGCAGGCCAATATCCATCAGGATTACATTCGGCTGAAGCTTCATGGCTGCTTCAATGGCCTCATGTGCAGAGGCGGCTTCGCCGATGATCTCCACATCCCGTTCATTCTCCAGCAGCATCCGTAATCCCGAACGGACCACGGCATGGTCATCCACCAAAAGTATGCGTGTGGTCATTTCTTTATCTCCTCGGTGTGGACTCCCGGATGGTCCGAAGTGGAACCGCCCGAATGATGATATGGAATTAAGGCCTCCACTTCAGTCCCATAACCGGGCCGGGACTGTACGTTGACGCTGCCCCCCAGGAGGGCCGCCCGCTCTTCCATGCCTGCAATCCCCAGCGAAGGACGGCTGGTTCTGCGCTGCTGGACCTGGTCCCTATCGAAGCCGACCCCGTTATCGAAGACGTTGATCCGGACTCTTTGCTCCTCGAAATGGACATGGATATTTACATGCGTTGCCTGGGCATGCTTGATGATATTGTTCAGACTTTCCTGGATAATACGGAAGATGGTGATCTTCATGGCATCGTCCAGGTCACGTTCCTCGCCGTGGATATCCACCCGGACGTTCAGCGAGGAGTGCTCCTGAATCCTGGATGCATACCAGCGCAGCGCTGCCGAAAGGCCCAGGTCGTCCAGATGGGAGGGGCGCAGGTCGGTCATCAGACGCTGGAGCTCTTTGAGGGAATTGGCGGTGAGCGTCTCCAGCTTGTGAAGCGTGATCATGGCATCCTTGTTGCGCGGACCCAGCTTGCCTGAGAGACCTCGCAGGCCCATGCCGATTGCCGTGAGCGATTGGCCGGTCTCATCGTGCAGGTCGCGGGCGATGCGCTGGCGTTCCGACTTCCTGGGCTGCGACCACCCGGCGGAAAAGCTCGGCACGCATGGTCTCACGCTGCATGGACTTCCTCCAGCCGGGCGGCCTGCAGATCTGCGATCTTGCGCTCCGTCTCCACCTGGAAGGCGCGCAGGAATCGGATGACAAATAAGGCAGCAGCAACTGCCATCACTGCCCGGAACATCTGGACCGGGAAACCAAAGATCCGCTGGAATTCAGCTTCGTTGATGTACTGCGAAAGTGCGAGCGGGCTTTCCTCTGAAAAGATCTGCCCAAACAGCCCGTACCAGGCAAACGCAATTGCCGCCCAAAGGGCATCCTGCCCGAAGCGGATCAAGGCCCGAACGGCGGAAGGCGCGTTGCTGCACGATCAGCCCAATGGCAGTCAGAACTGCAGCAGGCATCGCCAGTGTATAGCGGGTCCATACTTGCGCAATATCCCAAAGCGTCTGGCCGGCATATTGTCCACGAAAGGAATACAGCCCGAAGACCCATATACCTGCCAGGCCAATGGGGATCAAAAGCAGCAGTCTGCGCGTCACCTCCGAATCGGCCAGCAGAAAGCCGCCAAATGCGGCGAGCGAAATGAATGAAAAGGCAAGCGTTGCGAGTTGGATCGCCGAATAATGGCCGATTGTTCAAGTCGCAGTCAGGGGGCGGTCCAGGAGCAGGTACATGCCAATCCACTCGTGCGCGGCATGGATGAGACCGAATGCCGCCAGAGGCGGCAATGCCCTGCGCAACCGTACATCCGCTGCCCGTCCACCTTCGATTGCCACCAGCAGACCCATGCTGAAAAAGGCAAGGCCATAAATGAAGTAAATGGGGACGATGTACGGTGCGCCGAGGATCACGTAGTGCCTTTTCTTCCTTTACGAGAACAATGCGAGGGATCTCCTCGCATTGCCCATCCTAGACTCTAAGTTTACTCCCACAGGTGCGGCAGAAGCGGTCGCCTGCATGGGCACGTGCGCCACATTCGTGGCAGTACGCCGGTTCATCAGCGGCCTCCGGCTCCTGAGTGCTGCCTGAGCGGTGGCGCCGGCGGGGTTTTTGCTCGCTGCCGTGGGTGGAACGCCAGTAGAAGAATAATGCCAGTCCGATCAATGCCAGTCCAATGCCGCCGATGATCCAGGGCAGGTTATCGATGGAAACCCGTCCCTCCGTGCTGGGCCCGATCGGTTCCGAGGGCTGGATATTCGCGGAGTTGGTGGGCTTGGTTACCGATTTCGATTCCCGCTCGTAGGAGAGCTTGAATTCACTGGATTGCCCCATTCCCAAATCCTTTTGCGTCACTTTGCCGATGTAGATTTTTCCATCCTATGATGTGCTGGTCTCTGTGAACGGAGGTTCAGATGTGATGTCGGTGCTGTCTGCCGGGATCTGGGTGGTCACATTGAATTCGCCCACCGGGTAATCGCCGATCCATTGGTACGTAAAGGAACGCTTGTTTCCATCCCGTGTCAGTGGCTGGTAGTATTCGATTCGGTAGGGAATGTACGAATCGACATTGAGTGTCACGGTCTGCCAGCTGCCAAGTGTCTCGGGCTTCTCGATATCGGTGGTGATGAGAGTCCCATTCTGGTCACACAGTAGGCTGCGGCAGTCAGGTTCCCGTCTTTTGGAAATCGAATGGTGACTTTTGCGGGCAGAGGCGTACTTTCGTCCAGGGTAAATTCGTGAATAACCAGCATGCTTGGCTGGTCATATTCAGACCAAAGCCCAATGTTAACGGTTTTCAATTTGACCTCGCCCTGGGCGCCTGCCGGGGTGGGAAATACCAGTATGCCCAAAAGCAGGACAAATGAAAAGCCACTTTCGCATGAGTGGACCTCCGAAGTAAGGGTGCATGCCGCTCTGGCCTGTGCATGTAAGCCATGCATTCGGCACTCTTTAATCTTATCACGCAATGAAATTGAGTAAATACAACAAAACACACCAACTTGGTAGAAGAATGTCATCCCCTATGACGGGTGGAGTGCCTTGACCAGCTGCCAGCAAGCCCAATTGGCAGGAGTGGGAACTTCGTGTTTTTGCGCAATTTCGCACGATGGCACCGCAGATCGCGTCGATCTCGGTGGGAGCGCCGCGTTCGATATCCTGGAGCATGGACGAGCGGTTTGTTGCGGTTCTGCGGGCCACATCTTCGGCTGCTGCAGCCGGGTCGGAGAAGGACAGGTCGATTTTTTCCGCCCTGGCCACCTGGGCCGTCTCATGGGCCAGTGTCCGCATCAATTCACGGGCCGTAGGACGCTCGAGCAGTTCGCCGTTTGGGACTCGTAATAATGCGGTCAGGGGATTGATGGCGGAATTGATCACAAGCTTGCCCCAGACGAGCGACCTCGCATCCTCCACGATCTGCACATTGAAGTTTGCGGATCTCAGCGCCTCCTCCAGCGGACCGAGGGCCGGATTTCGCTCGATGGAGATGGGGCCTTCCCCGCCGGCTTTTACCCGCCCTGCCGCCGAGCAGCGTTGCTCCAGTGGTGGTGACTGCCCAGGGCAACGCGAGCCGGTCCCAGGCTTTGGATGAGCGTTTCGCGGTTCCCAAGCCCGTTCTGAAGGGTGACGGCGAGCCCATCCTGCGGCAAGACATTCCGCAAGCTGACGGGCTGCGCGTTCCGTCTGCCAGGCTTTAACCAGTACCAGGGCGTGCCTGGCCCCGGAGCATTCGCGGGGATCATCCGTGGCATGGACTGCAAGCCGGTGTTCCTCTCCACCTGCATCGATAAGGCGCACCCCGTTCGATCGGATGGCATCCAGACCCTCTTTCCATGTTCCGAGCATGGTGACAGCATATCCCGCCTGGGCAAGGCGCGCCGCAAACAGGCTGCCCATTGCCCCCGTGCCCACGATCAGGATATTTTCCTGCATACTACTTCTCGACAATACTTACTCGTAACCGGCCAAAAACGTAATTCGTGATGTGACCGTTTTTTACCTGCGGTGGATCTTCGAAGGCATACGTAAGCAGGTATCGTCCAGTTCCAAATGTTCTGAGCTGAACGCCCTCCTGGATGTTCGTCAATCCATACCTGCGAAGCAGCTCATAGTCAAAGCCTCTTCCCAGGGTCATCGGGCGCCGCATACCATTTTGTCAATTTTTTGCCAAATCTGAGGAACCCAATCCCACCGGCCGCCACCCAGATCATAATCGACAGGGATGGTGCTTGACGCTGGAATGAGTCTTCCAGTCGCTGGCAATGAAGTCAACTGCCTGTTCCTTGTCGATGAGAGGAATATCCGCCTCGCTCAATATATTTCCACGATATTGGCGATAATCACGGATGGTCATAAAGCCGCACAACAGATTGGTTGTGACAAAAAGGACCAGTAAAAAGTAGGATAACCCCGTGATGATGGTTGCCGGCCCTTCCCTCAATTCTAATCAACACCGGCAGCAAAAAAATAAAGTACAGGAACATGGGAAGGAATTGAACGGTCTGGTCTGCGACGTTCCCCATTTAGCCAGTTGGGTCCACCCATCCAGATTGAGATCGTATAGGAAAGGCAGATGAAGAGCAGGGATAATGCGACCAGTCTTAACGCCGGGAAATTCACCTGTGAAAGTTCGTTTGTCTTTTCCAATCCATACACAAATTTGCGGTAAAAAGCGTAGGTGACAGCTGCAAATGCAAAAACTGCCTGTAGCAGGTACACCCGTCCAACCAGACGGAGCAGGATCCTTGTGGGCTGAGTCAGAATGCCTGCATCCGCATGCTTAAACGCCTGAGTATAGATTGACAGATCGGCCCAGTTGAACGTCCCGTATATCGGAATCCCAAACAGTGATTCCCACATTGTTCGAAACGTGGTGACTGGACCGGGGCTGTTTTTATTGTAATTGGCAAGCTGTTCAAGGCTGACATTTTGAAAGAAGGGGCGCCATGTCAGCACGATGGAGACCAGCAGGATCGAAAGGAAAAGGATCGTCACGGGCCAGAGAGTGGTCCAGCTGGGACGGCTGTATACGATCATGCCAAGGGTAATGATGACCATGACAATGGCATTTACCACGCCGGCCAGGTAGAGCGATGGCGCCAGGATGACCAGGATTGCAATCGGCAGGAAATTCCAAAGGGATGGTTTTTCAAGGTAGCACAGCGCCCAGAAAATAAAAAAGACATTGACCAGCGTGATCGTATATTGATTCCAAAACTCCACAGACGAGGAGCGCAAAATGACAGAGGATAGAGCAGGGAATGCTGCCAGCGCAAAATATTGCCAGCTCCCGGCGGATGCTTTCCAGCCGACGAGGAGTAACAGCAGGGCTTGAACCAGGGCAAGGAAGAAACTGACTGAAAGAAGACTTGGCAGGAGACTCAGGATCGATCCCAAAAGGATCATTCCATTTGGGTTCGGAATGGATGCGGAACTGATCAGGCCGACCGGCATATGACCAATTCCGGCCGTGTATCCCAGCCATAGATTAGTGGATTGATCCTCGCGCCATTGGGCAAGCTGGGCCCAGTAATATCTGTCCATGATGATCAGGACGGCAAAAAGTACTGCGATGAGAAGGATGATAATCTTTTTTGTACTGCGGTGTTGCATGTGTGATGGGCCGCCCTTTCTAACTGCGATGAAGGGATACTGGGTGACAGCTGCCCGGACAGCTGTCACCCATTCATTTTAATCAATGTCATTCAAGAGTGCATCCCATTCCTTGTCATCCATTTCAACGGTATGCTCCTGGGCAGGGAAGCGCCTGGTCTCCACATCTTCGATGTAATCTGTGAAGGCCTTCTGCATTTCGTGATTGAAATCTGCATACTTCTTGACGAACTTCGGCGTGAAGCGGTCGAACAGGCCCAGCAGGTCATGGGTGACCAGCACCTGCCCGTCACAGCCGACGCCTGCGCCAATTCCGATGGTCGGAATGGAAATCTTCTTCGAGATCAGCTCCGCCAGCCGCGCCGGGACAGATTCAAGTACGAGGCTGAAGCAGCCCGCCTCCTCCAGGACCAGGGCATCCTCCACGAGCCGCCGGGCGGCAATGGCAGTTTTACCCTGGGCGCGGAACCCGCCCAGCTGGTTGATGGACTGGGGCGTGAGACCGATATGTCCCATGACGGGAATCCCGGCAGATGTGATACAGCGGACTGCCTCGGCGCGCTCGCGTCCGCCTTCAAGCTTGACTGCGTCCATGCCGCCCTGCTGCAGGAAGCGCCCGGCATTGCGGGTAGCCTCCTCGGACGGAGACCTGGTAAGACATGAAAGGCATATCACCGATCAGGAGGGCGCTCTTCGCTCCGCGTGCAACAGCCCGGCAGTGGTGGAGCATTTCCTCCATCGTGACCGGCAGGGTGTTCTCATAGCCGAGTACCACCATGGCCAGCGAATCGCCGACCAGGATGGCATCGACCCCTGCCTGGTCCATGGCGAGGGCAGTGGGGTAATCGTACGCGGTCAGCATTGTGATCGGCTCGCCATGATTCTTCTTCTGGCGCAGGGTAAGCGTAGTGACTTTTTTGCGCGCCGCCGGGGCGCGGGTGGAAATGGGTGCTGGGGTAGACATAGGTATCCTCCAATTGGTAGGAGCCGTTTGTGTTGCGGTCGTCCCCTGTTCGCCGCGACCTGGACAGCTTGATATTTTTTCCGTCGCGTTCCCACGGATACGCGCGGTGACTTGATTATTCCACAAATTCCGTTTTTAAGACATGGTTAATTTCACGAATCTTTCGTTGACACCTGGTGGTGCAAACGCTCTGGCAAGAGTTCACCGAGAGCACAGAAGAAGTATTAAAAATCTCAGTGTATTCCGCGCTCCGTGGAGATGTAGTTGAAATGGCCTGCCGGGAAGCAGTATAATACCTTCAGACAAAATTTCGGTATTGTGGAAACCCACAATGGCAGATAAAAAGGAGGCTTCTCATGAGAAAGACGTTTGGATTTTTGATCGGCATAGCGGTGGGCGGGCTGGTCTGCGGCACCATCGCTTTATTGCTGGCACCCGAGTCGGGTGAAGAACTGCGCGCCCAGCTGCGCGACCGCGGCCAGAACTTCTACACTGATGTCCGTCATGCCGCTGACGAGCGACGCATCGAGCTTCGCCAGCGCCTGGAGGAACTGCGTGCCCCGCGTGAAGAAATGACGCCCCCAACCATGTAGCATAGTTTCAACTTTGATCGTATGAGCGTGTACATTCACGCCATAGAATCAATTGAACGGAGCCGCGATAAGCGCTCCGCTCTTTTTAAACTGCCGAGTTCAACATGAATATTCACGAAGTACTCCTTTGGGGCCGACTATGCCGAATATCGAGCGTCGAATTATTAAAAGAGCCAAAATCCCTCAAGCGTCCTACCGGGCACATGACTACTTGTTTACGTGTTTCCTTGTGTACCTCCCTACCCATTAATTCTTCAAATACCTGTCAAAGAACTCAATTGTCCTTTGCATTGCCAGGCTGAAATTATTCGAGATGTTGTGATTATCGCCATCGTAAGTGTAGAGCTCTGCAGTCTGATTGGCTGCAATCAGTTCGTCATAAAGCATCTGTGAGAACTGCCATGGTACATCATGATCCCCCGTGCCTGTATGGATCTGGACGGGTCCGCTAATATCTTTTAGATAGCTGTTCGCCGATATGGACTGCCAGAACGCGGGGTTGCTTTCCATAGTTCCATACGACTGCTCCAGGGAGTAGATCCACGAGCCGGGGCCCGGAGTCGTGGGCCGCGCGCCCGGGTTCCAGCGGGTGTAAAGATCGGGGTAGGGGGCAACGACTCCCGACCAGATCACACCAGCCTTGATATCCTTCGTGATGACCATGGAGCGCAGAGTCACGTAGCCGCCCATGGAATGCCCCCACATCCCAATGCGGTTCGGATCTGCATCCGGATAGCGCTTCATCGATGCGACCGCGTTGAGCACGTCGGTTGTGTAATTATCCTGGGTATAGGCGCCTCCCGGTGTTCCCTGCGACTGGTCATGGCCGCGGTAGTCAGACTTGAAGACAATGTAGCCGCTGCTGGCGATCTGGTCCAAATAGTTGACATAGCGCTCCGTGGTGCGGTAGACGTCCGGCGGGATGTAGCCGTGGTTGAAAATGATAACCGGCCAGCCGGTGGGCGGCTTGGGACCGTTGGGGACCGTCATCATTGCATAGATCTTCAATCCGTCTGATAGATAGGAAACGTAATAGCGGCTATAGTTGCCACCCGGATCCAGAGTAGATTCAATGGTGACATCGCTGCCGGGATATTGGCGTGCCCGCCTGCCATCGATTTGGAGCGGGTGCGTGTTGGCCGGCGCTGCCGAAGGAGGCACCAATTGCAGGGAAGTATTGGAAGCGCCGAAGGAGAACAGGGGCGAAATGGAGGATGTATTGGACGACGAAGACGATATGGAAGGCGGGGAAGAAACGGAAACCGAAGAAGTGGAGGAGCCAAATACTGTCGGCCGGTTGGGGAGGGAGGATGGATCCGTGCTCTGGCAGGACCTCATCGTCAAAAGGATCAACAATGCGAACCCGTAAAATTGTGTTTTCATTTGTGTTGTTCTCTTACCGCCAATTGCCATTTAAAGGTCAAATATCATGTTTGGAAAATTAGCGGTGTCATATAAAGGTATTTAAGTCGGGCTGCGGCCCGATCGTGGAATTGAATTATAGCACAAATGTTCTAATTAAATTTGATCCTGGGAGGTCTGCTTCGCTTACATTTGGATTGCATGTTATGAGTGCGGGAAAATGAACCGGAATTCGCTAGCGGTAAATTTGTTTGTTGATGATCCCCTCGTAAAACTGCTCAGCCCTCTTCATATTTTGCCCATATTCTGCGCGGTCCGCGATCATTTCACGGTTGACTTCCGCCGCCTGCTCCCGCATGGAATTGCTTTCGATGGCAGACACAATTGCATTGGCAATGGATTTCTCATCGTTGGGATCGAACACTAAACCATTCCTGCCGGGTGTGATCCACTCACGAATGGACTCCAGATCGCCTGCCACGGGAAAGCATCCGCAGGCGATGCCTTCGAGCAGGCTGTTCGGCGTGCCGTCATGGATGCTGGGCGAAGCAACGATCTGAGCCTGGCGGAAGGCGTCTGCCATTTGATCGTGTGACATGGGCGGCAGGAGTTCAACCGCCTGACCGATCTTCAATTCATTGATCCACTTTTCCACCTGCGGCTCGCCTGCCATCAGGGCAAAGACGAACTTTGCATCCGTATGTCCTGCCAGCACCAGGGGAATAGCCTTGAAGAACACATCATTCCGAACATATGGGCGGAAGCCGCGCGGGTTGAAGATGACAGGTTCCCGAACCGGCATTGCCGGTGGGTAAAAGATATCCCTGCGGATGCCCCCATTGCCGGGCGCCACCAGGCTGGGTTTTTTGATTCCAAAGCCCCATTCGTTTGCCAGGCGGATATCCCGGCGGCAGTCGGCGTGCAGGGCGTCCGCAACCTGTACGGTCCAGCGGGTGTAATGCTTCATAAAACCTGTCGATGGTCCGTGCAGGGTAAAGTCATTGCCCCAGGTCGAGACGATCAGCGGCGTACCATTATAGGCGTCTGCTGCCAGCATGCCCTCGTAGGGAATTCGCATGGCATGGATGATCTCCGGCTTGACCCGCTCGATGAATTCACGCAGCCTGGCGGAGGCGTTGCGGATGGTCACGGGGCCGAACCACTGTCGGATGGCGGTGCGTAGTCCCACAGTCCGGGCAGGAGCGGTGCCGGGGCGCTGGGTCACTTTTTTAACGGAGCTGAACGCAACAGGAGTCAGGGCAAGCTCCCTGACAGGGAAATCGAGGGAACAGGCAAAGGTGGATGCCAGATACACATCGTCCCCGCGTTCCACGAAGTGGCGGATCCAGTTTTGTGCGATGGGGGAGCGGCCGTCTGCCACGTAGAGGATTTTCATAGGCGCTGGAATTATAAATGCTTCCAGTGCCTTCCGTCGCCTAGCATCCAGAAGAAAGGTACATCCACATTGCCCGATGTCCCGAGACGCGGTATATTTGCGCAGAACAGTATGGATCCTGGAGATGGGAACTTGCTTCTGAACAGAGAACTTCCGCAACGAATTGAAAATTTTGGTGAAAGAGCGGTAATCCGATGAGCAAGGGACGAATCCTGGTCGTTGAAGACAACATGGATAATTACGAACTGGTGCGCTTCATCCTGGAGCGTGCAGGCTACGATGTTTTTCTGGCGGTCAATGGGCGGGATGGCGTGGATGCGGCTCGTTTTCAGAAGCCGGACCTGATCCTGATGGATCTGGGGTTGCCCGAAATGGACGGCTGGATGGCCGCGCAGAAACTGAAATCAGATGCTGGAACGAAATCCATTCCGTTGTACGCACTCACGGCTCATACCCTGCCAGGAGAGCGCAAACGGGCCATCCAGGCGGGCTGCGATGGCTACGTCTCGAAACCAATCCATGTGGAGGGGTTCCTCAACCTGATCGAGAGTGCACTGGTTGTCAAACTGGGAAGAAAACCGGCTTAGCAAACCCCCTGGTCGTTCTATAAATGGAATAGAAAAGAAGCCTTTTGAGGGCCAATATATTTCTTTTGAAATACCAGGCATGACCTTGGAAAATTGATTGTACCCTGTTGCCAAATTGATCGTCCTGATACAGTAATTCTAATTCATAGAGAGGTAAAGAAAATGAAACAAATTTGTGTTATCGGCGTGGGCTATGTTGGTCTTGTGACTGCAGCCTGTTTCGCCGATCTGGGCAATCGCGTGATTGCGCTCGATGTGGATGACAAGCGTGTCGAGAATTTGAAGAAGGGCATCATGCCCATTTATGAGCCGGGATTGGAGGAGCTTGTCAAGCGCAATGTCAAGTCGGGCCGCCTGACCTTTACTACATCCTATGCAGATGCGCTGAAAGGTGCGGAGTTTGCTTTTATCGCCGTGGGCACTCCCTCCGGTGTGGATGGGAATGCCGACCTGCAGTACGTGGATGCTGCCGCGCGCTCGATCGCCAAGAACATGACCGCGCCTCTGATCATCATCAACAAATCCACGGTTCCGATCGGGACCGGCGACTGGGTGGCCGACATTGTAAAGGGTGCCCAGCCCAAGCCGATCGAATTTGCCGTGGTCTCCTGCCCTGAGTTCCTGCGTGAGGGTTCGGCCATCGCCGACTTCATGAGCCCGCACCGCAATGTGATCGGCTCCCTGGAGCGTGATGCCGCCGACAAGGTGGCCCAGCTGCACCTGCCCCTGCGCGCTCCCATCGTCATCACTGATCTGCGCACGGCCGAAATGATCAAGTATGCCAGCAATGCCTTCCTGGCCGCCAAGATTTCCTTTATCAATGAGCTGGCGGACCTGTGCGAACTGGTCGGCGCGGATGTCAAGGAAGTGGCTGCCGGCATGGGCTATGATGCCCGCATCGGTCGTTACTTCCTGGATGCCGGTCTCGGCTGGGGCGGGTCCTGCTTCCCCAAGGATGTGCAGGCCCTGGCCTACATGGCCAAGGAGCGGGGACTTACACCCGCGCATTTTGAACGATGTGATGGACGTCAACTATGACCGCCGCAAAGCCGTTTCCAAGCAGGTGGAAGCTTTGCTCGGCGGAAGCGTACGAGGCAAGACCATCGGCATGCTCGGCCTGGCCTTCAAGGAGAACACCGACGATATGCGCGACGCCCCCTCGGTCGATATCTCCAATGCGTTGATCGCTGCCGGCGCCCGGGTCCGCGGCTATGATCCCGTGGCCCGCCAGACTGCTGCTCCTCTCATGCCGGCCGTGGAGATCTATGACGATGTCTACAAGATGACTGAAGGCTGTGACGCCCTGATCGTGGTCACGCCCTGGAATGAGTTCAAGCAGCTTGATCTCGAAAAGGTCAAGGACCTGCTCAAGTCACCGATCATTTACGATGGCCGCAATATTTACGATCCGAAAGTCATGAAGGAAATGGGCTTTACCTATCGGGCCATCGGGCGCGCCAGCAACGGAAAATAACTCGAGCCTGGGTATGGCGGCAGTTAGTCTGCCGTTTACCAGATCATTTCTAGGTCGGATAGTCGGTTACAATTAACCCGCTATCCGACTTTTGTTTAAAATCTCAATTATCTGCATGGCGGAAATTGAATGACCACACCGAATACCCCTCCTGTTTGCGATTACGAAGGCTCCGATTACCAGACCTCCTTTTGGGAGCAGGGCGGACGTGAGTATGAGGATCGGACGGAAGCCATCGCCCTCAGGCGTCTCCTCCCTAAAAGGGGGCGCATCCTCCTGGAACTGGGAGCGGGTGCCGGACGAAATACACCGCGCTACCTTGGCTTTGACCGTATCATCCTGCTCGATTATTCACGCACCCAGCTCGAACAGGCCCAGCTGCGACTCGGTCCTTCGAAAAAATATATCTATGTGGCTGCCGATGCCTACCGTCTCCCGTTCGTGGACGGCCTGTTCGATACCGTCACCATGATCCGCGATGCTTCATCACATGGCTGATGCACCAAAGGCGCTGACGCAGGTCAGGAACGTCCTCCGCTCAGAAGGCATATTCATCCTTGAATTTGCCAATAAGCTGAATCTCAAAGCGATCGTGCGTTATCTACTTGGCAAACAAAAGTGGAGTCCCTTTACGCTCGAGCCGGTTGAGTTCGCCACGCTCAACTATGATTTCCATCCAAAGGCGATTCGCAAATGGTTAAAGGATCTGGAGTTCACAATCGAGCGCACGCTGACACTTTCACACTTCCGCGTCGGGTTTATCAAACGTGTTGTCCCCACCAATTTCCTGGTTTCACTGGATTCGCTCTTCCAGTGGACAGGCGCGTTGTGGCAGTTGTCACCCAGCGTCTTTATGAAAGCCTCCAAGATCCGGAATCCGCATGGATTTGAGACGCGCCCGGCGATGGCAAACCCCATGATGGTCTTCAAATGCCCCGACTGTGGCTACACCGGCCTGGCAGACAAGGGAACGTATCTCGAGTGTTTAAATTGCCGGAAAAAGTGGGAATTCAGGGACGGGATCTACGATTTCAGAAAAAGCATTGACTAGAACGAATTGAAAACAAAACTGGCTTCCACTGCGCCACCTGTCTTCGTGGTTCTTACCTTTATCCTCTCGCGATGGCTGTACATTCGTGCAGGCCTCAAGTTCGATAACACTCCACCCAAATATTTTTACCAATTCATTGACCCGGAGCTTCTGAAGAATTGTTTGCTGGAGAGCCTGTTGTACATGCACAGCCAGCCGCCGCTTTTCAACCTGCTCACCGGTTTGCTGTATCAGTTTTTTTCCCCACAATCAAGAATTTACCAGGTTCTATTTTGGGTCGTGGGTCTGGCCTTTGGCCTTGTCCTCTACTGGCTGGGTCTCCGTCTGGGACTCCAGCGCTGGGTGAGCGCCGTGCTCGCCGCCTGGTTCATGGTCAGCCCGGCGACCGTCCTGTACGAAAACCTGTATTTCTATACCTACCTGGTGGCCTTCCTCCTGGTCCTCTCTGCTCTTGCTTTAGGCAAATTCCTTGAAACTGACAACTTCTGGTGGGGGTTCGGATTCGTCAGCCTGGTTGCCTGCCTGTGTCTCACCTGGGCGCTCTTCCACTTTTTCTGGATGATCGCGGTCATCGTTCTGGTTGCCATTTTTTATCGGAACCGGCGCCGGCTTGTGCTGATCAGTCTTATTCCCATCCTGCTTGTGTCAGGCTGGTATGCCAAAAACTATTTCCTGTTCGGGAGCTTTGGCGCCTCCACATGGGCCGGGATGAATCTCTCCCATGTCACCTTTTTATCACCGTTGACGCCCCAGTCCGTTCGAGATGAATTGGTGAAGCAGGGAGACCTCTCTCCCTATCCGGTCGTCGAGGCGTTCAGGTCGATCGATGACTATCAGGGCTTTATGCCAGTGCCTCCGAAGAGAGGGATCCCCGTGCTTGATGAACCGTTAAAGTCCACGAAAGCAGTCAATTTCAATCATGCCTTTTATATTCCGCTTTCAGATAGGATGGCGAGGGATGCCGTACGCTTTATAAGAGCTTATCCGGGATTGTATCTGGCCTCGGTAAAACAGGGTTTCTCGATCTACTTCCATTCGAGCAGTGATTACCTCTTGCTCAAGGATAAACCGGCCCCGCAGCTCGAAGCCTGGTGGGATCGCATTTTTTATGGCCAGTTGAAAAACTATGAAGGGGATACTCAAAATCGATGGAAGGATGATCCCGCCTATATAGGCTGGCTGCTAGTCGCTGCCTATCTGGCCGCGATCGTCTACGGTCTAAAAATATTTTTCAGCCGTGATCGATATAATCGCGATCTGGTGGGGGTGGTTGCCTTTATGACCTTCACCATCCTTTACTTCACTGGGATGGCAAATTTCCTGGACCTGGGGGAGAATAACCGCTTCCGTTTTGCGCTCGATCCCTTGGTTCTGTTATTGTGTGGGATGTTTTTGCAGAACACTATTCTATACTTCTGGAATAAAAGAAAGCAGGGATAGGTTTCACATCGTTGAGGCAGGGCACAAACAGGAAATGGGGGAAGGCAGCCAGTCCGGATTTGGATCATTCCACAAAAACTCAGCTCGAAATTTTAGAATTTTCTAATCATGTATCCTGGAATTTACAGGGTTATACAGAGTTCGCCAATTGTGACACGGCGGCAGGAACCTTCGTTAACCAACATGCATAGGACTGGACAAATCTGTGTCCCGGTTGAATTTAACAGTGAATATCCATAAAAATTAATGATATTGGATGGTTTGAAATGAGAAATATGAATAACCGCGGGTGGGAAGAGAAGAGGAAATCGATCGCTCCACTCCCGAAAGATCTGAGTCAGATTGCAGACACGCTGTGTGAAACCGCCCTGGAGGATGCAAAGGCACAGATGCATCCACTGCTGCGAAGTGCGGATCTCAATCGCCTGGGACAACGAATGGAGTTTGTAAAGGCGTTTAAGCTGGCCCTTGAGCGTCGGATCGCACAAAGGCTGGCGCTCTGGCAGCCCGATGTGCAGGCAGTCTTCCAGTTCGAAGAATTCGTGGATGGAAAGCCGGAACTCCTGGGATGGATCTATCCATCTGCTTGTTAAAGTCCCACGTCTCTCCAATGCGATAAAAGGGATGGGCAAGGCTCTGGACAAAAGCCTGTTGAAATATCTCAAACAATTGGGCTGGCCACGCTTTCAAAAGCGCCACACTATTTTGGAGGTCCAGCAGGTCACGCCCGATGAGCTGCGTCACGGTTCTAGTTATGGTGCCATGTTCCACGCCGTATACAGTGTGCCTGTAAAGGTCTGGCCGCCAAAGCGGCGATCCGGATAGACGGCTAGTCTCCTTCCTGGCTGGCGTGCCGCAGGTTATGATAGATCGTAAAGTAAAGCATCTCCCGGATGGTGAGCTTGCCGAGCAGCGGATGCGGGATCTGGTACTTGTCGAGTTCCTCCTCCTGCCACTTTTCGGCTACGGAAACGAGCTCGCCGCTGGCATTTGACCATTGCTCGAGAAGGATTCTCTTCTCCTCTTCAGCACTGTCGACCGGACTTTTCTGTTCAGGAAGATAACGCCCGGAAGCCTGTCCGCCTTTGGCAATCTGATCCCGGTATTGCCGGCAGAGCTCTTCAAAACTGATTGAGGCTTTCTCAGGTTTGCCAAACATCGCCTGCAAGGTGATTTTGGGCAGTTTCAGTGCCTTTGTGATGGGTTTGACCGCCTTGATCATATGATCCAGATTATCGGAATGGGACCATACTTCCCCTTCCCGTGTGAAAAAATCGCTGGCTGGAATTTCAAGGAACCAGGTTCCAGCACGCTGGTTTGAATCCTTCAAAGCTGCAAATAATTCATCCCTTGTCCTAATTGCAGTCATTTTGACGCCTCGTTTAGATAAAGAAGGGCCAGGGCCATGCACGTGGCCCATGACATAACTTTAAATTCACCTCTTGCAAGCGCCATTTCAACCTCAGACCGGTCAAGATATAAGATGGTCTGTTCTTCAAGATCGTCTGCGTGTGGTTCCATCACCTTGTTTGCTTTGCGTGCCAGCCAGAGATATCCGGTACCTGCGCCACGATTTGGATCGACTCGATAATGTCCCAAATCGATCCATTCCGGAGCCTCACAGCCTGTCTCTTCCCGTAATTCGCGCTGCGCAGCTGCCAGCGGATTTTCATTTGGTTCAATAAATCCTCCGACAGTAGCCAGGGATGTGCCTTCGATGCCATATTTCGTTTGACGGAAGCACACGAATGTGTTTGCCTCCGTAATCGCAGTTACAGTGATGAAATCTGGCGTAATGATCCATGGCCAGTCGGGAATTACTTTGCCATCCGGCAGCTCGACGACATGATTTTCAACGGTCAGAAAGGGATGTTTTTCGAGAAGGATACGGCGCGAAATGGTTTTCCATGATTGCATGATCGGTGCCTCCCGGGAGCTTAGACCCGCTCCACGACCCAAAAATGTGACAAGCCAAATATCTTCAGCGGCGTTCGCTCCAGAAATTGCAGGATGCTGCGCAGTACTTTCCCAAAGGGACCAAACCTTGCGATGATGTTATCGTAGGCGCCAAAGATGATTGTGCGTTCGATGAACTTTACAGGCAGACCCTCAAAAAGATTTTGCAGATCCTTTTTTGAGTATACGCGTACATGGGGTGCAAGCTTGTTCCGTAAAACACGGGGCAGGTAATTCACAAATAATTTGTTGCCAAAAGAATATTGTCCCTTCCAGTAAATACCATGGGTCTCGTAGGGATAGCCGCGGTTTGGGCAGAAAAGTGCCAGCCGTCCGCCTGGCTTTAGGACCCGGATCATCTCCGAGATCGCGGCGCGATCATCCTGGACGTGCTCGATCACTTCGTGGCTGAGGATCAGGTCAAAGGTCGAGGAGGGAAGCGGGATGAATTCCCCGGCAGCATTGATGATAAGGGGAGAGTTTTCCCCTGCTTCCGCCGCCCGCTCGAAGTCATACTCCAGCCCGATAACTTTGCCTCCAAAAGGGGAGAGGTGCTCCACATACATTCCCACACCGCATCCATTTTCGAGGATCGCTCCTGTGATACGTTTTCCTGCGGCGGGTACGATCATGTCAAGCCTGCGCTGCTGTCCGGTGCGCCAGACGTAGGAGGGTTCGCCACGCAGGGCGGCTTTGTCGAGGTTTCGTTGATGCATGGCGGCTATTATATCTTGCATGTTTTAGTTGGCTATGCTAAAATAGCCTTGCACGACGAATTGATCCCTGAACGCACCGAGAAGTGGGCAGCCCCCACTTTTCTGCTTGTAATAAAGGAATATACGGAGCAGTAAGCATGTCAAAGAACGAGTTCTCCCTGGCTTTCAACGAAGTGCTGGAGGAAAAACAGCTTTCCAAGGAGATTATCCTTGGGGCAATTGAGTCCGCCATGGTATCAGCCTACCGGCGGGCCGTCAACGCGTCTGCAGCGCAGCACGTGGAAGCCAAAATCGATTCCGAAACCGGCAAGGTTATGGTTTTTGCCGAAAAGGAAGTAGTCGAGGACGTTCAGGAGCCAAAGACCGAGGTCCTTCTTGACGAGGCGCGCAAGGTCAATCCGGAGGCGCAGCTGGGCGATATGGTCGTGGTGGAAACGACCCCGGCAGACTTTGGCCGCGTAGCCGCCCAGACCGCCCGCCAGGTGATCCAGCAGCGCATCCGCGAGGCGGAGAGATCCAACCAGATGTCGTATTTCGAGCGTCAGGTCGGTGAGATCGTGAGCGGCATCGTTCAGGCGACCAATGCCCAGGCGACAACCCTCGGCCTTGACATGAAGGCGGAAGGCGTTTTGCCAGGCAATCAGAGAATCCCAGGCGAGCGCTTCAAGCTGCATGACCGAGTCCGTGCGGTCGTTTTGGAAGTGAAGGATGGCTCGCGCGGGCCGCAGATTGTGCTCTCCCGTGCCCATCGCAACTTCCTGCGCCGTCTTCTCGAGAATGAAGTTCCCGAGATCTATCATGGCGTGGTCGAGATCCGTGCGATCGCGCGTGAGCCGGGTGCCCGCGCCAAGGTCGCCGTGATGGCCACCCAGGCGGGCGTGGATCCGGTTGGCGCCTGCGTAGGGATCAAGGGAGTGCGCATCCAGGCCATCGTCAAGGAACTGCACGACGAAAAGATCGATATTATCCAGTGGGATCAGGATCCTGTTATTTATATTTCAAAGGCTATCAGCCCGGCGCGTGTCAGTGGTGTCTACCTTGCCGAGGTGGAAGGTAACCGCACCGCAACCGTGGTCGTCGGCGAAGACCAGCTTAGCCTGGCCATCGGCCGGGACGGACAGAATGCCCGTCTCGCCGCCAAGCTGACCGGCTGGCGGATCGATATCAAGTCCCTGGCGGAAGCCGCGGGCGATGCGGTCCAGAAGCTGCGGAGCGACCCTGCATTGAGCGCTCTCCTGCCCAACGTGGTCGAGTCTCTCCCGCAGGTGGAGGAAGTGCTGGCGAAGAAAGCGGAGAACCGCCCGGTTACGCCGGAAGAGTATACGCTGATCGCTCAGTTCGTCGACCGTGTGGAGCGCCGCACGATCCAGATCAAGGAAGACGCGGCCCGCGCCGCCGAGGAGAAGACCGCGAGCGCCCGCTCCGAGGTTCCCACTGCTGCGTTTGGCATGCCCCTCGAACAGCTTGGCTTGAAGGAACACGTCTTCAATATCCTCGTCGAAGCAGGCATCGATACAGTTGGCGGCCTGATGATGTCCTTGAAGATGGATCAGAACCGCGTGCTTGGACTGCCGGGTATCGGCCCCAAGGCGATGCAGAACATTGATGAGTGTATTGCCAACCTGAAATTCCCCGAACCGGTTCCTGCCGAACCGCTGGAGGAAGCTGCTGTTGTAACCGTTCCCGAGACCGAATCTCAGGCGGAAGTGGCACCTCTTGCTGCGCTTACTGAGGAAGTCGCTGCAGTGATTGCCGAACCTGCCCAGGTGGAGGAAGTGCCCGGTGCCGAGAAGCTTGCTCCGGCCAGGAAGGAACCGAAGAAAGCCGCCGAAGAGGAAGATGATGAGCATGCCAAGGATGGCGTCTCATTGGATGAGCTCTTCTCCATGAAGCCTGAGATCTTCCAGACTGCCGCCACGGAGGATGACGATTCCGCCGACAAGAAGAAGGGCAAGAAGGGTAAGAAGAAGAGCGTCGAGCTGGAATTCGACGAGGAACGCGGAGAAGTTGTCGGCCGCAAGAAGCATAAACGTGGCGACGGCGAACTCGGCGAGGATTGGTAGTATAGTTACAGAGTGCCGCATAAACATCCAAACTCGAAATGCGAAACTCGGCTTACAATTTGTTCGGAGCGTTTGGTAAATTATGAAACAAACGGTAAATGTCATTGCATTTTGCGATGACTTGAGATGAAGGTGTCTAAGAAACCTGTTCAGCGTGTAAAACATGTACCCCAACGGACCTGTGTGGGCTGCCGTGAAGTTCTGCCCAAGCGCAGGTTGATCCGTCTGGTGCGTACAGCCCAGGGAGTGCAGGTGGATCCGACCGGCAAGCTCGCCGGACGAGGAGCCTACCTGCACGACCGCCGGGAGTGCTGGGAGCGTGCCTTCAAGGGCGCCCTGGCCCACGCGTTGAAGACAAACTTATCAACAGATGACCGTACAGGATTGGAAGAATTTATGCATACTCTGCCTGCTGAGGCGGAGGTGGCGGGGATCGGCGAGTGACCAGAATGTGATTGTTTGACGCACTCACTGGGCTCGCCTTGATGAATGACGTGCTTCCATGCGCATCGTTCATCGCAGATTGAATTATGGAGGTAGCCCATGAGTACGAACGGAAACAAAATTGAATTGCCGGCCAGCATCGTTATTCGCGACCTGGCCCAGAAGGTTCAAAAAAGCCCCATTGATCTGATCAAAAAATTGATGTCAAATGGTGTGATGGCGACCATCAACCAGTCTGTGGATTTTGACACGGCTGCGATTGTGGTTGGCGAATATGGCTTTGAAGCAGTCCCGGAAGTGATTGATGAAGTAAAAGTTGAAACGGGAGAGGTGCCGCTGTGGCGGCAGATGATCGCAGGAGAGGAAGAGTCAAAGCTGACGAATCGGCCTCCTGTTGTAACCATTCTCGGTCACGTGGACCATGGCAAGACCAGCCTGCTCGACGTAATCCGCCAGACGGATGTGGCAGCCGGCGAAGCGGGCGGCATTACCCAGCACATTGGCGCTTACCAGGTCGAAAAGAAGGGCAGGTTGATCACCTTCCTGGATACACCCGGCCATGCCGCCTTCACCCAGATGCGGGCCCGCGGCGCCCAGGGAGCGGATATCGTGGTGCTGGTGGTCGCCGCGGACGATGGGGTGATGCCCCAGACCCGGGAGGCCATTGCGCATGCAAAAGCGGCGCGAGTCCCGATCATCGTTGCGATGAATAAGATCGATAAAGCCAATGCGAACCCTGAGAATGTCAAGCAGCAGCTTGCCGAGCAGGAGCTCGTCCCGGATGAATGGGGCGGCAACACCATGGTCATTCCCGTCTCTGCCAAGCAGAAAGTGGGAATTGAGGATCTTCTCGAAGGTATTTTGCTTGTTGCCGACAACATGCAGATCCAGGCCAATCCGGATGGCAAGGTGATCGGTACCGTGATCGAAGCGGAGCTGGATAAATCCAAAGGTGTGCTGGCGACCCTGCTGGTCCAGAATGGGACTCTTGAGTTGGGTAGTGTTGTCGTGGCGGGAACATCCTATGGAAAGCTGCGCGCCCTGTCCGATTTCAAGGGCAAGCCTGTCAAGAAGGCGGGCCCATCCATGCCGGTGGCGGTGATGGGCTTGAGCGATGTTCCTTCTGCAGGTGACGTATTCGAAGTGGTAAATTCCGAGAAGGAAGCACGGAATATTGTCTCCGGCCGTGTTGACTCGGCAAAATCCCAGGCCCAGGCGCGCAAAAAGATGTCTCTCGAGGACCTGTTTGCCAATGTGCAGGCTGGTGAGGCCAAGGAACTCAACCTGATCGTCAAAGCCGACGTGCAGGGTTCCCTTGACCCGGTTGTGACCGAGCTGAACAAACTGGGCGAAGGCGAGATCGGGATCAAGGTGTTGTATTCCGAAACCGGCAATATCGGTGAGAACGATGTCATGTTGGCAGCCGCCTCCAATGCGATTATCATTGGTTTCAACGTGCAGGCGGACGTCTCGGCCCGCCGTATGGCTGAAAAAGAAGGCGTGGATATTCGCCTGTACGAGATCATTTACCGCATGACCGAGGATATTGAAAAGGCCCTCAGCGGCATGCTGGAACCGAAGACCAAGGATAAGGTCATCGGGCGTGCTCAGGTGCTTGCCGTGTTTACTGCTTCCAAGTTTGGCAAGGTAGCCGGTTGCAAGGTCACCGAAGGGGAACTGCGACGTAATGCCAAGGTGCGTTTGTATCGCGGCACTGACATCGTCTATGAAGGTGACATGGGATCCCTGCGTCACGAAAAGGATGATGTCAGGGAAGTCAGGCAGGGTTTTGAATGCGGTGTTGGCTTCAAGAGCTTCAGTGACATCCAGGTTGGCGACCAGCTGGTTTGCTATATTGTGGAAAAAGCAGAATAAAGAATACAACTTGCGAAGGTTTGGACTTTTGGAGGAAACCTTCGCAAGGTTTAAATTTACAGGGTTAAAATAAAATGCCTTCCGGCACTCGTTTACAGCGTATTGCGGACCGGATCCGCCAGGAACTCTCGGAAATGCTCATCCGGGAGATCAGTGATCCGCGCTTGAAACAAATTTACGTGACAGACGTAAAAGTAGATAAGGAGCTGGCCTTCGCCGATATCTATGTTTCGGCAGTGGAGGGTGTTTCACGCTCAGCCGACGTTCTTGCCGGGCTGGAATTTGCCTCCGGTTTTATCAGGAAGAACCTCGCCTCGCGCGTGGAGCTTCGCACCTTTCCACGTCTCCGTTTCCACTGGGATATGACACCTGAGAATGCAGATCACATCGAGAGAGTACTTGCGGAATTACGGAAAAAGAAATAAACTACTGTATCTTCTCGGAAACAGACAGGTAAATAAGAGGAAATTTAGCTAAATGACAGCAGAAATCATTGGGGCAATTAAAGAGCGACTTGATCGATCGAATAGGATAATGATTGCATCCCACATCCGGCCGGATGGGGATGCAATAGGCTCATTACTGGGCCTGGGACTGGCTTTGATCGACAGCGGCAAATCCGTGAAGATGATCCTGGTGGATGGTATTCCTGCCTCCTTTAGGCATTTGGAAGGAAGTGGACTTGTCGTCAAGGAGCCTAGCGGGGAGCACGACACTTTTATTACAGTGGATTGTGCAGATTTCAAGCGGGTGGGGAAAGCCTTTGAAAATATCGGGCAACCCGATATTAACATCGACCATCATAAGACCAACGAGAATTTCGGAAGGCTAAATCTGATCGAGGCTGAGGAGGTTGCCACATCCGCCATCCTTGCAAATCACCTGCCCGCCTGGGGACTCCGGATCACCAAGCCCATCGCGGATGCGCTTCTTACAGGCATCATTACCGATACCCTGGGCTTTCGCACATCGAATACCAACCCATCTGCCTTGCGGTTGTGTGCCATGTTAATGGAGACCGGGTCGAACATGCCCGACCTGTACATGCGCTCACTTGTGCACAAGTCCTTCCCTGCGGCGCGTTACTGGGGAGCAGGACTTTCCAGGCTGGAACAGGAGAATGGGATCGTGTGGGGTACATTCACGCTTGAGGACCGCAAGCGTGCAGGATATGGCGGCAATGACGATGCTGATCTTATTAATTTGATCTCAGCAATTCATGGAAACAAAGTGGGTATGATTTTCGTTGAACAGAGTGATAATCATGTCAAGATTTCGTGGCGTGCACTCGAGGACGGGGTTGACGTTTCGCCCATCGCAAAACAGTTCGGTGGGGGCGGTCATGCCGCAGCGGCAGGCGCCGACGTACCTGGAGATCTGAATGATGTCCAACCTTTAGTGTTGAAGGCGACACGAGAAGGACTGGGTCTTTAACCCAAAATTCAGACAAATGTGTCATAATTAGTACGGACAATGATAAGGAGGACTAGAAGTGAATAGTCAAGATATAAAAAACGCCATCTCCGGTGTGCTGGTCGTGGATAAGCCGGTGGGGATGACGTCACATGATGTAGTACAGGCCATTCGTAATGGCACAAACCTGCGCCGTGCCGGGCATACAGGTACATTGGATCCGCGTGCTTCAGGCGTGTTGGTAATTCTGGTGGGCCCTGCCGTCCGTTTGAGCGAATATGTTTCGGCTTCCGATAAAAGATACCAGGCAATCATTCGTCTGGGTGGGAGAACAGATACATTCGATGCGGAGGGCAAGGTCACGGCAAGCAGCCAGCCCGTGAATGTGACCGAGCAGCAGTTTGAGGAAGTGCTAAAAACCTTTATAGGTGAGATTGAACAGACACCTCCTCCATATTCGGCCGTAAAGGTTCAGGGACGCAAGGCGTACGAGATGGCCCGCAAGGGCGAGGAAGTGGAGCTTGAACCGCGCAAGATCACGGTCCATCACCTCGAAGTGCTCGAGTGGGCGCCGCCGGAAGTCGTGATCGATGTGCATTGTTCTTCCGGCACATACGTCCGTTCGCTGGCAAACGATCTTGGGGAGAAGCTGGGATGCGGCGCGTACCTGGTTGGCCTGCGGCGCACGAAGAGCGGGCGATTCTCCCTGCGGGATGCCGTACCTCTTCGGAAACTCCAGGAGGCGTTCCACGCTGGAAACTGGTACCAATACCTGATCCCTGCCGCAGAAGCGCTGGGTGACTGGCCAGCACTCGAACTTAGCCCCGACGATGTGGAAGGCGTTCGCCACGGACATCGTGTAACGGCTGAGGAGGATGTTGCCATTGGGAGCCGCGTGCGCGGCGTCAGCACCCAGGGCGAGCTGGTCGCTTTGATGGAAGCCATGGAAGGTGAAGATGGCAAGCCGGCCTGGCAGCCAAAGAAGGTCTTTTTCACCTCGGAATGATGTCTGCATTCCTGTCCATCGGGGCAGGGAAATGGAACCTAAAAATAACATCCATAGTAGCCACTTCAGTCGTTTATAATGGCTGGACTCCCGGCACCGACCCGTCGGGAAAAGTGCCAACTACTATGCAACATTACTCATCTCTTCAAGAACTTTACCTGGAAAATTCCTGGCTGACCATCGGTGTGTTTGACGGTGTGCACCGTGGTCACCAGCAGATAATCCATAGAATGACGGCGGGCGCTCATGAAAATGAGGTGCCTGCCGTTGTTTTAACATTCGATCCGCATCCTGCCAGGATCTTTGGACGTGGGGAGATCAAATTGCTGACCCTGCCTGACGAACGCGCCGAATTACTGGCTTCCATGGGTGTGGACATCGTGGTCACCCATCCCTTTGACCAGGCTGTCGCAGGCACCACGGCGATCGATTTCATGCGACTGGTGAAACAGCACCTGGGTATAAGCCATCTGGTGCTGGGATATGACTTAACCGTCGGGAAGAACCGCGAAGGCAATGCTGCCCGCTTGAGGGAAATTGGCCTGGAGCTTGGATACACTGTCGAGGTGGTATCCGCCCTGAGCGACGAAAGCGGCGTGATCTCGTCCACAGAGATCCGCAAGCTGATCGCGACCGGAAATGTCGGGGAGGCGGCGCGCTTGATGGGGCATCCCTATTCCCTGCATGGGCCGGTGGTGGACGGAGACAAACGCGGCAGGACGATCGATGTGCCCACCGCGAATATTGCATACTCCCCCGATAAGCTGATCCCCGCCAACGGGATCTATGCCTGCTGGGCATATTTGAATGACCAAAAATATTGCGCGGCGGTCAATATCGGATTCAACCCCACCTTTACCCCTGACAAGCGAACTGCCAATGTGGAAGCTCACCTGCTCGATTTCAAGCGCGAGATCTATGGCGAGGATGTACGCCTCGAGTTTGTCGCCCGCCTGCGGGATGAGCTGCGATTTAATTCGGTGGATGCCCTGCTGGAACAAATTTGGAAGGACATTGAAGATACGAGAAAAATTTTACGCAGCGGCTGAAAAGCCGCTATTGTTTTATATAATGCCCGTGAAGGGTATAATCTGCCAGACTTTCTCACAGAATACCCTTATAAAGGCTGCCTAATCGCTGTGTGCCTTCACAAGGGTAGAGGAGAACCCCATGCCTGAACGTGACATCTATCTGCTTTCGCCTCGTGCCCTTAGCCCGGAAACCATCGCGGTTGCATTTGCAAAAACATCCCGCTCGCCCGAATCCTTCCGCGCCATTGCTGCGGAATTAAGCGATGAACAATCCGCAAAATTCCACGAGAAGTGGGTGGTGGGATACGGTCACGCCTCTGTAGCGGAGCATGCGGTGCTGCATATTGCCTTTGAGAATGTGTCCCGGCTTGCGATCGAGAGCATTGAAGGCAACCGGCTTGCCTCGTATACCGAGAAGTCCACCCGCTATCAGAAGTGGAGTTCGGATGACTTTTTCATCCCTCGGGAGCTGGAAAGCCACCCGCTCCTGGACGAGTACGTGGACACCATCCGCCTCCTGTTCCGGACCTATGCGGAGTCGCTGGAGCCCGTGCGGAATCTTGTCCTGGAGCATTCCCCGCGCCGCGAAAATGAAAAGGACGAGGCCTGGGACCGCCGCATCCGCTCGAAGTACGTGGATGTGTGCCGCTTCCTGCTGCCCGCTGCCTCGCTGGCAAATGTGGGCATGACTGCCAACGCCCGTGTCCTCGAGAGCATGATCCGCAAGATGCTCTCGCATGAATTAATGGAAGTTCGCGCGATCGGCGAGCAGGTAAAGGAGGTGGCAAAGGCTGAGACGCCGACCCTCGTCAAATATGCAGACGCCGTCCCGTATTTGGTTGAAACGGTCAGTGAGTTTTCACTGACGCCGCCTCCATCTCCCACTTGGTGAAGGGGATGTGATCGAGGAGGACTGGTGCACCCTGATCTCTTATGATCAGGAAGGTGAGGAGAAAGTCCTGGCGGCAGCCCTGTTCCGCTTTGGGGAGATGAGTTACGCCGAGGCGCTGGGATATGTCAAAGCCCTGCAAGAATCAGAACGGGCAAAACTGGCTGAGTCCCTGCTGGGACGCCTGGGCAGGTATGACGTACCTCTGCGTGAGCTGGAGTATTCGACCTATGTATTCGATCTGGTAATGGACCAGGGGGCATACGCCGAGTTCAAGCGCCACCGCATGATGAGCCAGACCCCGCAGCGCCTGACCACCCGGCTTGGGTATGCGACCCCGCGCCTTGTCACGGAGGCTGGCTTCGGATCCCGATACGAGGCGGCGATGCAATCTGCCGGGCGGATGTTTGAGAAGCTGTATGCTGTCAGCCCAAATATCGCCCAGTATGTTGTCCCCAATGGATTCAACCGCCGCGTCCTGGCGGAGTTCAACTTGCGTGAAGCATTTGCATTTTGCCAGCTGCGCTCGGCATCCAATGCCCATTTTTCCATCCGGCGCGTTGCCCAGCGTGTATACGAGGAGATGAACCGGGTTCATCCCTTGTTGACGAAGTATATGAAATTAAACGAGGAAACGTGGCAGGGCGTGGAGGAGAATTATTTCACAGTGATGTCGTGAGTTCGGAAGCGCAGTCCCATCCGGTGCGCGCCAAACCTTTTTTCACAGCCCATTTCTTCCGCACAGTGGACCAGGGCCGATTCCCAATCCTCAAAACTGATTTCAATGCGATGCCCCGGGCTGGCCTTTTGAATTTCAGAGAATACATGGTGCAGGATGAATCCTGCCAGCTGCGGGTGATCAGGATCGATGCTCACGTTTGTAAAGTTCGTGCCGCCCTCGCGCGTGCGGTAGGAATATTGGCCAATGGCAACGACTTTCCCGCCGGCATCATAAATTGCAAACCGCTCGTTACGAGAGCCTCCCGCCGACTCGAACAACCCTCCAAAAAGCGGCAAGATCCAGGGAACCCGGAAGCGTGCTTCTGTCACGGGTTCATAGCGTGTGATATGGTCCGGGGTCACGCGTTGCGCAAAAGCAAACCGGGTTTTCCAATCGAAGGAGCTTAAAGGTTTGAGCTGGTAGCCTGGCGGGAAGCTGCTCTGGGAGGATAACGCTCTCCTTGCGAAGTTGATATTCAGAGGATTGCGTAAATTCTTCGAATCCCATTTCCTTGTATAAATTAAAGGCAGGATCATTCCCGACAACCACATCCAGGAAGGCAACCATGGCTTTCCGGTTGCGAAGCTCGTCCAACGTTGCCTGCACCAGCTTGCGGGCAATCCCGCGTCGTCGATAGGCCGGCAGCACTGTGACATTGGCAATGTACCATTCAGGCGCATTGTGCTGGCGCATATAGTTGATCAAACCGGCAGGCTGGCCCTCCTCCTCATCGATAAACCCACACAGAATATCACGGAATAAGGGCACGAAGATACGCAGGACGCGCAAGATGGGCCACAACCGCTTGGCGCCATTGATCCGATCCACCATCCCCTGGATTTCATCCTCCTGTACACTCCAGTCAGGATTTTCGGGATATTGAAACCCCTGCACGACGAGGGAGTTCATCAGGTCGATATCCTGAGGAAGCGTGAAGGGGCGGATGCTCATATGTATATTGTAATCCAGGCTTGCTCCGCCTGGGTGGAGAGTGGCTGTAATTAGGGTTTAGACCAGGTTTAAAACGATTGCCAGCAGAATCCCGCCCGCGATGACGCTTCCCAACTGGCCGGCAGTATTTGCGCCCATGGCGTGCATGAGGATGTAGTTATCCGGGTCTTCATCGTTCGCCACCTGGCTGCCAGACGTCCTGCCATAGGGAATGCGGAAATGCCGGAGGCGCCGATCAACGGGTTGATCTTGTATCCGCTGAGGACCGCCATCAATTTTCCAAACAACAAGCCCGCCACTGTATCGAGGGCAAAGGCGAGCAGTCCAAGCCCCATAATTTTTAGTGTGGCACTGCTCAGGAAACCTCCCGCCTCCATGGTTGCGCCGATTGCCAGGCCAAGGAAAAGGGTCGCAATGTTGATGATCTCGTTCTGCGCAGATTTGCTCAGCCGGTCCACCACGCCCGAGACTTTGAGCAAATTTCCGAGCATGAGCATGGAGATCAGCGGTGTCGCTTCGGGGACCAGCAGACCCACAACCAGTGTAAGCAGGATGGGAAAAAGAGCAGCGCCTTTTGTGAAACCGGCCTAGGAGCGTACTCCATGCGGATCAGGCGTTCCTTTTTGGTCGTCAGAAGCTTCATCAGCGGAGGCTGGATAATTGGGATCAGGCTCATGTAGGAATAGGCAGCCACGGCGATGGGCGCCAGCAATTCGGGCGCCAGCTTTGTGGCAACAAATATGGATGTGGGCCCGTCGATCGCGCCGATGATCCCGATCGAGGCGGCCTGGTTCAAGGGGAAGCCGATCAGGATCGCCAGGATCAGCGTGCCGAAGATCCCGAATTGACCCGCCGCGCCGAGCAATGCCATCTTGGGCTGGGCGAGCAGCGGGCTGAAATCGATCATCGCACCCACCCCGACGAAGATCAACAGAGGGAATAATTCCGTCCTGATGCCTGCATCATAGAGGACGCCCATCATGCCTTCCGCGGCGGTCATCCGTCCCAGGGGGATGTTGGCAAGCAGACAGCCAAAACCGATCGGCAGCAATAAGACCGGCTCGATCTCCTTGAACACGGCCAGGTAAATCAACACCAGCGCGGCGGTGATCATGACTACGTTCCCCCAGGTAAGGTTCGCTAACCCTTTTGATAATCCAGGGAGCAGCTCGGCAATGTTCATTCGAATCTCACCAGCGCCTGTTTATGGGCCACTGTCTGTCCCGGGCTGACAAGGACTTCCTTCACTTTGCCGCCGCGCGTCGTGCGGATGCTGTTCTTCATCTTCATGGCCTCGATGACCAGCACAACCTTACCCGCTTCGATTTCATCGCCAGCCTTGACAAAGGTCTCAATGATCGTTCCCGGAAGCGGTGCGGTCAATTCATTGCTGCTTCCTGTTTGGACCGCAGGTTGTGCGGCGGCAACAACCGGTTTGGAATTCGCTCGCTTCCTCCCGTGCCTCCGGCTTGCTTCCGTTTTCAGGGTGAACTTCAAACTTTTGACCATCCACATAGGCAATAATGGGTCGGGCGTGGATATCTTCAATTTCGACTTCGTATGATCTCTCTGAGATTTTGACTTTGTATTTCATGACCTATCCTATCCTGCGCGGATTTCGAACGACCGGTGTTCCCTTTTGCGAAAGCTGCCTCGAGCGCATTCCCAGCTGCCAGGCGGAGACAAGCGCGGTTGGTGGTTCAGGTAATGGATGTGCCTGTGAGAGCTGGTGTTCCGCCATGGCCATGGCCACACCAATGGCTGCAGCCTGGGCTTTTTCATCATTTTCCAGGGCGGCAGCTGCAACAGTTTCGCTTGCAGGGGCTTCCTTTTCGGCTGTGACGTGTGTGAGCAGGGCCATCATCCCCCAAATCAAAATGAGGGCAGCAAAGACAAGTCCCATGCCGAGGGCAGTGATTTGAAGTGCGAGGGTTAAATTGTTCATGTGGTTTCCACTTTACAGCAGGCAAAACGTCAAAATCATTACCTGCTGTCCATGTTACATCCCCTACACCGGGATATTCCCATGCTTGCGCGGGGAGCGGGCGTGTACTTGTCGCGCAGCGCCGAAAGGGCGGCGATGATCTTCGGGCGCGATTCGCGCGGCTCGATAATGTCATCCACGTAGCCGGTGCCGGCTGCGTAATAGGGATTATTGAACTTCTCGCGATATTCATCTGCCAGTTTCTTCCGTTCCACGGCGGGATTTTCCGCACTGTCAATCTGCTTCTTGAAGAGGATGTTCGCCGCGCCCTCTGCGCCCAGGACGGCGATCTCCGCCGAAGGCCAGGCGTAGGTGACGTCCGTGCCAAGATATTTGCTGGACATGACAACGTAGGCGCCGCCGTAAGCCTTGCGGGTGATGATGCAGATCTTCGGAACGGTCGCCTCCGAATACGCGTATAACAGTTTGGCCCCATGGCGGATGATGCCGCCATGCTCCTGGGCAATACCGGGCAGAAAGCCGGGCGAATCCACAAACGTGACCAGCGGGATATTGAAACAGTCACACATGCGCACGAAGCGGGTCATCTTGTCGGCCGCATCGATGTCGATCACGCCGGCCATGATGGCGGGTTCCTGGGCCACAATTCCCACACTGTGTCCGCCGATGCGGGCAAACCCGATGATTGCGTTGCGTGCCCAACTGGGCTGAAACTCGAAGAATGTACCCTTGTCAACGATTTGCTCGATGACCTGGTGCATGATGTACGGCTCAGACGGATCGAGCGGCACAATGCTGTTCAAGGTTTCATCCATCCGGAGAGGATCATCTTTTGGTGCCTCATAGGGCGGATTTTCAACGTTGTTTGACGGCAGGTACGAGAGGTAATTCCGCACGGTTTCGAGAGCCTGGTATTCATCCTTTACGCTGATATGCGCCACACCGCTGATGGACATGTGCACATCTGCGCCGCCGAGTGCTTCCGCGTCGATCACCTCCCCGGTTACCGCCCGGATCACTTCGGGTCCGGTCAGGAACATGAAGGAGGACTTCTCCACCATGATGACCAGGTCCTGCAGGGCAGGGGAGTAGGCGGCGCCGCCGGCGCACGGTCCGAGCATGACCGCGATCTGTGGGATCACGCCCGAGTATTGGGCGTTGCGCCGGAAGATCTCGGCATAGCCGCCCATCGAACGGACACCTTCCTGGATGCGCGCCCCACCTGAGTCGATCAGCGAAATGAATGGCACGCCATTGCGGACAGCCAGGTCCATGACGCGGCAGATCTTGTGGGATTGCATTTCACTGAGTGTGCCGCCGTAGATTGTAAAATCCTGCGAATAGAGATAGACGGTCCGCCCGTTGATCTGGCCGTAGCCTGTGATCACACCGTCACCGTAATACTTTTCCTTGAGCAGGTTCATCTCATCGCCCTGGTGGGTGATGAATGGCTCGATCTCATTGAATGTGCCTTTATCGAGCAGCAGCTTCACACGTTCGCGTGCGGTCAGCTTGCCTTTGGCCTTCTGTTTCTTAATGCGTTCTTCTCCGCCGCCCTCGAGCGCTTTCGCCCGCACGCGGCGGAGTTCCAAAATTCTGGGATCTTCCTGAGTCATTCTTGGTCCTTTTTACGGTGTGCCGCATAATCTACTAAACTCGACATAAACTCTGAATTTCCCATCCATACAAAAAGTTCAATATCATTATGAGGCAAATGGTAGTGAATTATTTCACAATTTTAAGTATAAGCACCGCATACTTATCAAGCCAGTGATGGAATACATAGGGGAATGGGAAGAAGCGCTATATATTTTGGGATATTCTGCCTTCCATTACAAGCGAAAGATTTGATTATCGTTTACAGAATATCCTGAGCGGTTCAGATGGAATCAAAAGAGGACACAGCTGTTTGACTGTGTCCTTTTGTCTATCCTTATCCACTTTATCCCTTCAAATAGCACAATTTCCGTTTGCGGCTTTGTGAAATATTCTGCTCCGTTCTCGGTGATCAGTACATCTTCCTCCAAACCAAGATAACCATAATCGGCAACAGCCAGGCCTGGCTCGATGGTGTAGACCTGTCCCACTCAAGCTTTTGATTCGGCGAATCGCCATATTTCTCCCACAGTGGACCGAGCAGCGCGCCGCCGTCGTGGGCGACGCGTCCGAGCTGGTGGCCGAGCGCATAGGGATAATCGGGATAACCGGCATCGATGACAATTTCACGGGCGATCACATCAATGGAATTGCCGGTCACGCCGGCTTTCATCGCCTGGCGGGATTTTTCGATGGCGGTACGAATGGTGAGAAACCCGCGCTGAACTTCGAGCGGTGGCTTCTGTTTCTCCCTCACGGAGGACATAGGCCACGCGTTGGATATCGGAACAATATTCCTCATATCGCACGCCAAAATCAAAATGGAGAAGATGCCCGCGCTCAACTTTGATGTCTGTCGGACCATTATGCCCAACCGGCGAGTTGGGTCCGCTGTTGACGGCCGGGCAGTTCTCGGCGGGCCATGCCAGACCGACACCACGCTCCTGGGCCAGCCTTTGCATGTATTCACCGATTTCGATCTCGGTCATGCCAACTTTGATGAAATCGAACGTCTGCCTGAAAATCTCATCTGTGATCTCTACTGCCTTGCGGATGCGTGCCTGTTCGGCCGGAGTCTTCCGTCCGCGCAGCGCGGAGATGACGGCTTCCGCGCTGACGAGCCGATCCTGGTAGGGAGTATCTGCCAGATATTCGCGCAGCATCTCGTGCATGGCATGAGTCAATCCATCAGCGTGGACGTTGTTCCTCGATGTGTTGACCGCGATCCGGTCCGGGTTGAGGCGGGTGATCGTCTCCGCGGAGCAGCTCACGGATCGATTTGTCATAGCCGAGGATTTCATCGAAAACGCCCAGGCGTGCCAGGGCATCCTTTTCCAGGTTGCCGATGATGGCGATCTTTTCGCCTTTACGGGTGAGGATCAATGCCGATTGCCAGGTCAGATCGTTGGGACCGATCAGCAGGTCGAGAGCGGGGTCGCGCACGCCACTCGTCTCACGCACAAAAGTGAGCCACATGTCGGTTTGTTGTTCCTGGAGGATCTGAATGGCCTGATTGGCTTTTTCCTGAATGAGGGTCATGAGATCTCCTTTATGGGAGCAGTGCTCCATCTTACCTTGCGGGGTTCTTTTACCAGAAAAACCAGGATGGACATCATCACGATGGACAGGATGGTGGAAAACGCAAAAGTAATCGTAAAGCCATAGGTATCCGCGATCCAGCCGCCGATGAGGGGAGCAAGGATCGTGGCGGGCGCGGTGAGGGTTTGGGCGAGACCAATGTAGAAGGGACGTTCCTTGTCATCGCTGAAATCGACGGTCATGGTCATGCCGTTCGTCCAGATGGAGACATTGGCGAAGCCTGTGAGGACAAAGACTGGATAGAACCAGGCCAGCGACGGGGCGAACCAGGCCAGCAGCGAGCTGAGAGTCGCAGCTGCCGCGCCGAGAATCAACATCCAGCGATGACCGACCCGGTCTCCCATCCAGCCCATGCCTGCATTTGCCACAGTCTGGGAAATGGTCAACGTTGCCGTGAGAAAGCCGGCTGTCAAGGTATCCATGTGGTAGCGCCGCAACCCATACACGATATAGAAGGCAAATCCCATGGTCGCAAATTGGGAAAGCATGCGAGAGGTGAGGAACCAATCGAAGTTTTTATCCCGCTTCAGGATCCGGCCCGCGCCATGCCAGAAGGGAGGTGGATTTTCCTCCACGACTTTTTCGTAATCGGCCGGTTCGCGGGTGAGGGCCAGCGCGAACCATGAAATGGTAAAGAACACGCAGGCAATTAGAAAACAATACATGAAATCGAGTGGCGAAGCGTACAGGCTCAGAAGGTAGCCTGCACCCACAGCCGCGGCGCTGATAAAGAGGTTCGCGATCGCCGCCTGCGTGCCAAAAAATGTTCCGCGCGACTCGGCAGGAAAGATCTTGGAGATCATGCTGGTCCACGGGTTGGCGGTAAAGCCTCCGCCCAGTCCCTGCCAGATCAGAAACATAAAGGTAAGGATCAGCCCTGCTTCGGCTCCAATCGTGGGGAGCAGAAAGGCTACCAGGGCAAAACCCAAAAACGGAAGGCGTTCATGGATGGTGTTTCGTAGCACTGTTCGTTTATAGCGGCGCAGCTGGGCAGTGCGGTTGGCAGTAAACAGCTGTGGCAGGAGCCAGCCTGCCCCGTGGATGGCCGGTACCAGTCCGATCAGTGTAGCCGAGTTTGTCATGGAGGCGACGAAGAGAGGCAGGATGGTGCTAAAGGATGCAAAGCCGATGGCGAAGCCGAAGAAGCCGCCATCGATCATGTTGACAGTAATATTATGCCGTAAATGTTTGCGCGTGAATTGTTCGACTTGGGTAAGGGGGAGCATGGCAAAGATTTTACCATTGCAGCAAAACCGATTATTGAGGACAAAAGTCATTTCCGTTTGTCCTTGACAGCCTGCCAAATCTGGATAAAATAAAAACGAACGTTCGTTCATTTTTTGGAGATACTATGTCAGGCAAAGAAACTATCAAAAAAGGTGAAGCCACCCGCCTCGCGATAGAAGATGCGGCAATCCAGTTATTTCTGGAACAGGGCTACCATGCCACATCCATGCGGCAGATTGCGGAGCATGCAGGGTCTGGCACTGGGAGGCATCTATAACCACTTTTCAAGCAAGGAGGAGATCTTCGAAGCCATCATCATCGACCAGCATCCGTATAAGAAGATCCTGCCCCTGATCCTTGCGGTTGAAGGTGAAACAGGGGAGGAGTTCTTTGGGAATGCGTTTCGGATCGTGATCAAGAGCTGGGCAAGCAACCGGAATTTATCAACCTGATGTTCATTGAGCTGGTCGAATTCAAGGGCAAACATGGTGCGGTGATGCTGCGTGAGATCGGGCCAAAGGTATTGCCCGTTTTTGAAAAGGTTGTCAAAACCAGGAAGGATCTGCGTGTCAGCAATCCTGCCATCCTGATGCGGTCTTTCTTTGGGATGGTCATTTCCTACTTTGTTACTGAAATGATCATCTCCAATTCAGTCATCCAGTAAACTGATGCCAAAGAATGCAACCGATGCCTATGTGGATATTTTCCTGCACGGAATTTTAAAGGAGCCGGCATGAACTCACGTTTAATCTCCATTATCCGTAAGGAATTCATCCAGATCTTTCGCGATCCACGCACGTTGGTATTGATCATCCTCATGCCGATCATGCAGCTGTTCCTGCTGGGGTATGCGGCGACAACAGATGTCAGGAATATCTCGCTGGCCGTCTGGGATCAGAGCCAGTCGCCACAGTCACGGGCCTTGCTGGATGCCTTCCGGGCTGCTGATTACTTCAGCATTGATTATCCTGTTTACTCCGCCCAGGAATATACCGACCTGATCGAGCGGGAAAGATCCGTGCCGCGTTGATCATCCCGCCTGATTACGATACCCGTCTGCTGGAAGGCAATGCACAGGTGTCGCTGGTGCTGGATGGGTCCGATGCGACTGTGGGCGGGACGGCGCTCTCCACGGCAAAGCTGATCGGACAGTCCTATGCCACGAAGGTGCTGGAGGAACAGGCTGCACTGACCGGGCGGGCCTCCTCCTTTACGCCGCCGCTCGATGTGCGTACACAGGTCTGGTACAACCCGGATCTGATCGCCGCCTACTTCAATGTGCCCGGCGTGATCGGCATGATCCTGTATTTCATTACAGCATTGCTGACCGCCTCGTCCATCGTCCGTGAGCGGAACGCGGCACCATTGAACAATTGATCGTCACCCCCATCCGCTCCTGGGAATTGGTGGTGGGCAAAATACTGCCCTATGCCATCCTGGCGTTCGTCGATACGTTTGAAATCCTGGTCATCGGGCACCTGTGGTTCAAAGTGCCCATTCGTGGAGACCTGGGGTTGATCTTTGCACTTTCAGGCCTGTTCGTGCTGTCGATTGCCAACATCATAGCCAAGTTCGACCAGCATCTTTGCCCGGTCCATCGGCATGCTTGCCGAGGCCGAAAGCCTCGTGCACGACCAGTACGCCGGGACTGCGCCCGGTCTTCGTCTCGTCATAGGCAAGAAAAGCCGCGGCAGGTCAGGGCGCCGTCGCGGTAGTCAATATCGGCGGTCTTCATCGGGTGTTCTCCTCTGCGTCCACAGATCGCGCTCCGGCTAGAGCGTGACGACGAATCCTGCCGAATTGGCCGTCGGTCTCGTTCGTCGTGTCGCCCCACTGCGCGATCACGGTACGGTGGTGGATCACCATGACTGCGGTCAAGTGAAGTCTAGTTACAATTCCTGCACTTCCGCGAGCAGTGCCGGCGACCACCCCAACTCGGCCGGCGGGACACCATTCCATTGCGATCTAGGGAAATCAATCTTGGGCGAGACGTTGCCAGCGAAGGCAAGCAAAACGGCAATCGTAACGGATAGCCCACAACCTCATACCGCTGCAGTCTCCAGGCGCTCCTTGCGGTGTTCGCGCAGGCGCGTAAACGTGCCGCTCTCGTCGCGCCCCATCAGGCGGGAGTAGCCGACAACGTCGGCGGCTAGAATAGCCGCCAGTTTGCGCTGCTCACGGGCCACGGGAACTGCCTCCGCTTTCTGCCGCAGATGGTAGGGTCCTCCAACCGGCTAGGCAATCGAAGGAAGGGCCGA